>NZ_SLYH01000008.1:0-144657 GCF_004343445.1 Rhizobium sp. PP-CC-3G-465
GGTCTAGACATAGATCCTCACATTCAGAGAACTCGTATGCCCGAAATACCCTGCTCAGCATCAGCCGCGCCAGATGGGGTCTCCTTGCCGCTTACTTTATATGGCCTTCCGCCGAAGGTGGAGGGGTGGCAATCTCGTCGGCGCAGCTTTCCTATCTGCTGTCCGGAATTGACTGGCGCGCGCCGCAGGAAACTTGGCGCCCTAGCCGGGTCTGACTGCAATTTTACATTGAGATCATTAAGAAATCTAATTCAATGTCGCTATGACATTGCCGCCGCTTACCCTGCCATCGGACCTTGCCAGCGCTCATGCGGCGCTGTTGGCCGAGCGCGCAGCCCGGCTTCAGGCCGAGGCGGAAGCGGCCAATGCGAAGGCGAAGCTGTCGAGCATCGAGGCGCTGAACGCGCATCTCCAACTGCTGATCGGCAAGCTGGAGCGCGAGAAGCATGGGCCGCGCCGCGAGCGCACGCAACGGCTGATCGATCAGTTGGAATTGCAGCTCGAGGAGCTCGTGGCGTCGGCCGCGGAGGACGAACTGGGCGCCCAAGAGGCCGCGGCCCAAACGCAGTCCGTGCGCGCCTTCGCCCACAAGAGGCCGGTGCGCAAGCCATGGCCTGAGGATGCCGAGCGCGAACGCATCATCATTGAAGCGCCGACGGCACGTGCCTGCTGTGGCGGCTCGCGGCTGTCGAAGCTGGGCGAGGATGTGACGGAAACGCTGGAGGAGATCCCGCGTCGCTTCAAGGTCATCGAGACGGTGCGCGAAAAGTTTACCTGCCGCGATTGCGCGGCGATCTGTCAGGCTCCCGCACCGTTCCCCGCGCGACCGAACGGTCGTAGCATGCCACGCCGCGCGGCTTCATCGGCCCTCAGTTGCTGGCGACGATCGTGTTCGACAAGTTCGGGCAGCACATCCCGCTGAACCGCCAGAGCACGCGGTTCAAATGTGAGGGCATCGATCTGTCGACCCGGACCCTGGCCGATCAGGTCGGGCACGTCACCTTCGCCCTCAAGCCGGTCTTCGACCTGATCAAGGCCCATGTGTTCCAAGCCGAGCGGCTTCATGGCCACGACACGACGATCCCGATCCTGGCCAAGGGCCAATGCACGACCGGGCGAATATGGGTTTACGTGCGTGACGATCAGCCGTTTGCGGGCCCTGCGCCGCCGGGGGCGGTCTTCTACGCCTCCAGCGATCGGCGCGGCGAGCACGCGCAAAGGCATTTGGCCGACAGCGGCATTCTTCAGGCTGATTGCTACAACGGCTTCAATCTCTCAGCCGACAGGCGCATGCTTGCATGCGCCGAGAGGCCGCTGTTCGATCGGACGAGGAAGCAAATGCCCGCAACACCCGCGTTCTGCTTTGCCCATGCGCGCCGGAAGTTCTTCGAATTGGCCGATGTCGCTCGCAATGCTCGGCGCGGCAAAGGTGCCAAGCCGATCTCGCCGGTAGCCCTCGAGGCGGTGAAGCGCATCGATGCCCTGTTTGCCATCGACCACTCTTTTGCACATTTCGGCCTCCCAAAGACAATGACAGGCGAAGGTACCACGACCCACACGCTGAGTTGTCAGGGGAGGAATAAGTTCATTCAGGGGTGGTCAATGTGCGGAGACAACAGCGCTTACTTTGGGACGGCGGGTAACGATGACACGGAACTGCGCCGGAATGATATCCAGCCGCTCGGATACGTCCTCGCCGATGCAATGCAGGCCGTCGCCACAGTTGCAGACCAAGCTTTCCGGCTCGACGATATCTTCAACGCGAGGAAGACGGGCGGGAAGAGAGCCACGATTGGCGGCGCGAGATTTGGGATGCGGCTTAGCCGGAGTGCTGTCGGTCTCGTCTCCGGCATGGACGGCCGCGATGGCCATTTCCATTTCTTCCAGTGCAAGGTCATATTGTTCGGGATCAGCCTTCTCGGATTTGCGGCCAAAGGCCGCTTGTTTGAAAGCGGCGACCAGTTTCTCCAGCCGTTCGATCCGCTCGTCCTTGCGAACTTCACGAGGCTGCAAGGCGATCAGCATCGCCTTCAGAGCAGCAATATCGTCTGGAAGATCGACCGCATCCAACATAGAGGAAGTCTACCAAATTAGCCGTCGTCTCGCTGTCGGAATTTACGAACCGAGTCATCGTGACGCACCTACAGATCATCGGCAGGGATAAGGACCTTGTACACGTTGATATTTGAGGGGTAGACAACTGAGCGGTACTTCTGCAAGTGGTTGCCAGGACAAGGAATTTAGTACGAGTGCCGCCAACTAATGAGGGGGTCGGCAGTTCATATCCGTTCAAGGCGTCGGATCGAGTTGGATCGTCTTGAAGCAGGACCCTTTCGCTTAATGGTAGGCCACCGGTTGGACATCCATCAGGGCGGAACGGATCCACAGCATTCCGGCTGCTAAACTTCATATTCTTGGCAAGAACGGCGACCTTCTTAAATCTTGAGCTTCAAATGCTCGGAGACAACAAGCCCAGCCGCCCCACGCAACGCTGTGTGGCCTTCGCCGAGCCCGTTGCTGACGATGGTAATGTCCTGGTTGGGGCGTGCCAGCACGAAGCTGCGCACATGGCGCTCGATCGATCCAGACAGGCGCGCGCCTCCTGTGGCAGCGTCGCCATGCAGGATGTAGAAGTTGAGAGACAAGGTTTGCTGCAGATTGGCGATGCCGACTGCGATGTTGCGGGCGTAGCGATCGAGGATCTCTTCGGCGCGCGATGACCCACTTTCGGCATCTTCAACCAGACGCGCGCTCGTTACTGTCCCGGGGTCATCGAGACCCACTCGTTCCGCCTCTCGTCTCAGCCAAGCAAGGGTGGCGATCGTCTCCCAGCAGCCTTGCTTCCCACAGTTGCATGCACGGCCATCGAGCTGGACGACGGTGTGGCCGAGTTCGCCACCGGAACCGGCAAGCCCCCTATAAACCTGACCGTTGATGTAATATGCGCCGCCCAGAACTTCGCCGGTGTAAATGGCCGCGAAGTTCTGTTGGCCGCGTCCCGGCCCGAACCATCGGTCTCCGACTAGGAGAGCGCGGGGATGGTGATCGATGACGACCGGCAACCCAAAATGCGCGCTGAGGATATTGGTGATCGGCAGGCCGGTCAGGACGGGCGCCAGACTGACGGTCACAATGACGCCCTTGTCGCTGTCGATCATGCCGCCGGCCGCGATCCCGATGCCGAAAGGGGGCTGGGTCGCCTGATCGAGCGATCGTGCCAGGGTTTCCGTCAGAATGCGGCTGAAATCCTCGACATCGCCGTTCACATCGAAGGGCGCCTTCTCGAGCGCGGAAATCTCCCCTGTTAAGGTGACGAGGCAGGTCTGTATCCTGCCCGGAAGCAACAGAACGGCGGCGAGCATCGGAGCATCGCGGTTGAAGAACAGAGGGCGCGCTGGTTTCCCTCCCTGGACGGCCGAACGCGTGGCCTTGCCTTCAACAAGAAGTTTCTCCTCGATCATTGGCTGTACGATGCCGGTCACCGTCGTTCTGTTGACGCCGGCCAAACGCGCGAGATCGGCCCGGCTCGTCGGCCCGTTGTCGTAGAGCGCCTGAAGAATCCTGCCGCGATTGATGGCGCCGATATCGGACGGAGAAACGAGCATCATGGCCGTTGGCGTGGTTCCTTCGGAATCCGCCTCGGGCCTCGCGATCTCCGGTCTCGCCGACCGCAAGCCGTTCAGACTATTCCTGCTTTGGAGATCAGAAGCCACGGCATCTTTCCTGTTCAATCGGTACGGGCCCAAGGCGGCATGCCATCTTCCTCGTATTATCATGAGAGCCGTTTGCGGGAATGGTTTTGGTTTGTCGTCGGCCGCTTCATGCAATCCTGCTCACAAAAACTCTCGGTCAACAACGTCACGATTGACATCTACCATAAGTTTGTGCGACGTACAAACATACTGCCTCGGAGAAGCGCAGGCAGATAAACGGGAACAACGGCGTAGACGACCAGCGTGCAGGAAACACGCAGGATGACGTATCGCGCCAAAGCAAACTGTGGAGAGAGACATGCAGAAGGATATGATTGCCTTATCGCGTCGGAACTTGCTCAAGGGCGTTTCTTCGGCAGCCGTTTGCTCCGGCGTGCTGGGCGCACTCGCTGCCTCACGGGCGCAGGCGCAGGACATCACCAGCGTTCGTGTGCTCTCGGTGGAAGATCCCTTCTTCTTCTCGCTGAAGGCGATGCTGCCTGACTTCGAAAAGGAAACGGGCATCAAGGTCGAGCTAGAAAGTCTGTCCTACGATGCGCTCCAGGCGCGCCTGGTCTCCGCCTTCGTGGCCAACACCTCGGATGCTGATGTCATCGCCGTCGACCAGATGTGGCTCGGACAGTACCTTGACAATGGCTGGATCGTCTCCCTGAACGATCACATCGCCAAGGATCCCGATATCGATCTCGCCGACTTCATCCCTGAGGTCCTCTATTCCTCCAACATGTGGCGTGGGCAAATCGCGACGCTGCCAGTCGCGGCCTACGCGCAGGGTGTGATGTACCGAAAGGACATGTTCGAGGCATTGGGTGTCGTCGCGCCCCCTACGGAGACGTCGGATGCCTGGACCTGGACCGCCTATATCGACACGCTCAAAAAGCTCGAAGGCAAGACGTTCAAGGACGTACCGGTATTCCCGACCGTCGTCTGCGGTTCGCAGCCGTCACCAATCGTTCATATGTTCACCCAGATCTCAGCGAGTCACGGCGCCTCCTGGTTCAAGTTCTTTCCTGCCCAGCCATGGGATTTCGAGCCGATGCTTTCCGGCCCGGCCTGGGAAAAGTCGATCGAGGTCTATCGCGAGCTCTACCGGCTGTCGCCGCCCGAAGCCATCAACTACGTCTGGTTCGATGCCGGTACGCGGTTCGCCAAGGGCGACATCGGCATGTTCTACTGGTGGACGCCGTATTTCTACCTGATCAAGAATTCGGGCTACATGACGGGCAGCAAGTCCTCGGTGATGGACGTCTATGCGACCGCGGCGCTTCCCAAGGCCGAAGGAATAGCGCAGACCATCAGCGTCGGCGGTTGGAGCCTAGGCGTTCCCGCCAGTTCCGCCAAGCAGGCGGCAGGCTATGCTTTCATCAAATGGGCGACCTCCAAGGCGACCCAGAAGAAGATGGCGCTCTGGCCCGACCTCAACTACCAGTTCTCCGACTTCGGGCGCGCCTCGCTTTACGAGGACAAGGACCTGAAGGCGGTCTATCCTTATCTCGACGTGCAGTACCGCATGATGAAGCAGGGCAATGGCAAGGTCACGCGACCACCCGTTCCCGGTTACACCGCACTCGAAAGCGTATTCGGTCTGACGCTGAACCAGCTTCTCACTGGGTCGGAAGCCCCGGCTCCCGCGCTCGAGCGCGCCAACAGCCTTTTTGCCAGCATCCTCAAGGGAAACTTCATGATCCCCTACCAGAAGGAGAGCTATGACGACACGCTCGACGGCGCTAAGGCCCTGATCGGCAAGCTGGCCAACAGCTGACGCCTGTGCGTGCCGCCTCTGTCTGCTTCCCTTGAAGCGGGCAGGGGCATCGGGAACCCTGACACAGGACGTTGAGATGACGACGATAACGGCCCACACGCCGGTCGCTACTATGACCGGACGGCGAAGCTTCGTTCGCAGAAACCTGCCCTACCTGCTGATCGCGCCTTCGGTCATCATGCTGCTGGTGCTGATCGCCTATCCGCTGCTATTTGCGCTTCGTTCCAGCTTTTATTTCTGGAACCTGCAGATCGGGCCCGAGCCGCAGGCCTTCGTCGGCTTTGACAACTACGTGCAGGCCCTGAACGCCTTCGACTTTCAGGCGGCTCTCACCAATACACTGTTGCTCTCCTTCGTGGGAACGGCGCTCGAATTCGCGCTCGGCCTATCGATCGCGCTGATCTTGCTTCGAGCACTGCCAGGCATGAATGTCGTGCGGGCATTGCTCATTCTGCCCACGACGATCGCTCCCATCGTCGTGGGCTTTTTATTCCGCTATCTCTACGACCCCGGCGGTGGCCTTCTAACCTGGGTGCTGACGTCCATCGGCATTCCAATTCCCGCGGTCGGTCTTCTCGGCTCACCGTCCACGGCGCTCGCCGCCGTCCTCTTCGCCGACATCTGGCAGTGGACGCCCTTCTTTGCGATCGTTCTCTATGCCAGCCTTCTCTCGGTGCCGGAGGAGATCATCGAGGCGGCACGGCTCGACCGGGCCTCGGCCTGGACCATCCTAATGCGGATCAAGCTGCCGCTGATCAAGCGCACGGCCATCATCATCGTCATGCTCCGGTTCATGCAGCTCTTCAACACCTTCGACACGGTGCTCGTGCTGACGCGCGGCGGCCCAGGCACTTCCACCCGCACGCTCGGCTACTCGCTCTATGAGCAGGGTCTGATCAACTTCAACATCGGCCTTGTGAGCGCCATGACGTGGATCACCGTGCTCATCGTCAACATCATCGTCGCCCTCTACGTCTTCTTCGCCTTCCGAAACGAGGAGTGGTGACATGCCCTCAGCAAAGAGTAGCCTCTACACGATCCTGACCTATGCGGCGGGCCTCCTGTTCCTCGCGGTGTTCATCGGGCCGATACTTTGGTTCATTGCGCTGGCCCTGCGCCCGCCTGAAACGGCCTTCGCCATGCCGCCCCAATTCACGTTCACACCGACGCTGAACGCCTTCCGTCACATCCTGGTCGATCCCGGCACGAACGCGCCTCAGCTCGTCAACAGCCTGGTCGTGGCCATCGGCGCCGTGCTCCTCAACCTGCCGTTCTCGATCCCCGCAGCCTATGCTTTGTCGCGGTTCAAGCTGCGTGGCAAGAAGAACATCATGCTCTGGTATCTCGGCCTGCTGATGGCGCCGCCGATCGCCTTCCTTATCCCGTATTTCGTGCTGATGAACCGCATCGGCCTTACCGGCTCCTACCTCTCCATGGTGCTCGTGCTGCAGACCATGACAATTCCCTTCTCGGTCTGGTTGATGAAGAGCTTCATCGACGAGGTGCCGGCCGAACTCGAAGAGGCGGCCCGAATGGACGGTGCCCGCTGGTACACGATCATGTGGCGCATCACGCTACCGATCGTGCGCCCTGGCATCATCGTTACCTCCATGTTCGCTTTCGTGTTTGCCTGGAACAATGCGGCCTTCCCCCTCGTGCTCAGCGCGCGATCCACTGCCACACTTCCCGTAGGCACCCTCGGCTACTTCGCCACCAGCGGAGTCACCTGGAACTACATCGCCGCGGCCGCAGTGGTCGCGATGATCCCTCCGATGATCATCTTCCTCGTTTTCGACCGCTACGTGGTTCGAGGCCTCACCTTTGGTTCGGTGAAGGGCTAATCGGCCACCATTTTGGAGTAGACCTGACATGACCAAACTGAGAATGGGCGTCATCGGCGCCGGCCTTTGGGGCACCAACCATGCCCACACCTTCAACGTGCTGCCCGAGACGGAACTCGTCGCCGTCTGCGATATCGACGAAGGCCGGGCGCAGAAGATGAAGGAAAGCTCCGGCGCCGCCTTTGCCCTGACGGACTACGAGGCCCTCGTCTCACGCGACGATATCGATGCCGTCTCCGTTGCGACCCCCGATTTCACGCATACGCCGATCATCCTGGCGGCGCTAAAGGCAAACAAGCATGTGCTGAGCGAAAAGCCGCTCGCGACCACCGTGCGCGAAGCCGAGAAGATCGTCGAGGCGGCGGCAGCCTCCAGAGGCAAGCTGATGATCGATTTTCACAACCGGGTGAACCCGATCCTGGCGCAGGTTCGCACCATGGTGCAATCGGGCGAGATCGGCGTGCCGCGGCATGGCATGGCGCGCCTGTCGAACACAACCTTCGTGCCGTTCGAGATGCTGAGCTGGGCCGCGAAATCCTCCGCCCTCTGGTTCCTTGGCAGCCATCTTGTGGACGTCCTGCGCTTCATCCTCAATGACGAGGTCGTCAGGGTCTATGCTGTTACGCGCGACGGTGTGTTGAAGGCTGGCGGCGTCGATACGCGCGATTTTCACCTCTGCATTCTTGAATTTGCCGGCGGCGCGGTCGTCACCATGGAGAACAGCTGGATCCTGTCACCCGACAACCCGTCGCTCGTCGATTTCAAGCTGGAACTGGTCGGTGATAAAGGCCAGATCCAAGCCGATCCTACCCATAACGGGGGCTTGCGCCGGATGGTTGAGGGCGGCCTGCGCTATTCAGACTATATCGGCATGACGCCGACCGGCGAGACCCGCATCGGCGGCTTCGTTCTTGAATCCATTGGCCGCTTCGTCGATGCTGTCGTGCGCGATGCGCCGCTCCTCGCCGATGCAATGGACGGCCTGGCCAACGCCAAGGTTCTCGCCGCGATCGAAGCGTCCGCAGCCAGCGGCAAGGCCGTCGACATCGCCTGATCCTTTTCTGGACCGCTGCCTCGATCTTCGGCGGGGCACGGTCCTACCCCGACACACAAGGAGTAACCTCAATGGCATCGCTCGCCTTCGACCGGGTCGGAAAGACATATCCGGATGGAACGGTCGCCGTCTCCAATGTGAGCTTTACGATCGAGAACGGCGAGTTCGTTGTCCTCGTCGGTCCCTCCGGCTGCGGAAAATCAACGCTGCTGCGGATGGCCGCGGGCCTCGAGATGCTCAACAGCGGCCGCCTGATCATGGACGACCGCGACGTTAGCCATGTCGAGCCGCAGGATCGCGATATCGCGATGATATTCCAGAACTACGCCCTCTATCCGCACATGACGGTCTACGAAAACATGGCGTTCGGCTTGCAGCAGCGAAAGATGCCGAAGGCGGAGATTGAACGGCTGGTGCGTGAAGCAGCTGAAATGCTAGACCTCACCCGCTACCTGCAGCGCAAGCCGGGGGCGCTTTCTGGCGGGCAGCGGCAACGCGTTGCGATGGGTCGCGCCATCGTCCGCCATCCCTTAGCTTTCCTCATGGACGAGCCTCTGTCCAACCTCGACGCGAAACTCCGTGTCCAAATGCGCGGCGAGTTGAAGCTCCTCAACGAGCGGCTGGGGGTCACCACCCTCTATGTGACGCACGACCAGGTCGAAGCGATGACCATGGGCGACCGCGTCGCCGTGCTTAAGCCCGTGAGTGACGCGACTGAAAGCAATCTGCAGCAGATCGACACGCCGCAGATGCTCTACGACCGTCCGGCGAACCTCTTCGTCGCCGGCTTCATCGGCTCGCCGGCCATGAACTTCGTACGCGTCGATCTGTCGAGCAGCGGCGCCGGGCTGACGGCGACGGTGATCGGAACGGGCACGCAGATCACCGTGCCCTTGAACACTGCCTTGTTGAACTTCGCAGGACGCCAGGTGATCATGGGGATCCGGCCGGAAATGTTCCGGGTCTGCACGCCGGAGGAGGCGATCTTCAACGAGGCCGTTCCGGTTGCCGAAGCGCTCGGGGCGGATACGTTCGTCTTCTTCGACATCGCGTCGCCACCGGTCGATGTCAATGATACCGATGAAGCGGGGACATCGAGCAGCAAGGGCAAGAACCGGCTCGTCGCGCGCATTCCACCGGCAAAAACGCCGCGCCCGCGCGAACGCCTTCCGCTGACGGTCGAGCTTGAGAGTCTCCACTGGTTCGATCCCGCAACGGGTCTTGCCATCCGATAGACCGGGCATCCGACCCTGACCGACACTGATATCATCCCCGACAGGACGCTGCCATGAACGACGAAACCAACCCGTTTTCAACCACCGACCCTGACCGGCACTCTATCTGGGAAATGCTGGTGCGCCAGGACATCGAAGGCTTCGTTGCACAGGACTGGACGATCTTTGGCGGCTTCTTCCGGAGGGATGGCTTCTGCGGCCTCGATGCCGAAGGTTCGCTTAATCCGAAAGACTGGTGGCTACGATTTCCCACAGTTGATTCCTATCGGACGGCGTGGCTTGCCGATGCCAAGCGCGCCGCGGAGACAGCCTATGCTGAAGACCGGCGAAGCGCACTCTATCGTGCGACCACTATGCGCGACGTGACCGTGCAGGGAGACACGGCCATTGCGCGCAAGACGTTCGACGACGGCATCGCGCTTCACGGGGGCGGTGTCCAAAAGCTGAATTGGCAGTCAGTGTTCTTCTGCGCGAGAAGCGAACAGAGCTGGATGATCACCGGGTTCATCGGCTTCATGGCGTTTGATTCTGTCTCTGAACAAAGTTACGCGTAGTTTGCCATGAGCGCCGCCGCTTCTAAAACGTAGCGAACTCTGCATCACCCAACTGATCGCGCAAATTTCCACACACTCATTCAATTGGCCTAAATCTCTTGGTGCAGAGTTCAGGTCGGCGGAGGTGTTGCCGAGCCGCAATTCTTTGGTGTGTCACAGGTTCGAATTCCGTCAAGGCGTAAGCTGTATCATGGGCCTTGTCGCTATACCTTTAGGCGGGCTGGCGTTCTTCAACAGGCGGCTATATCATCTCGTTTCGTTATCTTTGCTGAGATTCAATTTCGGACATGATTTGCAGTAGCCGAGTTCAGGTGTGAAATATCTCAGGCAGCAAATCCGGCGCTGGCGCACGGCCGCTTCTGCTTCGACAATGTAGCGGACGGGCTCGAATAGGGGATTGGGCTTTCCGTCAGGTAAGAGACGATTTGCCAGGATAGCGTTCGCCTCACACAGCGCGGGATGATCCTTGCCAAGCAGGTCTGCCGCTCGGCAGAGAACGTTCTCAAAAACATTTCCAGCGTTGCTCCACAGGACTTTCCGGGACAAGGGCAAAACGGAGGCCATGGCATCGATAACAGGGCGCAGGTGTCCTTCCACGAGAAATTCGAAACGGCCTAATGTCTCTCCTGTCGGCCTTCGGAGGCCTCCCGATGATGACAGATCGAAACCACGGACGGCGCCGTCCGGGGAAAGGTGCAGCCCGACGGTCTCGACGGAAAGCGGGAGTTGCCAATCGAGGAGCAGGGAAGGTAGGAGCGTGCCGGGCAGGAGTACCGAGAAATAGGTCTTCGACCATTGTGTCGCGACGGCGCGGGGGTCGGGTTCGGGCCAGCGCTGCGAGAAGCAATCCAACCTGTCACGCAGCGCCTGCGAGGCGAAGAACGTCTTTAGCGGCAGTTGCGGCGCGGGATTGACGAAGAACGCCTCGCCCAACGCGGCAAACGGCCCCTTGAACAGGTGCGCGAGCTCGGCGATCATCGGCGGCCTCGCCGGGCCGTCAAGCCATAGAACAGAGCACCGACGACGCTGGCGACCAGCCCTGCGGGGACTTCCCAGGGAAACGCGATGATGCGGCCGATCCAGTCGGATGCGGTCATCAACGCAGCGCCGGCGAGCATAGACCCGGCGGCCTGTGCCAGCGGGCGCCGAACACCCATCAACCTGACAAGGTGTGGAACGACCAAGCCGACAAAGGTAACCGGACCGATGATAACGGTGGCAGTGCCCGTTAGAACAGCGACGAGGACGATCAAGACGAAACGGGCGCGTTTGATCTCGATGCCAACAGACGTCGCAACGGCTTCTCCGAGTGGCAGCATGCTGAGCCAGCGCCGTGTCAGGGGCAGGACGGCCAGGACCGCCAGGAGCACAGCCAAGGATGTCAGGGCCTCCCGCGAACTCACGGCATAGGTCGACCCGGATAACCAACCGATCAGGCGTGTCACTCTGACATCCCCGAAGTAGATGGCGGCAGACAGAAGCGAGCCACTGAGCGCGGTGATGGCTAACCCGGTCAGCAGCAGCTTTTCAGGTGCATAGTTCGATCTGCGCGCAAGCCGCAAAGCCAGGACAAGGAACAGCAAGGCGCCGGTAGCGGCGATCACCATGGTCTGCGTCCGGCCGAGCGGCGGCAGCAGGGCGATCACCGGCAGCATGACGAGCGTTGCGCCCGAGGACACGCCGATCAGTTCCGGGCTCGCCAGCGGATTGCCGGTCATGCGTTGCATGAGATACCCCGAGAGCGCGATCATCCCGCCTGCGCTGAGCGCTCCCGCGGCACGCGGCCAGCGCCACGGAAGCAGTTCGAAAAACGTGTTGGCCGTGGTCCATGTGAACCCGTCCGGTGTGCGTCCCACCGTCAGGCTCAGAATAACGGTTATCATCAGCACCACGAACACGCCGAACAACATGCCCGGCGTGGCACGAATACGAGCCGGCACATTCACATTGAGCACCCGCCCCTTCTTCGCTCCCGTACGGCCGGAATGCAGCAGGATCAACAAGACGGGCGCAGCAAAAAGCGCCGTGATCGTGCCTGCCGGAATGGCCATCAGTCCTTCTGCCAGTTGAACCGATTGATCCGTCAGCAAAAGCAATGCAGCGGAGAGAAACCCGGAGAGGGCCATGCGGTGCGTAAAGCGGCGTGCACCACAAAGTCTGGCGAGCGCCGCGCCGGCCAGCCCAACGAACGCGAGCAGGCCGATCTGCGCGGTCACCACCGCAGCGGCAACGGCGGCAAGACCGACCGCTGCCAGTCTCGCTGCAGTCGGCGAGAGACCGAGGCTCGCAACAGCAGCGTCATCGAGATCCAGCAGCGTCAATGGTTTCTTGAGGAGCAGGATGATGCCCGTGAGCGCAACGAGGCAGACGGTCAAGGTTTGGGCGACCTGCCAATTGTCCTGCACCAGCGATCCGGATTGCCAGAGCAGCAGGTCCGCAAGCTCGTCGTAGTGGCTGAGGATCAACATCGAGGTGACGGCGTCGCAGAGCATGGCGAAGACGAGGCCGTTGAGGATGAGGAAAAGCGGCGAAAGCCCCCATCGCATCGATAGGCCGAGCACGATGACGAGGGCGAGCAGCGATCCTCCAAGGACCGGCACGGCAACGCTGCCTGTAAAACCGGGAAGGAAGATCAGGGTGCAGGCAACCGCGAGGCGACTGGAGGAAAGGAGACCGATCGTACCAGGCTCCGCGAGCGGATTTCCCAGACCCTGCTGCATAAGCGTGGTCGACAGTCCGAGCAGTGCACCGGCTACGAGCGCGACGACGAAGCGAGGCAGCGTTCCATAGAGCAGCTGCACGGTTTTGAGTTCAGTGGCGGGCGCCTCGAAAAGACGCGAGGCACCGGCCTGTCCCGTCACGCTGATGTAGACAACGAACAAGAGAAGCCCCAGCCCGAACAGAATGCAAGGCAGAAGCATCGAGCGGCTTCCGGTGGGTCCAGAAATCGTTTCAGCCATCGGCAAGCGCTGCCAATTGTACGCCGAGTTGATCTGCGAAGCGTTCGGCCGAGCGCAGGCCACCGCTTGGATAGATGACGGGCATCCGGATCACGTGGCCTTTCTGGACTGCGGGCAGGGCAAGCCAGAGCGCACTTGCCTCAAGGCGCTTGAGCGCCACGTCGGTTTCCTCGCCGCGATCGAAATGGACGATCACCGCATCGGGTTCGTCTGCAAGGCGAGACAGGGGCGCATTGGTTACACCGGCCGCATTCACGCGGCCGGAGAATGCGTTGCGCAGTCCGGTCCGACCCGCGACGTCACCCAACATGCCGTTTCCGCCGAACAGCGCGATGTTGCGCCCGTCGCGGCTGAAGCGGCAGATATAAATTGCCCGTGAAAATGTCCGCAGCCGCGACCGCGCGGTCCGTATCGCTTCATGTGTTGCGGCAATCGCCTCGACGGCCCGAGCTCCCCGACCTGTCAGCTTCCCTAGGTCGGACAGCAGTGTCTCGCAATGTGTCAGGGCCGGCGCTTTGCCGGCAAAGACCTTGATCGGCATCAGCGGGGCGATCCGCGCCAATGACTGGAGGTTGGGCGCCTGCCAGTCGGCCACCAGTACGCGGCCCGGTGCCAACTGCTGCAGATATTCCAGATTGGGTTCGTTGAGAGGGCCGAGATCCATGACGCCTTGTGGAAGGATCGGGCTTGATACCAGACGGCGGTAAAGCGGGATGTTCGCCACCGCGATCGGTATTTCTCCTAGTGTGAGCAGGAGTTCGGTGATCAGCAGATCCAGGCTGACCATCCGTGCCGTGTTCATTTCCGCGTAAGACGAATGGCGCGACAACATGACGGTGGGAGCGGCGAGGGCCGCTCCCAGAATGTCACGTCGGGTGATCCGCATTCGGACTACCACTTGTAGGAAAGGCTTGCCGAAACGCTCATCGGTTCGCCGAAACGGCAGCCATCGATGGCAGCGCAGCTGACATATTCGCGGTCGAACAGGTTGCGAGCGTTGACCTTCAGGTCGAGCCCATCCAACTTGGGGTCGAACTTGCCCAGATCGACAGTCGCCAGCGCGTCGAACAGGACGTAGCCGCCATTGTCGATCGCGCTGTCGGTCAGGTTTCTCTTGCCGATAAACCGCATGCCGCCGCCGACCCGAACGCCTTCCAGCCCGAGATCATCGAGGCCATAATCCGCCCACAGCGAGAAGCTATGCTTTGGGACAAGGGCGACCTGTTCGCCCACTTCGGCGGTCTTTGCACTTTGCGTGATCTCCGCATCCGTGAATGTATAGCCCGCAACGAGACCCCAGTTTCCAACTTCGCCACGGGCTTCCAGTTCGAGGCCGCGCGACTGGACCTCGCCGAGCTGGTATGCGTTGCCCGTCGAGCTATAGGAAACCACGTTCTTTTGGTTCAGGTCATAGATGGCGGCGCTGAACTGGAGATCGGTACCGCCAGGTTGATAACGAACGCCCGCCTCGTATTGCAGGCCTTCGTTTGGCTTGAGCGCGCTACCCGTGAGATAATCCGAGCCGACCTGCGGCAAGAAGGACTGGCTGACGTTGACGTAGGGAGCGACGCCGTTGTCGAACAGATAGACGAGCCCGGCACGACCGGTGAAAGCATTGTCCCGCTGATCCGTGACGACACCGGTCTGATAGCTTTTCGTGGTGCTGTCGGCCCAGTCGTGGCGTCCGCCGAGAAGCAGAACCCAGTGATCATCGAACTTGATCTGATCCTGCAGATAGATGCCGTACTGGTCACCGAGACTGTCGGATCCGCGATCAACGGCATGATTCACATTGGGGCTGCCGGTGCTGACACCGGTGTTGAGGTCGAGCGTGCTGTAGCTTGCGCCGCGATAGCGGTGGCTGTCATAGGAGCGGCGGTAAAAGTCGAGGCCGCCCAGAACCGTATGTTCGGCACCCAGCGCATCGAATGTGTATTCGAGCGAATTGTCGGATGTGATGCCATAGGACGTTTCCGCACGTTCGGAGGCCAGCCGTGTCATGATCCCCGATGCACTGATGGGCGTCACGTTCGGCATCATGTAGTTCCACTGAATATCGGCGTGGAAATACCGGGTAGAACTCCGCAGCTTTACTTCGTTGTCGAACGTGTGCTCGAAAATGCCGCCAATCGTGTAGGTGTCGGACTGGTAGGTGTCGAAATCGTCGATACCGGTAAAGGTGTTGCGGGAGATCTTGCCAGACGTGATGTCCGTCAGGAGGTATGGCGGCGCGAAGCGGGTATCCACATGCTGGTAGCTGCCAAGCAGCGTCAGCGCTGTTTCGTCGTCCGGTTTCCACGTCAGGGCAGGAGCGATGTATTTCTTGTCATCGGGCGTATTGTCGACCCAATTGTCTGCATCCCGGGCAAGGCCGGTCAGCCGGTAGGTCAGGACGCCCTCCTCATCGATTGGCCCGCCAAAATCGGCAGAAATCTGTTTCCTGTTGTCGGTTCCGTATTCGAGATTGACCTCGTGCAGGGGCTCGGCGGTCGGACGCTTGGAGATGGCGTTGACGACTCCGCCGGGTGCAACCTGTCCGTAGAGGACGGAGGACGCGCCCCGCAGCACCTCCACACGCTCAAGCCCGTAAGGCTCCTGACCACCATCATAGACGTTCGACTGGAACTTCATGCCATCACGCAAGGTACCGGTATTGCCGCTTGCTGTATTAAAGCCACGGATCATGAAGTCATCGACCATGCGGCTGAACCCGCCGGATTGGGTCGTGACGCCTGGCGTGTAGCTCAAGGTGTCGGAGAGGGATGTCGCGCGCTGGTTGGCGATCTGGTCCGCCGTCACCACGCTGATCGACTGCGGTGTTTCGATGATGGGGGTATCGCTCTTCGTGCCGGATGATGAGCTTTCGGCACGGTAACCCTCTACCGGCTCGTAGGCGCCACCCCTGCCAACAACGTGGATCGTCTCAAGCACCGTCGCTTCGGAGTTCTTGACGGAGCCCGTTACAGGCTCTGCACCCAGAATGGTGACCGCACCGCTGGCTGTAAAACTATAGTGCAGGCCGGAGCCTGAAAGCAGCGCCGACAGCGCATCTTCCGGCGTCAGCGGTCCCTTGACGGCCGGGGCCGAGACGCTGGAGGCGATCGCGGTGCTGTAGGCGACCTGAACGCCGGATTGCTGCGAAAACTGGCGCAGGGCACGCGACAGCGATGATGCCTGGATGTCAAACGCCCGGGTCTGGTTGGTTTGCGCCTGTGCCGGACTGCCCATCCCGGCGTTCGCCAACCCGGCAAAGCCAATCGTCACGCCTGCCATCAGCGCGGGCAACAGCCTCATTTGTCCTGCCTGCCGCGGCCTGCCATTTCCAGTGTTCCTCATTCGATCGCCCCTATGCACACGTCATCTCGCAAACACCGGCATTCTACCGTGTTCGAAATCTTGACGTATGAGAGAAGGATTTACCTAAACAGGTTTCGAAGAAAGTCTGTCGATTTTACGCGAGAACGATTGCAATGCCGGGAATGCGGCGGACGGACAGGGCTTGGGTCTTTGCAATCGACTGCAGTGCCGCCAAAGGTTTCGTCGTGGAGAATATGCCGCTGACGCGCGCGTCGCGATCGACGCCCGGCCGTAGAATCACTGCTTCCGGGACGTAGCGTCCGATCTCGGCGATAGCCGCCGCAAATGGCTTGCCTTCCAAGATAATCCTTCCATGTCGCCATGCGAGCAGCATTTCGAGATCCGCGACCGTCGGCTGATCCGGCATTTCGCCAAATCGATATGTTGTTTGCTCGGCGGGCGAGATTTTGACGGACGGACGTCCCGAGACATCGATCTCATCCGCCGCGACCGGGCTGTAGACGGAGGCATCTCCATCCACGACGGCGACGGCAGTCAGGTCCTCACGGGCGCTGACGAGAAGGCGCCCGTGCTGAATGTCGGTGTTGCCGCCGCCCGAGGCGACCCTGAAGGCACTGCCATCCACGGCCGGGGGAACAACGAACTCAGCGTCGCCCTGCAAAAGATGGACAAGCCTCATACCGGGCCTGAAATCGATCGTGATTGCCCCGCCCGTATTGAGTGCTGCGACTGTGCCATCCGCAAACGCGAGTTCGCGCTGGTTACCTGCCGGTACGACCACGTCCGCATTCCACCACAGGCTGAGGCGCGGGGCGGCGACCACACTGGCCAGCGCGCCCACAGCAAGACTTCCGCCGCCGACAAAGGCGCGCCGCGTGAGAGGCGGTCTTTTCGGACTGGCTATGTGGCTGAGTTGTTCGTCCAGCCGATCGAGTCCCATCCAGAACAGTCGCTCCTTTTCGAAGGCGGCGCGATGTTCCGGGCGACAGTCTCGCCAGTGCTTGAACTGCTGGAGTTCGGCGGCACTCAGCGAACCCGACGTCAGCCGCGCGAGCCAGTCTCGCGCATCGGTCGCGGCGCGATGACGGCCGGCCATGTTCTTGTCGGTGTCGCTCATGTCGTATACCGAACGATCTTCCTAGATGTGTCTGAGGAGCCAAGGTCTTACCACAGAAGCGGCAAAGGTCGATCCGCCGGCGTCGATCATGCTTCGATATCCCCGCGCAGGACTGCAAGGTTCTCGAGAACCCGCCTGATATGATAGTATACGGCTTCTTCGCTGATGCCTTCGCGTTCTGCTATCCGTTTATGGGTGAGACCATCCAAACGGCTTAACAGGAATATCCGACGTGAGCGTTCCGGCATTGCGTCAAGCGTCGCGGCAACAGCAGCGAGTGTCTGGCGCGCCATTACGGCGCGTTCCGGCGAGCGCTCCTCGGCCTCACCTCTCAGGATGCCCTGCACCTCCGCGTTGATATCACGACGGCGTTTGTCGCCTCGGAGGTGATCGACCGTGGTGTTGGAAACCGTCCTGTGGATGTAGCCGGCAAGGTTCTCGATGGTCTGCTGCGGGACGGCCGTCTGGAGCTTGATCCATGCATCCTGAAGGAGATCCTCCGCAAGACTGTGATCGGCCCGACGCCGACGGGCGGTGGCCAGCAACTGAGGCTTCAGGTGAACGAAAGAGTTCAACAATCTGGCGATGTTCATCGTCATCGGTTAAGTCGCCGGTCATTTTAGCTGCCAGCAGGAGACACTGGCTGATAACGGTGATTGCTAAAGCATACGGATTGCGTGTTCCAGAGACGGCGCGACATTAACTTGAGTACGACCGTCTTCTTTTTCGGACGTTGCAATCTTGCATCATCCGGTCACGATCGACTAGGATTGCTGCGCAGGCAGGACGTCTATTGCGCTTCCGGCATCAAATTCCTTTTAGAGGAGGTCACGTGGCTCTGGTTCGGCAATGGCAACAGACGAGCGAAATAGCAAACGCCTTTTCAGTGAATGGGATCAGTCTCGAGATCAACGGGAACGCGATCCTGTCGGACGTCACTTTGACGTTTCCGGCAGGAGAGGTGGTGGCCCTTGTCGGGCACAATGGATCCGGCAAATCCAGTCTTCTCAAAATTCTGGCTCGGCAGCAGGCTGCAACACAGGGAAGGGTCAGTTACGGGGATCGGGATCTCGCAGGATACGACAGTCGTGAATTTGCAAGGTCGGTTGCCTATCTCCCACAGGATCTCGGTACCGGATCGGGAATGACGGTGAGGGAACTCGTCGGTTGTGGACGGTATCCATGGCATGGCGCTCTGGGCCGGTTCTCCGACGTCGACAGACAGAAGGTCGAGACGTCCATTGCGTCGACGCACATCGAAGATTTTGCTGAACGCATCGTGGATACGCTTTCCGGCGGTGAGCGGCAGCGTGCATGGATCGCCATGCTGATCGCACAGGATGCTCGGTGTCTACTGCTCGACGAGCCGACAGCAGCGCTTGATATCGCGCACCAGCTCGAGGTGCTTTCACTCGTTCGAAGGCTGGCGCGGGAAAGCGGGCGAAGCGTCGTCATCGTCCTTCACGACATCAACATGGCTGCGCGCTTCTGCGACCGAATCCACGCGCTAAAAGGCGGCCGTGTCGTCGCCACCGGAACGCCCGAGGAGATCATGGTACCGCCTACGCTTCACACGATTTACGGGATCAACATGGGCGTTATCTCCGTCACCCACCAGTCAAACCCACTCGCCTACGCCTTATGAGGAGTGCGGCAAAATTGGCGAAGCACCGAGCAAGGAGGAATGTTGGCTTTCACGGTTCAAACCTTGTTCGCTCCCGCAATGTCGGAATGCCTCTTGGCTGTTCTGCGCAGGCGTCTCCAATACTAGCGCACCATAATACCGGCGATCGTCACACCGAGGACAGCTTTTTTTCGTCAGAGCTGTGTGGCGCGGTTGCGATGGGCTTATCTGTCTGCCTTGCCAGATACGCAACGCGAGCCAACCCGTTTCCGCCATTATCTCTACCATTTGATGGAACCAACCGTTCAAATCCGCTCACGGCGTCTCATTCAGGTCGTGAGCGCACAGAACAGGAACGACATGGCGAAAAGCCGGCGATCACGAGGCGCTCCGGCCCGCGTCCGCCGTCGGTCAGGCGCACACCACGATGTCGCCTCTCGAACAGTAAAATATCGAGGTCTTCTTCCAGCGTCTTGATACGAGTGCTGACGCTGGACTGGCTGATGCCGAGCCTGTTAGCGGCATGGCGAAAGTTCAGACATTCGGCTATAGCGAGCACTTGCATAAGGGAGGCGAGCGGAATGCGACCGTCCAAGAGGGATGTCGTATTCACTGCGTCAACTCTGGTCCGAAGCACCCGCAGCCTAGCTCATGAGGCGCGCCTCGATCTGGAATCGCCTTAGTGATCTTCTCGCTGAGCGTGCTTGCGATCGTCGGCCGTCCGAAACTCGCCGAGCCGATCCGTCAGCTTACCGCTCTCCTGCGCAAGGCCCACACCTGCCGCGCTCATCTCCTCGACCATTGCCGCATTTTGCTGCGTCGCCTGATTCATATGATTTACTGCCGTATTCACTTCCCCGATCCCGAGCGACTGCTCCTGTGCTGCAGTGGAGATCGTATCCATTTGCAGGTGGATGGATTGAACCAGCCCTGCAATCGCCGTAAGGCCTTCACCTGTATCATTGACCAGTTTAATACCTTCGCCGACGGCAACTTCGGAATTGCCGATCAAAGTTTTGATCTCCTTGGCCGCTTTGGCAGAGCGCTGCGCGAGTTCCCGAACTTCCTGGGCAACCACTGCAAAACCCCTGCCGGCCTCATGACAACGGCGGCTGCGTCGTGTTGGGTGCGGAGCTTGCGATGCAGCTCGGCGGCTTGTCGATGGCGATGGGCGCCTTCCTCGCCGGCGTGCTCCTGTCTGAATCCTCTTTCCGTCACCAGCTCGAAGCCGATGTCGAGCCATTTCGCGGCATCCTGCTCGGGCTGTTTTTCTTGGGATTCGGCATGTCGCTCGATCTTGCGGTCATCGCCGCCAACTGGCGGCTGATCGCACTCGCCGTCATCGCCTACATGGCGCTGAAGACCATCGGATTCTATGTGGTCGCCCGCCTGTTCCGGGCCGGAATCCGCGAGGCGATCGAGCGCGCCGTGCTGATGGCACAGGGTGGCGAGTTCGCCTTCGTGCTCTACGCTGCGGCCGCATCGGTCGGCATCATCGACAGTGAAGCAAACGCCATCCTGACGGCGACCATCATCGTCTCGATGACGCTCACTCCGCTCATGATCATCCTGCACGACCGGTTGATGCCCAAGCCCGCACCATCGATCGAAGGGGTCGAGGCGGCGGAGAATTTGTCGGCCAGCGTGTTGCTGATCGGCTTCGGCCGCTTCGGTCAGATCGTCAGCCAGCCTCTGCTGGCGAATGGTTGCTCGATCTCCATCATCGAGACCGATACGGACGCCATCCGCGATGCGCAGGATTTCGGGTTCAAGGTCTATTTTGGCGACGGAGCGCGCCTCGACATCCTTCATGCCGCCGGCGCCCATGACGCCGGCCTCGTCATTATCGCGGTCAATGACCGCGAGGCGAGCCTGAAGATCGCCGAGCTGGTCAAGGCGGAGTTCCCGCTGGTGCCGGTGCTAACGCGCTCGTTCGACCGCGAGCATGCCATCGAACTGATCCATGCCGGCGTGGAATATCAGATCCGCGAGACATTCGAATCTGCGCTGGCTCTCGGCCGGAAGGCGCTTGAACTGATGGATATGGATGAGGACGAACGTGGGCGCGTGATGGAGGACGTTCGTTGACGCGATAGCGAGCGCTTCGCCCTTGAGACTACCGATGGCATCTACGCCGGTCGCGACCTGATCCATGGCAACACACCGCGCAGGGATGCCCCCGCGGACCAAGCTCAGCTTGATGATCGCCCGGCGCAACAGAACGCCCTGCGAAGGCGAGGACCGGATCTCGGCCGTCACGGGCTTCTGGCTGGAGGCGGGCGGGCGAGACCGCTGGTTCGAAAAGGACGTGAGCTTCGATCGCGATTTCCGTGACCGCTTCCTGGAATTCCATGGGGAGGTAGCGGCAAGGCGCTGCGACAACTGGATGGCGACCGCGGATGGGCGCTCGCCCTGCTGATCCTTACAGACCAGTTCCCGCGCAACGCCTTTCGCGGCACGGCGCATATGTTCGCCACCGACCCGCTCGCCCGTCACTATGCCCGGCTGGCGTTGGACGCGCGGCATATGGCGCGCGTCAAGCCGGAGTTGCGGCTGTTCTTCTGTCTGCCTTTCGCCCATTCGGAGGATATGGCCGATCAGGAGCTATCCGTGCGGCTCAACGCCGGGCTAGGACAGCCCTGGCTGGCGCACGCCGAAGGCCACCGCGATATTATTCGCCGCTTCGGACGCTTCCCACACCGTAATCCGGGGCTCGGCCGGACCACGACGGCGGAGGAGAGTGCCTATCTCGCGAGAGGCGGTTTCCAGGGGTAAGGGCTTGTCATCATCACGTATGCCGCGCGGAGGAGCTGGTGCTGAACCGTGGCTGAGCACTCGGAATGAAGCTTGGCCGGCCATTCAAGGCGATATTAGAGAGCTCTCACGCTGTTTGCCGAGTGGCGAAAGACGAACAACCGGTAGGCGATCGGCTTGTCATAATGCCGGATGGCCCCGACGGGCCGTTCGGCAGAACGCTTCGGCGCCGCCTCTAATTCAGGACGGGCGCCACGTCGTTCACCGTTCTCAGGCCATTGACGGCTTCCTCGAAGAGCATCTGCGAATAGGCATGATGCGTGACGCCGCGCTGCAGGTCTTCCTTTGTCACCTCGTCCACGAAGATGCCGCGCTGCATGACAAGGACGCGGTCGCACATATGGGCGATGACGGAGAGATCATGGCTGACGAGGACATAGGTGAGATTGCGCTCGTCGCGCAGATCGCAGAGGAGGTTGAGCACCTCGGCTTGGACGGAGACGTCGAGGGCCGACGTTGGCTCGTCGAGAAGCAGGATCTCCGGCTCGAGCATCAGGGCGCGGGCGATAGCGACGCGCTGGCGCTGGCCGCCGGATAGTTCGTGCGGAAAGCGCTCTGCAAACGTCTCGGGCAGGCCGACCTGGCGGAGCGCCGGACCGACGCGATCCCATCCCGGCCCCTTGTCCATGGCTCTGATCGGCTCGGCCAGAACCCGCCGGATGCGATGGCGCGGATGGATGGAGCCATAGGGATCCTGGAAGACCATTTGTGCGAGCAGAAGCTGCTCGCGCCGGCGGTCAGGATCGATGGCTTCGCCGGCCAGGCGGATCGATCCCTCCCAGTGGCGGTCGAGTCCCGCAAGCGAGCGCAGGACGGTCGATTTTCCGCAACCGGACTCGCCCACGATCCCGAGCGTCTCACCCTTGCGCACGGAGAACGACACCGACTTGACGACCTGAGACCGGGCAGCGCCCTGCCCGAAGGAGACGGAGAGATTTTCGACATCGATCATAGCGCGCTTCCGGCTTCGTTGATGGCCCGACGGTCGAGTACCTGCAATCGGGAAACGGGACGTTTCGGATCGGGCATGGCGGCGATCAGCCCGCGCGTATAGGGATGCGCGGCGTCTTCGAGCTTCGTCAGCGTTTCCACGACGCGTCCCTGATACATCACCAGCACCCGCTCGCAGAACGCGGCGACCATGCGGATATCGTGGCTGATGAGCAGGAGGGCTGAGGCGTTCTCCCGGACCAGTTCGTCGAGAAGCCGCAGCACATCGCCGCGCACGCTGACGTCGAGGGCCGATGTCGGTTCGTCGGCGATGACCAGACGTGGTTTGGAGAGCAGCATCATCGCGATCATGACGCGCTGACCCATGCCGCCGGAGATCTGGTGCGGGTAGAGCGCCATCGTCCGCTCGATATCGGCGATGCGGACGCGGCCGAGCATATCGGCGGCAAGCGCGTAGGCATCTTTCCGGCTGATCTTCTGATGCAGCGTTGCGGCTTCGGCCACCTGCTTGCCGACGGTGAGGACCGGATTGAGCGAATAGCGCGGGTCCTGCATGATCAGCGCCATGCGATTGCCTCGCAGGCCGCGCATCGCCTTCTCGCTGCGCGTCAAAAGCGGCGCGCCTTCGAAATCCATGGTCGCGGCCTCGATCCGGGCTGCGGGCGGCAGGAGGCGCATGACCGCGCGGCCGAGCGTCGATTTGCCCGAACCGGACTCGCCGACAATGCCGACCCGCTCGGCGCCCACCGTCAGGCTGACGCCGTTGACGGCCGGGATCTTCGCCCGCCCGAAGCGAACCGAAAGATCCCGGATCTGGAGAATGGGCTGGTCAACGAGCATGGCGGGGATCCAGTATGTCGCGCAGGGTGTCGCCCACGAGATTGAAGGCGAGGCTGGTGATCAGGATGGCAAGGCCCGGCATGACCGCGACCCACCAGTTGTCCAGCATGAACTTGCGCCCGTTGGAAATCATCGCGCCCCATTCGGGTGCCGGCGGCTGCGCGCCGAGCCCGAGGAAGCCGAGCGCGGCGGCCGTGAGGATGATGCCGGCCATGTTGAGCGTCAGCCGCACGACGACGGAGGGAATGCACATTGGCGCGATGTAGAGCAACAGCAGGCGCGTGCGCGATGCGCCGTAGAGCCTTGCCGCCGCCACATAGTCCGTGTTGCGCACGATCAACGTTTCGGCCCGTGCCAGACGCGCGATCGGCGGCCAGCCGGTGAGCGATATCGCGATGATGGCCGTGTTGAGGCCGGCGCCGAGCGCTGCGGCGAAGGCCAGCGCCAGAATGAGCGAGGGGAAGCTCAGGACGACATCGGTCGCGCGCATGAGGATCGCGTCCGTGCGTCCGCCGACGAAGCCGGCGACGATGCCGATCAGAAGGCCGACGGGCCCGATGATCAGCGACACGGCGAGCACGGTCTGGATGGTGATCCGCGTGCCGTAGATCAGGCGGGAGAGAATATCCCGGCCGAACTCGTCGGTTCCCGCCCAGTGGGCGAAACTCGGCGGCTGGAGCGCCTGGGTGAGATCTTGCGACGTGGCACTGTAGGGCGCGATCCATGGCGCGAGAATGGCAACGATGACAAGGACGAGGAGAACCGCGAAACCGAACATGCCCAGAGGCTCGTCGGCCAGCTTGACGACGAAGCTCCGCAGGCTACCGGCAAAGCGGCTGACTGCACCCTGCGCCACAGAGGCGGGGGCGGGGGCGGGGGAGAGAATATCGCCGGCGCTCATGTCGTCACCTCGCGGGTACGGGGATCGAACACCAGATAAGCGAGATCCGACAGGAAATTGAGGAGCATGAAGATCAATCCGATGATGAGGGTGCCTGCGAGGATCGCGTTCATGTCGCCGGTCATCAGCGCATTGGTCATGTACTGTCCGATGCCGGGCCAGGAGAACACGATCTCCGTGACGACAGCGCCTTCGAGCAGCCCGCCGTAGGAAATCGCAAGGACGGTGATGAGCTGGACCGCGATGTTCGGCAGGAGATGGCCGGTGACGATCCGCATGCTGGATGCGCCCTTGGCCCGGGCCGCGATCACATAGTCCTGATTGAGCTGCTCCAGCGTGAAGCTGCGGGTCATACGCGTAATGTAGGCCATAGCCGAATAGGCGAGAATGCAGGCGGGCAGGATAATGTGGTGGACGGCGTTCCAGAAGACCTCGGTATCGCCGGCGAGAAGACTGTCGACCAGCAGCAACCCGGTCCTCGGCTCGACGAGACCCTCCAGATAGACATCCACCCGCCCCGGACTGCCGACCCATTCGAGGCCGGCGTAGAAGATCACGAGGCCGACGATGCCGAACCAGAAGACGGGGATCGAATGGCCGACGAGGGAGATCACGCGCGTGAACTTGTCGATCCAGGTATCGCGGAAAAAGGCCGCGGTCATGCCGAGGGGCACGCCCACCAGCGTCGAGAGGATGACAGCGAGCGTCGCCAGCTCCAGCGTCGCGGGAAAGGCCTGCGCCAGATCCTGCAGGACCGGGTTTCCGGTCAGGATCGCCGTTCCGAGATCGCCGTGCAGGAGCGAGGTCAGATACAGCCAGAACTGCTCATAGACCGGCAGGTCGAGCCCGAGCCGAGCGCGCATGGCCTGATAGGCGGCAGGATCGGCCAGCTCCCCGACGATCGCCCCGACGGGGTCGGTCGGCAGGATGCGACCGATCACGAAGGTGACGATAAGCAGAACGAACAGGCTGAGGAGCAACTGGCCAATCCGCTTGCCAAGCTCGATGAGGGTGAACTCTTTCATGAGACGATCGCCTTGGTCACGGGGCGTCTGTCTTGGTGACAGCTTCGATGCGAGTCAGGGACCAAGGGTGGCCGCTATATCCTTTCACGCGCCCGCTGACGACGATCGGCTCGAAGCGCTCGAACATCGGAAGCACCGCCGGCTTCAGCGCGATGAATTTTTCCTGGATCTGCCGGACGAGGTCGAGACGCTTCGCATCGTCGCGTTCCCGGTTCGCCTGTTCGCGCAGCGCATTGAGGTCCGGAATGTCCCAGGCCGAGCGCCAGACGAAGTTGCCGGCATTGTTGGCTTCCTTGGCATTATTCGGGTTCGACGCAAAATTGTCCAGAGACCCGAGCGCCGTCGGCATAAAAGAGCCGGTTTGTGGAAGAAGGAGGTCGAAGTCGCGCGCCCGGTGAGCCGCGACGATATCCGCGCCGTTGCCCTGCTGGATCGTGACCGTGATGCCGATTTCGGCGAGACTTGCCTGGATCGCTGTCGCCATATCGACACGCGGCGTCTGGGAGATCGTCTTCAGCGTCAGCGACAGGCCGTTGGGGTATCCGGCATCGGCGAGCAGCTTCTTGGCCTTTTCGGGCTGGAACGACCAGTCGGGATTGGCGATGGCGCCGGCCCAGTCCTCGGGAACCGGCACGTTTCTCCAGCGGCCGTAGGAGCCGAGGATCGTATCCGCGATGCCCTTGTAGTTGATGCCGTAGGCGATGGCTTCGCGAACCTCGGGCTTAGCAAGCGCTTCCCGGCCGGCATTCATCGCCAGCACGTAGTAACCGCCGGTCTTGACCTGATCGATGACGAAGCCTGTGTTCGTCTCGAAGGTCCGGACGTCGGCGGCCGTCAGCGCGTTGGCGATATCAATATCGCCGCGCTCCAGCATCAGGCGGGCGGCCTGACTCTCGGGTACATGCCGCATGACGATGCGACGAATGGCCGGCGCGCCAGCGCGGTAATCCTTGTTGGCCTCAAGCAGGACGATGTCGTTCGGCGTCCAGCGACGCAGCGTGTAGGGACCTGAACCGGCCGCGGTCGTGCGCAGCCATTCATTGCCGTAATCGCCGTTCTTTACGTGCTTCTCGACCTCGACGCTATCGACGACGCTCGAAACGCCCATGGCAAGGCGATAGAGAAGCGCTTCGGGAATAACCTTGTCGGTCAGTTCGATGCGGAATGTTTTGTCATCGATGGTGGACACGAGGCCTTCGATGTTGTCGGCCGTGTAACCAGCGGTCTTGTAGTTGGTGGCGGCCGACTGGTCGAGCTTCAGGAGACGGACGATCGAGAAGACCACGTCCTTCGCCGTCACGGGATTGCCGGAGGTGAAGGTGGCGTCGCGCAGCTTGAAGGTGATGCCCTTGTCGTCCACCTCCCAGCTTTCGGCGAGTTGCGGCTTAATCTTGTAGCCATCGGTCTGGTCGGAGAAGACGAGGCGGTCATAGGTGTTCGCGAGGATCTCCTGCGTTTTGACCTCGGTTCCCTGCTGCGGATCGAGCGACAGGACCTGCGCCAGTGACGTGCCGATGATCAACTGATCGTTCGGGGTTTCCGCCAACGCGGCCGTCGCACTGCCGAGAGAGACGGCGAGGGCCGCTCCTACCAGAAACGGTGAGCAAAAAGGTTTCATCGAACGTCCTCCCAGAGACATATTCATCAAGATTAGGTGATATGTCGTATTATGATTATGGTCATTTTTTGAAAGTCGCAATAGCACGTCGTAAAATGTGATACCTGCCTTGTACGCGGCATGGGGACAGAACAATGAAAACCGTTTCAAATCGAAGGCCGCGTCTTGCGCAGGGCGTCATAGACGAGTTGAAGCGCCAGATCGGAGCAGGGACCCTCTCGTCCGGCGCACAACTGCCGACGGAACCCCAACTGGAACGCCAGTTCTCCGTCAGCCGTACCGTGGTGCGTGAAGCGATTGCCGAACTGCGCGCGGCCGGGCTGGTCACGCCGATCCAGGGCAAGGGCATGTTTGTCATGGATACCGCGAGCCGGACATCCGTTACGCTGACGCCGATCGAGTTAGAAAGCGTACCACAGACGCTCGAACTCATCGAGTTTCGCATGGGTGTTGAGGTGGAAGCTGCTGGAATTGCTGCATATAGACGGTCCGCTTCCCAAGAGGAGGCCATCCGTCTGGCGCATCAGGAGATGGCGCGCAAGATCGATGCCGGCGACCCGACGGTAGAGATCGACTTCCTGTTCCACCGCGCCATTGCCGCTGCCACCAACAACCGGTATTTCGCCGAAGCGCTCGACCGATACGGCCAGAGATCCATTCCCCGGGGGCAGTTTCCCACTTTGCCGGATGCCGGAAGCCGGACGTACCTGACAGGCGTCCTTGCCGAGCATGAACGCGTTCTCGACGCGATTTTCGATCAGGATCCGGAGATGGCGCGGGTGGCGATGCGGGATCATCTCGTCGCCAGCCAGAAGCGATACCGGCGGCTCGCGCGGTAAGGCGACACCGCTGCGCCTCGCTCGACAACCCGCAAAATTCATATTATGTCATATCACGTTCAGGAGGATACGACATGTATGTAGGAACCCAACTCGCTGCGCGCGACGACGACGATTACCGGGTCTGGTCACAGCTCGGCGTCAACCATATCTGCGCCGATCCGGACGGTCCGCTCGACCGCTGGTCGCTCGACGATCTCAAGAGATTGCGCGAAAAGGTCGAAAGCTTCGGGCTCGTCCTGGACATGATTCAGCTGCCGCTGCCGTCGAGCCCGATCGAGACGGCGACCTATCCCGACATCCTTTTGGCGGGGCCGAACCGCGACCGGCAGATCGACGCGATCTGCACGCTGATCGAGAACCTCGCAAAGGCCGGCATTCCCGCGGCCAAGTACAATCTCAACCTGATCGGCATTCCGCGCACGCCGGACGAGAAGGGGCGGGGCGGTTCTCTCAACGCGTCCTTCCGCTGGGACAAGACCGATCGCGACGCCGCACCGGGTCTAGCCGGTGTCCTTTCCGAAGAGGAGAACTGGGAGCGGATCGATTATTTCCTTGAACGCGTCGTGCCCGTTGCTGAATCCAACCGCGTGCGCCTCGCATGCCACCCGCACGACCCCTACACCCCGCCCGGCTACAAGGGCGTGACCCGCGTCCTCGGCACGGTGGAAGGGCTGAAGAAATTCGTCACGATGCGGGAGAGCGCCTATCACGGCCTCAATTTCTGCCAGGGCACGGTCGGCGAGATGCTCGACAATCCGCGCGAGGAGATCGAGGACGTCATCCGCTGGTTCGGCAGCCGGAAGAAGATCTTCAACCTTCACTTCCGCAACATCCGCGGCCGGAAGCTTTCCTTCATGGAAACGTTCCCAGATGAAGGCGACATGGACATGGCCCGCTCCCTGAAGGTCTACAAGGAAGTCGGCTACTCCTACATGATCATGCCGGATCATGTGCCCGCGATCTCCGGCCGCGACCCGCAGGGCGTTGCCTTCGCCTATTGCTACGGTTACACCGCCGGGCTGCTGCAGGCGCTGGTCGCCTTCGACGCTTGAGACCTGCTGGCTGCCGACGGAAGGCAGCCGGTCGCTCTCACCCTCACCGTGAAATGCCGGATCGGCCGGCACCCGGTCGCCTGCCTCTTCATCATAACGCGAAGGATTGCCGATGCCGAAAGTAATGTCCGTTTCAGCCCTTTGCCTGACGATTGCCGCCACCTCGATGGTATCTGCCACCGTATCGCGCGCAGAGACATATGTTTACGTTTCCGCCGCGACAGACGGGAAGATCGATACCTATCGGCTGGATGAGACATCCGGCAATCTCAAATCTCTGGGTGATGTCGATGCCGGCACCTCGGTCATGCCCATGACCGTCAGTCCCGACCGGACGCGTCTCTACGCCGTCGTCCGGTCGCAGCCCTACCGGGTGCTGACCTATGCGATCAATCCCTCCACGGGCAGCCTGACGGAGAAGGCATCGGCCGCATTGCCGGACAGCATGCCGTATGTCTCGATCGATCCTTCCGGCAGGCTTTTGTTCTTTGCGTCCTACGGCGGCAACAAGATCGCATCCCTTCCGGTGGGCCTGGAAGGTCTGGTCAAGGACGGTGCGAAGCAGGTCATCCCGACCGGGCACAACGCGCATTCCATCGTCAGCGATAAAAGCGGAAAATACATCTTCGTCACCAATCTCGGCGCAGATGCGGTGCTTCAATACAGGCTGAACGGCGAGACAGGCCTGCTGGAGCCAAACAGCCCGGCATCCGTGCAGACAAAGCCGGGGCAGGGTCCCCGACATATCGTCGTCTCCCCGGACAACCGGTCCATCTATATTCTCACCGAACTCACCGGCGAGGTCATCCACTACGCTCTCGATGCCGCGACGGGGACGCTGGCCGAACGCGACACCGCCACGATCCTCCCACCCGAATCGACCCTCGAGCCGGGCGTCGCGCCTCCACCCCCGCCGCCGTTCAGTCAGCCGTTGAAGCCCGCAGCCGCCAGCACCACGACGCCACCCGCGCGGATCTGGGCGGCCGATATCGGCGTGACGCCCGACGGCCGCTTCGTCTATGCGACCGAGCGATCGACCAGCATCATCACGGCGTTTGCGGTAGACCCCGAAACCGGCGCGCTGACACGTCTTAGCAGCATCGGCACGGAGAAACAGCCGCGGGGCATCCGGATCGACCCCACCGGCCGCTTCCTCATCGCATCGGGAGAGAAATCCGACAGGCTTTCCGTCTACGCCATAGACGGCCAGACCGGCAGGCTTACAGAACAAGGGCGTTATCCCGTGGGCAAGGGCGCGAACTGGATCGAAATCGTCGACGTGCCATGATCGGGTCGTCGCAGTCGTCGTCGGCAAAGGGGAACGATGTCGGCTTCACCCTTTCCGCGAACGCCGTCGGTCGAGCGATGTCGATGCAGTTTCTCGGCGATCACGTCAACGCTCAGTCCAGCCGTACGCAGCGCGCAATCTTGCGGCGTTCATCCAGATCGATATGGTAATAGGTGCGTTTCATGGGTCGTTCCTTGCAACTGATAAGCCACTGTTATCTATCGCAAGTCGCACTTCATCCTTGAACCCACCTCGCTACATATATCGATTAGATAAGATATCTTATGGAACTATTGAGCATAGCGCCGTCACTCTCTTTCGCACGTCTTTCGAACCGTATAGCCCATTTCGCTTTCGTGGCCGGATCTGTCAGCGATGAGATCCAGACCTATCCTATCCGGGTCGGCCTCTGTTCCGACTATGAACCAGCTGCCGAGTTTAACCCCTTGGAGGTGCGGAAGGTTGAGCCTAGACGCTACGACGTAACATGCTGATGTATTTCTGTTTTTTACTGTCCAGCTGAGTTGGCGCTTCCGCGCTTATAGCGGGGTCAAATGCCGCGCTGAAACACACTCAAGGCCAAGCGTCTCCAAAAATGGCGGCAAAAACTCTGAAAGCTCAGCATCTCAATCCGCCATATCACTGTGAAAACGAAGAGAGCGCTTACCATCTCAAATCAGCCCTGCTCAATCCATGTATGGATGGCTCCTGCGATTCAAGGATACGATTGGCTCCGGTGAACAGGTCGGTTGCGGCCAGGTATACCGCGTCTGATATGCAGCGAGACCGCTGCGCGCCCTGATGAATATCCGCCTGGAGAGCAGGTCCTACTCAATCGAGCGCTCTCGAAGAGCTTCGGATTGATCGGGGTGTCTTGGTTCTTCGTCTCTGCTTATTGGCCATCACCTCACGTTGCCCTGACCATTCCGAGAGCTGTCAGGCGGCCTGCGGCTCGTATCGAGAACCGTCCCTGAGGACGGCGAAGATCATTCTTGCCATGCGATGCGCCAGGGCAATCGCGACAATCTTCGTCTTCTTCCGCATGAGCATGCCCGACAGCCGGTCCGATCCTGACTCTCGCTTGAGCCGACGTCTGAGCATGATCTGCGCCATGGCGCCGAGATACCGCAGGCGCCGGATGTATCGATTACCCATCTTCGAGATCCCGCCCACCCTCTGCTTGCCTCCGGTAGAGTGAGGCTTGGGCGTAAGGCCGAGCCAGGCGGCATAATCCCTCGCGCAGTCGAAGTTGTCGACATTCGGTGTCGTTGCCGCGATAATCGTCGCCGAAAGGCCCACACCAGGGATCATCGCCAGACGCTGACTTGTCTCGCTTTGCGAATAGGTCTCTTCGATCTCGCCCGTCAGCCGCTCGATCCGCATGTCCGCTTCGGAAAGTTGCTCAAAGAGTAAGATCAAGGGCATCCGAGCCGCTTGCGGCAACTGATCCACTTGTTCCTTCAACCGCTTGACATTCTGCGCGCCCTTAGCCGTTTTGATGCCAAACTCAGTCATGTGAGCCCGGATCGCATTACCGATCTGCGTGCGTTGACGGACCAGAAAGTCCCGCGTGCGATGAAGAACCATGACCAACGAGCAGGACTCACTCTTGATGGCGACAAACCGCATCGAGGGCCGCGTCACAGCCTCGCAGATGGCGGCCGCGTCCGCGGCGTCGGTCTTTCCGCGCTTCACGTATGGCTTCACATAAGACGGCGGCATCAGCCGGACGTCATGTCCCATTTCCTGAAGCCTGAGTCCCCAGTCATAAGCACCAGCGCAAGCCTCCATGCCAATCAGGCACCGTGGGCGGTTCTGGAAAAACGCAAGCAACTGGCTGCGGCGAAGCTGGCGCCGTACAAGAACCAGACCGTTCTCGTCGACACCATGGATCTGGAAGACGCTCTTTGCGAGGTCAATACCAACTGTGGCAAGTTCTGACATGGATCGCTCCTTTGCTCCGGACAATGACACCCGAACTAAGCCGGAATACGCCGGCTGAAGCAGGAGCCATCCACAACATCAATCGAGAAGGCGTTCGCCAAGCTCAAGGCTGCCTTGCGCGCCAAAGCCGAGCGCACGGTCGAGGGCTTATGGAATACGGTCGGCCAGATCGTCACCCTGTTCGAGCCGCAAGAATGCGCCAACGACTTCAAATCGTGCGGATATGACCCCGAGTAAAGTGGAGGCGCTCTAGCGTTTCCCGCCCGTTCGGGCTGAGATCAAACGCGATCTGCATTTGATGCCGAGAAAGACCTTGTCGGCCTATGCAGTGAAGCGTCGAAATTTTCACGGATCAATGCCCAGCTTGCCAGGGCGTCATCTTCGGACGGCGCCCTGTCCCTTCGCCTACGTGCATTCTCGATACAACGCGATCGACGGCGCGTGTGCTTCGATCATTTCCCGAACCTTGTCGGCCATTGGCAAGTTGGCTGTCTCCGCGTCCCACACGGCTCGGAAACGCTCCACCGTCTCGCGTGCCGTATCGAGCACCAGCTTCTCGGATAATTCCGCTTTGGCGGCGAGATGCGCCAGTTCGTCCAGTGACAACGCGGCCATTTTCCTCGTGCGCGAGAAGTTTAGTGCGGCCGTATCCTCACCTTTCATATAGGGTATCGTCGATAGCAGGTCGTAAGCGGGGGAAAGCGCTGGTGTTCGTCGGTCAGGATAGATCAGCGACCAGTTCTTCAGATGCATGTCGCCATTGCCGATCAGCGTACTGAAAACGAGCCGCCGTATGAACTCGGCGACATCGGCAGGTCCTGTTTCGATACCCAGCACGCGCGCGATGCTACGGTAGTTGCCTTTGTCGTATTTGTGATCGGGAAACACACCGAACACCTGCGCGAAATCTTCGATATGGACCGGACCTTCCGCCGTGCGATCGAAGCGCCTTATCGCCAGCGCCTGACCTTGCAGCTCGCCCAAGCCTTGCGGTAGACCGTCGACGGCATCCAGATCGACCAGCTGGATCTCGGGGACATTCATCCCCATCATGCCGGCGATCGTCATCATCGCGAACTCGTTCTCGGGAACGCCGCTATATTGCTGAGAAGGCAGTTTCACGATCCATGAACCGCCGGTCCCTTCCGCCGGTATGGTCAGGCCGCCTGCTCTTCCCGTATTTTTGAATGCCGAGAATTTCAGCTGCACGCCGGCCAGCGAAAACCGCAAGGCGTTCGGTCGTGCCTCGAGATCGTCCCGATCGTCGTCCGGAGGTGCGTCATCCCCTTCCGAGGAGTGTACGGTTACCGCGCCCGGCAGGTCGCGCCCCAACATCCAAAGCAGAAAAAATTCGCGCGTCTGCTTTACGCGGGCGCGTTCGGCAAGGTATCGGCGCAGCGGTCCTTCCGGCAGAAGGTTCGAGAAGAACGGCGGCACGACCATGTTATAAGGCCGGAACTTGGTCACAAGCCCGCCGAAGGCGTCTTTGTAGGAAAGACTGAGTGTCGGGCGCTTCTCGTTGTCGATATAATCCGTGTTGAACGCGAAGATGGTGCGGCCATCCTGCAGGTTGGTCAGGGTCGCGACCCGTTCGCCATTAAGCCTGACATCCAGTACCGTGACCTTAGGCATCATCGTCCTCCTCGTCCAGCGCATAGGCCGAGCGCGGAATCGCGTCATCGCGGTCACGATGCACCGCTGCATTGCGCAGTGCCCTTACGGCGTGCACAAAATCGCGCACTTCCTTGGGCGAGGGCGGATCGCTCTTCCAGCGTTGAAGCCTCATGGTCAGGTCATGTAGCGTTTCCAGCTCGTCGGCCGTCAATGGCAGATGGCGCAGGAGCGCTAGACTGTCCTTAAGGCTATCGGCATCCGAGGCGACAGCGAAGCGATCTCTTCCTTCAGCCAGCCAACGGTCGATACGTCCCACCAGATGGCGCTGTTGCGAGGTCAGGGAATTGCTCGTTAAGGATGCGCTGGCGAGGATGTTTCCTATCGCCGGCATCAGCTTTTTAGGAGCGAGGACGATCTCGAGATCGAGCGCACGCGCAACATCCACGAGACTTGCAAGTCCCGGCTCCATGGTGCCCCGCTCTATCTGCGATATATGGCTCTGTGTCAGGCCAGAGCGCGCACTTAGCTCGCGCTGGGACATGTTACGTGCCTCGCGTGCTGCACGTATCTGCTGGGTGATGTGCTCAGTTTTGTATGCCATAATCATTATCCTGTATCAGGCAATACCATATATACAGGATAATATATAAAGGATTCTGCAAGGCATGGCAATGATGATATATGATAGTGTATTAACTGGGTGTTTTATGCAGGATTCTATATCATTCTGACTGGTGCAGCACCGGCGGGTGTTGATAGTCGCCCGAATTCGATCCCCGGTCGCATGAACGCGCTCAACGACCACGGCTCCAGTGAAGGCGAGGCAGTCGCGATTGCCAAGTCCGACAGGGGCCGCACGCATGTCGAGGGGACATTGCTCGGCCTTTTCGGTATCGAATAGTCGCGCGACAGATGCTCGCCACTCTCACGCGACGCACGATGCGTCGATCCGAACCAAACATCGCATCGCGCTTCCTCACATCATGCGTTCATTTCATTGCTTGGCCTTCACGGCATCGGAAAACGCATGGGCGAGATCCTGCTCCGACACATCCTTCATCGCCATATGGATGGAGACCTGGAGCATATCCGTGTCTTGCATCACCAGAATGACCGTCTCCTTCGGCGGGCAGCCGGGCACGTGGCAAGCGAGCTCGCTCACCGTGACAACTGCCTCGTCCGGCAGCGCGAGCAGCTGGCGTGCCCAGGATTTGATCGAGCGTGCACTGTTGATGACCGAGGCCCCGTTTCGCGCCAGCGGGTTGACGAAGGCCGCACTCATGCCGCGCCGCGCTTGCGTGTTGGCGCACGGGGAGCCAGCACCTCGAAGAGATCGCGGATCGGCTTGACCGGCATGTTCCGGCCGATGAGCACCACGCGGCTGCCGCGATCGTCGTCCGGCCAGCGTTCCAGGCGCTGGAGCGGGTAGAGGCGATGCTGCACGGCGTGCGCGACCAGCGGCCGGGCCGGATCATCCGAAAGCGCGAACAGGCCCTTCAGCCGCAGCAGGCCGGAGCCGATATTGGTCGTCACGATGTGCAGGAAGGTCTCGACCGCCTGGGGCGAAAGGGCCACGTCATGACGCAGACTGATCGCCTCGACTTCATCGCCGTGCCGGTTGGGGTCGTGGGCATGATCTCCGTGAGCCGCCAGCCTCTCCATCGCCAGCCAGCCGGGGACGTCCTCGGTCTTGCCGCTGACGGAATAGGCACCCTTGCCGAAATGTTCGGCGAGCGCAAACCCCTGCCGGTGGCGGTCGTGATAGACAGCGGCCGGATTGAGCGCGCTCAGTTCTCCCGGCCAGTCGTGATGCCCCCCAGCGAGATCGGTCTTGGTCAGGACAACGTGATCGGCAAAGGCCAGTTGCTTCCAGCCTTCCAGGAAACCGTCGAGCGTCGCGCGGCCGCCCAGCACATCGAACGTGGTTACGACACGGGCAAGGTGGAAATGCCGGGCGACGACATGATCCCGCAGCGCCAGCGCCGGCGATCCCCCGGGAATGACGCTGTTGATGATCGGTGCCGGGTCGGCAAGTCCGGTCGTCTCGATCACAACCCGAGCGACCGGGGGTATGTCGCCACGCATCTGAGCATCGTGAAGCTCCGACAGGGAGCCCCGTATGTCGCTTGTCGCCGTGCAGCAAATGCAGCCGGTGGTCGTCCGGGCATAGGTTTCGGAGCCCTTGCGGACCAGATCGTGATCGATCGGGACGGTGCCGAACTCGTTGATGATCACGGCCGTACCCTGCATGCGCGGATCAGCCAGAACATCGTTCAGCAACGTTGTCTTGCCCGATCCGAGAAAGCCGGTCAGAAGCGTGACCGGCACGGAATCGTACAGCCGTTTCACCCCATCCTCCGTAGCACCCGCTGCCTTGCGCCATCGCTTGAACACGCTGCCCGCCATCGTCCAGGGACTCCCTGCGGTTTGAGGTCGGGGTCAGACGCCTGCCCGGCCAAAGCCGGACAGGCGCTTGCGGATCAGCTGCCGAGAATGGCGGCCGTCATCGTCTTTACGTTGTGATGGAACATGTCGATATAGGTGGAGGCCGGGCCGTCCTTTGCCGAAAGCGCGTCGGAATAGAGCGTGCCGCCGATCTTCAGGCCGGTCTCGCGGGCAATCTGCTCGGCAAGCCGTGGGTTGGTGATGTTTTCGACGAAGATCGCCGACGCCTTGTCCTGCTTCACCTGATCGACGAGCTTGGCGACATCGGCCGCAGAAGCTTCCGCTTCGGTCGATATGCCTTCCGGTGCGATGAAGTTCAGGCCGTAGGCATGGGAGAAGTAGCCGAAGGCATCATGCGAGGTGATGATGGTGCGCTTTTCCTGCGGGATGCCGGCGATCGCGGCCTTCACCTCCGTATCCAGCGCCTTGAGCTTTGCCAGATAGTCTGTGGCATTGGCCGTATACGTCGCGCAACCCGCCTTGTCCGCTGCGCAGAAGGCGTCGGCGATGTTCTTCACGTAAATCTCGCCGTTGGCGATCGACTGCCAGGCATGGGGATCGAACGCGCCGTGATCATGGCCCGCATGGCCGGCCTCGGGAGTCTTGCCGGCTTCGTCGTGGTGCCCTTCCGCCTCGTCCGCCTTCAACGGCTCGACGCCCTTGCTGACCTCGATGACGGGCGCTTCGGTGCCGCTGGTCTCGATCAGCCGGGACATGAAGCCTTCGAGATGGAGGCCGTTGACCAGAACGACCTGAGCCTTCTTGAGCGCTGCGGCATCGGCCGGACGCGGCTCGTAGACGTGGGCGTCGCCATCCACGGGCACGAGGGTCGAGATCTGAACGCGGCTCCCTCCGACGTTCTTCGCGAGATCCGCGATGATGGAAAAGCTGGCTACGACCTTGAGGTCGGCGGCCGACGCGCCGGACGCGAAGCCGCCAAGGGCAAGAATGCTGGCGCACGTGATGAGACGGACTGTCCTGAACATGGAAATCTCCTTTTTGGTGATCAGGCGGACGTATGCCGACGCGAGGGAAGCGCGCTGGCAAGCACGCCCCTTCGGCCGAAGAGAGCGGAGAACAGGTAGGCGACGCCCGCGACCATGATGATGGCCGGGCCGGATGGCATGGAGGCGTGATAGGATAAAAGCAGGCCGCCAAGCGACGAGACGACGGCGATAGCGATGGCGATCCCGCAAAGCGCCCGGACATCGTTCGACCAGAAGCGCGAGGTCACGGCCGGCAGCATCATCAGCCCGACCGACAGCAGCGTGCCGAGTGCCTGGAAGCCGCCGACCAGATTGAGAACGACGAGCACCAGAAACAGGAGGTGCGTCGGGCCGCCGATGCGACTGACGGAGCGCAGGAATAAAGGATCGAGGCATTCGGCGACCAGCGCGCGCCAGAAAATGCCCAGGGCCAGAAACGTGACAACGGCAATTCCGAGGATCAAGACCAGCGCTTCGTCGTTGAGCGCCAGGACGGAGCCGAACAGCACATGCATCAGATCGACGCTCGATCCGCGCCAGGATACCAGCAGCACCCCCACGGCGAGCGAGATGAGATAGAAGGCCGCCATCGAGGCATCCTCCTTCTGGACCGTGAAGCGCGACACGAAGCCAGAGCCGAGCGCCACCAACAGGCCGACGACCAGCCCGCCGACCGTCATCGGCATGATCTCGAGCCCGAAGAGAACAAAGCCTATGGCCGCACCCGGCAGGATGGCATGGGACATGGCATCGCCTGTCAGGCTCATGCGGCGCAGCATCAGGAAGACGCCGACAGGTGCGCAGCTGACGGAGAGCACCAGCGAGCCCAGAAGCGCCCGTTGCATGAAGCCGTATTCGAGGAAGGGAGACACCAGCCATTCAAACATGCGCGGCACTCCGCGCCACATCCCGGCCATTCAGGGGATCTTCGGGGGCCTGAGGCAGCAGCCCCGGGACCGGCTCCACGCACCAGGCGGCGTTCTCGTCCCAGGCCTCCTGGAATGTGCGGGCCGCCGCAAGATTGTTCGGCGTCATGACATCGGTCGTCCTGCCCCATGCCACGCGCTTGCGGGCCATCAGCAGCGTCTGCGGGAAATGGCCTCTCACCAGCGCATGATCGTGAAGGACGCAAAGGATTGTCCGGCCTTCGTCCCCCCATTGCCGGATCAGCGCAAGCAGGTCCCGGACCGTGCGCTCGTCCACCGCGTTGAAGGGTTCGTCCAGCAGGATTAGATCGGCATCCTGCAGCATGGTGCGGGCGAAGAGCGCCCTTTGCATCTGCCCGCCGGAAAGACTGTCAAGCGACCGGGTCTCGAAACCCGAGAGGCCGACGGCCGCAAGACAGCCCAGAAGCCGCGCCTTGTCGCTGCGGGTCACGCCACCAAGGAGCCCCCTCTCCTGCCAGAAACCGAGCGAGACCAGATCGATCACCCGTGCTGGAAAGGACCGATCGATTTCGGATTGCTGCGGAAGATAGGCGAGCCGCCTGAACGCCGCGTCGAAGCTGCCGCTGATCGGCTTCAGGATGCCGGCCACGCCCTTCATCAGCGTGGATTTGCCGGATCCGTTGGCACCCACGACCGCCGTCAGCGACCCCCGCTCGACCACACCCGAAAGGTGGTGGACGGCTGCGTGGCGCTGATAGCCGAGCGTCAGATCTTTGAATTCCAGGCAGGTGCTGCTCATCGCGTCCTCAGGGATTGACAGCGGCGGTATAAGTAATGTTATTACATACGTCAAATGAATTGTTACGTAATAACATATGTTCGACGTTCCGATGACGGCGCGGATCCGAGAAGACGGTGACCTTGCAGCCGGCGGATCAACCCCAGGTGATAGGCGAGATCAAACGACGCGACGACCTCATTGGGGTTTCCGCTGCCGTAAGCCGGAACGAGGTCTGCACGCTGAAGAGCGAGGGCCCGCCTACCGTCGCCGTTGCCGCCTCGAGGATCCACCGCGATGCGATGAAGCCACGACCCGGAACCGGCAGAAACAATCCCGGGCCGACCTCAAAGACCGACACCCTTTCGGAGATCTGCATGTTGCCCGCCGTTCCTTCCGATGATCTGAAGCTGACGCGAAACCAGAGCCTCGTGCTCTCGGTTCTGCAAGCGTCCGCCGCTGAGCGCCTACAGCATTCTGAACAGGCTGCGCGACGACGGCTTGCGCGCACCGCTTCAGGTGTATCGGGCGCTGGACAAGCTGATGCAGGCCGGCCGTATTCACCGTTTGGAAAGCATGAATGCCTTCGTCGTGTGCTGTCATTCAATGCACGGGCAGATCCACCCACGGATCACCGCCTTCGAGATCTGCGAGTCCTGCGGAAAGGTCAACGAATTCCACGACGCGACGATCGAAGACGCCTTGGGATCCCGCGCCCGGCACAGCGGCTTCAAGATCCGCTCGACCACGATCGAGGTGCACGGCCTTTGCGCCGAATGCCGCTGAGGGTCTGACTCATATTCCGCGCAGTAAAGGGTCATAGGGCAGCCATAACTCTTGCCTTGAGCAGGCCGAGCTTAGCCCGGCAAACATTTGCCGCTTGATGGATTTGAGGCGTTTGACGTTGCCTTCCACCTGACGCGGGCCGGTTATCGGCCTGCTTTTTCCGTGTGATGTCTTGGCTCGACAAGCTCGATTGCTGCAATCAGGCGATGGGTATAAGCCGAGAAAATCGTGACCATATCGAACTCTTCTGGCGATCTGAGCCAGAGCATCTGAAGACCATCCATCATGGCTATCAGTTCGGCCGCGATGATGTCGGGATCGGTATCGGCCTTCAGTTCGCCCGCGGTTAACCCCTTTTGCAGCGAGCGCACCAGGTTTCCCTTGAGATCGTGCACCCTTGAGGCGAACCACGCCTGCGCCGGGTGGTCTGTCGTCAGGCTTTCGGCATTGAGAACAGCAAATGCCTGCACCACGCCCGGAATGGTCTGGTTGTTTCTGGCAACCTCTATCAGGCCAAGCAGGAATGTGCGCCAGTTGGCGCTACTGGCGTCGATAGCCGATGTGCTTTCCAGATCTCGCTTGTCGAGAATGGCAAGCAGAAGATCCACCTTTGTCGGGAAGTAATGAAGCAGGCCGGGCAAGGAGAGGCCGACATCGGCGGCGATGGCTGCGAAAGAGGCGCCTTGATAGCCGGCACTGGCGAAGTGGCGCCTGGCCGCGGTAAGGATTTCCTCTCGCCGGATAATGCCTTTTGAGGATTTACGCCGTTTGATCGGCGATCCATCGAAGGTTTCTCCGACGGCTTTCCCTTCATTCATACCTGTTCCACCCCTCGATGCGTTCGTGCTCTTCTAGCGTGAAATATGCGGCCCGTAACCTTCAGCGCAAACCCCGAATGCCAGTCCATGAACAAACAAAAAAGTTGACTCTTTATAAATACCTAGTAGTCGGTAGATTTAACCGGAGGTTCGACGGAGGACGATACCGGTACGAACTTTTTCGAGGTGGAGGATTTCGGAAATGAGCATTGCAGGCCCGGATATCATTGCAGTTGCTTCGGGCAAGGCGATCGAAAAATCGGTCGGTCTGCCATTCATTCTCACTTACGGGCTTGCCAGTGTCGGCTTCTTCACGGCCGTCATGACGCCCATTGCCATGACGCTGGCCATTCGCGTCAATACGCTTGACCCCGCAGGCAAAGGTGCCAGCCTTGGAGCCATCCTCGGCATCGGGGCGCTTTTCGCGCTGCTCGCCAACCCTATTTTCGGACAACTCTCGGATCGTACACGGTCGCGCTTCGGGCGACGCAAGCCCTGGCTGGTGGGTGGCGTGGTGGTGGGAAGTATCGCGCAGATTTTCATGGCCTATACATCGAGCCTCGTGGTGATCGGCATCGCGTGGTGCGTAATCCAGACGGCCTACAACGCCATGCTGGCGGCACTTGTGGCAACCGTGCCGGATCAGGTACCCGAACATCAGCGCGGTCTGGTTTCTGCGCTTGCGGGCATGTCGATCTATATCGCCCTGCTGATCGGTAGCGCCATTCTGGCCCTGACGGGAACCGCCAGCAATGCGATGTTCCTCATGCCCACGGCTATCGGCCTAGTGACGGTTCTCATCTTTGTTCTGGTGATCGAGGATCGTCCCGCCAGGGATGCGCCGCAGCAGGCTGCACCGGGATTGTCGCAATTGCTGGGCAGCTTCTGGGTCAATCCCATCAAACACCCTGATTTCGGTTATGCATGGCTCAGCCGCTTTCTGGTGTTTTTCGGCTTTGCGGTCCTGACATCCTATCAGGTCTATTACCTGATGGATCATCTGAAGGTGGCGGAGGCCGATATCGGCGACATCATGTTCATATCGACGTTGATAACAGCGATCTGCGTTGTCGGCTCGTCTTTCGTGTCCGGCTACATGTCTGATCGCATGGGTCGCCGCAAGGCATTCGTGCTGGTAGCCGCCATGACCTATGCGCTAGGTATTGTGGTCATTGTTTTCTCAAGCGATCTCGCCACCTTTTACAGCGGTATCGCAGTGACCTCTATCGGCTTCGGCGTTTATATGGCGGTCGATCAGGCGCTGGTCGTGGATATCTTGCCGGACCGCGAAACCCATGCGGCCAGAAATCTCGGCGTTCTCAATATCGCCAATGCCGTGCCGCAATCGATTGCCCCGGCTGTCGCACCCCTTCTTCTCGCGATCGGTAATGCCGGGGGCCAGAGTTATGGCGTTCTCTATGCCGTGGCCGCTGTCAGTGCCTTCCTCGGCGCGCTGGCGATTGCCCCCGTGCGCGGTGTCCGCTGACAGGATGCCAAGGACGCGCCATTCCCGATGACTGACGCATCCCTTCTTCCATAGCATTGCAAAACCGGAGGCTCGTATGATCGAGAATATCCTGAACCAGATGACGCTCGAAGAGCAGGTTTCGCTGCTGGCAGGCGCAGATTTCTGGACAACCGTGCCAGTCGAGCGTCTCGGCATTCCCAAGATCAAGGTCACAGATGGCCCCAATGGCGCCCGTGGTGCAGGCTCCCTGGTTGCCGGTGTCAAGGCAACCTGCTTTCCCGTAGCGATTGCGCTTGGTGCGACGTGGAACCCGGAGCTTGTGAAGCGCATGGGTGTTTCGCTGGCTGGCCAGGCGAAAAGCAAGGGCGCATCGGTTCTGCTGGCGCCCACCGTCAATATCCATCGCTCGGGCCTCAATGGTCGTAATTTCGAGTGCTACTCCGAAGATCCCTTGCTGACGGCATCTCTCGCCGTTGCCTATATCCAGGGCGTGCAGAGCGGTGGTGTTGCGGCAACGATCAAGCATTTTGCCGGCAATGAATCCGAGATCGAGCGCCAGACGATGTCGTCGGACATCGATGAGCGCAGCCTACGCGAGATCTATCTTCTGCCCTTCGAGCAGGCGGTGAAGAAAGCTGGCGTAATGGCTGTCATGTCATCCTATAATCGCCTCAACGGCACCTATACCAGCGAACATCCGTGGCTGCTGACTGACGTGTTGCGCAAGGAATGGGGCTTCGACGGCATTGTCATGTCGGACTGGTTCGGCTCCCATTCAACGGCCGATACGGTCAATGCCGGTCTCGACCTCGAAATGCCCGGGCCCAGCCGTGACCGTGGCGAAAAGCTGGTCAAGGCCGTTCACGATGGCGAGGTGAAGGCTGAAACGGTGCGTGATGCGGCACGCCGCATTCTGACGCTGCTGGAGCGGGTTGGCGCGCTCGAAACTGCGCCCGATCTTGCGGAAAGCTCACTCGACCTGCCTGAGGATCGCGCCCTTATCCGCCAGATCGGTGCCGAAGGCGCGGTGCTGCTCAAGAACGAAGGTATTCTGCCACTCGCGCGAACCTCGCTCGACAGCATCGCCGTTGTCGGGCCCAATGCCGGTGTAGCCCGCGTCATGGGTGGCGGTAGCGCCCAGATTGCCGCGCATTACACCGTCAGCCCACTTCAGGGTATTCGCGCCGCCCTTTCCAATGCCAATAGCGTGCACCACGCGGCCGGATGCAGCAATAACCGCCTTGTCGAGGTTTTCGCAGGCGATATCGAAGTTGAATATTTCACCGGCCGGGCGCTGGAAGGCACGCCCGTTCACACGGAAAGGGCTGATAAGGGCGAATTCTTCTGGTTCGACCTGCCGTCACCCGATCTCGATCCCGCAAATTTCTCGGCGCGGATCACCGGGAAATTCGTGCCTTCTGACAGTGGTGAGCATATTTTCGGCATGACCAATGCCGGTCTTGCGAAGCTCTCTATCGACGGCAAGCTGGTCGTAAACGGCTATGATGGCTGGGCGCGGGGCGACAATTATTTCGGCACCGCCAATAGCGAGCAGCGCCAGGGGCTGGAACTGGAAGCCGGGCGCAGCTACACGCTGACAATCGACTATTGCTCGCCGGCAGATACCGCCGATGGCATTCACCTGACGGCCATTCGCTTCGGCGTCGAAAAGCCGCTCGGCGATGCCGCCATCGATGAAGCCGTTGCCAGAGCTGCCGATTGCGATGTCGCCCTTGTCTTCGTTGGCCGTGAGGGTCAGTGGGATACCGAAGGTCTCGATCTTCCCGATATGCGCCTTCCGGGCCGCCAGGAGGAGCTGATCGAAAAGGTTGCAGCCGTCAATGCGAACACCGTTGTGGTCCTCCAGACCGGCGGGCCTGTGGAAATGCCGTGGCTGGACAAGGTTCAGGCCGTTCTGCAAATCTGGTATCCCGGCCAGGAACTGGGAAATGCTGTGGCAGACGTGCTGTTCGGCGATGCGGAACCCGGTGGCCGCCTGCCGCAGACCTTCCCGAAATCGCTGTCGGACAATTCCGCCATCACTGGCAATCCGCTGGTCTATCCCGGCCAGGATGGTCATGTGCGCTATGATGAGGGTGTGTTTGTCGGCTATCGCCACCACGACAGCCATGGGGTGGAGCCGCTTTTCCCGTTCGGCTTCGGTCTGGGCTATACGCAATTTTCTTGGGGTGAGGCGAAGGCATCGTCTACGGTACTCGGTGAGGACGGTATCACCGTGACTGTCGATGTCACCAATACCGGCGCGCGCAAGGGCGCTGATGTCGTGCAGCTTTATGTGCGTCCGCTGGCCTCGGCTTTCTCACGGCCCGAGAAGGAATTGCGGGCTTTTGCAAAGCTTGAACTTGCCGCGGGCGAAACCGCGACCGCGACATTGACGGTAACGTTGCGCGATCTGAGCTTCTTCGATGTCGCGGCAAAGGCTTTCCGCTCGGAAGCCGGTAATTATGAGCTGTTGATTGCCGCAAATGCCGCCGATATCCGCAGCCGCATCGCCATCGTCAACCCGGCGGAATGGCTGGGTCACGTTACAGACCCCTCTATCTGAGGGGCATAGTCATCGATCGGAGCCGGGGCATGCGCAATAGGCGCTAGCTTAACCACCGAGCCATTGCGGTAACGTTTTCCGCAGAGGCTCGGTGATGTATGGCCACATGATAGCCCAGGCGCGAGCATTGACGTTGTGATTGAGCGTTCCGATGATGGCCGCTCGCAGAGCACCCAATACAAGTTTGATGCCTCGCCACAAGCAGCACGTCTTTAACATCTCCGATTGGCGCAATGCGGTACTTGGTGATGACGTTGGCCCTGCGCGGAACTTTCGGCGCATCGCTAATTAGGTTGGCGACAGTTCACCAGGAGCCAGCACATGACCAGCAAGCCAGACGGCAAGCTGACGAGCGAAAGTGACGACTCTCGGGCCAGTGATGGCGCTGAGGCAGACAAGCGCTGCGATGATGCGGTTAAGGCCGCTGACGCGAGAGTGCAGGTGACAGCTAACAGTGAAAAGGCGGTCATCAACGACATGCTGAGGCCGCCGCACCAAGAATACGGACACCGTCATTCATGGTTACCTTGTCTAAACGATCAGCCTAATCTTAAACTGCTTCGCCGAGCGTGTGCATGAGGCGGTTCGCCCAACCAAAGATCGCTGAAGAGAAAACCAAGTCCAGCTGCTGTAGTTCATCGAATCCGACATCGCCGAGCGCTCTTGCATCGTCGTCTGTCGCCTTGGGCGGGGCCGTCGAGAGCTTGGCCGAGAAGGTGAAGATCGCCTGGAGATGCTCTTCGAGTTCCGCATCAACCCCGTCTGCAAAGATCGTATCGATGACGTCTGCCCGCTTGGTGTGGCTGATAAACCGGGATGCGTGGACAGCCGCGCAATAGATACATCGGTTTACGACGGACGCTGCGGTTGCCCCGAGTTCCCGTTCACCCGAAGCAAGCCCGTCCTTGCCGTACATGATGTCGTTGAAGAGCGGCGAACGGACGGCGAGCGACTCCGGATCATGCGCGAGGGTCAGGACATAGGTGGAGATGCCCTTGCCCGAGGGAGTGACCTGCATCGCCGCACGCTGCTCTTCCGTTGCCGTCTCAAGATCGACGGGCACCACGTACGGCTGCCAACGCGGAACCTTGGTGGTAAAGCTATGGATCACGTCGCTCATGTTCTTCTCCCGATCAGGTTCATGCCGGCGATCACGCGCACCTGATAGCTTACGAACGCAGCGAGTTCCGACAGCCGCACGATGTCGGCATCATCAAGACCCACTTCTCTCAGCGCGAGGATGTCGGCTCGGGTCGCATCGCGAGGCGACACCGTGAGCATGTCGGCGTGCCGGACGATCGCTGCCGTTCGTAGATCGTCGCTCGTCGCGCCGGGGATCACGAGATGACTTGTCTCCGGCTCGGCGGCGCGGGCGACGAGTGTCTCATAGTGAGCTGCAAGGCTTTCGTCCGCATTCTGCCGCGACATGCGTGCCGCAAGTGCTGCCCTGAGGCCATGCGAAAGTCCGCCGGGATCCCGAGGAAGGAGAACCGCATCGTGTGCCGCCTGGCTGAGGCGAAGGATTTCGGCGCGTTTTTCCATGGCGTCGGCCAGAGCAGAGCCCGGCCTCGCAGACACGAGGGTTTCGATCACGTTCAAGACACGCTCCTTGGCTCATAGAACAGGCGTGAAATTTAGGTAGGTACAGGATCGAAGCATGTCAATCTGGAATGAAGGTCGCCGAGTCATGTGGAATTATTATCTAGGAATGATCGTCATTTGAGCATGCTCATGCTTTACTCACATGAAGGAGGGTGATTGATGTCATTCATGCATTCTAGCTCTATAGATGTTCGACAACTCGAGGCCTTCGCAGCCGTCATGTCCGCCGGAAGCGTGACAGGTGCAGCGCGGCTGCTCGGCCGCTCTCAACCGGCGGTGACCCGGCTCATCCAGGATCTAGAGGCGGATATCGGATACGCACTCCTGCACCGAAACGGACCTCGGATAACACCAACGGCACGCGGGCTACTTTTCCATGCAGAAGTAGAACGGCATCTGTCGAGCCTTGCCCATATCCGCGAAAGGGCCAGCGCAATTGGCTTGGGCGAGCCGGTATCCCTGACGATCGCAGCAACGCCCTCGCTCGCAGCAGGTGTGCTTCCTCAAGCCATCGCTGCGGTCGCACCAGGGCTGATCCCGCGTCATCTCCACGTACAGGCGCTTGCTGCGGAAAACGTTGTCCAGGCCGTGCTCGCACGTTCGGCGGACTTCGGTATTTCAAGCCTGCCGCTGGAACATCCCGGTCTTGACGTCCATTGGGTTGCCCATGCGCCGTGTGTTGTTGCACTTGCTGATAGCGATCCGCTCGCCAACAGCGAGGTTGTCAAGCTTTCAGAGCTTGCCGCGCGCCGCATCATAACCCTAGCCAACCCGTACCGCCTACGTCATCGCATAGATGAGGCACTGGAAAAGGCCGGTGTCGAGCCGCAGCAGATGATCGACGTCAATGCATCGATGACGGCTCTGACCATGGTCCGTGCTGGCCTTGGCGTGGCGATCGTCGAACCGGCAACGGTGGTCGGCGTCCCCATAGAGGGCACGGTGATGCGCATGCTTGACCACGACATCCCGTTTCTGTTTGGGGCAATCTCACCTGCGGCGCTGCCCATGACCGCCACCGTCGCGGCCGTGATCGACGCGGCTCGTGCGGTCGCGCTGGCCATGCCGGGCTGCCGCCTGCTGGATGCGGGTGGCGCGGACGCTTTGGCAGACACGGTCTATGGACCGACCGCTTCGCCTGAAAGAGTGCCGACATGAGCGCTGCGTCCTCTCTCCCAAAAGACCTCGACGCACTTGAAGCGCGGCTGGCACAGGACTTGGCTTGGCTGGAGCTCCCGGCGAAGTCCTGGGTCCCACCGCGTGTCATCGGCGATCGGCCGGTTATCGACGTCGTCATCCTTGGTGGCGGTATGGCGGGGCTTGTTGCTTCCGGCATGCTGAAGCGCCTGGGCGTGGCCAACCATGTCGTGCTCGACAAGGCGCCGGCTGGCCAGGAAGGCCCATGGGTCACCTATGCCCGGATGCGCACGCTGCGCTCCCCCAAGCAGCTCACCGGACCCGCCATGGGACTGCCGGCTCTTACATTCCGCGCTTACTACGAGGCTCGTTTCGGATCGGAAGCCTGGGCTGCGCTCGATCGGGCGCCACGCGAAATCTGGATGGACTATCTGATCTGGTATCGACGGGTCCTCGACCTTCCCGTGCGAAATGGTGTTTCCGTCGAGGCCATCCTGCCGCGCGCGGATGGCATGCTCGATCTTCACTGCAGCCAGTCCGGCTCGACGAAAACCCTAATCGCCCGTCACGTGGTGTTGGCCACCGGTCGCGATGGCCTTGGGGGGCCTTATGTGCCGCCGATCTCCAACGACATCGATCGGACATTCTGGGCTCATACTGCGGATAGCATCGACTTCTCCGCTCTTCGCGGCAAGCGCGTCGGGGTGGTTGGCGCTGGAGCATCGGCGATGGACAATGCCGCAACCGCGCTGGAGGCCGGAGCGGCACGCCTCGATATGTTCGTTCGTCGCAGGGAGCTGCCCCGTATCAACAAGTTCACCGGCATTGGCAGCCAAGGCGTCGTACATGGGTTCGCAGGCCTTCCCGACGCGTGGAAGTGGCGCTTCTTGAACTACGCGATGGGCGAGCAGACACCACCGCCACGCCCGAGCGTTCTGCGCCTCAGTGCCTTTCCGCAGGCCCATCTACATCTGCAAAGTCCCATCACGGCGCTCCTTCAGAAGGACGATCATATCCTACTCGACACGCCGAAGGGTCGCTATCGCATCGACTTCCTGATCTTCGGGACCGGCTTCAAGATCGAGCTGAAAAACAGACCGGAACTCGCAGCCGTTTCACCGTTCATCCGGCTTTGGCGCGATCGTTTTCCCGTGCCGGCCGGCATGCCGAATGCAGAACTCGAGTCTTCACCGGATCTCGGCGACGCGTTCGAGTTCCTTGAAACGGTGCCCGGCGCCTGCCCCGCTCTTTCGAAGATCCACTGCTTCAATTTCCCGGCGACGCTGACCCACGGCAAGCTGACAGGAGACATCCCTGCGGTCAGCGAAGGCGCGGACCGGCTCGCGCGTGGCATCGTCCGGGCGCTTTTTGTCGAGGATCGGGAGCGTCATTTCGAAAACCTTCAAGCCTTCGACACGCCGGAACTCCTCGGGGACGAATGGGCCGACGACGATGCGCTCCGCGAACCACTCCGAAAGGACACGGACCTGAAATGCTAGAGCTGAAGAACATCAAGCTATCCTACGGAAGCACGCAGGTTCTCAATGGTGTCGATCTCTCCGTAAAGCGCGGCGATGTCGTGTCGATCATCGGACCGAGCGGCACGGGTAAGACGACCCTACTGAAGTGCATCAACTCTCTGGCTAGACCGTCGTCGGGTACGATCGCCTTCGATGACGTTCGTATGGACTACCAGAAGCTCGACCGCACGGCGATCCAGGCGATCCGGCTTCGTACCGCCATGGTTTTCCAGCAGTTCAACGTCTTCAGGAACATGACGGTCCTCCAGAACGTCATGGATCCGCTCGTTGTGGTCCAGCGCAAGTCGAAGGAAGAGGCGCGCAGGATCGCGTTGGAAGAGCTGGATCGGGTCGGCCTGTCGAACAAGATCGACAGCTATCCCTCACAGCTCTCAGGCGGCCAGCTCCAGCGGACGGGCATCGCCCGTGCTTTGGCGGTAAAGCCGGACGTCATGCTGTTCGACGAGCCCACATCCTCGCTCGACCCCGAACTTGTCGGCGAAGTTCTGAAGGTGATCAGAGACGTGACGTCCTCGGGGATCACCTCGCTTCTCGTCACGCACGAGATGCAGTTTGCAAGAAACATCTCGAACCGCATCGTCTTCATGGATCGCGGCGTCGTTGCGGCCGACGGCAGTCCCGCCGAGATCTTCGAAGCTTCATCGAACCCGCGCCTCACCCAGTTCCTCACCACAGAACACTCCATCCAGTAACGAAAGGTTGCCTGACATGTCATTCCTCGCGTCAACATCCCGCCGCACCTTCGGTCTCGCCGTTGCAGGCCTCACACTCGCACTTGCGACCGCTGGTCTCGCCCGTGCAGACGACGTCCGCACGATCAAGGTTGCGACGTCCGCCGAATCCAAGCCGCTTTCCTGGGGGGCGATCGGCGTCGAGCCTCAGGGCTATGAGCCGGATGTCCTGAAAGCGATCAACGCCAAGCTGCCACAGTACAAATTCCTGATGGAAGGTGCCGCCGACATTGCGCAGGAGACCGGCCTTGCAACGGGCAAGTACGACATGGCGACCGGCGGCTACTATCGGGCACCCGCCCGCGAAAAGCAGTTCCTTATCCCGGAAAGCCCGATTGGTGCCAGCCTCATCAAGATCTACAGCCGCAAGGACAGCGGCATCAAGGAGATGAAGGATCTCGTCGGCAAGAAGATCGTGCCCGTGACGGCAGGTGGCGGCATCTACAAGTTTGCGAATGCCTGGCAGGAAAAAAACCCCGACACCCAGATCGAGGTTACCGCCTCCAGCGCTGGCATTCCTTATCCGGATCGCCTGAAAGAGGTCGAGAACGGCAAATACGACGCGCTGATTTTGCCATCGAACCTCGGCGAGCAGACGGTGATCGACCAGCAGAAGCTTGAGATCACGGCGAGCGAGCCGGCTGCGATCAACAACACCTTTATCCTGATCCACCGCTCGGAAGAGAACCAGGCACTCTCCGAAGGCATCGACAAGGCTCTGAAAGAACTGAAGGCTGACGGCACACTGGCGAAGCTCTCGCAGAAATGGTTCGGTGAAGACATCACATCGTACATGAAGTGACGTTGGCAACGACCGGCGATCAGGCCCAGGACTGAAACAAGGAGTGCTCCCCAGTGGACCTTTCCATCATGATCCCAGAGCTGCTCTCGGCATTGCCGCTGACGCTCGCGATCACGTTCACGGCCATGATCGCCGGTTTTTTGCTGGCCCTGGTCGCCACCACCTTCCGTGTGCGCAGGATTCCCGTGGTCAGCCAGTTTGCTGACTTCTACGTCTCCTACGCCCGAAGCGTCCCTGTCGTTCTCCAACTCTTCGTCGCGTTCTATGGACTGCCGCTGGTGGTGGCTCTCCTTGACGTGGAGGACTTCGTTTCTCCGAACGTGGCGGCGATGGTCGGCCTCAGCCTGTATCATGGTGGGTATCTGTCCGAGGTGCTGCGGCCTGCTTACCTCGCCGTGGAACGGGGTCAGCACGATGCGGCCGACAGTCTGGGCTACAGTTTCCTGCAGAAACTCGTCCGGGTGGTCGGTCCTCAGGCGGTACACATCGCCCTGCCGGGCTACGGCAATGCCATCATCTACCTGATCCACAACGTCGCGCTCGTGATGTACATCGGCGCTGCGGACGTCATGGCGACCGCCCACCTCGTCATGGAGCGCGACTACAACCAGTACCAGTTCGAGACCTACCTGGTCCTGGCGGTGATCTATTCGCTGCTTTGCCTCGTGGCATGGAGCATCGTGCGCTTCTTCGAGAAACGAAACGCTCGGTTTGCGCCCAACACTGCCCGAGCGAAAGCCACAGTCATGCCCAGCGTCTGAGCGTTCGAAAGGTCATACCATGTTCGACTCCGAAGTCCTTCTGCCCGATCTCTGGGACATACTCGGCGCAGTCCCCGTGACGCTCGCCATGGCTCTCGGCATCTTCGTCTTCTCCACGATGATCGGCAGCCTGTTCGCGATGGTGGAATATCGGCGTATTCCTTTGCTCCGCGAACTAGTCGTCGCCTACAAGGTCATCTTCAAAGGCGTGCCAATGGTGATCGTAATCTTCCTCGCCTACTACGGCCTACCACCGACATCGAGGTTCCTGACCTCGCTCGTCGGCATTGACTACAACGGTCACTCGACGCCGAACTGGATCACCCTGATAGTCGCGCTGACGCTCTGCGTCTCGGCCTTCCAGGCGGAGGTTGTCAAGGGCGCGCTCAATTCCTTCGACAACGGGCAAGCAGAGGCCGCCTATTCCCTCGGCTACAGGAAAACACAGCTCTTTCGCCGGGTGATGTTGCCTCAGGTAATCGTCGCTGCGATCCCCGATCTCGCCAACTCGATCATGGTGATCATGAAGGCGCTCTCGCTGGGATTTGCGATCGAAGTCGTCGATATCTTCGCCCAGTCGCAACTGACTGCGGCCCTTAACTTCTACTACCTCGAAGCTTTCCTGATCGCCGTGTTCGTCTACATGGTGATCGCTTACATCGTCACATTCGTTGCAGACCGCCTCGAGCGGTCGCTGAGAGTATGACATTGAATGTTAGCACGCCCTTAAACGAGAAATCCTGCGTTCAGCATCTTGAGTTCGCACCGCCACCTTGAACAGAATCGGACTCTCGGCACCCTATTTGTGTGAGCCACTTCCAACGAGATCAACAGCTTGGCATTCAATTCAAGTACGTCTATTCGCCGAACGGAAGTTCAATTTCTTCTCGGTTTTTCTTTGCGCCGTCGATTAGGACAGTTTTGAACCGGTCTGCATCTGGTGCCGGCAGCATCCCCGCCCCAATTCGGATAGCGTCTTGCCACGCAGGGCCGCGCTCCCACGCTTCGTTGTAGACGAGGGCCAAGTCAGCGGATCGCCTTGTCTGCTGCAGCGCCTCGAAAAGCAGCGCGGCCTGACGAATGTCCTTCTCGCGCTTCGCTGGCCCTTGCCCGTCGGTGTGCCGACGGCTGGCGACTATGAGCTTATGGACGGCATACCGAGCCGGATCAGGGACAACGACTGGGATGCCGCTTCGGTGGAGCAGGATTGTCCTGACCGGTTCCCTGATGAGAAAGTCGAGAAAGCGCAGTGGATCCGCGCTAGCACCGCCAAGAGCAGGCATCTTCGCTGGCTGATCGACGTAGTCGTCCGAGCCACGGTTCGATGTCAGGAATTCAACTCTGTAGCCGTCGGCATTCTGAAACGCTGACGAGGCCCCTGATCCCGATCTATGTGGAACGGGCCGGAAACTGGCGTCGACGTGCTGCAGCAACTCCACGATCGGAGGCAGACTATCTTCAACCTCTCGACTGATGGCATAATCCTGAGCGATGTCCGCATCGCCGGTCAGTATGGCAGCCATGGGAAGGCGCACGCCCAGCAGCCCTGAATAGCATTGAAAGGCCACCGTGCCTATTAGAACACCACGGAGTCGAAAGAGCCCCCCATCGGCAAGAGCTTCGACAATGTCGCCCGACATGGCGTCGGGGGAAATCATCCCACCTTCGCGGGTCAGGGTATTTACCAACCGCCTGCGAGCGCGTAGGTCGTCCTTGTCCCGCTTATGATCAGATACGCGTTGTGCTATATCCGGATCGTCAGCAGGACCAACATAGCGACGTTTGGTACCACCGTGTCCATCCGGGATGTCGAAGTACCAATACTTGCGTCCCTTGATGGTCGCAGGGGTAAATCGCCCCTCTGGAGGGAAATCAGCCGTCCAAGCGGCGTCAAGCGAGCGCTGACCTAGCTCGGCGAGCATAGTCTGGTACATGAGGTCGACAGATTTCATAAGCTCGACTCCGGCGTTATACTGTTTTTCAAAAACAGTATAACGCTCGAAAGGATAGGTCGCAATACGGGACGTAAGTTCTCCGCCTTGAAAGGATATAAACCACCGGCATGCTAATGTTTAAATGTATTCTCACGATGCCATTGTAGAAATTGGGGATGCGGGCGCTCGTGAATACCTACTGGCACGATCGCCCTTCGGGTCTGGTTGATGAGACCCTGGATACTGTCGCGATCGTTTGCATAGCGTGAGACTAGAACCTCAAGTTCGTCCGACAAGCCGATAAGACCGCGATCAAACATCCAATGGGCTGTTCCGGACAAGGCAATGCCGTTCGACAAGATGTCCGGACCATTCGCGTCGACCGGGCGGATGTGGGCGGCGTCTACCTCGGCCCGGCCGCCGCCGTTGATCAGCTTTAAGCCGGTTATCGCACACCGCTTGTTGTAGGCTTGCAATATCAAACGACGAAACAGGCGATCACGAACGATGCGTGAAGAGAGTTGCGTGACCCGCGCCCTCTCCTGTTCGAACATGAAAGGAGCTTGGGCACTGTCCGAGAAGCCACTCGGCCCTGACGTCTCAGTCGCCTCACCGAACCGCGGCAACTCGGGTTGATCTTCCGCCAGCCCCATCGACAGAATGCGATTGAAATCCACTGGCGAGATCGGCCGAACTGCGGCCTGCGCCCGTCCCGAAATCCGGCCCACTTCGTTGAGCACTCCGCTCTCGATCACGCCGTCAGGCCCGCTGAAGGGGACGGCGTTGACGAAATCAAGGTAGCTGCCCGGTTCGATCAAAGCCAAGTACATTCCGGGCGCTTTCGGATCTGCAATAACTCGCGCGACCTTGGCCACGGCGAAATATCCGCGGGTCGCCGCCACCTTTCGGGGTTCATAATAGATGATCCATTCTCCGACACAGGATTGGACACGGCCGAGATACTGGCTCGGAAACTGATATCGCTCAGCCGGGCTGTCGTCATAGATCGAATCCGTGCGGTGAATGAAAACTCCGAATCCCATAACCGATCTGTACCATGGTGACCGCAATTCAAACCAGGGTGATAGGTCATTATGCATGCCCTCAAGCGCGTCGTACCTAGGCGCGTTATTTGCCCTTTTAATGTCGACCAGGCGTTGGCTCATATCGCCAGTCTTGCGGATCGCGCCCCGGGTTACGTCAAGGCGGCGAGTTCGCCGAACTCTGTGTCCACAATCGAACGCCGCCTTTCCTCACTCTCTTGGAACTATGCCCAGCGCGACCTCACCCTTGATCGAAAGGACCGACATATTGCCACGGTGATGGCAGGTATTCGAGACAGCCGCGCCCGCCCACCTGTGCAAAAGGAAGCGGTATTGACCAAAGATATCATCGCCATAATCGAGACACTCGATCGCGGCTCTCTGCGTGGCCTGCACGACCGCGCCATGCTCCTGATCGGATTCGCCGGCGGCCCACGCCGCTCGGAGATCGTCGGCCTCGATCTAAAAACAGATCCGACCGAAGATGGGCGCGGCTGGATCGAAATCCTCGACAAGGGAATGCTGGTTACCTTGCGCGGTAAAACTGTATGGCGAGAGATCGAGGTGGGTCGCGGCTCATCCGACACCACCTGTCCGGTCGCCGCGATAATGACGTGGATCAAGTTCGCCAAGCTGCAAAGGGCACCCGCTGTATTAAAAACGCTGACCGGGTGTTCGCGAGTATTCAACACGACGCGATGTCGGTGCGTCGGTCGAGCGCTTAATCCAGCAGAGCTACGGCCTCAACCTCGAAAAGCATGGGGTCGATTGCGAGCCTTGGCACTGGAATCAATGTCTGTGCCGGGAACTTATCGCCGAACACCCGGATCACGTTCTCGGTCAGCACACCCAGCTTCGACATGTCGTGATCAACCACGAAAACTGTCAGTTTCACGACCTGATCCAGGCGAGCGCCAAGCGCGTCGATTACGGCGGCAAGGTTTGCGTAAGCCTGTTCCACCTGTGTTGCAAAATCCGGAGAAAGAGCGCCAGTCCGGTCTTGCCCGCCTTGCCCGGAGATGAATGCCAGCCGACCGGATGCAGGGGTGATGACAGCTGTACTGTAGCCATTCGGCGTCGGGTCGTGCAGATGGGAAGGGTTGATGATAACCGGCGTTGCGCTTGCGACGGGTGTCTGGTTTTGGAGTGTCATGTTTAATCTCCTCGTTGAGCTACCATGACCCGCCTAGAGTAAATTGGTGCCATAATCTGGCACCGAATGTGCCAGGATCCATAAATGAACATTCGCTTCCGACATGACGCTATCGTGCGCATCCTCCGGCGCAGCGGAACCGCGACGGTTAACGACCTGGCAGGGGAGGTTGGTGCTTCCCGGCGAACGGTGCTGCGCGACATCGTAGCACTGCGTGACCAGGGCTTCGTCATCCATTCCGAATCCGGCCGGGGCGGCGGGCTTCAGCTCGACCCAGAGTCGGTGCAGACCACTGCCCGGCTCTCCGTGACGGAGGTGTTTGCGCTCCTCATCAGCGTTGCGGCCATGCGTGCGGCCCGGTCCCTTCCCTTCTCCGATCTCGCAGATGCGGGGCTTGCCAAGATCGAGAGGGCACTGCCGGCAGACAAGGTGCGAGACCTGCGCCGGCTTCTCGACTGCCTGTATGTCGGACAGTTGTCACCCAGGCAGGATGTTTCGGACCTGGGTCTGATCGATTCCGCGCTGCTGCCCGCCTTCGAGACGGCATTTCTCCAGCGGCTACATTTGCGGTTCCGCTACCGCGACGCCAAAGGCGTAGAAACCATCCGCGAGGTCGAACCGCAGGCCCTGCTGATCCTGCCGCCACTTTGGTATCTCGTGGCCTGGGATGCCGCCCGCGAGGATTTCCGCCACTTCCGCATGGACAGGATCAGCACGCCTGAGATCGTGGAGGGCGCGCAGTTTCGTCGAAGACACGTCCCCTTCGAGGACGATGTTTGCCCTTTCAACAAGATGCCACGCTGACGATGAGCGGTCGTGGCATGCATTGAGCGAAGGCTCGAAATTCCGATTCCTTCGCGACGAGATAACCCCTACGAACGCCATAACCGCTATGATACGCAATGCGCCTGGATCGGCCGCGCGGCGCATCGAATGGGTGGATCCCAAGGATATCTGCACAAGCATCGTCACCGGCGAGAGAACACCGGTATATCGCCCACGGCTTCAATATCGCTTGCATCTGCTTCCAATCTCAGCCTATCAATCGGGAAGACAGGGGTGCTCCGTATAGCCGGGGCTGAGATGTGATCGTCAAGATCATGGACCCTTAAGCTGATCTGGATAATGCCAGCGGAGCGAGGTAGTGATGTTTTCCGGCGCGCAGATTTCATTGTATCCCATGACCGACGATTTCGTCGGCGTCATTCTGGGCGCGCTCGGCGCGCTCGATCCCTATCGTGACCGGTTGCGTGTCGAAACGGACGACATCTCGACACTTCTCGTCGGCACGCCGGACATTGTGTTCGCGGCAATGCGCGATCTGTTCGTGGCCGCTGCGGCGAGCGGTAAGCACTGCGTGCTCCATGCGACCATCTCGCGCGGATGCCCGGGGGAACCGGACGATCCGATCTGCCAGGTGCCGGAACTGAGCGGGCCGATAGCGCCACTGGCTGAGCGGAAACGTCAGGCAATGACCGCCGTATCGAATGCGCCCTCGTCCGGCCAGCCCGTGGCGGCGCAATTCTCGCTCTACACGCTCGGTATCGACCAGCATATGGACGAGATCTACGGCTGCATCGACTTTCTGAAATCGTCCGGCGTCTTCGACAGGTCGAAGAACTTCTGCACGAAGCTCAGCGGCGATGCAGGCTCGGTCTTTGCCACCGTTTGCGAGGCCCTGACCCGCTTCGGTCCACCCGCAGGCCATGTAACCATCGACCTCACCGTGTCCGCGAATAGTCCGACGTCGCTCTGACGCCTGTCATTTGTTCCAACGGATCGGTTCGAAAGCTCTATGCTGACCCAATTTTATCGTGGCCTTCCCGCCCTGTTCACCCTCGCGCTGCTGTTGGTCAGTTGGGAGGCCTATGCGCAACTGTCCGGCATCTCGCCGACAACCCTGCCGGCACCCTCACGCGTGCTCGAACAGGCCTGGCAAAACCGGCAGCCGCTCTGGGACAACACATTGCCGACAATCCGGGCCACAGTCTTCGGATTTGCCTGCTCGCTGACTATTGCCTTTCACTTGTCGGTTCTGGTCGATTTCTATCGCCCGGTGCGGCGCGCTCTGTTTCCGATCTTCATCATCAGCCAGACCCTGCCGCTGGTGGCGATCGCGCCGCTTATAGTTCTCTGGTTCGGTTTCGGACTGGCGCCGAAAGTCATGCTGGTCGCCCTCGTGACGTTCTTCCCGATCCTGGTCGCCCTGACCCAGGGTTACGAATCGGCCGAAGCGGAGATCGAACTGCTCCTAGCCTCAATGGGCGCACCCAGATGGAAACGGTTCCTGATTGCCCGTTTACCGTCCGCCCTCCCCTATTTCTTTGCCGGCCTGCGCATCTCCATCACCTATGCTGTGGTCGGCGCGATCTTTGCCGAATATGCAGGTGCCGCCAAAGGTCTCGGCATCTACATTCTCAATGCCAAAAACAATTTCAGGCCGGACCTGGTGCTGGCGGCTGTCCTTGTCAGCGCGGTCCTCACCCTTGCACTGTTCGGCCTGACAGTTTTCGTTCAGCGTCTGGTCATGCCGTGGACACGGCCATCCCTTGGGGCCGGCACATGATCCCGCCGCGCCTGCAGCTCACCGGCATCGCCGCCGGCTATAAGGACCTTCAAGTCCTGAAGGACATCTCGCTGACTGTGAGGCCCGGTGAATTCGTATCGATCCTCGGGCCTTCCGGCGCGGGAAAATCCACGCTTTTCCGGCTCTTGACCGGCACGCTGAAACCCACGCATGGCGAGATGTTATACGACGGCCTGCCGCTCGAAGCGGCATCCTCTCCCTTCGCCTTCATGCCGCAACGCGACGCGCTGATGCCGTGGCGGCGGATCATCGACAATGCAACGCTCGGTCTTGAGGTTCAGGGCATGAGCCGTCGCGAGGCCCGCACGCGCGTCGAGCCGCTCCTGTCCGAATTCGGTCTTTCCGGCTTTGAGCAGCAGTATCCCGCAGCGCTTTCGGGCGGCATGCGCCAGCGCGCAGCCCTGTTGCGTACCGTGGTCCAGAACCGCTCCATGCTTCTGCTCGACGAACCCTTCGGCGCGCTCGACGCGCTGACGCGCGCGGGGATGCACCGCTTTGTGGAGGCAATGTGGATGCGCCACCGCTGGACGGCGATGCTCGTCACCCACGATGTCCGGGAAGCCGTCCATCTCTCGGACCGAATCTATGTTCTTTCGCCCCGCCCCGCCACACTCATTCAGGTCATCGACATTCCGCTCACCCGTCCTCGACTGCGCAGCGGCACTGCCGGGGCCGAAGCAGCGGCGCTCGAAAACGCCATTCTCGAAACCCTGCTCGCCCCTCAGGAAGGACAATTGCCATGATATTCCCGGCCACGATACGCCCGACCATGACCCGCCGTACGGTGCTTGCTTCCCTTGCCGGCCTCGGCTTAAGCGCACTTTCAGCCCGCGCGAAGACCCTGAAGACGGTGACGGTGGCGCTCGACTGGACGCCGAACACCAACCATATCGGCCTCTTCGTCGCCCGCGAAAAAGGTTTCTACCGCGACGCCGGGATTAATGTGGAGATCCTGCCTTATTCCGACACGTCGGCAGCGACGCTTGTCGCCAACCATGTCGCGGATTTCGGCATCGTCGGTTCGATTGGCTTGTTCACGCAGCATACCGCCGGCGCCGATCTCGTGGCGACCTATGCCGTGGTGCAGACCGAGACCGGCCGGCTCGTCTTCAAGGGCGACCGCGCCGATATCAAACGCCCAAGGGATCTAGACGGGCTCATCTACGGGGGGTTCGGCAGCGACTGGGAAAATGCGCTGATCGGCGCGATGATCCGCCATGACGGCGGCAAGGGCACGTTCGAGACGATTACGCTCGGCACCTCGGCCTACCAGGCGCTGGAAAACGGCGCCGTCGATTTCACACTCGAAGTCTACACCTGGGAGGGCGTTAAGGCGGAGCTAGAAGGAATCAGGCAAGGTGCGTTCCGTTATGCCGACTATGGCGCTCCCGACCAGCATACGACACTCATCGGATCGAGTGGCACCTTCCTGCGGAACCGGCCTCTCGACGCGAAAGCCTTTACCCAAGCCACGCTCAAAGGCTACGATTTCGCGGTCGACTATCCCGATGAGGCCGTTGACCTAATGATCGCCGCCAACAGCGACGCTCTCACCGACCGCCGCCTGGTGCGCGCCTCACTCCAGGCCCTGATCGATGGGCAGTATTTCCGCACCAGCACCGGCGTCGTCGGCCGGATTGACCCGGTCAAGATGGAGTCGATCGGCAACTATTTGTTTGAAGCGGATATCCTCAAGGATATCAACGGCAAGCCGGTTGCGGAGAAGCCGGAGTTTTCAGGCTATTTCACCACCGAGCCTCTACAGGCCGAATGACCTTCAAAGTCTGTCATCAAGCTATCCGGGTAAACCTCAGCTCAGACAATCGGTCAGCGCTGTTCGGGTCATGTGCAAACTGGGTGATGGTTGGTCTGCGACAGCAAAGCTCGCGCATTCGCTTTGTCGTGTCATGATGCACGCTGGCGCTGAAGGCCACGCCATCGACATTGCCCTGCAACATGTCCATTTCGCTGTATGACGCATCCCCGGCGATCAGGACATAGTGACCTTCCAACTCGACCACGAGCGACATGTGTCCTTCCGTGTGACCCGGCGTCGGGACGATATGAACCCTGCCATCCTCGGTCAGTGTTTTGCTGCGATTGAAGCTCTCCCAAGGACCGTCGGTGAACGCAATCTCCGTAGGTCTTAGCCACTTGGGATAGTGCATGTTGAGGTAGCCTGTCAGTGGCCCCGTGCGTGCCAACGCTGCATCGGCCTCCAGCTTGCTAAGCAGAATAGTGCTGTTCGGGAAGTGACCGATCCCGCCAGCATGATCGCCATGCATATGGGTCATCACGACCCAGCGAACGTCTTTCGGATCGAAGCCCATTGCCCGTAGGCTTGGACCGACTTCTTCTTCAGGTTAAACCCGGCGACGCTCGCAGAACTGCATGAAAGGGTGCCACCAGGGCTGATAGCCGGGATCGTTCGCGTTAGAGCTTTCGCCGGTATCGACAACGATGAGGCCTTCGGGATGTTCGATAAGCCAGCAACCGATTGGAAGGCGCGGAGACCAGTGAGCGTCAACGATGACATCCAGCGCACGCGCCGGCCTTGCTCGGAAGCGAGCAAGCTGGTGACGCCTCTTGATCTGGACATCGCCGGTTTGGATGCAGTGGATTTTCATGATACCGTCCTTAATGCGATATATGTTGCATTAAGAAATAGGAGCAATCGAAGATGCGGTCAAGCCGGCCCGAAGTGACGGAATTCGATCGGGTGAAGGAGAGACCAGGCGGGCGCAACGCACGCGTGCGCCAGGCCGTAGTCGGGGCTGTCCTCCGAATACTTCAGGAGCAGGGTTATGGCAGCCTTTCCCATCGCAGCGTTGCTGCCTTGGCGGGAGTGGACAGCGCGACCGTCTACAGACGTTGGCCTACACGTCCCCGTCTTGTCGCCGATATGCTGATCGATCTCAGCGACACGTTTGTACCTGTTCCAAATACCGGGTCGATCGAGAGGGATTTCCTAACATATCTCGAAAGTATCACGGCTATGCTGGACGACCCCGGAATGACGAAACTGACGCAGGCTCTTTTCGTGGCTTCCATCGAAGGCGACGAGGCGGTCAGTGACGTTCTCGGTGAGTTCTGGCGCGGACGCTTTTCGCGTTCGTACGTGATGCTGGAAAGAGCCGTTCAACGTGGAGAGTTGCCGCCGCTCCTCGACCAAGACGCCGTCGTTGAGGCACTGGTTGCTCCGGCATGGTTCCGAGCGTTCGTCAGCAGATTGCCGAACAATGAGGCGTTCCGCCGGCGATGCGTTGGAAATGCACTCGTCATGGCTCGAAACGAACTCTGCGTTTCCGAATTTCGGCGCGTTCCGGGAGAGGTTGATTGTTGATCATCAAATCCCTCCGTGTCTCGGCTCGGGACATAAGCTTCCCTTGCCGAAGGATGTCACCTGATTTTTCGGCGCTGCGTTAGAAGCGCCTGTGCCGCGGTAGCAACGATCGTCGCCTCCTTGGCGAGGCGTGCCTCACGGAGCCGCAGCGTTTTTGCTTCGCGTGTCTGCACGATAGAATCGAGCTCTTCGACGGCTTTTGAATGACCGAAGAACGGTGCCTGCGTCAGGCCGAACGCGATCTCCGCCTGCTGCCTCGATTTGGAGTATGTTTCCGACATGGATGATCCTGTTGTTTGTAGGTCCGCCAAAGAAAAAGGCCAGGCTTTAAGCCCGGCCTTTCGGATAAATCGGTTTCGTCGGTGCCAGTACATCCGTGGTCAAGGACGGAACCGTTTATGATCAAGCGGCCTGGAGATTGCAGGCCGACATCTTGCCCGATTTGTTGTCGCGCTCGAGTTCGTAGCCGATCTTCTGGCCTTCAACGATTTCGCGCATTCCCGCGCGCTCAACAGCCGAGATGTGGACGAAAGCATCTTCGCCGCCGTTGTCAGGCTGAATGAAGCCGAAGCCTTTGGTGGAGTTGAACCATTTAACTGTGCCTGTGGTCATGATGAACCCTTTCAAAGCAATGTTGATCGACCGCGTCGCTAAGGCGGCGCGGATAGTGACAGCGATGTTTTTGAAAGGAAGGTTCGTTCGAAGCGCGGTGCCAATCGCGCGATAACCAAAGCTCAGCAAGCAAAATATCGATAAACCATTCATAGAGGCTTCCGAGATGGAAGTCAACTTCCGGTTTTCTCGATCGAACAGCTGATACCGGCTGTGGTCCTTTTGGTCGCCGACGTTGGACTGATGTCATGGTGGTGCTGATCTTTTCCGTCGTCGACGAGATCCTAAGGGGCTCTCCGGTTCATCTTCGTGATATCCTCAGCCCCCGATCAGCCATACTTCAGGCTCCCTCAACGTTGCGTTGCGATCCATTCAGGGGATAGGTAAGTTGAATATGACGTAATCGCACCAGAACTTACCGTATCTGCAGTTGACGTACCGCCACGGAGCGGCGAAGCAGGACACCTCTCCCGGACCCGTTGGCGGAATGACCACACTCAGACTTCACCTCTTCACTTTGAGCGACCGGGTTCGCTCTTCCCCTGTGGTGGCTTGGGGTATCGCGTTTGCGGCCTTTGCCTGCGCCGTCTACGCCAGGTTCCTCTTCGACCATGTTCTGCCACCGGGCTTCCCCTATCTCACGTTCTTCCCGGCCGTTATCCTAACCGCTTTTCTTGCAGGTCTCCTGCCCGGAGCGGTTTGCGCCCTCGCCTGCGGCATTGCCGCATGGTACTGGTTCATTCCACCTTTCGGTTCGTTCTCGCTCGATACGTCGGTGCTCGTGGCGCTGGCGTTTTACGTATGTGTCGTCGGTGTCGACATTCTTCTGATCCAAGTCATGCACAGAGCGGTAGACGGCCTGCGCGAAGAGCGGGCGAGAAGCGGCGATCTCGTGCGTGAGCAGCGGCGATTGCTGGGGGAGCAGAAGGATCGTGAACGCCAGCAACGCATCCTGCAGCGCGAGCTTTCCCATCGTATGAAAAACACCTTGGCCATGGTTCAGGCCGTCGTCTCGCAGAGCCTGCGCAATAACCCGGACCCTAAACTTGCCGCGGGGCTTGCATCAGCGCGCATTCAGGCCCTCGCCCGCGCACAGGATGCGTTGACGGCGACCGATTGGTCGGCAGCCGACGTGGAGACGCTCGTCAGGACCGCCGTTTCTCCGCACGATGACGGAACAGGACGCTTCCGGATCGACGGCCCCTCGCTCTCTCTTGAAGCACAACGTTCCCTCGGGCTCGCGCTGGCGATCCATGAGTTAGCAACGAATGCGACCAAGTACGGCGCGCTGCTGACCGAAGCGGGCATCGTTACGATTCTCTGGGATTCGCCAGACGGTAACGGCTTTCGGTTTAGTTGGATCGAGTCGGGCGGACCGGGAGTTGCGGAACCTTTAAGGCGTGGGTTCGGTTCAAGACTGACCGAACGCGTGGTGCCTGCCTATTTCAAGGGAAGCGCCAGGACACAATATACGCGAGGCGGACTTAAATACGAACTGGAAGGAACGCTGCGACCGGATGAAACCGATCTCGCACCGGATTGATCATGGGACAGAGTTACGACCGCCGGCGCATAGCCGTTCTTGTCGTCGAAGACGAGCCGCTTCTGCTTATGGACGCGATGGACATGGTCGAAGATGCGGGCTTCACAGTTTATGGCGCAGGTAATGCCGATGAGGCGATCCGTCTGATGGAGAAACACCACGACATCTGCGTTCTCTTTACGGATGTCGACATGCCTGGGTCCATGGACGGCCTAAAGCTGGCGCATGCCGTGCGCGACCGGTGGCCTCCGGTCTCGATCATCATTGCGTCAGGACATGTCAACGTGGCCCATGAGACGCTGCCGGAAAACGGCCTTTTCTTTTCCAAACCATACCCGCCTGTCTCCGTCGTAAAAGCGCTCGACGGAATCGCGGAGAGGATCATGCAGTGACAATCGAACTTGCTATTGCGGCAAATCCTTGAGGATGAGCAGCCGGTTCCCGGGCGCGAGGGCGACAATCTTCTCCTGTTCGAGGGCCAGCAGGACTGCCAGAACCTCTTCCTGGGAGTAACCGGCGGCGTTCAAGGGTGCCCCCATATCTATCAGGTTGATCGTCATATCGGGCTTGGCCTTCAATGTGCGCAGTCGCTCCAGCGTCGCGGCTTCGAGGTCTTCAAATCTGCTCATTGCGCCACTATACCGGTTCTGTACCGTATTTTGCCGTGAAATATTCGACGTTGATTGATAATCCAGCTCAACGGGTTCGACGCTGAGCGCGCTGGAGATAAACCGCTGTCCTCATGTGTCGGGCGACGCGTTACGGATAGAACGCGGCATCGAGACTCCGTGGGGCGTATTCGACCTTCGCCTCCTTGATAATCCGGTTCTACCAGCGAGACGCTCAACGCGAGCAACCCGCCTGCCGGTATATTCGCGGTCACATCTCGGTGACGTCGACGTCTGTCATCAGACGCCGGGTGATTTCCAGATCCTGGCCGAGCGGCCGATCGTCGGCGTAGAGGGGGATTATGCGGCGCAGGTGGCGGTGGAGGCGATCTGTGGCGGGAGCGCGGGTGTGTGGCGTGGCTGCTATGAGGTCGTGGGCTTGGACAACTGCGGCGTATTCGATTGCAAGGATCTGTTCGGCATTGTCGAGAATGGCGAGGAGCTTGTTTGCGGCAGCGGTCGGGTGCGCCAGAAAGTCCTCCTGATTGCCGGAGGTGAGACCGCCGTCGAGGCTCGCGGGTGTGGCAAGGCGGCGGTTTTCGGCGGCAAGGGCTGCAGCCGTATATTGCGCGATCATGAAGCCGGATCCGGCGCCGGGGTCGGTGGCGAGGAACGGTGGCAGGCAGCTGACTAGCGGGTTGACGAGGCGGTCGATCCGGCGCTCGGATATGGCGGACAACTGCGCCATCGCAACCGCGAGGCTATCAAGCGCTTGTGACAGTGCAGGCGCCACAGCGTGGGCCTGCGAGAATACAAGGGGCGCGTCCGGCGTGCCGGCAACGGCCGGGTTGTCGGTAACCGAGGCGAGTTCCCGATCGACGACGGCGGCGGTGACGTCGAACACATCACGGGCCGCACCATGGACATGGGGCACCGCGCGCAGGCTAAGCGCATCCTGTGTGCGCCCTCCCCTGGCAGCCTCGATCAACCCGCTTCCGGCCAGGAGCCGACGAAGGGTCGCACCCACGGCGAGGAGACCCGGTGACGGGCGGAGTGCCAGCACCATTTCATCAAAGGCGGTCATCTGCGCGCCCAGTGCTTCCAGCGTCAGGGCGGCGATGGCATCGGCCCAGTCGAGAAGAGCTGCCGCGCGGGACAGCGCCAGGGCGCCGAGCCCTGTCGAGCAGGCCGTGCCGTTGACGAGGCTGAGCCCTTCCTTGGCCTCCAGCACCAAGGGTGCGAGGCCGAGTGCGGCCAGCGCCTTGACCCCGCTCATGGACACCCCGTCCACCTGCGCTCTGCCCTCGCCGATGAGAACGAGGGCGATATGGGCATTGTGCGTCAGGTAGCCCGCCGAGCCGCGGGAGGGAACGTCGGGAATGCAGTTCTTTTCGAGAAAGGTGCAGAGCGTTGCCACGACGTCCCTGCGGATGCCGGAATGCCCATGCGCCATGTTGCCGACCTGCGCGGCCATGATGGCGCGCACGGATTTCGCATCGAGCAGCGGCCCGACGCCACAGGCATGGCTGAGGACGATATTGCGCGACAGGCGGCTCTGCGACGGGCGATCGACCACCGTATCGGCCAGCGCGCCGACGCCCGTGGTAATGCCATAGGCGCGTACGCCGCTCTCCACCAGCGCGCCGACGATGCGATGCGCCGTCTCGATCCGTGCGATGGCGTTTTTTGACAGGACCAGCGGCGCGCCCTCCACGACGCGTGCGACCGCGCGCCAGTCGAGCCGCGTTTCCAGCACCACATCGTCCATGCGCACCGCGTCCATGGTCAGCCCCCGAAATTTCCGATGAACTGGCGGAAGGCGGGCGAAGCGCCGTCGGCGAAGACGGTGTCGGGCGCGCCGTCGCAATCGATCTCGCCGGATTTCATGAAGATTACCCGGTTCGACACGGTGCGGGCAAAGCTCATCTCGTGCGTGACGACCAGCATGGTCATGCCTTCCTCGGCGAGCGCGCGCATGACGCGCAGCACCTCGCCGACCAGTTCCGGGTCGAGCGCGGAGGTCGGCTCGTCGAACAGCATTACCTTGGGCTTCATGGCCAGCGACCGGGCAATCGCCGCGCGCTGCTGCTGCCCGCCGGACAAGTGCGCCGGATAGGCGTGGCGCTTTCCGGCAATGCCGACCTTTTCAAGAAGCGCTTCGGCCTCGGCGATGCATTCGGCGCGGGGCCGTTTCAGCACGTGCACCGGCCCCTCGATGATGTTCTCCAGAATGGTCATATGGGACCAGAGATTGAACGACTGGAACACCATGCCGAGTTCGGAGCGCATGCGATCGACTTGGCCCCGATCCGCCGGCACCATGCGTCCGCCACGCTGCGTCATGGCGATCGTTTCGCCGTCGACTACGATCTCGCCAGCATCGGCGATCTCCAGCATGTTGATGCAGCGCAGGAAAGTGGACTTGCCCGACCCGCTGGCGCCAAGCAGCGAGATCACGTCGCCGTCATGCGCGTCGAGCGAGATGCCGCGCAGCACTTGGTGAGTGCCAAAGCTCTTGGTAATATTGCGGACGGAAAGGCGGGGGGCGCTGGATAGATGGGGAGCACTGGCCATGAGCGTTCCGATCGGGCTGGAAGGGGCTGTTGTCATTGCTGGGCAGCCGGAAAGAGAGGTGCTGCGCGGCGGTGCGGGCTGAGGCGGTATTCGAGAAATGCCATGAGCTGCAGAATGAGGAAGTTCAGGATGAGGTAGATGGCGGCCGCGCAGAGAAAGACCTCCATGGTGCGGTAGGTCTGCGCGATCAGACGCTGGGCGACGCCCGTCACCTCCCAAACCGTGACGAGGCTGGCAAGCGCCGTCGATTTCACCATCATCATGACCTCGGTCGAATAGGCGGGCAAGGCATTGCGAAAGGCGATGGGTGCTAGGATGCGGCGCGTCAGCAGGAAGCCGGACATACCGACCGCGCGTGCCGCCTCGATTTCCCGTGCGGGGATCGAGCGCAGGCCGAACCGGAAGATCTCGGCGGTATAGCCCGCCGTGCAGAGCGACAGGGACAGGACCGCGCAGACGAAGGGCTCGCGCAGGGCCGGCCAGAGGACGCTGTAGCGGATGAAGCCGAACTGCCCGAGGCCGTAGAACACCAGAAACATCTGGATAAGCAGCGGCGAGCCGCGAAAAATGAAGATGTAGCCCTTGGCAAAGCCGCGCGCGACCGGATTGCCGCCAACGCGCATCCACACGACAAGCAGTGCCAGAAGGCCGCCGAAGATGACCGAGAGCGAGAACAGCGCCAGCGTCATCGGCAGGGCGGCCACCAGCGTCAGCATCGTCGAGGCCATGAAGTCGAGGTCCATGCGTATCTCCCTCAGGCCTGGCCGATGCCGGCGGGCATGCTGCGGTTGGCGCGGCGTTCCGCACCGTTGAACACCCGGTCGGAGAGGCTGGTGAGAACGAGGTAGAGGCAGCCGCCGACGATGAAGAACAGAAAATGCTGACGCGTCGAGCCGGCCGCGATCTGGCTGGTGCGCATGAGGTCGGCAAGTCCGGTGACGGAGACGAGCGCCGAATCCTTCAGGCTCAGCTGCCAGACATTGCCGATACCCGGAATGGCGAAGCGTAGTACCTGCGGTGCGATGATGCGGCGGAAGCGCAAAGTCCGGTGCATGCCGATCGCCTGCGCCGCCTCCAGCTCGCCCCTGGGGATGGCGAGGAAAGCACCGCGATAGACCTCGGCCTGATAGGCGCCCGAAATGATACCAACGGCGAGCGCCCCGGCCACGAAGGAGGGCAGGCCGAGAAAACCTTGGTAGCCCAAGGCCGAGCCTGCGGCTGTGACGAGGCTGGAGCCGCCGAAGTAAACGAGATAGATGATGAGCAGCTCCGGCACGCCGCGAAACACGGTGGTGTAGGCGCTGCCGAAGGCCCGCGCAATGCGGCTGCCGGAGAGTTTTGCCCAGGCGATCAACGTGCCGAAGACCATGCCGATGAACAGCGCTGCCGCCGTCACGCAGAGCGTCATCAGCGTGGCGACCAGGAGAAGCCCGCCCCAGCCCGTGGGGCCGAAGCCGATGGTTTGCAGGATTATCATGCCCGGAATGCCCTCTTTCACGCTGCCGGATGCGCCTGTCATGGCGCATCAGGGTGTCGCTGCGTCATCCATCTTGCGCCGCAGCGCCAGCCCTCAAGGCCGACCTGCGGCGTGAGATGTTGCGTCAGGGCGTGACGTCGGTCTTGAACCACTTCATCGACAGCGTCTTGATGGTGCCGTCATCGAGCGCTGCCTGAATGGCCTTGTTGAACATGTCGCGCAGGTCCGTATCCGCCTGCCGCAGGCCGAGACCTTCTCCGCTACCGAAGATGGTGCCGCCGATTTCCGGGCCGGTGAAGCCGAGCGTGCCATTGGCTTTCTCGAAGGCCGATATCAGGTAAACCGCGTCGTCGAAGACGAGGTCGATGCGGCCGCTTTCGAGGTCGAGATCGCGCTCGGCGCCGGTCTTGTACTCGCGCACCGTGGCGATGCTGCCGAAGTTGTCATAGATGAACTTGGAATAGACGGTAGCGGCCTGGATGCCGATGGTCTTACCGGCAAAGGCTTCCTTCAGCGCGTCGATCTCCTTGGCGTTGGCGCCCGGATCAAGCTTGATGACAGTGCCGGTGCCGGCGGCGTTCGCCAGCGGACTGTCTTTCGCGGTCGCGAAGGCCGCATGGGTGTGGGCATAGGGAATAGTGAAATCGATGATCTTCTTGCGCTCTTCCGTGATCGACAGCGCATCCATGATGACGTCGTACTTGCCGGCCGTCAGCGCCGGGATCATGCCGTCCCAGTCGGACGCGACCAGCGTGCAATCGACCTTCATATGGTCGCAAAGATACTTGGCGAGCTCAGGCTCGAACCCACCGAGCGTGCCGTCGGGATTGGTCAGGTTCCACGGCGCATAGGCGCCTTCGAGCGTGATGGTGACGGTCTTCCAGTCCTTGGCAGCGGCGACCGGTGCGGTCAGCGCGACGGTGTACAGAGCCGCGAGCGCAACGGCGCCCACACTGAGAATTCTGGCGATGTTCATGGTCCGGTTCCTCTCGGAGTTTCATGCATTCCCTGAGCCGATCTGCGCCGGCTTACCGTGTCCCGGAACAGACCGGAAAACCACGTTGTATATGGTACCATATGCCTTTTGATGTGCTATGCAAGACGGAACGCTTCGTTCGAAGCAAATTTTTCTTTGCCCAGGGATTAAGCAGATGAAACGCAAGGACGGCAAGCCCCCGGCTTTGAGTTGGGACGGAACGGAAGGCGATGGCGCACCGCTCTATGCCGGGGTCAAGCAGATGATCCTCGGGCGCATCCAAAGCGGCGAGTGGCCGCCGCGCCACCGTGTGCCATCGGAGAACGAACTGGTCGCCGAGCTCGGCGTCAGCAAGATGACCGCCAACCGCGCGCTGCGCGAGCTGGCAAGCGAGGGCGAACTCGTGCGTATTCAGGGCGTTGGCTCTTTCGTTGCCGAGCGCAAGGGATACTCCGAGCTCTTCGAAGTGCGCAACATTGCCGACGAGATCAAGTCGCGCGGGCATCTGCACGCGGCCGAGGTGATCGTTCTCACCCGCGAGCATGCCTCCCCGGATGTCGCCGACGGGCTTGACCTTCTGATCGGCTCGGCCGTCTTCCACTCGCTTATCGTCCACAGCGAGAACGGCGTTCCCGTGCAGATAGAAGACCGTTTCGTCAATCCGGACATGGCGCCGGACTATCTGGAGCAGGATTTCACGCTGGAAACACCGAACTCCTACCTCACGGAGACGGCTCCGCTCAGCGGCTCCGAGCATGTGGTGGAAGCGGCGATGCCACAGCCCTGGGAGTGCAAGCTCCTCGTCATCCTGCCGTCGGAGCCCTGCCTGACCATCCGCCGCCGCACATGGTCCTTCCAGAATACCGTCTCGCTCGCCCGCCTCGTCTACCCCGCCAGCCGCTATCGGCTGGAATCACGCAGCGGGAAGATCGGGATAGACAGTAAAGACGTATAGGGAAGTGACGAGTGATAGAATGCGGAACCATCGTGCTCATAGGCGGATTACGCGGATAGCGAACAGCCAATAGCAAAAAACATCACGGCACCGATGTCGTGGAAGGGGGCGGCATTTCCGATACGGCACGAGGAAGGGTTCGCGTCATCGATCTGGAGACCGGCGGGAATGGGCCGGACGATGTTTGCGAGATCGGGTGGCAGGATGTGGTGCTCGGGGACGATGGAGCCTGGCACGTCACGGATGACCGCGGTGCACGGCTGGTCAATCCCGGGCGTCCTATGTCGCCGGATACGATCGCCGTTCATCATATCCTCGATGCCCATGTGGCGGACCTCCCCTTCTGGAAGGCGGTCGCACCCAGCGTTCTCAAGCCGGAGGGCCGCATCGATGCCTTGGCGGCGCATCGCGCGTCGTTCGAGCAGCGCTATTGCACGCCGAGGGTTACAGGCGGCCTCCCCTGGATCTGCACGTGGAAATGCGCGTTGCGGATCTGGCCGGACCTTCCGCGCTTTTCCAATCAGATGCTGCGCTATCATCGAATGCCAGAGGGGCTGGTGCACGAGATCGGCCTGCCGGCGCACCGGGCCATGCCGGATGCCTATGTCACGGCGCATCATCTGCGCGATATGCTGAACACGGTTCCGATCGAGCAATTGCTTGCCTGGAGTGCCCTTCCCGGCCTGCTCCCGCGCGTCCCGGCGGGCCCGGAACGGGGACGGAGTTGGGATCGGTTGAGCGACGAGGTGCTGGGAGAGTTTGCCCGTAGCCGCGATGTCGACATTCGCTTTACGGCAAAAACCGAACTCGAGCGGCGCAGGCAAGACTGGCAGGAATCAGCACCCGAACCAGCCACGGAGCCGGCACAAAAGACCCTGCTTTAAGCAGCTCGGCCACATCCCTTCCTGATCCTCATCCCGATCGCGCAGCCGCCACCTTCCGACGGAAAGTGCTTGGGGATTGACCGAGCACGGTCTTGCAGGCGTGGGAGAAGTGGCTGGCGCTGGAGAAGCCGGTGGCAAAGGCGATGGCGGAGATGGAAAGTGGGCTCTGCTCCAGCAGGCGCCGGGCGTGATGCAGGCGGATCAGGCGATAGGTTTCAAGGAAACCGCGACGGAGTTCCTGTGCGAACAGGCGATCGAGGTGGCGTGGGCTGACGCCGCCGAGTCGCGCGAGCGTTGCCCGGTCGAGCGGCTGCTCAATGGTGGCCTCCATCTTTTCGAGCACGGTCAGGAGTGCTGCATGATGCGTGCCGAACCGCTCGGCGGTAGAGCCGCGTTGCGCCGCCGTCGGCTCGGCTACGGCAGTGTGGAGATACCAGTCGCTGACGCGGCGGGCGAAGTCTGCGCCCATCCGCTCCGAGATCATCCGGTGCATCATATCAAGCGGCGCGACACCGCCGCCGCAGGTGATGCGGTCGCCCGTGATAACGTAGCGCGCCTGCCGGGGCTGGAGATGCGGAAAAGCCTCGCGGAAGAGGGCCGCATGTTCCCAATGAAGCGTGAAATCCCGGTTTTCCAGAAGCCCGGCTGCGGCGAGAATATAAGCGCCGCTGGAGATGCCGCCGATCCGGATGCCTTGTCGGGCGAACCGGCGCAGCGCCGCGTTTAGCCCGCCGGGGTCGCCCCAGTCTTCGACATCCCCCCCGGCGCAGACGAAGATCGTGTGGCAGCCGGCGCCGCACTCGGCAAGATTCGCACAATCCACCAGCACGCCTGAGGAACTGCGCGCCGGCCTGCCACCCGGCGACAAAGTCACTGGCTCGTAGAGCGGCAGACCCGCCAGCATGTTCGCCGCCCGTAGGGGCTCGGTCGCGGACGCATAGGACATCAGCGCGAAATTCGGCATCAGCACGAAGCCCATGCGCTGCAGCGCGCGCGTGTCGGAAAACAGCATGGCCCGAATCTACATCGATCTGTCCTATTGATGCAATCGACGGATCGCGGATTCGTCTATCCTGATGCCACGATTTCCCGGCACGACGGCACACACATGCGCTACTCCGCCCTCTCCCTTCTGATGAACGGTCTCCGCGGCAACAAGGCCTGGACGCCGGCCTGGCGGCAGCCGGAGCCAAAGGCGCAGTACGACGTGATCATCGTCGGCGGGGGCGGCCACGGGCTGGCGACGGCGTATTACCTCGCAAAGACCTTCGGCATCACCAATGTCGCGGTGCTCGAAAAAGGTTACGTCGGCTCCGGCAATGTCGGCCGCAACACGACGATCATCCGCTCCAACTACCTCTTGGCCGGCAACAATCCGTTCTACGAGCTGTCCATGAAGCTCTGGGAGGGGTTGGAGCAGGACTTCAACTTCAACGCCATGGTGTCGCAGCGCGGCGTTCTCAATCTCTTTCACTCGGATGCCCAGCGCGATGCCTATACGCGGCGCGGCAATGCGATGCTCTTGCATGGCGTCGATGCGCAGCTGCTCGACCGCGCGGCAGTGCGGCAGATGCTGCCTTTCCTCGATTACGACAATGCGCGGTTTCCCATCCAGGGCGGCCTGTTGCAGAAACGCGGCGGTACGGTGCGACACGATGCGGTGGCCTGGGGCTATGCCCGTGGCGCCGACCAGCGCGGCGTTGATATCATCCAGAATTGCGAGGTTACCGGCATCCGCCGGGAGAACGGCCGCGTCACGGGCGTCGAGACCAGCCGAGGTTTCATCGGCTGCGGCAAGCTCGGGCTGGCGGCGGCCGGCAACTCCTCGCGCGTCGCGGAGATGGCGGGTATCAAGCTGCCGATCGAGAGCCATGTGCTACAGGCCTTCGTGTCCGAAGGACTGAAACCCTTCATCGACGGGGTTGTGACCTTCGGAGCCGGGCATTTCTACGTGTCGCAATCCGACAAGGGCGGCCTCGTCTTCGGCGGCGATATCGACGGCTACAATTCCTATGCGCAGCGCGGCAACCTTGCGACCGTCGAGCATGTCGCGGAGGCGGGCAAGGCGATGATTCCAGCGCTCTCGCGCGTCCGGGTGCTACGCTCCTGGGGCGGCATCATGGATATGTCGATGGATGGATCGCCGATCATCGACCGCACATATCTCGACAATCTCTACCTCAATGCCGGCTGGTGCTATGGCGGTTTCAAGGCGACCCCCGCCTCCGGCTTCTGCTTCGCGCATCTTCTGGCAAAAGGCGTCTCGCACGAGACCACGCGCCAGATGCGGCTCGACCGGTTCGAGCGAGGTTACATGATCGACGAAAAAGGCCAGGGCGCGCAGCCCAACCTTCACTGACACTCTCAAGGAAGCACCTGATATGGCCAGTCTCGTCCCCTGCCCGCATTGCGGCGCGCGACCGAAAGAAGAGTTCACCATCCGCGGTGCAGCGCTCGCGCGACCGCTCGCCAATGCAGATCCAGCGGCGTGGATGGAGTACGTCTACCTGCGCGACAACCCGCGCGGCCGCTACGAGGAGCACTGGCATCATACGGCCGGCTGCCGGCGTTGGCTGGTGGTGACGCGCGATACCGCCAGCCACGAGATCGCGGCGAGCCGCGATGCCGCGCTCGATACGACCGGAGCCCCACACCCATGACCCCTTATCGCCTTCCGGCTGGCGGCCTCATCGACCGCCGCTCTCCGCTCGCCATCACATTCGACGGCAAGCCGCTGACGGGCTTTGCGGGCGACAGCCTCGCCTCCGCCCTGCTTGCCAACGGCCGGCTGCTCGTCGGCCGCAGCTTCAAGTATCACCGTCCGCGCGGCATCCTCACGGCCGGTGCCGCCGAGCCGAATGCGCTGATGACCATCGGAGAAGGTGGCCGCACCGAGGCCAATAGTCGCGCGACGATGCAGGAACTCTATGCCGGTCTCGAGGCGCGCAGCCAGAGCCGCTGGCCGTCGCTTGCCTTCGACATCGGCGCGCTGAACGGCCTCCTCTCGCCCTTTCTCGGCGCGGGCTTCTACTACAAAACCTTCATGTGGCCGGCGCCCCTTTGGGAAAAGCTCTATGAGCCCTTCATTCGCAAGGCCGCCGGCCTCGGCACGGCAAGCGACGTGGCGGACCCGGACGTTTACGAAAAATGCTGGGCGCATTGCGATCTGCTGGTCATCGGCGCCGGCCCCGCGGGACTTGCCGCTGCGCTGACGGCCGGGCGGGCAGGTGCCCGGGTCATTCTGGTCGACGAGCACGCGGCGGCCGGCGGCACGCTTTTGTCGGAGACAGCGCGGATCGGCGGACGGTCGGCGCCGGATGCCGTGGCGCAGACGATGGCCGAGCTGGACGCGCTTGCGAACGTCACCATTCTGCTGCGCACCACCGCCTTCGGCTGGTACGACGGCAATGTCTTCGGGGCCGTCGAGCGCGTGCAGAAGCATGTCCGCTTGCCCGCCGCCGCCCGGCCTGTGGAGCGGCTCTGGCGCATCGTCGCGAAGAAAGCGCTGCTCGCAACCGGTGCGGAGGAGCGGCCGCTCGTCTTTGGCGGCAACGACATTCCCGGTGTCATGATGGCGGGCGCCATGCGCACCTACCTCAACCGCTATGGCGTTGCACCCGGCCGGCAGGTCGCGATCTTCACCACCAATGACAGCGGTTATGCGCTGGCAGCCGATCTGGAAGCGCACGGCCTCACACCGGTCGCTATCATCGACAGCCGGGAGGACGCCGCACCACCTTATACCGGTAAGGCGCGCATCGTGACGGGCGCCGTGGTTTCCGATGCGCAGGGCGGCAAGGCGCTCTCCTCCATCACGGTCCTGCGGAACGGCCAAGCGGAAACCGTGAAGGTGGATGCGCTGGCCATGGCCGGCGGCTTCAGCCCGATCATCCACCTCGCCTGCCATCGCGGCGGCAAGCCGCAATGGTCGGATATGCAATCCGCTTTTCTCGCGCCCGGCGATCTCGTTGGCCTTGATCTTGCCGGTGCCGTCGCGACGACGGCCGGCATCGCCGCCTGCCTCGACGAGGGCGCGCGGAAGGCTGCGGCGCTTCTGGATGAGATGTCCATCAACGCGACCCCGGCAAGCTTCGGTGCCGTCGAGGGCGACATCGTCTCGGCGCCTGCCCATCCGCTCTGGACCGTGCCCGGCGTCAAGGGCAAGGCCTTCGTCGATTTTCAGAACGACGTGCACCGTGGAGATCTCGATCTCGCCGTGCAGGAAGGCTATGGCCATGTGGAGCTGGCCAAGCGCTACACGACCAACGGCATGGCGACAGACCAGGGCAAGCTCTCCAACGTCAACGCCATCGGCCTGCTGGCAGAGGCGCGGGGACTGTCTCCGGCCGATGTCGGCACCACGACCTTCCGGCCGTTCTACACGCCGGTGTCCTTCGGGGCGCTTGCCGGTGCCCATCACGGTCGCGATTTTCAGCCCGTGCGCCGCTCGCCGCTGCACGACTGGGCGCGCCGGCTCGGCGCAACCTTCGTGGAGACCGGGCTCTGGTATCGCTCGTCCTTCTTCCCGCGCGCCGGCGAAACCACGTGGCGCGAGAGTGTCGATCGCGAAGTGCTGAACGTGCGCGCCCATGCCGGGCTCTGCGACGTCTCGATGCTCGGCAAGATCGAGATCTGCGGCCGCGATGCCGCGGAATTTCTCAACCGCGTCTATTCGAATGCCTTCCTGAAACTGCCCGTCGGCAAGGCGCGCTACGGCCTGATGCTGCGCGAGGACGGGATGATCTACGACGACGGCACGACGAGCCGCCTGTCGGAGAACCACTATGTCATGACCACCACAACGGCTTACGCGGCTGGCGTGATGAACCATCTCGAATTCTGCGCGCAGGTCCTGTGGCCGGGTCTCGATGTGCGCCTCGCCTCCTCCACCGACCAGTGGGCGCAGATGGCGATCGCGGGACCGAAAGCGCGTCTCATCCTGCAGGCGATCGTGGACGAGGATCTGTCCAACGACGCCTTCCCTTTCCTTGCCGCCCGCGAGGTCTCGCTGTTCGGCGGCGCGCTGCACGGACGCCTCTTCCGCATCTCGTTCTCCGGCGAACTGGCCTATGAACTCGCCGTGCCCGCCGGCTACGGCGAGAGCGTCGCGGAGGTGCTGATGGAAGCGGGCGCGCCGCACGGCATCCAGCCTTATGGCGTGGAGGCGCTCGGCGTGCTGCGCATCGAGAAGGGACACGTCACCCACAATGAGATCAACGGAACAGTGACGGCTGCCGATCTCGGGTTCGGCAAGATGGTCTCGGCCACCAAGCCCGACTTCATCGGCAAAGCCATGGTCGGGCGTCCGGGCCTCGTGGATCCCGAGCGCGCGCAACTCGTGGGCGTCCTGCCGCTCGACCCGAAGACATCGTTCCGTACCGGATCGCATATTCTGGCCCGCGACGCCGCGGAGACGCTCGAAAACGATCAGGGCTACGTCACATCAAGCGCCTATTCACCCCATGTCGGCTCCACTATCGGGCTTGCACTCGTCACGCGCGGCGCGGAGCGTCACGGCGAGGCGGTGATGATCTGGAACGGTATCCGCAACGAGTTCACGCCCGGCCGCCTCTGCGACCCGGTCTTCCTCGATCCAGGACACGAGAAGCTTCATGTCTGATTTCCGCATCACGCCCCAAATCACGCTAAAGACCGCACTTCAAGGCTGCACGCGCCTTGTCAGCCGAACGATCACGCTGGAGGCTCTGCCGGAGGGGCATGTTCTGCACGTGCTGGGCAAACCCGGCGAACCTCTTTCCATGGCCCGGCTCGAAGGCCTTTCCGACGGCACGCCGCATGCGGTGCGCGCCGCCGGTCCCGGTCAGTGGTTCATCGTCGGCGACCGGGCAAAGACGCATTCCGAGCTTGCCGACCTCTTTGCGGCCATTCAGCCTGAGGCTTTCGGCGTGGACCAGAGCGCGGGTCGTATCCGTATCCGGGCTAGCGGCCCGATGGTCGAGCGGATGCTGGCCAAGGGCACGGCGGCCGATCTCTCGCTGTCGCACTTTCCGATAGGATACGCCACGACGACGCTCATCGGCCACATCGCCGCCCACGTCACCCGCGTGGGCGCCGACGCCTTCGAGATCATGGTCCTGCGCGGCTTCGCCCAGAGCTTGTGGGACGATCTCGCGCGCATGAGCGGCGAGTTTCTCGAAGACTGAGGGGCGTTATACCATGTGTCGATGATAGGAACCTATAGGTTCCTATCATCGACACTTGGTATTAGCCCATGCGCTCGGAGGCGTAGCCGCCGGGGCTTGCCGGGAAGACGACGGTGCGGTTGCCGTTGAGGAAGACGCGGTGATGGATATGTGCGTGGATGGCGCGCGACAGCACCTGCGCCTCGACGTCCCGGCCGATGGAGACGTAGTCGGCCGCGCTCTGCGCATGGGTGATGCGGGCGACGTCCTGTTCGATGATCGGACCTTCGTCGAGTTCGGCCGTCACATAATGCGCCGTCGCGCCGATCAGCTTCACGCCGCGCCCATAGGCCTGTTTGTAGGGGTTCGCCCCCTTGAAGCTCGGCAGGAAGGAGTGGTGGATATTGATGATCCGACCCGACATCCGCGCGCACATGGCATCCGACAGAACCTGCATGTAGCGGGCGAGCACGACGAGGTCCGCGCCGGACTGCTCGATGAGTGCGAGAATCCGCGCTTCCGCCTCCGGCTTGTTGGCCTTGGTCACGGGGATATGGTGGAACGGAATATCGTGGTTGACGACCACCTTCTGGTAGTCGAAATGGTTGGAAACCACGGCGACGATCTCGATCGGCAGCGCGCCGATCTTCCAGCGGTACAGAATATCATTGAGGCAATGCCCGAAGCGCGAGACCATCAGCACGACCTTCATCGGCGCTGCCGGATCGTGGAACCGGTAGTCCATGGCGAAAGGCTGCGCGATAGCCTGAAAGCCGGCCTCGATCGCCTCAAGCGGCAGGCCGTCCTCCGAACGGAATCCAATGCGCATGAAGAAGCGGCCGGTCTCCAGATCGTCGAACTGGGCGCTGTCGACGATGTTGCAGTGCTTGTCGGCAAGGTAGGTCGAGATGGCGGCGACGATGCCGCGCCGTGACGTGCAGGTGACGGTGAGGACGAACGGGTTCAAGACGCGTCCTTTCGTTTGAGCAATGATGACGTTCGACCCGTGTCGCTAGGCCGGTGGGGAAATGCCGGATGCCTAGACATCGAGCGTCGTCTCCCTCTCCCAGTCTGTGAAATGGCTGCAATAGCTCGTCCACTCGCCATGTTTCAGCTTGAGATAGGCGGCGGAAAAACCCCTGCCCATCGCCACCTGTAACGCGTCGTCCTTCTCATAGTCGCGCAGGGCGTCGAGCAGGTTCAGCGGCAGCCGCGGCGCGTTCGTCACCGTATGGCCTTCGCGATACATGTCGATATCGTGATGCGGGCCGGGATCGGCGTTGGTGCGCATACCCGACATGCCCGCGGCAAGGATGATCGCCTGTAACAGGTAGGGGTTGACGGCGCCGTCCGGCAGACGAAGTTCGAAACGGCCGGGGCCGGGAACGCGCACCATATGCGTGCGGTTGTTGCCGGTCCATGTCACCGTGTTCGGCGCCCAGGTGGCCCCGGACACGGTGCGTGGCGCGTTGATGCGCTTGTAGGAATTGACGGTCGGGTTGGTGATGGCCGCAAGAGCTGAAGCATGCTTCATAATGCCACCGAGGAAAGTCTTTCCGGTCGCGGAAAGCCCGAACGGCATGTCGGGGTCGGCAAAGACATTGGTTTTGCCCGCCAGATCCCAGACCGAGATATGGGCGTGGCAGCCATTGCCGGTCAGCCCCTTGAAAGGCTTCGGCATGAAGGTGGCGCGCAGCCCGTGCTTCTCGGCGATGGATTTGACCATGAACTTGAAGAACGAATGTTTGTCGGCCGTGGCGAGAACATCGTCATATTCCCAGTTCATCTCGAATTGGCCGTTCGCGTCTTCATGGTCGTTCTGGTAGGGCTTCCAGCCAAGTTCCAGCATCGCATCGCAGATCTCGGCGATCACGTCGAACCGCCGCATCACGGCCTGTTGGTCGTAGCAGGGCTTTTCCGCCGTGTCGTACACGTCGGAAATGACCGATCCGTCGGCGGAGGTGAGGAAGAACTCCGGCTCGACGCCGGTCTTGACCCTGAGCCCCATCTCGGCGGCTTCCGCCACCAGCCGCTTCAACAGCACGCGCGGCGCCTGGTCGAGCGGCTTGTCGTCCATTCGGCAATCGGCCGCCACCCAGGCCACGTCCTTCTTCCACGGCAGCTGGATCACCGAGGACGGGTCCGGCAGCGCGAAGAGATCGGGATGGGCCGGCGACAGGTCGAGCCAGGTCGCAAAGCCCGCAAATCCTGCGCCATCCGCCTGCATGTCGGCGATGGCCTGCGCCGGCACGAGCTTGGCGCGCTGGGCACCGAAAAGATCGGTGTAACTGATCATGAAGTAGCGGATGCCGTGCTCCGCGGCATAGGTCGAGAGATCCAGTGTCACGTCGTTCCCCTTATGGATTATCAGACACTTAACGATGGCGAACCGCATCCTCCCAAACGCGGTCCTGCCTTTCCGTCCGGCCGGAGCATCCCTCGGCGAAGCTTGGTCGCTTCGTCTCATGGTGATGCCGCGAAAACGGGACGGTCTGTCAGAAGCCTCCCTTGCCCGGGTACCAGCTGGTGCCGGCGAGCGGGATCTGCGCCATGGCGGCAGCTTCCATCGTCAGCGCGCAGAGGTCTTCGGGCTCCAGATTGTGCAGGTGGTTCTTGCCGCAGGCGCGTGCGATCGTCTGCGCCTCCAGCGTCATGACCTTGAGGTAGTTGGCAAGCCGGCGTCCGGCCGCGACCGGGTCGAGGCGGGCAGCGAGTTCCGGGTCCTGCGTGGTGATGCCGGCCGGATCCTTGCCCTCGTGCCAGTCGTCATAGGCGCCGGCTGTCGTGCCAAGCTTCTGATATTCTTCTTCCCACTTCGGGTCGTTGTCGCCGAGCGCCACAAGCGCGGCCGTTCCGATGGCCACCGCATCCGCGCCAAGCGCCAGGGCCTTCGCCACATCCGCGCCCGACCGGATGCCGCCGGAGACGATGAGCTGAACGCTGCGGTGAAGCCCGAGATCCTGCAGCGCCTGGACGGCCGGGCGGATGCAGGCCAGGATCGGCATGCCGACATTCTCGATGAAGACGTCCTGCGTCGCAGCCGTGCCGCCCTGCATGCCGTCGAGCACGACCACATCGGCGCCGGCCTTCACGGCCAGCGCCGTGTCGTAATAGGGCCGGGATCCGCCGACCTTCACGTAGATCGGCTTTTCCCAGTCGGTGATCTCGCGCAGTTCGAGGATCTTGATTTCCAGATCGTCCGGGCCGGTCCAGTCCGGGTGACGGCAGGCCGACCGCTGGTCGATGCCCTTGGGCAGGTTGCGCATCTGGGCGACGCGGTCAGAGATCTTCTGCCCGAGCAACATGCCGCCGCCGCCAGGCTTGGCGCCCTGCCCGATGACAATCTCGATCGCATCGGCGCGGCGCAGGTCGCGCGGGTTCATGCCGTAGCGCGACGGAAGATACTGGTAGACCAGCATCTCGCTATGCCCGCGCTCCTCGTCGGTCATGCCCCCGTCGCCCGTCGTAGTCGAGGTGCCGGCGATCGTCGCGCCGCGCCCGAGCGCTTCCTTGGCATTGCCGGAAAGGGCCCCGAACGACATGCCGGCAATGGTGATCGGCGTCTTCAGGCGGATCGGCTTCTTGGCGAAACGCGTGCCGAGGACGACGGACGTGTCGCACTTCTCCCGGTAGCCTTCGAGCGGGTAGCGCGAAATCGAGGCGCCGAGAAACAGAAGGTCATCGAAATGCGGCAGCTTGCGCTTCGTGCCCGCGCCGCGAATGTCGTAGATGCCGGTGGCAGCTGCGCGCCGGATCTCGGCCAGCGTCGCATCGTCGAAGGTCGCCGACTTGCGCGGTGGGGTGTAGGGGTTGTGATAGCTCATGGATGATCCCTCGGGCCTTCAATATGCGTCGGCATTGTCGATGTTGAACGTGTAGAGCGTGCGCGCCGAACCGTAGCGCCGGAACTCCTCCGGCTTCGCATCGGTCGCGCCGGCGCGTTCGAGCAGCCCGCGCAAGGTCTCCAGATGCTCCGGCCGCATCGGCTTTTCGATGCAGTCGGTGCCGAGGCTCTTCACCGTGCCGCGCACGAACAGCTTCGCCTCGTAGAGGCTGTCGCCGAGCGCATCGCCGGCATCGCCCAGCACAACGAGATGGCCGGACTGGCCCATGAAGGCCGACATATGGCCGATACTGCCATGGACGACGATGTCGATGCCCTTCATGGAAATGCCGCAGCGCGAGGCCGCATTGCCCTTGATGACGAGAAGACCGCCCTGCCCTGTGGCACCGGCATACTGGCTGGCATCGCCCTCGATGACGACGGTGCCGGACATCATGTTCTCGGCGACACCCGGCCCTGCCGAGCCGTGGACGGTCACCGTTCCCCCGTCGTTCATGCCGGCGCAGTAGTAGCCGACGGACCCCCGCACCTCGACGGTGACGGGCGCATCGATGCCGACGGCGACCGCATGGGCACCGCGCGGATTGACGACGTCGAACGCCGTGTCGTTGGCGCCCTTGGACAGGGCGTGAAGAGCACTGTTGAGCTCGCGCAGCGGCGTGGAGGACAGGTCGAATGTCGGCATTGTGTTCCTCTATGACCGGGACGCCGGACGGAAAACCGGTTCCCACTTTTCCTGGCGTCCCTTCGGGTCTCAGGCGGCCTTCTCGTGATCCCAGAAATAGACGGTGGCGGGCTCCGGCTCCCACACGCGGGCGGTCTCGATGCCCGGCAGGTTGACCAGCGCCCGGTATTCGGAGCCGAAGGCGACGTACTGGTCGGTCTCGGCCATCACAGCCGGCTTGCAGGCGATGGGATCGCGCACCACGCCGAAGCCGGATTTCGTGCCGACAACGAAGGTGAAGAAGCCGTCGAGATCGTCAAGCGCGCCGGTCAGCGCCTCGCCCAGATCCTTGCCCTTGGCCATCTCGGCGGTGAGATAGGCGGCCGCCACCTCGCTGTCGTTCTGCGTCTCGAAGGTCATGCCCTCGCGGATCAGCGTGCGGCGCAGATTGTTGTGGTTGGAGAGCGAGCCGTTGTGGACGAGGCACTGGTCGGCGCCGGTCGAAAACGGATGCGCCCCGAGCGTCGTCACCGCCGATTCCGTTGCCATGCGCGTGTGACCGATACCGTGCGTGCCGCTCATCGCACGGACGTTGAACCGGTCGACCACGTCCTTCGGAAGTCCGGTTTCCTTGTAGATCTCGACGCTTTCGCCGGTCCCCATGATACGGATCTTCGGACGGGCCTCCGTCAAGAAGGTTCGGACGTCCGCAATGCCGGCCGTCGTTTCGACGACAGCATGCGTATCCTTGACCGTGACGCGGGCGGGAATGTTGCCGGCCACAAGCGTCTCGGAAAGGCCTGCAAAATCGACGTCCGGCTCCGCCGACTGCAGCGTCAGCTTCCATGTGCCGGCGGAGGGCGCGTTATAGATCGCAATGCCGGCGGAGTCCGGGCCCCTGTCGGTCATGGTGATGAGCATATCCGACAGCATGCGGCCAAGCTCCGGCCGCAGCGTCTCGTCTTTCAGAAACAATCCCACAATGCCGCACATGGCCACCATCCTGTTCTTTGATGGTCAAGGGCTAACATGCGCATCGGCAGATATCAATCTCCAGGAAACTTTTTTTCTTTTAAGGCAATCATTGCCCGTCTCCACCATTGCGCTTGGTGGGGTAGGAAATGATGGACAGGTAGCGTGCGGGAAGTTTCGTCAGCACGCTCGGGCCATGCGGCGCGTCGGCGTCGAAGAACAGGCTGTCGCCCGCCTCCATGTCGAACGTCCGGTCGCCATGGCGATAGGTTACCGCGCCGTCCAGCATGTAAAGGAACTCCATGCCTTCGTGCTGGAAGGTCGGGAACACGTCGGACTCCGTCGTCAGCGTGATCAGGTAGGGCTCGACCGTGACCCCGCTCGAATTGTTGTCGATATGGCCGAGCAGGCTGTACTGATGGCCGGCCCGCGTGCCCCGCCGTTCGATATTGACGCCCTCCCCCGCCTTGACGAAGATGGCGTTGCGCGGCTCCTCGAAGCTGCGGAAGAACGCGGTCAGCGGTACGCCGAGCGCCTTCGACAGCGATTGCAGCGTGGTCAACGAGGGCGATATGTTGCCGTTCTCGATCTTAGACAGCATGCCGACCGAAAGCCCCGTCGCGCCCGCAAGATCCGATACGGTGATCCCCAGGCGCTTGCGATAAGCGCGCACCTCATGGCCGATCGCCATTTCGAGATTGTTTTCCTTCGGCTCACGAACCGCATGCGGGTCCTGGGCAAGTATCACAGGTTTGGCCGGTTCCGACACATCGTCTCCCGTTGTTTGAAGAGGGTGCCGGCCCGCAAGGCCGGTGCTGGAACAGGCTCTACGGCGACAGGGGCTTGGGTCCCGAAGACGGAACGGCTCACCATTATGAAGTGCAGCATGACCTGCGGCAATCTCTATTCGGCTTGGAAAGGGCTAGCGATTGATCAGCAGGCGCACTCAAGAACGATCTTTGCCTATAAAATTTGCAAGTCTAAAAATTAAGAAGAAAATTTGTTTCTCTTAAAGAAGAACCTTTGACAAAGCGGAAACCCGGCAGCATGATCCCTCCCAAGAACCCGACAGCCGGCCCGGAAAGACACCCGACGCCGCCATAACAGGGCAAGCGCGCAACGCGTACCGGATCGCCCGGCTCTCGGACGATTTCATGCAGCAGGGGGTCAGCCAGCAACAGGACCCGCTGAACATGCCAGCCGATCTCCATCGGCTTCAATAGCAGTCGGACTTACACAAAACAGAACGTGGCGGGGAACAGCTATGTCGACAACAGTCATAAGCTCCGAGCTTTCGGAGCCGGGAAAACTGCATCGTAGCATCAACTGGACAGGCGCCTTCTGGGTCGCAAGCGGCGTGCCGGCGCTCGTCCTCTTCTCGATCGGCGGCATCGCCGGGACGGTGGGTACGCTCGCCTTCGCGGTCTGGATCGTCTCCATGATCATGGGCTTCATCCAGTCCTTCACCTATGCCGAGATCGCCGGCCTCTTCCCCAACAAGTCGGGTGGAGCCTCCATCTATGGCGCCTCGGCCTGGGTGCGCTATGCCAAGCCCATCGCGCCGCTTTCGGTCTGGTGCAACTGGTTTGCGTGGTCGCCCGTTCTCTCGCTCGGCTGCTCCATCGCCGCCGCCTACATCCTCAACGCGCTTGCCCCGGTACCGGCCGTCGACAGCGCATCCGTCATCGACTGGATCGCCGCCAACGGCGCGACGCTGACGGTGCCCGACGCGGAAAAAGCGGCCGCCGCCATCTCCGCGCTGACGCCGTCCATCCGCACCTGGACGCTCTTCCAGACGACACTCGGCCCCGTTTCGCTTTCGCTCAACGCGGCGTTCTTCATCGGCGCCATCCTGATGCTCGTCACCTTCGCCGTGCAGCATCGCGGCATTCTCGGCACCGCCAAGGTGCAGAAATATATCGGCCTCGTCGTCATCATCCCCATGGTCATCGTCGGGGTCGTGCCGCTCGTCACCGGCGGCGTCAACTGGTCCAATTTCTCTCCGCTCGTGCCGCTCGCCACCCCTTATGCGCCAGAGCCCGGTGCCTGGAACGTGGCCGGCTGGACGCTCGTCCTCGGCGGCATGTTCATCGCGGCTTGGTCGACCTACGGGTTTGAGACCGCGGTCTGCTACACCAGCGAATTCCGCGATCCCGGCAAGGATACGTTCAAGGCCATCTTCTTCTCAGGCCTCCTCTGCCTCGCGCTCTTCAGCCTCGTTCCCTTCACCTTCCAGGGCGTCCTCGGGCTGAACGGCATGCTCGCCACACCAATCGTCGATGGCTCGGGCGTTGCCGCTGCCATGGCGCACATGGTGGGTGGCGGCGCACTGATCGAGAGCCTGCTGGTCATGCTGATGATCCTCGCCCTGATGCTCTGCCTCATGACGGCGATGGCTGGGTCCTCGCGCACGCTCTACCAGGGTTCCGTCGACGGCTGGCTGCCAAAATACCTCTCCCACGTCAACGAACACGGTGCGCCGACGCGGGCCATGTGGACGGACCTCATCGTCAACCTCGTCGTGCTGGCGATCGCCTGCGCCGATGCCACCAGCTTCTTCTTCATCCTCGCCGTGTCGAATTGCGGCTACATCATCTTCAACTTCCTCAACCTGAACGCGGGCTGGCTGCACCGGATCGACTCCGGCCACATCGCGCGGCCCTACCGGGCACCGACCGTCCTCCTTGCGCTCGGCGGCATCTTCGCCTTCCTCAATGCCGTCTTCATGGGAGCCGGCGCCAAGGTCTGGAATCCGATGGCGCTGTGGGCGGGCATCATCACCGCCGCGCTGATCATCCCTGTCTTCTTCTACCGGCACTACATCCAGGATCGCGGACAGTTCCCGGCGCAGATGCTGGAGGATCTCGGCGTGAAGCCCGGCGAGACCATGCACCGCAAGGCCGGCATGCTCCCCTACCTCACGCTTATCGCCGGGGTGGCCGTGGTGTTCCTGTCCAACTGGTTCTTCAGCGCCTGAGACCCGTGCAACATGGCAGACGGCGCCATCCGCGCCGTCTGCCAATGGATCGCCTGACATTATTTTCGAGACACGACCATGCAGCCTTCCCCCATCAAAAGCCGCCCGCTCTACGGCACGCTCATACCGGTTCGACAAGCGACGCGGCATATCGCCATTGCCGAAGGCGAAGGTGCGTCAGCCGTGACCGAAGCCTTTCGCCGGCACGACGCGCTGTCCCGCACGATCATCCTCTTTTCGCCCGCACCGCGCAGCACGGATTGCCGGCAGGAGACGCTTCTGGCGTCCCTCTCCTGCGAGGCCCTGCATGTCGCATCGGGGGTCGAGGACCTGCTGGCCGAACTCGTGACGACGCTCTCTGCCGCGACCATGGGAACGCGGCTCTATGTCAGCGGCAGCGAGGATTTCATCGGCCGCGTCACGAGCGAAGCCCTGCATCAGGGCATCGATGCGGACGCGATCCAGACCGAGCATCGCGGGGGCCCCACGCGGCGCGTCCAGTGCGTTCACTGCAAGGGCTTCACGGACGGCGTTTCGGCAAGCCCTGCCCCATGCGCCCATTGCGGTCTCCACCTCCTGGTGCGCGATCATTATTCCCGCCGCCTCGGCGCCTTCATGGGCGTTTGCATCGATGCCGAGGCCCCGGGCGAGATCCCGCCGGCAGAGGCGTTCGGCGCATGAGCGGCGGCGTACAGTTTCCCGTTCGAGTGATCGAGACCGAGGCGCTGTCGCCGACCGTCAAGCGGCTGCGGCTGGCCCGGCGCGACGGGCAGGCCCTGCCGCCCTATTCCGCGGGTGCCCACACGGTGCTGACGCTCGATGGCGGCGCGCGTCTCATCCGCAATGCCTATTCCCTCCTCGGCTCGACGCGTGCCGGCGGAGCCGCCTACGAGGTCGCGGTGCTGCGCAACCCGCAGTCGCGCGGCGGCTCGGCCTTCATCCACGATCACCTGAGCGTGGGGACAGACCTCAACCTGTCGGCGCCGATCAATCTCTTCCCCTTGAACCGCACGGCCCGCCGCCATATCCTGGTCGCAGGCGGTATCGGCATCACGCCCATCGCCGCCATGGCGAGCGAGCTTGCAGCTCTCGCCCTCCCTTTCGAGCTGCATTATGCCATGCGCGATATCGCAAGCGGCGCATTTGCCGCTGAGCTTGCGGCACAGCACGGCGACCGACTGCACCTCTATGTCAGCGAAAGGCAGGAGCGGCTTTCGGTTCGCGATATCCTCGCCCACCAGCCGCTCGGCACGCACCTCTATGTCTGCGGGCCGGAGCGCATGATCGAGGGCGTGATGGCCGATGCGCGGGTCGCCGGCTGGCCGGAGAGCGCGCTGCATGCCGAGCGTTTCCTCGCACCCGAAGGCGGCGAGCCCTTCGCGCTCCGCCTTGCACGCTCCGGCATTTCCACCGTCGTCGCCCAGCACGAGACCCTGCTGGAGGCCATCGAGGCTGCCGGTGTGGACGCGCCCTACCTTTGCCGCGGCGGCGCGTGCGGCCAGTGCGAGACGCGGGTGCTCGTCGCCGACGGCGAGCTGCTGCATGCCGACCACTATCTGACGGACAGTCAAAAATCCTGCGGCGACACCATCATGACCTGCGTCTCGCGGCTGCGCGGCCGCGAACTCGTGCTCGACCTGTGATCGGAGTGACACCATGACCCTTTCGTTCAATGCCGAGACCTTCCGCGACGACTACACCTTCGCCAACAGCCCGAAGGCGATCCGGGCGTTTCCCTTTCCCTTCGAGCGCGACGACTACACCTACACGGTCAATATCGAGCAGCACGTGCCGGGACCCGTCCAGTCCGCAACCGAGTTCCCGATCCACATCGACGAGCACTACGTGGCCGAGATGCACGACCGCGCGATCACCCTGTCGCAGGACCCGCTGCGCTGCCAGTCGCTGCCGCACATGATGACGGCGGAGTGGGACCTGCTGGAGCTTTTGATGACGTCGATGGCGACGCATTATCCAGACGACTTCACCCTGACCCGCGACGGAGACAACTGGCACTGGATCAACCGGCCGCTCGGGCTCGACCAGCATTTCACCTTCGGCGATGCCTCCACCCTGCCGCAGGGACCGATGGAATACGTCACCCGCCAGTGCCAGGGCGATTTCTGCCTGCTCGACCAGCGGGACGATAATCTGTGGATGGATGCGGGCATGGTGACGACGCAGGCCGACTGGTCGCTCGATTTCGACCTCGGCATGAACTTCATGGAGTGGCATGCACCCGTGCCGCTGGCCCATGATCTGGGCATCTTCGAACGCGCGCTCAAGTTTCTCCTCAACCTGCAGCAGGGCCGCCCCGTACGCCGGCTGAACTGGACGATGACGATCAATCCGCGCCTCGACACCAGCCCGGAGAACTACCACCGCTGGGGCATCGACAAGGCGAGCGTGACGCCGGAGAACGTCGGCGACAAGGTGCATCTGCGCGTCGAGCTGCAGGCCCTCTGGCGGCTTCCGCGTTCCAACGCCATCGTGTTTTCCATCCGCTGCTACCTCATCAAGATGGACGAGCTGGTGACGCAGAAAAAGTGGGCGCGGCGGTTCCACCGCGTACTGGCGAGCCTGCCGCAGCCGATTGCCGACTATAAGGGCTTGGCGCGCTTCCGCGACACGACCACCGCGTGGCTGTCGCGCCATGACGACGGGCTTGCGACATCTCCCGGCTTTGCGCCGGACTGAACCATCTAGCGCAAGACTGAGCGAACCCACCATCGACATATGACCGGAGGACGACATGACTGCATCCTGGAGATTTTCGACCCTGGCCGACCGGCACCGGGCGCTTGGCTCAGCGCTGGAAGACTGGAGCGGCATGGGTACCGCCTGGTCCTATGACGGCGATGCCAACCTCGAATATCTGGCGATCCGCACGAAAGCGGGCCTGATGGACGTTTCCGGCCTGAAGAAGGTCCACATCACCGGCGCGCATGCCGCCCATGTCATCGATCTCGCCACCACGCGCGATGTTGAGAAGATCTATCCCGGCAAGTCCGTCTATGCCTGCATGCTGAACGAAGCCGGCAAGTTCACCGACGACTGCATTATCTACCGGATCTCCGCCAACAGCTGGATGGTGGTGCACGGCTCGGGTACGGGGCACGAGGAACTGCAGAAGGCCGCCATCGGCCGCGACGTGTCCATCCGCTTCGACGACGACCTGCACGACCTGTCGCTGCAGGGGCCGCTCGCCATCGATTACCTCGCACCGCACGTTCCCGGCATTCGCGATCTCCCGTATTTCCATCACCTCCAGACGCGCCTCTTCGGTTTGCCCGTGATGATTTCGCGCACCGGCTATACCGGCGAGCGCGGCTACGAGATCTTCTGCCGCGGACAGGATGCGCCCGCGATCTGGGATCGGATTCTGGAGGAAGGTGCCGGGATGGGCATCATCCCTTGCCGCTTCACCACACTCGATATGCTGCGGGTGGAAAGCTACCTGCTGTTCTACCCCTTCGACAATTCGCAGAAATATCCCTTTGCCGACGAAGGTCCGGGCGACACGCTCTGGGAACTCGGCCTGGATTTTACCGTCAGCCCGGGCAAGACGGGCTTTCGCGGCGCAGAGGAGCATGCGCGCCTCAAGGGGCGGGAGCGCTTCCGCATCTTCGGCCTGCTGCTCGACGGCAACGTGCCCGCCGACGAAGGCGCGCCGGTTTTGCAGGACGGCCGGCAGGTGGGCGTTGCCACCTGCGGCATGGTGTCGCCGATCACCGGGGCATCCATGGCGATCGCCCGGCTTGCGGTGGATTGCGCCGTGCCTGGCACGAAGCTCGAGGTGATGAATGCCAGCGGTTCGATCGCCGCCGCCGCCCACGCCCTGCCGTTCGACGATCCGAAGAAGCTGAAGCGCACCGCCAAGGGCTGAGACAGACAGCCGCCGGCGCACCGCGAGCCCGCAAGCCGCCGGTTTCCCGTCATTATGGAGATAGAAAATGAAGAAACGCGTTGCCGTCATCGGTGCCGGCCCGAGCGGACTGGCTGTTCTCAGAGCCTTCGAGACGGCCAGGCGCGCAGGCGTCGACGTGCCGGAGGTGGTCTGCTTTGAGAAGCAGAGCAACTGGGGCGGCCTTTGGAACTACACCTGGCGCACCGGTCTCGACGAATTCGGCGAACCCGTCCACGGCTCCATGTATCGCTATCTCTGGTCGAACGGCCCGAAAGAGTGCCTGGAATTTGCCGATTACTCCTTCAAGGAACATTTCGGCCGGGTCATCCCCTCCTATCCGCCGCGCGCCGTGCTCCATCACTACATCGCCGGACGGGTCGAGAAGAGTGGCGTCCGCGCCTATATCCGGTTCCTGACGCCGGTGCGCAACGTCGTCTGGTCTGAGGTGACGCAAACCTTCTCGGTCACCGTCAAGGATTTGCAGAAGGACGAGCACTATACGGAAGAATTCGATGACGTCATCGTCGCCAACGGTCATTTCTCCGTGCCGAACATGCCCTCCTTCCCCGGCATCGAGGGCTTTCTCGGCCGGGTGATGCACGCGCACGACTTCCGCGCCGCCGACGAGTTCGCCGGCAAGAATGTGCTGCTCGTCGGCTCTTCCTATTCGGCCGAGGATATCGGCACCCAGTGCCATAAATACGGCGCGGCGTCCGTCACCTTCAGCTACCGCACGAAACCGATGGGTTTCGACTGGCCGGACACGTTCGAGGAGAAGCCGCTGATCGCGCGCTTCGTCGGCAAGACCGCCTATTTCATCGACGGCACGAGCAAGACCGTGGATGCCGTCGTGCTGTGCACCGGCTACAAGCATTCCTTCCCCTTCCTGCCGGACGATCTGCGCCTGAAGACCAACAACCGGCTCTACCCCCTCGGCCTCTACAAGGGCATCGTCTGGGAACAGAACCCGCATCTCTTCTACATCGGCATGCAGGACCAGTATTATACCTTCAACATGTTCGACGCGCAGGCCTGGTTTGCCCGCGACGTGATCCTCGGCCGGATCGCGCTTCCCGACGCGGCCGCGCGCGATGCCGACATCAGAGACTGGCGCGCCCGCGAGGAGGCGCTCACCAACCCGTTCGAGGCCATCGACTACCAGACGGATTACGTCCGCGACCTGCTGTCGGCAACCGACTATCCTGATTTCGATGTTGAGCGGGTCGCCGAACTCTTCAAGGAATGGGAGCACCACAAGGTCGAGGGCATCCTGACCTACCGCAACAAATCCTATCCGTCCGTGCTCACCGGCGACATGGCGCCGGTCCATCACACGCCGTGGATGGATGCACTCGACGACACGCTCGAAGCGTTTCTCGGCGTGCAGGACGCCGCGGAATAGAGCATGATCGCAAGGCGGACGAGGGAGAAGACATGACACGGATCTGGGCAAGCGACACGATGCAATCCGGCCCCCCCCTACCGGCGCTTCGTCCGACATCCGCCATCGTGCGCGGCGGCGAGGCGCGTCTCTTCGCACTTCGCGCGGGCGACCGGGTGACGCTGCGCAATCTGGAAGGCGCGCAGCCGGTCGAGATCCACGGCTTCGGCCCGCCAGGGAGCCTGCAGGGGCTTCCCGCCACCCCGGCGCCCGCCACGTCCGCGTCCGCCTACGCGCTCCCACCCGCCGTCGCGCAGATCCTCGAGGCGGAACGGCGGGAGCCCCCGATATCGGCCACCCTCTTCGACGTGGAAACGCCCGCCGGGGCAGCCGTGACGCTGGAGGCCCGCGCCGACCTCCTCTGCCTCGTGGCAGTGCCCGGCCAACCCATGGCGCCCGACGCACAGGACACGCCGACCGATATCCTCGTCGATATCCTGCCGCTCGTGGAGCGCACCGGCGAGATCCCGCCACCGCTCGCCCCGCAGGTAGTGACGGACCTGCGCATCAGGGCGGCGACGGCCTCCGCCTTCCGGGTGAAAGCCGGACAGTATATCCAGATCATCGATGTCGACGGGCGCCAGTGCTCGGATTTCCTCGCCTTCGACTCAGGCGATCTGGCGGAAGGTGCCGAATTCGGCATCGACCCCACCACCACACGTACCTTGATGGGCTCGAGCTTTTCCGGCCCCGGCCTGCATTCTAAATATTTCGATGCGCGCATGCGGCCTTTGGTGGAGGTGGTGCAGGACACGGTCGGCCGGCACGACACGTTCCTGCTGGCCTGCACGGCCAAATACTATGAAGACATGGGCTATCCCGGCCATTCCAACTGCACGGAGAACTTCAACCAGGTCCTCGCCCCCTACGGCATTGCTGAACGCAAAGGCTGGCCGGCGATTAACTTCTTCTACAACACTTTCGTCGATGCGCAGGACAGGATCTCGATGGACGAGCCATGGTCGCGGCCGGGTGACTACGTCCTCTTGCGGGCGCTGACCGATCTCGTCTGCGCCACGTCCTCCTGCGCCGACGATATCGATCCGGCCAACGGCTGGATGCCGACCGATATCCATGTCCGCGTCTATGATGCCGACTGCCCGTTTGAAAAGGGAAGCGCTCACCGCATGACACCCGATGCCGAACCCCGCATGAGCCGCGAAACCGGTTTCCACCCGAGGACCTCCGCACTGACGCGCAAGTTCGAGGACTATCGCGGCTTCTGGCTGGCGAGTTGCTACAACGATGCCGGCCCGATTGCGGAGTACTGGGCGTGCCGCGAGCGCGCCGTCGTCATCGACCTTTCCGCGCTGCGCAAGTTCGAGATCACCGGTCCGGATGCCGAAGACCTGCTGCAGCTCGCCGTGCCACGCAATCTGAAGAAGCTGGCGGTCGGGCAAATCGTCTATACGCCGCTGACCTACGAGACGGGCGGCATGATCGACGACGGTACGATCTTCCGGCTAGGCCCGCACAATTTCCGCTGGGTTTGCGGCGACGAATTTTCCGGCGCCTGGCTGCGGGAACTGGCGGACAAGCATGGCCTGAAGGCCTTCGTACGCAATTCGAGCGATCAGCTGCACAACATCGCCGTGCAGGGACCCCGCTCGCGCGATATCCTCGCGCAGATAACCGTGACGCCGCCGCATCAGCCGACGCTTGCCGAGCTGAAATGGTTCCGCTTCACCATCGGCCGTATCGCCGACCGGCCGGTTCTCGTTTCCCGCACCGGTTACACCGGCGAACTCGGCTACGAGGTCTGGTGCCATCCGCAGGATGCCGTCATCGTCTGGGATGCCGTCATGAAAGCCGGCGCGCCGGAGGGACTGACGCCTATGGGTCTGGCCGCGCTCGACATGGTGCGCATCGAGGCAGGCCTCGTCTTTGCCGGCTATGATTTCTCCGACCAGACGGACCCGTTCGAGGCCGGGATCGGCTTCACCATTCCCAAGGACAAGCCGGACGCCTATGTGGGCGATGCCGCCATCGCACGACGTCGCGACCACCCCCATCGCCGCATGGTCGGCCTCGACATCGCCGGCAACGAGCCGATCGGCCATGGAGATTGCGTTCACGTCGGGAGGGCGCAGGTGGGTGTCGTCACCAGCGCCGTCAAATCCCCGATCCTCGGCCGAAGCATTGCGCTTGCGCGCCTCGATGTGGCCTTTGCCGAGATTGGAACGAAAGTGGAGATCGGCAAGCTCGACGGCCACCAGAAACGCATCCCCGCCACCATTGTCCCTTTCCCGCATTTCGACCCGCAGAAGACGCGCGTACGGACTGAAGCGCCCATCGTGATGCCTGGAATAGGCGTTGCTCGGGAAGAAAGCACCGCCTCGACGGTGGTGGACGACCCGCGGGGCTCCGTTAACAGGGGAGCGTAAGCCTCTCCCCTGTTAACACATCGCTGGGCTGGAAGCCTCGCTCACTCGGGCCGGAAGCGGAACAGGGTGAAGTCCTTGTTGGCCCAGCCGGACGGGTGGAACCAGGGTGAATCCTGAATGTGGGATGCGGTGACGTAAATGAAGCCGTCTGGGCCCTGCGAGAACGTGTCGGGCCAGCGCAGGCGACTGTCGGTCAGGACGGTTTCGATCTTTCTGTCCTGCTTGAGCAGCTTCACAGCATCAGCGCCGACGGCGCTGAGATAGATGCTGTCGTCCTTGCCCGTCCACAGGCCATCGACCGGCTCGGTCGTTGCGAACTTCTCAGCCTTGCCTTTCGCCGCGTCAGGATTGGTGCCAGCCTGCTGGAGCAAGCTGGCGTCGATGCGGTACATCGTCTTTGCCGTGACGGCCTGCCAGTAGAGTGTCGCGCCATCGTTCGACAAAGCCAGGCCGTCGGCGTTGAACATGGGTTGTCTGCCATCCGGGCGTTTCAGCGGCTTTCCGTCCGTCATGACCACGGCGTCCTTTTCCATCTGTGTGGTCGCATCGTCGCTCAGCACCCTCCATGCCTTGCCAGCGTTCAAGTCCACGACCACGAGACCGCCGGGCACGCCGGAATCCGTGAGATAGGCGAACTTGCCGTCGGGCGAGAGGCGCACATCGTTCATGTAGCTCGCGGGGCCGGCGACGTCCGCTGCGAACGGGTAGACCTTCTTCACGCTGTTGGTCTTCAAGTCGATCTGCACGAGCTTCGGGCCGTCCTTTACCGTCTTCTCCGTGTTCGGTGCGGCGGGATCGACGACCCAGAGTGATCCCTTGCCGTCGGCCACAACGCTCTGCACGGAAACGAAGTGATCGCCGGGCGTGACCTCGCTCATTCGGGCGTTGCGCCACGCATTCCATTCGTCGTTCGGGTAAGGCTTGATCGTGCCGTCCCTCATCACTTCGGCGACGGAGACCGGCACATCCTCGCTCCAGCGAGGAGAATTGACGAAGATGCGGTTGTCTTCCGATACGGTCACGCCGGTGACCTGATGATCGAACTTGGCCACCTCTTCGAGGCGCTCGTCCGTCTTGCTCGTGATCGGCGCGATCAGCTTGCGCGTCTCACTTTTGATGGTCTCCACCGTCGAGGATTGCGCTAACGACGGGCCGGTGCTGGTAAGTGTCGCGGCAAAGGCGATTGCCAAGATGGTGGGCAGGGCGGTCTGCGCAGACAGGCCAAAGCGGGAAGAGGTCGATGTCACAATGAGGTCTCCGGTTTCAGCGCAACGAACTGCGGTACGGACTCTTTGTTCCTGACGCGGAGAAACTGACGCGAGCCCTCATCGTGCTGGTCACTCCGCCGAGAAGGCACGCTGGAGTGCCTGTTCCTCGAAAAGGCGTCCGCCACCGGGTTTCAGCCCCTCATAAGCTTTCGATCTCCGGGCGACATGCTCCGCAGTAAGGTGGTGCTGGATGGCGCCGGAAAGCGCAATGAAACTCTTCTGCCAGATCCGAACAGGGCGCTCGTGGACGATGCCCTCGTAGACGACCTCGCGCCGGTTGAGGCGATATTGCACATCCGGGTAGAGATCGGAAAGACGACCATTGACCAGATTTTGGCGCGGAAGGCCGATGGAGACGGCGCCTTGCCGGTCGGCGAGCGTGGCGAGCCGCGTCAGAGTTTCCCCAAGCTTCGGCGAAATGTCTTCGTCCGCATCCAACTGAAACATCCATGAGGTTCGGCAGAGGGCTTGCAGCGCATTTCGTTGGTTGGCGAAATGGCCGTTCAGCGGGTGTGAGAACACGCTGACGAAGCCGTCGTCGCCTTCCTGTCGGGGCTCGGATGTCTCTCCGGCGCGATCGATCAGAACGATGACCGCATCCGCCCAGGACCGGTAGAGCGCTGCCGTCTCCAGGACGGCATCCGCCTCCCGTTCGGTGCACATAATACCGACCGAAAAAGGTGTCGGTGCAAGCGCGCGCAGTGACACGAGATCAGCCTCCGCCGAGAGCGTGCCATGCGGATGACGGAGTTCGTGCGCCTGCATGGCATTTTCTGGCGTGGCGGCGAGGCCGAACCGGGTTGCGATCGTGCGCATCGTATAGATGTCGCAACCGAATGGATTACCGGGATGCTTCAACGTAGGCTTCCGGGCGCAGAGATCGCGAAAGAGCGTATCGTTTTGCGTGGGAGCGAGCATGATGGCGGGCTCATCCAGCAACAAGCCGCAGTGGGAGCAGGCATATGAAAATGCACGAACGACATTGCCGCTCTGCAAGGTGCGCGATGTCGGCTCGATGCCACGCGCTCGGCAAAGCGGACAGCGGGCTGTTATGGCGTCTGGCATGCGGTGTTCCTGCCTGATCCTGCGTCAGCGCTTCGCCAAGGGGTGCAGGACGAGCCAGCCGGCCTTGTGAGCAGCCTCGAACCACGAGCGTTCGGCGCTCCAGGCATGCCCGTCCCAACCATCGAAGCCGAAGCCAAAGATGTCGAACGATGAGGATCTGGAGTCCTCGGCCTCCAGTGTCCTGAAACTGTAGAGAAAGCCGGAACTGAGAGCAGAGGTCGACAGGGCGCCATGTGCCAGCAGCGACGCGCGCGCCCTGCTCTCCGTCGCCGCATCGATCGATCCGATGTCCTTGCCGAGCGGGCCAAGACGCTCGCGAAGGCCTTCGGCATGGCACTCGTCTTCCGGTTTTTCCGACGGTGGAAAGACGAGCGTGACGCGCTCAGCATCCCGCACGGCCTTTCGCTGCGTAAATGCAGGATCGGCGAGCCATTCCGCCGGCTGTCCGCCCCGGCTGACCAGCACAAGTTCGGAGGTCTTTGTGCCGCTCGTAGACCCGAGCCCGGCCGTATTGTTGAACCTGACGACGCGATCGTAGCCGTCGAGATCGAGATCCGTGCCATCGAACTCCGGCGCGTTGCCGATGATTGCGGTCCGCTTCATAAAGCCCTCGCCGATCCGGTGTCACGATCGCCGGCAATCGCCTGCTTGTAAACCTCAAGCGTCTGGCGGCCGAGGGTGGCGCGCGTGAAGGTTCCCGCGGCCTCAAGCGCTTTCTCACGGAGGCGCGCGCGAAGAGCGGCGGACGCCAGCATTTCGCGCAGGCGTTCCGCAATGGCTCCGCCCTCCGTCGCCGAGGCCAGCACGCCTGCGCCGGTCTCGCCGATAAATTCCCGCGCGCTTGGGTCTTCGGTTGATGCGAGAATGGGGCGGCCAAAGGCGATCGCTTCCTGATAGACGAGGCCGAAACTTTCGTAGCGCGAAGGCGCTGAAACAATATGGGCGGCTTCGTAAAGATCGAATAGCACCGCGTCGGGCTGCCGCCCGAGCGCATGAATGCGCCGGCGTGCGCTGGCTGGCAATGTCTCCGGCAGGTCGCTTGCGGGCACACCCAGCAGATCCACCTGAAAATCCGGCACGAGGCCTGCATCGGCGTCTTCGGCGACGCGAGCAGTGGCATCCATGAATTCGTGAAAACCCTTCCGTGCTTCGGCCCTGCCGACGAAGAGAATGCGGAGCGGTTCCTCATGAGGCGGATACTCCGCCTCGCCTGCCCGCGTCAGCAGCGCTTGTGGCAAGGACAAGCCGATGGTCGCGTGCGGGCGGCGTGAGTCCAGACGGTAAAGCTCGGCGATCCGCCGCCCGTGATCGGATGTGTTTGATATCAGCGCCGCACTGCCGATCGCCTGCCGGCGCTCCAGCATATCCGCCACCCAGGCATCCAACCGGTTGCGGGGAGATAGCCGGCTTTCGCGCGACCAGGAGGCGGGCGTCGAGTTGCGCGTAACGAGCGGGAGATCCCGGCGCCCGGCCAGCAGCACGGCCGGCGCATACCAGTTGGTCGCCTCCACCACGTCGAACGGCGTCGTGGCATGCGCGGTGAGCACCGCATCGCGAAACCGCCGAGGTGCCGCGAGATGGCCGATGCCGGCATAGGTGCGCAGGCGCCCAAGCCGCGAACGCTCTGGGATAGCGCAGCCGATGATGCGTACGCCGTCGCTCATGCGCGCGTCGCTTCTGTCGCCGGAAAACACCGTGACCTCGCAGCCTTGCGCCAGAAGGCTCTCCGCGATTTCGCGGGCGGCGGTGGACAGTCCGCTTGGGGATGGTGGGTAATCCCAGGCGATCAGGGCCGTGCACATCATCGCTGGAGCAACCTTCGATAGATCTCCAGATAGTCCTGCGCCATGCGCCGGGCGGTGAAACGCTGCTCGAAGCGTTCACGGATCGCGCGCCGATCAAGCCGGTCGATCTGCCCGATAGCCGCCACCGCCTCTTCTTCGCTGTCGACAATGAAGCCGGTCACGCCGTGCTCCACGACCTCGGGCACAGAGCCCCGGTTCCAGGCGATGACAGGCGTGCCGCAGGCCATCGCCTCGATCATCACGAGCCCGAACGGCTCCGGCCAGTCGATGGGAAAGAGCAGTGCGCTTGCGCCGCGAAGCAGGACGTTCTTGGCGACGTCATCGACGGGGCCAATATATTCGGCGGTCGGTGAAAGGCCGGGTCTGACATAGGTATCGAAGTAGAGCGGGTTGCCGACATCGACGGTTCCGGCCAGACGAATGGGCCGGCCTGCCGCTTGTGCCACCCGTATCGCGACATCCGGGCGCTTCTGATCGGTCATGCGACCGATGAAGGCGAGATAGGGCTCCGGCGTGTCGTTGGGTTTAAAGCGCGCGGGATCGACGCCATGCAGCACGATGCCCGCGCGATTGGATTTTGGCAGCGCCTGTTCCTGCGCGTGCGAGATGGCCGCAATGGGCAGATCCGGGAAGGCGGAGAAAAACAACTCACGGTCGAGTTCATCGACGCGCCAGTGGATGGTCGTCAGAGATGTCTTGCGTTTTTCACCCAGCGTCACGGCGTGGAAGAACTCGCCGTGGAAATGCACGATATCGAAGGTGGACAGCGCGCGGCGCACCTCTTCCATACGAACCGTTTCCAGCACGGACGGGATCGATGGCGGCACAAAATCATATTTTTTTTCAAGGAATTGCAGGCTCGGCAGCGCGCCGACCCGAGGCACGGGGCAGGTGCTGTCGGAGGGTGCAAACAGCGTCACCTCGCAGCCGAGCGCTTGCAACTCGACGGAGAGGTCGTGGATCACCCGCTCCGTCCCGCCATGGTTGAGCGGAGGCACGGGAAAAATACTTGGTGCAACCTGTGCAACTTTTAGCGGCTCACTCGGTTCACGGTCGTGGTTCGGCATTTAAGGTCCTGACTGCACGGGAGATCATGTATGTTCGTTCTTCACGTCGCACTTCAAGGGTGCCTCCGCGGAAACAATGTCGAATATGGACTGACGACGGATACAGGTGGACACATCCGCTATCTGCTGGATCTGGTCGAAGCTTGCAGTAGCACCGGCCAAGCCGAGCGCATCGTCATCGCCACGCGCGCCTTCGAAGGGTTTGGAAAAGATTACATCAAGCCGGTCGAGAGCGTCGATGGTACGACCAGCATCATCCGCTTTCCCACGACGCATCCAGGTTACCTCGCAAAAGAGGACCTGCACACGGAAATCGACAGCTTTGCCGCTGGCCTGATCGCGCACATCTTAGCGGGCAGCACCAGGCCGGACATCCTTCATGCTCATTACGCCGATGCGGCCGTGGTGGCGGCACGCGTCGAGGATGCGCTCGGCATTCCCTTCGTCTTTACCGGCCACTCGCTCGGTAAGGTCAAGCAGAAGGCCCTGCCCTCCTGCCTGTCCGATCGTGGCTTTGTCGAGCGGATCGCGGCGGAAGAGCTGGCGCTGGCCAGAGCCTCCCTCGTCATCGCATCCTCCCGCGACGAGGCGGAGTTGCAATACAAGGCCTACGATACCTATGACCCCGGCAAGATCCGCGTGCTGCCGCCGGGCAGCGACCTCAAGGCGTTTCGTGGCGCGGCGTCCTCCCCCGTGGTCGAACGGGAGATGGCCCGGTTTCTGGTCGAGCCGGAGAAGCCCGTCATCCTCGCCATCGCGCGGCCCGTCGCCAAGAAGAACCTTGCGGGCCTGATCGAGGCCTACGGCAAGTCGAAAGCCTTGCAGGCCGCGGCCAATCTCGTGATCGTCGCGGGCTCGCGCGACGATATCGATGCGCTCGAGGCGGATATGGCAGCAAACCTCCGCGAGCTCCTGCGCCTCATCGATCGCTACGATCTCTACGGCAAAGTTGCCTATCCCAAGAGCCATCGTGGCGAGGACATCCCCGCCTATTACGCCTATGCCCGGGATCGGCGCGGCGTCTTCGTCAACCCCGCCTTCAACGAACCCTTCGGCTTGACGCTGCTGGAGGCAGCCGCCGTCGGCCTGCCGCTGGTCGCGACCGACAGCGGCGGCCCGAACGACATCATCGAGACCTGCGGCAATGGCCTGCTGGTCGATCCGCGCGACGCCAGTGGCATTGCCGATGCCCTGCTGCAGATCTTTCGCAGCGCAGAGATGTGGGACCGCTTCTCCGCCTCCGGCGACAGGGCCGTGAAGACCTACGACTGGGAACGGCACGTCACCCGCTATCACGGACTTGTGCGCGATCTCGTGCGCCCGCCGGAAATGCCCGTCCAGCGGGCTATCCAGCTTCTGATCAGCGACATCGACAACACGCTTGTCGGCTCCGTTCCGCATCTCCACGCCTTCGGTAACTGGCGTCGCATGCAGGAGAACCTCGCCTTCGGCGTCGCGACAGGCCGCTCCTTTCACAGCGCCATGGCCGTTCTCGAACAGCAGGACGTACCCCGCCCCGAGGTGATGATCACCTCCGTCGGGTCGGAGATTTACACTCTGTCGGAGAACGGCGTTTCCTATGAGCAGGACGAGGGCTGGCTGAAGGCGATTGCCGGCAATTGGCATCGCTCGGCGGTCGAGCGGGTGCTACGCGGCGTATCCGGCCTGACGCCGCAGGCGCCGCTCGAGCAGCGCGACTTCAAGCTCAGCTATTTCAGCGACGGCACCCATGCGACCGTCGAGCGCGTTCGATCAGCACTTCAAAATGCGGGCGTGCTCGCCTCCGTCATCCACAGCCACAAGCGCTATCTGGATATTCTGCCGATCAGGGCGTCCAAAGGCACGGCGGTCGATCATGTGCGCCGCCGCTACGGCCTGGCGGAAAATGCCGTTTTCGTCGCGGGCGACAGCGGCAACGATATCGAGATGTTGCAGGCCATCCCGCAGTCGATCATCGTCGCCAACTACTCCGACAATCTCGGCAAGCTTCCGGCGCTGAAGCATTCCTACATCGCCTCAAACACCCACGCCGCCGGCATTATCGAAGGGGTTCTCCACTTCCGCAACAAGGCCAAGGCTGCAGGTCTGCCAGTATGATGGCAGAGGTCCCCGCAAGTGTCCTGACGATCGTCCGCGGCCGGGCGGATCATCTGAGGGCGCTGATGACGGGGCTGTCGCAACAGAGCAGGCCGCCGTGCGAACTCGTGATCGCGTGGATGCAACCCGAAGCGGCCGACGCATTACCAGCCATGTCGTGCCCTGTCCGTCATGTCTTCGTCGGTGGTGACGACATGCCGCTGGCTGCTGCCCGCAACCGTGCGGCAGAGGCGGCGTCGGGCGAGCACCTCGTCTTTCTCGATGTCGATTGCATCCCCTCGCCAACGACAGTCTCGTCCTACGCCCAGGCGCTCGCGCAGCACGATGGCGTCATGCTCGGTGACGTCCATTACTTGCCGGGCGGTCTGCCTATCTTCACGGGGGATTTCGCGGCGCTCGAAGAGCACGGCGTCGCCCACCCCTCCAAGCCTGCATTTCCTGATATCGGTGTTATGGAAGAGCCGGATTCCGGACAGCTCTGGGGCTTATCCTTTGCATTGCGCAAGGCGACGTGGCTTTCCATAGGCGGCATGGACGAACGCTTTTATGGCTATGGTGGTGAAGAGACGGACCTCGCGCGCAGAGCGGCGCGGGCCGGCCTACCGACCTACCGCGTCGGCGGCGCGCGTGCCTACCACCAGCATCACGCCGTCCATATTCCACCGCTCCAGCACTTCGACCATATCCTGCGCAATGCCCGCCTCTACCACGCCAAGCACGGCGTCTGGTGCATGGACTACTGGCTTGGGCAGTTCGCGGAGCGCGAGCTGATCGCATGGACGAGCGAAGCGGATGACATTCGTCTGCTTCGCCGCCCGGACGTCCAAGAAACCGATGCCGCACGACAACCCGACCACGTTCTCTTTTCCTGATGGGACCAAAATCCATGAAAAAACCGATCTCTTTCTTCGTCCATCATCAGGGCCGTGGCCATGCCAATCGGACGATGGCGATGGCCGAGCATTTCAGCAAGGATCGCCCCGTTTCCGTGCTCACCGCAGGACCGGAACATTTCGCCAAGGCCGATCCGCGCATCGAGGTCATTACCCTGCCGAACATGATCGGCGAGACCGTGCCGACGGCGCGCCTTTTCGCCGAGCCCACGCCCTCCGTCATGCATTGCGTGCCGCTCGGTCTACCCTCCATGCGCCGCACGATGCGCACCATCGTCGACCATCTCGATGATCGCGACGTCGGGCTGTTCGTGGTCGATGTCTCCGCCGAGATCGGCATGCTTGGCCGCATCGTCAGCACACCGACGGTGCAGATCCGCATGCATGGCGACCGAAGTGATATCGGCCATATCGGCTCCTACGAAGCTTGTGTCGGTATGATCGCGCCGTTCGATGCACGCCTGGAGCAGGACGATTATCCGCAGGCTCTTCGTGCCAAGACCATCTACACCGGCGGGCTCTGCACGACGCGGGACGCGGTCCCGACACGGCAGGCAGCGCGCGCAAAGCTCGGCCTTGCCGAGGACCGCAAGGTTATTCTGGTGCTGACGGGTGGCGGCGGGAGCGGAACGCCGCTTGCCCCTCTGACCATTGCTGCGCGCGCCGTGCCGGATGCTCTCTGGCTGGTCGCCGGGCCCGTCCACCGCGAAGGTCATGAGACCGATTTCGCCAACCTGCAGGAACTTGGCTGGGTCGAGAACGTCACCGACCATATCGCCGCTGCCGACGTCGTCGTCGCCTCGGCCGGCGACAACACCGTTCACGAGATCGCCCGTGCAGGCTCCAAGTTCGTCGTTATGCCGGAATGGCGCTATTTCGCCGAACAGCATCGCAAGGCCGAAGCGCTCGTTGCTCTCGGCGCCGCCGTCACCGCGCCCGCTTGGCCTGGCGATTATCGCGGCTGGCAGCAGCTCCTTCATGCGGCCGACGCGATCGACCCGGAAATCCTGCGCTCCCTGCACGATCCGGATGCCGCACGAAAGGCTGCAAACTGGCTGGAAACGCTGTGCGACGACCTTTGGCGGGGTGCCGTCGTCAACGAGGCGCCGCAGTTGAAGGTGGTGTAACCGCATGGTCACGCTCACGACCGTTCTGAAAAGCGGCGGACGCTACGACGCGTCCTGGGTCGAGCGTCTGAACGGCGGCGCGCGCCGGTCGATTCCCGGTCTCGATCGTGTAGTCTGCCTCACGGATCTCGATCTCGACGTCGCGGGCGTCGATGTCGTGCCTCTACTTCACGGCTGGCCGGCATGGTGGTCGAAATTCGAGGCGTTCCGCCCCGATCTCGCCGACGGTCTCACGATCCTGTGCGATCTCGATACGGTCTTCACCGGAGATGCCGGCGCTCTCATCGACGACAGCACGGCGGCGATGGAGGACTATTTCCTGAAAGGTCGCCTATCGACCGCCCTTATGCGCTGGCGCGGTCGCGAACTCGACCATCTCTACGAGACGTTCAAGGGCGATCCGAAACGCTGGATGCAGCCGGGCTCGTGCGGCACGGTGCCCAATTCCGTCCACGGCGACCAGGTCGTGGTCGATCACCTGCTACGACGCGACGGTCGACTGCCGGCCTTTATCCAGAACCTTCACCCCGATCTGCTCGACTTCTACGATCCGGCCCATGCGAACCAGGGTCCCATCATCATCTTCATCGGCGAGTCCAAGCCGGATACCGCCATTCAGGCCGTTCAGGATGCGTGGTGCGGGACGCGACAGATGCAAATCACCTGAGTTGCCGGTCCCCTGTCGCAAAAAAAAAGCCGCCAACCCGAGGGTGGCAGCTTGCGTCATATCGCCCTGAACGAAAAGCGGTTATGCGACGATCCCGGGAGAGCGATGCTCTCCCCGACATCATCAGCCCTTGTAGCCGTGATTGTTGAGGATGCGGCGCGTCTCGTGCGAGCGAGTGAGGACGATCGCGTCCCAGATCTTCTGGCCGAATGCGATACGGTTGCGGGGGGCTTCAGTCTTCATGGTCTTTGTCCTGATAAATTCTGACTGCAATCTACGGCACCAAGCAGCCAACCGGTAGACGGGATTTCGCATGGCTGCCGTGCAGCTGTGCATGGCTGTCGAAGCGAGGAGCGAACTGTTCCGCTGGCGCGCCCGATAGTCTAGGTTCGAACGTCAAACCCGGATCCCGCGATGCAGCTTCCCATCAAAGCCATATTGGTCTTCCACGCCGCCGCGCGTGCCGGCAGCATCGCGCGGGCGGCCGAAGAGCTGAGCGTGACGCCCTCGGCCGTCAGCCAGCAGATTCAGGTGCTCGAAGTCCAGCTCGGCGTGGCCCTCCTGACGAAGGCCGGCCGCGGTATTGCACTAACGGAGGCCGGCGAGCGCTATTTTTCGATGATATCGGGGCAGATGGAGAGCATAGAGCAGGCAACCGCAACTCTTCGCGGCTTCCGCTCGGTGACCACGCTGACGGTCCGCGCGACGCCGACGCTCTCCAACAAATGGCTCCTGCCGCGGCTCGGGCATTTTCTCGACCGTCATCCGGATCTCGAACTCCGCCTCGACGGCACGAACGAGCCGACGGACTTCAATCAGGAGCTGGTCGATATCGAGCTGCGTCATGGCGACGGGCGATGGCCGGGCCTTTATGTGGAGAGCATTGCCGAGGAGCAGTTCTATCCTGTGTGCTCGCCGGACTACGCCGCCGCAAACAGCCTCCGGCCGGAGGAGGTTCTGGGGCATCGACTGATCCACTCGGTGAAGTCGCAGGCGCAATGGAACAGCTGGTTTCCGCTGGCGGGCGTCACACCGGAGGAACGCTGGCCGCGTGTCCTCTTCGATCGTAGTCATATGGCGATCGATGCCGCCGTTCGTGGCATGGGTATCGCGCTCGAAAGCACCCTGATGATGGATGAGGAACTGCAACGCGGCCGCCTCATCTGCCCCGTCATCTCACCGCCGGAAGTCCGCATCTCCACTCAGTGGATCGTCTGCCCGCGCGACCACCTCCGGCAGAAGAAGGTTCGCCTGTTCCTCGAATGGCTGCGCACCGAACGCGACATCTGGCAGGCTGCCTACCCCTCAGGCGCGATACCGCGCTGAGAGGGCCTCGTCCAACAACCAGACACAAGCCTTGTCCGTCAGGGCCTCCGGCGACAAGGCGATATCCAGTCGCAGGGCATCCTCGTCGGCCCGCGGCGTCTCCAGTATCTCCAGCTGGCTTGCCAGCAGCGAGGCGGTGGCGAAGTGATCGCGACGGGCCTGCAACCGCTGAAGGATCAGCACGGCCGTTCCCTCCAAAGATATGAAGCGAGCGCTTCCGAGACGTGCGCGCAGAAGGTCGCGATAGGTCCGTTTCAGCGCCGAACAGGCGATGATCACAGGCTGGTCGTCGGGCGTTAGCGCCCGGTCGCAGACGGCGTCAAGCCAGGGCATCCGCTGTTCGTCGGTAAGCGGTACACCGTTGCGCATTTGCGCAACGGCTTCGGGCGCATGCATCTCGTCCGCCTCGACGAAGCGGCAGCCGAGCCGGCTGGCGATCCGCCTGCCGATCTCGGACTTGCCCGTGCCCGCCGTCCCCATGACGATAACGAAGCCGGCGGGAGAGGACGATGCCGTCATCTCAGTACATGCCCAGCAGGCGGATGGGGCCGAGCGTGAGGATGGGGAAGAGGACGAGCGCGAAGATGGCGAGCGTCAGCACCGCCATCGGCGCCAGCGATCCTCTGATCACATCCTCGACCCTCATGTTGGCGACCTGCGCGGCGGCAAAAAGGCAGACGCCGACCGGGGGCGTGACGAGGCCGAGGGTGAGCGTCATCACGGTGACGATGAGAAAGTGGATCGGGTCGATGCCGATCGCCTGCACCGGCGGCATCAGCACGGGAATGAGGATGAACATGGCCGGAATGGCTTCCATGAAGATGCCGATGATCAGGAGGAAGACGAAGATGACCAGCATGCCGGACAGCGGACCCAGGTTCATGGCCTGCAGCAGCTCGGCAACCTTGTCCGGCAAGCCGTCATAGGTGAAGACCCAGGCGGCGATCTGCGAGGTCGCGGCGATAAACAGGATGGTGCCGGAAATGCGCGCCGTGGAGATGAGGATTTCCGGGAGTTCGCGAACCGGCAGCGTGCGGTAGACGAGAACCCCGAGCACCCCGACATAGACGACGGCGATAGCTGCCGCTTCGGTCGGCGTGAAAAGACCGCTGGCGATGCCGATGATGAGAATGAGCGGCGTCAGCATGGGCAGGATGGCGCTGATGCCCGTGACCATGACCATGCGCAGATTGAACGGTGATGGCGGATTGTAGCCGTAATAGACCGAGTAGAAATGGTTGAACACCATGAAGGCAAGCGCGATGAACAGGCCGGGGACCAGTCCCGCGACCAGCAGCGTGCCGATCGAGACATTGGCGATCGAGCCGGCGATGACGACGAGGATCGAGGGCGGGATGATGGAGGACAGCGTCGCAGTGCAGAGCGTCATGCCGACCGCATAGCCCTTGGGAAAGCCGTGCCGTTCCATCGCCTTGATCTCGATCGCGCCGACCGAGGCGATGTCGGCAACGGAAGAGCCGGAAACACCGGAAAAGATGACCGACGAGATGACGTTGACATGGCCGAGGCCGCCCGGCAGCCAGCCGACCATGGCTTCGGCGAAATCGAAGATGCGCTCGGCCACCCGGCCGCGCTCCATCACGGTTCCCACCAGAATGAACAGCGGCACGGCCACCAGCAGGAAGGAGTTCATCGAGGAGAACATCGTCTGCGACAGGAGATCGAGCGGCATGGAGGTGAAAAGCGTGAGTGTGGCGACGCTGGCGAGCGCGAGCGCCACCGCGAGCGGAATGCCGAGCATGCTCAGGCCGAAGAAGGCGACGAGAAGAAAGACCGACATGGCATCAATATCCTGACGTGATGGACACGTCGGCATGGGCGATTTCGCCGGCCGGAAGTCCGAGTTCGGGAAGGGCGATGAGGTCGCGCCGATGTCGCAGCGAGTCGAAAATGGCGAGGATGGCGATCACCGCCGACACCGGCATCACCATGCCGATCAGCCACATGGGGATCGGCACTGTCGCGGCGGTCTCGTTCATCATGATCTGCTGGCGCATCAGCGTGAAACCCGTCCAGCCCATGAGGCCGAAGAAGAAGACCGACGATCCGACATAGATCGGTACCGCCAGCCTCTGGAAAAAGCGCCGGCCCATCACGAGAAAGACGACGACGCGCGCGCTTTCCACCGTGCGGAAACCGGCCGCAAGCCCGAGGAAAACCATCCAGATGAATAGGAAGCGCGTCGCCTCCTCCGTCCAGGGGAGCGGGTGGCCCGCAAGGCGGCCGATGACCTGCAGCAGGACGACGATGAGAATGCCGGCACAGGCGATACCAGCCGCGACATCGGCGACGAGGCGAACGAATGTACCCAACAACGAGCTAAGGGGAGCGCGCATGCGAAAGCCCTTCCGGATGGAGTGCGGTGCAACAAAAAAGGACCGGCACCATGCCATGGCGGCATGGTGCCGTCGTGACCTTAGTTCGTGGTGACGAAGGCGCGCGTGCGGTCGAAGAAGGCTTTGTCCTTGACGAGCGCTGCGAACTTTTCCTCGAGGCCGGCGGCGACATCGACGAAGGCCTTGCGCTGCGCGTCCGTCAGTTCATTGACCTCCATGCCATTGGCCTTAAGCGTCGCGATGGATTTCTCGATGTCGGCCGCATCGTTTGCCGCCTTCCAGGTTTCCGTCTCCTTGGCGGCGTCCGTCAGCGCCGTCTTGAAGGCGTCGCTGAGGCCTTCGTAGCGGGCGGGATTCATGCCCAGCACCCAGGCATCGGCGATGTGATTGCTGATCGTCGCATAGGTCTGCACTTCGTAGAGCTTGGCGCTCACCGGTACGTTGATCGGGTTTTCCTGCCCGTCGACCACCTTCAGCTGCAGCGCGTTGTAGACCTCGGCGAAAGCCATCGGCGTCGGTGCAGCACCCATCGCGCCGAAGAATTCGACCCAGAGCGGATTGTTCGGTACGCGCAGCTTCAGGCCCTTGAGGTCGGCCGGAGAGGTGATCGGAAGCTTCGAATTGGTGATCTGGCGCAGCGGCCGCGACCAGAGATCGACGCCCTTGATGCCGATCTTGCTGAGGTCGGCCTCCAGTTCCTGGCCGTTCTCGCTGTCGAGATAGGCCCGCAGCTGCTCGATGTCGCGGAACTGGTAGGGAATGGCGATCGCCGTGAACTTCGGATTGAAGGTCGCGTAGAGCGAGGTCGAGTTCAACAGCATGTCGAGCGAGCCACCGGCCAGCTGCTTGACGCCCGCTGCGGGATCGCCGCCATAGAGCGTGCCGTTCGGGAAGACCTTGATCGTCAGCTCGCCATTGGTCTTGGTCGAGACGATGTCGGCGAATTTCTTGGCGGCGAGCGTGATCTCGGACGTATCCGGATCGGGCGTCGACAGGGTCAAGGTCTCCGCCTGCGCGATGGTTGCTGTGAGCATTGTTGCGGCGGCCAGCAGGCTGCGGATCGTAAAGTGTCTCATTTCATTCCTCCCAGAAGTGACGTTGGATTCTTGTCAGGCGGTACTTTCCCCGCCCGAATTCATGCGTTGCAGTTCGAGAATGACGGCGCTGTGATCGAGATCACCATCGCCATGATCCACCATGGCTTGGAACAGACGATCAACCTCCTCGCTGATCGGCAGTCTGAGGCCGTGATGTCGGGCAAAACCGAGGGCCGTCGATGTATCCTTGACCTGATACTTCGCCGGTCCGCCGGGCTCGAAATTGCGCTCCACCATGCGCAAACCGTGCTGTCGAAATACGGTGGAGTCTGCAAAGCCTCCGAGGAGCGCCTCGCGGACCTTTGCCGGATCGGCGCCGCCGCGCTCGGCAAGGGTCAGCGCTTCCGCCACGGCACAGATGGTCGACGCGACGATCAGCTGGTTGGCGAGCTTCGTCAGTGCGCCGCTGCCGGCAGGCCCCACATGGGTCACGCGCCCGAGAGGGGCAAAGACCGGTGCGAGACGTTCGACCACCTCGGCCCGTCCGCCGGCCATGATCGCAAGCGTGCCGTCCTTGGCACCCTTCTCGCCGCCCGAGACCGGGGCGTCGAGACAGTCGATGTCTCGTTTTGCCGCAGCCTCACCCAGCGCGACCGCGGTCTCGACCGGAATGGAACTCATGACGAGGAGGACCGAACCCGGACGCATGGCCGCGATCACGCCGCCCTCGCCGTCAAGCACCGCCTCGCAGACCGGGCCGGAGCTCAGCATGCAAAGAACCACATCCGCCTGCCGGACGGCATCCTGCGCGTTGGCGGCCGTCTCGACGCCGAGCCCTTTCAGGCCCTGCGCCTTGTCGGACGTCCGGTTCCAGGCGGTGACCCCATAGCCCGCTTCCGCCAGCCGCCCCGCCATGGGGCCGCCCATGATGCCGGTGCCGATGACGGCGATGTTGCTGATGGCAGCGCCTGTCGTTGTCATGTTCCTGTCCTTCCCCGTTGAGGGATCTTGCGGCGTCTGGGAGCGGACCGGCCGTTCCCAGACGATAGGTGGTGGAAAGGCCTTGCGGAAGCGTTACCGATGCGTGTCGAAAGCGTTTCCGGCCATCTTCAGCCCCTACTCGGCGGCGAGCTTGGAAGGATGGAAGCTCTGTTCCATCTCCTGGCGCAGGCGCACGACATCAAGGTCGTTGACGATCTCGACATCGTCGAAGGACACAATCTGGTCTTTCTTGATCGGACGCTTCAGCTTCACGTTATGCGCAAGACCAATCGGCAGGGCCTTGAGGTCGAGGCTGCGGGCGGCCGGGATCGCATTGGCCCAGACGGCATAGCCGCCCTCGCCGTCCAGCATCTCGCCCGGCTGCATGTCCTTCTTCGCCGTCGCCACCGCATCGCCGCGGAATTCCTTGGAGCAACCGGTCGGCTCATTGCGCAGCACGGCGGAGAGAACGCTCACCGATGTTTCCAGACCGATGATATGGAAGGGGCGCCACATCGAGGCGTACCAGCCGGAGGGATCGGTCAGAAGGCCGTATTGCTTGAAGCAGGCGCGGGCATATTCATTGTGCGCCTTGAAGGTAACGAATACGCCGTAGCGGATGTTGTTGAACACCTCGCGGCCATCCGGCTCCTGGCTGGCGGCGATATCGACGAGGCCCGAGCGCGCCATGCGGCCGCCGTCGGATGTCGGGCGGAAAACGCGGGCCAGATCATGAAGCCCGGCGGGCGGGAATGCGAGGCCATCATCCGGGCAATCGAGGCCGGTGCCGTTGGCGACCGCTGCCATTTCGATGGCCGCCTTGGTGCCGTCGGTAAAGGAATTGTAGAGCTTGGGGTTGAGGTTGTCGGCCGCGACCTGTTCCTCGGTCCAGCCGAAGAGGCCCCAGACCGTATCCGGCGTCGAGTAGCGATAGCGCGGCTCGAAGTTCATGCCCTTGCCGGCCGAGGTCACCTCGAAGCCGGTGGCGCGAGCCCAGTCGACCAGCTCGCAGATCAGCGCCGGCTGGTCGCCATAGGCCATGGAATAGATCAGGCCTTTGGCCCGTGCCTTTTCGGCAAGGATCGGCCCGACCATGACGTCGGCTTCGACATTGACCATGACGACGTGCTTGTTGTGTTCGATGGCACCGAGCGCATGACGCGTTCCGGCGATCGGATGGCCTGTCGCCTCGATGATGCACTCGATCTCGCCGCATTCGTAGAGCGCCTTGACGTCGTCGGTGACGAAGGTCGAGCCGGTCTTGATCGCATCGCCGCAGCTGGTGGCGGAGGTGCGCTCTTTCGGCCAGCCGACGCGGGCCATGGATTCCTTCGCCTTGCCGACATCCAGATCGACGACGCCGACGAGGTGCAGGCCCTGGATGCGCTGCGCCTGGGCCATGACCATCGATCCGAACTTGCCGGCGCCGATGAGCCCGACGCGCACCGGACGGCCATTGTCGGCACGAAGTTGAAGCAGTGAATAGAGATTCATTTCAAGATCCTCGGCTGGGGACAACTCGGTTGAAGAGAGACCGGCCGGAGACAGGGTCGGCAACAGACATACATTTGCGGCTCAGGCATGGTTGCCTGCCCGTCAAAACGGCGTCGATTGCGTATTTCGTCTCCTCCCAAAGAGCGCGGTCCTCTGTCCGCGCCCCTCTCAGCCGCCTCCCAAAGCGGCTTCTGAAATGACAATACGAGAGAAGAGGAGTTAGCTCCATTTAGAATAATCGGAGGAATGATTAGAATATCTACATTGTCAGAGGCCGAAAATTGCCGCCGGGATCACCACGGTCTCATTGCCGCACAACGCAAAATGCATGAGCGCGGGGCTTCCACCCCACGCTCATGCAAATAGCCAAATCTGTCCGTGATCGTCTGAAACCCAAGGGACGCGGTCGCCCGTGTGCCCTTCGCGGCTATCTTCAGGCCGCGAACTGGTTCATCGTGTTGTGCGAGCCGCCGGCCTTCAGGGCGGCGTCGCCGGCGAAGTATTCCTTGTGGTCGTCGCCAAGGTCGGAGCCGGCCATGTTCTGGTGCTTGACACAGGCGATGCCTTCCCGGATTTCCTTCCGCTGGACGCCCTTGACGTAGCCGAGCATGCCTGCATCGCCGAAGTATTCCTTCGCCAGATTGTCCGTCGACAGGGCTGCCGTGTGGTAGGTCGGCAGCGTGATCAGGTGGTGGAAGATGCCGGCGCGCTTTGCAGCATCGCGCTGGAACGTCCGGATCCACTCATCCGCTTCCTGGCCGAGCGGCGTCGCGTCGTAATCGACGCTCATCAGCCGGGCGCGATCATAGGCCGAAACGTCCTTGCCCTCCTTTGCCCAGGCGTCGAAGACCTGCTGGCGGAAGTTCAGCGTCCAGTTGAACGACGGCGAGTTGTTGTAGACGAGCTTCGCATTCGGAACGACCTCGCGAACGCGATCGACCATGCCGGCGATCTGCTCGATATGCGGCTTTTCCGTTTCGATCCACAACAGGTCGGCGCCGTTCTGGAGCGAGGTGATGCAATCGAGAACGCAGCGGTCCGCACCGGTGCCTTCGCGGAACTGGTAGAGGTTGGACGGCAGGCGCTTCGGGCGCATCAGCTTGCCGCCGCGGTTGATGATGACATCGCCATTGAGCGAACTGATGTCGGCGACTTCCTCGCAATCGAGAAAGGAATTGTAGAGGTCGCCGATATCGCCGGCTTCCGCGCTGACGGCGATCTGCTTGGTGAGGCCGGCACCGAGCGAGTCCGTGCGGGCGACGATGATGCCGTTGTCGATGCCCATTTCGAGGAAAGCGTAGCGGCAGGCGCGGATTTTCGCGATGAAGTCCTCGTGGGGAACCGTGACCTTGCCGTCCTGGTGACCGCACTGCTTTTCGTCGGAAACCTGGTTTTCGATCTGCAGCGCGCAGGCACCGGCCTCGATCATCTTCTTGGCCAGAAGATAGGTCGCCTCGGCATTGCCGAAGCCTGCGTCGATGTCGGCGATAACGGGAACGACATGCGTCTGATAGTTCTCGATCGCCTGCTGCAACTGCCGCTCCCGGGCGATGTCGCCGGCGGCGCGCGCCGCATCGATATCGCGGAACAGCATGCCGAGTTCGCGGGCATCGGCCTGACGCAGGAAGGTGTAAAGCTCCTCGATCAGCGCGGGAACGCTGGTCTTCTCGTGCATTGACTGGTCGGGCAGCGGGCCAAACTCGGAGCGCAGAGCCGCAACCATCCAGCCGGACAGGTAGAGGTACCGTCCCTTCGTGGTGCCGAAGTGCTTCTTGATCGAGATCATCTTCTGCTGGGCGAGGAAGCCGTGCCAGCAGCCGAGCGACTGGGTGTAGTTGGCCGGATCGGCATCGTAGGCCGCCATGTCGCGGCGCATGATGTCGGCGGTATAGCGCGCAATGTCGAGACCCGTCTTGAAGCGGTTCTGCAGCCGCATGCGGGATACGGCTTCGGGGGTGACGCCGCTCCAGCTCGTATTGGCAGAAATCAGATCTTCGATCTTCCCGTAATCGGTCTTGTAAGCCATCAGAACACTCCTCAGTTTTGATGCAGCCTTGATATTCCGCATTTTCGGGATGCGTCAGAGACTTCGGTGTGCACTTGTCAAACCTTACAAATTTTGCTTGTAATGTTGTAAGGATGGAGAAATGGCATGTCGGACAAGCAGGGTGTGTATGTCGGCGCGCGCCTGAGACGGCTGCGGCGCAATCTCGGACTGACGCAATCCGACATGGCCGCAGACCTCGAGATCTCGGCCTCCTACATCGCGCTGATGGAGCGCAATCACCGGCCGGTGACGGCAGAGGTGCTGCTGCGGCTGGCGCGATCCTACAAGGTCGATATGGCGGATCTCGCCGGCGATGGCGGAGCCGATCACGCCGCGCGGTTGCAGACCGTCATGAAAGACCCGATCTTCGCTGATATCGACCTTGTCACCACCGAGATCTCGGAGGTGGCGAACGGCTTTCCGGGCTTCAGCGAGGCCTTGCTGCGGCTTTACACCGCCTATCGCGAGGAGCAGCTCGCCCTTGCTGAGCGTCTGCCCGACCAGGGCGCGCAAAGGCTGGAGACGGTCGATCCGGTGGCCGCCACACGCCGCTTCCTCGCCGCGCGGCGAAACAGCTTTCCAACGCTCGACACCGTGGCCGAGAGACTGGCCGCAACCGTCAAGGACAAGGGCGGCATCGCCCCGTATCTGCTGGAGCGGCATGGCTTGCGCATCCGCCGCCTCCCCTCCTCCATCATGTCGGACTCGTTGCGTCGGCACGACCTGCACCACAAGCAGATCCTGCTCGACGAGTCCCTGGACATGGCAAGCCAGCAGTTTCAGCTCGCCCAGCAGCTTGCTTATCTCGAATTCGGCAAGGAGATCGCCGACGCCGTCGAGGAGGGCCATTTCCAGACGGAAACGAGCGCCCGGCTCGCGCGCCGGTCGCTCGCGAGCTACGGCGCGGCCGCGTTGCTGATGCCCTACAGCGCCTTTGCCAAGGCGGTGGAAACGCGGCGATACGATCTGGCCGCCCTGTCGCGCCAGTTCACCACCAGCTTCGAGCAAACGGCGCACAGGATGACGACGCTACAGAAGCCGGGACAGGAACGCGTGCCCTTCTTCTTCATCCGGCTGGATGCCGCCGGCAACGTGTCCAAGCGGCTGGATGGCGCGCATTTCCCTTTTTCCGCCTCGGGCGGCGGCTGTCCGCTGTGGAACGTCCATCAGGTCTTCCGCATGCCGGGCGAGATCGTCACACAATGGCTGGAGTTCCCCGACGGGCAGCGCTTCTTCTCGATCGCCCGCACGGTCAGCGCCGGCGGCGGCGCTTACGGCGTCACGCGCGTCGACCGCGCGGTCGCGCTCGTCTGCGATGCGCAGCACGCCGATCGCCTGATCTACGTCCGCCCCGACAGCGACCGCACCCCGACCCTCGTCGGCATCGCCTGCCGCCTCTGCCAGCGCGCCACCTGCACCTCGCGCGCCGAACCCCCGATCGGCCGCCAGATCCTCATCGACGATTTCCGCCGGACGGCGGCACCGTTTGGCTTTGCGGATACGTGAGGAGAGGGCTGGAGTCCTCGGTTTGGCTGTCTTCCATACGGACATGAAAACTGCCGCATCCGTTCGTGCCGTCATCGAATGCCTCCGCGCGGACGTTATGGAAATTGAGTCGATTGATGTCGGCTTCACAGAGGCACACACGACAAACTACACGTCAAAAAGGGTCTGCCGACCTGAAACGGAATGACCAACGCTGTTTCGTGCCGCCTCCATCTCTCAGCGCTCGGGGTCCGCCACGTCGGATTCTGCCTCATGGGCAGACATCGCGTCTTGACGATAGGTGAAGGTGCCATGGTCACGGACCTCTATGGCTGCTCGAATACGGCCGCAAGCTGCGCACCGTCGTCGCTTCGGCCCCGCCCGCCCTTGTCATGACCGGCATGTGTGTCGGTTCAAGCGGCCGCTTTGAGTGTGAAGTCAGCTTCGATCTCATCGTAGGGGACATGGACCTTACCGCTCTCGTCTTTCTCGACGAGACCCCATTCCATGAGAGCGGTCACGTCCTCATGGACGCGCTTGATATCCCTGTCGAGCGCGCGGGCAACAGCGCGGATGCTGGACGGACCGATCTTCTGCAACGCCTCGATCAGTGCCCAACGCTTGGGCGAGATCACGGAGAACAGTTGCGCGGGAGAGGCGAAGGTCAGAACGGCCACAGGGTCCTGTCGCTCGCCGCTTTTCCATGCCGTGACGAAGCGCTCTCCCATGGCCGCGATCGCGGTCAGATCGTCGTCATCCTGCCGGATCTGGATCACTGCACGGTTCATGGCTTCAACCTCCTTCTGACTTCGGTGAGAAAATCATCCCTCAGGCGATCGACGCTGACGAAAACATAAGGGTGCTCCACCCCATCGAGATGGCAATGATCACCCTTGCCCCGCTCATTGTCGTATCCGACGATACGCTCGCCATTTCTGCCGAAAAACAAACGGTACTTGTAGGAATGGCTGCTGGCCGGAACCGGATGAGGCACTTTCCAGATCACCATCTCAACGATCGCGCCGTCGCGAAGGAGGCGCTTTTCATGCAGGAGTTTTTCGGCCTTCATGATGTCTTTTACGCCAACACTAAGGTGTTGTCAAGCATGCCAGCGCTGGCAGATGAGCGGCGTCGATGAAGCTGCATATCCCGATGCGGGGCAGGCTTTGGTATCCGTTCGTCTATCATCCCTCGTTGTCGCGATCGCGATGGCTTCATCCACAAACACCGCGATGAACAACGCCGCCGGTCCGATCGAACATCAGAAAACGTATGAGCGCCGCACAGGCTCTGAACCGACCTGTCATCGATCTTTCGTCAAACGGTTGTCTGCCTGTCATCTCGAGGCGGCATACGCGCCTCGAAACAGGAGCGCATCATGTCGTCGCAAGCCATCGATCTTCGCAACATCAGAAAACGGTTCGGGCCGGACGAGGTCCTCAAGGGCATCGATCTTTCCATCCGGCCGGGCGAGTTTCTGTCGCTGGTTGGCATGTCGGGTTGCGGCAAGTCCACGCTGCTGAGAATCATTGCGGGCCTTGAAAGTCCGGATCAGGGGGCGGTCGCCATCGGCGGCGGCGAGGTGACGAATGTCGATCCAAGCGATCGCAACCTCGCCATGGTGTTCCAGTCCTACGCGCTCTACCCGCATATGAGCGTGCGGGAGAATATCGCCACGCCGCTGCGCATGCGCCGACTGCCCATGTCGGCGCGCCTGCCGGTGGTCGGCGGCCTGTTCGGCACGTCGAAGATCCGGAACGCCATCACGGAGGATGTCGAACGCGCAGCGGGTATGCTGCAGATCGGCCACCTCCTCGATCGCAAGCCGTCGCAGCTTTCCGGCGGTCAGCGCCAGCGGGTGGCCCTTGCCCGTGCCATCGTGCGCTCGCCCGCTGCCTTCCTCATGGACGAGCCGCTCTCCAACCTCGATGCCAAACTGCGCGCCCATATGCGCGAGGAACTCGTCGCGCTGCATCGCCGGCTCGGGGCGACCTTCGTCTACGTCACGCACGACCAGATCGAGGCGTTGACCATGTCGGACCGCATTGCGCTGATGTCGGAAGGGCGCATTGAGCAACTGGGGACGCCGGACGAACTCTATCGCCAGCCGGCAACCCTCACCGTCGCGCGCTTCATCGGCTCGCCGTCGATCAATCTGCTGCCGGTCGACGTCGATAGCGCGGGCGAGATTTCAGCTTACGGGCAGGCGCTCGGCCTGCGCACCAAGGGCGATACCGGCCCGGCCACGCTCGGCCTTCGCTCGGAAGATCTGTTCATTGCTACCGATGGCTTATCCCTGCATCAAGGTCTCGCCGTAAAGGTGCTGCGCAGCGAAACCCATGGCGCCGATCGCTACATGACCTGCCAGCTCCTCGCCGATCCCACCGTGCGCCTGACCGTGCGACAGACGGCAACGGCGAAACCGGGCGTTGCGTCCGATGGCACCGTCCACCTCGGCTTCCATGCGGAGCGGGCGCATCTGTTCGGCGCAAACGACCTGCGCCGGCCGCTTACCGTGCGCGAGCGGGTGCTGGCATGACGGCTGTTCCGACCAATATGACGTTGCCGGTCAAGCCCGGAGTCGCCTCGTCGAACAGCCGCGACCGCCGCATGATGCGCAACGGCCTGATGTTTTCCGCTCCGGCCGTGTTCCTGCTGCTGGCGATCTACATCCTGCCCATGCTGCTGCTCGCCGTCTTCTCCGTCACGGACTACCAGCTCGGCGCCCTGTCGATCCGCTTCATCGGGCTGGAGAACTTCATAAAGGCGTTCCACGACGCGGTCTTCCTGCGGGCGCTGTCCAACACCGTGCTCTATGCCGCCCTCGTCATTCCCTTCGGCGTGTTTCTCGCCCTCGGCGTCGCGCTCCTCGTCCATGGGACGAAGCGCAGTCGGGCCTTCTGGGAGGTGGCCTATTTCCTGCCGGTCACCGCAACGCTGGTGGCCATGGCGACCGTCTGGCAGTTTCTGCTCCACCCGTCGCTCGGGCCCGTCAACGCAGCGATCAAGTGGCTTGGTTTTGAACCCGTCAGCTTTCTGTCGAACCCGTCGCTGCTCATTCCGACCATGGCGCTCATCGGCATCTGGCAGGTGCTCGGCTTCAACATGGTCCTGTTCCTCGCCGGCCTCACAGCCATTTCAAAGGATCTTTACGAGGCGGCACGGCTCGATGGGGCCAAAAGCTCGCTCGACCGCTTCCTGACCGTGACATGGCCGATGCTCGGGCCGACGACGATGTTCGTCATCGTCACGACCTCGATCTCCGCCTTCAAGGTGTTCGAGACGGTGGCCGTGCTGACCAAGGGCCGGTCCGGCTCGGAGACGCTGCTGTTCGCTCTCTATCTCGAAGGGTTCGAATATTCGAACACCGGCTATGCCGCGGCGCTCACCCTCATCTTCCTTGCCATCGTGCTCGTCCTGTCCATCGGTCAGACGCTGCATCTCGACCGGAAGGTGCACTATTGATGACCGCTCTGCGCAAGCTGACCCCGCATGCTGTTCTGGCGCTTGGCGCCATCGTCATGCTGTTTCCCTTCTACTGGATGGTGCTGACCTCCATCCGCTCGCCGGCCGAGGTCTTCGACGTCTCGTTCTGGCCGATCCCCAAAAGCTTCGACGCGGTGGAGAACTATTCCCAGGCCGCCGGACAGGTGCCGATGGCCCGGTTCATGCTGAACGGCGTGATCGTCTGCCTCGGCATCCTCGTCATGCAGGTGCTGACCGCGGTGCCTGCCGCCTATGCGCTGGCCAAGCTGCGTTTTCCCGGCCGCCGCCTTCTCCTGTCGCTGGTCATCGCCGCCCTTTGCGTGCCCATCCAGGCGCTGGCCCTTCCGCTTTTCGTTGGCCTCGCCAAGGCCGACCTGCTCAACACCTATTTCGCGATGATGGCGCCGTTCTTCCTCTCGGTCTTTGCCATCTTTCTCTTTCATCAGTCCTTCCGCAGCTATCCGAACGAGATCATCGAGGCGGCACGGCTCGACGGCTTCTCGGAACTGGAGATCTGCTGGCGTCTCGTCCTGCGCGGCTCGCTGCCGTCGCTGGCCGCCTTCACGGTCTTCTCCCTCGTCGCGCACTGGAACGATCTCTACTGGCCAATGATCGTCGTGTCCGACACCAACCTCGCGCCGCCGCCGCTCGGCATGCTATTTTTCGCCGATGTCGAGACCGGTGCCAATTACGGCGCGCTGATGGCCGGCGCCACCCTCATCACCGCCCCCATGCTGGTCTGCTTCCTCCTCGTCCGGCGGCACTTCATCGCGGGCATCACCATGACCGGCGTCAAGTGACGCGGCCCGAACCACCCCTCCCGAACCACTCGAACGACCACGTCCTTATGGAGACCTCAATGACCCTTACCCGACGCACCGCCATGCGCGGCCTCGTCTTCGGCCTTGCCATGGCAGGCCTCAGTTCGACGGCTTCTGCCAGCGACGAGATCACGCTCAACGTTCTCTACAACCTGCCCGGCTTCACGAAATTCCATCAGCCGCTGGCCGATACGTTCATGAAGAACAACCCGACGATCAAGATCAACTTCCTGGCGCCCGCCACCGGCTATAATGATGGCCAGCAGCAGGTGCTGCGCGCAGCGGTCACGGGCAATCTGCCAGACGTCTACTTCTCGGGCTACAACCTGACGGCAGAACTCGTCCACACGCTGGCGCCGCGCAACCAGATCACGGATCTCGGCCCGTTCATCGAAGCCGAGGGCGGCGCGGCCTTCCTCGACAAGAACTACAGCCCGAAGATGTCGGCGCTCGGCCAGGTGGACGGCAAGCAGTACGGCCTGCCGGTCAACGCCTCCTCGCCGATCATGTATGTGAATGCCGATCTGGTGCGCAAAGCCGGCGGCGATCCCGACAACATGCCGAAGACCTTCGAGGAGGTCATCGCGCTGGCTGCCAAGATCCACGCGCTCGACCCGAAGATCGCCGGCATGGGCTACGACATCAATGGCTGGCCGGACGACTGGCTGTGGCAGTCTCTGATCTTCCAGCAGGGCGGACAGCTCGTCGATCCCGCCACCAAGACGGTGGCTTTCGACAACGAGACCGGTCTCAATGCTCTGAAGCTCGCCCGTCGGTTCGTCACAGATGGTGGCCAGACGCTGCTCGACTGGGACCAGTCGCGCCAGCAGTTCGGTGCAGGCCTCACCGGCTTCATCTTCTCGACGCCAGCCCATGTGCAGACGATCGAGGGGCTGGTCGGCGACCGCTTCGAGCTGAAGACGGCAACCTTCCCGCTCGACAATGCGGAAAAGGGCGGCGTGCCCACGGGTGGCAACTCCGCCGTCATCCTTACGCAGGACAAGGCCCGGCAGGATGCGGCCTGGAAGTACCTGAAGTGGATCACCGGCCCGGAGGCGCAGAACCTCATCGTGCGCATCACCGGCTACCTGCCGACGAACAAACTCGCGACCGGTCCGGACTATCTCGCGCCCTATTATATCGAGCATCCGAACGTCAAGACGGCCTCGCTGCAGGCCGATCGCTCGCTGCCCTGGGCCGGTTATCCGGGCGGGGACTCCGTGCGGATCTGGCGCACTCAGCGTGACATCATCGGCACCGTCATGCGCGGCGACATCACGCCGGAAGAGGGCCTCAGCCAAATCGTCGCGCAGACCAACGGCCTGATGAACTGATCCGACACGCAGACACTGACGGCTGCGGAGCCTTGCCTCCGCAGCCGTTTCCTTTCCCGATAAGGCGCTTTTCCCATGAAAATCATCCAGCTGACCGACACACATCTGCTGCCTCCAGGCGCGACCGTCCATGGCGTCGATCCCGAGGCCCATCTGCGGGCCGCCGTCGCCGATATTCTGGAAAAACATAGAACTGCCGATCTCCTCGTTATCACCGGCGATCTCTGCAACGACGGCGATCCACAAGCCTATGCGCTGTTGCGCGATATCCTCCAGCCCTTCACCTGCGACATCCGCCTGCTGCTCGGCAATCACGACTCGCGCCCCGCCTTTACCGCTGCCTTCCCGGAGCAGCCGCGCGATGAAAACGGCTTCATCCAGTCCTGTCTCGACACCCCGTTCGGCCGCCTGCTCTTCCTCGACAGCCATGGGGCCGGCATCATCGGCGGCATCTACGACGAATCGCGGCTGACCTGGCTGGATGACGCTCTTGCCGGCGCCGGCGAGAGACCGGTCACCGTCTTCGTCCATCATCCGCCGGTCCATTCCGGAATCGCGCATTTCGAAAATATCGAGATGCATGACGACGGGCAGATGCTGCAACGGCTCGCTGCCCACCCCGCCGGCATCCGCCACATCGTCTTCGGTCATATCCATGTGCCGCTTTCCGGCTCCAGCGCGACCGGCATTGCCTATAGTTCGGGCCAGGCGTGCTCCCACAAGTTCATCACCGATATCGACGCGCCCGATCCGTTCTGGACCGCCGGCAATCCCTGCTACCGCATCATCCATATCGACGATAACGGCTTCCGCGCCTACGCGGCCGAGGTCGGCGAAACGCGGACGGGACGCACCGGTCCCTGCGAAGGACCGTGACGTAGGCAGATTTTCGGCCCGCCGCATTGCCGCCTGCCATTGATTGAGACGCGCATCCTCGTCCCAGCCGAGATCATAGACCAAAGGATTGGCTGGAGGCCGGCCCGGGTTTCTGGCTTGGGTAATCGCGGCGTCCGAGAAAGCAAGGACCGCATCGATGGCGACATAGTCGATGCCCGGAAGATTTGTCTGATCGCAACAGGAAGGCAGCATTGCCTTTGCCAAAGTTGGCAGCGGGCGACAGGCTAGAACTCCCTCGACTGTATCTCGACCAGACAGGGGTACGGGGCGGAAACGGATTGGGACTGATCTGTGTTTCGGGATTGAGAGATGCGTCTTCTAGAGTGACTATCGTGCGCCACTCTAGGTATGATCCGAAGAGGAAAGCCTTTCTAGGCGTTTAACGACATTCCTATCGGATGCCTCTTTGTACAGCGTGTTCCAGTCATCCGGCGGATGACCGTCGTCCAGCATTCCCTTGAAGACATTGTAGGCGTCTGTCTTCGAGTTATAGGTCCGCAAGGTATTCTCGTCATTGACCCACGCGAATATGATCACCTTGCTGGTACTCGAATATCGAAAAAAGAGTCGGAAGCGAGAGTTCCCGAATTTGGCGCGGAACCAATGCTTCCTGTTACCGCCAAGGGTCGATCCCTGCCGATAGACGGTGGCTGACGGATCTAATGGAATTGTAACCGTGACGAGCTGCACAAGAACCGCTAGCAGCTTGGCATTTGCTGTCGTTTGATAATCATCTGGTCGCTTTGCTTTGATTGCATCGACAGCCTCGATCAGCTTTTCCACCTGGTCGAGAAAAAGAGGGTGGGCGAGGATGCTCCATCCATTGATTGTCACCATATCAGATCGCGATATCGCCCTCGATCTCGGCATCGAGATCGACCGACATGCCTGCAGTCAGTGCGACGGCCCGATCGAGCAAGGCCTGCGGAAAGGAGACGACAGACGTCCCGGGATTGTTAGACATGTCATTCGCCAGGAAACCCAGGAAGCTCTCTATCACGGGGTCTGATGTTTGTTCAGGCTTGACCTTCTCAAGGTATACACGTCGATGCTCATCGACGGTAAACGCAATACGATCGCCAAGTTCAACGCCCAGCGCTTGCCGAACAGCCTTGGGAATGGTCGTTTGCCCCTTTACAGTAACGGTGCTTTCTTCTTTCAGCAATGCGCCCACGGCTCAGGCCTCCGGTTGAGTGGACATAAAGTAAGGATAATTCCTTACATGTCAAGGAATGGACGATATTGGGTCGGCGAGTATCTCGCCCGATCTCGGCGCCGCAAAAACCCATGGGTGATAGCGAGCAGCCGGGTTTCACACTCGCGATGATGGCGCCGATCAGCGGGATGTTTCAGGCCAAGTTTGGTCGCCATGGCAATGTGCTCCGTTGGTGGCACAGGATCGACACGGAAAACAGCCAAACGAGGCAGGGCGCGTGCTGAAGGGACGGAAAGCTCGCTCCAGGCAACAGGCGCGACGATTGCCTGCAGCACCGTCGGCGTTCCCTGCACCGGGGCGCGACCGGCCGAACCCGGCTCGATATTTTCATGAAACTGTCATTCTTCGCAAACCAAACGTTCAGTCTCCCCTGCGATGGTCGGCACAGTTGTTGTCCTGGAGACCGCCGGTGAGTGCCCTTCTCGAAACGTTTTCGCCCCTTCATCTTGGACGTGACCAGATCGTCACCCTTTCCAAGCTCGTCATCGAGACCGCCTTGCAGCCGATCGTCGAGGCAACGACAGGGACATGCTTCGGCTACGAGTCCCTGATGCGGGGTTTCGATCGTCTCGGCTTTGCCTCGCCGCTGGCGCTCCTCGACCGCGCGCATGAGAATGGCGAGCTTCTGGCGCTGGAGCACATGGTCATCAGCCGCGCGCTCGCCGCCTTCGCCGCCCTGCCGGGCTTCCAGCAGCGCACCCTCTTCATCAATTTCGACACGCGGCTGATCGGCGCGCATGACGAGGCGATCCTCAACCGGCTCGACGGACACCTCAAACGCGTCGGCATTCCGCCCTCCAGCGTCTGCTTCGAGTTGTCCGAGAGACACGACAACGAGACGATCGCCGAGTTCGACACCTTACTCGACCGGTTGCGGCAGCACGGCTTCAAGCTGGCGATCGACGATTTCGGCGCCGGCTTCAGCGGCCTGAAGCTGCTGTCCCGCGCGGCCGTCGATTATGTTAAGATCGACCGCCACTTCGTGTCGCAGATCGAAAGCCTGCCGCGAAACCGGCAACTGGTGCGGCACATCGTGACGGTGGCGCACAAGCTCGGCGCGCGCGTCATCGCCGAGGGCGTGGAGACGGAGGCGGAGTTCCATGTCTGCCGCGATCTCGGCTGCGATCTGCTGCAGGGCTATTTCGTAGCGATGCCGACCGTCTGCCATGCGGACCTGAAAGCGAGCTATCCGCACCTCGCCCAGGCTGACGACACCAAGCGGCGGACGGCGTCGGCCGACAGCGTGCTCATCCGCAGGCAGGTCGAACACCTGCCGACCGTGCAGGAAAGCGCAAACCTCGACACGATCTTCGAGTTGTTCCGGACTTCACCGCAGCAGGCCTTCTTTCCCGTCCTGAACGCAAACGACGAGCCCCGCGGCGTCATCCACGAATATCACCTGAAGGAGATGATCTACCACCCGTTCGGGCGCGACCTCCTGCAAAACAAAGTCTACCAGCGACGCATCGCCAGTTTCGTCACACCGGCACCGGTTGCAGACGTCAACATGCCAGCCCATGAAATGCTAGACATTTTCGCCGGGGCGAACGGCAGCGATTGCCTGATCCTGACGGAAAACATGCGCTATGCCGGTGTCCTGTCCTCCGCCTCCCTTCTGCGCATCATCAGCGAGAAGCAGCTGAAATTCGCACGCGACCAGAACCCTTTGAGCGGGCTGCCCGGCAACCGTGCCATACGCGATCATGTGCACGAGGCCATGCTCGACGGCGACCGGACGCGCTTCTTCTGCTACTGCGATTTCGACAACTTCAAGCCGTTCAACGACAGTTACGGTTTTCACCGTGGCGACGCCGCCATCACGCTGTTCTCCGCACTACTGCGCCGCCACTTCATCGGCGACGGCGATTTCGTCGGGCATGTCGGTGGTGACGATTTCTTCGTCGGCCTTTCTGATCTGCCGCGGGCCGCGGTGGAGGACATGCTGACGCGGATGCTCTGCGCCTTCAAGGCCGGGGTGGAGGAGCTTTATTCGGAGGACGATCGCAACCGGGGCTTCATCATGGGCTACGGGCGCTCGGGCGTCGAGCAGGCCTACCCGCTGATGCGCTGCAGCGTCGGCGTGCTCACGCTGGAGAAGGGCACGATCCTGACGGACGTCAACGCCGTCACGACCCGTGTGGCGGAATTGAAGAGCTGCGCCAAGGCGAGCGGCACGGGGCTTGTGATGGACGGCCTGGTCTCGGGTGGGAGACCCTGAACCTCAGCCACGCGCGACGGCGAAGACGGTGCTGGCATCGCTGACGATCGAGACGTGATCATAGGCTGCCTTTCCGGCAGCGGTGGCGTCGGCGCGCAGGATGGCGGTGACGATCCGGTCGTGTTCCTCATAGGATTTCGAAAGCCGGCCTGAGAGGCGGAACTGCGCGTGGCGGAACGGGGCGAGCCTTGCGCGCGTCTGCGTCGCCAGTTCCAAAAGGTGATCGTTATGGGTGCCGCGATAGAGCCGGTTGTGGAATTCGGTGTTGTAGGCGGCATAGCCCTCAGGGACACCGGCGCGAACGAGCTGCATCGAAGCCCGGTGCTCGCGTTCGAGCGCATGGCGCTCGTCCGCGTCCATCCGCATTGCGGAAAGCCGGGCGCAGATGCCTTCGAGTTCCGCCATCGCCTCGAACATCGCGTGAAGATGGGCCTCCTCGACGTTCTTGACGATCGCGCTGCGGTTCGGCTCCCGGCCGACCAGCCCCATGGCGCCGAGTTCGCGCAGGGCCTCGCGCACCGGCGTCCGTGACACCTCGAAGCGGGCCGCCAGCGACAGCTCGTCCAGCCGCTCGCCGGGGACCATAATACCGCTAACGATCATGTCGGCGATTGCGCGCACCATCTGCTCGACGGTCGTTCCTGTACGGGTGACGGTCTTCCGTTTTGCCTGAGTCACGTTCGTCTCAATGTCAGTCTCATTATTGCATACAGATGACGGGCATCTCAGAGCATGTCAATCACCTGTTTAAGATATTGAAAAGATATACTTTAGTAGACGGCCCTCATCTAGGCCCGCGGATTTTGTGCATCTGGCAGCGCCTGAACGAAGCGACGATGGAAAAATAGGCAATTTAAAGTAAAACTGCATGCACTTTTATCATGCCGATTTGAGAGACAGGATGGCATCTAGTCTTTCCAATAGCTTAGGAAGTGGCACGGTCATTGCATACACTTTTATGTCCAACAGCCATTGGCCCAGCGCCGCACGGGGAACATGATGATGACCAACCGCTTTTCCATGAACCGCCGACAGTTTCTTCAAACCTCTGCCATCGGCCTTGCGGCAAGCGCCGTGCCGGGCCTGATGGGGTCAACCGCTTTCGCGCAGGAAGCGCTCACCGTCGGCTTCATCTATGTCGGCCCCAAGGATGACTACGGCTATAACCAGGCGCATGCCGAAGGTGCCGCCGTCATCAAGGCCATGCCGGGCATCACGCTCATCGAAGAGGAGAACGTACCCGAGACCGTCGATGTCCAGAAGACGATGGAATCGATGATCAATCTCGACGGCGCCTCGCTCATTTTCCCGACGTCCTTCGGCTATTTCGATCCCCATATGCTGGCCATGGCCGCCAAATATCCCGACACCCAGTTCCGCCATTGCGGCGGCCTGTGGCAGGAGGGCAAGCACCCCGCCAATACCGGGTCGTACTTCGGCTACATCCATCAGGGCCAGTATCTGAACGGCATCGCCGCCGGCCACGCCTCCAAGAGCAAGAAGATCGGCTTCGTGGCGGCCAAGCCGATCCCGCAGGTCCTGCAGAACGTCAACGCGTTCCTGCTCGGCGCCCGTTCCGTCGATCCCGCGATCACCTGCCAGGTCATCTTCACCGGCGAATGGTCGCTTGCCATCAAGGAAGCCGAGGCCACCAATGCCCTGGTCGATCAGGGCGTCGATGTCATCACCTGCCATGTCGACAGCCCGAAGGTGGTGGTCGAGACGGCCGCCGGTCGCGGCGCTTTCGTCTGCGGCTACCATGCCAACCAGAGCCCGCTTGCGCCCGAGAAGTACCTGACCGGCGCCGAATGGGCCTGGGGCAAGGTCTACACCGATTTCATCACCAAGGCCCAAGCCGGCGAGAAGCTCGGAAACTTCGTGCGTGGCGGCCTGAAGGACGGCTTCGTCAAGATGAGCCCGCTCGGGCCCGGTGTGCCGGAAGCAGGGCGCAAGGCGTTCGAGGCGGCGCATGCCGAGGCCATGACCGGCAAGCTCTCCGTGTTCAAGGGTCCGCTAAAGGACAACAAGGGCAATGCCGTGATCCCCGCCGACAAGGCCTATGCCGAGGACGCGATCGATCTGGAAAGCATGGCCTATCTCGTCGAGGGCGTGGTCGGCTCCACCTCCTGAACCCCCGGTATTCGGCTAACCGTTCCATGAGGGGAGACGCGTCATGTCCGTCGAAGTGAACAATCCTGCGCTGTCGCTGGAACCCGGCGGTGCCGCGTCTCTCCGCCCAGCTCTCGAATGGCTGGCGCGGTGGGCGGAGCCCGTCGTCATCGGCCTTGCGGCGATCGTCACCGGTCTGGCGCTGTTCTCGCTCTTCATCCTCGCGATCGGCAAGTCGCCGGTCGCCCTCTTCCAGATCATGTATACCGGTGGCTTCGGCAGCTGGTTCTCCATCCAGAACAGCCTGTCGCGGGCGGCTCCCCTCCTCCTCACGGCCCTTTGCGTGGCGCTGCCGGCACGGCTTGGCCTCGTCATCATCGGCGGCGAGGGCGCGCTGGTGCTCGGCGGCGTTGCTGCGGCGGCGATCGCCACGCCGCTGACCGGCATTCTGCCGCCCTATCCCACCCTCATCGGGATGGCGCTCGCCGCAATGGTCGTCGGGGGCGTGTGGATCGGTGCCGTCGGGTTCCTCCGCCATTATCGCGGGGTCAACGAGACGATTTCGTCGCTGCTGCTTTCCTACATCGCGATCGCACTGATGAACCAGCTCATGGAAGGGCCGCTGCGTGATCCCGCGAGCCTCAACAAGCCGTCCACCTTCGCCCTGCCCGCCGACTACATGATCGGCGCTATTCCGGGCATGGATGTCCACTGGGGACTCGTTATCGCGGTTCTCGCCTGTATCCTCTCCTACATCCTGATCGAGGCGACGCGTTTTGGCTTTGCCGCGCGCATGGCCGGGGGCAATGTCCGGGCGGCGCAGATCCAGGGATTGCCGGTCGGCCGGCTGATCGTCGGCTTTACCGCCATTGCCGGCAGCTTTGCGGGGCTCGCTGGCATGCTTGAGGTTGCCGCCGTGCAGGGCAGCGCCAATGCGTCGCTGGCCGCCGGCTATGGCTATACCGGCATTCTCGTCGCCTTCCTCGCCCGGCACAATCCGCTGGCCATCATCCCCATCGCCATTCTGCTCGGTGGACTGGAGGCTTCCGGCGGGCTCATCCAGAGGCGGATGGGGCTACCCGATGCCACTGTCGTCGCCCTGCAGGGCACGCTCTTCATCGTCATCCTCTTCTGCGAGACCTTCTACGGCCGCTTCAAGGTCTTCAATCCTGATCTTTGGAAAGGAAGCGTGAAATGAGCGAGACGGATATCGGTCTCTGGGGCGTGCCCCTCGCCATCATCGCCGGCGCTATCCGCGTCTCCACGCCATTCATCTTCGTGTCCCTCGGCGAGGCCATTACTGAGCGTTCGGGGCGCATCAATCTCGGGCTGGAAGGCACGCTCGTCTTCGGCGCGATGACCGCCTATGCCGTGGCGGTGCTGACCGGCTCACCTTGGCTCGGCGTGCTGGCCGCCATGGCCGCGGGTTCCGTCTTCGGGCTCATCCACGGCTTCATCTGCCGCTTTCCCCGGGTCAACGACATCGCCATCGGCATCGCCATGATGCAGTTCGGGCTGGGCTTTGCCTTCTTCCTCGGCAAGCCCTTCATCCAGCCATCCGCACCGAAGCTGCCGTCCATTCCGCTCGGCAACTGGTCGTCCTATCCGCAGGTGCAGGCGGCACTGAACATCAACGTGCTGTTCTTCATCGGCTTTCTGCTCGCGCTTTTTCTCGCCTGGGCGTTTAGCAACACGCGCCCGGGCCTCATCCTGCGTGTCGTCGGAGACTCCACCGATGCCGCCCGCGCGATGGGCATCAATCCGGACCGCGTTCGACTTCTCGCAACAGCACTCGGCGGCGCACTTGCCGCTGTCGGCGGGGCCTATCTCTCGCTCTATTACCCCGGCTCGTGGAACGAGGGCATCTCGTCGGGCCAGGGCCTCATGGCGGTTGCGCTCGTCATCTTTGCCCGCTGGAACCCGATCAACTGCTTCCTCGCTGCTCTCCTCTTCGGCGGCACAGGCGCACTCGGGCCGGCGCTCCAGTCGGTGGGCGTGACACAAGGCTACTACCTCTTCTATGCGGCGCCCTACGTGCTGACGCTCGCCATCCTCATTGCCACATCCTCGCCCAACCGCGCGCTGTCCGGCGCACCGGGCGAGCTCTCCCTGACGAAATAAAGGAATTCGCGCATGAACGGTCTGGGTGGTCTCAACATATCGCAAAACGGCGTCGGCATCGGTCTCGTGCAGCTGCAACTGCCCCTGACCGTGACGAAGGCGGACTTGGCCCGCCAGACGCAGCTGGTCGTGGATCTCGTGGCCAAGGCGCGGCGCAACCAGCCCGGCATGGACCTCGTGGTCTTCCCGGAATATGCCCTGCACGGCCTCTCCATGGACATCAACCCCGAGATTATGTGCGACCTCGACGGACCCGAGGTCGATGCTTTCAAGATGGCGTGCAAGGATAACGCAATCTGGGGCTGCTTCTCGATCATGGAGCGGAATCCGGGTGGTATGCCGTATAATTCCGGCATCGTCATCGACGATCAGGGCGAACTGAAGCTCTATTACCGCAAGATGCACCCGTGGGTGCCCGTCGAGCCTTGGGAGCCGGGCGATCTCGGCATTCCCGTCATCGACGGGCCGAAGGGTGCCAAGCTCGCGCTCATTATCTGCCATGACGGCATGTTCCCGGAGATGGCGCGCGAATGCGCCTATAAGGGCGCCGAGATCATGATCCGCACGGCCGGCTATACCGCGCCGATCCGCGAGTCCTGGCGCTTCACCAACCAGTCGAACGCCTTCTGCAACCTCATGGTCACCGCCAGCGTCTGCATGTGCGGCTCGGATGGCACGTTCGACAGCATGGGCGAAGGCATGATCTGCAATTTCGACGGCACGATCATCGCGCACGGCACGTCGGGCCGGGTGAACGAGATCATCACGGCGGAGGTGCGGCCGGATCTGGTGCGCGAGGCGCGGCTCGGCTGGGGTGTGGAAAACAACATCTACCAGCTCGGCCATCGCGGCTATGTCGCGGTTGCCGGCGGGGCCGGCGATGCGCCCTACAGCTACATGCACGACCTTATCGCCGGCACCTACCGGGTGCCCTGGGAAGACGATGTCAAGGTGACTGACGGCACGCCCTGCGGCTTTGAAAAACCCACCCGGAAATACGGCGAGAGTGCCAAACTGGCTGCGGAATAGGAGAGAAGATCATGGATGCGATGACCGAAACCGCAGGACACTACATCACCGCCGACCCCTATCCCTGGCCCTATAACGGCAAGCTGCGACCCGACAACACCGCCCTCATCATCATCGACATGCAGACGGATTTCTGCGGCAAGGGCGGCTATGTCGATCATATGGGCTACGATCTCTCGCTCGTGCAGGCACCGATCAAGCCGATCGGCGCGGTGCTCGCCGCCATGCGCGCCAAGGGCTACCACATCATCCACACCCGCGAGGGTCATCGCCCCGATCTCGCCGACCTTCCGGCCAACAAGCGCTGGCGGTCGCAGCGCATCGGTGCCGGCATCGGCGATCCCGGCCCCTGCGGACGGATCCTGACGCGCGGCGAGCCCGGCTGGGACATCATCCCGGAGCTTTATCCGATCGAGGGCGAGACCATCATCGACAAACCGGGCAAGGGCTCCTTCTGTGCGACCGATCTGGAGCTGATCCTCAACCAGAAGCGCATCGAGAACCTCATCCTCACCGGCATCACCACCGATGTCTGCGTCTCCACCACCATGCGGGAGGCGAATGATCGCGGCTTCGAATGCCTGCTGCTGGAAGACTGCTGCGGCGCGACCGACTACGGCAACCATCTCGCCGCCATCAAGATGGTCAAGATGCAGGGCGGCGTCTTCGGCGCGGTCGCAAATTCGCAAGCGCTGATCGAGGCCCTGCCCTGATGGCCTCTTCGGAACGCGACGTGCTGCAAGCCTCCGTCTGGCGCGTGGCCGCAAGCGGTCCGGCCGATGTGTCGGGCGTGGAAGCGCTGTTTTCGGCTGGCCTGAAGCCGGAAACGGTCGTCGCCATCCTCGGCAAGACGGAGGGCAATGGCTGCGTCAACGATTTCAGCCGCGGCTATGCCACGGCGAGCTTCGAGGCCTTGTTTGCAAGGCTCGGCGTCGTGGCTCCCTGCCTCGTCATGTCCGGCGGCACGGAGGGCGCGCTGTCGCCGCACTGGACGGTTTTCGCCCGTGAAACAACGACGGATGCCGCCGATACCTCGGGCGAGGCCGCACTTGCCATCGGCGCAGCGCGTACGCCGCATCTCCCCTTCCACCATCTCGGCCGGCGGGAGCAGGTGCTTCTCGTCGCGCAAGGCGTCCGCGCCGCCATGGCGGACGCCGGGATCGAAGACCCCAAGGATGTGCATTTCGTCCAGATCAAATGCCCGCTGCTGACGCTTGCCCGCATCGCCGAGGCGGATGCTGCGGGCGAGACGGTTGCCACGCGGGACACGCTGAAATCCATGGGGCTTTCCCGCGGCGCTTCCGCGCTCGGCGTTGCCGTGGCGCTCGGCGAAATCGACGCAAGCTGCATCACCGACAATGTCGTCGGCGCCCGCCTCGACCTCTTCTCCCGCTGCGCCTCCACGTCGGCCGGCGTCGAGCTGACCGATCACGAGATCATCGCGCTCGGCATGAGCGACACCTGGCGCGGTCCGTTCGCCATCGATCACGCCGTGATGGTGAACGCCATCGACACGGCCCCGGTAAGAGCGGCACAGGCCCGCCTGCCCGAGACGGCGCGGCTTGCAGCCGTTCTCGCCAAGGCGGAGCCCGACCCTTCCGGCATGGTCGGCGGGCAGCGTCATACGATGCTGGACGATTCCGACATTGCTGGCACCCGTCACGCCCGCGCCTTCGTCGGCGGCGTGCTCGCCGGCGTCTTCGGCATGACCGACCTCTACGTCTCGGGCGGTGCGGAGCATCAGGGGCCACCGGGCGGCGGGCCTGTCGCCATCATTGTGGAACGCGAGACCATCGGGAAAAAGGAGAGCTGACATGCCTGTCATTCGCGATACCCCCGTTCTGCCATCCGGAACGGCCGCCGGCATCGAGACCATCGGCATGACGATGCGCTTCGGCAGCTTCACGGCGCTGGACGACGTGTCGATCCGGGTACCCGCCGGATCCTTCCATGCACTGCTCGGCGAAAACGGCGCCGGCAAGTCGACGCTGGTGAAATGCATCATGGGCTTCTACCACGCGACGTCGGGCGCGCTCGTTGTCGATGGCCGCGAGGTCTCCGTCGCCTCGCCGCGGGATGCCGCGACCTTCGGCCTCGGCATGGTCTACCAGCATTTCACCCTCGTCCCCTCGCTGACCGGCGCCGAAAATCTCGTCATCAGCCGCGCGGATGTGCCGGCGGTGATCAACTGGGCACAGGAGCGCAAAGACCTCGCGCGGTTCATGGAGCGCATGCCGTTCCGGATCCCGCTCGACCGGCCGGTGCGCGAACTGGCGGCCGGCGAGAAGCAGAAGCTTGAGATCGTCAAGCAGCTCTATCTCGGCCGCTCCTTCCTGATCCTCGACGAGCCGACATCGGTGCTGACGCCAGCGGAGGCCGATGAGATGCTGGGTCTCGTGCGTGGTCTCACCGAAAGCGGCGGGCTGACGGTACTGATGATCTCCCACAAGTTTCACGAGATCACCAAGTTTGCCGATGCCGTCTCCATCCTGCGCCGCGGCAAGCTGGTCGGTGCCGGCGCGATCGGCGATCTCTCCACCGCCGACATGGCAGCCCTGATGATCGGCGATGTGAAGCTCGCCGAACTCGACAGCCGCGCACCCGTTGGCGACACGGCGGAGACGGTGCTCCGTCTCTCCAGCATCAAGGCGCCGGATGGCTCCGGGCTGAAGACCATCGAGATCGACGACCTCACGGTGCGGGCCGGCGAGATCGTCGGCATCGCCGGCATTTCCGGCAACGGGCAGAAGGAGGTGACCGAGATCCTGGCCGGTCAGCGCCCACCCGTCTCCGGCACCATCGAGGTCAACGGCGCGGCCTATGGCGCGACCCGGGCGGAAACGCGCAAAAACAACGTCCGCTTCATCCCGGAAGAACCGCTGCAGAACGCCTGCGCGCCGCGGATGACGGTAAGCGAGAACCTCTCCTTCCGGACCTTCGACCTGAAGCCGGACGGTGGGCAAGCGATCTGGCTCTCCAAGGCGGGCATGAAGGCACGCGCGACCTCGCTCATTGCCGACTTCAAGGTAAAGACGGCGTCTGCCTCGTCGCCCATCGCCGCCCTTTCGGGCGGCAATGTGCAGCGTGCCGTGCTCGCCCGGGAACTCACCGGCGATGTCGATCTGCTGATCGTCTCCAACCCCTGTTCCGGGCTCGATTTCTCGGCGGTCGCCGAAATCCGCGCCCGCATCATGAAGGCGCGCAATGCCGGCACGGCGGTGCTGCTGCTGTCGGAAGATCTGGACGAGCTTCTCGAACTCTCCGACCGCATTCTCGTCATCTCGGAAGGACGGCTGGTCTATGAGACGGCGGCGCGTGGCGCCGATATCGGCGTCATCGGGGCGCATATGGCGGGTCATCACTGATGGCGGATATCACGGCAGAACCCTTCGCCTTCCCGGCGCGCCTTGGCGAGATGGCGCTCGTCGTCATCGACATGCAGCGCGATTTCGCAGAGCCCGGCGGCTTCGGCGCGAGCCTTGACAACGACGTCTCCCGCATCGGCCGGATCGTGCCGGACGTGAGGCGGCTGATCGAGGGTTTTCGCACGGCGGGCCTGCCCGTCATCCACACGATGGAGTGCCACCGGCCCGACCTCTCCGACCTGCCGCCCGCCAAACGCGACCGCGGCAACCCGGCGCTGCGGATCGGCGACGAAGGCCCGATGGGGCGCGTGCTGATCGTGGGAGAACCGGGCACCGCCATCCTGCCCGAACTTGCGCCGATCGCAGGCGAGGTCGTGATCGAGAAGCCCGGCAAAGGCGCTTTCTATGCGACCCCGCTCGGCGAGATCCTGAAACAGAAGGGTATCACCCAGCTCGTCTTTGCCGGCGTCACCACCGAGGTCTGCGTGCAGACGACCATGCGGGAGGCCAATGATCGCGGCTATGAATGCCTGCTCTGCGAGGAGGCGACCGAGAGCTATTTCCCCGACTTCAAGGCCGCCGCCATCGCCATGATTCGCGCCCAGGGCGCCATCGTCGGCTGGACGGCGCATATCGACGACATTTTGAAAGGACTGCCCCATGCCTGAAACCACACGCGACTTCTCGATGTCGGGCGGTTGGAAAGACCTGCCGTTCGAGGCCTTCCGGAAAGGCGTGACGATTCATTGGATCAAGCGGTTCGAAGGCGACCAGCCGGGCGTGGCGCTGCTGAAATATGAGCCAGGCGCATCCGTGCCACACCACAGGCATGAGGGGCTCGAAACCATCCTCGTTCTCGACGGCGTGCAGTCGGACGAGACGGGCGACTACGCGGAAGGCAGCTATATTGTGAACGCCATGGGAACCGAGCACTCCGTCTGGAGCAAGCCCGGATGCGTGGTGCTGATTCAGTGGGACCGGCCCGTGACGATCCTCAAGGAGGACATGGCATGACCGGACGTCCCTCCTCCGATCTTCTGGCCTCCCCCGATCTCCCGGCCTTCGACATCGCCTCGCTGTCGGATTTCTATCGGAATGGCGGCAGTGTCAGCGCCGTCGTGGAGCGGGTCTTCGCCCGCATCGCCGACGTAAATGATCCCGGCATCTTCCTGCATCTGGCAGACCGGCAGGACGTGCTGGCAGAGGCGCAGCGCCTCGGCGCCTACGATCCCGCAAAGCCGCTGTTCGGCATTCCCTTCGCGGTGAAAGACAATATCGACGTCGCGGGCATGCCGACCACGGCTGCGTGCCCGGATTATGCGTACATGCCGGAGAAGGACGCGGAGGTCGTCCGCCTCTTGAGAGAGGCCGGCGCGCTCGTCATCGGCAAGACCAATCTCGACCAGTTCGCGACCGGCCTTGTCGGCGTGCGCTCGCCCCATCCGATCCCGAAAAACGCCATCGATCCGGCGCTGGTGCCCGGTGGGTCTTCCTCGGGTTCGGCGGTCGCCACGGCGCAAGGCATCGTCTCCTTCGCACTCGGCACGGACACGGCGGGCTCCGGCCGCATTCCCGCCGGGCTCAACAATATCGTCGGACTGAAGCCGAGCCTCGGTGCGCTCTCCACGACCGGCGTCATTCCCGCCTGCCGCACGCTCGATTGCGTCTCTATCTTCGCGCTGACGGTCGAGGATGCCTGGACCGTGTTCTCCGTCGCGGCCCGGACGGACCCGGCGGACGCCTATTCCCGCGCTTTGCCGAAGGGTTCTCGTGTGGCCCCGCCCGTGCTGACCATCGGCGTTCCCGCCGGCGCCGACCTCCAATTCTTCGGCGATGCGGCGATGGAGGCGGCCTATACGCAAGCGCTGACAACACTGCGAGAGCTCGGCCACCGCCTGGTCGAAATCTCCTTCGGGCCCTTTTACGACGTGGCCAACCTGCTCTACGAAGGCGCCTGGGTGGCCGAACGCTATGCCGCGGTGAAAGACTTCTTCGACGCCCGGGAAGATGCGTTTCACGCCGTCACGCGCAAGATCTACGGCGGCGCAAAGGCGCTGTCGGCGGCCGATGCCTTCGACGGGCTCTATGCGCTTCAGGCGCTGAAGAAGAGGCTCGCGCCGATCATTGCCTCGGTGGATCTCTTCTGTGTGCCGACGGCCCCCCGCCATTACACGGTCGCCGAGCTCGAAGCCGAGCCGATCCGGGAGAATTCACGGCTCGGAACCTATACGAACTTCGTCAACCTGCTCGACATGTGTGGCATGGCGGTGCCCACCGGCACCCGGCAGGACGGCCTGCCCGCCAGCGTCACCCTGCTTGCCCCCGCCGGTAAGGACGGCCTCGTCGCAACGCTCGGGCAAACGCTCCACGCCGCAAGCGGCCTGACGCTCGGCGCCACCGGCTGGCAGCAACCTGCAAACGTCAAGCCTGAACCGGACACGTCCGCGGAAGGCCTGATCGACCTCGTCGTGGTCGGCGCGCATCTCTCCGCCATGCCGCTCAATCATCAGCTTGTCGATCTGAAAGCGCAATTCTCCCGCACCGCCCGGACCTCCTCGGACTACCGGCTCTACGCCCTTGCCGGCACGGTGCCGCCGAAGCCGGGTATGATCCGGGTTGCGGATGGAGAGGGAACGCAGATCGAGGTCGAGATCTGGCGTCTGACACCGTCGGCCTTCGGCAGCTTCGTCGCCGCCATTCCCGCGCCGCTCGGCATCGGCACGATTGCCCTTTCCGATGGCACGTCGGCCAAGGGCTTTCTTTGCGAGCCGGTCGCGATCACGGCCGGCGCTGCCGATATCAGTGCCTATGGGGGATGGCGCGCCTATTGCGCGAAGGCGTGACGCCCGTCAGGCGAAGTAGCGCATCTTCAAAGGAAGGAGCGCCGCACCGATGGCGGCGGCGTCTCCAAGCGTCTCGCTGAGCACGAGCCGCGCCTCCTTCGGCCCGACGCCATAACGATGCACCCGCTGCGAGGGAAGGTGCACCCGTTCGATCATCATCCGCCCAAGCTCCGTCGGCAACTGCCCGCCGAAGACGATGGCCTGAGGGTCGAGAACGGCGATGAGCGTCGCGACCAGCCTGTCCACCTGCGGCATGGTCTCCGCCAACCAGTCCTCGACGCCCGGCCATGCGGGGTCGAAATCCCGGCGCAGCGTATCGACGCTGTCGATGCCGATGCCGTTTTCCTGCAGCCGTGCCAGAAGATATTGCAGAGCGGGTCGCCGTTCGGATTCGCCTGGCATAAAGATGCCGCTGAACTCGCCGGCATTGCCGTGGAAGCCGTGGAACGGCTTGCCGTCGAGGATCAGTCCGCCGCCGAAGCCATAGTTGAACGAGAGAAACGCAAAGGTCCGGCACCAGAGGCCGACGCCGCACATGCTCTCGCCGATCGCGCCTGTCGTCGCATTGTTCTCCAGCCAGACGGGCAAACCGAAGGTATGCTCCAGCTCTGGTCGGAGATCCCGGAGAGACCAGTCGGAGAGCGGCTCCGGCGCGTTGAAGGCGCGATCCTCCGACACGAAGAAGCCCGACATCGAGAAGCCGAGGCCCGCCATCGTGTCCTTGCGGATATGATGCTCTGCCAGCAACGCATCGAGCCTCACGGCAATGGCGCGCAGCGTCTTCTCCCGGTCGCACGGCTGAAGGTCCAGCCGCTCTTCCACGATGATGCTGCAGGCAAGGTCGGTGATGCTGAGGATGACCGAGTCCGTGTTGACGGACAGGCCGACCGCGCTGGCCCCGTCGCGCGCAAGCTCGATGGTCGGGCTCGGCTGACCGCGCGTGCCGCCGATCGGCGCGCCGGTGCGCAGCAGCCCGCGAGAAACCAGCCCCTCGACCAGCCGGTGGACCGATTGCTGCGTGAGGTTGGTGTGGCTGGTGATCGTCGAGCGCGCCATCGCGCCATGACGGCGGATGATATCGAGGATCATGCGCTCGTTATCGCTGGCAAGCGGCACCCGCGACAGGGCGTCCCGTTCCGCTGCCATGTCGCGTTCTCCCGGCCGTGTTCGCTCTGACGTCATGGCGTTGGATATCGCGCCCGACCCGGCGCGGCAACGATGTCTGCCCGATGATCCTACATTTTACAAAACCGTCATAAATATTACACTCAAGGTGTAGTAATAAGTCTCCATCGGAAACGCGCATGTCGTCAAAGGGCATGCCACCCATTCCCACATCCCCATCGGATCCCATGGAGCCCCTATGTTCAGGACCATTCTTGCCGCCGCCGTTCTCGCGCTGACGGCCACCACCGCCCCGTGCCTTGCGGCCGAAACCAACATGAAGAACCTGACGTTCGATCTTTCGTCGGTCACGCGCGGCAATTTCTACGAGATCGTCGTGCCTGCCGCCAAAGCGGAAGGTACGGTAACGATGTACAATTTCGCCGGTAGCTTCGGCGACACCTGGAAGGAGTTGATACGCCGCTTCGAAGCGAAATACGGCATCAAGGTCAGCTGTTCCGACGTCAAGGGCGACCAGGCGAACCAGCAGCTCATCGCCGTGCAGGCCGCCGGCCAGGATTCGCCCGTCGATGTCTACTTCGCCGGTGGCGGCGGCTATCCGCTGCTGTCGTCCAAAGGCGTCGTCGGCAAGATCGCGCTGACCAAGATCCTGCCCAATATGGATCATTACGATCCGGTGCTGAGCGAGACCATCTTCGGGAAGCCCCATGGCGGCAGCTTTCCGCTCGTCCACCTCAATCAGACGGCCATCGGGTATGACAGCGCGGTCGTGACAGCCGCGGAGGTTCCGAAAAGCTTCACCGACCTGCTCGCCTGGGCGGAAAAGAACCCCAAGCGCCTCGGCGTCACCTCGCCCGCGAAAGGCGGCTCGGGGAGCGGGTTCCTCTATTCGCTGGCGCTCGATCTGCTGACGGGCGACTGCAAGGCGCAGCTGACCGACACGAACCAGACGCTGGATGAGGCCGAGGAATGGGCCATGGGCTCGGAATGCCTCGATCCAGTCTGGGATTACTATCGCCGCCTGCTGGCGGTCGCCGAGCTCACCAACGGCAATGCCGACACGCTCAACCTCATCAACAATCGCCAGCTGTCCATGGGCACCGTCTGGGAAGACCAGGTGATGACCTTCCTCGCCACCAAGCAGGTGCCGGAGACGATCCGCCTGACGCTGCTGGAAACGGGTCAGATCGGCTCTGGCGATGCCATGTTCGTGCCGGCCAATGCGAGCCACGTCGCCGCCGCCCTGCTCCTGATCGATATGGCCATGAGCAAGGAGTTCCAGCTCTGGAAGCTCGAGACCAAGGCCTCGCGCTCGCCGCGCACGGATGTGACCAGCGATCAGGTGCCGGTGGAAACGCAGGCCCACATGCTGCCGTCCAGCGTCTATCCGCGCCTCAGCGTCACCGCCTTCTGGGACATGGCGACGGCGCTCTCCGAGGCGCTGGATGAGAAGGTGCTCAACCAGTAGCAGGCTCACCGGACCTCAAGGCGGCGGCTCTCCCGCTGTCGCCCGGGGTCCGGGCCAGAGCACAGACAGTACTCCTCCGATCCATCGGGAAACGGCCATGACCATGCTTGCAATCACCGATATCACCAAGGATTACGGTGCGAGCCGCGCCCTTCATCCTGTTTCGCTCTCCGTCGAGAAGGGCGAGTTCGTGACCATTCTCGGCCCGTCCGGCTGCGGAAAATCCTCGCTCCTGCGGATCGTCATGGGCATCAGCCAGCAGAGCGGCGGCGAGATCCGCCTCGCCGGCCAGCGCATTGACATGCTGCCGCCCGAACGGCGCGACATCGCCATGGTGTTCCAGTCCTACGCCCTGTTTCCGCACATGACGGTCGAGCAGAACCTGCGCTTCGGCCTGCGCATGAAGAACGTGCCAAAGGCCGAGCAGCAGAGGCGGATCGCCCACGCGCTCGACATCTGCACCCTCACGGGCCTGACGGCCCGCATGCCGCGCCAGCTGTCCGGCGGGCAGCAGCAGCGCGTGGCGCTCGCCCGCGCCATCGTCATGCAGCCGAACCTTCTGCTCTTCGACGAGCCGCTTTCCAACCTCGATGCAAAGCTACGCGATACGCTGCGCCACGAGCTCGTCGCGCTGCACAGGCGCATCGGCGCGACCAGCCTCTATGTCACGCACGATCAGGCCGAGGCGATGGCCATGTCGGACCGGATCGTGGTGATGAATGCCGGTCGCGTGGTCGAGATCGGCACGCCGTTGGAGCTTTACCGCTCGCCCAAACAGGCCTTCACGGCCGGCTTCCTCGGTCAGACCAATCTGCTCGCCGTCACCGCCTCCGGCCGGCAGGGGCAGCTGCCTTGGGGCCAGCGGGTCGAGCTCGCCACGGAGGCCATGGGTCCGGCACAGGTGTCCGTGCGGCCGGAAAGCATCGGTATCCGCGCCTGTGATCACGTCTCGAGCGCACAGGCGACGGTTGCCGGCGTGTCCTTCATGGGCGCAAGCGCGCTCTATACGGTGGCTGTCGGCGAGACCCTCCTGAAAGTTAGCCAGGCGGGCGGCGATGCGCTGATCGAGCCCGGCCGCACTGTGGCGCTGACGTTCCCGGATCGCCTGCCCGTGCTTGAGGACCGGGTGATCGAGGACCGTGTGCCCAGCCGGGAGGCCGCATGATGCCTGCATTTCTCCGTGACCGACGCCTGCTCCTGCCACTGCTTCTCGCGCCGGGTGTCGGTTATCTCCTCCTGTTCTTCGGCGGCCCGCTCGCCTCCGCCCTCATCGGCAGCCTGCGTCTGGAGGATGGCAGCTTTACGCTCGCCTGGTACGTGCGCATCTTCTCGCGCCCCTCCATGCTGCGGGGGCTCGGCACCTCCATCTATTACGGGGTCGCGCCGGTCATCGTGTCGCTCCTCGTCTCCGTGCCGCTGTCGCTCGCCATCCGTCGGCACTTCGTCGGGCGCAAGCTCTTCAGCGGTCTCTACAAACTGCCGCTCGCGGTGCCCGGCATCATCGTCGGGCTGATGATCATCGTCGTCTTCGAGCGCGGCGGTTTCATCGACCGGGCGGTAGCGCCTCTGGGGCTCGGCCTGCCGAAGCTCGTGCGCGACGACTGGGGCGTCGGCGTCATTCTCGCCAGCGTCTGGAAGCAGATCCCCTTCATGACGCTGATCATCACCAGCGCCTTTGCCGCGATCCCCGAGGATATCCGCTTTGCCGGTCGCACGCTGGGAGCGTCGCGCCTTGCCACCTTCTTCCTCGTGGAAGTGCCGCTCGCCATGCCCGGCATCACGGCGGCCGTGCTCCTGACCTTCATCGGCTCCATGGGCTCCTATGCCATTCCCGATATCGTCGGACCGCCGACGGCGAGACCTCTGTCCGTGCTAATGGTCAACGAATTCAATCAGGGCCGGTTTCCCCAGGTCTTCGCCATGGGCATGGTGCTGAGCGCCTTCGCCGTGGCCGTCCTCGTCGCCTATTACACCCTGACATCGCGCATCGGCGATGCGCATGGACGCGGAGATGCCAAATGACCGCCCTTGCCGAAAACACCCTGTCGCCCGTCGCCCGCAAACGCAGCTTCACGCATGAGGACCGGCTTCCCGTCGCGGTCGGCCTCTATGCCTTCCTGTTCCTGGCAATCGCCCTGCCGCTCGGGCTGATGTTCCTCTGGAGCATCGCCGATGGCTGGCCGGCGCCGCATGTGCTGCCGCAAAGCTACACGACCGAGCGCTGGGCCGGCGTGCTCGGCGATAGCGGCCTGTTGCGCGCCGCCATCAACAGCATCGTCATCGCCTTTGTCGTCACCTTCGCCACGGCCCTCATTGCGCTGCCCACGGCCTGGGCCATGGCGCGGTTTCCCTTCCGGCTGAAGCGGGCGGTGGAGATCTTCATCCTCGCACCGATCATCATTCCCGGCATCGTGGTGGCTGTGGGCATCGGCCAGGTGTTTCTGGCGCTCGGCCTTGCCTATTCGGTCGCCGGCGTTATCCTCGTGCAGATCGTCGGCACCCTGCCGCTGATGATCCGGCTGATGACGGCTGCCCTCGAGACGATCCCCGACGACCTCCTCCATGCCGCCCGCTCGCTCGGCGCCGGCACGTTCGGCATCGTAAGGCATATCGTACTGCCGCTCGCCGTGCCCGGGCTTCTCGCCGGCGGCTTGATGTCCTTCGTCGGCAGCTTCGAGGAGTTCGACAAATCCTTCATCGTCGGCGCCCCTGTGGTCGAGACGCTGCCGATCAAGCTCTACATGTATCTCGATCCCTATTCGATGCAGCTGCCGCTTGCCTCCATCGTCTCCTTCCTCCTGCTCCTGCCCGCCCTCGTTATCTTCGTCATCGCCGGCCGCGTGCTGCGCGACGACCTGATGGCGGCCGGCATGGGCAAGATCTGATGTCCGCACACCCCAACACGAACCGAAAGCAAGACCTCATGCCCACCTCCCAAAGCCGCCTCGCCGCCGCACCGTTTCACACACCCGACGTCCTCCTCATGGCCTCGCGCGACAATCCCGCCATCCTCACCATCGCCCATCGCGGCTTCTGGAAGACCACGGCGGAAAATTCGATTGCCTCCATCGAGGCGGCCATCGCTGCCCGCGTCGAAATGGTCGAGATCGACACGCAGGCAACCATCGACGGGCACCTCGTCGTCATCCACGACAAGACGCTCGACCGCACGACGACCGGCACTGGCATTGTCGCGGAACTTCCCTTCGACACCGTTCGCAACGCCCGCCTGAAGGTCGGCGCTGGTGGCCAGCACGCGGAAGCGACGCAGGAGCCCGTGCCGACGCTGGAGGAAATCCTCGAGGCCGCGCGCGGCCGCATCGCCGTCAACATCGATACGAAGTTCGAGCGCGACCTGCCCGCCGTCATGGAGACGGTCCTGCGGCTTGGCGTCGAGTCTCAGGTTCTCGTCAAGACCGATATCGACATCGATGCGACGCGTTTTCCGATTCTGGATGCCGACTGGTTCGGCCGTATCCCGCATATGCCTATGTTCCGGGTCCGGAAAGACCGCTTTGCCGAGGACCTTCGCCGCATCGCTGCCCTCCGCGCGCCGATGATCGAGGTCAAGTTCGACGATCTCGACGACATCGCGGCCGCCCGCAAAGAACTCGCCCGGCAGAACATCCGCGTCTGGATCAACACGCTCGATGTCTCCCATTGCCTCGACTACAACGATAGCCGGGCGCTTCACGACCCGCATTCGGTCTGGAGCCGGCTGAAACAAGCGGGCGTCGGCGCGATCCAGACGGATGAGATCGAGGCCTTCCGGGCCTGGGCCACGCAGAACGAGGGAGATGCGGCATGACCAACACGCAAGACCGGCTGTCGAAGGCGACCGTCATCGTAGAGGAGGCCATGCACGAAGCGCTCGCCTTCTTTGCCGCGCGCGACGCAATCGCCACGCGGGAGAAGGGCTTCCAGGATTTCGTCTCGGAGGCCGATACCAGCATCGAGACCCTGATCCGCCAGCGTCTTGACGCGGCGTTCCCGGGCGAGACGATCGTCGGCGAGGAACTCGGCGGCGTCGGCGGCGCGGCCTACTGGATCATCGATCCGATCGACGGCACCTCGAACTTCCTGCGGGGCTCGCCGCTCTGGGGCATCTCGCTCGGCCATGTCACGAACGGCCGCCCGGACCTCGGCGTGGTCTCCCTTCCCGTCTTCGGCGAGGTTTATAGCGCGGCCGATGGCACCGGCCTCAAGCGCAACGGCGTGGCGCTTTCCCGTAGCGCTCCTCTAGGCGATGTCCGCGTCGTCTCGCTCGGCGACAGCGCACACGACGACATTGCCGAGATCGGCGCGCTGCACACCGGTCTTCGGCAAGCCGGCTGGGTGGTCGAGGCGCTGCACACCACCTCGGTCTCGCTGGTCTTTGCTGCCTGCGGCATTTTCGACGGCCACCTGCAGAAGATCACCACCATGTGGGACATTGCCGGCGGCGCCGTGCTTGCCCGCGAAGCCGGCCTTAACGTGCGCATCGGCACCCGCCCCGATAGCGACATCCCCTGGATCGCTGCCGGCACGTCTCCCCTGCTGGACGCCACGGCGGCTCTCTGGCCGGAGATGGTGGTGGGCTGACAGCGGGCGGGAGAACCACGTCCGCGACGGCTCGGCAAGCCTGCAAGAAACATACAACGCAAGCATTTCCGGCAACCCCGATTTTGCCGGAAATGCTTGCGTTCACACACTTTAGCAATTTATTTATTCAACATTAACCACCTCTATGCAAACGTCAGTTGTCAAGATTGGCCCGGTTACGCGCCGGACCCTGATCCGCATGATACGGATCTCCGTGGTCGACCAATCATTTCTCATCAACGACATCCGTGTCGCGTTTCCTCCGCCTCCTTGAGGACACGTCGGCTCGATCGCCACGCTTAGGCTGCTTTGAGCTGCAGTCGCCGCGTGGATTCAGGGTTTGCGGGCTCAACGCTAGGTATAGGGCTATGACGGATCAGGCATTGCCAATCACAGCTTCGCGCGCGCGTACATGCGCTCGACAGGAGGCGCAGTTGCGCGCAGTCGTATGAGCCTGCAGGTCACCCGAAGCGACGTTTCCAGCACCTGGAACGGGCAGGACGAAATGTCTGTGCTGACCTTCAATCTCAATGGCGAGACCTTCGCCATCGAGGCGACGGTGGTCCAGGAGATCCTCGACCTCCTGCCCGAAACGCGGGTGCCCGGCGCCAAGGCCTTTCTCGGCGGCGTCATCAACTTCCGCGGCAAGGTCATTCCGCTGGCCGACATTCGCCTCGCCTTCGGCATGGAGGCGGGCGAAGGAACCATCGATAGCCGCATCATCGTCGTCCAGCTCGACATCGACGGCGAGCCCTGCCTCGTCGGCATCCGTACCGACAAGGTCTACGAGGTCACCACCCTCTCTCGCGCTGCCAGCGAAGCACCGCCCAGCGTCGGCATGCGCTGGCGGGCGTATTTCATCGACTGCCTCGTCAAGCGAAACGGCGAGTTCGTCATCGTGCCAAACCTCAAGACGATCTTTGCCTCCCACTAAGATCGCTCTTCCTCCTCCGTCCATCTGCAACATCGGATCGAAACCATGACCTTCACGCTGAAAATGAAGCTCGCCACCGCCTTTACCTTTCTCATCGTTCTGATGGTGGGTACGGCAGGCTATGCCCTGTACAGCCTTTCGAATCTCAATCAGTCGATGAGTGATGTTCTCGCCGGCCCGGTCACGCGGCTCGAGTTCGCGCAGAGCCTCAACATCGCGCAGCTTGAAGGCATCCGTCAGCAGAAGAACATGCTGACGACCAACACACCGACCGAGCTTGCAGCAGCCAATACCAAGAGCACCCAGGCCTTCGTTCGCATGAACGAGACGCTCGGCAAGGCACTGGCGATCGCCAGCGCGGAAGGCCGCCCGAAGTGGATGGCGATCAAGGATCTCGCTGCGAAGGCTGAGGATGTCAACCGGCGCATCTACACCTTCCTGGAATCCGGTTCCGCGGACCAGGCGCTGCGGATCTCGATCACGGAGGGCCGTGAGCTTGCAAATACGATCGACGCCTCCGTCGCCGAACTCGTCGAACTGTCGAAGTCGCAGCTTGCCGATGCCAATCATGCGGCAGACACCCTCTATGACACAACCCGCACCGTCATGATCGCCCTTGCCGCCGTCGCCTCGCTGATCGCGATCAGTGCTGCCGTCTGGATCTCCATCACCATCAGCCGCGGTCTGGCCCGCGCATCCACGGCCGTTCGTAGCGTTGCGGAAGGCGACCTGACGCAGCTTGCCGTCGTCGGCTCGAAGGACGAGATCGGCGAGATGCTCTCCCACGTCAATGCCATGGTCGAGCGCCTTCGCGGCGTCGTCGGCGATGCGCTGTCGGCCTCCGACAACGTCTCCTCGGGCAGCCAGGAACTGTCCTCGAGCTCGGAACAGCTGAGCCAGGGTGCGACCGAGCAGGCCTCGTCCGCCGAGGAAGCCTCCGCCTCGATGGAAGAGATGGCGGCCAATATCAAGCAGAACGCCGACAATGCCGCCCAGAC
>NZ_SLYH01000009.1:0-96790 GCF_004343445.1 Rhizobium sp. PP-CC-3G-465
CCGATCGATCCGGTCCGTGACCCCGACCTCATCGTCGTCTCGCGCTCCTTTGCCGAGCCCATCGGAGCCGCCGAGACCATCGACAAATATGTCGGTCGTCTGGTGGTGGCGCTCGTGGAGAAGCTGCAGGAGAGGGGGCTTGGCATCCGGCGTGCCGATCTCCTTGTGGAGAAAGTGGACGGCACGGCGACCGCACCGAGAAGATCGAGCCGGGCTTCGGTATCGAGAAGCTGTCGCTGGCCGCCGTCATGGCGGAGCCGCTGGAGGAGACGCAGAGTGTATCAACCCTTGTCGATGACACCGATCGCGACATCACGCCGTTGATCGACATTTTCGGCAATCGCGGTCACAGGGTCTACCGCTATGCGGCTGTTGCCAGCGACGTGCCGGAACGTAGCGTGCGCCGGATTGCGGCGGCCGCCGCCGATGTGCTGGAGACATGGACGCTGCACTGGCCGCGCCCGACGCGACTTTTGGCCCACCCCGACCCGATCGACGTCATCGCGCTGCTTCCCGACCAGCCGCCGGTGTCGTTTACCTGGCGGGGCAAGCGGAGACGCGTCAGGCGGGCGGACGGGCCGGAACGTGTGTTTGGCGAGTGGTGGAAGCGCGGTAGCGAGAGTGCGGCGGTGCGCGACTACTTCACGCTGGAGGACGAGGCCGGCGAGCGCTTCTGGGTGTTCCGCAGCGGCGACGGCGAGAACCTTGAGACCGGCTCGCACCGCTGGTTCCTGCACGGGATCTTCGCGTGAGGTACGCCGTATGAGATATGCCGAGCTCCAGGTCACCACCCACTTCTCCTTCCTGCGTGGTGCGTCTTCGGCAGAAGAGCTGTTTGCGACCGCCCATGCGCTTGGCATCGAGGCGTTGGGCATCGTTGATCGCAATTCGCTTGCTGGCATCGTGCGGGCGCTCGAGGCGTCGCGCACGACCGGCATTCGCCTCGTGGTCGGCTGCCGCCTCGATCTTACCGACGGCATGTCCGTCCTCGTTTACCCGACCGACCGCGCCGCCTATTCCCGCCTGACCCGTCTTCTGACGCGCGGCAAGGGCCGTGGCGGCAAGGGCAACTGCATCCTGTCGTTTGAGGATCTCGAACTCTATGCCGAGGGCCTCATCGCCGTGCTCGTGCCCGATCTGCCTGACGAGACCTGCGCGGTGCAGCTCCGCAAGCTGTCAGGGGTCTTCGACGACCGCGCCTATCTCGCTCTGTCGCTGCGCCGCCGGCCGAACGATCAGATGCGGCTGCATGAGCTGGAGATCCTCGCCCACCGCTACCGGGTACGCACCGTCGTCACCAATGACGTGCTGTTCCACGAGCCGCGCCGTCGGCAGCTCCAGGACATCGTCACCTGCATCCGCAACAACACCACCATCGACGAGGTCGGCTTCGAACGCGAGCGCCATGCCGACCGGTACCTCAAGCCGCCCGAGGAGATGGAGCGTCTGTTCCCGCGCCACCGAGAGGCACTCGCCCGCACGATGGAGATCGTGTCCCGCTGCACCTTCAGTCTGGAGGAATTGACCTACCAGTACCCGGAAGAGGCGATCATTCTCGGCAAGACACCGCAGGCTTCGCTCGAGCACTATGTCTGGGAGTGCATCCCCGATCGCTATCCCGAAGGTCTGCCCCCGAGCGTGCTGAAGACCGTGCGCCATGAGCTCGATCTCATCCGCACCATGCGCTACGCGCCCTACTTCCTCACCGTCTTCTCGATCGTGCGCTTTGCCCGCTCGCAAGGCATCCTCTGCCAGGGGCGGGGATCGGCCGCCAATTCCGCCGTCTGCTACATCCTCGGCATCACCTCGATCGATCCGGAGACCAACGATCTGCTGTTCGAGCGCTTCGTCAGCCAGGAGCGGGACGAGCCTCCGGATATCGACGTTGACTTCGAACATGAGCGGCGCGAAGAGGTCATCCAGTGGATCTACAGGACCTATACGCATCAGAAGGCAGCGCTCTGTTCCACCGTCACCCGCTATAGGGCCAAGGGCGCGATCCGCGATGTCGGCAAGGCGCTGGGCTTGCCGGAGGATCTGATCAAGGCGCTTTCGTCCGGCATGTGGTCGTGGTCGGAGGCGGTCAGCGAGAGGAACGTCAAGGAGCTGAACCTCAACCCGGACGATCGGCGGCTGGTGCTGACGCTGTCGCTTGCCCAACAGCTCATGGGCGCCCCGCGCCATCTCGGCCAGCATCCGGGTGGCTTCGTGCTGACGCATGATCGCCTGGATGATCTCGTGCCGATCGAGCCAGCGAGCATGGTTGACCGGCAGATCATCGAGTGGGACAAGGACGATGTCGAGGCTTTGCGGATGATGAAGGTCGACGTGCTTGCGCTCGGCATGCTCACCTGCATGTCCAAGGCCTTCGACCTCATCCGCGAGCACAAGCACGAAGATCTCGACCTCGGCAGCCTCCCTCATGAAGATGCTGCCACCTATGCGATGATCCGCAAGGCCGACACGCTCGGCACCTTCCAGATCGAAAGCCGGGCGCAGATGGCCATGCTGCCGCGGCTCAAGCCCCGGACCTTCTATGATCTCGTGGTGCAGGTGGCGATCGTGCGGCCCGGCCCCATTCAGGGCGACATGGTTCATCCCTATCTCCGTCGCCGGGAAGGCAAGGCGAAGGTGGAATATCCGACCCCTGAACTCGAATCCGTGCTCGGCAAGACACTCGGCGTGCCGCTCTTCCAGGAAAGCGCCATGCGGGTGGCGATGGTTTGCGCGGGCTTTACCGGCGGCGAGGCCGATCAGTTGCGCAAGAGCATGGCCACCTTCAAGTTCACAGGCGGTGTGAGCCGGTTCAAGGACAAGCTGGTCTCGGGCATGGTGAAGAACGGCTACTCACCGGAGTTCGCCGAGAAGACCTTCAGCCAGCTCGAAGGCTTCGGCTCCTATGGCTTCCCCGAAAGCCATGCTGCGTCCTTCGCGCTGATCGCCTATGCCTCAAACTTCGTGAAGTGCCATCATCCCGACGCCTTTTGTGCTGCCCTCCTCAACTCGCAGCCAATGGGCTTCTACGCACCGGCTCAAATCGTCGGAGACGCGCGCGCCCATGGGGTCGAGATCCGCCCGGTCTGCGTCAACCGCTCCCGCTGGGACTGCACGCTGGAGAAGATATCCGGCACCAAGATGCGAGCTGTGCGTCTCGGCATGCGCATGGTGCGGGGGCTGGCCGCAGCCGATGCCGCCCGGATCGTCGCCGCCCGGATGGACGATCCCTTCGAGAGCGTCGACGACATGTGGCGGCGATCCGATGTGCCGGCGGCCTCTCTGGTCGAGTTGGCGGAGGCCGATGCCTTCCAGCCGAGCCTGCAGCTCGAGCGCCGGGACGCGCTCTGGGCAATCAAGGCGTTGCGCGACGAGCCGCTACCGCTGTTTGCCGCCGCGACGGAGCGCGAGATGCGAGCGATTGCCGAACAGCAGGAGCCGGAGGTGGCGCTGCGCCAAATGACGGAGGGGCACAATGTGGTCCAGGACTATGGTCATGTCAGCCTGACATTGCGGGAGCATCCGGTCGCGTTCCTAAGGAACGAACTCACAAAGCGCAGCATGGTCACCTGCGAGGAAGCGATGACGGGCAGGGACGGACGCTGGGTTTACACCGCCGGTCTCGTGCTCGTCCGCCAAAAGCCGGGATCAGCCAAGGGCGTCATGTTCATCACGATCGAGGACGAGACGGGTGCTGCCAACATCGTGGTCTGGCCGAGCCTGTTCGAGAAGCGCCGGCGCGTGGTACTGGGGGCGTCCATGATGGCGATCAACGGGCGCATCCAACGGGAAGGCGAAGTCGTTCACCTCGTGGCACAGCAGCTCTTTGATCTCTCAGGCGACCTGTCAGCATTGGCGGACATGGATGCTGCGTTCAGGGTCACGTCAGGGCGTGGCGATGAGTTCGCGCATGGCTCGGTGGGTGGCGGCGATGCGCGGGACCGGCCGAAGCGAGTGCCGCAGCCGCGGGACATCTTCGTGCGCGACCTGCATATTGATACGCTGAAGGTGAAGGCGCGGAACTTCCAGTAGAGATGTCTGTTTGATCAATCGAAATGGTCCCGGTACAGATTGCTTATCCGTCGGGTCGCTGGCCGCGCGGACCTGGATATGCAACTTGGGTACGAATAACGGGTCGCCCTTTCTCCCAGGCGAGGCAAGATGCGACCACGCCACAAGGGCGGCTCTGCTATTTGATCCGAGACATTCACATTTCCACGGACCAAGCTTGCTGACCTTTGCTGTTCCCGGTAGCAGATGAATATCACTGCGCGATATAATCCGATCTTTGGAGAATGCCATGATGAACGACGATGAACAGCAACCCGAAGCGTCTCAGGTATCTGAGGATACCGCGGCCACGGAAGCTCAGCAGCCGGATGATGCAGGGCGGAAGTCCCGAAAAAGGGCCTCAAAGAAGGCTCGTACTGAGGAGCCCAAAACGCGCCAGAGCAAGCGCCACACAGCTTCGGAACGTACCGAAAAACTGCGCCGCATCGAAGAGGCCCTTGAGAAGGGTGGTGTTTCGCTGAAGGCCGCTGTTGAAGCCGTTGGGATTTCGGATCAAACCTATTACCAGTGGAAGCGGGCGGAAAAACCCGAAGGCGCCGCCTCAAACGCAACCGCTCCATTCGCCGCACCACCGTCCCTTAGCAATGAATTGGCCGACCTCATTAAGCTTGAGGAAGAAAACCAGAGACTGCGGCAAAGCCTTGGTGAAAAACTCCGTGCAGAAAACGCGGAGCTACGTCGGCGCCTTGAGTTGTACTGAGAACCGTCATGCGAAAATCCCAACCAGTATTCGTGGTGGAATATAAAGGTGGCCGTCGTCAGAAGCAGGTTCCGAAAAAATCGATTTGGGGTGACGTAGACTTCGCATTGCTTATCAGCGAGATCGAACAGGATCGTCCTCCTGCCACGAGCGCAAATGTCCTCTGTGCGGCCGCCGATGACCACAAGGCAGTCAAACAGGAGGTGTCAGAGAAGCACCTTGTTCAGCCAGAGGCCGAGGCCGAACGCCGTCCCACCTTGGTGGGAGCCAAGTCTTTGTTAGCGAGAAACAAGGCGGATAACCCTGGCGGTCGCGTTCTCGAACCAGAATGCAGACCGAGCAAGGAAATTGCCGCATCACCGGCACCACACTCGTTTTACGAGCTTGAATCAAATGCGGCTGCGTGCGCTGGGGACACTTACCCAGGTCGCGTCTCCGTGTTTGAAGATGTTGAAGGACCAGCCTTCCCGATAGAATCGATTTCGCGAAAACAACTGGCTAAGCTTGATGCTGAAAACGCAGAGCTTAAAAGGCTTTTCAAGCAAAGGCTCCTGGACCAGAATAAACGTCTCAAGGAGATGCTCGAGCGGTTTCCCAAATAGTGCCGTCAGCCGATCTCGTCTTGTGCCAGCACCGCCATTGCTGCGAAGCGATACGCGTCACCAATCGCGGCGAAGGCTATAACCAACTTTGCTTATGATGCTCGACTGGGATACCAAAAACTCACAATGCGACCGATGTCCTCGTTGGCTCGCGTATGCAACGAACGAACCTCGAACGCGGTTCAGGTCACGAGCTTTAATGCCGGCCTCCGTCGGTTCGATTTGGTTCTAGGCAATCATGGATAAATTCAGCCCTAGAAATTAAGGCACATCATCGCGACAGGAACCGTGAGACCGATGCGCGTTCGACGAGATGGCAGGCGAGTTCGATCCTGCGGGCGGGCATGGGAGAGCCCGTAATACTGTCGCGCAGGAGGTCGAGTGCGACGGAGCCGAGTTCGCGCATGGGGATATGCATGGTCGTCAACGGAGGATGGGCGAATGCTGCCTGGGGTAGATCGTCTATGCCCATGACGGAGACATCTGCCGGTACCAAGTAGCCTTGTTCCTGAAGGCCCGTCATTGCGCCGACGGCAAGACTGTCACCGGCCGCGAGAATCGCAGAGAAGTCCAGGCCATTCTCTCTAATGCGCGCGGTAATAGCTTGGGCTGCGAGATTGGGGAGCCAGTCGTCCACGAGCACCACGAGATCATCCGGACAGGCAAGGTTTCTGTGCAGAAACGCATCACGCCAACCTTCGCGGCGGCGCTCGATCGTATGGCGGCCGGGACGCATCAGGAAGAGAATGCGTTCGTGGCCAAGACCAATCAGGTGCTCGGCAGCAAGTCGCGCTGCGGACCGGTTGCAGGGGGTTACGCTTGACAGACGCATCAGCGGATCGTCCCCGTTGATCATCACGACAGGCTTGGCAAATGCGCGGGTGGCGGCGAGCATGGCTTCGTCATCGACGGTGAGGAAGAGCAGGCCCAGCACATCCGGATCGGCTCCGGCCTCGTCCAGCATCGTCTTTTCTTCAGCATGGCCGGCTACTGACCGCGTGACGATTTCCAGACCAAGCGCCTGCGCCCGGTCGCGCAGTCCTTCCAGAACGTACAGCGTAAACTGGTTGCGGACATAGTCGATCATCGCCGCACTCGACGCCGCGAGAATGACCTTCTTGCCGGCAATCGGCGTTGGGACCACGTAATTCGCCGTTCTCGCCGCCTCTAGAATGCGCTCGCGGATGTCGGCGCGCACGCCTTTCTCGCCGGATAGCGCGCGCGAGACGGTGCTGAGCGAAACACCGACCGTTTTGGCGATGTCCTCAAGCCGCACGCGGCGGCTCTTGGTTCCGCGTTTACCGGGCAGGGGCGAAATAGCCATGAGGAAGTTCTCCTTGAGACCGCATACTGCAAAAAATTTTCAGATTGCGCAAACTTTATGAGAGTGATTTCATCAGCTCACCGCTCGGGAGAAGCGGGAAGGTCGGTCGGTTTCAAACCGTCCGTGGGAGAGGAGACAACACCGTGCTGCTATCCGCAGGAGAGATCCGTTCGAAGCTCGACCTGATCGTTGCGGGCATGACCGGCCTGCGTCACGACGGTCGCTTCGATGAGCCGAATCTGGACGGCACGGCTGGTGATTACATCTCGTTCGACAGCTGGGAATGGCCGCAGGGCGTGGGGCTTTACGGTCTCGTCCGTCTCTGGCAAATCACGGGCCGCGACGATCTCAAGCTTCTCATCGAAGGATGGTATGAAAAGCGGCTTGCTGCCGGTCTGCCCCTTCTCAACGTCAATACCACCGCGCCGATGTTGGCGCTTTCCGTGCTCTGGAACGAGACTCGTGATCCGCGCTGGGAAAAGCCGCTGGACGAATGGGCAAGCCGCGTGCTTGCCGAAATGGGCCGGACGTCAGAAGGCGCCTTCGAGCATCACGTTTCCGACAAGGTCAACGACAACGAACTCTGGGACGACACGCTCTACATGGTCGCATTGTTCCTCGCCTCCTACGGGCAGGCAAGCGGCCGCAAGGAGCTGACCGATGAGGCGGCCCTTCAGTTTCTCGTCCACACCCGCTACCTTGCCGACACCAAAACCGGGCTCTGGTTCCACGGATGGACGTTTGACGGACGGCATAACTTCGCGGAGGCACGCTGGGCGCGGGGCAATGCGTGGATCACGGCCGGGATGCTGGATCTTTTCGATCTCGCCGAGATGCCGCAGCCGGTGAAGGCCTATCTGCTTGGTGTGCTCGTTTCGCAGGTGAATGCCCTTCTGCCGTTGCAGGCGCGGTCGGGCGCCTGGCGCACGCTGCTCGACGATGAAGGCTCCTACGAGGAGATCTCCGCCACGGCCGGCATCGGCTACGGCCTTCTCAAGGGCTTTCGACTGGGACTGGGTACGCCGGGCTGGAAGGAGGCCGGCCTACGTGCGGTGCAGGCGGTCCTCGACAATATCGACGAGAGCGGCACCGTGCTCAACGTGTCCTACGGAACCCGCATGGGTCACGACCTCCAATTTTACCGGGATATTCCCATCCAGCCGACAGGATACGGGCAGGCGCTCGCCATTCTCTGCCTGTCCGAGGCACTTCGGCACGTTGAAACGGGAGACCAGACGTTATGACGATGAACATTCTCTACGGAGCCGGTCCAACCGACGCGAAGAGCTACGATACTGCGCGGCTGCGGGCGGAGTTCCTGATGGAAGACTTGTTCCAGCCGGGAAAGATGCAGTTGACGTACACGCATGTCGATCGCCTGATCGTCGGCGGTGCGGTTCCCACGGGCGAGCAGATCGCGTTTGGTGCCGGCGATGAGATCGGCACGCCGTTTCTCCTGTCGGCGCGGGAAATGGGCGTTGCCAATCTTGGCGGCTCCGGCACGATCTCCGTCGACGGCGAGACCTTCGCGCTCGATAATCGCGACGTGCTCTATATCGGGCGCGGTGCGCGCGAGATCGTCGTTTCAAGTCGAGATCCGGATGCTCCGGCCCGCTTCTATATGAATTCGGTTCCGGCAGGTGCGGATCTGCCGCACCGGCTGATCAGGGCCGCGGACTCCAAGCTGCTTGCACTTGGCGATGCGAAGCGCTCCAATGTGCGACAGCTCAGGATGTACATCCATCCGGAAGTATCGCCATCCTGCCTACTGCTCATGGGCATAACGGATCTTGCCGAAGGCAGCGTCTGGAACACCATGCCGCCGCATCTTCACGAGCGGCGGATGGAGGCCTACTGCTATTTCGACCTCGCACCTGAAGACCGCGTCATTCACCTGATGGGCCGCCCGGAAGAAACCCGCCATCTCGTGGTGGCCGATCTTCAGGCGCTCATCTCGCCTGCTTGGTCCATTCATATGGGTGCGGGCACTGGTCCCTATGCTTTCGTCTGGGGCATGACCGGTGAAAATCAGGAATATAACGACGTCTCCCCCGTAGCACTGGCGGATCTGAAATGAGCGCGCAAACCCACTGGATTGAAAAGCCTCTTCAGCCGGGTGCTGCCATTTGCTATTGGCAAGTCGGCAGGACGGAAGAGGCGCGCTTCGACGTTCCCGACATGCCCATGAAGGGCGAGATGGATCCGTTCTTCTTCCTGACGAAGGTCAAGAACTTCATTCCTCATGAATATCCCTGCCGCACCATCTTCGCTGACACATATCGCGGTAACCGCCCCGATGTGCGCGGTACGTTCGTGGGTACGCGCTGGTGGCTGCCCTTTGGCTCGCCGCGCCTCGATCTCTCCGGCTTCTGGTTTCGCCCCACCCGGCTTGCCACATGGGCCAGAACGACCGTTGACGCAGACGTTGCAGGCATGGCGAACATCCGGCTGGGCACCTGCGGCGGTGCCGTTCTCTGGCTGAACGGCGAGGAAATCGGCTGGATCGCGCCCTACAGCCGCAATCTCGAGGTCAAACAGGATTTCGCCTTGCCGCTTGTCGAGGGCCGTAACGAAATCACGCTGTTCTTCGACGATCTGGCAGAGCGCGATGCCCGCTATTTCTATCAGATGGATTATCTCTCCGGTCCGGCGGCCCGTGTCTGCGTTCCTGTTCCGGTGCCCGGCTCGGTTGCCGAAAGTCTGGAGGCCGCTCTCGACGGCATGCATCTCGACCGCCCGCACTATTTCGGAGGTGACATCACCTTGTGTCTGGCAGAACCGCTCGCGCTGGATGTGGATGTGAACGTCGCCATCGAGGGCGATTTCATGTCACGCGAACGCTTCGACTTCGATTTCAAGCTGAAGGCTGGCGAAACCACGCTGCTGATCGGCCAGGCTGAAAGCGCGCCGGCCGATTTCCGGCACTTCCGCATCACGCTCGATGCTGGCGGTTTCGTGGCGGCGCGTTCGCTCGGCGTCGAAATCTGCCACGCGGAACGGCAGGGCGACGCACCGGAGGCTCTGAAAGACCGTATCACGGAAACACTGGACGCGATTTCGCAGGACTCCGAACGCGACACTGTGCGCGCTTTTGCCCGTCTCGCCAGCGGTCGGGGTGGGGTGGAGACCGACGCCATGATCGCCGAAATCCTGCCCTTGATCGAGGATTGCCACGACTGCGCCGATTTCTCGCTCGTGCCGCTGATCTGGTCGCGAACCGTCTGGGGCGCCGACATCGACGCCGGCCTCCGCGACCGCATCGACGCCGCCGTCCTCAACTATCGCTTCTGGATGGATGAGCCGGGCAATGACGTGCAGTGGTACTTCTCCGAGAACCACGCTCTGCTCTTTCACACCTGTGCCTATCTGAGTGGCGCCCTGCTGCCGGATGCGACCTTCGTGCGCTCCGGCCGCACAGGGGCGGAACAGAGTGCCGTCGGCGCTGCCCGTGTCCGCACATGGCTCGATCATTTCGAACACTGGGAAATGGCTGAGTTCAATTCAGCCCCGTATTTCCCGATCGATCTCAAAGGGCTGACGGCGCTGGCCGCGCTTTCACCGCACGACGACATTGCCAAGCGCGCCAAGGCCGGCATCGTCCGCCTCTGCGAGATCATCGCCCGCTCGGCCCATCACGGCATGGTTACTGCGGCTCAGGGGCGATCCTATGAGCACACGCTGTGCGCCGGACGCTCGCTGGAGCTTTCGGGCGTTGCCCGTCTCCTTTGGGGCCGCGGCTGGTATGGGCGACGGGTGCATGCTCTGCCGCAACTCGCCGTCTGCCTGCGCGACCACGGCTTAATCATACCGCTAGAACTGGCCGACATTGCGAACCACCACAGCGACGAGCATCAGGAGTGGCGCTTTGCGCAAGGTGAGAACGCTTTCGCCGCGCTCTACCACTACAAGAGCGCCGATTTCGCCATGGGTTCCGCAGCGCATTACCGCTGGAACGAGTGGGGCTATCAGGAGACGATCCTGCATCTGCGCATCGGAGAGACGCCCGAGGCCTCGATCTGGATCAACCATCCCGGCGAAACGATCCAGTTCGGCTACGGTCGCCCGTCCTACTGGGGCGGCTGCGGAACGATTGCCCGCACCCAGCAGTATCGCGGTCTCGCCATTCTGGAGTTCACGGTCAATGAGGAGCAACCGGGCTTCACGCACGCCTGGTTTCCCGTCGCAGAATTCGACGAATCCGCCATCTCCGGCCACATCGCTCTGGCGCGATCCGGCTTCGGCGCGGTGATGCTGAAAGCGGCATCGCCCCTCTTTCCCGTGACCGAGGGTCCCTCGGCCGGGCTCGAGCTTCGGCAGTACGGTATGAAAACTCGATGGATCGTACGCGTCTGCAGTGCCGCAGATCTCAGGACCGTAGAGACGAGATTTGCAGCGCTCGAAGCCAGCGAAGAGGGCGAGGGCACCATTGTGATCGAAGATCCCGATTACGGCACCGTGCATTTTCATGCAGACGGCAGCGTCGAAGCGGAAGGCCGCCGCCTTGCCCGATCGGACTATACCGTCAAGGGAGAGGCGACGATGCTTTCGGTATCCGAAACCGCATCCTAGACGGCGTCATCACGGACGGGTGGAGGCCCGTCTTTACAAGGAGGAGGATATGCGCATGACAATGAGATCGCTTCTGGCGGGCGCCACGCTCGCCCTTTTAACCTCGACCGCAGCTCACGCCGGCGACGTGCGGATCATGTGGTATTCGGACGGGATCGAAGGCGAGGTTCTCGCCGATCTGATCAGCCGTTTCAGGACTGAGAACCCTGACATCAACGTAATCATCGACAACGTCGCCTATGGTGTGGTCAAGGAGCAGCTGCCCATTCAGCTCGAAGCCGGCAACGGGCCAGACATCGCCCGCGTGACCGCGCTGAAGGACCTCAGTCGCCACTGGCTGGACTTGCGCCCTCTCGTTGCCGACGCGGCGTATTGGGACACGAACTTCGGCGCGCAGGCGGACTGGATGCGCCCCGACGGCTCGAACCAGATCTCCGGCTTCATGACGCAGATTACGCTGACGGGCGGTTTTGCCAACAAGACCTTGTTCGAGCAGGCAGGTGTCGACCTTCCCGGTAAGGACGCGACCTGGGACGACTGGGCTGAGGCGTCGCGGAAAGTCGCCGAAAGCCAGAAGATTCCCTTTGCCATGGCGCTCGACCGCTCCGGCCACCGCATTTCCGCGCCGAACATTGCCTATGGCGCCAACTATATCGGCGAGGACGGCAAGCCAGCGCCACTCGACAAGGGCGCCAAGGACTTCATCGGCAAGTTCGTCGGATGGGCGGAAGACGGCACCATCAGCAAGGATGTCTGGGTCTCTGCTGCCGGGCAGACCTATCGCGCCGCGGCGGACGACTTCATCAACGCTCAACTTGCCTTCTATTATTCCGGATCCTGGCAGGTTCCGAACTTCTCAACCAAGATCGGTAACGGCTTCGACTGGGTTGCGAAGGGCAGCCCTTGCGGCCCGGCCTCCTGCACCGGCATGCCGGGCGGCGCAGGGCTGGTGGCGATCAAGTACACCAAGAACCCGAAAGACGTCGCCAAGGTGATGGACTACCTCGCGAGCGAAGCGGTCGTGAAGGACTTCTCCGAGCGCACGCTGTTCATTCCCGCCCACAAAGGCGTGATCGACAAGGGCGATCTGGCTTTCAAGACGCAGGATCCTCAGGTCAAGGCGGCCCTCGACATCTTCGTGAACGCGACGAAGACGACGTCCGAACAAGCCTTGAAGATGCCGGGGTGGCGCTGGTCCGATACGGTCTATGGCGCGCTGGTCGCCCGTATCGGACAGGCGATTGCCGGCGAATTGCCAGTCGGTGATGCGTTCGCCCGCATCGACGCCGACGTGGCGACCAAGGTCAAGGACGCCGCGCTCTGACGCTTGTGATCGAGAAACGCGAAGGGCCGGAGCAGCATGCTCGGGCTCTCCGGCACAAAAAGGCGCACAGGAGAGACCCGTGACCGTATCCAACGCCAATAAGCCAACCCTGCCGGAGCGTCTGGGCACCATCGTCAAGACACCCGTCGGCGTTGTGATGGGGCTGATCGATGCACCCATGCGCGCCTTGCAGAGACTGACCGGCCTTAGTGGCATGGCGCTGTTCTTCCTTGCGCCAAACATGCTGATCTTCGGGATCTTCGTTCTCCTGCCGCTCGGCATCAACGTCGCCTATTCCATGACGGGCGGATCCGCACTCTTCCTACCGGAGCGCACCTATGTCGGCGGCGACCAGTATGCGCGCCTTTTCGACTGCAGCAACTATCTCGATGCCCTGACCTGCCAGGAAGATGCGTTCTGGACTGCCGTCGGTAACACCTTCTGGTTCGTGGTGTTGCAGGTCACGTTCATGATTTTGGCAGCCCTCGTCACCGCGCTGATCCTCAACCGCAACCTTGCCGCCCGGTCCTTCTGGCGAGCAGTCTTCTTCTTCCCGGTGCTGTTGTCGCCCGTCGTCGTCGGTCTCATCTGGCGCTGGATCCTACAGCGGCAGGGTCTGCTGAACTTCATTCTATACCCCTTCGGCATGGAGCCCTACAACTGGCTGACGGATCGCGACTGGTCGTTCATGGCTGCGGTCGGCGTTTCGCTCTGGGCGCATATGGGCTTCTACACCTTAATCCTGCTGGCAGGCCTTCAGGCCATCCCGAAGGACCTCTATGAAGCATCCGCCATGGACGGCACTCGGCCGGCACGCGTCTTCTGGCGCATAACCCTTCCATTGCTGGCGCCCAACCTCGTCGTCGTCATCGTCCTGGCGCTCATCCGCGCGGTGCAGGTTTTCGACGAGGTCTACATTCTCACAGGCGGTGGGCCCGGAACGAGCACGCTGTTCTTGACCCAGTACATCTACGAAACCGGCTTCGTTTCACAGCCGAGAAATCCGGGCCTCGCCGCTGCTGCTTCCATTCTAATGGGGCTCGTGCTGGTGGTGCTGACGCTGTTGCAGCTCGGGCTCGGCAAGCGTGGCGAGAACAAGGGGAAACGCAGATGAGCCGCGCCGCAAGCTTCATTTTCCGCCGCAGGGGTAGCCAGATGCACGGCCGGGGGTGGCACTGGACCGATATCGTCACATGGCTGTGGCTGATCGGCGGGCTGATCGTGATGTTCGGCCCCGCTCTCTGGCTGGTCTTTTCGTCCTTCAAGACCCCGGCCGCGCTTGCCGAGTTCCCACCTTCCATTCTTCCTTACGCCAGCCAGCAGGTGACGGTCGCCGGCCATGACCAGCCGCTGACGCTTTACGACGCGAAAATGCCGGACGGCACCACGAAACGCATGGCCGAGATCCGCCGTATCGGGCTTTTCAGCCAGATGATTGATCCCGCAGACCCCGGCGCGCCGCCCGTCCGAGTCAATATCGACGACCGCCAACCGGTGCGTGAACTGTCCTTCGCCACCGAAAACTACACCGAGCCGTTCGTCCACTTCGACTTCTTCCGTTACCTGTGGAATTCCGTCTTCGTCACGGTGATGGCAACGGTCATCACCCTCGTCGTCAATTCCATGGCAGCATTCGCGCTCTCGAAATACGAGTTCCGGGGCCGCAGCTTCGCCATGCTCATCATTCTCGCGACGCTGATGGTGCCGCTGTCGGTTATCATGGTGCCGCTCTACTCGATCATCTCGTCGCTCGGGCTGTTCAACAATCTCTGGGGCGTGATCCTGCCGACGGTGGCGACGCCCACGGGCGTGTTCATCCTGCGCCAGTACATGCTGACCATTCCGGACGAGCTTCTGGATGCCGCGCGCATGGACAAGGCCTCGGAGTGGCAGATCTATTGGCGCATCGTCCTGCCGCTGACGGCCCCGGCGCTGGCGGTTCTCGCCATCTTTTCGGTCGTCTGGCGCTGGAACGACTTTCTCTGGCCGCTGATCGTACTGTCGCGCAAGGAGCTTTATACGCTTCAGGTTGGCCTCAGCATCTATTCCGGCGAGCTAAACGTGCAGTGGCACTTCATCCTCGCCATGACGGTGGTCACCATGATCCCGGTCGTGCTCGTCTTCATCTTCCTGCAGCGCTTCATCACCACCGGCATAGCCGGCTCCGGGCTCAAGTAAGGAAACGCCAATGGGCCAGATCAAACTCTCCAACGTCAAGAAGTCGTTCGGCGCGATCGACGTGCTGCATGGCATCGACCTCGACATCGGGGACGGCGAGCTCGTCGTCTTCGTCGGACCGTCCGGCTGCGGAAAATCCACGCTCCTGCGAGCTATCGCCGGACTGGAAAAAATTACGAGCGGCGATATCGAGATCGATGGCCGCAACGTCAATAGCGTGACGGCAGCCGATCGCGGGCTCGCCATGGTCTTTCAATCCTACGCGCTCTACCCGCATATGAGCGTGCGGCAGAACCTTGCCTTCGGTCTGGAGAACGCGCGGATGCCCAAGGCGGAGATCGACAAACGGATCATTGAAGCAGCGCGCATGCTGGAGATCGAACCCTATCTCAAGCGTCGGCCCGGCCAGCTCTCCGGGGGGCAGCGCCAACGTGTCGCTATCGGCCGGGCGATCGTTCGCAGTCCGGTCGGGTTTCTGCTCGATGAACCTCTGTCCAACCTCGACGCTGAACTCCGCGTTTCGACCCGTGCAGAACTCGCCGCGCTTCATGCGCGGCTGAAAGCCACGATGATCTACGTGACCCATGATCAGGTGGAGGCGATGACGCTTGCCGATCGCATCGTCGTGCTCCGTTCCGGACGCATCGAGCAGGTCGGCACGCCTCTGGAGCTCTACAACACACCCGGAAATCGCTTCGTCGCCGGTTTCATCGGCGCCCCGCACATGAACTTTCTGCAAACCACAGTAGAGAATGCTCGCCCCGGACATGCCGTGCTGTCTCTACCCGACGGTTCTCGCCTGGAGGTCGAAGCAGGTCGGCAGGTTCTACAGCAGGGCGCAGACTTGACGCTCGGTGTTCGCCCGCAACATCTCACGCTCGGTGAGGGCGATCGGTCCCTGCGGGCGACTGTCCGCATGATCGAGGCGCTCGGTTCCGAGACTGTTTTGCACGCCGAGCATGCAGGGCAAAAGCTTCTTGTGGTCCTGCCCGGCCAGCACCGCTTCTCACCGGGCTCGGAGATCGACCTCTCGCTTGATGCCGCACCGCTTCACCTGTTCGACGAAAAGGGGCTTCGCCTTGAAACATCTGTTTGACCTCACCGGCAAGACCGCGCTCGTGACCGGCGCACGAACGGGCCTCGGCCAAGGTCTCGCCCTTGCGCTGGCGGAAGCCGGGGCCGACATCGCTACCATCGGCTCCTCGCCGATGCCGGATACGGAGCAGTTGATCAAGGCAACCGGCAGGCGGTTTCATGCACAGCACATCGATCTATCCAAGCCGTTCGACGCGCAGGCCGTTCTAGACGCCTCGATTTCGGCCATGGGCGGTATCGATATCCTCGTCAACAACGCCGGGATCATCCGCCGGGCCGATATCGTCGATGTTCTGGAGGAGGATTGGGACGCCGTGATCGACGTCAACCTCAAAGCCGTGTTCCTCCTCTCGCAGGCAGCGGCACGCCACATGATTGCGACCGGTCGCGCCGGCCGTATCGTGAACATTGCCTCCATGCTCAGTTTTCAGGGTGGCGTGCGCGTGCCGGCCTATGCCGCCTCCAAACACGGCGTCGCCGGGCTGACCAAAGCCATGGCCAACGAACTCGCGCCGAAGGGCATTACGGTGAACGCGATCGCGCCCGGCTATATGGAAACCGACAATACCGAAGCCTTGCGCAATGACCCTGACAGGCACTCTCAGATCTCGGCGCGCATTCCCGCCGGCAGATGGGGCACCACTGCCGACCTCGCTACCGCCATCCTCTTCTTCACTTCTTCTCACTCTTCCTATGTCACAGGGACAGTCTTACCGGTGGATGGCGGCTGGATGGTGCGATAGTGAAAGATACTAAGCTGAATTAGGCCGACATCATGAGATAGAACGTCCTGGTCCCCGACAGCTGTTTAACAGGCGGGCGAGCGCGTCCACGGACCCTAAGGTTAACTCCATCTCCGGAGCAGCAGTAAAAAAGATATCTTGCACTATAAAGCCCACTGCCGACATGTCCATCATGCCCCGGTCTCCGAGACCGACGTGCGCTTTGGAAGCCTCACAAGCGCAGTTGCGCTGCCGTACTCAGCCTTCCCTCCGCGCCGCTTGCTTCAGTGGCTATCGTCAAAGGACCTGCAAGATTCACGCACGCCTGCACACTTTTCAAGTGCTGAGCCCTTTCAGTTCCGGCATGTCTTTGTGCTGGTAGCTGCTGTTGTCTTCACTCTTACGCGCTGGTGACACGCCAAATAATATCCCCAACATCGTCGGCCATCAGCACCGCACCGTCTGCTGCCAACACCACCCCGACCGGGCGGCCATATGAGTGTTTTTCGTCGGCAGACAGGAAATCGGTGAGGATTTCGCGCGGCAAGCCTGTGGGGTTACCATTCTCAAAGGCAACGAAGGCCAGCTTGTACCCTGACAGTTTAGAGCGGTTCCAAGACCCGTGCTGGCCGATCGCCATGCCGGCAGGAAAGCCTGGGAGCGTTCCCTCAGGCAGCCAGCAAAGCCCGAGCGAGGCCGTGTGCCCGCCAAGCGCGTAGTCTGGCTGTAGCGCCGAGGCTACCTTGGCTGCGTCCTGCGGCACCCGATCGTCCACCACGCGATCCCAATAACAAAACGGCCAACCGTAAAATCCGCCGTCCCGCACCGACGTCAAATAGTCAGGTGGTGTCTCGTCCCCCAACCCGTCGCGCTCGTTAACGACCGTCCAAAGCATACCGCTGTCAGGCTCGAAGGCCATGCCCACCGGATTGCGCAGGCCACCGGCGAAGATGCGGGATTGACCGGACGCAAGATCGTATTCGTGAATGCAGGCGCGGTTTTCTTCGACTGCCATGCCCCCGTCTGCAATATTGGTCAGAGAGCCCACAGCAATATAGAGCTTGGTACCGTCCCTGCTGGCGATAAGATTTCGCGTCCAGTGCCCGCCCGGCACCAGATCCATCAATTTCGTGGCAGGCTCCGTTATGCTGGTCGCACCAGCCTTGTACTGATAGGCCAGAAGCGCGTCACTTGCTCCGACATAAACCATTTCTCCGACTACTACGATCCCAAAGGGCTGCCGGACACTCTCAATATAGGTATACCTTTCCTCAGCCACACCATCGCCATCCGCGTCTCGCAGAAGCGTTACACGATTGGCGCTATCCCCTGAAGCACCTGCCCGCTGCATCGTGGCCGACATGGCATGTTCGAACAGGCCGCGTGGTTTTTCCCGCTCTCCCATCGACTCGGCGACTAGAACATCACCATTGGGCAACACATGCATATTGCGTGGATGCACCAGTCCCCGCGCAAAAGCGTTGACCTTCAGCCCCGCTGCGGCTGACGGCTTGTGATCGCCTTGCCAGCCCTTCGCCGTCGGCATTTTCAAAGTAGGCACCTTACCCTGAGGCTTGCCTCCCGGAATCACTGGTGCTGTACCAAAAGCTGGCTCCCGCATGTCATCTCCCGAATGACGGATAGCGACCGCGACCTGCCCGACCAAGGCAACAATGCGGGCGAGGGGAGACGTTTTAGCCATGGGATACCTTTAACAATCGGGAGGTAATAGGGAACATCAACGGCACAGCTAAAGCTTTTGCTCGATGAGCACTAGTTGAAAACATAATGCCCGCTATCGACCTCGATATACGAACGCGGGCTGAGCAGCTAGACTTTCTGCCTCTGCCCGATCTACCAAATAGGATCGAAGCGGCGAGCGCACGCAAACTGGATCGGTGGCAGCTGCATCACCTAACAACGCCATCGCCTGACAGCGGCAGCCGCCAAAATCGATCTCCTTGCGCTCGCAGGTCCGACAGAGGTCCGGCATCCAGCTGTCGCCACGATACGCGTTGAAGGCACTGCCGCTGTACCAGATATCTGCAAGCGGCCGGTCGCGGGCATTGTCGAACTGCAGGGAAGGGATGGTCTCGGCAGCATGGCAGGGCAGAACGCGACCGGATGGGGTGACATTAAGGCCCGTGCGGCCCCAGCCGCCCATACAGGCTTTCGGGTAGGTCGCATGGTGGTCGGCACCGACATAGTCGATCACGATAATGCCTTCGAGACGTTTGCGGGCTTCCTCGACAAAGGCGTTGGTTTTCAGAAACTGCTCGCGTGTCGGCATGAGCGCTTCGCGGTTTTTGTCGGCCCACCCGTGGAACTGAACGGTTGCGATCTCGATGCGACGGGCATCAAGTCTAACTGCCAGATCCAACATGTCGCCGAGCTCGTCCATGTTTTGCTTATGGCAGACTGCGTTAACCGTTAGCGGAATACCGGCCGCATGCGTCCATTCAGCTACCGCGATCTTGCGCTGGTACCCGCCCTTGTAGCCCCCGACCCGATCAGCCAACACCGGCGTGGCGCCTTGGATCGACAGCTGCAAATGGTCAAGTCCGGCAGCAGCGAGGTCCGCGATGCGGGCTTCAGTGAGCCCGATGCCAGAGGTGATCAGGTTAGTATAAAGACCAGCATCGGCGGCACCAGCCGTCAGCTCGGTCAGGTCACGACGGGATGCGGGTTCGCCGCCGGACAGATGTAAATGCAGCACACCCATTGCTGAAGCTTGGCGAAAGATATCGATCCATTCGGCTGTTGAAAGCTCAGTTGTGGGGTTTTCCAACTCCAGCGGGTTTGAGCAATAAGGACAGGCCAGCGGACAGCGGTGCGTCAGTTCGGCGAGCATGGCAATCGGTGGCGGAACCTGCAAGTGTTGTGAGACCGCCGTGTCCAAAGGCCCGACGTTGACATGTTCGGTCAAGATTTCAGCTCCAGCATACGCCGCTTTGAAAACTCGTCTATAAACGCGATTACGTCGCCGATGATCTGTTCCTTTGGAGCCTCGAACTGCAACGCGAACTCTTCAGCAATCGCATCTAAATTGCGTTCGCCATCAAGAGCCTTGACGATCATCACAGCGATCTCGTCCAGCGCTAGCGCTCGTTCCGGCGCTAGCAGAACGGTCTGACCGCGCACCGGATCTTCGCGCAACCGGACGCCGCGGGCCAGCTTCGCGACCGTCTGGGCCGTGACGGTGACAGTAACCGGGTCGTTCATAAGGCTGTCCGCTCCAACATGGATTCCATCGAGTTAGTTTGCCCGAGATCGCCTGTCACTCCGTCCTTACCATTCCATCCGCCAGGGGGGATAAGGCATGGTGAGACATAGGCGTGATGCAGCGCATCGAGTTGTGACCAGAGTACGTCTGTCTTAAAAGTAAGTGCCGCGGCTGCCGCATCCTGCTTCTCCGCGGAGTCGGCATGATCAAGCACGTAGTTGAGGCCAAACGCGACATCCACTGGTGCTTCTTTGAGTCGCTTGCGAAAATAGGATAGTGCCTCATCATCCGCGAACGCATAATGTTCTAGCAGACCAGCAATGCGGTTCTTGTGGATGGCAGGTGCGAAAAGCTCGGTCAGTGAGGCTGCAATTGCGTCAAGCAAAGGCATGTCGCGGACAAATCGGACGTAGGCATCACAGGCAAAACGTGTCCCTGGCAGAACACCTCTGTTCGAGGCAACGAAGTCGGGATCGAGACCCACCGCTTCGGCAAGCTTTAGCCAGCGACGAATGCCCCCTCCATCCTCGGACCCGCCGTCGTGATCTTCAATGCGCTTTCGCCAAGCTCGGCGGATGGATAGGTCTTCGCAGCGCGACATGAAGGCCGCGTCTTTCAGGGGGATCCTGCTCTGATAGTAAAAGCGATTAATGACCCAAGCGCGAACCTGAGTTATGTTGCACTTGCCCGCGTGCAACATCGCATGAAAAGGATGATTATCGTGATAGCGAGCCGTGCCGATGGCCCGCAAGCGGGCCTCAAAGGCGGCTCTGTCTTGCGTTTTAGTCAAGTATAATCTCCATGCCGTCTCGACCTACCAAAAATCCGGCCGCCTCGACTAACCTTCTCTCCGGGCCTCGACGCCAGATTGGGTTGGTGTTGTTGATGTGCACGTAAACCAGTTGGCTTATTTCCAGAGCAGCTAAAGCTTCCAAGCTGCCCCCCTCACCGGAAATCGGCATATGGCCCATCCTCAGCGCGGTCTTAGTACCGGCGCCGACGCGGATCATCTCATCGTCAGTAAACATCGTGCCATCGAAAAATACCAGGTCTGCACCCCGCACGCGTTCGGCGAGCCACATCGGAAGGGTTGCGCATCCTGGTATATAGTACGCGCGCTTGTCGCGGATCGCGAACTCAATACCGACCGTCTGCTCTCCTTCTACACCCAGCTCCGGTTCTCCCTCTTCCATGTAGAGGGCAACTTTTCCCGGCACTGCAAATATTCTTGCTTCCAGGCCGTCCAGCGGCGAGAAGGCATCGTTGATGCGGATTACCTTTCGCGATACGAAGAGTGGGTTAAGGACCCGAAAGACCGGATTTTGTACCAAGACGGTCTCGATCGCGGAGGTCGTGAAAAGATCAAACCGTTGGCTTTCACGTATCGTTAGTAGGCCGCCGATGTGATCGACGTCGCCGTTGGTGATGACAACACTTTTGATTGGGCTGTCGCGAAGCTCTCGAGGATGAAGTTGCGGGGTCTGCTGGATCTGTTGCCTGATGTCCGGAGAGGCGTTGAAGATCGCCCAGTTTTGCCCGTCAACACTAACGGCAAGGGACGATTGGGTCTGAGGGCGAAGGCCGGACGAAGGGCGGCGGGCGGCGGAACAATTGGAACAATTACAATTCCATTGTGGCAGACCGCCGCCAGCAGCAGAGCCAAGCACGAGAAACCGAATGCCGGTCATCGAGCCGTGCTTTTGCAACTAGAACAGCACTGGCCCAGGACCATCTGCTTCTGCGTAGCGATTGATCTCCATTCCGCAGCTGACTTCAACGAATTTTGGTGCAGTCCATTTCATGAGAGTACTCCATATGCTTGCGAGATCTTTAAGACCTCGATTTGGAAATAGGAGCGGGGCCAGAGGTGTCAACGGCTCGCTCTCCTGTTGGAACGATAGGCAGAGGTCGTAGCCTCTGTGGTTGAACCCGAAAGCCCGAGATCTGCCCAATCTAAGCGCTGAAACAGCAACGTCACAAATGCGTGACTAAAGCATTCGACAGAACAACCTGCTGATCAAAGCTCCAGCTCGACAAACGAAGAATTCGGCGGAGAGGCAAAAATTTGCGAGAAAAGTTCTACTGCTCACAACGGGGCTGATTGGAGCAGCGGCGTTTAATGTCGTCAAGGCGATACTTGACTACTTAATTTTGATCGTCGTATCGGCAGCTCCGGCATAAGCCGGTTGGATTAAGCTATCGTTCACTGCCATCCACCATTCAAGTTATTTACCCCAAATTACCTTTTTTGAAGCGGAGATCTATTAATGATCTAACGATACGAGATAGTCATCTACGTGATTGAAAGAGACGAACGAGAGCAAAAACACGGCGTTAATCTTTCTGTCTTCCAGGATTGGCTTGGGTGAATCCAATGTTGTGAAGCTGAGCAAAACTTTTATTTGGCAATTCTCAGAGAATAATGGCTACCGTATCTTAATAGTTCATCGGTTAATCTGCCCGCCTTCCGACGAGCGCCAATGGGACTGCTATTAAAACGAATATCCCGCTCCACAGAAAAACAGTCCCGACCTCTCCACCAGTCGCGAGCAAACCGAGGGCGGGACTGGCGACGCCGATCGCGAGATCAGGAAATGCGGAATAGGCTGCCATTGCCAGCCCTTTGTTATGTTGGCCCGCACGCCGGACCGCCTCTGCTCCGAACGCCGGATAGACCATTGCCCATCCTGCACCCGTCATTGCCGCCCCGATGGCAGCAAGCCATGGCGCACCCGCCATCCAGAGCAGCAACTGACCCGCCGCACAGACGACGGTGAAAAGCGCACCGACCTTTATTCCGCCGATCTGGTCTACAAGCTGGCCCAGTGTCAGCCGCGCAGCGATCAGCGCCACTGCAAAGGCGGTGACGGGAAGCCACGCCATGCCCCAATCTCTTGCAGAAAAGAGAAGAACGGCAAAAGAGATCAGTGCCGAGAAGCCTACGCCATTAAATGCGGCACCCAGTCCAGGAAGCCAGATGAGCGAAAGCATCTTCGTCATCGATCCCTTGTTGCGAGATCCATCGACGCGGTTTGGAAACCTGCTGACGACAATCATGGAAGCGAAGGGCATCATGACTGTGGCAATCGCAATCCAGAAAAAGCCGGCTCGTTCGAAGATGAAGGTGCCGATCGGCGCGCCGAGCGCGAATGCCGCGAACATGGCTGTGCCCACCCAGGCAATCACGCGGCCGGTATCCTTGGGTCCGGACGAAGAAAGCCCCAGTGCCATGCCTCCCGTAATGATAAAGCTTTCAGCGCCGCCGATGATGGCACGGCCGACAAGAAGCAGCGAGATCGCGATCTTCGGATTGGCAATCGAGGCAAAGGCGCAAACATAAAACAGGCCACCCACGGCAACTGACGCCAGACCCAGCCAGATGGCCTGTCGGCCGCCTCTGGTATCGGCATAGGCTCCGGCATAAAAGCGTGAGAGCAGTGATGCCGCGAATTGCGTGCCTGTAACAAGGCCAACCGTGAAGGTGTCAAATCCCAATTGATCCTGCACGAAATGGGGAAGAACTGGTAGTGCGATGCCGATGATAAGGAATCCCGTAAGAATAACGGACATCAACGGAAAAATCATTCGAACGAAATTTACCGGATCTTCAACCGGCTCGTTGTCGGCGGTGCTCACGGTGGTGCCTTTTCTACAGTCGCCTCCCGTATGATCACGGTAGCAGGAGATACATCACAGATCGTTGAAGCTTGATTATAGCGAATGCAATCGCGCCGCATTATCCTGTATAATATGCATAAACATATGTTGGAGGCGCATGAATGCTGCGTGAAAACGTCAACGATCTTTTGGCTTTTATCGTCGTTGCACGGGAACGCAGCTTTACGAGAGCAGCTGCCCAGCTAGGCATGTCGCAGTCGGGCTTGAGTCACGCCATCCGCGGGCTCGAAGAGCGCCTTGGTCTAAGGCTGCTAACTCGCACGACACGAAGCGTAGCGCCGACCGCAGAGGGCGAGCAGCTCCTGGAAACGATCGTTCCCCGGTTCGAGGAGGTCGAGATGCAGCTGTCCTCGCTAACCGACCACCGCGATAGGCCAGCCGGGATCATTCGCATCACTGCAGAAGATTATGCCATCGATGCAATCATATGGCCGAAGATTCGAGATGCGTTGGCAGACTTTCCAGACGTAAAAGTCGAGTTCATGATCGACTATGGCCTAACGGATATCGTGGCTGAACGTTTCGATGCGGGCGTTCGACTGGGTGAGATTGTCTCACAGGGGATGATTTCGGTTCCTATTAGCGGCGACCAGCGCATGATCGTCATTGCGTCCCCCTCATACCTTGAAAAACGGGGCACACCCCGTGTTCCTCAGGACCTGACCGGTCATAACTGCATCAATCTGCGCCTTCCCACACACGGTGGTCTTTATTCCTGGGAATTCGAAAAGGCTGGGGAGGAACTCCGCGTCAGGGTCGACGGGCAGATGACATTCAATGGTATCGGCCAAATCTGCAGGGCTGCGGTCGACGGTTATGGTCTCGGCTTTGTTCCCGACGGACTTGCAATCCCGCATATTGAAAAGGGCCGACTGGTGCAGGTCCTAGGTGACTGGTGCCCGCCATATACCGGCTACCATCTTTTCTATCCTAATAAGCGACAGTCCTCTGCGGCGTTCAAGCTTGTCGTCGACGCCTTGCGTTACAGACGATGACAGATGGCGTAGGGATCGGCAGACATCGCATGCCTGCCGGAACAGAATTCACTCCGCCGCTTAGCTCTTTCGCTTGTCGAACACGTCCTTAACGATCGGTACGGCGGAGAAAACATTCGGCCAGCCGGCGTAGAATTCCAAATGCGTTAGCATCTCAGAGGTCTCCGCCTGGGTCAGCCCCGCGTCTATTGCTCGTCCAAGATGATAGGTGACTTGGGCAACCTGCCCGGAAGAAATGAGCGAGGTCACTGTGATGAGGCTTCGGTCGCGCGGCGTAAGGCCAGGGCGCAGCCACAAGTCCTTGAACAGCACGCCATTGGTGAATTCGACAACGCCGGGCGTAACCGGACCGACATTCTGCTCGACGCCGGCTGCGCGCTGGGCATCGGCCGCAGCCGCCGTTTTATCATAAACAATCGGAGCAGGCGTTGCTTCCGGCAGCTGATCTGCGCCAATGCTGCGTGCAGCAAATACATCGCCGGTGACTGCGACGGCGGCCATGGCATTGGCCCAGCCGGAATAAAACGCGAGATGCGTGATGATTTCGGAAATCTCCGCAGGCTTCACGCCATTATCGAGGGCGAGATTGACGTGAAATGGCATCTCGATCGGCTGGTTTCTGGCAATCAAAGCAGCCAGCGTGATGACGCTGCGATCACGCGGTGAAAGGCCAGGCCGTTTCCAAAGGTTACCGAGAACCGTTTCCGTGGTGTATTTTTACAGCGCCGGAGATACGGAACGAACCTGTTCGAGCGTCACTGAAGGAGCAGCGAGGGTATATCTCTTATCCTCAGCCAGGGCAGGGCCGGTTGCAAGCGACATGGTAAGAGCTGTAGCGGCCAATTTCTTCATTTTAGATCCTCTCCGTAATGGTGCATAGCGCGGGGATAACGAAGGGAAGGTAAGAAATGCGATAACAATTATAATGGTCCCCCTCACCATAGGACTTATGAATCCCGGACATCCGTTTAATTTGCGCCTCCTGGCATAGCATTGCTCCGCCAAGAGGTATGGTTTGAGCCTACTGTGGCAACGCGAATGCCACGACGTAATCACCCATCTTTTTGCTCGCCCCTGTCCCACCGGCGCTGATGAGAACGAACTGGCGACCGCTCTGCGGCGACACATAGGTCATAGGAGTGGTTTCCCCCCCGACCGGCAATCGTCCTTTCCACAGTTCCCGACCGGTGCGAACGTCGATCGCACGCAAATAATAGTCTTGGGTGCCTGCCATAAAGATGATGCCGCTGGAGGTCGTCACAGGTCCGCCGCGCGTCGGCATACCGATCGGAATAGGCAGATGTGTCGGGATGTTAAGCGGGCCGAGATCTTCAGCCGTGCCCATCGGCATCTGCCAGGCGATCTTGCGCGTGGCGAGATCGATGGCTGTCAAGGTACCAAATGGCGGTGCCTGGCATGGTGTTCCGAGAACCGATACGAACGTGGCCTGCTCAATACCCCACGGCGTGCCTGCTTGCCTGCCGCCTGCGCCCTCCGACCCCGGTCCACTGTGTGTAGCGTCGAACTCGGCCCGGGGAACAAGACGACTGGTGACGCCAGTGCGGATATCGTTGACGATGAGATAGCCGAGATTTTCCGCGATTGAAACAGAACCCCAGTTCATGCCACCGAACCAGCCGGGAAAGTGGAGAGTGGTTTTGTCACTTGGGGGTGTGAACGGGCCTTCATATCGAGCCTTTCTGAATGCGATGCGGCAGGCAAGCTGATCGAGCGGCGTCATTCCCCACATACGCGCCTCGGTCAGATGTTCCACGCCGATGGTAGGCATGCCCAATGAGAACGGCTGTGTCGGCGAGGTGCGATCATCGGCGACGCCGCCTTGAGGAACGGGCCGTTCTTGAACGTCGGCGATCGGAGTTCCGGTCCGTCGATCAAGCATGAAAATTTGGCCGGTCTTCGTTGTCTGAATCAAGGCTGGAATAGTCCCGCCATTTCCGTCCGGGACATCGTAAAGTGCTGGCTGCGACGGGACGTCGAAGTCCCAGATGTCGTGATGCACCGTCTGGAACCGCCACCGTTCGCGACCCGTTGCCAGATCCAGTGCTACGATGGATGAAGAGTATCGCTCGTCTGCCTCCGTGCGATGACCACCCCAGAAATCTGGTGTCGCATTGCCGGTCGGCAGATACACAAGTCCCAGCGCATCATCGTAGGCCGGTGTCGACCAGACATTGGGTGTCCCGCGTGAGTAATCCTCGCCCGCTGGGGGCAGTCCGGTTATGTTGGGGTTACCAAGATCCCAGGCCCATACGAGTGCTCCACTAAGCACGTCGAAGGCGCGCACGACGCCCGATGGTTCGCCAACCTCTGCATTGTCCCATACAAGTCCTCCCACGATAATTAGATTTCGGGCAATTGTGGGTGCAGCAGTGGGGAAGTAGAAGCCTGGCTTTATGTTGCCCATGCGGGCGCCAAGATTGACAACGCCGTTATCGCCGAAGTCGGCGCATGGCGCGCCTGTCGATGCGTCGAGTGCCACGATGCGCGCATCCACTGTAGTGGAAATTATCCGCCGAGTGCAAAGTGCCGCGTTGCTCGATGCTTCGGCGGAAACGAGTGTTCCGGCTGATGATGAATCGTGGTATCCGACGCCGCGGCAGCGTGGGCGGTTGTTTCCTGTTGCCTTGGCGTTGAACCGCCAGCGTTCCTGCCCACTTTCCGGGTCTAGCGCAAAAATGGCGTTTGATTGGGTGCAGCCATAGAGCAGGCCGTTCACAAACAGTGGCGTGGTGACAAAACCTTCGCCCTTGCTCGGGTCCGGGACTTCACCCGTTCGGTAGGTCCAGGCGACTTGCAGGCCGGATACATTGTCCGGAGTAATTTGATCAATTGGCGCATAGCGCGTGCCGGAAGGGGTTCGGCCCCAATGGGGCCAATCGGCGCCCGCGATCGGACCGACGGCGGCGCCAGGAACGGGCTGCGGGGCATTGTCCGTGGTGACGATTGGATGAGGCTGGAAAGCCGAATATGTGCACGCAGCCAGTGCAACCAGGATAACAGCTGCCAACCCGTAAGAGGACGCTTTGAGACTTCGAGCCCTATTGCGAGGCAAGGCGGGTGTCACCAGAAGGACAGGCAGCGCGATGACTGCCGGCGCAACCAGCCTTGACACGAGCGGCCAAAAGTCGAGACCGACTTCCCATATCGCCCAAGCGATCGTGGCGGCAAATGCAAGAAGGAAAACCGCAGCGCCTGACGGGCGGCGTCGGGCAATGAGGTAGCCGGAGACAACGAGTGCTGCACCGGCGGGAGCGAAATACCACGATCCTCCAAGAGTGATCAGGTACAGGCCGCCAATCGCCATGAACAGGCCGATTGCGATGATGAGAGCGCCGAGGCCGGCAAGCACTAGCGTTCCTGCCCGCGTTGAAGCTGAGTGCGAAATTGGTTCTCTCCCTGTCTTGAAAGGCGTCTGAGTGCGTTTGAGAGACGCGGTGGCCACACGAGATCAAGCTAGCACGGGATTTGCAGTCCGACTATTTCCTCATTCATGAATAGACATATAAGTGGCATGCATGAATTGACGCTATCAGCTTCGAGATCGGGGCGGGGCTTGTTCGTTAACAAACGTGGTCTGTAAGCGCTCCCGGAACGGAGAGAGGCAGGCGAGATCAATTTGGGGTGCGCCGGTTGGAGAATGTTGAACTCAGGAGGCGAGCTTAGTTCTAACAAGGCCTGTGCTCCAGCGGCTGACAGGCTAAAGATTGCTCGGTTTGAGGATTGCACGGATAAGTTGTTAGTTACTCAATAGGAGGGCAAGCGTCTCTCTTGACCTCCTATCCACTCGATACATTCTCAAAATCGAACACTGTCTGCGTTGCGAGGGCCGCCGCTCCGCGTGCCCAGGCGCTCGGGAGCCAATCAGGGACCAGTGTTGGCTTTGAGAAGAACGTCAGAGCTTCCATCTGCCTGCGGATAGGTCCAAGTAGGGCTTCGCCGAATGAAACAGCCTCGCCCCCAACGACGATGACGTCTGGGTCGAATAGATTGACAACATCTGCGAGATGGCGGCCGATCCGAGTGCCCGCATCATCGAGAATTGTCAAAGCGGTTCCATTGCAGATTTCCACCGCTTTAACGAAGCCCTGCCATGTAATCGACTGTCCCGTAAGCCGGGTCCACTCATCCAGCATGAACGATTCTGCGGCATGCGCCATAAGGCAGCCATGCCGACCGCATTCGCAGAGGCGCCCGTTCGGCACGGAAATGGTATGTCCAAGTTTGCCAGCAGCGCTTCGGCTTCCATGGTAGATCTTGCCGTCGATAACGAGCGAGCAGCCGATCCCGGCGCCAATGGCGAGAGCTGCGAAATTGCGATGCTGACGCCCCACTCCGAACAGACGTTGTGCGACGGCGAAGGCATTCACGTCGTCATCAATCCACACCGGCGCATGGACCCGTTCAGCGAGCATCTCTGCGAAAGGAAGATTGCGCCAGCCAAAGCGGGGGCTCTGCAAACATGTCCCGGTAGCAGGGTCGATCTCGCCAGGAATTGATACACCGATTCCAATAAGTGCATTGTTCTCGCGGCCGGCCCGCTTCAGAAGAAGCGGGATAGTCGAGGCTATCGTTTCAATGATCGCCTCAGGAGCAGGGTCTGAGATGTCGACATCAAAGGCAATTAGCGGAGTGGTCGCAAGGTCGGTCAATACGCATTCGATGTGATGCCGGTGCAGTTTGAAGCCGACAGTGAGGTGTGCTTCGTAGTTGATATCGAGCGGCGTCGGTCGGCGCCCTGTGGTACCCGCAACAGAATCACGCTCGATAACAAGTGTTTCCTCGATCAAGTCTGCAATGACGAAGGTCACGGCCGCAGCACTCAATCCCGTCAGGCTGGCCAACTCCACACGCGACAACGGCCCCTGTCGGCGAAGCAGGCTGAGGATGAGACGCCTGTTAATGGCTCTGGACGTAGTGGGGCCGCCGCGCATAGATCACCTTATTTAATTTTGTAAATTAACTATTGATCGATTCTGGAGGATAAGCTAGCTTTTCATTGTTGGCAATCGTGGGAGGGAGGCTTGACCAAATGTCTAAGCCTCGTTTCGGTTGGCAATTTGGGAGAAACAAAGTCCCTAAACGCGACCGCAGCTGATGATCGCGCTGTTGGACTTAGCTCTGGGAGGAGATACCATGCCTGATAACAAGACTGCACTTAGTTTCGCTACATCTCGGCGAACCCTGATGCTCGGGGCTGGCGGCCTAATGGCGAGCGCCGCCCTGCTTGGCAGCCCTGCCTTGGCGCAATCGAAACAACTGACCATTATTTCAAATATTGCTAACGCTCCACAGCGTGAGGTCCTTCAGCGGCTCGCGGGCGAGTTCGAAAAAGCGAGTGGGACCAAGGTCGTCATCAACAATATGGACCACGAGGCGCACAAGACCGCCATTCGAAGCTATCTGGTCGTCGGTGCGCCCGACATCTGCTTCTGGTTTTCGGGCAACCGCATGAAGTCCTTCGTCAAGCGGGACCTTTTTGACGATATCTCCGACCTCTTCGAGCGTGAGAAGTACAAGGATGTGCTGGGCGCGTCGGCCGGCGCGGTCACGGTAGACGGCAAGCAATACGGTCTGCCACTCGGCGGTCTCTTGTGGGGCCTGTTCTACCGCAAGGATGTGTTTGCGCAGAAGGGCTGGACCCCGCCAGTGACCTTCGAGGATCTTCTGTCACTCGGCGAAAAGTCGAAGTCCGCAGGCATGATCCCGGTCAGCATTGGGACCAAGGAGATGTGGCCGGCGGCCGGCTGGTTCGATCACATGAACTTGCGCATCAACGGCCTCGAAAAGCACATGGCCCTGATGGATGGCACGATGGCCTATACGGATCCCGCTCTGACACCTGTCTTCGACAAGTGGGAGGCCCTGATCAAGGCGGGACTGTTCACGCCGAACCACACCTCTTCGGGATGGGAGCAGGCTGCGGCCGCACTGGCACAGAAAAAGGCGGCAATGATGGATCTCGCAGGCTTCGTCAAATACGGTTTTCCCGCCGAGGAGCAGGCACAGATCGCGTTTGCGCCTTTTCCGGAAATCACGCCCGGTCTGCCGCGCTACGAGGACTTCGCGTTGAATTCCATTCACATTCCGAAGAACGGCAAGAACAAAGAGGGTGCGCGAGAGTTCCTGGCCTACCTGTACAAGCCCGAGAACCTCGCAGCCTATCTTGCGCCGGAAGGCGCCGTGCCGCCGCGCAGCGATTGCCCGCCGAGCACCGATCCTCTGGTGAACGCTGCGATGGAAAGCCTGAAATCGGTCAAGGGCTCTTCCCAGTATTACGACCGCGACACGGATCCGGACATGGCTCAGGAAGGCCTGAAGGGTTTCCAGGAGTTCATGGTGAAGCCTGAGAGGCGCGAGCAGATCCTTGTTCGTCTCGAAGCAACGCGCAAGCGCGTCTTCAAGGCCTAGCCGAACCGCGGTCGTCATCCTTCCTGGCGCCGCACTTCGGGCGAAGGGGCAAACCTCTTCGCCCTATCCGTCCTGCGTGCTTGAGGATCCTCAAGCCGTTGTTGTTCTCGTAGTGAGGCAGATGTGATGTCCCGACTCTGGCGACGCCATAGCAACTGGCTGGCACCAACCCTCTTCATTCTTCCAGGTATCGTCCTTTTCGCAGTCGTTATCATATTCGCGTCGCTCCAGACGATCTGGGTCTCCTTCCACGAATGGGATGGTGTTGGGGCCATGGTCTGGGTGGGGCTCGACAATTATCGGCAATTGATCGACGATCCGCAGTTCATCGTCTCGCTGAAGAACAATGTCATTTGGCTCGTGATGTTCATGGCCGCGCCGCCGCTCGGGCTTGCGCTGGCGCTGATGCTCAATCAGCCGATCGCCGGCATGCGGATTGTGAAGTCTCTATTCTTTATACCCCTGGTGCTCGCCTCCGTCACGGTTGGCGTCGTTTTTACCTGGGTCTATGATCCCTCGTTTGGCCTTCTGGCGCTCATCTTCACGGCCTTCGGTGCAACGGCGCCGGCCCTGCTGTCGGACGAAAACTTCGTCACTGTTGCGGTCGTCATCGCCGCCCTCTGGCCGCAGATCGCCTTTTGCCTCGTCCTGTTCCTGGCGGGTCTCAACAACCTGAACGAGGAGTTGATCGGGGCAGGGCGGGTGGATGGGGCCCGCGGCTTTGCCATGCTCTGGAACGTCATCCTGCCGCAGCTGCGGGAGGTGAGCTTCATCGCGCTTGCCGTCACCGTCATCGGAGCGCTGCGCTCGTTCGACATGGTTGCGGTGATGACATCCGGCGGCCCGTTCGGTTCCTCCACCGTGCTGGCCTACCAGATGTACGAACAGTCGATCTTCTCCTACCGCTTCGGCTACGGCGCGGCGATCGCAACCGTCCTGTTCGTGATCATGGCCGGTTTCATCGTTTGGTATCTGCACACTTTGCTCAAGGTGGAAGAAGGAAACGCCTGATGTATCCTCGCCCCATCCCGGCCACAGCACCTGCGCGCCGCGGCCTCTATATCGGCCTTGTCTCACTCGTCCTCCTCCTCTGGCTACTGCCGCTCTTCACCGTCATGATAACGTCGCTGCGCTCCTTCGAAGAGGTCATGGCCGGCAATTACTGGGGCTGGCCGGAGAGCTTCAACCTTATCGAGAACTACACGGCGGTCTTCACCCAGACCGCCATGGCCCGCTATTTTGTCAACAGCCTCGTCATCACGCTGCCATCGGTGGTGGGCGTACTCGTTCTGTCCACGCTCACTGGCTACGTATTGTCGCGTCACCGGTTTCCAGGCGCGAACCTCATCTTCGCGCTCTTCGTCGGCGGCAATTTCCTGCCGGCGCAGATCATGATGATCCCGGTACGCGATCTCATGGTGGCGCTCGGCCTCTACGATACCTATGCTGCGCTGATCGTCTTTCATGTCGCCTTTCAGACGGGGTTCGCGACGCTGTTCATGCGCAACTTTATCGCCGCGCTGCCGGACGAGCTTTTCCAGGCGGCGCGATCGGAAGGCGCGTCACCCGGTCAGACCCTTGTCCACGTCGTTCTGCCGCTGGTGCGCCCCGCGCTTGCGGCACTTGCGATCCTCACCTTCACCTTCGTCTGGAACGACTATTTCTGGGCGATCGTGCTGACCCAGAGCGATGCGGTGAAGCCGGTGACGGCGGGTCTGAGCAACCTGCGCGGCGAATATGTCTCAGCCTGGAACCTCGTCTCCGCAGCGACCGTCATTGTCGCGGTACCCCCAGTCCTCATGTTTTTTCTCATGCAACGCCACTTCATCGCCGGACTGACCGTCGGCGCGGTGAAGGGGTGAGCAGACAACCCAAAGGATGGCTCTGCGATGGCGAGCGTTGAACTCCAGAACATTGAAAAGCACTACGCCGGCTATCACGCTTTGCGCGACATCAATCTGACCATTGAGGACGGCGAGTTCGCCGTCATGGTCGGCCCGTCCGGCTGCGGAAAGTCGACACTCCTGAAGACGATCGCGGGTCTAGAGAGCATCTCCTCCGGGCGCCTCCTTATCAAGAACCGCGACGTCACGGCGGAGGAGCCGGGCGACCGCGGCATTGCCATGGTGTTTCAATCCTACGCTCTTTATCCGCATATGACCGTAGCGGAGAACATGGGCTTCGGGCTTCGCATGGCTAAGCGGCCAAAGACAGAGATCGATGCCGCTGTTGCCCGCGCCGCTGCTATCCTACGCTTGGAGGAGCAGCTCGACAAGCGGCCGCGACAGCTCTCCGGAGGCCAGCGCCAGCGCGTGGCGATCGGCCGGGCGATAACGCGCTCGCCAGACGTGTTCCTCTTCGACGAGCCGCTCTCCAATCTCGATGCGGCGCTGCGCACACAGATGCGGGTCGAGCTCTCGACGCTGCATGCCCGATTGGGTGCGACTATGATCTATGTGACGCACGACCAGGTCGAGGCGATGACCATGGCCAGCCGCATCGTGGTGCTGAACAAGGGTCAAATCGAGCAGGTCGGGGCGCCGCTGGCGCTTTACAACAATCCGGTCAATCTGTTCGTCGCCGGTTTCCTCGGTGCGCCGCGAATGAACTTCGTGGAAGGGATTGTTCGGACGGCCGACGGTCGCGGGGCCGTCATCGAATTTCAGTGTGGCATGTCGATCACATTCAGCGACCTCGCTAGTCCGGTTCGCAGCGGCGATCATGTCACCGTCGGTATCCGTCCGGAGAAGCTCAGGATCGATAACATCAGGTCCGGCACGACCTTCCCGGCCGAGGTTCGGCTCATTGAACATCTCGGTCGCGAGACCATTGTCTATGCCGATGCCGGAAGCCTGACCACAAGCAATTCGGATAGTGGAACCGGCGCTTTCACCATTCAGATCGGAGATATCGTGCCATTCCGGCCTGGTGCCCCGCTGGTTCTCGGCTTCGACGTGCACGATGCCTACCTGTTTTCTACCGATGGTCAAACGGTATCCGCGCTGAAACCGGTCACCGGTCTCTGACGCATCCTCACTCCGAGCTTTTACGAAGGATGATCTCCATGAAGCGCACTTCCGCTGCTCCGCTTTCCGTCTGGCGACCGCTCAACCTTGATCACTTCCTTTTGGGCGTCCCACATTATCCCGAGCATATCGATGAAGCGCTTTGGCAGAGCGACGCGGAGAGGATGGCGGCCGCCGGATTTAACGTCGTCCGTCTAGGCGAGTTCGCCTGGCATCTGTTCGAGCCATCGGAGGGCATCTTCGATTTCGACCTCTTCGACCGGGCGATCCAGGTGCTGGGTGCGGCCGGTATTCAGACGATCTTCTGCACCCCGACGGCGACACCGCCGCGCTGGTTGACGGTGGCTTATCCTGAAGTGCTGCGCGTCGATGAACACGATCGTGTTGCCACGCACGGGTCGCGCCAGCATGCCGACACAAACAGCGCGGTCTATCGCTCGCACAGCAAGCGCATCACGCAGGCGCTAGCCGATCATTACCGGGACAATCCGCATGTCATCGGCTGGCAGACTGACAACGAGCTGAACACCACGGTCTCGACCTCCTACTCGCACGAGACGCAGGTGGCGTTCCGTGCGTATCTTGAGCGCCGCTACGGCAGCATCGACGCGCTGAACTTTGCCTGGGGCGGGAATTTCTGGGCGACGGCCTATGACGGGTTCGACCAAATCACCGCGCCTCGCGCCGCCAATCCGGGTTTCCCAAGCCCCGGTCATGTCCAGGATTACCACCGCTTCCTGGCCGATGCGACCGCGGGGTTTCAGCATGATCAGGTCGAGATCCTGCGTGCGGTCAATCCCAATTGGTTCGTCTTTCACAATCTCGGTCGCCTGGAAGATATCGACTTCCGCGGCTCGTTCGGGCAAGATCTCGACTTTATCGGCTTCGATATCTATCCCATGCTGTATGACGAGATGCGGCGCACTGGTGGTCATGCGGCGACGCAGGCGCTCCATCTCGACGTCTGCCGGGCCTTCAGCGGCAACTTCATCGTGCCAGAACAGGCATCCGGTTTCGGCAGTCAGCCGGGCTTCTCCACGATGACCCCAGAGCCTGGCGAGATGCGGCGGATGGCGCTCAGTTCCGTTGCGCGCGGGGCGGATGGTCTTTTGTTCTTCCGCTGGAGACCGGCGCATTTCGGCGCCGAAATCTACTGGATGGGTATCATCGACCATGATGACGTTCCCCGTCGTCGTTACCATGAGGCTGCGCAGTTTGCCGGAGACATCGCCCGGATCAAGGAAGACCTTCTCGGCACCACAGTCCGCATGGACGTCGCCATCGCGGGTGCTGATTTCGACAATCAGGAAGCGTACAAGACCTATCCGATGGGCCTGCCGAGCCCGCTCGAGGACGGGACGCGGCTGCACCGCTATTGCTACGACAATGGCATCGCCTGTGGTTTCATTCACCCGGCTGACGATCTCTCGCGCATCAAGCTCCTCTACATCCCACACTGGGTCATGTGGAAAAGCGAGTGGGATGCAAATGTCGAGGCCTTCGTGCGCAACGGCGGCACGCTGGTGGTCGGCGCGATGACCGGAACGAGGGACGAAAACAATCATATCCCGCGCACCCTTGCACCGGGACCAGGCCTCTCGGCCCTCTGCGGCGTCCGCGTCGAAGAATTCGGACGCGTCGCGGAACCCGGCGCCGACGGTCTCTTCGGCATGCCGGGCCCGGAATTCGGGCTTAACGTTCCGGCTCGGCGTCTGCCCGCTAGCTCGTCGCAGCGTGGTTATCGGTTGGCGATCGGCAACGCCGAATATGACGCTGCGCATCTCTACGAACTTTTCGAGACCGACAGGGATGTCGAAACGCTTGGTCAGTGGAGCAGCCGCTTCCTCGGCGGGCGGACTGCTGTTTCCCGCCGCAGCGTGGGAAGCGGCCAGGCGATCTATGTCGGCACCTACCTGACCGACGCTCTGGTCGGGGCGCTCGCCGAACATCTCTTCGGAAACGCCGGCATCCATCCTCTAGTGCCGAACTTGCCGACAACCGTTGAGGTCGCGCTTCGCGAAGCAGACGACCGCAAGCTCCTGTTTCTCATGAATGCGGACGGAGAAACCGTGAATGTCACTGATATTCCAGAGGGCATAGATCTCTTGTCGGGGAGCCCCGTCTCGGGGCATCTGGCGCTTGGCCCCTACGGTTGCGCGGTGATCCGGCTCGATGACTGACCAACTTGCGTTCTGGGGGCTGGTACGTGCTGGGCTTCAGCCCTGCCATTTTCTAGCTTTCTATTGCAGGAGATGGTGGCCGCACAACCAAACACAGGTTCAGTGAGCTGCAGTGGTGGTTCTGCCATTGTCGACGAGGCATAGGGTAAGAGCTTGGGCGGTTGGTCATGTACAATCCAAGCAAGCCGTATTGAGTTCGAATCCGTTCAAGGTGATGAGAGGCCCCTAAAATGGCCTCCCATCTTACGAAGTTCAACCAGACGAGCGCCGTCATTCGTTAGCGGCGAAGTCGGTCGAGAACGACATGGCGCGCCACTCGGAGAAGATGGCGGCGACCGTGCCGCTACCGAGCGACAGGCGGACCGGCGGATTGGGGGCGTCAGTGAAGGCGATCAGAACCTCTGCCAGCCTTTGAGGATCGCCATGTTGGTTATGGCTGAGACTGGCAGCCACGATGTGCATCTTGCCCACTGTTTCTGCATAATCGCAAATGACGTTACCACTGACCGACAAAGACGAGCTTTCGAGGAAGTCGGTGCGGAAATAGCCCGGCTCTACGACGGTGACGTGGATGCCAATCGGCGCGAGCTCGTCATTCAGGGCTTTGCTCCACCCCTTGAGGGCAATTTTCGTCGAGGAGTAGACGCCGAAGCCGGCCACGCCGCGATAGCCGCCGATCGATGAGATGTTCAGGATGCGGCCGGAGCGCGCCTGGGGCATGAAGGGCAGCACGGCGCGGGTCACGTTGCGGAGGCCAAAGACATTGGTGCGGTAAAACGGCCTCCACCTGAGCCACGGTTGCTTCTTCTACGGCACCCATCAATCCGAACCCAGTATTGTGGATCAGGATATCCCTGTAGAGACCAGACGAACCTGGAAGGCGTGAACATCCTTAAGATCAAGCCGATCCGGTGACCGACCGAAATAGCGGCTGAACTTCTGGACGGCGTTGATGTAGGATCGCTGGGTTGCCGGAGACAGATTGCGGACCGTCATGTCCTCGATCGTCCGGCGGCGAAAATGGCTAAGCTCAGCCATCTGGACTTCCTGTCTGAAGGGTGGGTTGCAGCCCACCATCCAATCAGTCAGGAGGCTCCGTTCAAAGCCCGCCCAAAATCGCCGCGATAGCGGCTTAGTTCAATCCTGAACGTCGATCCGGCCTAGGCCTTGGGAGTTTAGCCGCGCAAGCAAGATCATCGAGTTTCAGCCGACTGGGTCTCGGTCGCTGGATGACCATGAGCTGATGGTCGAGGCAGCACTGTCGGGCGTGGGAGTGGCTTATGTCTGGGAGGAACGCGCGCGCCCTAATATCGAGAATGGCAGCCTGATCGAATGCTTGGCATCTTCAAATGCGCCGGAGGACTGGCTTTATCTGTGCTATTCGACGCGAAAATTCCCGTCGGCTGGATTGCGAGCTGTCATCGATGCGCTGCGCGTTTAAACGGAGGGTGCACCGAGGTGATCCAGATCCTTTTAAGCCCAGGGGTTCGTTTGCGCGATCCTCTAGCTTTACCGTTAGAAGCATGTAGGAGGTCAAGCGTTGGCCTTATTGACTGACGCTCTTCCACTTGGTGAAGTATCGCTCCATCATCTCTGCTTCAGACATAGGCTTGCTATAAAGATACCCCTGCATGATATCGCAGCCATACAAGCTCGCGGCGCCGGCCTGCAATTCTGTTTCGACGCCTTCTACGGTTACCGATATGCCCATTGCGCGGGCAAGGGCGATGGTCGCCTGTAGGACGGCCGCCGCATCCTGTTCGGTATCCAAGGCCGCGACCAGCGACTTGTCCACCTTCACCCGATCGAACGCAAAGCGGCGCAACATCCCAATGCTGGCAAAGCCCGTTCCAAAGTCATCAAGGGCGACACCGACACCGAGCCCTTTCAGTGCTGTGATTGCTTTCAGCGCCTGCTCTGGATGACTGATCAGAACGCCCTCTGTGATTTCAAGGGTCAACCGGCCGGGGTCGGTTCCGGCTTTTGTTAGAATCGCTTCAACCTCGTTGGCGAAACCGTTATCCTGCAGCTGGACCGGCGAAACATTTACGCAGACGCCCACGTCAGGCCAGGCGGTCGCTGCTTGGATGGCCTTTCGCAGCACCTGCAGGCCCAGCATGTCGATGAGCCCGGCCTTCTCTGCGATGGGTATGAAGACATCCGGGGGAACCCGACCGAGCGGCGAGCTGCTCCAGCGCGCTAAGGCTTCGACGCCGCAAATCGTCTGGTCGATGGTCCGGACAAGAGGCTGGTAGAAGACCTCGATCCCCTCGGTCTCCAATGTCTTTCGGAGATACTGTTCTATCATCATGTCATCGCGCCGGCTCTGTTCGAGCGCGCTGTCGAAGGTGACGATGCGGCCGCGTCCAAGGTTTTTGGCGCTATAGAGCGCAATGTCTGCCGCTCGCATGAGGCTGTCCATGCTGATATCAGTCAGCCGTGCCGATGCCCGACCGATGCTGCCGGCGACTTGGATTTGCCGGCTCCCTAGGTGAAAGATATCGCAAGCAGCCGACAGAGCCAACTCGGCGACATCTTCCGTAACGCTTGCATCGAGACCAGTGGTCACGACAATCGCGAATTCGTCGCCGCCGAGCCGGGCCAGCAAAGCCGTCGGCGGCAAGTCTTTTTGCAGTCGTCTGGCAACATCGGCAATGAGCTCGTCGCCGACCGCGTGTCCCCAGGCATCGTTGACGCGCTTGAAGCCGTCGAGATCCAGCAGACAGAGTTCGACGTTCCCCTCGTGCGGGTTGCGGGTCAGCTTTGCGAGATGTTCCAACAGCGCCCGCCGGTTCCACAGGCCGGTCAATGGGTCTTTAAGTGCCGCATGCCTCGCCGCCGCCTCGTCCTGCCGGAGCTTTCGAACGGCCACCCATCCCGCAACGGCAATGCCGGTGAGAAAGATCACCAGAATGGCTGCGCCGACAGCAAGCTGCGTCTTGACCGTGAGGAAGCTGCGGCTGCCTGGCAGCTTCGAGGGCCAGCTGAGATAGGAGATGGAATTGCCTTCGATGTCGGTCAGCGGCACATTCAGCATATTGTCTGCCCGCGCCAGGCTGAGGGTCAGCCTCTCGATTCGGAAACTCTGCGAGAGGTCGCCTATTACCTGCGTCGTCAGATGCCGAGCCATGACGAGCGTGTAGAGATTGCGCTCCTCAATCCGCGTGCTGCTGCTGCTCGGCCGGATCTTGGCGGCGGCCATCAGCGCTACGCCGCTCTTTGACCGCACGGCATAGACCGGAATGATGCCGGCCTGTTCGCCCAGTTGATCCGCATTGCGCACGATCGTTGTGAAATGATCGCCGAAGAACTGCTCCGGCGGCTCGGTTAGCTCTTTGCCGTCCTTGTAGGCCACGATGACGTTACCGCGCGCGTTCGTGACGACAGCGGTGTCATAGGCCGGATTCTCCAAACTCGTATTTGCCCAGTTCTGGGTGATCCAGTACTTCCGGTTGATGGAATTGAGCTGCTTGTAAGCACCGTCCCAGGTAGCGTTGTCATGGAGAATGCCAAAAAGCTGGGTGCGAAGCGCATCCACGGCCGCGGTCGTCGCGTCCAACGCTCGCTCGTCGTCAATTCGGTTGGCTGTGTCCTTCATGGCATTGACGGAACGAAAAACGATGCCTGCAAAGATGCTGGCCACGAGAATGAAGAGGAGTGCCACGATCAGGACCGCTCTTCGCCGTCGCCGATTGTCAGTATGGGGCAGTGCCATTGTCTTCTCCTCCACCTCCGGCAGCCTTGCTGCTGGGAGTTCCTCGGAGATAGAATAGTCGCAAGGCAGTCAAGATTTCATGACCAGTGCACGCGTACGTTCCGCGTTCTTTCTCCATGTCGTACGGCCAACTCACTAAGATGCCACCGCGCGCTGCCACAGCCGAAAATATCGCTGGCCACACCAACGGGAAGGACAGTGCCGCAGCGGCCCGCGTTACGATTAATGGATGTGTAATATCATGCAGTAGCGTCTATTTTGAGCATGATGATCACTGCCCAGACGTACACTGACGTTTGAAATCCCACGTACGATCAGACAACTCCTTCGATCGAAAATGCGTTCTTCAGGCTCAATGCCATGCTCAGAAAGATCGGCGAGCGCCCGGTGACTGGCCTTCGGGACCTCATCGGCATGCCGGTCGATATAGTCAGCCTCGCGAATGCGCCAGCTACTTCAGTTCGTGCGATTATGATTCAGTCTGATCAAAAATCTCTGAAATATATTTCATGGTATGATTTATATTGACGCGTAATGCCTTTTGCGCTTATCTCCCTCTACCGGACTTCGAGGAGGAACTCCGGTCTTCATGGGATCATCGGCCGCTGATGAGGCGCTGCCGGGTATTTGGAAGGGGCTTCGGCCTCGGGGGAGGAATCTTGCGCACATTTCTAGGCACGACCGCTTTGGCGGTCCTTGCGTCCACACTTTTCGCTGGCGTTACCGCTGCTGAAACGGAAAATCCTTTCCGCTGCAAGCCCGGTGAAAGATATGTCATGAACGTCATGGTCTCGGGCGTTGAATATTGGTTCCCGGTCTACGAAATGTTCAAGCAGGCAGGCCAGCAGCTCGGCTGCGACACTGCTTATACCGGCACGCCGGAATATGACGTCAACAAGCAGATCGCCACCTTCGATCAGGCGCTGGCCCAGAACCCGGCCGGTATCCTCGTCCATCCGATGAATTCCGACCCGTTCATTGAGCCGATCAACCGGGCGATCGACCAGGGCACGGCCGTCGTGACCTTCGCAGCCGATGCGCCGCTCTCCAAGCGTATCTCGTTCATCACCTCGGACAATACTCGCGAAGGCACCTATGCTGCTGACGCGATTGCCAAGAAAATGGGTGGCAAGGGCGAATATGCGGTTCTGGAAAACCCGGGTCAGGACAACCACGACAAGCGCATCGCCGCCTTTATCGCCCGAATGACTGAAAAATACCCGGACATGAAGCTGGTCGGCCGTGCGGCTTCCAACCAGGATCCGACCAAGGCCTATCAGGCGCTTTCGAGCCTCGTCCAGGCAAATCCGAACCTCGGCGCCGTCTTCATGCCGGAAGCCAACTCGGCCATTGGCGCATCGCAAGCCAACAAGGAAAACGGCGGCAAGATCCTCGTCATGTGCGCCGACGTCAACGCCAACATTCTCGATATGATCAAGGCGGGCGAAGTGTTCGGCTCGATCAACCCGAACCAGGGCATGCAGGGTTACATGGGTTTCATGCTGCTGTGGCTTGCCAAGCATCCGGAACTCATCGATCCGATGAACGACGCCAAGCGTGTCGGCTTCAATCCAATGAGTATTCCGTTCGTTGACAACGGCCTGTCGATCGTCACGGCTGACAATGCCGAAGACTTCTACTGGGACAAGTACCTAAAGCGGCGGGGCACGAAGGGCATCGAGGAGTAAGTCCTTTGTGCTGGCCGTCCGGGACATGATGCCCCGGACAGCCACTGCAAACTTAGAGGAGGAGGAGACTATCATGGCGCCGGTCCCGGTTCTGGAAATTCGCAACGTCAGCAAGCACTTCGGTGCGGTGAGGGCTTTGACGGACGTAAGCTTCAGCCTGGAAAAAGGGGAGGTTCATGCGCTTTGCGGCGAAAATGGCGCGGGCAAGTCAACGCTGATGAATATCATTGCCGGCGTTCTGCAACCGACCGGAGGCGACGTGCTCGTCGACGGCGCGCCGGTCAAGGTGACGTCGCCGGCCGTGGCGCAATCGCTTGGGCTTGGGCTCGTGCATCAGGAAATCGCGCTCTGCCCCGATGCGACGGTAGCCGAGAATATGTTCATGGCCTCCACCAACCGCCGCCGCTCTCCTTTCATGAATTATGGCAGGCTGGAGCGCGATGCGCAGACCGTGATGAACCGGCTGGCGCCGATCGACGTGCGCCGCAAGGTCGCCGAACTGCCCATTTCCAGCCAGCAACTGGTCGAGATCGCCAAGGCGCTGACGCTCGATTGCCGCGTCCTGATCTTCGACGAGCCGACAGCGGCCCTAACGGAATCAGAAACCCTGGTCCTGTTCGGGATTATTCGTGATCTGAAGGCGCAGGGGATTTCGATCATCTATATCAGCCATCGCATGGCCGAGATTTTCAGCCTCTGCGACCGGGTAACCGTGTTTCGCGACGGGCGCTATGTCTCGACGGAGAATGTCGCCGATCTGATACCGGACGATTTAGTGCGCCGCATGGTTGGGCGTGAGATCACCCAGCTCTATCCGGAAAAGCAGGCGCTGAGCGAGCGGATGGACAAGACCATTCTGAGCGTGCTCGGTCTCGGCGACGGCAGCCGCTTCCAGGATGTCAGCTTCGAATTGCGCCAGGGCGAAATCCTCGGTGTCGGTGGGCTGATCGGCTCGGGCCGCACGGAAATTGCCGAAGGCATCTGCGGATTGCGATCGGTGATGCACGGCGAAGTGCAACTGCATGGACAGGCCTTGCGGATAAAATCCTATGCGCAGGCCGTCAAGGCGGGTGTCGTCTATCTGTCGGAAGACCGCAAGGGGTCCGGCATTTTTCTGGACTTGTCCATCGCCCAGAACATTGCCGTTCTCGACCTTAAGTCGCTGACAGGGCCGCTCGGCCTGTTGAACGCCAAAGCGGAGGCCGATCGCGCCCGGGATCTCACCCGCCGGCTTGGGGTACGGATGGGCGGCATCGGTATGCCGGTCTCGTCGCTCTCAGGCGGCAATCAGCAGAAGGTCGCGATTGCCAAGCAGCTGGCGGTCAATCCCAAGGTCATCCTGATGGACGAGCCGACGCGCGGCATCGATGTCGGCGCCAAATCGGAGATCCACCGGCTATTGCGCGACCTCGCGCGCTCCGGCATCGGCATCGTTGTGATCTCGTCTGAATTGCCGGAATTGCTCGGCCTCTGCGACCGGGTGGTGGTGATCCGCGAGGGCACGGTCGCCGGCGCGGTCGAGGCAGAGACGATGACGGAAGAAGCGATCATGCGCCTTGCATCGGGTGTCGGTGGCCACAACACTTCAAAGGCATCAGAGCATGCTGCGTAAAGAACAAGCAGGGGCAGGAGACAAGGTCATGGCGGACGCTACGTTAACAACGGCACATCGCGCACGCGCGCCCGGCTGGAAACGGCTGGGGACAATGCGCGAGGCGGGACTGATCGCAATTATCATGGCGCTCTGCATCGCCATGAGCGTCGCTTCGCCGCATTTCCTGACGCTCGGCAACTTCCGGGCCATGCTGATGTCGTTCTCGGTCGAAGGCATTGTCGTTGTCGGCATGACCATCCTGTTGATCGTCGGCGGCATCGACCTGTCGGTCGGCTCGGTCGTCTGCTTTTCTATGGTGCTGTCGGGTTCGCTGTTTTTGATGGGGCTCGACCCCTGGAGCGCCTCGTTGATCGGCATCATCGCCAGCGGCCTGATCGGCTGCGTCATGGGCTTCTTCGTAACGGTGGTGGGCCTGAACCATTTCATCACGTCGCTGGCGGCGATGGTGATTGTGCGCGGCATCTGCCTAATCATCACCAAAGGCACGCCGCTGTCGCTGTTCACTTTGCCGCCTTCGTTCAAGGCGGTCGGGCAGGGCACATTCTCCGGTGTTCCCTATGTGATCCTGATCTTCGTCACCATCGTCGTGCTGTTCGATTTTCTGCTTCGCCGGGCAACGGCCTTCCGCAAGGTGTTCTATACCGGCAGCAACGAAAAGGCGGCGCTCTATTCCGGCATCAAGACCAACCAAGTGAAATTCTGGGTGACGGTTCTCTGCGCGACACTGTCTGGTGTTGCCGGCGTCGTCTACATGTCCCGTTTCGGTGCCGCGACCCCGACCTTCGGCGTCGGCATGGAACTCAACATCATTGCAGCGGCGGTGATCGGCGGGGCTTCGTTGAATGGTGGCTCGGGTACGATTCTCGGTGCGATCCTTGGCATCGCTCTGCTTTCGGTCGTTACCAGTTCTCTGATCCTTCTCGACGTCTCCGTCTATTGGCAAGACATGATCAAAGGTTGCATTCTGCTCGCTGCCGTCTCAATCGACCATTTTCTGCACAAACGGAAGGCTGCCTGATATGCCGATAGCCAAACTCAAGCCAGCCAATGCGCCGCGCGAGGAAATCGTCATCGCTCGGCAGATGCACCAGGCGCTGGTCCTACACTTCCTCGAAGGACTGACGCAGGCGCAGATCGCCGATCAGCTCGGCATCTCGCACGCCACTGTCAACCGGCTGATCAAGCGTGGCCGCCAGCTCGGCCTCGTCGAGATCAAGATCAAGTCTCCGGTCGAGCCGTTGGTCGATATGGAAGAACAGCTTCTGGCGCTCGGCGGCATTAGCCGCGCTGTCGTGGTTCCGACCGTGTCCGACAATCCCCAGACAGCGCTTCAGGCGGTCGGCGAAGCAGCGGCCAGGCTGTTGCTTGGAGAGATCATCGACGGCGATACGATCTGCGTCACTGGGGGCAAGGGCGTCAGCGCCGTAGTTGCCGGCATGCATGCGCCGCGCCGCTTCGATATCGAAGTGATCCCGGCGACAGGCTGCGTCCAGGGCAAGCACTATACCGACGTGAACCATGTTTCGACATTGATGGCCGACCGGCTCGGCGGCCGCTCTTATCAGATCCATGCGCCGCTGTTTGCCGATAGTGCGGCCGAGCGCGACATGCTGATCAACATGCGATCCGTCGCCGACGTGTTCAAACGGGCGCGCGAGGCACAGATCGCGGTGGTCGGCATCGGTTCGATCCTGTCGGATGACTCTAGCTATTACGACCTGCATCCGTCTTCGAGCACCGACCGCGCGGCGATCGAGCGCTCCGGCGCATCCTGCGAGCTGCTGGCGCATCTGCTCGATAACCAGGGTCAGGTCTGCGACTACAGTCTCAACCGGTCGCTTGTGTCGCTGACATTGCCGGAATTCGCTTCGATCCGCACCAAGATTGGTGTGGCGAGCGGGCCGAACAAGGCGGGGCCGATCCTCAGTGTTCTCCGAGGCAATCATCTTGATACGCTGGTGACCGACGAAGCGACGGGTGCGCGGGTACTTGCACTGGCGAATGGCGAAGGAAAATGGGCATGAGCGAGCAGCAGTTGACACGTGAGATCGGCAAGACCGGCGTTTCCGCCTCCGCGGTTGGGCTGGGCACCTGGGCGATCGGTGGCTGGATGTGGGGCGGAACGGATGAAAGCGAATCCATTGCCGCGATCCACGCTTCGCTTGATGCTGGTGTAACGCTGATTGATACCGCGCCGGCATATGGCCTTGGGCGCTCCGAGGAGATCGTCGGTAAGGCCTTGGCCGGCCGCCGCGACAAGGCTGTCATTGCCACGAAGTGCGGCCTTGTCTGGCATACGCAGAAGGGACGGCATTTCTTCGATCAGGATGGCAAGCCGGTCCACCGCTATCTCGGTCGCGATGCGATCCTGCACGAAGTCGAGGAAAGCCTGAGACGGCTCGGAACCGACCATATCGATCTTTACATCACCCATTGGCAGGATCCGACGACGCCGGTCGAGGAGACGATGCGGGCGCTGGAAGATCTGCGCACATCCGGCAAGATCCGTGCTCTTGGGGCCAGCAATGTCAGCAAGGACGTTCTCAACGCCTATCTTGCGGTGGGTGGTCTCGATGCGATTCAGGAGAGGTTTAGCATGATCGATCGCGAGATCGAGGTGGATTTGCTGCCGCTGACCCAGGCCAACGAAATGGCGACGCTGAGCTATTCGTCGCTGGCACTGGGGCTTCTGTCCGGCACCATAGGCCCGGACCGGATGTTTTCGGGCGACGACCAGCGCAAGGACAATCCGCGCTTTTCGGTCGGCAACCGTGAGAAGGCAAGGGCGCTTGCTAATGCCATCCGTCATGTTGCGGAAAAACACGGCGCCAGCATCGCTCAGACGGTCATTGCCTGGACGCTGGCACAGCCGGGCGTGAGCTTCGCCCTTTGCGGGGCCCGTAATCCGGCACAGGCTATCGACAATGCACGGGCTGGAACCATCCGGCTGGATGCGACCGATCTGGCCGCGGTCGATACGGCCATAGCGGCGAAACTGACTGACATGGACAAGTAGCGGATCGCCATCATGAAACGTGAAGAGACATTGAACGGGCTCCGCCAGAGCCCGAAGGTGGACGTGTGTGTCATCGGCGGCGGCATAAACGGCATCAGCGTCTTTAGGGAGCTGGCGCTGCAGGGGCTGAACGTGCTGCTCGTAGAAAAGCATGATTACTGCTCGGGCGCCAGTTCGGCCCTCTCGCGCATGGTGCATGGCGGGCTTCGCTACCTGGAAAACGGTGAATTCAAGCTGGTGCAGGAATCGCTGGTCGAGCGCGACCGGCTGCTGCGCAACGCGCCGCATTATGTCGCGCCGCTGCCGACGACGGTGCCGGTCTTCGACATTATTTCCGGTCTCGGCAATGGCATCGTCCGGTTCTTAGGCCTCAGTCGCCGTCCAAGCCGCCGGGGTGCGATCGCCATCAAGGCGGGCCTCAGCATCTACGATTTCCTGACGCGCAAACGGGCGACGATGCCGCGCCACCAGTTTCGCGGGCGGCGCGCGACCCTCGCAAAATGGCCGGCACTGCATCCCGGTATCAAAAGTTCCGCCACCTATTTCGACGCCTGGGTCAGCCATCCCGAGCGGCTTGGCATCGAACTGCTGCAGGATGGGCTTTCGGACAAGTTCGGCGCCGCGGCGCTGAACTATGCGCAGCTGCGCCGCATGGAGGATGGTCAGTACCGTGTCGAGGACCAGATCGGCGGCGCGTCCGTGGCCGTGGAACCCGCATTGATCATCAATGCCACCGGAGGCTGGATCGATATCGCCAACCAGAGCCTGTTTTCGCCGGACGCGCGGTCGGTCCCTCTGATGGGCGGGACCAAGGGCTCGCATCTGATCATCGACAATAATACGCTGCGCGAGGCGCTTGCCGATCACATGATCTATTACGAGAACAAGGACGGGCGGATCTGTATCCTGTTTCCCTATCTCGGCAAGGTCCTGGTCGGCTCCACCGACATTCGCGTCGACGATCCGGAAACCGTGCGCTGCGAGGCGGATGAGCGCGACTACATCCTGCAATCGCTCGCCTTTGTGTTGCCGGAGATCACCATCCGCCGGGAGGATATTGTCTTCCAGTTTGCCGGCGTGCGGCCGCTTCCGGCCAGCACCGACAGCTTTACCGGCCGCATTCCGCGCGACCATTTCTGCACGGTTGTGGAACCCAGGGACGGTGGTCCACCGGTGCTGTGCATGATCGGCGGCAAGTGGACGACGTTCCGCTCGTTCGGCGAAATGGCAGCCGACATGGCATTGGAACGGCTTGGCCGTCGCCGTCACGTGTCAACCACCGACAGGCCGATCGGCGGCGGGCGGGCGTTTCCGGCCAATGCGCCGGCTTGGCTTGCGAGCGTCGCTACGAAGAGTGGCATTTCCGGCGCGCGCATGGCGGAGTTGTTTTCCCGTTACGGCACGGACTCTGAGGCGGTCGCTGGTTTTATCGCGGCAGCACCGGATCAGGCGATGCCGCATGCCGGTTACTCGATGCGCGAACTGCAGTTCCTGATCCGCGATGAATCGGTCGAGCATCTCGACGATCTTTTGCTGCGCAGAACGACGCTGGCCGTTTCGGGCGAACTCTCGCTCGACATGATGAATGCAGTGCTCGAACTCCTGGCACAGGAAAAGCACTGGACATCGGCGCAGCGCGCCGGCGAGCGCGACCGTTTTCTCACCCTTCTCACCGGGCGCCACGGCGTCGATCACGATACGCTTTCCGCAAGGAACGAACCAAGGAGTACACAATGCGATACAACAGCAAAGTCCGGATGAACCGGCTGTTTGGCAACGGCCGCTGCCTAGATGTGGCGATCGATCACGGCGTCTGCAATGAACCGACCTTCCTCAATGGACTTGAGGATATCCAGGCCGTAGTGGACGTGCTGGTTTCTGCAGCACCGGATGCGATCCAGATGAATTACGGCCAGGCGGACCTGTTGCAGGATGTTCCCGGCAAGAACAAACCGGCGCTGGTGATGCGCATCGACATGGGCAATCCCTATAACCGGATCCGCCACCGCGACATGTGGGCGGTGTTGCAGAACGAGGCCGAGCCGCTGATTGGCGCGCTTGAGATGGATGCGGCCTGCGTCGTCGTCAACCTGTTCATGCTGCCGGATGAGCCGGACCTGTTTCGCCAATGCGTGCAGAACATTTCGCGCGTCAGGGCCGATTGCGACAAATATGGCATGCCCCTGATGATCGAGCCGCTTGTAATGCAGCCGGTCACGGAGAAGGGCGGTTACATGGTCGATGGCGATGCCGACAAGATCGTCACGCTGGCGCGTCTGGCGCGCGAAATGGGTGCCGATATCATCAAGGCTGACCCAACCGATAATGCCGAGGATTTCCACCGGGTGGTGGAAGCGGCGCGCTGCCCGGTTCTGGTGCGCGGCGGCGGCAAGGAAGACTTAAGCGCGGTGTTCGACAAATCTGCGGCCCTGATGCGTCAGGGCGCAATGGGCATGGTCTATGGGCGCAACATCTACCAGCATGCCAATCCGAGCGCCGTGGTGCGCGGTCTGATGGCGATCATCCATGAGAATGCAAGCGGCGAACAGGCATTTGCGCGTTATGAGCAGGGCTGATCGAAGCACGTTCCTTTTCCCTAACGGGGAGAAGTGCCGAGCGTAAGCGAGGCGATGGGGCGGCAAATTCAGAGCCTGCCGCTTCTTCATCCGGCCCTGCGGGCCACCTTCTTCCCGCCGGGGAGAAGAGGAAATCAGCACTGGGCTTTCTGTCCCAACCGCGCAAAACTGACAGAGCCTTGGGAGGGGTTCAGAATGAAAGAATATCTTTTGGGCCTCGACGCCGGAAACACCGTTATCAAGGCGGTGATTTTCGACCGGGCGGGCAACGAAATCGCGGCAGCGTCCGAAGAAGGACATAGCCGCATGCCAAGCCCAGGGCATGTAGAGCGGGGTCTGGACGAACTCTGGACCAATGCAAGGCAGGTTATTCGCGCCTGCATCGAAAAAGCCAAGATACAGCCGGAGGCGATCGCTGCGATCGGCTGCGCCGGGCATGGCAACGGTCTCTACGCGCTCGATCGCGATGGGGCTCCGCTGCTCGGCATCCAGTCGCTCGATACGCGGACATCCGGACTGGTCGACGAATGGCGGGAAAGAGGCGTGGGCGAGCGCACCCAACCGATTGCTCGCCAGCGTCCGTGGCCATCCCAGACACCGACACTGCTTGCCTGGCTGAAGCGCTACAAACCGGAGCAGTTCAACCGGATCGGCACGGTGTTCTTTTCCAAGGATTTCATCGTCAACCGCCTGACTGGCGAGCGTGTCAGCGAGGTATCGGACATGTCGGGCGCCGGCCTGCTCGATCTTTCCACGCGCCGCTACGATCAGACACTGATGGAGGCCTATGGCCTTGGCGATTGTATGGACCTTCTGCCGCCGCTCATCGAAAGCGATGATATTGCCGGCACGGTGACGGAGGAGGTTGCCGCGCAGACCGGGCTTGCTGCGGGCACGCCCGTGGTCGGCGGGCTGTTCGACGTCGTCGCCTCCGCACTCGGCTCGGGCGTGACGCGCACCGGCAGCGCCTCGGTCATCGCCGGCACCTGGAGCATCAACCAGGTGATCATCGACGGTCCCGATCTCGACGGACCGGTGTTCATGTCCTCGACCTTCGATCGCAGCCGCTACATGGCGATGGAGAATAGCGCCACTTCGGCAGCCAATCTCGAATGGCTGGTCAGGGAATTCTTCGAAGGCGAGCATGCAGAAGGTGTTTCGCCGTTTGATGCAGCTTGCGCACTGGCCGGGGCAATCGAGCCCATGGCAGACGATCCGCTCTACCATCCGTATCTCTACGGCGCTCAGCAGGATGGCCACGCGCGTGCCGGCTATTACGGCATTGCCGGCTGGCACACCAAGGGGCATCTCGTTCGTGCGCTTCTCGAAGGCGTCGCCTTCGGCCACCGCGCCCATATAGAGACGATCCGCAAGGCGGGCGCGGTGTTCAACGAGGCGGTGCTTTCGGGTGGCGGATCGCGCAGCCTTATCTGGCCGCAGATTTTTGCCGATGTGCTCGGCGTACCCGTGACGGTCGCCCGCTCGCGCGAAACCGGCGCGCTGGGGGCAGCGATTGCGGCCGGAACCGGCGTTGGTATCTTCGCTGATTTCGGCGCCGGTGCGGTAGCGATGGTGCAGACGGAGAGGCATTATCGTCCGGACGTCGCGCTTGAGGCTCACTATGCCCAGCGCTACGCTCTTTATAACGATATCGCCGAGGCGATGGCACCGCTGTGGCGGCGTCTGACAGCGGTGCAGCCTGTTGTTGCTAGAGTAGCGGCGTGAAAATGCGTGTGAATGATGCAGCGATCAATGCGGGGCTTTATGATTTTATCGTCGTTGGCGCGGGCTCGGCGGGCTGCGTTCTCGCCAACCGGCTTTCGGCCGATCCGAAGAACCGCGTGCTTTTGCTCGAAGCGGGCGGCAGCGACCGGTATCATTGGGTGCATGTGCCGATCGGTTACCTCTACTGCATGGGCAATCCTCGCACCGACTGGATGATGAAGACGGCGGCAGAAGCAGGGTTGAACGGCCGATCTCTGCCTTATCCGCGTGGGAAAGTGCTCGGTGGCTGCTCGTCGATCAACGGCATGATCTATATGCGCGGGCAGGCTGCCGATTACGACGGCTGGCGGCAGGCGGGCAATTCCGGCTGGGGCTGGGACGAAGTTCTGCCTTATTTTTTGAAATCCGAGGACAATTATCGTGGAAAGTGTTTGATGCACGGCGCCGGCGGGGAGTGGCGGGTGGAAAAACAGCGGCTGTCCTGGCCGATCCTCGACGCATTTCGCGATGCGGCCGAAGAACTCGGTATCCGCAAGACGGACGATTTCAACGGTGGTGACAATGAAGGATCGGGCTATTTCGAGGTCAACCAGCGCGGCGGGTTGCGCTGGAATACCACCAAGGCCTTCCTGCGCCCGGCGATGAAGCGCGCCAATCTACGCGTGCTGACCGGGGCTGAGACCGAACTGCTGGAGTTTGACGGCCGGATGGTGACCGGCGTGCGCTTCCGGCTGAACGGACGGGCCCATGTCGCCCACGCCAGCCGTGAGGTCGTGCTGTCTGCAGGCGCAATTAACTCGCCGAAAATCCTGGAACTATCAGGGGTCGGCCGTCCGGATGTGTTGTCCCGGGCCGGAATCGAACCAACTCATGATCTTCCTGGCGTCGGCGAAAATCTGCAGGATCATCTCCAGATCCGCACGGTCTTTCGCATCGAGGGCGCAAAGACCCTGAACCAGCTCTATCACAACCTGTTCACCCGGGCGGGCATGGGGCTTGAATATATGCTGCGCCGGTCCGGTCCCCTGTCGATGGCGCCGAGCCAGCTCGGGATCTTTGCCAAGAGCGATCCGGCGGTGGCGGCTGCCGATCTCGAATATCACGTGCAGCCTTTAAGCACCGAACGGCTCGGCGAGCCGCTGCACCGGTATCCCGCCGTGACCGTTTCCGTCTGCAACCTGCGGCCGGAGAGTCGCGGAACGGTGCATGTCACCGGACCGGTGCTGGCCGTGGCCCCGGAGATCCGGCCGAACTATCTTTCGACCGCAGGCGACCGGATCGTTGCGACCAATTCGATCCGTCACGTTCGCCGCCTGATGGCGGCCGGTGCGATCCGGAAATACCGGCCGCAGGAAATGCTGCCAGGCACGCAGTATCAGAGCGACGAAGACCTGATCCGCCGTGTCGGCGACATCGCCACGACGATCTTCCATCCCGTCGGCACCTGCAAGATGGGCATCGACACGATGGCCGTCGTCGATCCGCAGTTGCGGGTGCACGGGCTTTCGAGATTGCGGGTGGTTGATGCCTCGATCATGCCGGCGATCGTCTCAGGCAATACCAATTCGCCTGTGATCATGATCGCGGAGAAGGCGGCAAATCTAATTTTAAGTGGATGCTGAGAGCCAACTCAAACCGTTACCTTGTGCTTTTAATCAGGTGTCAATTTCCACCATGCAATATATCGAGGTTTATCCTGAGTTGTGCGTGCGTGGACTTGGATATACTGATTGCATACGCGAGTATCTACAAATCATCAGACCTTCTACGCGACGTAAAACCCAGAAGCGAGGGGCATGCAAAGTTTGCCGCATTTCGGTCTCGGCTGAAGCTCTACTTCAAGCCAAGATCGGGCGACTAAAGCCTTGGAAGAAGGGGGTCAGGCAGCATTTTTTTCGTGGTCCTGAGCGAACTCAAGCCAAGCCTCAAGCTCTGGAGCTGCAAGCGGTTTTGCGAATAGATATCCTTGACCTTCGTCGCATGACATGCGCGTCAGAATCTCCAGTACCGTGGCGGTCTCGATTCCTTCCGCCACGACACGGTATCCAAGGTCGTGCGACAAGGTGATCATAGAACGGACCAAGCATTGTCCACGCTCATTGTTCTCCAAATCCCGAATGAACGATTGATCAATCTTAACGATTTTGGTCGGAAGTATTTGAAGGTAGGAGAGGCAGCTGTATCCAGTACCAAAATCGTCAATAGACAAAGTGATTCCAGCGTCACGCAATGCCTCGAGCGTCCTCAGTGCCGTCAGTGTGTCTTTCATGATTGCACTTTCGGTGACCTCGAGTTCGAGAAGTGCCGGCGGGACTCCAGAGCGCAACAGTGCCGCGATGACATGTTCGGCGAACGCGCCATCATCGATATTGGCAGCTGAGACATTCACAGACACCAGGAAAGAAAAGCCGCTATTGATCCACGCACGCAACTGCTTGAGCGCGGCGTTTAGAACCCAGAGGGTCAGGTCGCGCACATGCAGGGAGCGCTCGATGATGGGGATGAACTCACCAGGAGAAATAGTCCCGAGTTCCGGATGCAGCCAGCGCAAAAGGACCTCAACACCAACACATCGCCCGCTAATCAGGTCGATGCGTGGCTGAAACACCAGGGACAACTGATCGTCAGAGCGCAGGGCCACCGTAATGTCCTGCAAGATTTTGAAATGACGGCGATGCTTTTCATCCAACTCAATCGAAAAGAGGCTGGCATGAGTGTTGCCGTGGCGGGCGTCCTGAGCTGCACTGTTCAAGGCCTGCAATAGCTCAGCAGCCCCGATGCAGCCCGGCACGAAGGGGACCACGCCAGCAACAGGGGCCGTCCGGAAGTGGAGATTCGTAGCCTCCCGCAAACTCGACAGGAGATCAGGAAGGTCGGCAAGCGCGTCTTCTTCCCGCGAACCCCTAGCGGCCAAATATGCGAACTGCGTGTTCGAGACATTATAGATCGTCCTCTGATGACCAATCTTCTCCATGAGCAGACAGGCCGCTGCCTGTACGTAGGCGTCCAGATGTCCTGGCTCAATGACCCGCGCGAGACCGCCGATTTGTGACGTTTCCGCAAGATCGATAAGGATGACCAGTCGAACATCCACCCCCTGCTCGTCCTTCGCAAGATCGACGATGTCGTCGTAGAACTGTTTTCGGTTCGGTAGCCCGCTGACAGGATCAATTCGGCGGTAGGCGTGTTGGAGCTCAATCTGGGCCATGACCATTTCGGCTAAGTCGGTGAGCGCGCGAATTTCACTATCTGTAACATCTCGCGGCTCGGTACCGAGGACACAGAGTGCGCCCACGCCGAACCCCTTCTGCGTAACCAATGGCGCCCCCGCATAGAAGCGAATCCCGCTTTGTCCTAAATGGCTCTCGCGGTAACGCGCGTCTGCCGCCATGTCTTTGATGATAAGAACATTCGTGGTTTCGGCAACCTCCGCGCAAGGCGCAAGATGTCCTGGAATCGATTGATGCTGAACGCCAACGCGGGACTTAAACCACTGACGGTCGACGTCGGTCAACGATACGGCTGCAATCGGCAGATCGAAGATATGACGCGCTATCCTTGTGATCCGGTCAAAGCTCTCGCAATATGGGGCGTGGAGAAGGTTAATATTCTTTAAATAGCCATTATTTTCGACGTAACATTCATTTCGATTGTTTGTATTGACGTTACGCGTAGTCATAGTGAGGGCCTTTTCTGATTCTATTTAAATAATTCGTCAATATTGCCGAACATAAAGACTTAAACCATGTCTAAAACTATCAGCAATTCTTATTAAATTTGGATTTAAATAAAAATATGGAAAAGGCAATTTTATATAATGAGTTTCTGAAGATATTGTTTGGTACTTATTGGAAGTATTATCATAATTGAATAATAAATATAAATTACAATTATTGATGGGCTTTTCATTAGTCGGATTTATCCTGGCCGCGTTCTCTGCGGACTGGGGCTTCTTGTGTGTAATGTCGGTCGCCGTTTTCACAACCTTGATCGGCCGACCATGGTGGAAAGCGGTATTGTAGGGTGCCTCAATCCAAACCTCTCTGCCGCCTTTGCCGATCCGCTTGTACGCGCCGCAGTCGAACTCGCCTCTTCCGAGGTTCCCCAAGATACTGACAGCCCAAAGTTGCTAACTCGCTCGGGTCGACAAACAGGCGATGATGGCGCCGGATATCTCGAGAGGGCGCAACCGAGTTTGGGAAAAATTGGCGTTTGCCGTGGTGGTCGTTCCGCGAGTTTCAACACAACCATTGCCTAGAGACGTTAATGAGCATCAAGGACTGCGCTCGCTCCAAAAAATACAAATCAAACATCCAAGTCTCCTGTTCTACTGTACCGCTGAATGCCGCCCATCCATCCAAGAGTTCTCGTAGGGACCGTGCCTCTCACCCTAAAAGTCGGGTAAAACATTTACGATACGTAAAACATCGCGCTCGATAAGCGAGATATGCGTGACTATGTCCTTTCATGCGTTCTATTGACGCTACTCACGGGATAGTTGTCATCGGCGGAACACATCGCCCGGTCTCTCGCCAAACTCTGCCTTGAAGAGGCGAGCAAATTCTCCAGGGGACAGAAAACCCCATCTACGTGCGATATCGCCGATACTTGGCCGGTCGCCAGCTCGAAGGTCGTCGTAAGCCCGCTTAAGGCGAGTCTTGCGGATGTAAAGACTGGGTGTTGTTTCAAAGCGCTCACGGAATGTCAGCTGGAGCGATCGGATACTCATTCCGCAGGCGACCGCAACGTCCGTGGGCGTGATCGGCAAATGGGCATTTGCGTTGATAAAGTCCACCGCACGGCGGACAACCCGTGGCAACTCGACGGAACCACGTCGTAAGACTTCAGAATACGAGTGATTGGCACTGTACAGGATCGTGTTGATCAGAGCGTCGTGAAGGTTGGCGACGGCCAAGGAATTGCCAACCAAGCCCCCATGATCTGAAAGCCCGTTGTACAGGGCATCACATATGCCTTCGCATGAGAGGTGGAGGGCCGGGGACGTTGCGCCAGCCGAAAATTTGATGCGGTTTAGGTCTCCGTCGCCGAGCCGATCTGAGACCGCTCTTGTAAGTGTGTCGGCGTCTATTAGCACGCCCTTCTGCGAAGACATGGCTGACATGGATTTCCTGTCCGCATCGCGACGGTCTAGAAAAAGGGTGGCCTCCGCGTTGGTATCCGAAAACGTGGAAAGCGCATTCAAGTTTAGGGTCCTGCGTTGAATTGAAAAGACAAAATCATCAAGGTCGCCATCATACCGAGCAAGATAGCCTGTCATCGTCGAGGCTCTATAGATGCGCACCTTGTCAGTTTCCAGGAAGCGTCCTTGCATATGGAATTTGCGCGTTTCTGACGGTTCCACAAGAACAAGGCTGGCCATGCGTCCAAGGACATCTCTTGCCTCATCCAGATCGAAATATTCCATACGCAGCATACGTTTCTCCCTAATGTTACTAACATAACATAGGCGTTTGATTTGTATTACAATTGTCGCGATGTCAGTTTATGGAAAATTCTTTTCTAAATTAGGGTGAAATGACATATGCGAGGCTCGGATACTGCACTTGATTCATCATTGGAAACCAGACAGCAGAGAGCAGTGACAGCGACGGCCCGGAGGATTGCAGTTCTTTTCTAAAATGCGCGGCGGTTCAGGTCTGCCGGACCACCCAGGTCTTTGCTACTTATGACGAACGGCATTGTGGCCGCGTCGTAGCCGACATCCAGCGGCGGGCTCTGTCTATCGGCTACGGGTTGGTACCTACAGCTTGAGATTTTTATCTTGGGAAGCGGCCGCATATTCCGCTAGGGCCTGCTGATCTCGGGTCTTGATCGGAACAAAGCGCATGCTTGGTCGACCCGCCGCCTCACATATCGCCTCTGCGTCTGCCGCGTCGGTCTTATTCTGTTTAACGTAGGGTTTGACATATTGCGGCGGAATGAGCCGAACGTCGTGCCTCAACCTCACCAGCTCCCGAGCTCAGTAATGAGCGCTTGAGCATACTTCCATCGCAATCGAACAAGGCGGCAGCTTAGCAAAAAACGCCAACAATTCGCTGCGTCCAAGGCGACGGCGAAGAACAGTTTGGCCGGCAGCATCGACGCCGTGAGCTTGAAAGACTGTTTTTGCGAGATCGAGACCAACAGTAACAACAGGCATGGGATGACTCCTTCTTGGCTAAAAAAACAGCTGCCATCTTCGCTGAGGGAAAGGGAGCGGTCCATGCCATCAAATGGGCTGTTCAACGTGCCCGCTACATGACACTGGAGACTATCGGGTAAATGAGCGATGATTCACTCATCAGCTTGTCAGCAGTGGCGCGATGATACTCTTCCGGCCCTTCGGAATGAGCCGTGGTCGTATAAGCTACACCACCTAAGCAGCGCGTCAGAAACGGTAGCCTACGCCGAAGCCCGCCGAGGTAGTATCGAGACTGGTTTTAGCGTTGACGCCCTGGTTCTCGATCGTCTGAGTAGGAGGAAAGATCTGTTTGACTTCGAAGTTGGCAAACCACTTGTCATTTACTTGATAGTCGAAACCCGCTTTGACTATCGGAGCATATGAGGCAGACACGTTAAAATCCTGAACAACCCCCCCGGCTGGCTTTTCACCAAGATACCACGTTGCGAGCATCCCTGCACCAACGTAGGGCTTGAACCGTCCTTCCGTATTAAGATGGTATTGAACCGCCAGCGACAACGGCAAGCTCCAGACAGAGCCAACGTTGATGTCGCCGTAAACTGTGTCCTTTAATTTGATTTTGGTGTTCAGCGCTCCTGTCTGCCCGGTGATTGACCAATGCTCGCTCAGAAAGAGACTGACATCGATGTCCGGTAAGATCATCACCGGCACATCAACATGTCCACCAATGAGATCAACGGTCGAATTCTGGTTGTAGGGCACAATAGCGGATATTCGCCCACGGATTATCACATCGCCTGTCTCAAACGTGCGTGCGGTGACCCGATCATCTGCGATGGCTATCTGAGCACCGAACGTGAAGGAAAGCGCAATACTTCCGAAGAATCTTAGTCGCCCGAGTGAATGATGTTCGTTAAGTATCACATTTATAGACAAATCAAAGCGCCCCGATGGAGATGTTGTAAATCATATCCCCATGGAGCTTCTTAAACCTTAACGCGTAAGCTTAGAACGTCGGCGTAGATGAATTCGGGTGTCATTTACACGGAGTTTCGTGCTGCTGGGAGGTCAGGGAGACCCACAATGATTGACATTCATACACTGCTATTTGCCAGTGTCACCGCACGTACCGGGTTCATTCTGATTTTCCTGATTGCGAGTTTTAGAAGCGAAGCGCGTCTTGCTTTTCGCTTTTGGAGTGCCAGCATTTTAGGCTCGGCGGTTGGTGTCATGTTGATCTATAGTGACCCCAACTACCCATATTTCCTCGCGGCGCGTGGGATGTTGATATATGCTATCATTGGTATCAGCCTGTCTTGTATCTGGGCGGGAGGCCGCGTTTTCAGCGGCGGCAGAGTGAACAAGGCGGTCTTCGCCGTCATGGGGCTAACACCAGGCCTCGTATATGGCGGCGCCCGCTTTCTTGGACTCGTGCCGGACATAGTGGTCTTGCTGACCATTGTTACTTTGGTCGCATCAACGGCGATAGCGGCACGTGCCTTCCTCGCTCGGAAGAGAGCTGGCTATCTTCCCTCACAATTGCTCGTGAGCGTTGCGTTAAGCACATATTCGCTGGCGCTCACGGCCTCTCTCGTGATGATTGCGTTCAGGCTCCTCACCCCGGGGGGCGTTCCAGACCTGCAGGCGGCAGACATATCCCTCGCATTGTTCATAGACCAGCTCACAAGCGTTCTCATCTATGTTGGTCTTGTCTCTATGTCGCTTGAAGACGTTCAAGCGCGAATGAAAGAACTTGCTACGACGGACCCGCTAACTGGACTTGCAAACCGGCGCGGAGTGCAGGAGCAGACATCTGCCCTGATTGCTGCTTGTAATCGGGCAAAGCGGCCGCTGTCTGTTCTGATTGCGGACCTTGATCATTTTAAATCCATCAATGACCATTACGGACACGACTGCGGAGATATGGTGCTGAGAGAGTTCGCGAGGCGCATGTCCTGCCTCTGCCGACGCGGTCAGGACGTAACGGGCCGCTGGGGTGGTGAGGAATTCCTCGTGGTGTTGAGTGATATGACGCCGGCGGAGGCAGTTTGTTTTGCAGAGCAACTCCTCAAACGCATATCGGAAGAGCTGTTTGATATTGGAAAGCAGAAGATTGCGGTCACGGTGAGCATCGGCGTTGCAGGGTTCTGCAGCGGTGTCACGCCGCTCGCGGTCGCCGTAACTGCGGCGGACGAAGCTCTGTATGAAGCAAAAAGAAATGGCCGCAACTGCGTCCATTGTGTCGTGCCGGGTACAACGCCTCCACAAGCCCATGTTGCGTTGGCGGTGGAAAGTTAGGGGCCTGCTTGTTGATTACCGCACGATTCTGATCCACTTTTTTTACGATCCGCTCGCACATTGTAAAGATACTTCCCGTCGATACCATATCTGCGGTTACATAGCACAGCGCGAAAAAAAGTGGTCCATATCCAGCTGAATTCGACACCCTGCCTCGCAATCGTCGAACTGAGCCGTGATTTTTCGCGCGCGCGCGTATGGCCACCCGCATACTTTCGCCCTGACCTCAAATAAGTATGCAATTAGACACATAGTCGAAGAGCTGAGCCAAAAATCGCGTTCACATGACAAGGTTTCCGCCATCTCGAACCAAGTTCAGGTTAGTGTAGGCGCGCGAAATTAGGCCAATCTAGTAGAAGGTAGGGCAATCCACTGCCGCCTTTCTTCTGTCTCACGCATAAGTCCTATCGAATTATAGCCTATAATTAACCTCGTCCTTGTCCCTACCTTATACGATAGCGGGCGCCACGAGCCCATTCTTAAGATGCGTCTACGCATCGAACAGGTTTCGGAATGGAGACAACCAGATGAACTACAAACACCTCGGCCGTACCGGCCTGAAAGTAAGCCCCCTTTGCTTAGGCACAATGAACTTTGGGGAGTTCACTGACGAGGCGACCAGTTTCGACATCATGGATAGCGCTCTGGATGCCGGCATCAACTACTTCGACACCGCTGACGTGTATGGCGGCCCCAACACGCCGGACATGGAAAAAGGCTTCGGCGTTTCCGAGGAATATATCGGAAACTGGCTCGCGCAGGGCGGCCGTCGCGAACGGATCGTTCTGGCGACGAAAGTATACCAGCCCATGGAGACCGGGCCGAACGACAAATACCTATCGGCTTATCATATCAGGAAAGCGTGCGAGGATAGCCTCCGGCGGCTGCAAACCGACCATATCGATATCTACCAGATGCACCACGTAGACCGGAACACGCCTTGGGAAGAAATCTGGCAGTCAATGGAGCTTCTCGTGCAACAAGGCAAGGTGCTCTATGTCGGCAGCAGCAACTTCGCAGGCTGGGATATCGCCACGGCTCAGTCGGCTGCCAAGTTCCGCAATTTTCTAGGTTTGGTGTCCGAGCAGAGCCTCTACAATCTGACGGCACGCACGGTGGAACTGGAGGTCATTCCTGCCTGCCGGCACTACGGGCTGGGTCTTGTGCCATGGAGCCCGCTTGGCGGTGGGCTGCTTGGTGGCGTGCTACAGAAGGTCAAGGAAGGCCGACGCACGAAGCCGAAGGTAACGGACCAGATCGAAAAGCTCCGCCCCCAGCTCGAAGCCTACGAAAATCTCTGCCGGGAAATCGGCGAACAGCCTTCGGATGTGGCGCTTGCCTGGCTCCTTCATAACCCTGTCGTCACGGCGCCAATCACCGGTCCGAGAACCGTCGAGCAACTCACCGAAAACCTTTGGGCTGTGGATGTATCGCTTTCGGATGAGACTTTGAAGCGTCTCGACGAAATCTGGCCCGGATACGGAGCCGGAGCGCCAGAAGCCTACGCTTGGTGACATCTTACTGGGTTTGACCCTTCACCGAAAGTCAGCTCGACCCGAGTTGGCGGACCACGAGCGGTGCGCGCCGCCTGATCTGCAATGCCGAATTCAAAGGGATCACCTGCATGATGAAATGGATGGCGGCGCAAAGGAAACAAGGCGAACCAGGGCATCTCGGCAGTATGTTGGGCACGACCTGTCTGGCATTTCTGATCTGGTGGCCGAGTATCACTTACTCTCAGGAGAAGACCATGCCAGGACTTCAACACGACGCGCTTAGCCGCAGTTCCGTTCCAATCCCTCCCTCCGAACGCGGCTTGCAGACTGTCGAGGCAGAACCATATTTTCGGGTCTCGGACCAGCCACTCGTGCTGGAAGGCGCGGTATTCGATCGCCGTGAAAATCTCCTGTTCGTGGATGCCGCGAGCGGACGGGTCTTCCGGCTATCACCACGTAAACAACTTGAAGTCATCGTGCCGAAAAACACGCTCGGCGCCTCGGGATTGGGGATCCATAAAGACGGACGCATCTTCATCACCTCAGTTGGCGACACGCGCCAAGGATCGATCCGTGCAGTCGATCCCGATGGGTCGAACATGCAGACGATTATTGGGGAAGATCGCGGTTTTCTTGCCAATGACATTGTCTTCGATTCCTCGGGAGGCTTCTATTTCACCGATAGCCACGGCAGTTCGACTGATGGCGGAGGCGGCGTCTTTTATGCCGATCCGGATTTGGAAACGGTTCTACCTGTGATGCAGGGTCTTGCCGTCGGAAACGGGATTGCACTCAGCCCAAGCGGAGGCGAACTTTGGGTCACCGAGCACGGAAAGAACACCTTGCATCGTGTCAGGCTTTTGGGCCGGACCGGGGTTGCTCCATTTGGTTCGACGGTGGCTTATTATTTCACCGGACCCGCGCCCGACGGTGCTCGGGTCGATAGTGAAGGCAATGTCTATGTGGCCATCTCCGGCCAGGGTCGGGTGCTTGTGTTCAACCGGAACGGTCTTCCGATCGGGCAGGTCGTTCTTCCGGAAAGAGAGGGTGGCCGCAACCTCAAGTCTACCAGCCTGGCCATCAGGCCGGGGAGCGACGAGTTGCTCATTGTTGCCAACAGTGGGAACGAACCTGGCGGTGCCATGATCTTTCGTTCGCAGGGATTCGCGACGGCATTACCCCTATACTCACACCAATGATCTCCTCGCGGGGTTTTCTCGACACCCCTTCGATAGAGATGCGCTGGGACTCCCATAGTCATGCACTATCGCAGCGGGGACACCGTCTCCAAGCCGGCAAGTTGGCCTATTACTCGGCCGACTTATGCCTCAGCGCATCGACGAGCATGGAAAAGGCAGGTGAGGGATGACGTCGAGAGGGATAATAAAGATGGTACCCTGGGAAGGGCGGCGTCCAGTCGGCCAGGACTTGAACCAGTCGTCCGCAAGCCAGATGCTCGCGCACCACGTCCTCATGCATATAGGCAATCCCGTACCCTTCCAGTGCTCCGGTGATCGCCTGGGGTACCCCATTGAACGCAACTTGTCCGTCCACCCGAACCCGCATTTCATGACCGTCTTTTTCAAATTCCCAAGCATAGAAGCCTCCGTAGCTTGGCAGTCGCAGATTGATGCAACGATGTGCGGTTAGGTCCTGGGGAGTGGAAGGCGGGGCAAGCTGATCGAAACAGGTGGGGGCAGCAACGCAAATCATTCTGGCCATCGGCCCAACAGGGATAGCGATCATATCCTTCTGCACCTGGTCTCCGAGTCTCACCCCTGCGTCGAACCGATCTGTTACGATGTCTGTCAGCGCGGTTTCGGCATTCAGCTCGACTTTGATATCTGGATAGTCGCGAAGAAGCTTTGAAAGCTTCGGCCAGATCAAGGTGTCGATGGCGTGCTGCCCGGCGGTGATACGGAAATTGCCCGCAGGCTTGTCTCGAAACTCTGTAAGGGCCGATAGCTGCGCATCGATGTCTCCCAAAGCCGGCCCGAGCGTTGAAAGCAATTGTTCTCCCGCTGGCGTTGGTGCGAGGCTGCGCGTTGTACGGGTTAACAGACGGACACCAAGCCGCGCCTCCAACCGCCGAATGATCAGGCTGAGAGAGGATTGCGACGTGCCTAAGCGAGCAGCGGCTTTCGTAAAGCTCTGCTCCTCGGCCACGGTTAGAAATGCCATCAGGTCGCCTAGGTCTTCCCGCCGCATTTATTGATCTCCAATATAGGTTCAATGAGATTTTAGCGGCTAATCGAAATAAAAATAGAGGTCTATCATTCACGTCTCGGTGACGTTCGTTGTCAGCGGTTTCTCGACCAACCGCCGCTGTTCGACACAACCAAAGAAAGGGGTCTCTTATGGCATGGTCAAATGAGGAGCTCGGCAGGATAGGCGGATCGGATGATTTGCATATATCCCCGTTTCGGGGCGATGGCAGTACCCTCGGCACACCAACATGGATTTGGTCGGTTGTCGTCGATGGTGAACTTTATGTGCGTGGATATAATGGACAGGCTTCAAGATGGTATCAGGCCGCTGTAGCCCAGAGAGCCGGTCGCGTGTCTGTTGCGGGAATGACCCGAGGGGTCACATTCAAGACCGTAGAAGGGCCGATCAACGATACGATCGATGATGCCTACCGTGTGAAATACGCCACGAGCCAATATTTGAAGCCGATGATCAGCGCCCGCGCCCGCGCAGCGACGATCAAGATCACTCCCGAAAACTCCTGATCGATTGGATCGCATCATGTCTACGCTCACACCCAACCATCCCTCACTGACGCTTGACGACGTATACAGCGTCTCCCCGGCGCTGGCCGCCTACACCACGAATACGGTTGTCAGCGACCTTTGGAGCCGCTCCGGGCTTTCGGCGAGGGACCGCAGCATCGTCACCGTCGCCGCGCTGATCGCACGCAACCAGACGATCGGCTTGCCCCATTATGCCAACAAGGCGCTCGACAGCGGCGTCTCGGCTGCCGAACTTTCAGAAATCGTGACGCATCTGGCCTTCTACTCCGGATGGTCCAATGCGTTCTTCGCCGTCGATATCATCAAGGATATATTCGCTGATCGCGGTATCACTGCCGAGCAGCTGCCGGACGCATCGCCGGACCTGCTTCCCCTCAACGAGGAAGCCGAGGCAAAGCGCGCGACGGGAGTTCAGGCCAATTTCGGCGAAGTCTCTCCCGGCGTGGTCCATTATACTGGCGAGGTCCTGTTCAAGAACCTTTGGCTTCGTCCCGGGCTGGCTCCACGCGACCGAAGCCTCACCACCGTTGCGGCCCTCATCGCGAACGGGCAGGTTGCTCAGATCACCTACCATCTCGGTCGCGCGATGGATAATGGTCTAACACAGGAACAGGCCTCAGAGGCTCTTACCCAACTGGCTTTCTATTGCGGCTGGCCTTGCGTGTTCTCCGCCATGCCTGTCGTCAAGGATGTTTTTGCCGGCCGACAGTAACGAGCTGAGGACAGTTCAATGGACATGAAACACTGTTTTGTGGCTCTCGCCGTGATCATGTTGGCCTTGGGCGGCCATTCGGTAAAAGCTCAGGACGCGACCTCGCCGGTGATCCGTATTGCCGAGCTCGAAATCGATCCGGCCCAGATGAACGCCTATTCGTCGGCCGTCAAAGTCGAAATGGAGACGTCGATCCGTATGGAGCCGGGGGTGCTTGCGCTTTACGCGGTATCGATCAAGGGCAAGCCGAACCATCTTCGCTTTTTCGAAATGTATGCAGACAACGCAGCCTACGAGGCTCATCGCGATTCTCCACATTTCAAAACCTATGTAGCAACCACCAAGGATATGATCATCGATCGAAAATTGTTTGAGACGGACAATTTTCAGCTGAGTGCGAAGTCGCACTAGCTAGTCCCAGAAAGTTCAAAGGAACCAACGATGAAAAAGGCTCGTATCGCGATGCTCGCGATTGCACTTGGCGCCGCCAACCTGTCCCTGCCCAATGGCAGCCGTGCTCAGGAGCAGACCGCCGCCGAGAAGCCGGCCTACTATATCTCGGAGTTTGAGGTAACGGACCCGGAAGGGATCAAGCCCTACAGCGCTCAGGTGGAGGCAACATTCACGCCGTTCGGCGGACGTTTCATCGTGCGCGGCGGAGGGGACATTGTTTCCCTAGAAGGCTCAAGCTTCGAAGGGCGCATGGTCGTCATCGCGTTCGACAGCATGGAGAAGGCCAAGGCGTGGTACAACTCCCCCCAATACGAGAAACTCCGACCAATCCGGCAGAGGTCGGCGACCTCGCGCGTCTATATCGTAGAAGGTCCGGCAGGCTGAGAACTTGTACGGTTTTTGTGCGTACACAGAGTAGACAACTGCAAAGACGGAGGTGTGCTGGCACCCGGCGCGCCTCCGTCCTTTAGAGGAATTGTCAATGTCTCGCTCACCTACTGAACACACTGAAACCACCGGCATGCCGCAAGCGCTGACGCTGCTGTTTGCGGTTTCCGGAGGAGCTGCCGTTGGCAACCTTTATTGGGCGCAGCCGCTGCTTTCCGATATCGCCGGATCCCTCGGGGTCTCCGTCGGCACTGCAGGGATGCTGATTACAGTAACACAGATTGGCTATGCGCTTGGCATCCTGCTCGTCGTGCCACTTGGCGACACAATGAACAGACGACGCCTTATACCTGCTGTCATGATCTGTTCGGCTGCGGCTCTCGTCGCATGCGCTCTGGCTCCGAGCTTTGCGACTCTGCTTGCCGCACTAGCTGCCGTCGGGCTCACGACCATCGCCGGCCAGCTTTTAACTCCTCTCGCCGACGATCTGGCAAAGCCTGAACAGCGCGGCCGCGTGGTCGGGACTATCGTTTCGGGGCTGATCACCGGAATCCTTCTGTCACGCACCATCAGTGGTTTTCTGGCCCACGCTTTCGGTTGGAGGGCGATCTACATCGCGGCGGCGCTGTTCATCCTCTTGCTCGCGGCCCTCCTCTCCAAGGCTTTGCCTACGGAAAGGCCGCGGCCGACAGTTCCCTACGGCAAACTACTCCTCTCGGTTTTCACGGTTGTCCACGCGCATCGACCGGTTCAGATAACGCTCATCATCGGCGCATGCGCCTTCGCCGTGTTCACTCTTTTCTGGACCGGACTGACGTTCCTTCTCAGCTCGCCGCCTTTTTCCTATTCCGTCAGCCAGATCGGCCTCGTCGGGCTCGTTGGTCTTGCAGGCGCGCTTGCGGCCCGCCGAGCCGGCTCGCTGCATGATCGGGGCTTGTCGGTTCAAGGTACCGGCGCCGCACTTGCTTTGGGCCTAACATCGCTCTTGATTGCGGGCTTTGGTTCGACGCACATTATCCCTGTCCTTGTTGCCGTCCTTTTGTTGGACGTCGCTATACAGGCCACGAACGTCCTCAACCAATCTAGATTGCTTTCAATCGATCCAGCTTCACGTAGCCGCTTGAACACGGCCTTCGTGGCATGCAATTTCATTGGCGGTGCGATCGGTTCATTGATGGCGAGTGTATTGTGGGAGCAGGGAGGTTGGGTGGCTGTCGTTGCGGGCGGTTCTGGCTTGATCGTGCTGGCACTTACGGTCTGGCTTACCCAGCGGAAATCGCTCGAGTTCTAACGGCTGACAATGTTTGAGAAGGTGGATGAATAGACACGCACTTCCGAAGCGATAGGGTAGCTCCCCTTCAATAGGGCAGATGAGATCCAAGGATTATACGCCGAGACGGCACGGAATTATGACAGCAACTCGAATTGCTAGGGCGGCCGCAGCCGCCCTATCTAGACTGTGCGTTGTTGCCTAAGCAACCGCGGGCATTTGCCCGAGGAATTTGTCAAGTGTAATTGGATAGTCTCTCGTGCGAATGCCCGTGGCATTATACACGGCATTTGCAATCGCAGGGGCAACGCCCGTCAAGCCCAGCTCTCCGACGCCTTTCGCTTTTACAGGTGACATCGTGGGATCGACTTCCTCAATAAATACGGCATCCAGATGCGGGACGTCCGCGTGGACCGCCACCTCGTATCCAGCAAGGTCGTGATTGACAAACAAGCCTAGCTTTTTGTCCACGGCGAGATCTTCCAGCAAGGCAGCCCCAATCCCCATCGTCATGCCGCCTATGACTTGGCTACGTGCGGTCTTAGGGTTGAGGATGCGGCCGGCCGCGCAGACTGCAAGCATGCGTCGTACCCGGATTTCCCCGGTGAAGGCATGGACGCCAACCTCGGCGAAATGAGCACCGAAGGTCTGCTGCGAAAACTGCTTCGACAGATTGCCGAACTCCATCTTATCCTCTGCGACGAGTTCACCATTGGCAGCAGCGCTTGCGAGCGGGACGCTGAGATCACCCGATCTCACTCTGCCGTTGGCAAATTCCACCTCGTCGCCGTTGAAACCCAGTTGATGTATAACGGCTTCGCGGAGCTTTACACAGGCAGCATAGACGCCCGCAGTGACTGATGGCGCGCCCTGTTGGCCGCCCGATCCAGGAGTTTCCGGAAAATTCGAATCCCCAAGCTTGGGAATGACGCTCTCGAGCGGCACGCCCATCATCTCCGCAGCCGTCTGCTGTACGATGGTGTAGCTGCCGGTTCCAATATCCGTCATGTCGGTCTCGATCGTGACAACGCCGTTGCGGTCGAGCCGGGCGCGGGCCCCTGCCTTGGCAATTGGCGCTCCGCGGATTGCCGACGCCATCCCCATGCCGACCAGCCAGTGGCCGTCACGTATCTCACCCGGCCGTGTATTTCTTTCGTTCCATCCGAAACGGGCGGAGCCGGTTCGAAGGCATTCAATGAACGGTCGGGTCGAGAACTTGCGATCAGGCTTTTCTGGATCGACTTGCGTGTCGTTGATGATGCGAAACTCGACCGGATCGATACCCAGTTTTTCCGCCATTTCGTCCATGGCGATTTCCAGCGCCATGAGGCCCGGCGCCTCTCCCGGCGCGCGCATCGCATTGCCCTCAGCAAGATCGAGCGTTGCCAGCCTCAGCCGCATCAAGCGGTTGGGTGCTGCATAAAGCGACCGGGTGGACAAAGTGGTCGGTTCAGTTCGGCCGCCGGCAAGGTTTCCGGACCAGCTTTCATGAGCGATTGCGGTTAACTTGCCTTCCAGAGAAGCGCCTAGCCGAATGCGCTGAATGGTTTTGGGTCGATGGATCGTGTTGTTGAACATCAAGGGTCGTTGGAGGGCGATCTTGACGGGGCGCTTGACGGCCCAAGAGCTCAGGGCGGCAAGCACGAGATCCGACTGCACCGTTCCCTTTCCGCCGAAGCCGCCACCGATCAACGGCGAGATCAGCCTGACGTTGTCTTTGGGGATACCCAGAATGAGGCCGAGGTCACGGGTGCCCCAGTTCATCTGCTGAATAGAGGTCCAGCATGTCAGGTTCGTCCCGTCCCACGATGCGATTGTCGCATGTGGTTCCATCATGGCATGCGCCTGATCCGGAACGGTGTAGGTTTCGTCCAATTTGATTTCGGAAGTGTCAAAAGCAGACTGAAAACTGCCAACTTCGATTTCCGGCGGGCCGCCAAATTCGGCAGGCGGTGGTACAGGCGCGCTATCCAACTGCTCAACCAGATCGAACCTGCCTTGGGCACCTTCGTACTGGACCTCAATCAGCGCACTTGCCGATCGGGCTTGCTCGAAGGTCTCGGCAACAACAACCGCCACGGCTTGGTGGTAATGATCCACCTCGGGCGCGGCCAACATCTTCTGTACGTAGAACTTGCCGACATCCAGATTGCCGGCGTTCTTGTAGGAGATGACGCCTACAACTCCGGGTGCGGCTTCGGCTTTCGTCGTGTCCATCGAGGCGATGCGCCCCTTGGCGATCGCGGCGCCGAGGATATAGCCGTAGGCAATGTTGGGCGCGACGTCGTGATACTCGTAGGCATAGACAGCCGTACCGGTCGTCTTAAGTTTTGCTTCATACCGATCGACCGGCTGCCCAACGACCTTCATCTGATCGATCGGGTTCTGGCCTGCAGGTGTGTCGAATTTCATATTCGTTATCCTTTGGCCTGTGTCATGACAAATGCGATGGTGCGCTCCACCAAGGGGACCTTGAAGGCGTTTTCCTCGGTCGGTCGCGCATTCACGAATAGCTGTTCCGCGACTGCCTTGGCGCCACGGGGCATTGCAGCGTCCGCTGCATCACTGCGCCAAGGCTTGGGTGCCACACCGCCGATGGCGACTCTTCCACTGCCGTCCGGGTGAATGACAGCGGCGACCGAGACGAGCGCGAAAGCGTAGGATGCTCGGTCACGAACCTTGTGATAAAAATGCTGTCCACCGAGCGACCTTGGAAGGGTCACCGCCGTGATGATCTCACCCGGCGAAAGCACTGTCTCGATATGCGGGGTCGTGCCCGGCAGGCGGTGAAACTCGGCAATGGGTATCGACCGCGTCGTCCCATCGGCGCGGACGGTATCGACTGTGGCATCGAGAAGCCTCATGGCAACGGCCATGTCGCCAGGATAGGTGGCGATACAATCCGAGCTGGTCCCGATCACGCCAAGTTGGCGGGAATAGCCACCGATGGCGGAACAGCCGGATCCCGGCATCCGCTTGTTGCAGGGTAGATTGGTGTCATAGAAATATGAACAGCGAGTCCTTTGCAGCAGATTACCACCGGTCGTCGCCTTGTTGCGAAGTTGGCCAGAAGCACCGGCAACGATCGCCTTCGTCAACACTGCATAGTCCCGACGGACAGTCGCATGGGCAGCGAGTTGGGTGTTGCTCACCAGCGTACCGATCCGCAGTCCGCCCTCCGGCGTCGCCTCAATCTTATCCAGTCCAAGACCCTGGACATCGACCAAATGTGTCGGTGTCTCGATCTCGAGCTTCATCAGATCGAGAAGGTTTGTGCCGCCTGCTATGAATTTGGCGCCGGGCGTTTGGGCAACGGCAGCAGCGGCCTCGGTCGGCGTTTTTGCGCGCTCGTAGGTGAATTCTCTCATGACCGTGTCCCCGCGACTTCTGCCATCGCCTCAGCGATGTTGGAATAGGCGCCGCATCGACAGATATTTCCGCTCATGCGCTCGCGCATTTCCAGATTCGTAACCTGTGGTGCAGCTGCGACGTCGGCTGAAACGTGGCTCGGGATGTCCGCTTCGATCTCTTTAAGCACCGCGACGGCGGAACAGATCTGACCGGGCGTACAGTAACCGCATTGGTAACCGTCATGCTTGATAAACGCGGCCTGCATGGGATGCAGGTTTTCCGGCGTCCCTAGGCCCTCGATCGTGGTGATGTTGTCGCCCTCGTGCATCAAAGCGAGGCTGAGACAGGAATTAATCCGCATGCCGTCGACGAGAACCGTGCACGCTCCGCATTGGCCATGATCACAGCCCTTCTTCGTGCCGGTCAGGTGAAGATGCTCACGAAGCGAATCGAGCAGGGTCGTTCGTGGATCAAGATCGAGATCACGATTGACGCCATTCACTGTGAATGAAACGCTCATCCTATTCGAACGAGAGGAACTTGACGCTTCCTGTGCCTCGGCGGGCAGGGCAGACATTATCGGGATCACGACCGACGCGGCCGCACTGGACATCAGCACATCTCGTCTTGTGATCCTCAGCTTGTCGGTATCGTTCATTGTGTTCCTTTCACTCAACTGCGTGACTGCGTGGGAGGAGCGCCATGAGCCCGCTAGGGAACTCGAGACCGTTGGCATTTGCCTGGTCAGGCTTCGCGACAGGCGAATTTTCCGCCCTTCAGGCTGAGGTAGGGAGATGAGGCAGCGAGATTAGAGGCAAAATTGGCATTGAGCCTATACCTCTAGCCAATAAATCAGCTTCGCTGCCCGATAGGTGACCATGTGGATCAGCTTTCGGCGGTTCCTGTAGGTTTCACCGCCTAGCAGGCAACTTTTACAAAAAAGTTGGTTATGCTACTCGTGAGCTAGCGGTGTAGGCGTAGCATCGCGCTCTAGCACCCGTTTTGACGCAACCATGGGCGATCTTGCAATGCCGCCAACCGTAGCAGCAGGCCAGAGCACGTGGGTCAACCCGGAGTTTAGGCACGCGGGAAGTACCCGAGCGCAACCGCGCGGCTCCCGTAAATTGCTAAAGCTGAATGCGAGCAGACGCTACTCACCCGAATCTAAAGTTCGGCTCATTGTTTTTTGGCAGAATCGCCTGACCGAGGCGAGGATTTGGTCGGCGGATTTCACCCATCTGTATGGCTTGGGATTCTCGTTGTGCGTTGCGATAAACGCGTCGATGTCGGCTTCCAATTCGGCGGTGGAACGATGGACACCGCGTTGCAACTGCTTGCGCGTCAGCTCTGCAAACCACCGCTCGACTTGATTGATCCAGGAGGCTGACGTTGGCGTGAAGTGAACATGCCAATGCGGGCGGCGTGCGAGCCAGGCCTTGATCCTCGGCGTCTTGTGGGTCGCATAGTTGTCCATCACCAGATGCACGTCCGGTCCCTTGGGCATCTCGGCGTCAATCCGCTTCAAGAAGTCGAGGAATTCGGTCGTGCGGTGACGTTTGTAGCACCGGCCGATCACCGCGCCAGTGGCAACGTCGAGCGCGGCAAACAGGGATGTCGTGCCGTTGCGAACATAGGTATGGGTGCGCCGTTCGGCGATGCCCGGCGCCATAGGCAGAACCGGCTGCTCTCGATCCAGTGCCTGGATTTGCGATTTCTCATCCACGCATAGCACGACTGCCCGGTCCGGCGGCGACATGTAAAGGCCGACGATGTCTTGCACCTTATCAACGAACAGCGGATCGGAAGACAGCTTGAACGTCTCCGAGCGATGTGGCTGCAAACCAAATGCGGTCCATATTCGACGGATGGTGGTGTGCGACACCCACGGTCGGCTGCCATCGAACGGATAGACCAGTGTGTGGCATCCTTGGGGGTGGTATTCAATGTCCGTTCGACGACCTCAGCCACCTGGGCGTCAGAGACGGTTCGTGGCCGACCTGCGCGATATTCGTCGGTCAGTCCGTCAATGCCATCCTGCACGAACCGGCGGCGCCGCTTGCCAACCGTGTGCTCGTGGACGCCAAGGCGTTCGGCAACATCTTTGCTCTGCAGGCCCTGCGCGCACAACAAAACTATCCGGCATCGATCCGACAACGAGCGCGGCGTCTTGTGCCGACGCACATGAGATTCAAGAAAATTCCTATCCTCGTCGCTCAGAGCGACAAGGTCCGCTTGCCTACCGACCATCAGTCACACTCCTGCCGTTGCTACGGAAGCGTAATAAAATGATACTTACTTTAGTTCCACGTGACTACAACGACTTCGCTGATTTCCTAGTACCACCGCCTTACTCCAGGATGCACGTCACCGTTTAAGGTGGCCATCAAAGAAGCCTTCAACCTCCCGGAAATACTCCCTTGCCTCATGCATGTCCGGCGAGAACAGATATTGTGCGTGAGAAAGGCCCTCGAAAACGACCAGATCGGCAACCGCGCCGGATTCCCGGAGCTTACGGTGAACACGCACAGTGTTGCTCAAAAACAGGTCGCGTGTGCCCGTGACCAGAATTGTCGGTGGGAAGCTCCGGTAGTCGCCGTAGATCGGTGAAAGATATGGATCCTTCATGTCATGGCCGTCCGAATATAATTTAGCAGCGTCACCAAGCCAGCCTTCGTAGCGAACCAAGACATTGTCGACGCCGTCGTTGCTGAAATAGCTATCCCCGATTTTGTCGAGGTCAGCCCAAGGTGTGCCAGCGGCGATCGCGCCAGGAAGCGGTAGCCCCTCGGCTTTTGCCCGCAGGCCTAGAGCTAAAGCCATTCCGCCGCCCGTGGACGTGCCGAACACTCCTATCCTTGATGCGTTGCTTTTCTCCAGAACCCCTTTGTAAACCGCTAGAGCATCATCCATCGCCGCAGGATAAGGGAAATCCGGTGGCATCCGGTAATCGACGGAAATCACCCGTACATGACCAAGGCCGGCCATCATGATCGCTTCGCCGGTACCGGCCTCTCCTGGATTAAGAACATACCCGCCGCCGTGAAAGTGAATAAGGACACGCTCGCGGTTCTCCGGCGATATTTCTTTAGGAACGATCTCAAAGACGTTGACGCCGGCAATCTTGCTCGCTTCGACCGTCACGCCCATCTTTTCTCGCAAGGCAGGCAGTCCGGCGCTGGCCTTCTCGGCACCTGCCGCAATCCACAACTTCCATTCCTCTGCCGTCGCCGGATGGTCGTTCCAGGTGGCCATTGACCCTGTCTGGATGAGCGCGCGAAGCTCGGGACTTGCAGCTTCCGGGAGAGGGAGCTGACGCGAAGGCACATCGCGGATCTCTTGTGAAAGGACCGGCTGTGCGACCGCCAGGCCGGCGATAAGAAAGACAATTGGCCTCAGGGCGTGCATGTTAAGCTCCATTTGAAGATTTACGGTTTATCGACAGGTTGGCGTTTCACGTTCGCCGAACTTCGGCGGATTGTGTGGGCGGCATGCCTCTCGAAATGAATTTTCGGGTGAGAGCGCACCTTAAAGATTGTGGACCGTTTCAAAAGGAGGAAGCATTCGTGTTATCCGCACTTGGAATGTCCCTTTGGGTCAAAAACTCCCAATTGCGGTGCGCAAACTTCAGTTTGTCTTCCGCTCCACATGCGAGCTTTTCAATAAAGGTTCGTGCTTCGTGTCCTGCACGATACTGGTAGGGGTAGTCAGTGGAGAACAGTATCCGATCAGCGCCGACCGCATCGACGGCCTGGCGCAGATAGGCCTCATTATACATGCCGCTCGGGGTCAGATAGAGGTTGTTGCGTACGTAGTGGATGAAGGGGTGCTTCAATCCCGATACGCGATCGAGCATTACAAGGCGCTCAAGATAAAAAATTACAAGCTCCCCCCAGTGGCCAAGGATCACCTGTAGGTTGGGATGTCGGTCGAAGACGCCGGCCAGAACTATGCGCACGAACTGCATGCCGGCTTCATAGTGCCAACCAAGTCCGAACGTCGAAAGCGCGAGGTCGACCGGCGCGCCGAAGCCTGAATAGTAAGCTTCGCGAACACTCGATTGAGGGATTTGGGGGTGAATGAGCAGCGGGACACCGAGTTCCGCGGCGACGGCAAAAGTCGGCCCGAAGATCGGGTGGTCCATGCCTTTTTCTCCGACACGGCCATAGAGAATGCCTCCTTTACACCCGAGGTTCTCAACGCTTCGCTGCAATTCCCTCGCGGCGGCATCGGCGTCCGCCGATGGCAGCACCGACAGTGCCTGGAAGCGAGATGGATGGGTCGCAACGACCTCGGCGAGCATGTCGTTCGTACGACGCGCGAGATCGACACCGTGATCACCGAGATTGTTAAGACCGGGTGTCGTCAGCGACAGAACCTGCACATCGACCCCGGTCTCATCCATGAGCGCCAGCCGCTTTTCGCCGAGATCAGCGAGGCGTTCTTCGATAACGCCACGGTTCAGCGCTAAGGTTCCGTCATCGGCGCCAAGGGTCGTGCTCCAGGCACTTTTCACGTCATTTGGCAGCACATGCTCTTCTATGGCGATCATCTTCATAGTCGGCTCCAATTGCTTTCGACGCCATTTTGGCGGGCGCACGACGTTGGGGCGGCGATGAGAGAGCAGTACCGCCCCAACTGTATGAGAATTCGGCCGATCAGCTTACGGCTGTGAGCTTATCGACAATTGCCTTGCCGACGCCATGCGCCGAGGCTGGATTTTGGCCTGTGATGAGGCGGCCATCGGTGACGACATTCTCCGACCAGTTCGGCGCCGGCTGGTGTAGGGCGCCTCGGTCCTTGAGGGTCGATGCCAGCAAATAGGGCACAACCTTGTCGTATTTAACCTCTGCCTCTTCTGCATCGGTGAAGGCAGCAAGCTTCTTGTTGGCCACAAGATAGCTGCCGTCTGACAGCTTTGCGTTCACCAAGGCCGCCGGGCCATGGCAAACGGCAGATACGATGCCGCCAGCTTCCCATATTTCGCGGATGACCGTCTGCACGACCGGGTCGTCGGCGAAATCCCACATTGTGCCATGGCCCCCGGCAAAGAATACCGCCGAGTACCGCGCTGGATCGAGGTTCGCCAGAACTAACGAATGGGCAAGCGCGTCGCGAAACGCCTTGTCCTTCCAGAAGCGGTCGTTGACCGGATCGGAAAGGTCGAAGAAGTCGATGGGCGGATGTCCGCCGCGAATGGAGGCGATCTCCACCGGGATGCCCGCAGCTTTGAATACTTCGAGCGGATGAGTGAGTTCCACCATAGCAAAACCGGTCGGCTCGCCGGTATCGCCTCTGATCGGATGGCTGGTGACCACGCAAAGGACGGGCTTGATCTTATCTGTCATTGTCTTGGCTCCTCATGATTTCAGCGAGGCCATGTCGATGACGAAGCGATATTTGACGTCGCTCTTCAACATGCGCTCGTAGGCCTCGTTGATCTGTTGGATGGGGATAATCTCGACGTCTGAAACGATGCCGTGCTGACCACAGAAATCCAGCATCTGCTGGGTCTCAGGCACGCCGCCGATGAATGACCCGGAGATTGCCCGACGTCCTTGCACAACGGAACCTGCCCTGACCGGAGTTGCCAAGGGTCCCATATACCCCACGAGGACGAGTACGCCCTCAAGCGCCAGGGTGGCCAAGTATGGATTGACGTCGTGATCGTACGGAACGGTATCGATGATGACGTCGAACTGCCCTGCCACCGCCTTCATCTGCTCGGGGACTTCCGAAAGCACGACATGATTGGCACCGAGACTGAAAGCGTCGTCTTCCTTGCCGGCTGAACGGGTGAACAGCGTGACGTCCGCGTCGAGCGCCTTGGCAAGTTTCAATGCCATGTGGCCGAGACCTCCCAAACCGATTACCGCGACCTTGCTGCTCTCTCCCACTTTCCAGCGATGAAGCGGAGACCAGGTCGTAATGCCGGCACACAGAAGGGGTGCTGCTCCCGCCGGATCCAGCCCTTCCGGCAACCGTAATACGAACTTGTCGCGCACGGTAATGGAATCCGAATAGCCGCCGAAGGTGACGGTGCCGTCTCGCCGGTCGATGCTGTTGTAGGTGAAAGTCGCGCCGTCGACACAGTCCTGCTCCCAACCCTTCAGACACGGTTTGCAATGCTGGCAAGAATCGACCATGCAGCCGACACCGACCACGTCCCCTTTTTTGAAACGGGATACGTCCGTTCCAACCTCGCTCACCCGACCGACAATCTCGTGGCCAGGAACAATCGGATAGGTCGTGAAGCCGCCGTGGTTTTTGGCCAAGTGCAGGTCAGTGTGGCAAACACCGCAATACAGGATATCGATGGCAACCTCATCCGATCTCGGAGCCCGTCGCTCGAAGGCGAAGCTCTCCAGTGGGGCAGAGGCAGATTGTGCGGCAAAGCCAAGTGCATTCATGGTAGGTCTCCATTCATGATCTCGTCAGCAGGCGCAATCGCCAGGTCATGGCAAGGCAGCGCGACCTGGGATGAAGGTGCGAGCTGAAATCAGACGCTGGCGGGTGTGAAAAGGGCTTCCCAGTTTGTAAACGGACCGAGCGGGATAACTTGCCGGTCTATGAGGCCGGCCTTGGCAAGCGGAAAGTCGGCAAGCGACGACTTGGCCGCCTCAACCGACTCAGCTTCAGCGATGATGGCCACGCCTGGACGGTCCTGTCGGAAATAAATGTCGCGGATGACGCCATCCTTGTACATCTTCCAGGAGTGCCGGACTTCATCCAACATATGCGGCTGGTATGTCTCAAGGCTGGCGCCGGGCTGCGGAATATCGAGGCAAAGCAGTTTCATCTTAAGGATCCTTTTGTGTATTACGCGGATTAGGTGGGTGTAAATCGCCGCGTGATCTCAGCCACGCGGCGGCCTAGATAGCGCGCAGTGCGAAGATCGCACTCTGGCGGCGCCACATCCGGCGCCTGATCAATGTTGGCGTGGGTCATCACGCCGAGCCAGCTCCCAAGTCGATTGAGATCGTCTGGGCTCGCTGTGCTGCTGTTGTTTCCTGGCATCAGGTCGAGACCGACCCAGATCATGCCGTGCTGGGCGGCGAACAGCGCCATGGAAACGAGCGAGTTCAGCTTGTCTCCATGCTGCGCACCGGAATTGGTGAAGCCGGCACTGATCTTGTTGCGCCACTTGAGCTCCGTCCAAGCGGCCTTGGTGGACTCCTCGAAGAACTGCTTGAGCCGGGCGCTGATCATCCCATTGTAAGTCGGGGAGCCGAAGACGATAGCATCGCTCTTCTCAAGAGCGTCCCAGTCGACCGGCCCATCGGCGACGGCAATCAACTCTGCTTGGACCTTATCCAGGTCTTTGGCACCCTCCGCGACCGCCTGAGCAACACGCGTCGTGTGTCCGTATCCACTGTCAAACACGATCGAAACCAGCAATTGTCCATCCTTCTTGGTGGTGATGCCCGCGCTCCGACGGGATCGTGGCTTTCGCAGGCTGTTGAAAACATGTTTACCGAAACTTGTTTCTATCGTAGAACTGAGGTCAGCAGTGGCGATTGTTTTTCCGTTATCTGCTTCCCCGCATTCTACATCTGAGGCAGAGATGGCTGGTACGAAGTCGGTTCGCGACAGATTTGACGGTATCGAAGTGTTCGTTGAAGCGGTCGAGGCAGGAGGCTTCGCCAAGGCGGCAGACCGGCTGTCGCTGACGCGCTCGGCGGTTGGTAAGTCGATCGCGCGACTGGAGACACGGCTCGGCGTCCGCCTTTTTCAACGGACGACTAAAATGCAGTGTCTCACGGAAGACGGTCAGCAATATTATGAGCGGTGTTTGCGTGCCATTGACGAACTGCGTGCCGGAGAAGTTATGCTGGAGACCGGTCGTCAAGAAGTCGCCGGTCGGCTTAGGGTGTCGGCTTCGGTCCTATTCGGCCGCTATTGTGTCGCCCCCATCTTGCTCGCCTATGCTCGTCAGCATCCGCGACTTGAACTCGAACTGAGTTTCAGCGACCGCCAGGTCGACCTGATCGCCGACGGCTTCGATTTGGCGATCCGGAACGGTGCGATGGGGCACTCATCGGCCCTGCGAGCCCGCCGGTTGGGCAGCCAACGTAAAGTCCTGTGCGCGTCGCCAAGCTATATCGCGACAAAAGGCGAGCCTCGTTCAATCACGGACCTTACCAATCACGACCTGCTTGCTTACTGGAGGAGTGATCATGGGCTAGCTTGGCAACTACCCGACCAAACGGGCTCACTAGCAGATGTTGCGGTGACAACGCGGCTGCGTTTCGACGATCTTGAGGTGATCGCGGACGCCGCCGTCGAAGGCATGGGGCTCTGCTGGTTACCATACTGGCTTCTTCGCGATCGGATACGGCAGGGCGAGTTGGTAGAGCTATGGGTAGATCGCCCAAGCGCGTCAATGGAATTCTACGCTGTCTGGCCTGCAGCTCAGTATCTGCCGCTTCGCTCCAGGCTGGCGATCGACGTTCTGGCCGCGGAACTTCCCAAAAGCTTTGATAGCTAGGTCTGCACCATTGGAGGTCGCTGGCAGCCTCGCGTATGACGGCGCAACTGCCGCCTTCAAATGGGAGAACCCTATTTGACAGACCGGAAATCGGTGGGACTCGAGCCGATTAGCTGCCGAAACTGCGTCGAAAAATGGAACGCTGAGTGAAAACCGAGAAGACCGGCGATTTCCTTGATCGATTTATCGGTATTTAGCAGAAAGTCGCTGGCGCGCTGGATGCGCACGGTCATCTGATATTGCTTAGCCGACATTCCCGTCTGCTCGCGGAACAGACGTCGGAAATAGGGATAGCTGACACCGAGTTCCTCCGCGAGCTGTTCGACCGACAGGGGCTGGCCGCATCGCTCCATCAAAATCATCCGCGCACGATCAACGAGCCTGCCGAATGGGTTGCTGTTTATATCAGTGGGCCTGCAGAGAAGGGCCAGAAGTTGAAGGCCAAGAGTTGAAATTAGCGGTTGGTTGCGCAGGGAATCGTTCTGTGCGAGCGCGTGAATCGACGCGAATACGGTTGAAATGTCTGGGCTGCTGGCATGGACCGGCCGCTCCGGTTGCAGCAGACCAGCGTCGCAAGCGAAATCGAAGGCACTTCCCCGGCATTCAATCCAGTGTTCGACCCATCCGGTGCGGCGATCTGGAGCGAACCGGTGCCAGACCCCAGGAAACAGCAGAAAAATGGAGCCTTCGGCGATCGCGACCTGTTGCCGGTCTGGCCCGAATTCGAGTCGGCCGCTGCCCGCGCTGATCTGCACAACCTGATAGGCGTTCAGGATGCGGCCGCGCGACCAGCTGAAATGATGATCATCCGGATGACGGCTTGGGGGATAATCTGAATGCGCTACGATCTCAGTATAGCCCGTGGAAACAGCAGTGCAGCCCCAAGCGGCGCAGAGTCGGTTGTCCGGCATATAAACGAAGTAGCTCTGCATCACGCCCGTCAACTCTGGGATCATATTTTGTATGCAAAAGATCATTTTTGCGGAATAAGCCGACGTGTCAATAGAAATACATGGTGTTAACGTCAGGAGGTAAGGTCAGTTTTCGAATGACCTGCACATATTTGCTGAGATTATCAGCGGTTGTCTCTGCCAGGGAGGGCAGAGGCTGGGAGGAGAGAGACATGAAACATCAAGCCAGCCCGCTGGTGGTTGCCGCGTGCCTTGCGGCGTCTGTTACCTACGCCGGGGATTTCCACGGGTTCGATCCACTAAAATTCGACGGAAACATGCTGTCGTCCGACAATCTGAAGGCGATGGCGGCGGATGCGGCCAAGGTAACTCCGCCGAAGAATGGCAAGGGATACAGCGTCGGGTTCGCCAATCTGCAGCGTGACATTTCCTTCGGCGTGCTCGTCGAAAATAGCATTCAGCAGAATGCGGATGCCGCAGGCGTCGAACTCGTGATTGCGGATAACCGTCTCGACGGACCGACGGCGCTCGCCAATGCCAAATCGTTTGCCGAGCGCAAGGTCGATTACGTCATCGAATTCCAAACGGATGCCAATTTCGGCCAGACCGTCATGGACGTCTTCAACGCGGACGGCACGAAGGTGACGGCGATCGACATCCCGATGCCGGGTGCGAACTTCTTCGGCGTCAACAATCCGAAGTCGGGCTTCATGGGCGGTTCCTATCTGGCGACGGCGGCTGCCAAGAAATTCGGCGTCGATGCCGTCAAGACCGGTTATCTGGTCATTGGCGCCCTGCCACAATCGGGCGTCATCCCGCGCATGCGCACAGAAGGCCAGCGGGCCGGTTTTCGGGCGCTGACCAAGGACTTCCCGGCCGATCACGTCATCGAAATCGATACCAAGAACACATTGCAGGAATCCTTTGCGCAGATGAACAACGTCATCGGTCGCATTCCGCCGGGCGTGCCGATCCTTATCATCGCGATCAACGACCAGGCAACGATGGGGATGCTGCAGGCCGTGCGGGCTGCAGGTCGTGTCGATCAGGCGATCGCTGTCGGCAACGGCGCAGACGAGGCCGAAGCGCTTGCCACCGATCCGAACCTAGTCGCCGCGACCGGTTCGTTCCCCAGCAGCTACGGCAACTATCTAATCCCCATCGCGCTTTCGGCCCTTGCCGGAAAGCCCGTTCCGGAGGCGACGTTCGTTACGCATCAGATGGTCACCAAGGCCAACATCTGCCAGTTTTACAAGGAGTTTCCCTGCGTCGGCGAGGCGGATGGCTACGTGTTTCCGGAAACGGAATTCTCAACCTATCTCGCCGATCTGAAGAAGCAGGACTGGCTGAAGGGCTACGAGGCCATTCTTCCTCAGAAGTGAGCGGGATGCCATCAAGGGAGCGGAGCGTCACATGACCGACGAGAGAACCGAAGGGGGCCGCAATCCGCGGCTCCAGATCGCCAATGTCAGCAAAGCGTTTGCCGGCGTGACGGTTTTGAAGAACGTCTCGCTTTCGGCTAACGCGGGCGAGATCGTCGCACTTCTCGGTGCGAACGGAGCCGGCAAGTCGACGCTCATGAAAATCTTGTCGGGCGTCTACACTCTGGACAGCGGACAGATCCGAATTGACGACACGGTCAAGACGATCGCCACCCCGCAGGATGCGATTGCGGCCGGTATAAGGCTGATGCCGCAGGAGCTTTCGGTGCATCCGGATCTCTCTGTTTCCGAAAACATTGCGCTCGGCTCCATGCCGAAGCGCAGATTTGCAGGTATTCCCATCATCGACCGGCCGGCGATGGACGGTCAGGCGCAAGCGCTGCTCAAGCGGTTGCGGCTCGATCATGTCGCCCCTGGCCGGCGCATGGGCTCGCTGCCTCTGTCCGAGCAGCGCATTGTCGAAATCGCCCGTGCGCTCTCCGGCAAGGCGCAGATCCTGATCATGGACGAGCCGACGGCATCGTTGGGCGAGGCGGACGCCGACAATCTGTTTGCGGTGATAGAGGCTCTGAAAGCCCAAGGCGTCACCATCATCTATATCTCCCATTATCTGGATGAGGTCTTCCGGCTCAGCGACCGGATCGTCGTGTTGCGCGACGGCGAGGTTCGCGGCCAGTTCAAGACGGCGGAGACCAGCCGTCACGAGGTGCTGACGGCCATGCTCGGCAGCGATCTCGGCGACCTCTATCCAGCGAAATCAGCCGCGTGTCCGGATGCAAAGACGGTCCTGTCCGTCAAAGGCCTGTCTCTTCCCGGATGGCTCGACGGCGTCTCGCTGTCGGTGCGACGCGGTGAGGTGTTCGGCGTTTTTGGACTGATCGGCTCGGGCACTGAGAAGATCGGCAGGGCAATCTATGGTGCCGAGCCTGCCGCGCGTGCCAAAGCCCTCCGGCTGAACGATATCGACATCGGCCTGTCCGGGCCGCGAAAGAGCGTAAGCGCAGGTATGGGTTTTGTCGCCGCCGAGCGCAAGCGTCAGGGGCTGATCGGCAATCTATCGGTGCGCACAAACACCACACTGCCCTATCTCAGTCTGTTCACGCAGTCCGGCATCGTCGATCAAAAGCGCGAAGATGCGAACACCCGAGACTGGATCAAGACTCTGCAGGTCAAGACATCAGGGCCGGATCAGGAAATCCGCCTGTTGTCCGGCGGCAACCAGCAGAAGATCTGCCTCGCCAGATGGCTCCTCGGAAGCCCGAGTTTCCTGATCCTCGAAGAGCCAACACGCGGCGTCGATCTTGGCGCCCGGCGCGAGATCTACGCGGAAATCCGCCGTTTGGCGGAGGCGGGACTGGCGATCCTGATCGTCTCCTCCGATGCGGAAGAGGTGGCGGGCCTCGCTGATCGCAGCCTCGTGCTGGAAGATGGAAAGGTCGTCGCCGAGCTTGGACAGGCTGCGACCGCAACGGACCTGATGCGGGCGGCCGAGCCTCTGTCCGCCTTCCGCGAAACAAATGAACTGGAGAAAGCATGAGCAAGTCGTCCTCCATTCCCGCAGCGCCGGGTGTCTCAAAGGAGCAGGCAAGTTCGCTGACTGACCTTCTCGGACGCCCGGCCGCCGGCATCGTTCTCCTGCTGGTGTTCTATATCCTGCTCCTGGCCGCATTCTCGCTTCTCTCGCCCTATTTCCTGACGCTGAGCAACCTGTCCAATATCGGCACCAATATGGCCTTCATCGGTCTGATGGCCGCCGCCGGTACGCCACTGATCATCGGCGGTGGACTCGATCTGTCGGTGGCCGCCGTTGCCGGTCTGTCTGGAGTCATCGTGGCGCTGATGCATGCCAATGGAATCAATATCTGGGCAGGCTGCCTCACGGCGCTGGTCATCGGCTGCGCAGTCGGCGTCCTCAACGGCTTCATCGTCACCCGGCTGAAGCTCAATCCGCTCATCGCCACGCTGGGCACGATGAGCATATTTTCCGGTCTCTCCATGGTGATGACCGGCGGCCTGTCAAAGCCGCTCTTCATTCCGGCCTTCAACTGGCTCGGATCCGGTCACCTCTTCGGCATCCCGTTTCCGATTATCCTGATGCTCTTGGTGTTCGTCGTGCTGTGGCTGATCCTGTCGAAGACACCGTTCGGACGTTTCGTCTATGCGACCGGCGGCAATCCGGAGGCTAGCACGCTGCTCGGCGTGCCCGTCGAGCGGACCCAGATGGTGCTCTATATCGTCTCCGGACTTTCGGGCGCTGCGGCCGGCATTATCCTTGCCGCAATGCTCGGCGCTGCTGCACCGAATGCGGCCAGTCAACATCTGCTAACGATCATCGCGGCCGTTATCCTTGGGGGCACCAGCCTGTTCGGCGGACGCGGCAGCGTCTGGGGCACGCTGATCGCGGTCCTCATTCTCGGCACGCTCAACAACGGCCTGACGCTGATGAACGTGTCCTCCTTCTGGCAGGACGTGACCCGCGGCGTCGTCCTCTTGATGGCTGTCGGCCTCGATCAGCTGCGCATGCGCCTGCAGAGCTGACGCTTTTCACTATTGCATCGGAGATACAGAAATGTCTGAACGCCCCTTGAAGGCCGGCCTTTTCGGCATCGGTCTGGAGGCCTACTGGCCGCAATTCAAAGGTTTGGAAGCTCGGTTACGCGGCTATGTCGATACTGTCGAGGCAAAGCTTGCGCGCCCGGGTGTCGAGGTCGTCAACCTCGGGCTGATCGATACGCCCGAAAAGGCGCTCGAGGCCGGCCATCAGTTTCGCCAGGCCGATGTCGACATCATTTTTCTCTACATTACCACATATGCCCTGTCGTCGACGGTTCTGCCGGTGGTCCGGCGCGCCAAGGTTCCAGTGATCATTCTCAATCTGCAGCCGACCGCAGCCATCGACTATGCTGCCTTCAACGCGCTCGGCGATCGCACCGCGATGACCGGCGACTGGTTGGCGCATTGCTCGGCCTGTCCAGTTCCCGAAATCGCCAATGTCTTCCATCGCGCAGGCATCAGCTTTCACCAGGTGACTGGCGTTCTGACCGGCGATCCCATCGTCGAGGAGGAGATCAACGACTGGATCGAGGCGGCGCGCGTGGCGCATGTCATGGCGCACAACCGGCTCGGGGTCATGGGCCGTTATTACAATGGCATGCTCGATATCTATTCGGATCTGACGGCCCAGGCCGCGGCTTTCGGTACGCATATCGAGGTGCTGGAGATCGACGAACTGGCGCGTCTCCGCAATGAGGTTAGCGAGGCGGATGTCTCCGCCTGCCTCGCGACGATTGAGACCGAATTCGATGTCCAGCCGGATTGCGACCCGAAGGAACTGGCGCGAGCGGCAAAGACGGCCGTGGCGCTTCGAAGGCTGGTGACCAAGAAATCGCTCGGATCGCTCGCCTACTATTACGAATCCCAGCCCGGCCATGACTACGAGGATATTATCACCTCGGTCATCGTCGGCTGCTCCATGCTGACGGCCGACGGGGTTCCAGTTGCTGGTGAGTATGAAATCAAGAACGCCCAGGCCATGAAGATCATGGATAGCTTCGGTGTCGGCGGCTCGTTCACCGAGTATTATGCCCTGGATTTCGCCGCCAACGTCGTGCTGATGGGGCATGACGGGCCTGGGCATACCGGAATTGCCGAGGGTCGCACCAAGATCCGGCCGCTACAGGTTTTTCACGGCAAGGTCGGCTCCGGTGTCAGCGTCGAAATGTCGGTCCGGCATGGACCCGTGACGCTTCTTTCGGTTGTCGAAAATGCCGGTAAGATCAAGCTGCTCTGCGCCGAAGGAGCCTCCGTTGCCGGTCCGATCCTCGAAATCGGCAACACCAATAGCCGGTATCAGTTTTCGCTAGGAGCCCGGCGGTTCGTTGAAGCGTGGAATGCGCAAGGACCGGCTCATCACTGCGCTGTCGGCGTCGGACATATTGCCGGTCGTATCGAAAAACTCGGAAAGCTCTTGAATTTAGATGTCGTCAAAATCCACTGACAAGACGGGTAGCTATGCTGGGCGTCCACATAGTTTCGTTTTGACCGGCATCATCAGCCTTGGACGTCTTCGAGCCGGGCAAGAAACTTGGTTTCTCTGATTGGGCCCTTTGGGAAAGGACGAAAATTCCGCCAATTGTATATTGCCGCAATGTCTGATAAAAAATCGCCGTCGAAAGAGTGCTGACCGGATGGTAGCCCGGTCGCCGTCTTCACGGACGGCAACTCTTCCCTTTGGGGTATCCGCGACACCTGGACCGGCTTGCCGGTTTCGAAGGTGTGTCTGCTGATAACCCCGCGTCATCGTCGGCCCACCTTCTCAGTTAGTTAGAAGGAAGTACGACTTTGAAACTTACAGACAACACAATTCTCATAACTGGCGGCGCATCGGGTATCGGCCTCGCGCTCGCGCGGCTGTTGTCCGAGAAGGGGAATCACGTCATCGTATGCGGCAGAAGCCAGGACACCTTGGACAAGGCGAAAGCTGAAGTGCCGGAAATTGTGACGCGCATCTGCGATGTCGCTGACAGAGACAGCCGACAGGCAATGGTGGAGTGGCTAAAAGCCGAATACCCGAAGCTGAATGTGGTGATAAACAATGCGGGTATTCAGGCGCAACGTGACTTTACTGCCGATCCTCATGCCGACACGCTCGATCAGGAAGTCGCCATCAATCTCACGGCCCCCATCCACTTAATCATAGAGCTGATGCCTACACTCAGGCAGCAGGAGCAGGGCTTCATCATCAACGTTAGCTCGGGTCTGGCCTTCTCGCCGATGGCCGATGTTCCCGTCTATTGTGCCACGAAAGCTGCGTTGCATTCGTTCACGCTCAGCCTGCGTCACCAATTGAAATCGACAGGCGTTCGCGTGGTGGAAGTCGCGCCTCCAATCGTCGATACCCGGCTCGGCGGCAATACGCGTAGTGGTGGCACCGCCGCGCAGATGATGGTGACACCTGAGGCCTTTGCCATAGAGGCGCTCGCGCAGCTTGAGGCTGACAAGGATGAAGTATTGATTGGTATCTCTGCCAAAACACGTGAACTGGGCGAAGCCATGTTTGAGCGCATGAACAACCGCGGCTAAGGCAATGCGGATTGCCGCAGTCGTTGCGGCAATCCCTTTTGAGTCGAGCTGTACTATCTCGGAATATGCGTCTGCCGAAATAAACACGTCAGGATAACGATTCGTGAAAATATTGGTAGTTGGTGCAGTGGGTGAAACCGCCGGTCTGGTCGTACCGGCGCTCGTTGCGCGCGGAGCCGATGTGCGCGGGCTTGTGCGCCACTCGGAACAGGTTCAAATCGCGAAGGACCGTGGCGCTGGCGAGGTGGTTGTGGGCGACCTCGGCGATATAAAAAGCCTGGACGTCGCCTTGGCGGATGGCGTCGAGGGGGTGTTTCACATTGGTCCTGTCTTCACGCCGAATGAGGTGCAGCTAGGGCTTAACATGGTTGCGGCTGCGCAGCGCGCGGGCGTGCGCAAATTCGTGTTTTCCTCTGTAATCCACTCAATCTTGGACTTGCCCAACCATGCGGCCAAGGCGCCAGTCGAAAGGGCATTAGTGAATTCGACGCTGAATTACACGATCCTCCAACCGACAATGTTGTTCCAGAACTACGCAGCGTCATGGACCACCATACTGGAAACGGGGTGCATCGCCGAACCTTGGGCACCCGAGACGCGCTTCAGCCGCGTCGACTACCGCGATGTCGCCGCGGTGGCCGCGATCGCATTTACCGAGGACAGGCTGGCCTACGGTACCTTTGAGCTGTGCGCACGGGGCATTCACTCCCGTCCAGATCTGGCCGGCAAACTGAGCAACACATTGAAGCGCTATATTCGTGCCGGAACGATCGACCGCAGCATGCTTACAGACGCACCAACCGATATGATCAAGATGTTCGAGCACTATGACCATAGCGGCCTGCTCGGTAGCCCGCTTGTCTTAGAGTCAATTCTCGGGCGCGAGCCAACGACTTTGGATGCGTACTTCGAGGAGCTCGCAGCGGCTCGTAGACGCGAGGAGAATGATCCGCTCCAAGCTGGATAAGTGCTCTTCAGCCGTTAGATTCAACGAATATGAAGGCACCGATGTCCTGCGGGACGTTGAGGTGGAAGCGCCACACGCAGGCCCCGGTCAGGTGCGCATCGCGGCGAGTGCGCGGGGGTCAATCCGATCGATTGGAAGCTGTGGTCCGACGATGTTCACGACTTTATGCCGCTGACCTTTCCAGCCGGTGTTGGCTCCAAAGCGGCGCGCATCGACGATGAGGCCGGTGCTGGCGTCTCGGGTGTCACCATCGGTGAGGCCGTTTTCGGCTATGGGCAGATACTGTAGCCGAGCAGGCAGTCTTGAGGAACTGGGTGCTATCCCGACGACCTATTTACCAGTGCTTGTCGCAAAAATTTAGAGAATTGGCGCCGCGGGGCGTGAACGCACCGCCCGACCTGGCCGCTGCCGGCTTTCACGCGCGCGCGATCGCCGACTATCTCGACCAGCTCCCGGATAGAACGCCTTTTGCGGCTTCGATGTCAGGCAAGCCACCTCGATTGACGCGACCGCCGATGGATGTTGTAAAGCTGCGCTTGCGCAACCAAGCAGCCAAGTCCGACGGGCGTTGCGTGAACTCGGCACGCTCATGTGCCTATTCGAAGTCAGTCATGTGGTACCAGAACTTTGCGTTGCTAAGGAGCGAAGCCTTGGCCGTTTGATCTTGCGATTGATCGTTCTGAAAGAATGGTGACAGAAACTGACCCCATTCTGGCCTAAGTATGTTTGGAATTGCAGAGAGACCGATAACCCTCTCTCGCACGACACTGGGAAGGATTTGAACGTATGCCCGAAGTTAAATCAATCGAGGCTGCTTTAGTCACCTGCCAGAAGGCTGAGGCAATCCGATGAAACGAATTCAATATAGCAGGTATGGCGGCCCGGAGTTGATGCGGGTCGAAGACTTCAAACTGCCCGCAGTCGGAAAAGGTGAGGTTGCCGTGAGCGTCAAATTTGCGGCTATCAATCCTATCGACTGGAAGCTCCGTGCCGGGCAGATGAAAATCGTCACCGGCAGAACCTTTCCGCGCGCCATGGGAATGGATTTTTCTGGGATCGTCACGGCTATCGGCGCTGGTGTTACGCGGCTTCAGGTTGGCGACGCGGTGTTCGGTCTTGCTAAGTTCAAGGAAAGCGGTGCGCTTGGTCAAGCGGTGGTGACAAAAGAGGCCTTTCTGGCTGTGAAGCCGGATAATGTGTCCTTCAAGGATGCGGCCTGCCTTGGCACACCGGGTGTCACCGCATGGAACGGACTTATCGACAAGGCAAAGCTGCAATCTGGCCAGCACGTATTCATTAACGGGTGCGCCGGTGCCGTCGGCGAAGCAGCCGTGCAGATTGCACAACTTTTCGGGGCAACAGTCTCGGGAAGCTGTAGTGCACGCGACGTGAAGCGGGCCGGATCGCTCGGCGTAACGAGCGTATATGACTATCGTACCACGGACGTATCCAAGATCGCTTCTCGTTTCGACGTCGTCTACGATACGGCGGCGACGCTGACCCTTTCTGACGGGATGAGCATGCTGAGAGAAGGAGGCGTTTTCCTGGACTTGAACCCAGGGCTCGGCAAGTTCATTCGCGCAGTCTTCGATCGACGGCTGAAGCCGATCATTGGCACTCCCCGCGCCGAAATCCTGGATAAAGTCGCCGAGGCGGCGGGGGCGGGAAACTTTGGAATTCCAATAGGAAAACTTGTTTCACTGGACCATGCTATTGCGCTCATCGCCGAGCTCGAGAGGGGCGGCAAACTGGGTGGCAAGGGCGTCGTGGCAATGGAGTAGAAATGGCAAGAAGTCATCGGCTTTTTGACTTGATGCAAGTCCTTCGCAGACATCGTGCAACGGTTTCGGGGCAAACGCTTGCCAACGAACTCGGCGTGTCTCTGAGAACAATACGCAGAGACGTGGCCACTCTGCAGGGTATGGGTGCAGAAATTGATGGTGAGGCAGGCGTCGGTTATATCCTGCAGCCCGGATTCCTTCTCCCCCCGCTCTCGTTTACGGACGAGGAGGTCCAGGCGCTGGTGATTGGCGCGCAGTGGGTTAGTCGGCAGACGGACGACAAGCTGGCCTTTGCAGTGACAAATGCGCTGGCCAAGATCAATGCTGTTCTTCCGCCTGACATGCGATCCGTTCTCAGCGACGATATGGTTTATGTCGGACATCCCATGAAGACTGCCGGCCCCTTGGATCTCAGCGAGGTTCGCAGGGCACTGAGGGAGCAGCGCAAACTGCGCGTCACGCTGTCTTTGGCAAATCTCAACCTGGAAAGTGCGATCATCTGGCCCATCATGCTGGGGCTGATAGAATCGAAACGGTTTATCGCGGCTTGGTGTGAGCTCGACGGCAGATTTCGTGTCATCGAATTGGACGACATCGCAACGGCGGAGGTCCTGGCTGAGCGGTACACACGAAGCCGCCGGTTGCTCGTAAAGGAATGGCGGTCCAAAGAGATCAGGCCTTGTAATAGCGAAGGCGAAATTTGTTGAACCTAGCCATGATGCGAAGACGTTTTGCGTGGTGCCGAACGAATTACCGACAAGCGATCGTAGCGAAATACCATTTATCCGTACCGACGAAAGCTGTTATTCACGTTAAAGTTCCATAATTTATATTATGTGATTTATTTTTGTAGCCGGGTTGAAGTTCCTGTTTCTTCAAATTTGGAGTGTCACACTCCCCGTGTTTGAGAACGCGGAGACGAACAGGTGGGATTGATAGCGATGAGCGAGCGCGTTCTGCAGCGCATCGAAATTTTGTCTAAGGTCATCGCGGGTTGGGAGACGCTACGCGTCGTTTGAGCCCTTTCAGCGACATCACTCTGCACGCCCACGTTAGCGTCCGATGTACGCCACGTGTCATATCTGAAAGCCGAGCGTAACATATGCCGTGGTGCACGATAATTAGACGCGCTAATTTTTTGTGCGTATTTCCTAACATGATCCCTACCATGAAAACACTTCGTTCGTTATTTTCGATTCTGGTCAAGGAGCGCTTAGGTCCTCGCAGGGGCTAGCGGTCGTGCAAACGTTCCGTTGAAGGGAACCGCAGGACGTTGAACCATGGTGTGAAGAGGCAGATTTATGATGTCCCCATTCAAAAACACGTGCCTGCTGTGGATTTCGCAGGGTCGAAGTGTCCTCGACATCTCGCGGATCACTGGACGAACCACAGCCGAAATCGAGTTTTGTCTGACAGGGGCCCGCGCATCGCCTTGCGTGCCATCGCTGGACGATGCAGACGGTAAGGCAACGTTGTCGGAAGGCAAGGGTTCAGAAGCGGGTGGTGATCGTTAGCCAAGAAAAAGGGACTGAAACGTCTACCGAACGGTCTACGGAGTGAACCGTCGGGACATTTCCCTCAACCAAAAGACCAGAGTGTCGAATGTTCCTTACAGTAACAGGAGATCCACAATTGCTGGCAAGCACATTCTCTTTTTGGTTGAGGCATTTGGCATCGCGTTTCTGGAGGTAACCTTTCAGCGCGATAGGCATCTTTGTTATGCCGGCTGTCGCGCATCCTTTGTCTTCGCGTGAAGGAGGCCATCGACAGTCTGTCTCGGTCGAAGACGGTGCTTCATAAAAGGCTTTTGGAATGCAGTCTGCAACGGCAGCGAGCGAGACGCCGTTCCGCCACGTGAACTGAAATTCCAGTCCTGGCCAACGCTGCATCTCTTAAATGGCGTCCTGGCCCAGATCCGGATCTTCCACGATCAACCCGTGAAGGTCCGCAGCCACGCTGCGGCCGCTTGGCGCTGCCCGCGCCCGTCTCAGGGCCTTTTCGGAGCCATCGAGCGGGAATTGGCCCGCTCCCGAATGGAGCCGATCAAGATGTCGCACGATCTTTCCCTCGCACAGTCCCACGCTTTTCGACTTTCCCGTGATCTGATGGTCCCGGTCACCGCCTTTGCAGTCGACGGTGAGTACGGGGTCCTGCCCTCCGCCGAGATCGACGCAGACGACGACCTCAAGGTCATCCATGAATTTCATCCCTGGGCGGCTCATTAAGCCGCCATCGCCGTCCCGGCTGCCGCTTGCGAGCCGGCGGTGGCAAGGGAAGCTTCGCCGCGGCTGTCGAACCCTTTGCAGGATTCAACAATTGCCAGCCGCGCCCTTGCCGCCTTTGCTTTTCGCGCCGGATGGGACGGTGTCCGCGAAGCGTGCGGACAAAGAAAACAAGAAAGGACGATCGCGGTGCGATCTGAAAAAGATGAAACGAAGAGATATTGAAGAGATCCGCGAGCGGGTCGGATGCGGAGCCGTTCTGGAGACATCGGGCTTTGCAATCGATGTAAAGGAGAGCACCCGTCGCGCTATGAAATACCGCCGTGGCGGTGCGATCGTCATCGTCACCCACGATGATCGGGGCTGGTTCGATCCCCTTGGCGACGGCAAGGGCGACGTGTTTTCGCTTGTAACGCACCTCGATGGTGGTGGCTTCATCAAGGCTTTTGACCGTGTTGCGGGTCTCATCGGCTTCCAGACGGTCGAGCCCGACTGGGCGAAAGCACCAGCAACAAGAACGGCGACTGGGACGATCCGTGATCGATGGATCTCGCGCAGGGATCCTTGGCCAGCATCGGATACCTGGCGTTACCTGCGGTTCACCCGCTTTATACCAGCCCGAATTCTGAAGGGTGCCATCAGACAGGGTGTACTTCGGAAGGGGCCTTATGGAAGCATGTGGGCCGGCCATGTTGACGATGACGGCAACATCTGTGGCTGGGAGGAACGCGGCCTGGACTGGCGGGGCTTTGCGACGGGCGGTGCGAAGGTCCTATTCCGGCTCGGCCCATCCGACGCGCAACGGCTCTGTGTAACGGAAGCCGCCATCGACGCCATGAGCCTCGCTGCGATCGAAGGCATGCGAGAAAGCACTCTGTATCTCAGCACGGGCGGCGGGTGGTCGCCGAACACGGATTTAGCGCTGCGACATCTGGCTCGTCACCAAGACGTGCAACTGGTCGCTGCAACCGATGCCAACCAACAGGGCGAGGCCTATGCGCACCGGCTTCGGGAGCTGGCCGAAGAAGCTGGTTGCAACTGGTCGCGTCTGCGACCGCCGGCGAACGACTGGAATGAGGTGCTGAAACAACGGGAGGAGGGAAGAAGGAAGAGAGAGACGGAAAAGAACAACGTGCCGCATTCGCGCCGCCCGCATCAAGGGAGGCTTCGCCCGGCCTTGCCGGCCCTTGACCCGGGCGGACACGATGCCGGCGGCCCGGGAGAGGTCATGGAGGATTGAAGAGATAAGCATGGTCGTGACGACGGTGCTCGCTTCGGTCCGGACGTGTCTCAAGGAGCCGAAATGAACACCTCTCCCAAAATCCGCAAGGTCTTTCAGGGCGTGGCGACGCGCCAGCAAATGTTCCGCATGTTCGACCGTCACGCCCAGCGGCCGGACCGATGGGATGGCGATGCCTCACCCCGTTATGCTTTTGAATGGTTCGAGATCACGGATGCCGAGAACGACTATATGTTCGAGGTGCTCCCTTCGCTCTGGATCCGAGGATCGATCTTCGCCATGCGCGAGTATCTGACGGGCTCGGTGACATCGGTGTTCTTCAACTTGCGCATCGACGGGGCCATCCGCCACTTCCATGGCTATTGCGATCTGTCCGACAACTCCTCCGTCGAACATATGCGCGTGGCAATCGTCGATCGGGAAAGTCGCCCGGTCCGGTCGATGTCCCAAAAAGAGCGGCTGGAGCACATCTGGAGCAGCACGGCTGACGACTATCGTGGCTATGCGGGCGATCGATGGCCACAGCGCAACCGTGGGCACCGCACCGTTGTCCTCTACGGCGGCAGGGAGGGCACGTTTCTGAAAATGCTCGACGACCTGACGGACGATGAAATCTCCGCCAAGCTGCCGGTGCATCTGAGGCACCTCCCCTCCTCCATCGCCGCCTGAGCGGGCAACGTCTATACAACCGGTCGCAATGAGTGGCCGAACTTTCCCACAATCGGCCCGGCCAAATCCTCCATCTCTGTATGATTTTCGAACTGCCCGCGCTGGCAGATCGAGAAATTGCGCCTTCAAAAAGGAGTTTCATCCCATGAGCAGCAATCCCTTTTCATTCGATATGTTCGGCAACACCGGGCTCTCTTCCACGCTTAATCTCGGCATCAACGGGCTTGGTGGCTGCACACCCGAAGCGGCAAACGACGACGAGCCCGATCCGACGCCGCCAGCGCCGGCCCCTGCCCTGGCGGCACCGATATCGCCCGGCTGGAACGCCTGCGCGCAGCACACAACCACGACCAGCATGCGGTTCGCCGTCAGATCCGCGATGCCGAGCGCGACATCGACGTCTCGGAACGCCGGATCACCGAGATCGGTCAGGACATCGAACACGATGTCCGGACCGAAGGCGATGCGTTCACGATGACGGTGGTATGCCCGCGTGGCGACAGTGATACTCTGAGCCCGTGCGCGGCCATGCGGTTTCGCGCGATCGAGCACGAAGCCACGGATCGCGGCCGCCGTATAAACCTCTGGATCAGTGCCGAGCGACACCAGAAGGTCGATCAAGATTGGCTGATAGGTATCGAGTGTGGAATCCTTGATGCCACGCTGCTCCCTCATCCAGCATCGGAACGCGGCAAGCGCCGGCCAGGTCTCTTCCAGCGACGGGTGCAGTTCTGGAGGCAGAATGTTCTTCTCGTGCAGATAAGAGAGGAACAGCCCGGCCGCACCCTGCGGAGCGCGGGCACTCTTGCTACCCTGGAACACCGCCGCCGATGCGGCGAAGCCAACGGCGAGCGTGTCGATCTCGAAGCCGGTCGCTTGTACCCAGTCGCCCCACAGTGCCAGCAGGCGCACCACCTCCACGATCGTTGCAGGCGAATAATTCCGCTGGGATAACCACTCCCTGAACCCATCGACATGCGGCTGTAGCCAGTTGATCCGAACATTCATACTGCGGCGATGTCTGTACTTTCGCTTTGTCACTATTACCTCCAGTTGCTTGTCGGCGCCGGAGAAGTCCGGCGTGTTGAACAAATCGGAGGTTTAAAATCCATTCCAGCAGTCGGTATGCAGCTCATCCGTTATCGGCACGGCGAGTTTGGCCTCACAGGCCCACCTGTCTTGCTGCTGGTCCTGAAGATGATGGCAATGACATCGGTAGGGGCGATGACGCTGCGACAGCGGTGTTCCTGCTGATGATGAGGCGATCATCCACGTCGTTCTCTGCCGACAATGCCGCGAAGCCCCGATACGGCCTCTCATCTCGGCTGGTCTTGCGCCGGTCCGGCCTTGGCCTGCAACGGCTTCGCCGACCTTCTTCCCCTGACCGCAAGCGGCCATTCCTCGCGAAGCAACAAGCTCGGCTACCGCCGTCCTCCGCTGGCGCTGTGGTCCTTTGGATGCAGCAGGCCAACCCGTCGACTCTCGACCGCCATCGAGGCCGCATCGGGCGGCTTCGAACAACTCTCAGGAGAAACGACAATGGCTCAGATCGGCACCTTCACCCGCGACGAAACCGGCGCCTACAACGGCACCATCAAGACCCTCACCCTCAACGTCAACGCATCCATCAAACCCTGCGACCGCGACAACGATCGCGCCCCGGACTTCCGGGTCACAGCAACGGGGGTCGAGTTCGGAGCCGGCTGGAGCCGGACCGCCCGGGAAACCGGCGCCGAATACCTCTCGCTCAAGCTCGACGATCCGTCCTTCACGGCTCCGGTCTATGCCTCCCTCGTCCAGGGCGACAAAGGCGAGCACAAGCTCATCTGGTCACGCTGACCAGAACCACGGCGCTCCGCTCACAGCGGGGCGCCCTCATTCGATCACATAGCCCAGCGCGCGATAACCCAATCGTCGCTTTGCGGCCATCCGGGCCAGCACCGGAACGGTGCTGTCGACATAATCGACGACCAAGACGTCCCGCTTGCCATCATGCTGACGATGCAGACGTCCGACATACTGCGCCAAAGTTCCTTTCCAGGCGATCGGCATGGTGAGGAACAACGTGTCGAGCCGGGCGTCATCGAAGCCTTCTCCGATGTAGCGGCCTATCGCAAGTATCAGGCGCTCATCATCGTCTGCGACATTCAACGCTGTGTGGGCTTGCTTGCGATCCTTCGCCGACATGCCACCGCGCAGCACCACCAGATTTTTCACGAACGGCGAGAACTTCTGCTGGAGATAATCGAGGTGATCCTTACGCTCCGTCAGCAGTATGGGCGAACGTCTGGCCTCAAGGGATTTCAGCACGTCATCGAATATCAGGTCATTTCGGCCTTGGTCCTGCGCAAGGGCCGCATAGATCGCTGGCATTGACGGGCGCTCTGCCGAGACGAGTGACGCTGGCAACTCAAACTTCGTCGAACGGTCGCGGGCACGGTGGCGAATACCACGCTCGGCAGCTTGGACTCTTGCATCAACCCGATGGCGAACGGGGCCGCATTGCATGAAGATGATCGGATGATGACCGTCCTTTCGGGCAACGGTGGCAGATAAGCCGACGACATATCGCGCCTTGGATCTGCGAGCGACAAGTTCAAAACTTGCAGCGGACAGATGGTGGCACTCATCGACAATCAGATGACCGTAATTTCCCACGATGTCATCAACCTCGCCATTGCGAACCAGGCTTTGGATCAGCGCCACATCAATGATCCCTGTCGGCTTCCTTTTCCCGCCACCGATGATGCCGATCTGCTTTGGGTCGATGCTCAGGAAGGAACTCAGACGCTCTACCCACTGGGTGAGAAGCTCCCTGCGGTGAACAAGAACCAGCGTGTTGCGGCTTCGATGTGCAATGAGTGCAGCAGCGACAACTGTCTTGCCGAAGGCGGTCGTCGCGGCGAGCACGCCGTTATCGTTGGCGGCAAGAGCATCAAAGGCCCGCGATTGTGGCCGTCGCAGTTCCCCTTGGAACGAGACGCCGGCGGGTAGCGCATCTCCGTCTTCGCGGTGATCCTCCAAAATGGCGGTCGCGCCATGGCTCTTGATGAGCTCAATTGCTTCGTCGAAGCAGCCTCGTGGCAGCGCGACATGGCGCGGATGAAGCTCGGCACAGGAGATGATCCGCGGCTTGCCGAATGTCGGCAATCGCATTGCTTGCGCACGATAAAATTCCGGGTTCTGGAATGCTGCCAGGCGCACGAACTGCGCAATCAGCGCGGACGGAAGCTCGGTCCTATCGATGTAAACCTGGTCGGCGATCACGACCTTGATGCTTTGCGGGATCGCAGCCTCAATTCGCCGCGGCTCGCTCCGACGTGACGGCAACATCTTCCACGGCTCATCGGCATGTTCGTCATCGACTGGCATCCGGACGCCCAAGACCCGCCCCGACAATTCGGCTTCGTCGGCGATCCTGAAGACTTCGTCCGCCGACAACCTGGGTAAAGACGACAGGTATGCCCACTGGTCATCGTAGGGTTGCAGGTCGCCATCGACAAAAACGCTGTTTCCATTTTCGCGAGCTTTCCTTTGCAGGGGAAGCGCGATCAGGTTGCCGAAGCCGCCAAGTGGCATGGTATCCTGGTTGGGAAAGAAACGGTCATAAGACGTGAAGCCGATCTCGGGGCGGTTCTCCATCGTCTCTGTGATCAGTGCGGCCCCCAGTTGTCGGGCGACCTTCGCGGGAACGGGTTCGGAGAAGAATATCCAGACATGGCCGCCGTTTCCCGACCTCGACCGTTCGAGGGCTGCGGCAATTCCTTTTGCATGACAGGTTGCCAGCAACGCTCTGGTATCGTCCGCCCAGCTTTCCTTGTCGAAGTCAGCAGCAAGGAACCAGCATGTTTCGTCTTGCAGCAATGGATATACGCCGGCAACAAAGTCGCTTGAACGGGCATCGCCGCCACGAAGGTGCTTTTCGATGATATCCTCGGAATACGGGATGAACGCCTGATGCGGGCAGGCCCCACATTTCACCTTCGGCTTGCCGCAGATTCCTTTCGCCCATTCGTTGGAACAGGATGGCGAATAGCCGGTGCGTCCATCTTTTCTATTTTCCCATCGTACAGGAAAGACATCTGGGCGCCCGGCAAACAACTGCCGGAACAACTCCACCTTCTCTATCGACGGTGAGCTGTTGGTAACAGAGGCACCGGCGAAGGCTGGCTTCTCGGCGGCAACCTGGCTATCGGAAATCAGCTGTTGCTCAAACGCTTCCAGTTCACGCTCAAGCGCCATCCGCTCGTCATTCAGATCGGCTAACCGCCGTCGAATGCGAGCAATGTTCTCCCAAGCATCATTCTTTTCCGCCAACTTTGCAGCTTTCGCCTAAATGATCATCGGGATCAGCATAGGCCAAAGACGTCCGCATTTTAAGACGCACTATCCATCTCAGCGGCACAGAAGGATCCGCAATTATGCGGAGTAAAATCCACCGCAAACCCCGGCAAAGCAGGCTTCAGCGACCAACGCTCCGCATAATCCCGCTCTCTGCATAATCCGTGTTATGCGGTGCACCGCATAATGTCGAACTGGGTGCTGCTTGGCAGAAGCGCTCCGAGCAAACCGACCGCGACTACCTCTCGGTCAAGCTGGAGTCGGGTAGGCGCGGCCCGTTTCCAGGCCGCGCCCCCCTAAGAACTGCACGTGCGAGTTTCCCCGCATGCAGCTCAAGCCTCTG
>NZ_SLYH01000010.1:0-88452 GCF_004343445.1 Rhizobium sp. PP-CC-3G-465
TCAGTCACAATCCCTTCCGCGGGGTGGAGCAGCCCGGTAGCTCGTCAGGCTCATAACCTGAAGGCCGCAGGTTCAAATCCTGCCCCCGCAACCAAACGATTGCAAATGACACGGTCACAAACGCACAAAACCCCCCGGCGCTCTCGCGTGCGGGGGTTTTGTGCGTTTGGTGAGCTGGAAGTTTCTATCAAGCTGAGCCGGTAGGGCGAGAGATGATAACCTGGCGCATCCACGCCTCTCGTCTCCGATGACACCTCTCCGTCGTAGAGGCTTGCCGCTAAAAATCTGGCAGGGGAGGGGGATCATGCATGCTGAAAATCTTTCTTTCCGGGCGTAACCCGAAGCGGGAGCTACTTTCCATCCAACACCATTGAAGCGCGTCCCGTCAGGCACATCTTGGAAACACTGCAGGCTCATAATGGAGTTCCACCACGGACGGCCCAAGCCATTTGCCCGGCGGACGTGGCTTGTGTTCTCCGTCGGTTTCCGGAGACGCAGACGCGACGGATGAACTTGGCCCGATCCGCTCCGAGCGTCCGACCTCGAACATGATCGAGGTCGCGGTGAGCGTGGAAATCGGCCATGATGCTGTGTCTTCATCCGCAGCTCGAAATCCGCCTCTCCCCATGCCCTTCATCCCGCTTCCCTTTGTCGTTGCCCTCCTGTTGCTCATTCTTCTCACCGTCGTGCTTCGACGTGACGGGGGATCATCGCAAAACTTTCCTCTGCTGGCGTTGATCATTCTGAGCATCTGGCAATCGGTTTTGTCGGGTTTGCGTTGGGGATATGATATTCGCACGATGATGTTTCTGGCGCCTGTGGGGGCCGCGATCGTGCCGCCTTTGGCTTATGCCGGCGTCGTCCAACTCGTGCGGGGAAGCAGGCGTTTCAAGACGTGGCAGTTTGGACTTCATGCCATTCCTGCTTTGACTGTCGTTCTCTTCCTCCTCGCATCGCGGGATCTGATCGACGTCCTTCTCGTCGGCGAGTTCGTCGGGTACGCGCTTGCCATTCTGCTGCTCATGCGGCCGGGTGCGGATGCCTTGCGGTTGGCGCCGTTCGAGGGCGCGGCGCCGGCCTATAGGGCCATTTTGTTTACGGCTTTCTCTCTTCTCCTGTCCGCAGCTGTCGATACGTTCGTCTTCCTCGATCTTATCTGGACGCACGGCGAATATGCGCGGCCGGTGATTGCGATCAGCAATCTCTTCCTGCTTACGATTCTGTCGGTTGCTGCGGCCTCCACGGGCTCCCCGTCGGAGCCGGTCGTGGTCGTCAGTCCGCCTCCGCAGGTTGATGTTGCTGAGGATGCCGGGACGATGGCGGCGATCGATGCGTTGATGCGGGCGAGGCGTGTGTATCGCGACGTCGATCTCAATCTCGATCGGCTGGCGCGCAAAGCCGGTATTCCGGCGCGGCAGATCTCCGTCGCGATCAACCGGGCGACGGGCAAGAACGTCTCGCAATATGTCAACGAGCAGCGCATCGCCGAGGCGTGCCAGCTGCTTGCTGAAACCGAGCGGTCGGTGACCGAAATCATGTTCGATGTCGGCTTCCAGACGAAGTCGAATTTCAACCGTGAGTTCAAGCGCGTAACAGAGATGACGCCGCTGCAATGGCGGGAACGGGCGTCCTCGATCGCGATCTAGCACGGTCTCGATCCTGTTTCCGGTCTCGCAAAGGCCGGCAGAGGTCGAGACTGGCGGTATGAACCAACATATCGAACGTCCCACCAAACACACGCTCTCGCTTGCCGAGACACTCGGTTCGCTTTCTCTCGAGCTCGAACCTGCTCATCTTCCGCCGCGAAAGCGCTCGCGTCGGTTCATTCTCGCTCCTGGTCTCCTGATGATCGCGGCCGGTCTCGGTGGCGGGGTTATTTTGGCCTCCGGGTGGACACTGCCTTGGATGGAAGCCACAGCGGTTCAACCGCTAGGTGAAGATAGTCGACCAGCGGAACCCTCTCCGGGCGTGGCTGAGAATCACGTTTCCTCACCGATCGTCTCCTCTCCTGCACGGGAGATCACCGGGTCCGGCTTCGTCATTCCGGAGCAGGGCACACGCGTCTTTTCCAAATATGAGGGCCGGGTGGTCAGGGTTGCGGTCGAGGCCGGAGATCTCGTGGCGCGCGGGCAGGCGCTCGTCGTGCTGGAGGATCGCGATGCCCGATTCGGGCTTGAACAGGCGCAGGCTGCAAAGACCGCGGCGGACCTGCAGGAGGTCGCCCGGCGCATCGACCTTGTCCAATCCGAGACGGAACGTGACCGCATGGAGCGTCTGTTCGTCAGCGATGCGGTTTCGAGACAAGTGCTTGATCTGGCCCGTGTTCGGCAGCAACAGGCCGAGAACGCAGCAGCGCAAGCGCGGCAATCCGTCGAGAGTGCGGACATATTGCTCCGGATGGCACAGGATCGCCTCGATGAGCAAAGGGTCTCCGCGCCGTTTGCCGGAGCGGTGACGGGCCTCTCCGTGCATGTCGGGGATACGGTTCTAGCCCGTGCCGACAGCGTTCGCGAAGACCAGAGCCTGCTGACGCTGACCGACATGGACCGCCTGGCGATCGATGCGGATGTGGCGGAGGCGAATATCGCAACGCTGAAGCCGGGGCTTGTCGGCGAGGCGGTGCTGGACGCTTTCCCGGATCAGCCCTTTCGGGTCGCGATCCGGCGTCTTGCGCCGGTGGCCTCGGTCGAGAAGGGCACGGTGACGCTTCGCCTCGATCTCATCGACCCGCCGAAAGGCCTGCGGCCCAACATGGCGGCGCGCATTCGCATTCCCATCACCCCGGCAGGAGACATCGCGCAATGACCGAAGCACAGGACATCTACATCCAACTCGAGAGCGTCAGCAAAGCTTATCGCGTCGCCGGGCAGACGCTTCCGATCTTCTCCGGCCTCGATCTCGCCATTCCCAAGGGTGACTTCGTGGCCGTCATGGGGCCTTCGGGCTCGGGCAAATCGACACTTCTCAACATGCTGGCGGGGATCGACCGGCCCGATGCCGGGCGCGTGCGCATCGGCACGCATAGCCTCGATCAGATGGGCGAGGCGGCGCGCGGGTCCTGGCGGGCGCATCATATGGGCATCGTCTTCCAGTTCTATAACCTTCTGCCGATGCTGAATGCCGCCGAGAATGTCGAGCTTCCGCTTTTGCTGAAGCCCCTGTCGGCCCGCGAGCGGCGTGTTCGGGTGGAGCGCGTGCTCGATCTCGTCGGGCTTGCCGGACGCGAGCGGCAATATCCCGGCATGATGTCGGGCGGGCAGCAGCAGCGCGTCGGCATTGCCCGCGCCATCGTTGCCGATCCCGGCTTGCTGCTCTGCGATGAACCGACCGGTGATCTCGACCGCGCCTCTGCCGATGATATTCTGGAGATGTTGCAGACGCTCAATCAGGTGCTGGGCAAAACGATTCTCATGGTGACGCATGACCCGCAGGCGGCGCGTTGTGCGAAGCGCACGCTGCATCTGGACAAGGGCGTTTTCGTCGAAGAGGCGAGGGCTGCGGAATGACCTTCCTTAATCTTGCAAGACGAAACGCTTTGCGCAAACCGCTGCGCGCCGTGCTTCTCATGGTCTGCATCGCCACCGCGTTCCTGATCTATGGTCTGACGACGAGTTTTCTCGCCGGGGCGCAGGGTACCTCGGCGGCGAGCGAGGATATCCTCGGCGTAACGAGTGCCGGGGGGCGGACGCAGGCGCTGCCGATGGCCGCTCTTTCACCTCTTGCCGCCATCCCCGATATTGCCGGGGTTGCCTATGTGACGCGCTTGCGCGGTTTTGTCGACGTCGAGAAGAATGTCGTTGCGGTGAGTGCGGCCGACATGGCGCGGCTGATGGACGTCAATGGCAAAGGCCTGGGGCTGACGCCGGCACTTCTCTCGGCCATGGATATGGCGCGCGACCGGGTGCTCGTCGGGCGGGCACTGGCGGATGCTCAAGGGTGGACGGTCGGGCAGCGGGTCACGGTCACGGCGTTCGACGTCGCCAAACAGGATGGCGGCCGTGACTGGCGATTCGAGATCGCTGGCATTTTCGAGGGTGAGACGGCCTCCACCGACACCTATTTCATGATCGCGCGCTATGATTATGTGAACGCCGCGCGTGCTCGGGGACGGGACACTGTCGATGCCTTCGTCGTCCGGCCCTCGGCGCAGGTGTCTTCGGCCGTGCTTGCCGCCCGTATCGATGCGCGGTTTGCCAATTCCGCCAGCCCCACGCGTACGCAGTCGGAAAAGCAGTTCCTCGAAGCCTTCCTGCGGCAATACGCCGATGTCGGCCTCATCGTGAACCTCGTCGTGGGTGCGGCCTTCGTCACGCTCCTGATGATCGTGGTCAACACGATGATCTTCGCCATTCGGGAACGCACCTTCGAGATCGGCGTCCTGAAGACACTGGGTTTCTCAAGCGTCCATATCGTCACCCTCATCCTGGTGGAGACGTCGTTCGTCTTTCTGCTCGGCGGCGGGATCGGGCTGCTTCTGGCGTGGCTTGCGGCGCAGCTTGCCGGCCCGGAACTTGGGCTCGTGTTTTCGCCTGCGGTCCTCGTCAAGGGCGCGGCGATCATGATCGGCCTCAGCCTTGCGACCGGCGCGCTTCCCGCCATCGCGGCCCTGCGCATTCCCGTCATCAACGCATTCAGAACACGGTGATCTCCATGTCCACGCTTGTACGACAGACCGGCATCATGGTCCGGGTCAATCTTCTCAGCCTGCCACGCCGCCTCGCCATCTCCCTGTCGATGGCCTTGTCCATTGCCCTGGTCGTCTGTGTGCTTGCGGGCTTTCTCGCTTTGGCCAAGGGTTTCGAAAGCGCCCTTGCCGGGGCGGGCTCGCCGATGGTCGCGGTCATTCTCGGTGGTGGCGCGCAGCAGGAAAACGGCTCGGATATTCCCCCGGACGTTATCCGCTCGTTGGACGCAACGACGGACGATATCGGCGCGGTGCGCAATAGTGCGGGGCGGCTTGTCTCGTCGCGCGAGGTGATCGTCGCCGTTGATGTCGATATGGCCGGCGATGATGCGGTTCGCACGGTCGCGATCCGCGGCATGGAGGCTGCGGGGGCGTCGATGCGCGATCAGATCGCCGTGTCGGAGGGCCGCCTTTTCACACCGGGTGCGCGGGAGATCGTGGTGGGTGACCAGCTTGCCAGGACGCTCGGCCTCACGGTCGGCCAAAGCGTTCGCCTCGGCGCTGTCGACTGGATGGTCGTCGGGCGGTTTTCGGCCCATGGCAGCGCGTTCGAATCCGAGGTTTGGGCCGATCTCGATGCGGTGCGTGCCGGCTTCGACCGGCAGAATACGGTGCAGAGTCTGCGCCTCCGGCTGATGGATCCGGCTGGCCTGACACGCTTGCGGGCCCGGCTTTCGACGCTCGGCACCGTGCCTCTCGTGGCGATGACGGAGGCGGATCTTTATGCGGCGCAATCCGGTCGCACGGCGCGGCTCATCCGGCTGTTTGCCTGGCCGCTGGCGCTGCTGATGGCCATCGGCGCGACGGCCGGTGCGCTGAACACGATGATGAGTTCCGTTTCCGACAGGACGATCGAAATCGCCACGGTCCGGGCGCTGGGCTTCCAACGGTTTGCCGCCTTCGTCGGAACCTGGGTCGAGGCCATGTGCCTTGCCGCGGTCGGCGTCGCCTTGGGTCTCGTCGTCTCCTGGCTCGGGTTCAATGGCTGGCAGGCGAGCACGATCGGGGCCAACAATGCGCGGCTGTCCTTCCAGCTGTCCGTTACATCCGATGTTGCGGTCGTGGCCGGCCTGCTCGGCCTTTCGATCGGTGCACTCGGCGGCCTCATCCCGGCCTTCGTTGCCACGCGGTTGCCGCTGACCGCCGCGCTTCGGGCGCGAGGCTGAGGGAGATAGAGGATTTCAACGCCATTCCGGACGTAAAACCGCTGCGCACTTTTGCTGGAATTGCTCTAGAGACTGTCAGGTTCATGCTGAACCTGACAGTCTCTATAACCATTTGATTTCATCTGTCTTTTCGGGATAACCGGTTTTCATTTATCCTCGGCAAAGTCCAGGCGCTAGGACTTCCGCCGGAAGGTGATGACCGTGAGCTCGGAGGGGCGGCCGAGGCGCAGTGCGAAGCCGGGCCAGAGGCCGGTCCCGTTGTTGACGTAGAGTTGCAGCCCGCCGACCGTGTAGAGGCCGGAGACGAAGCCGTTGTTCGGTCGCGCGAAGAGACGGTCAAGACCCAGGATCAGGCCGCCATGGGTGTGGCCCGAGAGCTGCAAGGCGACGCCGGCTGCGGCGGCGCGTGCCGCCTCGCGGGGCTGGTGGTCGAGAAGAATGATGGGCGCGTCTGACGGCGCGCCCTCTAGGGCCTTTGCAAGATCGGGGCCGGGCAGGTTGTGGGCCCTCGCGGAAAGGTCGGTGACGCCGGCGATGGTGATCGAGGCATTGTCCCGCGTTACGGTGGTGTGCTGGTTTTCGAGCAGCCTCATGCCGAGCGAGGCGAAATGCGCCATCCATTCGGCATAATCGAAGAAATATTCATGGTTGCCGGGAATGGCGATCACGCCGTCGCGGGCCTTCAGCTTAGCAAGTGGTGCGACATCGGCCCGGCGATCCTTGAGGCTGCCGTCGATCAGATCGCCGGTGATGACGATCACGTCGGGCGCGAGTGCATTGGATTTCTCGACGACGGCCTCCGCCCAGGCTTGCGGGAACAACCGGCTGATATGCATGTCGGTCAGCTGCAGCATCCGGTACCCGTCGAAGGATGGCGGCAGGTTGGGGATGGCGATCTCGATCGATTTCAGCGGGGGAACGCGGATGGCCTGGGAGACGCCGATGGCTGCCGCAGCCAGTGCCGTTGCGCCCATGGCATAGCGAATGCCCGGGGGAACCGTTATGAGCCGGCCCTTGATGAGGGCGAGCAGCAGCGACACCAGATCGAGCGCGATCTGCAGGACCGCCAGCAGGGCGATGGCGCCGAAGAGCAGGTTGAAGCCGATCACCAGCCAGCGCGGGAACTCCGGCGAGAAAACGGAGCCCGAGGAGAGGCGGCTGAAGAAATGGTATTGGGAGGCAAGCAGCAGGACGATCGCCAGCAGTGCCTTGACCGACCAGAGCCAAGGGAGTGGCTGGATGAAACGAACGAGGACGACCAGCCAGGGTAGTCCGAAGATGAGATGAAACATGCGGCGCCGGATGTGAGGATGAGGATGGGTCCGGTGTAGCATACGGCGCCCGAGAGGCGTTGGACTTTCGCATGGGGATAAGGCCGGTGCCTCGATGTGCGGGGGCACCGGCCTTCGGGAGTGTCGATCAAGGGATTCCAGGCTCGCGGGATCGCGTTCTTTCGAACCCGCGACGCTAAGCATCTTTTAGTCAATCGCAGCTTCGCCGCCGTATTCCGCATCGGTCACCTTGTCGAGCCACGTCACGGCGCTGCCGTCGAGGGCTTCGGCGACGGCGAAGTGGACCATCGGCGTGTCGGCGGCTGCGCCGTGCCAGTGCTTGACCAGCGGCGGGATCCAGACGACGTCTCCAGGACCGAAGGCTTCGCGCGGGGCCCCTTCCTTCTGCACCCAGCCCTTGCCGGAAACGATGTAGAGCGTCTGTCCGAGCGGATGGGTGTGCCACGCGGTGCGGGCACCGGCGGGGAAGGAGACGGTGGCGCCGCTGATGCGCGCCGGGGCATCGCCCTTGTATGGGGTCGAGATCTCAACCTTGCCGGTGAAATAGGCTTCGGGACCGCCAGCGGCGGCCGTGCCGGCACGGGTCAGAGTGATATCGGTTTTTTCGATCTGGGTTTCTTCGGGCATGGCTTCGGCTTTCTTTTCGTGACGGGTGGCGAGCACGCGCTCCAGGACGGGAACGGCCGACATGGCCCGGGGCCAACCGGCGTAGAAACCGAGATGGGTGAGAACCTCCGCAGCTTCCGTCTCCGTAAACCCGTTGTCCATGGCCCGGTTGGCGTGAAATGGCAACTGTTCGGGCTGGCCGATGGCGACGAGCGCGGCCATGGTGACGAGGCTGCGGTCACGAGGGCTGAGGTCCGGTCGCGTCCACAGATCGCCGAAGAGGACCTTGTTCGTCAGTTCGGCAAGGGCAGGCGCCGTTGGCGCGACCGTGGTGTTCACCGTCCGGCTTCGTGCGGCCTCGGCCTTGGCATCGAGCACGATGCGCGCGGCGTCGCTGTCGCTTACGGGGGCGATGTTGCGCGCCTCGAATACGGTCTTTGCTTCGGTGACGGCGGACATCGCATTCGGCCAGCCTGTGTAGAAAGCGAGATGGGTGATGAGTTCGCCGATCTCGCGCGGCTCGACGCCGTTGTCGAGCGCGCGGCCGACATGGCTGCCGATCTGCGCCGATTTGCCGGTGGCAACCAGCGCGGCGACGGTGATGAGGCTGCGATCGCGGGCGGCAAGCTGCGGGCGAAGCCAGACGTCGCCGAACAGCACGTCATCGGTAAAATGGCCGAGCCCTGGCGCGACATCGTAGACGGCTGCGGGCGCGACACGGGTTCGCCGGGTTTCCTCGGCTTCGACCCCCGTGGTGGCAAGGGCCGAAAGGGCGATGGCGGCGGCTATGGTCTTCAAGAGAACCTCCTGTCGATAATGCCGCACCGGATGGATGGGAGGAAGGCGCGGCACGAAGCAGGTAGGGTCCCCAAGGGGGTAGGATTAGGCCATGAAAACCGCATGGACCTATCGGCTCTCGCCATGAATGCGCAGATGCGCGGAAACGACTTTGCTGCCTGTCGCCTTTGCGCCGCAAACACTTGGGATACCGGACGGCCGGATCTTGCGCCGGAGAGGCGATTGGTTCTATCGCGATCTCCCGCGGAACCGAACAGCGCAATACGGGTTCGGGATCTTGACCGAAGGCCAGGTGCCCGCCTGCGAGGCTGGGCCGATGATACCGACATATGGAGGACATGACAGGATGACGAGGAACGGGTGGTGAGCGAGGAAGCCGACATTTTCGACAAGGTCTTTCTCGTCGTGGAGGACGAATATCTGGTGGCGGCGGATATTCTGGACGTGCTGGGCCGGGCCGGGGCGGATGTCATCGGGCCGGTATCGAGCCTCGAAGGTGCCCTGAAGCTGGTGGACGAGGCGCAGCAGATCGATGCCGCCGTTCTCGACATTCATCTGCGCGGCGCGGAGGTCTATCCCGTGGCGGATGCACTGTCCCTGCGAAATGTGCCGTTCGCCTTCCTGACGGCCTATGACCGGGGCGACCTGCCAGAGCGTTTCCGCGAGGCGCCGTTTCTCCAGAAACCGGTCGATCCCGACGAACTGCTGCAACTCCTGAGCCGGTTGTAGATCGGCCCATAGACAGAGGACAAAGGCCATGACCTCTCATGACGCGCCTCGACCTCCGCTCCTTGCACCTGAGAGCGACGACCTGCTGCGGGTCGTCTTCGAAAGTGCCGTCGATTTCGCGATCTTTTCGCTCGACCCCGAAGGGCGCGTGACGAGTTGGAACACGGGTGCCGAGCGCGTGCTGGGGTTCACGGAAGCCGATATCCTCGGGCAATCGGGTGACGTCATCTTCACCGCCGAAGACCGGGCGGCCGGCGTGCCGGCGCTGGAGCGCACGGATGCCACAGCCCATGGCCGGGCGGAGGACGAGCGTTGGCAGATGCGCAAGGATGGCACCCGCTTCTGGGCATCCGGGCTCACCATGCCGCTCAGCGACCGGTCGGGTTTCGTCAGGATCCTGCGCGACCGGACGGAATCGCATCTTGCCGGCCAAAGACTGACGGAGAATGAAGAGCGTTTTCGGTTGCTCGCCACCACTATTCCGCAGCTCGTCTTCCGCTGCGTGGCGGATGGGTCGCGCACGTGGGGCAGTCCGCAATGGGTGGATTATTCCGGCCTCGACCAACCGCAGAGCCTCGGGCTCGGCTGGCTGAATGCGGTGCATCCGGAGGATCGCGCCCTGACGCTTTCGGCCTGGCAGGCGGCGGCCGATACCGGTGAGTGCTATGTCGAGCACCGCCTTCGCCGCGCCGCCGATGGCGCCTATCGCTGGCACCAGATGCGGGCGCTGCCGGTGCTGACGGCGTTCGGCGAGCAGACGGGCGACTGGATCGGGACCATGACCGACATTCACGAGCTGCGCGCGATGAAGGATCGGCAGGACGTGCTGGTGGCCGAACTCCAGCACCGCACGCGCAATCTTCTTGCCGTCGTCCAGTCGGTCGCCAGCCAGACGTTGCGCAGCAGTACCTCGATGGAATGTTTCGGTGCCGAGTTTTCGAGCCGGTTGCGGGCGCTCAGCCGGGTTCAGGGGATCGTGGCGCGGGCGGCGGAGACCATTTCGCTGCGGGACCTGATCGAGGGCGAGTTGCGGGCGCATGGTGCCGCGTCCCGTATAGAGGCGGTCCATGTGGAAGGGCCGCCGGTGACGGTGCCGATGCCGGGCGTGCAGGCGCTCGGCCTCGCGCTGCACGAGCTTGCGACCAATGCCATCAAATACGGCGCGCTCAGCCAGGAAAGCGGCGTGCTGCGCATTTCCTGGACGATCGAAGACCATGCGGGAGAGCGGGCCGTATGGCTGGTATGGCGGGAAGAGGGTGTGAGCATGCCGAGGGACGACGCGCCCCGCCGCAAGGGCTACGGCCGCGAGCTGATCGAGCGGGCGCTGCCGTATCAGCTGAATGCGGAAACCGAACTGCAGTTTCTCGACGACGGCATTCGCTGTCTGATCCGGGTTCCTCTTCTCTGATCCGGCAGCGTCCTGCTGACGCTCTCGACCGAAAAGCGGGTGGGCCTGACAAGCCGGGTGGCAGGCGGCGGATCGTGCGTCCCCTTATAGGGCACACGATCCGCCGCCTGCTTTTTCAAACGGAAGCGCCGATCAGACGATCAGAATATCGCCGTGGTGAAGATCCGCGATCTTCGTATCCGCCAGGACGACGCTGCCGCCGAGCCAGGAGAGGACCGCATCCGCGCCGGACTGCACGAAATGCGAGAGTGCCGCATCGGCCGTCTTGAAGAGCGAGGCGCTGAAGAGAAGCGTATCGTGCCCCTCCACTCCCTTGTTGAAGTCGGTGATGACGTCACGGCCGGAGGCGATCTTCGAGAAGTCGAAGACATCGCTGCCAACCCCGCCGGACAGGCGGTCATTGCCCGCACCGCCGGACAGCACATCATTGCCGATGCCGCCGAAGAGTTCGTCATCCCCGGCATCGCCGAAGAGTTGATCGTTGCCGGTGCCGCCGTGCAGAAGATCGTTGCCGGCGCCGCCGCGAATGACGTCGTTGCCGGCAAGGCCGAAGATGCGGTCGACACCCGCGGTGCCACCGAGGTTGTTTTCGCCGCCCGTGCCTTCGACATGGCCGACATAGGTCTTGTCGCTCAAGAGCAGGGTGTCGAGCTTGGTTTTCGTGACGGTGTAGCTCGTCGGAATGACTGAGCCGAACTCGATCCGCTCGACCGAGGTCATTTCCTTCAGCCCGTATTGCCCCGACAGGGCATGCATCACGAGTGTACCGTCCGACAGGCGGATGGCTTCGTAATTGCCGATGGCGCCGGCCAGCTGTACCGTGTCCGTGCCGTCGCCGCCGACAACCGTGTCGTTGCCTGTGGACAGGCTGAAGCGATCGTTTCCGGCAAAGCCTTCAAGAAAATCGCTGGCCTTGCCGTCGCGCAGCAGGTCGGCCTGATCGGAGCCGAGGATGAAGGCCGGTGCTCCGAAATGGCTGGAGGTGTCGCGTGCCACGTCCTCCACCCAGGTGACGGGGCGCAGGAGATCGCTCAGTTGCGAGACGACGATCGCGCTGTCCTTCTCCATGATGGGTGCGAAGCTCGACCGGGCCATCGTCGCGAACGCGTCCGAGAAGATGTTGGTGACGTGCGAATTCCAGCCGCCGACGATGTTGAAGACGCTTGTCGGTCCGAAAGGCGAGAGGGGGTTGGCGTAGAAGTCGTTGAAGAGAACGGTGTTGTCGTTCGAACTGCCGAACTCGCGGTCCTTGTGGACAAGGGCTTCCGTCACGCCGTCGATGATGCTGTCGGTCGATGTACCCAGCGCCCGGTAGACGAGATCGTTCTCGCCGCCGAAATTCATGATCTTCTCGCTGTTGTCATAGATATTCGGCGAGTCGAACCCGAAGTAATTCGCGTTTTCATAGAAGCCGCCGGCGACGGCGGGTGACCGCTCCGCCATGATGTTGGTCGCACCGCCGCCAAGGCTGTAGCCGGTGACGACGACATCCTCCCCGGTCAGTCCATGGGCCGAGGCGAAGCGCGCGGCGGCTTCGAGGACGTAGACGAACTGATCGAGATACTGACCCTTGGCCAGCGTGAGATAATCGGGCAGGTCGCCGATATCGCTGGTTCCGGCAAAGGAGATGCCGAGGCGTTCGATCGCTCCGCTGGCGCCGGTATAGGCGAGGATCTTTACCTGCGCGCTGAGCGAGGTCGATCCATGGAAGAAGCCGAAACTGTCGACGTCATCCGCCGGCAGGTTCACATCCGCAGCTGTCAGGTCATGCCAGCCCGCCGGTGGCGAGAAATTGCCGCTCGTTCCCGTTACCGTCGTCGCGAGCTCTCCCAAGGCTCCGAACGCTCGCAATTGTCCATAGCGCGCGAGGTTGAAGGCCTCCGATACCTCTGCGCTCGCGTCTCTTCCCTTATAGTCAAATAGTGCCATCGGTTCCTCCCGTTGACGTATACGTTAACGGAATCCAACTTACTCCTAATTCACGAACAGCGAAAGTGCCCTTGTCATCGACTTGGCGCACTGCGTCCCAAGGCCGCATGGCGGTTGGTCGGCCCGGCGAGCTGCAAGCTCCGGCTTGTCCGGTGCATCCTTGGCGTCAGGTTCATCCGGGTGGTGTCACGGCAATACCAAAAAAAACCAATTCCCAAATTGCAGAACAACTCTTCCAAAAGTTGCATTCATTTATATTTATCAATAATTCAATGGCTTAAGACAATCGTTAAAAATCTCCTGCTGGAGGGCTGGACGATTGGCCTGTTTTTGGTATTGTCCATTTCGAGGACGAAATCCGGCGCGATACGGACCTGTCGATACCGTCGAACGATCCCGGGAAAAGGTCGATCGATGTGGTGGCAGGATACAAGAATTGCCGGTTTGCAGTCCTGTATCGCAGTGCGGTTCGATCGTTCATGAAAATGAATTTCACGATTGTTCACGAAGACGGAATTTATGTTGACGAGATCGCTGATCTGACACAGGCTGCGAAAATAAATTACGAAAAAACGGGGAGCAGGCCGATATGAAGGTCGCCATTATCGGGCTTGGGTTTCGGCTGGGATATCTGGGCCGCATTTTCAGGGACATGGATCCGACGTTTGAGATCGTCGGTCATGTCGATCCGGCGCCGGCAGGTCTGCCGGGTCTTGACGAAGCGGGCATTTCCGCTGGCAAGGCCTATGCGACGCCGCAGGAGATGATCGCCTCGGAGACCTTCGATCTCCTGATGGTCGGTTCTCCCAATCATATGCATCTCGAGCATATCCGCATCGGGCTCGAGGCCGGGCTGACGGTTTTCACCGAAAAGCCGATCGTCGTCACCATCGAGGAAAGCCTCGAACTGGCGCGTCTTCTCCATCGTCACGGGCATGACCGTCTGCTGGTCGGCCTCGTGTTGCGCTATTCGCCGCTCTACCGCGACCTGCGGCAGGCGCAGGCCGAAGGACGGCTCGGCGAGATCGTGTCGATCGAGGCGTCCGAGCATATCGAGCCCTATCACGGCGCCTTCTTCATGCGCGACTGGCGCCGCTACGGCCGCTATGCCGGCGGCTTCATGCTGGAAAAGTGCTGCCACGACCTGGACCTCTATAATGGCGTGGTCGGTGCGCGTCCGCGCTACGTGTCCTCCTTCGGCGGTCGCAAGAGCTTCATTCCCGCCAACGACCCGCGCAATGAAGGCGCCAACGACATGGAAGTCTACCACCGCAAGCCGAGCGGCTGGGAAGGCTCCGACAAGGTTTTCGACAGCGATGGCGACCTGATCGACTATCAGACGGCGATCGTCGAATATGAAAACGGTGCGGCCATGACGTTCCACACCAATCTGAACGTGCCGGACCAGTTCCGCCGCTTCTGCGTCATCGGGTCGAAGGGCATGGCGGAAGGCGATTTCGTGCGCGGCTATCTCGATGTGCACAGTGCGCGCAACAACGAGAAGGTCGTCGCCAAGACCTATCAAGCGCCGTCCGAGATGTCGCATCATTATGGTGCCGACGAGCAGATGGCCGAAGACGTGTTCAAGTTCATTACGGAAGGCCAGGCGCTGCCCGTGTCGGCGCTGAACGCCATCGAGGCGGGCATTCTGGCGCTCGCGATGGATGAGGCCCGGTTTGCCCGCAAGGTCGTCGATCTCGCGCCCGTCTGGGCCGAGTACGATGCCTGCCTGCATGGCACGGCCGTTGCGTCATCCGCCGCACAGACCAAGTCTGCTTGAGGGGGTAGGTCATGGAAGCCAAACGAAGCACCGTCCTCTTCGCCTGGCTCCTTATGGCGCCGGCTATTCTCTATGTCACCGTCATCGTCGCCTATCCGCTCGTGGATACGTTCATCCTCTCCTTCACGGATGCATCCCTGAAGAAGACGACGAACTGGGTGGGCTGGGCGAATTACAGCAAGATCTTCAACGCCACCTTCGCCGAAGTCATCATCCGGACCTTCATCTGGACGTTCTTTTCGGTGTCGCTGAAGATGATCATCGGCACGTTCGGCGCTTCCATGCTGAATGCGGCCGTGCCCGGCCGGGCGCTTTTCCGCGTGCTGACGATGCCGCCCTGGATCGTGCCCATGGCCATCGGCATCTTCATGTGGGGCTGGATGTATAACGGCCAATTCGGCATGATTTCGGGTCTGCTTCAGCGCTTCGGCCTGTCCGACAGCCCGATCGCCTTCCTTGCGCAGGGTTCCACCGCCTTCTGGGCGACGGTCATTACGGATGTGTGGATCGGCGTTCCCATGGTCACGCTCTACATGCTGGCCGCCATGCAATCGATCCCGCAGGATCTCTACGAGGCCGCGTGGACGGACGGTGCCGGCCGGCTCTACCGCTTCCGCCGCATCACCCTGCCGCTGCTGGTGCCGTCGATGATCACGATGTCGATGATTTCCATGATCTCCACCTTCAATTCCTTCGACATCATCTGGATTCTCACGCGCGGCGGGCCGACCGGCGAGACGACGACGATGATCATCGACACCTACCGGACAGCGATCGGCTCCAACAAATACGGGGAGGGTGCTGCGCGGGCGGTTCTGATCTGCATCTTCCTGTCGATCTTCTGCGTCTTCTACTTCCGCATGACCAGCCGCCTTTCTTCCGGAGACAAGCGATGAAAGAGCCGTCCGTCCTGATCAACCGTTATGCCTGGTACGAGATCATCGGGATCTATGCAGGCATCTTCGTCTTCCTCACCTTCCTGCTGGCGCCCTTCGTCGAAGGCTTTCTGGTGTCGCTGAAGCCGCTGAGCCAGTTGTTCTCCTCGCCATACCGTTTCATTCCGGAAAACGGCTCGTTCGAGGCCTACCGGACCATGTGGGTCAGCGTTCCCGGCTTCGCGCGCTACATCTTCAATTCGCTGTTCATCTCCAGCGTCGTCACCATCGCCGTTCTGATCCTCGTGGTGCCCGCCGCCTATGCCTTTGCGCGCTTCGAGTTCAAGGGCTCGGGCCAGCTCCTCGGGGCCTTCCTCGCGGTCAACATGTTTTCCGGTGCCGTGCTGCTCATCCCGCTTTTCCGGCTGATGCGCTCGCTCGGCGTGCTCAACACCTACTTCGCGATGATCGTGCCCGGCGTCGCCTTCCTCATCCCCACGGCCATCTGGCTGCTGCGCACTTACATGATGCGTATCCCCAAGGAGCTGGACGAAGCCGCCTTCGTGGATGGCGCCAGTCATTTCTACACGCTGCGTCGTGTCATCCTGCCGATCGCCATGCCCGGCATCGTGGTGGTGGCCATCACCACCTTCATCGGCTCCTACGCGCAGCAGTTCATCTATGCGCTCACTTTCAATTCGAAGTCCGAATACGCGCCGCTCCCGGTGGGACTGTTTGCCTATTTCGGACGTCAGGAAGTCGTCTGGAACGAGCTCATGGCGGCGAGTTTCGTCGGTATCGCCCCGGCCATGATCATCATCTTCTTCCTGCAACGCTATCTCGTCAGCGGCCTGACCGCCGGCGCGGTGAAACAATAAGACCAACCACCAGAGAACAAACGGGAGCATAAAAACATGACATTTCACTTCAAAACCGGGCTGCTGGCCCTGTCGTTGCTCGGCTCGACCGCGCTCGGCCTGCTCGGCACCGCTGTGACGGCACAGGCTGCCGACCAGGAAATCAGCTGGATCTATTGCGGCGACAAGATCGACCCGATCCATCAGAAGTACATCAAGGAATGGGAAGGCAAGAACGCCGGCTGGACCGTGAAGCCCGAACTGGTCGGCTGGGAGCAGTGCCAGGACAAGGCAACGACGCTGGCGGCTGCCGGAAACCCGGTCGGCATGGCCTATGTCGGTTCGCGCACGCTGAAGGAATTCGCCGAGAACGACCTGATCGTTCCCGTGCCGATGACGGATGAGGAAAAGAAGAGCTACTACCCCAACATCGTCGACACCGTGACCTTCGACGACAACCAGTGGGGCGTGCCGGTCGCCTTCTCGACCAAGGCGCTCTACTGGAACAAGGACCTCTTCGCGAAGGCCGGCCTCGACCCGGAAACCCCGCCGAAGACCTGGGCCGAAGAAATCGCCTTCGCCAAGCAGATCAAGGAAAAGACCGGGATCGCCGGTTACGGCCTGCCGGCCAAGACCTTCGACAACACCATGCACCAGTTCATGCATTGGGTTTACACCAATAACGGCAAGGTCATCGATGGCGACAAGATCGTCATGGACAGCCCGGAAGTCCTGGCAGCCCTGCAGGCCGTCAAGGACATCACGCCCTATTCCGTCGAAGGCGCGACCGCCTACGAGCAGAACGAAATCCGTGCCATCTTCCTCGACGGCAAGGCCGGCATGATCCAGTCGGCCTCCGGTGCCGCGGCTCTTCTCAAGAAGACCGACATGAAGTGGGGCGTCGCGCCGCTGCCGCTCGGCCCCTCGGCCAAGGGTGAAGGCACGTTGCTGATCACCGACAGCCTAGCCGTCTTCAAGGGTACGGGCGTCGAGGAAAAGGCGATCGAGTTCGCCAAGTTCATCACCTCGCCGGGCCCGCAGGGCGAATACGAATTGCAGGGCGGTGCTGGTCTCACCCCGCTGCGTCCTTCGGCGCAGGTTGACGAATTCGTCAAGGCCGACCCGTCGTGGAAGCCGTTCATCGACGGTATCGCCTTCGGTGGTCCTGAGCCCCTGTTCAAGGATTACAAGGGCTTCCAGAATGCCATCATCGAAATGGTACAGTCGGTCGTGACCGGCAAGGCCGAACCGGCAGATGCTCTGAAGAAGGCTTCGGCCACGATCGAAGAGTACAAATAAGCCAGTCCCTGCCTGCTGTCGCGGCGGCCTTTGTCGCTGCGACAGCACCTTCCCGGGAGCGGGTCCGGCCTCTGTGTGCCGACCCGTACCCCTTTTTTCGTCCAGACCAACGCCGCCCGCTTCGGCGACCGGAGACCGATGTGATACAGCTCTTCCTCAACAAGGTGCAGAAGTTCTACGGCGACTTCGAAGTGCTCAAGGGCGTGCAGCTCGAGGTGATGAACGGCGAGTTCGTCGTCTTCGTCGGCCCGTCGGGCTGTGGCAAGTCCACGCTGCTGCGCATGATCGCCGGCCTCGATTCCACCACGAGCGGCGATATCATCATCGACGGCGTGCGCGTGAACGACCTTGCGCCGGTCAAGCGCGGCATCGCCATGGTCTTCCAGTCCTATGCGCTGTACCCGCACATGACCGTGTTCGAGAACATCGCCTTCCCCCTGCGCGTGGAAAAGATGGAGGAGAGCAAGCTCAAGGCCAAGGTCGAGAACGCTGCCCGCATCCTGCATCTCGAACAGCGCCTGCAGCAAAAGCCGGGCCTGCTTTCGGGCGGCCAGCGTCAGCGCGTCGCCATCGGCCGCGCAATCGTGCGCGAGCCCAAGATCTTCCTGTTCGACGAGCCCCTGTCGAACCTCGACGCGGCCTTGCGCGCCGATATGCGCATCGAGCTTGCCAAGCTTCACCGCGAACTCAAGGCGACGATGATCTACGTCACGCACGACCAGGTGGAAGCCATGACCATGGCCGACCGCATCGTCGTGCTGAATGCCGGCGATATCTCGCAGGTCGGTGCGCCGCTGGAGCTCTATCACAAGCCGAAGAACCTGTTCGTTGCCGGCTTCATCGGCAATCCGAAGATGAATTTCGTGCCGGTCACCTGCACGGCCGTCGGCCCCGCCGGCGTCACGGTCGAATATCAGGGCCAGACGGTCACGATCCCGGTCGCAAGCCGCGCCGATCTCGTCGGCCAGACCCTGACACTCGGCATTCGCCCCGAACACACGATGCTGACCCCCGGCGACCTCAACATCCCGATCATCCCCTCGGTCATCGAGCGGCTGGGCATCAATACGGTCGGCTATTCCAGCCTGTCGGACGGCACGCCCTATTGCGTGCTTCTGCCCGGCTCCGCACCGCTCGCCGTGGAACAACCCGTCTCCACCGGCATCATGGCGGCGGATTGCCATCTGTTCGAAGCCAATGGCGAGGCGCTGGAGCGGACGGTGGACTGGCGGAATCTGGAAATACCCGCGGCTATGACGGCGGCTTGAGGGTGTTTTGGGGAGTGTAAAGGAAGAAAAACCCTCTCTGCCCTGCCGGGCATCTCCCCCACAAGGGGGGAGAAGACTTGGGGCACTCGCTCGCTTCAACTACATGGACGCGCCTCAGGGCCGTGCAACTCGTTCAGCGTTTTCGGCAAGGACGAGCGGGGTACCCCGTATTTTCCCCCCCCTTGTGGGGGAGATGGCCGGTAGGCCAGAGAGGGTTTTTCTTTCTTAACCCCTCACCACACAAGCCCCCGCGCCGCAACATCCTCGACCCGCGTCACCACACCGTCCCGATGAAACGTCATGACATCGAACAGGTTCGACACCACGCAGGTGTGGTTCGGCACGATCAGCACCTTGTCGCCGATCTCGGGTCGGGCGCCCGTCACCCGTGACAGGTCCACCACGCCATGCTCTTCGGACAGGCCGGTGATGACCGCATCCGGGTAGTCCACAATCACGCCGTAATCCGAAAATCCGAGCAGATCCGACGTCAACGCCTTGGAGCCGGCATCGAGGACCGCGCGGTCTGGCGTCGGGCGGGCGACGACGGTGGTGAGTACCTGCATGGCGCAGTCGTCGAGGGCGCAGTGGCCGGAGCGGGCCATGGCGCGGTCGTTGTAGACGTAGGTTCCTGCCCGATGCTCGGTGGCCGAGGGCACGTGGTGGGCGGAAAACAGGCTCGGCGTTCCCCCGTGGCTGACGATCGGGCAGGGGATGCCGAGAGCCTTCAGGCTGGCGATGGCGCTGGAGAAGAAGGCTTCCACGGCCGCTTCGTCATGGGCCTTGGGGTAGGTCAGCAGACCGCCGAAGGTAAGGCCGTCGGCAGCTATGATCGCCTGTGCCAGGAACACCGCTGCCGCCGGGTCCTGCACGCCGCAGCGTCCGGCGCCGGTGTCGCATTCGACCAGCACGATCAGCGGCTTGGCGCCTGCAAAACGGGCGGAGAGGCCGGCGACCGTGACAGTGCTGTCGGCGACGACCTTGAGGCTTGCAATCCGCTCATTGAGGGCATGCAGCCGGTCGAGTTTTTCGGGCCCGAGAATGTTGAAGGTGATCAGGATATCGTCCAAGCCGGCATCCGCGAAAACCTCGGCCTCGGTGATCTTCTGGCAATTGATGCCGCGCGCGCCGGCGGCTTCCTGCGCCTTGGCGATGGCGGGGATCTTGTGGGTCTTGATGTGCGGCCGGAAGGCGAGGCCGTGGCTGTCGAGATAGGTCTGCACGCGGGCGATGTTCGCCGCCAGCCGGTCCTCGTCGATGAGGGGCAGTGGCGTCGACAGCGACAGGATGGGCTGGCCGACCTGCGGCCGGGGCGGGGTGGTCATCGGCGTCTCTCCCGGTGGTCTCGTTTTTGATGGTGCTGCATCTTCTGCCGGTTGCCCGAGGTTTGCGCAACGGGCTCTCCGATCCGCAAGCGCCGTCCTATCCCGCATCCGACGCTATCGTGGCACGTCCATACGGATCCTCGATGATCGGCCAGATCTCGCGCGAAGCTCGGCGATAGGGGGTCTTTGCCGGGTTGTTCGGGTAGGGCGAGCCGGCCGAGCAGTAGAGGATCTCGGAGGCGATCTTCGAGAAGGCGGCATAGAAGTGGTTGGTGGATTTGATCACCAGCACGTGCTTCTCGGTGGGTTCGATGCCGAGCGCGGTGAAGAGCGACGGGTCATAGCTCTGGACGCGGACAGAACTCAGGATGATGTCGATGCCATCGAGGTGGATGTGCGCGGCGTCGCCGAACGGCGCGACGCTTTCGCCGAAGCGCATCTCGGCATTGCGGACGACGCGCTTGACGGTGACGAGCCCGTCGATGGGGCTGCCGGTGCCGGGCGCGGATTTTGCGCCGAAGCGGAGCGGGATTTCGGCGCCAGCCCCAGCTGCGAGGCAGATCTGCACGGCGATCGGATCCCAGATCATGCCGACGGCGATATTGCGGGCTCCGCGCGCGAGAAGCGCCGCCAGGATGACGGTCGCATCCCCGGCCGTGCCGCCGCCGGGATTGTCCCACATATCGGCGATGACGACGGGCCCGCGCGGGTTGGCCAGCGCCCGGTCGATCGCTTCCGCCTCGTCGATCTGCGGCATCATGAAGGTTCCGCGCTTGGAGAACAGCTCGAGGCCGAGTTCGCGGGCCAGTCGTTCGCCCTTATTGGGATGTCCGTTCGTGATGGCGATGGTTTTCGTGCCCATCTCCGGCACGTCGCCGGCCATGAAGCCGTGGATGACGGAGAGGGACAGGATGTCGGGATCGTCTGCCTCCATCCGCATCAGCCGGTCCACGAAAGAGCGCATCGGCTCCCGCGAGGTCGGGAAGACGTCGATCATCCGGCAGTCGAACACGGACATGACCGGCGTCACGCGCCCTTCCAGCGTGTCCACGGCGATCCGCCAGAGGTCCTCGGCGCGATCGACGAAGTCGGTGTGGGGGAATTCCTTGAAGACGACAAAGAAATCGACGGCCGCCACGCGCTTTGCAGTGAGGTGGCTGTGGGGATCGATTTCGGCGCAGACGAGAATATCCGGGCCGACGATCTCGCGGATGCGTGTCAGGAGATCGCCTTCCGGATCGAGATAACCGTCGGCCACCATCGCGCCGTGAAGCCCCATGACCACGCCATCGACGGGCATTGCGGCCCGCAATTGGTCGAGGATCTCGTCGCGCAGGCTCTCATAGGCCTGCCGGTTGATGAGGCCGGCGGGGTCCGCCCAGGCGGCCGTGCCCTCGATCAGCGTCCAGCCTTTTTCCGCGCAGACCTTCCGTCCCACGGTGATGGGAGCGGTGCAAAGCGTCGGGGTTTCCGGATGCTGGCCCGGAGGGGCGTACAGGGACTCCTCGAAGGCGCGGCGGTCGATGCAGATCGGCGCGAAGGTGTTGGTTTCCGTGGCGAGGGCGGCGGTAAAGAGACGCAACGGGCTAGGCCCTCCGCAGGTTGGCAGGGCAAAGCGCGGATCTGCGCACCGCCCGATCGGGTGTCGCTCAGGCAGCCGGGTTCGGCAGGTAACCGGTGAAACCGCAGATCTTCCAGCGGCCCTCATGCAGGCGGCAGGTATAGAGCGTCTGCCACTGCATGACGTCGAGGCTGCCATCGGTCTTGCGGATGCCGCCCTGGAATTTCTTGCGGGCAAGAGCCGTTTCGCCCTTCACCTCGATCTCTTCGAGCGTCGTCGTTGCAAAGATCGCCTGGCGTGGGTCTTCACCATAGGTCTGGCCCTGAAAGTCGCGAGCCTGCTTCAGCCATTCGTCGCGGTAGGCGGCGAGCGACGGGAAGGCCAGGTTCCAGTCGTCGGGGTTCGGCTTGTGATTGCCGCTGATGGCGAGAAAGCCGTCCTCGACGAAATCGCCCGAGACCATCGACCAGTCCGCAGCGAGAAAGGCGTCGATGTCGCGGGGGACCAGCATCTCCCAGATGGAATGGCGCGCCTCGTCGCTCGCCGGAAAGGGATTGGCATGGGGATCACGCATGGAATAGCCTTCAATCTAAATTATTTTCATGGAAGCTCAAAAACTCTGGCCAAGTTCGGTTTTCTATGGTCCATTGTCAATCATTGACGAAAATAATTTGCACGAGGGCCGCGATGACCATCAAGCGATATGGCACTGAGAAAGCCGGTGCCGGTGGCCAGAGGTTGCCTTTCGCCCGCGCCGTGGAGGCAGCCGGCTGGCTGCATGTGTCCGGCCAGGTGGCCATGGAAGACGGCGAGATCATTGCCGGCGGCATCGTCGAGCAGACGCACAAGACCATCGCCAATGTGCTCGCCATTCTGGAAGAGGCCGGTTACGGCGTCGAGCATGTCGTGCGTTGCGGCGTCTGGCTGGACGATCCGCGTGACTTCTGGACCTTTAACAAGATCTACCAGGCAACTTTCGGCGAGCATCCGCCAGCCCGCGCCTGCGTTCAGGCGTCCATGATGGTGGATTGCAAGGTCGAGATCGACTGCATCGCCTACAAGGCGCCGGTGTAAGGAACGCGGCAGAGGTCCGCGTTAAAGGGCTTCAGGGGGAGGCGGGATGGATATCTTCACGACGATCCAGGAAGGTCGGGCACAGTTTTCGCCGTCCGAGCAGCGGATTGCCGATATTCTCCTCGGCGACTTCGAGTTCGCGGTCAACGCCTCCATCATCGAGCTTGCCGAACGTGCGGAGGTATCTCCGCCGACCGTCACCCGCTTCTGCCGCAATGTCGGCTGCCAGAGCTTTTCCGACTTCAAGGTGAACCTTGCAAAGACCGCTTTCATCGGCGTGCGCTATCTCAACCCGGAGGCGAAAAGCACCGAGCCGGCGGATGTGGCCGAGGATGTGATCACCAAGGCGCAGAACGCGCTGTTCATCATGCACCGGGCGCTCGATCCCGGGCTGCTGGACAAGGTGGCCGACCGCATTTCCCGCGCCGAGATGGTCTATACGTTCGGCTCCGGCGGCAATTCCTCGATGATCGCGACCGAGATGCAGAACCGGCTGTTTCGCCTGGGCTCCCGGGTGACGGCCAGCAACGATCACAACATGCAGCTGATGCTGACGGCCGCCGCCCGCACCAATGACGTGATCGTCGGCTCGTCCTTCTCGGGCCGCAATCAGGACCTCGCGCGCTGCTTCACGCTCGCCCGCGAAAATGGCATCACCACCATCGCGCTCACCCAATCGGATAGCCCGGTGGCGCGAGCGGCTGAACTGGTTGTCGGCATCGACCTGCCGGAGGGGGCCAACATCTTCCGCCCCACATCCACGCGCTTCGCCTTCCTCGCCGTCGTCGATGTGATCGCCAGCCTCGTCGCTTACCGCAACCGCAAGCTTTCCACAGTGACGCTGCGCCATATCAAGCAACAGTTGGTCGAACACCGCGATGGTGACGACCGCCAGATCCTCGGAGACTGACCATGCCGTGCACCTCTGCCCGTTCGAGAAGGGGTTGCCGATGAGCCGCTCGGTTGCCGTCGTGACGGGCGCTGCCGGCGATATCGGCCGTGCGATCGCCGCTCGCCTGTCCGAAAGCCATGATGTGGTCGCGCTGGTCGATATCGACGCGACAGCGCTCGACGCGGCTGCCGGCGCGCTTGGGCCCTCCGATCGCTTCGCGACCATCGTCTGCGACGTGACCGACGAGGCGAGCATTCGATCGATGGCGGAGGCCACCGCCGGCCTCGGCCTCGTGCGCACGCTGGTCAACAATGCCGGTGCCGCGCGCGCCGTCAGCCTGCACGATACGGACGGTGCCATCTGGCGGGCCGATGCGGCGCTCAATCTGGAAGCACCGTTCCTGGTGTTCCGCGCGCTGGAAGCCGCGCTGAAGGAAGCGCAGGGCTCCGTCGTCAACATTACCTCCGTCAACGGCCTCGCCGTGTTCGGCCACCCCGCCTACAGCGCTGCCAAGGCGGGGTTGATCCATCTGACGCAGTCGATTGCTGTCGAATACGGAAAGTTCGGCATCCGCGCCAATGCTGTTGCGCCGGGCACGGTTCGCACGCAGGCTTGGGAGGTGCGCGCGAGTGCCAACCCCCAGGTGTTCGAGGATGTGAAGCGCTGGTACGCGCTCCGCCGCATCGCGACGGCGGAGGATGTGGCCAATGCCGTCTTCTTCCTCGCCGGCGAGCAGGCGCGCGCCATCACCGGCGTCTGCCTCGCGGTGGATTGCGGGCTGACGGCCGGGCAGGCCGAGCTGGCGCGGACCTTTTCGCAATCCGACAATTATTGACATCACGACCGTCCAGAAGGGAAACCACCATGGCAAAGGCACATGATTTCCGGCTTGAGAATAGCTGGCACCCGATCGAGGGCGAAGACTGCGGCGGCTTCGTCTTCACGCTGTTCAATCTGTCGGACGCGCCCCTCTCAGGCTTCAAGCTCGCCTACACGTCGCTGACCCGGGTGATGGACGATCCCGCCTGCGGCAATGCCACTTTCTTGATGCGCAATGCCAATTTCCACCAGTTCGCCCCGCCGGAAGGCTTCGTGCTGGCGCCGGGTAGCAGCTGGCGCTTCACCGTGTCCGGTCTCTGGCGTCCGGCAAAGCATCGGACGGATGGTGCGAAATCCGCCTATCTGACGCTCGGTGACGGTGCCCATGTGCCTGTCGATGTGGACGATCTGCTTCTCGGCGGGCGTCCGGCGGAACCTGCACCGGACCTGTTGCCGAAGGGCGAAGTGACGGAGCCGTTCTACCTGCTTCCCTGGCCGAAGGCCGCAAGCCTCACGGCAGGGCATGCCGTGCCTGTCGCGCTCTACCCCGCGGAGGGAACGGGGGTCGAGGATCTGAAGGCGGTCAGCGCGGTGATTGCGCTTTACCGGCGTCTTTTCAGCGTGGGGCATGTGCCGCTGTCGCTCGCGCCGGTTCATGAAGGTCGCGCCTTGCACTTCCAACAGGCCGAAGATCTCGGGGCCGAAGGCTACACACTGGACTTCGCCGATGTGGTCACGCTCACGCATGGCGGCACGGCCGGCCGGCAGTACGGGCTGACGGCACTCGCCCAGATGCTGCATGGTGCCCGGACCGAAAAGGCGGTGTTCCGCTTTCCCTCAACAGGCCAAATCGCGGACGCGCCGCGCTATGTCTGGCGCGGCTGCCATCTCGATGTGTCGCGGCAGTTCTATCCGGTTGCCGATATGATCCGCCTGATCGACATTCTCGCCTGGTACCGGATGAACGTGTTCCACTGGCATCTCTCGGATGACGAGGCCTGGCGGCTGGAGATCAAGGCCTATCCGACGCTGACGACGCTCGGCGTGCTGCGTGGGCCGGACGAGCCGATGCTGCCGCAGCTCGGCAACGGTGCCGAGCCGGTCGGCGGATTTTATTCGCAGGACGACGTGAAGGCGATCGTCGCGCATGCGCTGGCGCTGCATGTCGAGGTCGTGCCGGAGATCGACATTCCCGGCCACAGCACCGCGACGCTGGTCGCCCTGCCGGAGCTTGCCGACGGGCAGGAAGCGCCCGACAGCTATCGTTCCGTCCAGGGTTTTCCCAACAATGCGCTGAACCCCGCGGTCGAGGAAACCTACGTTTTCCTTGGCAAGGTCTTCGACGAGATGGTGGCTCTCTTCCCTTCGAAGCTCCTCCATATCGGCGGCGACGAGGTGGCCTCGAACACCTGGATGGCGTCTCCACTCGCGCGCAAACTGATGGCGGATGAGGGGATCGAAGGCACGTTCGGGCTGCAGAGCTATTTCATGAAGCGCATCCAGCAGATGCTGGGGACACGCGGCCGCAGGCTTGCCGGCTGGGACGAGGTTTCCCATGGCGGTGGGGTCGATCCCGAGGGCACCCTGCTGATGGCGTGGCAGAAGCCGGAGGTCGGGGTGGAGCTGGCACGCCAAGGCTATGATGTGGTGATGACGCCGGGGCAGGCCTATTACCTCGACATGGTGCAGGACGAGGCCTTCCAGGAGCCGGGCGCCAGCTGGGCCGGCACCGTGCCGCCGCAGCACACCTACACGTACGAGGCGGTCGGAGACTTTCCGGAAGCACTGCAAGCTCGCATGCGCGGCGTGCAGGCCTGCATCTGGTCGGAGCATTTCCTCAATCGCGACTATTTCAACCACCTCGTTTTCCCCCGCCTCGCAGCGGTTGCCGAGGCCGCGTGGACGCCACGGGAGCGCAAGGATTGGCAGCGGTTTGCGGCCCTGGCGCCGTTGAGCCCGAAGCTTTAGGGGCGAGAAAGAAAGGCCCTCTCTGGCCAGAGAGGGTTTTCCTTCCTTTCTTCTTCCTTCTTTCTCCCGCCCAACCCGAAACCCATCCAAGGGCCAGACATCATGACCTTCCGTATCGCCGTCGGCGGCATCCATACCGAGTGCAGCACCTCTTCCCCGGTCCTGATGCGGCCCGAGGATTTTCGCGTTCTGCGCGGTCCCGATCTGCTGTCGGCCGAGAATTTTTCGTTTCTGCCGAATCCCGACGTTCAGCTGTTGCCACTGCTCCATGCCCGCGCCGTGCCCGGCGGGCCTCTGGCGCGCGCGACCTATGAGGGGTTCAAGGCGGAATTCCTCGATCTGCTGAAGGCGTCCCTGCCGCTCGATGGCCTCTACCTTGCCATGCATGGCGCCATGAACGTCGAGGGCATGGATGATGCGGAAGGCGACTGGATTTCGGCGGCACGCAGCGTGGTCGGGCCCGACATCCCCGTGGCGGCGAGCTACGACCTGCATGGCAACGTCACCCAGCGCATCATCGACCAGCTGGATATCTTCGCGGCCTACCGCACCGCGCCGCATATCGACACGCGCGAAACCATGGTGCGGGCCTGGTCCATGCTGGTGAAGACGCTGCAGACGGGAGAAAAGCCCGGTGTCGCCTGGGCGCCGGTGCCGGTGCTGCTGCCGGGCGAGCGCACCTCCACCGAAGACGAGCCGGCAAAGAGCCTCTACGACGCGCTGTCGCGGCACGATGCGGTGCCGGGTGTGTGGGACGCGAACCTGATGGTAGGCTATGTCTGGGCGGACGAGCCGCGCGGAACGGCCTGCGCCGTCGTGACGGGAACGGACAAGGCGGCAGCTGAAGCTGTCGCTGCCGAGATCGCGCGATCCTACTGGGAGGCCCGCGAGGCCTTCCGCTTCGGTCCCGTCACCGGGCCGCTCAAGGAGATGCTCGATATTGCTCAGGGGACGCAGACACGGCCGGTCATCCTTGCGGATTCCGGCGACAACCCCACGGGCGGCGGCGTGGGCGACCGGGCGGATGTGCTCAACGCCCTGATCGCGCGCGATTTTCAAGGCGCCGTCATCGGCGGCATCACCGACCGGCCTGCGGTGGAGGCCTGCTTTGCGGCGGGTGAGGGCGCGACCCTGCCGCTGCGGATCGGCGGCGCGCTCGATCCCGCGAGCCCTTCGGCCGAGGTTTCCGCCACCGTCGTCCGTCTCGACGACCCGGCAGGCGCTGAGGCGCGGCAGGCGGTCGTCACGGTCGGTGGCATCACGGTCATTCTCGCGGCGCGCCGACGGCCCTACCACGATATCGCCGACTTCACCCGCCACGGCATCGACCCGAAGGGCGTGCGGCTGCTCGTGGTCAAGTCCGGCTATCTCTCGCCCGAGCTTGCGCCCATCGCCCAGCCGAACCTCATGGCCCTGACGGACGGCGTCATCAATCAGGATATCGAGCGTCTGCCCAACGAGCGGCGCCGGCGCCCGTCCTATCCTTTCGACCGGGCCTTCGATTACGTGCCGGAGCCGCAGTCGTCCGCCCGCTGGAAGTAGGCGTACCTTTGCAAGGCCTCATCGCTGAAAAATAGGCAACGGCGCCTCTCGCACCGTTGCACTTGGGGTGCGGGCGTATAAGATCGTTCGCATTCTCACATTCCCGGCGATTTGCCGTCTCCTCCAGCTGGGCCGTTCTGCGCCCTGGTGTCCCCATGAGCCTATCGATCGCGACCGCCCTCCGGGACCCGTCGCTGCGCGTCAGCGCGCTTGCCATCTTCTTCTTCGGGTTCTCCGGGGCGGCGACCCAGCCTTATCAGTCGATCATCGGCATCCGCGAACTCGGGTTGACCGATAGCGGCTATGCCAGCCTGATGTTTGCGGCCGCTGCCGTCAGCGTTACGGCAAGCGTGCTCATGGGCATCTTCGCCGACCGGCTCGGCGATTACCGTACCTCCATCCTCTATGTCGCGCTGTTCGGCATCTCCGGCTTTGCGCTCGTCTACGTCTCGGCGACGATCACCGCCTTCGTCATCGCCAAGCTCGTTCTGCTGCCGGTGTTCGGCGCGCTGAACTCGCTGATCTTCGCCAATGTGCGCGCGGCCTCTGGCGGGCTGGCGCAATCGCAGCTCGTCGCGGTCAACGCCACGATGCGCGCCACGATCTCGCTTTCCTGGGTGCTGGTGCCCGGCATCGTCGGCATTGCGCTGGCGGGCTCGCAATCCATGCTGCCGGCCTATCTGATCGCGGCGCTGGCCGCCGGTGTCTGCTTCATCCTCGCCGCCTTTTACCTGCCGCGGCCTTTGCCGCTCGGGACCCGGGACGACGTTGCGCGCTACCGGGTGCTGGCCTCGCTGCGTGAGGTCGTTTCTCCGCGCGTCGCGCTACGGCTTCTCGCCATCGCGCTCATCTGCTCCATGTTGTTCGTCAACGATGCGGTGCGGTCTCTGATCATCACGGGCAAGGCCGGCGGCACGGTGCGCGACATCGGTATCGTCGTCGGCGTCGTGGCGCTTCTGGAAATCGTCTTTATCCTGTTCTGGAGCGCGGCCGAGCGGCGGATCACGTCGCTGCGCTCGCTGGTCATCGGCGCCACGCTCTATGCAGTCTACATGGCGCTGCAGGGCATGGCGACGCAGACCTGGCATATCTATGCCCAGACGATCATCAGCGGCATCGCCGCCGCCGCCATCATCAGCCTGCCGATCACCTATCTGCAGGACCTCATCGCCGACCGTCCCGGCCTCGGCAGCTCGCTGATCGCCGTCAACATGTTCCTCAGCGCCGGCATCAGCGCCGTCGTCTTTGCCGCAGGCACGCGGCTTGGGGATTACAGTTTTACGTCCATCCTCGGCGGCGTCATCGGCCTCGTGGGCGTCGTCCTGCTGGTGGTGCTGGACGGGCGCAAGGGGCGGGCGAGGGCCTGAACGGCGGTTTGCACTGAGCCGCAACGAAAAACACCGGAGCGTCGATCGCTCCGGTGTGATGTCTTGACGAAGTCTTGAGCGCGTTGGCTCAGGACGCCTTGGCGTCGGCCAGCACTTCCTCGCACCAGCTCGGGCCGCCCGGCTGGCGGCGGTCGCCGACGAGGCGAACCGAACGGATGATGTAGTCCGAGGACACCGTAAGCTGTACCGAGCAGCTGAGATATTCGGTGCGAGCCGGTGACGTCTGCTTGCCGCGCGAGCCGTCCGCCTTCTTGGCGTAGGTCGCGGGAACCTTGCGGTTGCGGTAGCCGCCCTTCCACGAATAGAGCGTATCGCCGCCGCTCTGCACGTCGGCGATCGGCGGGCCGAACTGGGCGAAGAAGATGCCGGCCGGCTGTCCGGCCCAGCGGGCTTCGACCGCGTTCTGCTGCATTGGTGCAATGGTCGTGCATCCGGCAAGTACCAGCGCAAGGCCGGCAGCCGCGAAAACCCGCAAGGTCATATATCGTCCCCTTCGAAAGATCCTGAAACCGGACGCCCTGCCGCCTGCCGCCAGCCCCGTGCCGACATCGAGGCGCACCGCCCGTTCGCTCACGCCTCTAGCGCCAATCGTGTTCAAAGAAAATCGGTCGGACCCTGCCGATGCGCAATAATTTCCAAGCGTTGCCGAAAATCTCTATCACCCGCCACGCCACTTGGGCTCTGCGACATCATCCTGTCAAAAACTGACCTGAACCGATGATTTGCCGCTTGTGGAATGAAAAACGCTGTTCTATAGAAACGCCGCTGGTCACGGAGTGTAGCGCAGCCTGGTAGCGCACCACGTTCGGGACGTGGGGGTCGCAGGTTCAAATCCTGCCACTCCGACCAGCCAAAAAATGGCTTTCCCGAAGCCGAACTTTTCTTTCCAATTATCGGATTGTTTTTTACCGGGCGCTTGCCGCCGTTTCGGCTGACCCCTTGCTCATTTAATTGTTCAGATCAGTGTTTCAAAGCCTCAGAGTCCACAGGACTATCCGGACGCGTCAGACCGGTAAACGATCCATCAGACCAAAAGCAGCACCGGGGCGGACACGGTGATGAGCGCAGCGCCGGCGGCGACGATGATCTTGAGAAGGCTGGCGTCGAAGGACATTTTCTGCTGCTCGGTCATGCTTCACTCCCACCGCTTGTCTTATGATTTTTATGACGAGGTAACGCGCAAGGTCGGGAGAATGTTTCGAGGAGTTGGTGCGTTCCGGAGCGATTGCTTGGCGTGCCGCAACGCGCTTTTCATGACCGAGCGCCCCACCTGTGTGTATTGCCGTCGGACAAGACGGCAATGCCCCGTTTAGAGCCTTTACGGTGAACTCCGGTTCACCGTAAAGGCGTCAGACCGCCTCCAGAATCCGCCGTTGCAGATCCACCGCACGCGGATCGGCCAACTCCCGGCGGGGACGGTCGAGGTCGATATCGATGTCCAGCGCGACGGCGCCTTCGCGCAGCACGACGACGCGGTCGGCTAGTGCCACGGCTTCCGCGACGTCATGGGTGATCAGCACGGTGGTGAAACCGCGCGCAGTCCACAGGGTTTCGAGAAGGCGGTGCATCTCGATGCGCGTCAGGGCGTCGAGAGCGCCGAAGGGCTCGTCGAGCAGGAGGATGCGCGGCTGGCTGACGAGGGCGCGGGCGAGCGCCACGCGCTGTTTCTGCCCACCGGAGAGCACGCTCGGCCAGTCGTTTTCCCGGCCTTCGAGGCCGACATCCCGCAGTGTGGCGCGGGCCGTTTCCTGCCAGTCGGGCCCGCGAGCGATGCCGACATTTTCCCCCACGCGCTGCCACGGCACCAGTCGGGCTTCCTGGAAGAGGAGGCGCACATCGGGATTGAGTCCTTCGACCGTCTCACCGCCGATGGCGACGGTGCCGGAGGTCGGTTTGTCCAGCCCGGCGATGAGGCGCATCAGCGTGGACTTGCCGCCGCCCGAGCGGCCGACGACGGCGAGGAACCGGCCGGCGGGCACATCCAGCGAGAACTTCTCGAGGACGCTCAGCGCGCCGAAGCGCTTTTCCACGTTCGACAGCGACAAAGGCAGGCCGTTGACCGGGGTTGCCGGCTGTCTCGTTTCCAGTCGTTGTGCCGTATGGGAAGATTTCAGTGCGAGGGTCATGGCGTTCCCTTTTCCTGGCCCTGATAGGCCGGATGCCAGGAGAGGACGCGCCGTTCGATGGCGCGCGTGGCGAGATCGGCGACCTTGCCGAGCAGGGCGTAGACGATGATGCCGAGCAGCACGACGTCCGTCTGCAGGAACTCGCGGGCGTTCATGGTCATGTAGCCGATGCCGTTGGTGGCCGAGATGGTTTCGGCAACGATCAGCGTCAGCCACATGAAGCCGAGCGCGTAGCGCAGGCCGACGAGGATGGAGGGCAGGGCGCCGGGCAGGATGATGCGCAGGATCATGGCGCGGCGATTGAGCCCGTAGACCTCGGCCATCTCCACGACCTGCGGGTCGATGGTGCGCACGCCGTAGAAGGTGTTCATGTAGATCGGAAAGAACACGCCGACGGAGACGAGGAAGATCTTCGCCGTCTCGCCGATGCCGAACCAGAGGATGACGAGCGGGATGAGCGCCAGATGCGGCACGTTGCGCACCATCTGGATGGTGCTGTCGAGGAAGGTTTCCGCCGGCCGCCACAGGCCGTTGACCACGCCCAGCACAAAGCCGATGCCGCCGCCGATGAGGAGGCCGATCACCGCGCGCTGGGTGGAGGCAAGCGTGTGGTAGAGAAGCGAGCCATCGAGCAGCAGCCGCCAGAAGGCGGCGGCGACCGACGTCGGCGCGGGAATGAGGCGGGCGGTGACGAGGCCGCTGCGCGAGGCGATCTCCCAGAGGATGAGGATCGCGATCGGCAGCGCCCAAGGCGCAAGGCGTTGCCAAAGGACGCTGCCCGTTCCGGAAGCCCTGTCCGAGACCGGGTTTTTCCGCGTCGCATTCGAGGTGTCGTTTTTAGATCCGGCGAGCGAGGCTTCCGCCATCAGGCGCCACCCTTGCGGACGTTGTCGGCAATGACGATCGGTGCGGGGATGAGGCCGAGCGTGTGGAACGTATCGGCAATCGCCTGTTGCTGAGCGACGACGGCTTCGCTGAGCGGGGTGACGCCGAAGGACTGGCGTTCGAGCGCGATGGCGAGGACATCGCCGGGAATGCCGACGATGGGGGCGAGTTCCTGTGCGGCCGTTGCGGTGTTCGCCTTTGCCCACTGGTCGATCTCGCCGATGGCGGCGATCGTGACGTCGAGCGCTTCGGCATGGGCGTCCACGAAGGTCTTGGTGCTCAGATAGAACTGGTGGTTCGGCACGAGGTTTTCGCCGTTGCGCAGGGTGCGTGCGCCGATCGCGGCTTCGGCGGCGGCCTGGAAGGGATCCCAGATCACCCAGGCATCGACGGCGCCCTGTTCGAAGGCGGCGCGGGCATCGGCCGGCGGCAGGAACGAGGTCTTGATATCGGTATAGGCAAGGCCTGCGTCTTCCAGCGCCTTGACCAGCAGGAAGTGGACGTTGGAGCCCTTGTTCAGCGCGACGTTCTTGCCCTTCAGGTCGGCGACCGTCTTGATGGGGCTGTCGGCGGGCACGAGGATGGCTTCGCCGCGGGGTGCCGGCGGCTCGTGGGCGACGTAGACGAGAGGCGCGCCGGCGGCCTGCGCGAAGATCGGCGGCGTCTCGCCGGTCGAGCCGAAATCGACGGCGCCAACGTTCAGCGCTTCCAGCAATTGCGGCCCGGCCGGGAATTCGGACCATTCCACGGTGTAGCCGATCGCCTCCAGCTTCTCCTCCAGAATGCCCTTGCCCTTCAGCAGCACCAACGTGCCGTATTTCTGATAGCCGACGCGAATGACCTTGTCGGCGGCGCGGGCAGGCAGGGTGCCGAGAAGGGGAAGAAGCGTCGTGCCGGCCAAAGCGGCGGTGAGGGAACGTCTGGTGATCAGCATGAGATGTGCTCCGTCGCAGGTCCGAAAGTCCCGAGGGTCGGGCCCCGGAAAATGAGTAGGTCTGTAGACTAAGCGTGGAGCCCGCCGATGACAGATATCGCATGCTCTTTTTCACGGCCTCGCGAGCATGTGTTTGTGCCGATGCGAGCGCTTACGCAAAGCATCGACCATGATCGGCCGTAGAGCGTTCAAGGACGCGCGGCGGGTGGCCGTCCGGCCGGCACCGTTTCGCCGGAAGGCCGCGCTTGAGAAAGCAATTTCACATATGCGCGAAAAAATAGTCTATTAAAACTGTGTATTTTTAGGCCTGCGTCTACGCTGTCTCCATCGGCATCCCGATCCCATCCGACTTCCCCATCCCATCGACTTCCCATGGAGACAGCGTCATGACGATCCACCAGCCACCAGACGTCGCAGAACAGCAGGGCGTGTGCCAAGCACCGAGCGTGCCGACGGGCGCACCGACCTTCAAAAGCCGGCACCCGGAGACGCTGGCGCTGCATGGCGGCAGCTTCCGGTTCGATCCGACGACCGGTGCCGTGGCGGTGCCGATCTACCAGACGTCGTCGTTCCAGATCTCCAACACGGAAACGGCCGACAAGCTTTTTGCGCTCGAAGCCCCCGGCCATCTTTATTCCCGCATCTCCAATCCCACGCAGGATGCCTTCGAGCAGCGGCTGGCCGAAATCGAAGGCGGTGCTGCGGCGCTGGCCGTTGCCTCGGGCCAGGCGGCGTCCGCCTATTCCATCCTCAATCTCGCCCGTCACGGCGACAACATCGTCAGTGCCGCAGGCCTCTACGGCGGCACCTGGGCGCTGTTTGCCGCGACGCTGAAGAGCTTCGGCATCGAGACCCGCTTCGTGGATGCGACGGATCCGGAGGCTTTTGCGCGTGCGACCGACGACCGGACGCGGGCCTATTACGGGGAATCCCTGCCCAATCCGAAGCTGGAGGTGTTCCCGATCGCGGAGGTCGCGGCCGTTGGGCGCCGCTTCGGCATTCCGCTAATCGTGGACAATACAGCGGCCCCGCTGATCATCCGCCCGCTGGAGCACGGTGCGGCCATCGTGGTCTACTCCACTACCAAATATATCGGCGGCCATGGCACCTCGATCGGCGGGGCGATCATCGATGGCGGCACTTTTCCCTGGCGGGACCTCGCGGAGCGGCATCCCAACCTCAACGAGCCCGACCAGAGCTATCAGGGCAAGACCTGGATCGAGAAGGCGGATGCGATCGGCTTCCACCCCTACATCCTGCGCGCGCGTGCCGTGCTGCTGCGCGACCTCGGGGCCGCCATCAGCCCACAAAACGCGTTCAACCTGATCCAGGGTCTGGAGACGCTGCCGCTGCGCCTGCGTCAGCACAATGACAATGCGATCAAGGTGGCCGATTTCCTCCTCTCCCACCCCAAGGTGGAGACGGTGATCTTCCCGAAGTTCCAGACGGGTCAGGCACGCGAAAGGGCCGAGGCCTACTTTGTTCCGGGAAGCTATGGCGCGCTTGTGGGCTTTGAGCTGAAGGGCGGCCGCGAGGCGGGGCGCCGGTTCATCGATGCGCTGACGCTCTTCTATCATCTTGCGAATATCGGCGATGCCCGGTCGCTGGCCATCCATCCCTCGACCACCACGCACTCGCAACTGAGCGTCGAGGACCAGCGGGCGGCAGGTGTGACCCCTGGCTATGTCAGGTTGTCGATCGGCATCGAGCATCCCGACGACATCATTGCCGATCTGCGCCAGGCGATCGACGCGGCCTGAAAATCAAGCAACCAGCAGGGGATACCGATGACCGAGACTGCCACGCACAGCTTCACGCCACCACCCGCCTCCCAATCGGCAAGGGTGGAATGGCCGACGGTTCTTCTCGCCGTCGGCATCCACGGAGGCTTTCTGGCGGTGACGTGGTGGTGGGCGGTGCTGCCGCTGCCGCTGGTGGTCGTCATCGGCGGTTTGTTGATCGCGTGGCACGCCTCGCTGCAGCATGAGGTCATCCATCATCACCCGACACGGAGCCGGCGTATCAACGATGCGATCGGCTCCGTGCCTTTGTCTCTCTGGCTGCCCTATCCGATCTACAAGGACAGCCATCTCGACCATCACCGCGACGAGTTCCTGACCGACCCGGTGGAGGATCCGGAATCCTCCTATTTCACGCAGGCCATGTGGCTGAGCCTTGGGCGTACGGGCAAGCGGCTGGCGCAGTGGAACCTGACGCTGCTCGGGCGGCTGACGATCGGGCCCGCGGTGATGCTGGCGAGCTTCCTGGCCGGCGAGGCGCGCCGCGTCTGGCGCAACGAGGCCGGCCGCCGGCGCATCTGGGCGCTACACGCGCTGGGGGTGGCGGTCGTCCTCACCTGGGTCGTCGCCGTCTGCGGCATGCCGTTCTGGCTCTACTTCTTCGGCTTCGTCTATCCCGGTGCGGCCATCACCCGGCTGCGCTCCTATGCCGAGCACCGCTTTGCCGAGGCGGAGGCGGAGCGCACGGCGATCGTCGAGAACAGCCGCATCTTCGGGCCGGTCTTCCTGTTCAACAACCTGCATGTGCTGCATCACCGCAAGCCGGGTCTTCCCTGGTATCGCCTGCCGGCCATCTACCGGCGCGACCGGGAAGCCCTGGTGGCGGCGAATGGCGGTCTGGTCTACAACGGCTATCTCGATGTCGCCCGCCGCTTCCTGCTGCGCCCGCACGATCGCATCACGCATCCGCATCATTCCGTGTGAGGCGGGGATGACGTGAGGTCATCCATTCGAAGGGAGCCTATGCCGCAGATCTCGAATGTCGCGCCGCGTCTCGCCAGCCTTGCCATGTATGCGAACCCGGAACCCGTGGCGGCGGCCACGGCAAAGCTCTGGCAGTATCTCCGCGACAGGCTTCGTGCCGAGGGGCTCGCTGGCGTGCCCGAGGCGCTTTCGACTCTGCCTTATGACGAGGCCTGGCTGCGGCCGGATCTGCTGCTGGCGCAGACCTGCGGCTTTCCCTTCGTCAGCCGGCTACAGGGCAAGGTGCGGCTGGTCGCGACGCCGGTCTATCGCCATCCCGGCTGCGACGGGCCGGATATGTGCAGCTTTCTTATCGTTCGCAGCGATAGCGAAGCGACCGCGCTGATCGAGCTGAAAGGTGCCCGCGCTGCCATCAACCAGCCGGACAGCAATTCGGGTGCCAATCTCTTCCGCGCGATGGTCGCGCCGTTGGCAAGGGACGGCCGCTTTTTCGGTGCTTCCCTCCAGACCGGCAGCCATGCCGCCAGTATCGACGCGGTGCGCGAGGGTGCCGCGGATATCGCAGCGATCGATTGTATCACCTACGCCAACATCCTCCGCTTCGACCCCCGACGCCTTTCCGGCATTCGGGTGCTTGGCGAGACGATGAAGGGGCCGGGCCTGCCGCTGATCACCCGCCTGTCCGCGCCCGATGCGGAGGTCGCGCTTATCCGGCGTGTGCTTGATGCCGCCGCGACCGATCCGGCTTTAGAGGCAGTGCGCGATCACCTCGGGCTTATCGGTTTTGCTCGGCTTGAGGATGCGGATTACGAGCCGCTGGCGGTTCTTGCCGATGGCGCGCGGGTCCTCGGCTATCCCGTGGCGGGCGCATGAGGTGACGTGAAAACGTTGCACCTTCGGCTTGACGGCCTATGTCAGAGCCTGACAATCGGTGGACGTTCCGCCGATCCGCCGCGTTGGCGGAGACAGCGAGGAAGACGATATGACAGACCTTACCAACACACGGATCACGCTGGCCCGCCGGCCACAGGGCGCGCCGGTGGCGGAGGATTTCCACATCGAGCAGGTGTCCGTCCCCCAGCCATCCCAGGGCGAAATCCTTCTGAAAGTTCTGTATCTCTCGCTCGACCCCTATATGCGCGGGCGGATGAGCACGGCAAAATCCTATGCCAAGCCGGTCGAGATCGGCGGTGTGATGGAGGGCGGCACGGTGGCCGAGGTGGTCACCTCGAACCATGCCGATTTCAAGCCCGGCGACATCGTGCTTTCCCATTCCGGCTGGCAGTCCTACGCGCTGTCCGATGGCAAGGGCCTGCGCAAGCTCGACCCGGATGCGGCGCCCGTCTCCACGGCCCTCGGCGTTCTTGGCATGCCGGGCTTTACCGCCTATGCCGGACTGCTCACCATCGGTCAGCCTAGGCCGGGCGAGACGGTGGTCGTGGCCGCCGCCAGCGGTGCCGTCGGCTCCGTCGTCGGCCAGATCGCCCGGATCAAGGGCGCGCGCGCCGTGGGCATTGCCGGCGGCCCGGACAAATGCGCCTTCCTGCGGGACGAGCTGGGCTTCGATGTCGCGGTGGATCACCGGGCACCGGATTTCGCCGAGCAGCTGAAGGCCGCATGCCCCGATGGCATCGACGTCTATTTCGAGAATGTCGGCGGTCACGTCTTCGAGGCGGTGTTCCCGCTGCTCAACACCTATGCGCGGGTGCCGGTCTGCGGCCTCATCGCGCATTACAACCAGGACGGACAGGCACCTGCCGGCCCGGATCGTCTGCCGGGCTTCATGCGCCAGGTGCTCAGCCGCAGCCTGCAGATCCGCGGTTTCATCCAGACCGAGTTCAGCGACCAGCGCGACAGCTTTCTGAAGGAGGCTGCCGGCTGGATCGCCGATGGGCGGCTGCGCTACCGCGAGGACGTCGTCGAGGGGCTGGAGAACGCGCCGCAGGCCTTCATCGGGCTTCTGGAGGGCCGCAACTTCGGCAAGCTGGTCGTCAAGGTCGTCTGAGCGCCAACGAACCTGTCCTGTCCGCCCGTTTTCGGACAGGACCGATGTGCGTCCGCGGCGTTTTCCCGGGCGACCGAAAAAGAGTGATCGTTTCTCCCGAAAGCCTTCCAAACAAAACGCCCTTCCTCGAAAGCCATCCAGTCTACTGAAACGATAGACATTATCGAAGTCATGGATGTGGAGACGGGGAAAATGAGTGAAAACGGGGCACGCGGCTGGTTCGGTCGGCGCGAAATCCTGAAGTGGTCGGCGGTCGCGGGGGTTGCTGCCGCTGGCACGACGCTTCTCAGCGGCACGTCGGCTTTCGCCTCGGCGGCTGAAGGCTCGCTCAAGGGCAAGCGCATCGGCATCAGCACGGCGGGAACGGACCATTTCTTCGACCTGCAGGCCTACAACGCCCAGATCGAGGAAGTGAAGCGGCTCGGCGGCGAGCCGATCGCGGTGGATGCCGGCCGCAACGACGGCAAGCTCGTGTCGCAGTTGCAGACGCTGATCGCGCAGAAGCCGGATGCGATCGTGCAGCTGCTCGGCACGCTGACTGTCATCGATCCCTGGCTGAAGAAGGCGCGCGATGCCGGCATTCCCGTGTTGACCATCGATGTCGGTTCGACCAACTCGCTCAACAATTCGACCTCCGACAACTGGGGCATCGGCAAGGACCTAGCGCTGCAGCTCGTGTCGGACATCGGCGGCGAGGGCAATATCGTCGTGTTCAACGGCTTCTACGGCGTCACACCCTGCGCCATCCGCTACGACCAGCTGGTCAACGTGGTGAAATACTTCCCCAAGGTGAAGATCCTCGAACCCGAGCTGCGCGACGTCATTCCGAATACGGTGCAGGACGCCTTCACGCAGATCACCGCCATTCTCAACAAATATCCCGAGAAGGGTTCCATCAAGGCGATCTGGTCGGCCTGGGACATTCCCCAGCTGGGCGCGACGCAGGCGCTGACCGCGGCCGGCCGCACCGAGATCCGCACCTATGGCGTGGATGGCAGCCCCGAAGTGCTGCAGCTCGTGGCCGATCCGGCATCGCCTGCCGCAGCAGACGTCGCCCAGCAGCCGGCCGAACTCGGCCGCACGGCCATCCGCAACGTCGCCCGGCTGCTCGCCGGTGAGACGCTGCCGCGCGAGACCTATGTTCCCGCGCTTCTCGCCAACAAGGCGAACGTCAACGACGTCACCAAGAAACTCGGTATCGGCTGATCCTCCCCAGCCGTGTGAGGGGACCGTGGCCATCCGGGTCGCGGTCCCCAATCGTGTGTCGTTGAGAATGTCTGGCAGGAGTTTGCGAAATGACGTCGCCGCAAGAGGATGAGATTATTCGTCCGGTTATCCGGTTGACCGGGATCGAAAAGAGTTTCGGCGGGACGAAGGCTCTCTCCGGCGTGTCGCTGACGGTTGCGCGCGGCTCGGTCCACGGCCTCGTCGGGCAGAACGGCGCGGGAAAGTCGACGCTGATCAAGCTGCTCGCCGGGCTGCACCGGGCGGATGCCGGCGAGATCGAGATCGACGGAGTCGTCCACGATCACCTGACGCCGCATGACGTCGAGGCGCTCGGCATTCATTTCATTCACCAGGATCGACTGCTGGTGCCGACCTTCACGGTCGGTGAATCGCTCTTTCTCGGCCGCGAGCCGCGCATCGCGGGAACGCCGTTTCTCGACCGTCGCCTGATGCAGCGGCGTGCCGCCGAGGTTCTCGACCGCTATTTCGGCCTCCGTCTGCCGACATCCGCGCTGATCGCCGAACTCTCCACGGCCGAAAAGCAGATCGTCCAGATCACCCGCGCCCTGCTGCATGCGCCGAAGGTTCTCGTGTTCGATGAGCCGACGGCAGCCCTCGTCCGACGCGAGGCCGACATGCTCTTCAAGCTTATCCGTCGCTTGCGCGACGACGGCATCACCGTCATCTACATCTCCCATTACCTCGGCGAGATCGAGGATCTCTGCGACACCGTCACCGTGTTGCGCAACGGCCGAGACGTGGCGACGAAGCCGGTGGCGGAGACCTCGGCCACCGAGATCGCCGGCCTGATGGTCAATCGCGAGATCGGCGAACTCTACCCGAAGCGGACCGCCGCGCTCGGCGCGACGCTGCTGCGCGTGGAGGGTTTGAGCGCGCCCGGTCGTTACGAGGATGTGAGCTTTGCCCTGCGCCGCGGCGAGGTTCTCGGCCTGACGGGACTTCTCGGCTCTGGCGCCAAGGATCTCGTGCGCACCCTGTTCGGGCTGGAGCAGCCGTTGTCGGGACGTGTCGAGGTGGAGGGTGAGACGGTCTGGACGAAGAGCCCGGCGCAGGCCGCGCGTCGCCGCCTCGCTCTGGTGCCTGAGGATCGCCGCCGCCATGGTGTCGCGCTCGACCTTAGCGTGGCGGAGAATATCACGCTCGCGAGCCTCGATCGTTTCACCCGCTTCGGGCTTCTCGATGCCGATACGGAGAAAGCGGAAGCGGGCCAGCTGATCGAACGCCTGCAGATCAAGACCGATGGCAGCCATGCGCTGGTGCGCACCCTGTCGGGCGGCAACCAGCAGAAGGTGGCGATTGCCAAATGGCTGAGCCGTCATTCCGAAATCTACCTGCTCGACGAGCCGACCGTCGGCGTGGATGTCGGGGCGAAGGTCGAAATCTACCAGCTGATCGCCGATCTTGCCGCGCGCGGCGCGGGTGTCATCGTGCTGTCGTCCGATTTGCCGGAGCTGCTGGGCATCACCGACCGTATTCTCGTGCTCTTCCGCGGGCGCATCGCGGCCGAGCTCGAGACGAGCGAGACCAGCGTCGATGCCGTCCTTGCCGACGTCACGGGGTCTTCGGAGGCGCTGCGTCATGTCGGTTGAGGCGGTGCCATTCGGCGGTTCGCAACAGGGCGACAACACGCCTGTCCCGGCACGCGGTTTCGGTGCGGCCTCCGGCACGGCGGGGCGGCGAATTGCGACGCTGCTCCTGCGCGGCGGGTCGCTTGCCGTCTTCGTTGCGGTGCTGATCGTCTTCTCCGTCACGGCACCGTATTTCCTGTCGGTCGGCAATATCGGCAATGTGCTCGGCCAGTCGGCGATTGCAGGCGTTCTGGCCATCGGCCTCACGGTCGTGATGATTGCCGGCGGCGGCAATGTGGTGACGGGCGGTATCGACTTGTCGCTCGCCGCCAATATGGGTCTCAGCGCCGCCGTCTATGCGGCTCTATCACAGGCGGGCCTTGGGGATGCCGTGGCTGTAGCCGGCGCGCTGGCGACGGGGCTCGCCATCGGCGTCGTCAATGCGCTCGCCATCACGCTTGCGGGCATCGTGCCGCTGCTGGCGACACTGGCCGTCATGAATGTCGTTGCCGGGCTCGAACTCGTGCTGACGCAGAACACCGTCATTCCAGCAACCGGTGATCTGCTCACGCTGCTGTCGGGCGGCGGTCCGTTCGATATCCCCGTTCTCGCTTATGTGCTCATCGGCTTCACGCTGGTCGCAGCGCTCGTCGTGCAGGCGACGCCGCTGGGTCTGCGGCTTTATGCCGTCGGCGAGTTTCCCGAGGCTGCCCGGGCGTCCGGTCTTTCCGTCAAGCCGTTTATCGCCGGTTCGTTTGTCTTCAGCGGGTTTTGCGGCGGCATCGCCGGCATTCTCTCGGTGTCCTACCTTAGCGGCAGCACGACGGGGGCGGGTGATCTCCTGCTGCCGGTGGTGGTGACCGCGCTGCTCGGCACCGTCTTCTCGCGCCGGCTGGTGCCGATCGTCACCGGCACGCTGCTCTCGGCGCTGTTCGTCGGCTTCCTCGTCAACGGGTTCCAGCTTCTCAACCTTTCCAGCACGCTGGTGAGCGGCATCCAGGGTCTCCTGATCCTCTTCGTCGTGTCCGCCACCACGCTGCTGCGCAAACAGGAGACGTCGGCATGACGCTCGTGTCCGGTTCCCAGGCCCGGCTTCCCTATGGCCTGCTGCGCCGCTCTGCCCGCTATGCTCTGGTCGTGGCCTTGGTCGCGGTGTTTGCCGCTTTCTCCGCGGCAGCGCCGAGCTTCCTCACCGTCGCCAATCTGCAGAGCATCCTCGTCAACAATTTCACGCTGCTCGCCATCGTCTCCATCGCCATGACCTTTGCGGTGGCGGCTGGCGGCATCGACCTGTCCGTTGGCACGGCGATCGATTTCTCCAGCTTCACCTTCGTCTCGCTGGTGCTGGCCGGGCAACCGGTGCCGCTTGCAGCCCTTGCTGGTATCGGTGGCGGTGCACTGGTGGGGCTCTTCAATGCGGTGCTCATCTCCGGCATCGGTATCTCGCCGTTTCTGGCGACGCTCGGCACGCTGTTCATCGGCCGCAGCGCCCAGCAGATCCTGACCAACGGCGGCAATCCGGTCTACCTGCCGCCGGCCGGCATTCCCGAAAGCTTCCGGTTCCTTGGCCGTGGTGTCCTTGCCGGCGTGCCCGTGCCGCTGATCGTTGCGGGGCTCGTCATCGCCGTCGCGGCGATCGTTCTGACGAAGAGCCGCTTCGGCCGCGTGGTGCTGGCGACCGGCATCGAGGCGAACGTGGTGCGCTATTCCGGCATTGCGCTGAAGGCGCATGTGGCGGTCACCTATCTTCTCGTCTCGGTGATCGCGGCCATCGCCGGGCTGGTGCTCACCTCGACCGTCACCGTCTACATTCCCTCGTCAGGCAATGCCTTCCTGCTCAACGCCATCGGCGCGACCTTCATCGGTACGACGCTCAGCCCGCATGGGCGGCCGAATATCGCCGGCACGGTGCTCGGCGTTCTGCTGCTCAGCATCGTCTCCAATGGACTGCTTCTGACCGGTCTCAATTTCTATTGGCAGCAGGTGGGCACCGGCCTCCTGATCTTTGCCGTCCTCGCCATCAGCTTTGCCAACCGCAAGGCCGTGGCCCGCGCCTGACGCGCAGTGCTTCTCGGGAGAAGAGCCATGACCAAACTGATACGCCTCAGCACCAACGACACCGACCGCACGGCAGACAGGATCGCGAGCGAGGAGGAAGCGCTTATCGTCGCCCGGACGCTGGCCGCCGAATTCGCCCTGACCGCGAGCGAGCGGGACCGCGACCGGATCCTGCCGCATGCGGAGATGGACCGGCTCGCCGCCTCCGGCCTTCTCGCCATCACCGTGCCGGCCGAATATGGCGGCATCGACGTTTCCAACGCGGTGCTGGCCGAGGTCACCGCCATCCTGTCGGAGGCCGATGGCTCGATCGGGCAGATCCCGCAGAACCATTTCTACATTCTCGAAGCCCTGCGCCATGACGGCACCGACGACCAGAAGCGGTTCTACTACGGCCGCGCGCTTGCCGGCGACCGGTTCGGCAATGCCCTGTCGGAGATCGGGACCAAGACCGTGGGGCACTACAACACGCGGCTGACGCGGGACGGCGCCGGCTTTCGCATCGACGGGCGCAAGTTCTACTCCACCGGCGTGCTCTTTGCCGACTGGATCGCCATCTTCGCGCTCGATGAGGACGAGAAGATCACCATGTCCTTCGTGCCGCGCGGGACGGAAGGCGTCGAGATCGTCGACGACTGGGACGGCATCGGCCAGCGCACGACCGGCAGCGGCACCACCATCCTCGATGGCGTCCGCGTTCCCCCCAGCGCCGTGGTGCGCCACCACCAGGGCTTCGAGCGGCCCGGCACGATCGGCTCCGTCGGGCAGATCATCCACGCCGGCATCGACCTCGGCATCGCCCGGGCGGCCTTTGCCGACATGGTCCGCTTCATCCGCACGGTCTCGCGGCCTTGGACGAACAGCGGCGTCGAACGTGCGTCAGAAGATCCGCTGACGATCGCCCGGGTCGGGCAGGTCGCCATCCGCATCGAGGCGGCAACCGCCATCGTGGAGTATGCCGGCCGCAAGGTCGATCATGCCCAGGTGGATCTGACAGAGGAAACCGCCGTCGCCGCCTCTCTGGCTGTGGCGAGCGCCAAGGTGCTGACCACCGAAATCGCCATCGAGGCCACCAATACGCTGTTCGAGCTTGCCGGCACGGCATCCGCCCGCGAAGGGCTGAACCTTGACCGCCACTGGCGCAATGCCCGCACCCACACGCTGCACGACCCCGTCCGCTGGAAGTACCATGTGGCCGGAAATTACCACCTCAACGATGTAGCGCCGCCGAGAAACGGTGCACTCTGAGAGGCTGTTTGAAAACCCGGACGGGTCGAGCCGTCGGTGCTTTTCGCGCCCCGGTGCGTCGAAAATCTTGCCGATATCTCAGGATATCGCCTGCGATCCTCTTCTGCCGGAGCACAAAAATCCCTCGCCGGCTCTCCGCCGCCGGGTTCCCAAACAGCCTCTGAGGCTGAGGAGACAAGCATGACACGCGAAATACGGCTGAACGCCTTCGATATGAACTGCGTCGGCCACCAGTCGCCCGGCCTCTGGCGGCATCCGCGCGACCAGTCGGCGTCTTATAAGGACCTCGACTACTGGGTGAACCTCGCCAAAACGCTGGAGCGCGGCAAGTTCGACGGGCTGTTCATCGCCGACGTGCTTGGCGTCTACGACGTGCTGAACGGCAATGTGAACGCCGCGCTGAAGCATTCGGCCCAGGTGCCGGTGAACGACCCGTTGCAGCTCATTCCGACCATGGCTTACCTCACCGAACATCTCGGCTTCGGCCTGACGGCGTCGCTGTCGTTCGAGCACCCCTACACCTTCGCCCGCCGCATTTCGACGCTCGACCACCTGACCAAGGGGCGTGTCGGCTGGAACATCGTCACCTCCTATCTCAACAGCGGTGCGCTGAATGTCGGCCAGGCCGGGCAGATGCAGCACGACAACCGCTACGATGTGGCGGAAGAGTATCTGGAGGTCTGTTACAAGCTGTGGGAGGGCAGCTGGGAGGATGACGCGGTCGTGCGCGACCGGGAGACCGGTATCTTCACCCACCCCTCCAAGGTGCACGCGATCGGGCATCATGGTCCGCATTTCAACGTGCCGGGTATTCACCTGTCCGAGCCATCGCCCCAGCGCACGCCGGTGCTCTACCAGGCCGGCGCCTCCAGCCGGGGCAAGGATTTTGCCGGCCAGCATGCCGAGTGCATCTTCGTCGCCGCGCCGTCCAAGGCCGTCCTGAAGCGCTACGTCGCCAATGTTCGCGAAGCAGCAGTGCAGGCAGGGCGCGACCCGCGCGGTATTCTCGCCTTCAACCTGCAGACCGTCATCGTCGGCGAAACCGATGCCGACGCCAAGCGGAAGTTCGACGAGTACCGCAAATACGTCTCCTACGAGGGCGCGCTGACGCTGATCTCCGGCTGGACCAGTATCGATTTCGGCCAGTTCTCGCCGGATGAGGTTCTGCGCCACCGCCATACCAATGCGGTTCAATCGGCCGTGGAAACCTTCACCACCATCGATCCCGGCAAAGAGTGGACGGTGCGGGAGATGGCCGACTGGGTCGGTATCGGCGGCTTCGGCCCCGTTTTCGTCGGTTCGCCGCAGACGGTGGCCGACCTCATGCAGGAATGGGTCGAGGAGACCGACGTCGATGGCTTCAACCTTGCTTACGCCGTGACGCCGGAAACCTTTGAGGATGCGGTCGATTTGCTGGTGCCGGAACTCCAGAAGCGCGGCGTCTACAAGACGGCGTATCGGCAGGGGACGCTCCGCGAAAAACTTTTCGGAGAAGGCCCGCGCCTCGTCGCGCCGCATCCGGGTGCCGCCTATCGCGACCTCGGCCGGGTGGAGCAGAAGCTCGCCTCCGGGCAGAACTGACCGGTTCGCATAGACGAGGGCTGCTGCGCAAGGCACGCTGTTCTTCCCGCTTCTCATCTCGAAAAAGCGCCGTCATCCTGTATGTGCAGGATGGCGGCGTTTCGTTTTGCGCGTTTGTTTCAGCTGTAGAGGCTTGGCGTCGGCACCCGGTCGTTCAGCGCGAAGTCGCCGACTTCGCGGGCCTTGTAGAACACCGGGTCGTGCAGCGTGTGGGTGCGGACGTTGCGCCAGTAGCGGTCGAAACGGTAATGGCCCGCGGTGGCGCGGGCGCCCATGAGTTCGAAGACGCGGGCGGTCACATCCAGCGAAACATGGGTCGCGTTGACCTTGGATTCGTAAGCCTCGATGGCGGCCTCTCCGCGTTCGCGCTCGGTGACGCCAGGCCCGCGGGCAAGCGCTGTCTGCACCGCAAGGCCGGCGCTGTCGGCCAAGGCGGCGGCCGCCTTCAACGCTGCGCGGAATTCGCCGACACGCTCCAGAATATGCGGGTCGTCGGCGGCGCGTTCGACGCCGGAGGTGATCCAGGGGCGGGTGGTGTCGCGGACATAGTCGAGCGCCTCGGCCAGCGCACCTTCGGCAGTGCCGATGTAGAAGTTGGCGAAGACCAGCTGGATCAACGGCGTGTTGAACGTCGCCTGCACCTTCGGTGCCGCATCCGGGGCCGCAAGCGACAGCAGGAAATCGCTGTCATGGACCGGGAAATCCTTGAACTCGACGCTGCCGCTGTCCGACAGGCGCTGCCCGATATTGTCCCAATCGTCATGGGCGATATAGCCCGGCCGGTCGGTGTGGAGGACAAGGCTGGCGATCTGGTTGCCGAAGGCGGCACTGGCGTTGATGCGGTCGGAAATCCGCGCGCCGGTGGAGAACGTCTTGCGGCCGTTCAGCACGTAGTGATCGTCTTGCCGTGTCAGCACGAGGCCGGGGTCGCGCGGATTGACGGCGGCGCCCCAGTAGAGGCTCTTTGCCACCGTTTCCGACGACAGCCGCCAGGCAAGGTCGCTGTCATCGGCTGCCCAGGAAATGTACTGGCTGTTGACGAAGTGATAGCCGAGCAGCTGGCCGATCGAGCTTTCGCCGCGCGCAAGGATGCGCACCAGACGCAACCCATCGACCCAGTCGAGACCGCCGCCGCCGATCTCGGGCGGGTGCAGGGCGTTGAGCAGGCCGGCGGCCTTCAGTTCGGTGATCTCGCTGAAGGGCGGGCGGCCATCGCGGTCGAGCGCCGCGCCCCGGGCTCGGAGATCGGCGGCGATGGCTGTGGCACGGGCAAAAAAGGCGCTCGCGGTCGTCCGCCAGAGCGGTCGCATCTTTCGCGATAGATGTGGGAGCAGGGGAGCGCAGGGCGTGAAGCGGGCTCATGGCGTCTTCCTCGATGGGAAGGCGGGCCGCGATGTGGCGACACCGGCTGCCCGTCCTTGGCATGACAGATGGGCCCGGCGAACGGGCAGCTCAGGGTCCGAGCCTCTGCCACGTTATTGCCCAGTCATTTGATAGACAAAGAAGAAGTTCGCGAAGATGCCGGCCGAAGGGAAATGCTATTCCATGCGGCCGGCTGTTTTCCAGACTGAAGATGTCACCTCTCGCAGATCAGGCGCTGGCCGGGACTGCGGCTGTGGGCCGGCGGAGCATGACCACGGCCAGCGCTGCGAGGATGCACATGAGGCCGGCCATCTGCAGCGCCGGCATGTAGCTCTCATAATCCGAGCGCAGCCAGCCCGCACCGAAGGCGGCGGTCGCGGCACCCAGCTGGTGGCCGGTGAAGACCCAGCCGAAGACGAGCGGCGCCTTCTCGCGGCCGAAACTGTCGGCCGTCAGCTTGACGGTCGGGGGGACGGTCGCCACCCAGTCGAGGCCGTAGAAGATGGCGAAGACGGAGAGTTCGGTGAAGCCGAAACCGGAGACCGAGAGGTAGAGGAGCGACAGGCCGCGCAGGCCGTAGAACCAGAAGAGCAGCCAGCGATTGTCGTAGCGGTCGGATAGCCAGCCGGCGCCGATGGTGCCGAGGAAATCGAATATGCCGATGACGGCCAGCGTGCCGGCCGCCGTGACCGCCGTCATGCCGAAATCGCCGCAGATGGAGATCCAGTGTGTCTGGATGAGCCCGTTGGTTGAGAGGCCGCAGACGAAGAAGGTGCCGAAGAGCAGCCAGAACACCGGCCGGCCGGAGACCTCGCGCAGCGTCTTCAGGGGTGAGACGAGCGTGGTGAGGAAGGCCTGGTCCCGGCGCGGCGCGGGGCCGGGCTGGGTGTCGCCATAGGCGGGCAGGCCGAGATCGGCCGGGTGGTCGCGCATGAGCAGCATGACGAGCACCATGGCGACCACGAGAACGCCGGTGATGAAGGTCAGCGCCGTACGCCAGCCATAGGCTTCCGACAGGGCTGCCAGCAGCGGCAGGAAGACGAGCTGCCCGGTGGCGTTGCTTGCCGTCATCAGGCCGATGACGAGGCCGCGGCGCTTGGAAAACCACCGCGTCGCAACGGTCGCGCCCAGCACCAGCGCGGTCATGCCCGTCCCCGTGCCGATGACGACGCCCCAGAGGAGCACGAGCTGCCAGACCTCTTGCATGAAGAAGGAGAGCACGATGCCGCTCATGATGAGCAGAAGTGCCGAACAGACGACCTGCCGCACCCCGAAATGCGTCATGAAGGCCGCGGCGAACGGCCCGAGCAGGCCGAACAGCACGAGGCGGACCGCCATGGCGAAGGAGATATCGGCGATATCCCAGCCGAATTCCTGGTGCAGCGGCTGGATGAGGACGCCCGCCGAGCCCATCGCGCCCGCTGTCGCCAGCATGGTCAGAAAGGTGGTTACGACCACCACCCAACCATAGTGGATGTTCCTGGCGGAAAGCCATGCGGAGACGGTGTTGGAGAGCATGGGAGAACCTTTGTGGGTGGCGTCGAGTCTATTGCGGGCAGGCGAACCCGACAAAGCCGGACGAACCGCCCGACGCTGCCCATCCTTCGTAGTGGAGGATTGACGATGTGTAAATACACATCTATCCTCAACCCATGTCGATGTCCGAAGAATCCCGTCAGTGCCATTGTCTTGCCCTTCGCCGGGGCTCGAGGCATGTCACGCGGCTCTACGATGCCCATCTTGCGCCGCTCGGCCTGTCGATCTCGCAATATTCTCTTCTCAACATCATCAATCGCCGGCCGGATATCCGGATTGCCGAACTCGGCGAGATCATGGTGATGGAGCGCACGACGCTGCTACGCGCGCTGAAGCCGCTGCTGGCCGCCGGCTGGATCGTGAGCACGCGACCGAAGGGCGAGCAGGCCTATACCTATAGGCTGACGGACGAGGGCAGGCGGGTGCGGGACAGTGCGGTTCCCCTGTGGAGGGCGGCACAGGAGGCGTTGGAGCGATCCTTCGTGCCGGAACGCGCCGTCGATCTGCGCCGGGAGGCGCTTGCCTTGACGAAGGTCGATTTCGGCTGAGGCCGATCGCTTTCCTGATCGCCGCAGCCAAGATGCTATTTTTCGACGTCCCGTTTTGCATTCGTCTCCGGGGCATAACGAGGATCGCCGCCATGTATACACCGCCCGCCTTCCGCCTTGACGATCGCAGCGCCATGTTTGCGACGATACGGGCGGCGCGATTGGCGAATTTTGTCACGGCCACCGCCGACGGGCCCTTCGCGACGCCGCTGCCTCTCTTTCTGGACGAAAGCGAAGGAGAGCACGGTGTTCTCTACGGGCATCTCGCCAAGGCAAACCCGCAATGGCGGACGCCGACCATTGGCGATGGGCTGGCGATTTTCATGGGGGCGGACGCCTATGTGACGCCGGCTTGGTACGCGACCAAGCAGCAGACGGGAAAGGTCGTGCCGACCTGGAATTACGTGACGGTTCAGGCGCGCGGGCCGGTGGAGTTCTTCAACGATGCCGAGCGCCTGCTGGATATCGTCACACGGCTGACGACGCTGCATGAGGAGCCGAGGGCTGTTGCCTGGGCGGTGGACGACGCGCCGGCGGATTTCATCGCATCCCAGCTGCGCGGCATCGTCGGCCTGCGCATGCCGATCACGCACCTGGAGGGAAAGCGGAAAATGAGCCAGAACCGGAACGAGGCCGATCGCCTCGGTGTCGCCAACGGCCTTTCCGAGAGCGAGCGGCCGTCGGATCGGGACGTCGCCGCTCAGATTCCGGTCTGATCGGTTCGCCGCCGTGAGATCGCGGATTACAGGTCCGGCTTGTGGAAGAAGGCTTCCAGCCGGTAGCCGTCGGGGTCGATGACGAAGGCGGCGTAGTAGAAGGTGGCGTATTCCGGGCGCAGGCCCGGGGCGCCGTTGTCCTCTCCGCCATAGGCAATGGCGGCGGCGTGGAAGGCTTCGACGGCCTCTTCGCTGAAGGCCTTGAAGCAGAAGTGAAGGCCGGAGCGGAGATCCGGACGGACCGGATGTTCGGCCTGCGTCACCCAGAGGCTCACCTGCTCATCCCCGTAACCGAGCATCGTCGCGCCGCTGGTCAGCCGGCCATAGCCGAGCGGGGTCAGAGCGGCATCGTAGAAGATGCGCGACCGGTCGATGTCCCGGACGCCGATGGAAACGTGGTCGAACATGCGCACTTCCTCCTTGACCTGCCGCGGCAGACGGTGTCGTTCCCCTGTTGTCGCGTGCGCGCCCGGTTTTCGCAAGCGGCGGCGCACGTTCTGGAACGGGATGACGGGTCTTGGACCGTAAGGCCGCATGCAACGGGCGATTTGCCACCCTATATGCTGCCAAGCAACAGCGGCTGTTCCCGCGCCGCACGGATGTCTTCAGGAGATCGACATGGCTTCACCCAAACTCTTCTCGCCCATCGACGTCGGTGGCCTGACGTTGCGCAATCGCATCGTCATTGCGCCGATGTGCCAGTATTCCGCCGAAAACGGCGAAATGAGCGATTGGCACCTGACGCATCTCGGCATGCTCGCACAGTCGGGCGCAGGACTTCTGACGATCGAGGCGACGGCGGTAACGCCGGAGGGGCGCATCAGCTTCGGCGATGTCGGGCTTTGGAACGATGCCTGCGAAGCGGCGATGGCGCGTGTGCTGGAGGGTGTCCGCCGCTGGTCGGATATGCCGGTTGCGATCCAGCTCGGCCATGCCGGCCGCAAGGCTTCCACCGATCTGCCCTGGAAGGGCGGGGTGCAGCTCGCGCCCGATCATGCGCTTGGCTGGAAGACGGTTGCGCCCTCGGCGTCGGCGTTCAAGCCGTCCTATGATGCGCCGGAAGCGCTGGATGCCGAAGGCCTCGAGCGGATCCGAAGCGGCTTTGCCGATGCCGCCCGCAGGGCCGCGCGTCTCGGCATCGATGCCGTGCAGATCCATGGCGCCCATGGCTATCTCCTGCACCAGTTCCTTTCGCCACTGTCCAACACGCGCACGGATGACTATGGCGGCTCGCTCGAAAACCGCATGCGGTTTCCGCTCGAAGTCTTCGAGGCCGTCCGGCAGGCTTTTCCCGCGGAACGACCTGTCACCATGCGGGTCTCGGGAACGGACTGGGTCGAAGGCGGCTGGGACAGTGCGCAGACCGTTGCCTTCGCGCAGGCGCTGGAAGCACGCGGTTGCGCGGCGATCCATGTTTCGAGCGGTGGGCTGAGCGACGCGCAGGACATTCCCGTTGGCCCCAGCTATCAGGTGCCGCTTGCCCGCGATGTGAAACAGGCTGTCTCGATTCCCGTCGTCGCCGTGGGGCTGATCACCGAGTTCGAGCAGGCCGAAGCCATCATCGGCACGGGCGATGCCGACATGATCGCGCTTGCCCGGACGATTCTCTACGATCCCCGCTGGCCCTGGCATGCGGCCGCGCATTTCGGTGTGACAGTGCAGGCCGCTCCACAATATCTCCGCTGCCAACCCCGGCAGTACGAGACGTTGTTCAACGAGGCTTCATGAGGCGCTGAGCCGCTTGGCGCAGATCGGTCACGGTGACCGGTTTGCGCCTTGGGGTCGATGCGCGGGTGAAAGGCATCCGCATTCATAAAGGTACGGCTGTCTCCTCGCCACGTCACGGCTTTAGTGGGCTCGGTCGCAAACCGTAACACACGAGAGCGCATCCTGCGGATCGCCTTGCTCCACGACAGAAAGCTAAAACGCAGAAAGCCCCGGCGCGACGCTGAGCGTCGTTCCGAGGTGATTTCGAAGACCAGCCGCGCGCCATCGGATACCGTCCGACGGGCGCCTTTCAGATCTTAGCGGGTAACAACTTTTTTCTTCGGGCCGGGCAGGAGGCCTTCGCGCTGCAGCTGCTTGCGGGCGTTCTTGCGCTGGCGGGAAACAGCTTCAGCCTTCTGGCGAGCACGCTTCACGGAAGGCTTTTCATAGGCTTCGCGCATACGCATTTCGCGGAAGACGCCTTCGCGCTGAAGCTTCTTCTTGAGCACGCGCAGTGCCTGCTCAACATTGTTGTCTCGAACCAGAACCTGCATCTCGAACCTTGATCTCTGTCGCCCGCTGGGGCGGTGGTATGGTGACTTCGGCGCTCCTTATCTCACCACACGTCCGTCATGAAAAGGGGTTGGCTCGAAAAAATAGCGAAGAAAAGTGCCAAATCTCATTCTCTCCGGCGACTGACGGTCCCCGAAAGGGCGCCGGCCGGCAATAAGATGTGCACATCAGGAGCGTTACGCTCGGCCCCACCATCGCATCCGTCTTGCCGCTTGACAAGATCTTCCCGCAACACCGATTGTCGCAGCGGTCATCGCGGTGGCCATCACCCCGTTTCGGCTCTCCCCTTGCTCTGTCGTGTCGATCTTTCCGCCCGGCCTTGTGTCCCGGCTCAGGTCGCCCCCCATGATGAAGGCTCCGAGGAAGACATATGGCGCGCGTCCTCATTCTGTTTGCCCATCCCGGTCAGCGGCATTCGCGCCTCAACGTGCGCATGGCGCAGGAGGCGCGGCGGCTCGACGGTGTGACCTTCGTCGATCTCTATGCGGACTATCCCCGCTTCAACATCGATATCGATGCTGAACAGGCGCGGCTGGTGGCACATGACGTTATTATCTTCCAGTTTCCGATCTACTGGTATTCCGTGCCGGCTCTCCTGAAGGAGTGGCAGGACCTCGTTCTGGAATACGGCTTTGCCTATGGGCAGAGCGGCTCGAAGCTGGCGGGCAAGCTGTTCCTGCCGGTCGTGACCACCGGCGGTGCGCAGGATGCCTATCGCGAGGAGGGCTCCAACCATTTCCGGCTGCGCACGCTGCTTTCGCCGCTGGAGCAGACCGCCTCGCTCTGCGGCATGCGCTTCCTGCCGCCGTTTGCCCTTTTCTCGGCGCACGATTCGGCAGCCGATGGCCGGGGGGACTTGCATATCGCAGCCTATCTCCGGCTGCTCTCGGCCCTGCGCGACGAGACGCTGGATCTCGATGCTGTCTTGAGGCTCGAGCTTCTCGACGACGATCTTCCGTTGATCGGCACTTCGCACGCTTCGACGTTTTCCGACACGCCGCCGTCTCCCATTGGCATCACCGCGAGGATCTCCGAATGAGCGGCTTCATGTTCCAGGCCTTCGTCTATCTCGCGGCCGCCGTCACATCCGTTATCATCGCGTCCCGGCTCGGGCTCGGCTCGGTGCTCGGCTATCTCATCGCCGGCATCGTCATCGGCCCCGTCTTCCACTTTGTTGGCAATGAGACGCAGGATCTGCAGCATTTCGCGGAGTTCGGCGTCGTCATGATGCTGTTTCTGGTCGGGCTGGAGCTTCAGCCGCAGGCGTTGTGGGACATGCGCGCCCGGCTGCTCGGGCTTGGTGGCCTGCAGGTGGCGGGCTCGGCGGCGGTGGTCACCGGCATCGCGCTCGCGTTTGGGCTGCCCTGGCAGACGGCGGTGGCCGTCGGGCTCATTTTGTCGCTGTCCTCCACGGCCATCGTGCTGCAGACGCTGAGCGAGAAGGGGCTTTTGAAGTCGCAGGGCGGGCGCTCCAGCTTCTCCGTGCTCCTGTTTCAGGATATCGCTGTTATTCCCATGCTGGCGGTCCTCCCGCTTCTGGCACTTCCCGCCCTGCAGGGCGGCGAGCATGCAGCGCATGGCGCGGGCAATGCCGCGACGCTCGTCTCCGATCTTCCCGGCTGGCAGGTGGCGCTGGTCACGCTTCTCGCCATCGCCTTCGTCGTGGTCGCCGGGCACTTCCTCTCGCGCCCGATCTTCCGGCTGATCGCGGCCTCGCGGTTGCGTGAAATGTTCACCGCGGCCGCCCTGCTGCTCGTCGTTTCCACGGCCCTGCTGATGAGCATGGTCGGCCTTTCCCCGGCACTCGGTACCTTTCTCGCGGGTGTGGTGCTCGCCAACAGCGAATTCCGCCACGAGCTGGAAAGCGATATCGAGCCGTTCAAGGGCCTGCTTCTCGGCCTGTTCTTCATCACCGTCGGGGCCGGCATCGATTTCTCGCTGCTCACGGCCAATCTCGGCCTCGTCCTGTTGCTGACGCTTGGCGTCATCGTCATCAAGGCGGGGGTGCTGTGGCTGGTCGGCCATCTCTACAGCTTGCGCGGTTCGGATCGCTGGCTGCTCGCGCTGGGGCTGGCGCAGGCGGGCGAGTTCGGCTTCGTGCTCGTCTCCTTCACCGTTCAGAATGCCGTGCTGCCCTCCGAACTCGCTGCTATCCTCATGTTGGTCATCGCCTTCTCCATGCTGCTGACGCCGGCGCTCTTCATCCTGTTCGACAAGGTCATCATGCCGCGGCTCGAGCGGGGGCAGATCCGGGAGGCCGACGAGATCGGGGAGGAAGCCTCGGTCATCATCGCCGGGCTCGGCCGCTTCGGGCAGATCATCAACCGCATGCTGCTGGCCAACGGCCACAAGACCATCGTGCTCGACAGCCGCTCCGATGTCATCGACGGGCTGCGCAAGTTCGGCGTCCGCTCCTTCTTCGGCGATGCCGGCCGGCCGGATCTCCTGCATTCCGCCGGTCTGCGGCAGGCGCGGCTGCTGGTGGTGGCCATTGACGATATCGAGCGCGCCCTCAGCATCGTCCGGCACGCCAGGCACGAAAACCCCGATATCCACATCATCGCGCGTGCCTATGACCGCAACCATGTCTACCAGCTCTACGAGGCCGGCGCCGACGACATCGTGCGCGAGGTGTTCGACAGTTCGGTCCGGGCGGCCGGCTATGCGCTCCAGAGCCTCGGCATGCATCCCTTCGACGTGGAAAAGAGCAAGGCCGTTTTCGTCAAGCAGGACAATTGGGGCTTGCGGCAGCTCGCGCCTCTCTGGAAGGACGACGTGTCGGTGTTCGAGAACAAGGAATATATCGCGCGCGCCCGCGAGATCTCGGAGGTTCTCGAACAGGCCATGATGGGCGACCGCAGCGCGCTGCACGACCGAACCGAGCGCGGCTGGACCCCGCCGGATATCGCGGCGCGCAAGCATGACATGGACGGGCAGGGCGAGGGGTAGTCCCGGGGAAACGGCGGACGATCCACCCTGCACTGCGCACGTAGCGAGGCTCTGCCCTCGCGATCAACACGGCCGCCGCTCTGCGGGCCGGCACTGCGGAGAAGACGGCATGACATCGACCAGACTTTCCCGCGCTGCCCGCTTCATGCCCTGGCCGGCTTCGCCCGTCAGTCCGAAGGAGCGGCTTCGCTCGGCGGTCGGCGCCCTGTTCGGCCTGCTCATCACGGGCCTCCTCGGCGCCTTGCTGACCGCGACATTTCCCCTTTCGCCGGCATTGGTCGCGCCGATGGGTGCGTCTGCCGTTCTGCTTTTCGCCGTACCGTCCAGTCCGCTCGCCCAGCCCTGGTCGCTGATCGGCGGCAATCTGGTCGCGGCCTTCGTCGGGGTGACGGTGGCCAAGCTCGTGCCTGACCCCGTGTTCGCCGCAGCGCTGGCCGGCGCCGTTGCCATCGGCCTCATGATGAGCCTGCGCTGCCTGCATCCCCCGAGCGGCGCGATTGCGCTGACCGCGGTTCTCGGCGGCCCGGCCATCCACGATCTCGGCTATGGTTTTCTGCTGTGGCCGGTGCTGGGAAACTCGCTGCTGCTGCTTGCCGCCGCACTGCTCTTCAACAACCTCACCGGCCGCCGCTATCCGCATGTTGCCGTGCCGGCGCTTGGGGCCCACCAGACGAAGGACCCGCCGCCGGTCGCCCGAATCGGCTTTGCCGCCGAGGATCTCGATGCCGTGCTGAAGGATTACGACCGGGTTCTCGACATCCAGCGCGACGAACTCGTCACCATCCTCAAGCGCACTGAGTTGCGCTCGTTCCAGCGCCGGTCCGGCCAGACGCCGTGCGGGCAGATCATGTCGCGCGACGTGATCGCGATCGCGCCGGATGCCTCGCTGTCGGAGGCGCACGCGCTCCTGCGCGCCCACCACATCAAGGCCCTGCCGGTGACCGACGACCATGCCCACGTCATCGGCATTCTCACCCAGACCGATATTCTCGACCGGGCGGACTGGACCCGTGGCCGCCCGACCATCGGCCTTCGTCGCCGCTACCAGCTGGCCGTTTCCGGCTCCACGGCGCCGAACGGCACCGTGAAGGACATCATGACCAGCCCTGTGCGGAGTGTTTCACCCGAAAGCTCCCTCTCCGAAGCCATCCTTCTCTTCGCTGAAGGCGGCCTCCACCATCTGCCCGTCACCGACGCGGAAAACCGCCTCGTCGGCATCCTTTCGCAATCCGACGTGCTCGTTGCGATGCTGGCGGAGGGGTGACGTCGAGGGAACGCCGCTTTACCGCCAGCCGAGCGCAGGCGCCACCTGCGTCAGGATGGCTTCGATGACGTGGGCGTTGTACTCGACGCCGAGCTGGTTGGGCACGGTGAGGAGGAGCGTGTCGGCCTCTGTGATGGCTTCGTCGGTGCGCAGCTGCTCGATGAGGACGTCGGGTTCGGCAGCGTAGCCGCGGCCGAAGATGGCGCGGGTGTCGGCGTCGATGAAGCCGATCTTGTCGCCGGCTTCGCCCGAGCGGCCGAAATAGGCGCGGTCGAGGTCGCTGGTGATGGCGAAGATGCTGCGGCTGACGGAGACGCGCGGCGTGCGGGCGTGGCCCGCGGCCTTGAACGCGGCGCGGTAGGCGCGGATCTGGTCGGCCTGCTGTACGTGGAAGGGCTCGCCGGTCTCGTCGTCCTTGAGGGTCGAGCTCTGCAGGTTCATGCCAAGCTTTGCCGCCCAGATGGCGGTCGCGTTCGAGCTTGCGCCCCACCAGATCCGGTCGCGCAGACCCGGCGCATGCGGTTCCAGCCGCAGGAGGCCGGGCGGGTTCGGAAACATCGGGTTGGGGTTCGGTTCGGCAAAGCCTTCGCCGCGCAGCACGTCGTAGAACACCTCGGCATGACGGCGGGCCATGTCGCCGCTGGTTTCGCCGTCCGCCGGGGCATAGCCGAAATGGCGCCAGCCATCGATGACCTGTTCGGGTGAGCCGCGGCTGATGCCGAGCTGCAGGCGGCCACTGGCGATGATGTCGGCAGCGCCGGCATCCTCGGCCATGTAGAGCGGATTTTCGTAGCGCATGTCGATGACGGCGGTGCCGATCTCGATCCGGCTGGTGCGCGCGCCGACGGCGGCCAGCAGCGGGAAGGGCGAAGCCAGCTGGCGGGCGAAATGGTGCACCCGGAAATAGGCGCCATCCGCGCCCAGCGCTTCGGCCGCTACGGCAAGGTCGATCGACTGCAGCAGCGTGTCCGCCGCGCTACGCGTCTGCGACTGCGTCGAGGGCGTCCAGTGGCCGAAGGAGAGAAAGCCGATCTTCTTCATGATATTCCCGTGCTCATCCGTGTGCGATGCCGCTCTGCGTGCGATGTTGGGGTTTTCGCATATTCACGGCCGAAGGCACAGTCTCGCATTCGCAGGACAGTGCGTTCGCCGTTCGGGCCTTGTGCAGCCCTTGCGTCTTGATCTTGCCGTGCCATCGGGCGAAAACGCGTGCCACCACCGGGAGCGCACGATGACGACCGATAAGAAGCAGATCCTCTTCAACGCCTTCGGCATGAATTGCGTCGGCCATATCAATCATGGTCTCTGGACCCATCCGCGCGACCAGTCGCATCTCTATACGACGCTGCCCTACTGGACCTCGCTGGCCCGCACGCTGGAGCGCGGGCTGTTCGACGGGTTGTTTCTTGCCGATATCATCGGGGTCTACGATGTCTATGGCGGGTCGGCGGATCTTACCCTTCGCGAGGCGATCCAGCTGCCGGTCAACGACCCCGCCATGCTGATCTCGGCCATGGCGGCGGTGACGGAGAACCTCGGCTTCGGCGTCACGGCCAACCAGAGCGCGGAAGCGCCGTATCTGTTCGCCCGCCGCTTCTCGACGCTCGATCACCTGACGCAGGGGCGCATCGGCTGGAACATCGTCACCGGCTATCTCGACAGCGCGGCGCGGGCGCTTGGAGACACGGGCCTCGCCGAACATGACAGTCGCTACGACCGCGCCGACGACTATATGGAGGTGCTCTACAAGCTGTGGGAGGGAAGCTGGGCGGACGATGCCGTGCGGCGCGACAAGGCGGCGCGGATCTATGCCGATCCCGCCCGCGTCCGGCCCATCGCCCATGACGGACCCTATTACCGCTCGCATGGCATCCACCTTGCCGAGCCGTCGCGCCAGCGCACGCCGCTTCTCTACCAGGCGGGAACCTCCGGCCGCGGTCGGGCCTTTGCCGCCCGTCACGGAGAGTGCATCTTCATCACCGCCACCAGTCCCGCTGCGGCGCGGAAGACGGCCCGGCAGTTGCGGCAGGAGGCAGCCGATGCCGGGCGGGGCGCGGATGCGCTGCGCATCTTCGTGGGCATCACCATCGTCACCGGCGAGACGGGCGCCATCGCCCGCGAGAAGCACGCGGACTATCTGGCGCATGCCAATCCGGAGGCGGGGCTCGCGCATTTCTCGGCCAGCACCGGCATCGATTTCGCGCAATACGACCTCGATGCGCCGATCACCTATGGCGTGTCGAATGCCAGCCAGTCGGCGGTCGAGGTCGCCCGGGCTGCCGGGTGGACCCGCCGGCGCATTCTGGAGGAGGCCGCGCTCGGGGGCCGCTATCCGGTGCTGGTGGGCACGGGGGCGGAGGTCGCCACGGCTCTTGGCCAATGGGTCGAGGAGGGCGAGATCGACGGCTTCAATATCACCCGCACGGTGGTGCCGGAGAGCTACGAGGACGTGATCGACCATGTCGTGCCGGTCCTGCAGGAGCGCGGACTTTACAAGACGGCCTATGGCGAGGGCTCGTTCAGAAACCGCCTGTTCGGCCGGGGCGACCGGCTGCCCGACACGCATGTCGGGGCCTCGCATCGGTGGCCGAGCGCAACATAAACCTCCTGTTCCGGGTTTGGCGGCCTCTGCGGAAAAACAGTTTCCATGAGGCGCGTGCAACGCCAATTCCTTTCTACCAAAATTGTAGACTAAAGGGTTTGATGGCAGAGCAGCCGGTATGGCGCCGGTTTGCAGGTGGTCGCTTTCAACACGACTGCTTGCGGCCCGGACCGTTTCCCGGGGGCTGTGTTCGGCACCAACCCAACGAGGTAAGAGCGATGATGGCCATCCTGAAATCGAGCATCGAGGCTTTTCGAAGCGGCGGCATCCCCGGCGTCGGGTCCGGTGCGGCGGAGACCCGCCTATCGTCGAGCGAGCGTGAGACGTCCGAGCGGAGCTGGCAGGATGAGGGCGGCGACGCGCGGCGATCGTCGCATCGTTCCGAAGAGATGTTCTACTGGGGCATGGCTGGTGGGCCATGGTACTAGGCTCCTGTTCTCAGGAAAGCGCCTGTTTCGGGCGGCATCCCGGATGACGAGGGTCGAGAGCGCAGGCCCGATCTCGACCCAGACCCAGGCGCCCACCGGCGGTGCGGTCCAGACCCTGATCGTTCCCGGCCTTTTCGGATCCGGCGAAGGCCACTGGCAGAGGGTCTGGCACGAGGACCGGCCGCAGACGCGCATGCTGCAGCAGGCGGACTGGGAGCATCCGGACCTCGAAACCTGGCTTGCGGCACTGGATGCCGCGGTCGAGGCGGGCGGCGAGACCTACATCGTCGCCCACAGCCTCGGTTGCCTTCTGACGGCGCATTTTAGCCGGCGCCCGTCGGCCCGGAACGTGAAAGGCGCCTTTCTCGTCGCGCCCTGCGATCTCCGGCGAACCGAGGCGCTGCATCCGGGACGTCTCGCCTTCGATGCGGTTCCCACCATGCCCTTGCCCTTTCCGAGCCTCATCATCGGCAGCCTCAACGATCCCTACATCACGCCGGGCGAGCTCGATCGGCTGAGGGACGACCTCGAAGCGCCGCTTCATACGATCGGCGCCGCCGGACATATCAACATCGCCAGCGGCTATGGCCGGTGGGCACAGGGCTATGCGCTGTTCGATGCGTTCAGGGCGGATGTCGAGGGCCGTTCGGCCAGCGCGCGGTCCGCCCACGGCGCGGCAGCGGACGAGCAGCCAGCTTTCACCGAGCGATCCGCCGCCTACCGGTAACAGGCGCACCGCGCCGGATAGCCGCAGGCCGTCGGTTCCGGCTCGTCTTCCCTGAAGCCTGGTCACGCGCTAGATCTGACCCTATCCGATGTCGCGCTCCCGTCGATGTCGTGCGTCTCGATATGGCAGTGGTCTGCGATGCGAAGACGCAGAAAGAGGCAGACGATGAGGCATCTCGAGCAAACTTCCCGAAGCGCCGCGTGGCACCGCATTCGGTCCATGTGTGTCACGGGGCTTGCGGCCTGCCTCGCTCTCGCTGCAGGACCGGCAGCGGCGCATGTCACCATCGCGGCGAAAGGCGTGAAGGCCGGGCAGACGACGACCTTCGTGCTGAAGATTCCGCATGGCTGCGCCGGCGCGGCGACGACCGGCCTGCGGGTTGCCGTGCCCGGCGAGCTTTCCGACATCGCGCCGCAGGACAAGGCCGGCTGGACGGCGGTGGTGACGCCTTCTGCCGGAGGAGCCGGTGCGAGCGCGAAACGGGCACAGATCGCCTGGACGGGTGGCACGATCGCTGCGGTTGATCATGCGGAGTTCGCTTTCAAGGCAAAGGTCGCCGCGGATGCGAAGGGGCGGATCTATGTGCCGATCGTCCAGCAGTGCGGCGATGCCGCCGAGCGCTGGATCGAAATTCCCGAAAGTCCGGACGCCGCCGAACCGGGCAAGCCGGCTCCCGCCTTCGATGTGAAGCCCTGACCTGCCGGTGTCGGGTCGGAAAACCGGCATTGCGGAGCACCGCACTTTGATGACGCGCCGGCGTGGGCGAAGCGGACTGCGTTCGTCATTTCCACCGCTGCGCTTCGAGGCAGGAGGCATCAGCAAAATGATCGCCGCTAAGGCGTTGCCGGACTGTTGTTGCAAGCCGCTCGTGTCCAGCCTCGTCATGTTCACGACAGTGCTGCTGCTTCTGCTGGTGAGCGCGGGGGGCGCCTTTGCGCATGCTCAGCTCGTCGCGTCCGATCCGGCGGATGGTGAAGTTCTCGCGGCAGCGCCACGTCAGATCGTGCTGACGTTTTCCGAGCCGGTGGATCCCCTCGTTTTCCGGTTGAGCGACCCTGTGGGACAAATGGAAATGCTCCCCGTGGTCCGCTCCGACACGACGCGGCTCGTCGTGACGCTTCCTTCCGGGCTTGTCCCCGGCACGCACAGCCTGTCGTGGCGCGTGACGTCTGCGGACGGGCATCCGATTGGCGGCGGATTGTTGTTTTCCGTCGGCAAAGCCAGTGCGAGCGGGCCGGGCCGGGCGTCGGCGATCGACCCGGTTACAGCGGCCGGTCTCTGGGCGTCCCGCCTGCTGGCCATGACCGGCCTCGTCATCGGTGTTGGCGGGGCGGGATGGGCGGCCCTGCTTTTCCGTCCGTGTCATCTCAGCGGAAATGCCGTTCCGGACAGTTCCTCGCTCATTGCGCTCTCCCTTTGGCTCGGCATTGCCGCCACACCGATCTGGATTGCGTTTCAGGGCTTCGATGCCCTCGGAGAGGCGCCGGGCGGATGGGTATCGGCTGCGGTCTGGTCCGCCGGCTTCACGGCCACCGCCTATGGTCGGGCTGCATTGGTCGGCGCCGCAGCCATGGTCGCGGCACTGGTGTCGCTCCGCGTCCGCCATGTTCGTCTCCGCCTCGGGCTTTCCGGGCTCGCCTTCGCGCTGGCGGGTCTTGCGGCGGCGATGGCGGGGCATGCCGTAACGGCACCGCCGCGTCTCGCCACCGTTCCCGCGATCGTGCTTCATATGCTCGCCGCCATGGCTTGGATCGGTGGTCTCCTGCCGCTTCTGGCAGCGCTCGGCGGTTCCAGCCGGCCGTCTCCCGATCGTCCGGCACTTCTTCTATTCTCGCGTCTCATCCCGTTTGTTCTGGCGGTGCTCGTTGGCTCGGGTCTGCTGCTCGCTGTCGTGCAGGTGAAGACGCTGTCGAACCTGTGGGCGACGGCTTACGGCCAGGTGCTGCTCGCCAAACTTGCCATCGTCGCGCTTTTGATTTTCCTGGCGGCGGCCAATCGCTTCTTCTGGACCCGCCCCGCGTCAAAGGGATCGCCCCACGCCTTGCGTCTTCTCCGGCGCAGTATCCTCGCGGAGGTCGTGCTCGGCACGCTGGTGCTCGCGATTCTCGGCCTCTGGCGCTTTACGCCGCCACCCCGGGCACTGGCGTCTTCGTTTCCGCTCGTTCAGGAGCGGCAGGTCGCGGAACAGGGCCTGATGGCGACGCTCTCGATCACACCGGCGCGGACAGGTCCGGTTCGTGTTTCTTTGCGGGACCTGATGCTCGACGGGCATTCCATCGATCCGATGTCGGTCACGGTGGAACTCGACAATCCCGCCAACGGCATCGGCCCCTTCACGCGCGAGGCCCGGCGCGGCGCGGACGAGGCTTTTCAGGCGGATGGCTTCGTGCTGCCGGTCGGGGGTGTCTGGAACGCTCGGGTGACCGTGCTGGTCGATGATTTCACCTCGGTCATGATGACGAGCCGCTTTGACATCGCCGCACCGTGATGCCTCGTATGCAGACGCCGGCGCTCTATAGAAACATCGGCTTACCGAGCGTCCAGAATGAGTTTGCGTGACGGCCCGAGACTTTGGACCAAATTTCTCCCGCAGTGCCGATCGGCAGGCCATCCTTCGTTGCTTCATATGGCAGCATTTGCAATTTTTCAGGGCACTCTCTAAAGCGTCCTCCTCCCAAGACCGAAAGCAGACCCGTCATGAAGAAAACCTTGGCCGCCCTTATCGAAAAGACCGCCTTCACCCGGCGCGCCGGCCTCGCGCTTGCCGTTGCCGCCGTCGTCTCCGTCGGGCCGACGCCGGTTCTGGCGCAGGACAAGACCTCCGTGAAGGTCGGAATCATGAGCGGTGAGGACGAGGACGTCTGGCGCGTCGTCGTTGCCGAAGCCGGCAAGAAGGGCCTGTCGGTCGAGACCGTCGTCTTCAACGACTATACCCAGCCGAACGAGGCGCTGGAGCGCGGCGAAATCGACGCCAACGCCTTCCAGCATCTTCCCTATCTCGAAAACCAGATCAAGCAGCACGGCTACAAGATCACGCCGGCTGGCTATACCGGCGTCTGGCCGATCGGTGTCTATTCGCGCAAGACGTCCAAGATCGCGGATCTGGCAGAAGGCGCCGTTGTCGGCGTGCCGAACGATCCGTCGAACGAGGGGCGTGCCCTGCGCGTGCTGCAGAACGAAGGCCTGATCAAGCTCAAGGAGGGTACGGGCATTCTCGCGACGATCACCGATATCGAGGAAAACCCGAAGAAGCTCGAAATCAAGGAGCTGGATGCCGGCATCGTCGGTCGCTCCATCGACGATCTCGACGCGGCTGTCGTCAATACGGACTGGGCGCTGAAGAGCGGCTTGACGCCGGAAAACCGGATCGCGCAGGAGCCGGTGGACGGCAATCCCTACCGCAACTTCATCGCGGTGAAGGAAGACCAGAAGGATGCGCCCTGGGTGAAGACGCTGGTGTCGTCCTACCAGAACGAGACGGTGAAGGCCGAATTCGACCGTGTGTACAAGGGCACGGGCATCAGCGCATACTAACGCTCACTGCGTGAGAGACACAAAACGGCTCGCGGCCCCGGCTGCCGCGAGCCGTTCGCCGTTGCGGCGAGGAAGGACTTGATAATGACAATCACTGCCAGCGCGACAGCCAGGGACGTCTTGGCTGACGCTGACCGCCAGGAGACATCCGATATCGGGCAGCGTGCCGCAGATGCCCCCGTCGTGCGGCTCGATGGCGTCTTCCGCCATTTTGGCGAGACGGCGGCGCTCGACGGCATTTCCCTTTCGGTGCGCAAGGGCGAGGTGCTCGGCATTATCGGCCGCAGCGGTGCCGGCAAATCGACGCTGATCCGCTGCCTGAACGGGCTGGAACGCCCCGATCGCGGGACGATCGAGATCGAGGGCCGCGATATTACCGGACTTTCGGAAGCCGAACTTCAGCCCCTGCGCCGCCGTATCGGCATGATCTTCCAGCACTTCAATCTGCTTTCGGCCAAGACCGTCGCTGAAAACGTCATGCTGCCGCTGAAGATCGAGGGCATGCCCCGGGCGGAACGGCGCAAGCGCGCGGCGGATCTGCTGGATCTTGTCGGCCTCTCGGCCAAGGCCGATGCCTATCCGTCGGCGCTTTCGGGTGGGCAGAAGCAGCGCGTCGGCATCGCCCGGGCGCTGGCCGCGCGGCCGGCGCTGTTGCTCTCCGACGAGGCGACGTCCGCGCTCGATCCGGAAACGACGGCGTCGATCCTCGCGCTCCTGAAGGACATTAACACGCGTCTCGGCCTGACAATCCTGCTCATCACCCATGAGATGGAGGTTGTGCGCGGCGTCGCCGACCGCGTGGCGGTGATCGATGCCGGGAAGATCGTCGAGGATGGGCCGGTCTGGTCGGTATTTTCAGATCCGAAGGCGGCAACCACGAAGAGCCTTCTCGGCGCCATCCGTCCCAGCCTGCCGCCGGCCATCGGCACGGCGCTTGCGGCGAGCGGCGAGACGGTCCTCAGCGTCGATCTCGTCGGCCCGGAGGCCGCGACGCTGCTTCCCGCGCTGTCCATCGAACTGGGTGCGCCCATTCGCCTCGTGCATGGCGGTATCGATCATATCCAGGGACAGTCGGTCGGCCGCTTCTTCATCACACTTCCTGCCAGCGCCTCGCTGCCGCAGGCGATCGCTTTTCTGACGCGCCACGGCGCCCATGTGGAGACCACGGGTCATGTCGCCGATCATGTTTGATCTTCTGATGCGGTCTCTCTGGGAGACCGTGCTGATGACGCTCGCCTCCGGCATCATCTCGCTGGTCGCCGGCCTGCCGCTCGGCCTTGCCCTCGTCATGACCGGCAAGGGCGGCATATCGGAGAACCTGTGGGTCAACCGCGTGCTCGGCGCCGTCGTCAACGGATTCCGCTCGGTGCCGTTCATCATTCTCCTCGTGGCGCTGATCCCCGTCACGCGCTTCATCGTCGGCAGTTCCATTGGAACCTGGGCTGCGATCGTGCCGCTCTCGATCGCCGCGACACCCTATTATGCGCGCATCGCGGAGGTGTCGCTGCGCGAGGTGGATCGCGGGCTGATCGAGGCGGTGCGCTCCATGGGCGGCAATCGCTGGACGATCGTGCGCGAAGTCCTGTTGCCCGAGGCGCTGCCCGGCATCGTCGCCGGCTTCACCGTCACGCTCGTCACGCTGATCGGTGCCTCGGCCATGGCCGGTGCCATCGGTGCCGGCGGACTCGGCGATCTCGCCATCCGCTACGGCTACCAGCGCTTCGAGACTACGGTCATGGTCGCGGTCGTCGTGGTGCTCATCGTGCTTGTCTGCGCCATCCAGTGGCTCGGCGACCGTCTGGTCGATCGCCTGGACCATCGCTGACACCTTCGCCGTTTCCGCCGCCGTTTCCGCTTCAAGGCCCGTGATGTTATCGCCGGGCGAACCCAAGGGAAGTGCCCATGTCCAAGCAGATGCATCTCGGCGCCTTCATGCGGCCTGTCAGCCTGCACACCGGTGCCTGGCGTTATCCCGGGTCCGCACCGGACGCGAATTTCAGCTTCAAGCATCTGAAGCGCTTCGCGCAGACGCTGGAGGCCGCGAAGTTCGACGCCTTCTTCATGGCCGATCACCTTGCCGTGCTCAACATGCCGGTGGAGGCATTGAAGCGCAGCCATACGGTGACGTCGTTCGAGCCATTCACGCTGCTCTCGGCCCTTGCCGCCGTCACCGAGCGGATCGGTCTCGTGGCCACCGCCTCGACCACGTTCGATGCGCCCTATCACATCGCCCGGCGCTTCGCCTCGCTCGATCATATCAGCGACGGCCGTGCCGGCTGGAACATCGTCACGACGTCGAACCCCGATGCCGCGCTCAATTTCGGCCTGGACGAGCATGTGGAGCATGGTGAGCGCTATCGCCGGGCGCGCGAGTTCTTCGACGTCGTCACCGGCCTCTGGGACAGTTTTGCCGACGATGCCTTCCTGCGCGATCAGGAAAGCGGACTGTTCTTCGACCCCGAGCGGATGCATGTGCTCGACCATCACGGGCCGAGCCTCGATGTGCGTGGCCCGCTCAACATCGCCCGTCCGCCGCAGGGCTGGCCCGTCATCGTGCAGGCGGGACAATCCGAGCCCGGTCGCCAGCTTGCCGCGGAAACGGCCGAGGTGATCTTCGCCGCGCCGCGCGATCTCGCAGGCGGGCAGGAGCTTTTTGCCGATATCAAGGGGCGGCTGGAAGCGCTTGGCCGGTCCCGGGACCATCTGAAGATCCTGCCGGCCGCCTTCATCATCATCGGCGATACGATCGAGGAGGCGAAGGCCAAGCGCGCGTTGCTCGACAGTCTGGTGCATTTCGAAAGCGGCATCGCCTCCCTGTCGATCGCGCTCGGCCTCGACGCTTCGGGCTTTCCTCTCGATGCGCCGCTGCCGCGCGACCTTCCCGAAACGAATGCCAGCAAGACGGGCCGCCAGCAGGTGCTGAAGCTTGCCGAAGCCGAGAGGCTGACCGTGCGGCAGCTGGCGCAGCGCTATGGCGGCTATTCCGGCCTTGCTTTCGTCGGCACACCGGAAAGTGTTGCCGACGAGATGGAGACATGGATCGACGCGGAAGGGTCGGATGGCTTCAACGTGGTCTTCCCCTACCTGCCGCAAGGGCTCGATGATGTGGCGCATCGGCTCGTTCCCGAACTCCAGCGGCGCGGCCGGTTCCGTAGGGAATATGAAGGCACGACGCTCCGCGATCACCTCGGCCTGCCGCGTCCCGATAATCGGTTCTTCCCGACCAGGTAACCGCGCACAGCACAGTCAGGTCTCCTCGATGCGTCGCTGGTCGTCGGGCAAGACCGCGAGTTCGCGCCAGTCGATCTCTTCCAGGAGCAGATTGTACTCGTCGACATTGAGCCGGTTGCCGGTTCGCAGTCGCTCCAGTGCCGTGCGCTGGGCGTCGATCGCCTCCAGCGCCAGCGCGCGATAGGCCTGTAGCGCATCGGCACCTTCGGTATCGGCCAGAGCGGCCCGTTCGATGGCGAACTTGGTCCGCACCAGTTCGGCCTCCCGTCCCGTCCGGTCGCCGATCCGGTCGAGCCCGGCCGAGGCGATTTCGAGTCGGAAACCGGTCATGTCGCGGGCGCCCTGTTCGCGCCGGTCGAGCCCGAGCAGCTGGATGAGCGGCGCGAGAGTCAAGCCTTGGAGGACGAGGGTTGCGAGGACCACGGCGAAGGCGGCCAGCAGAACGAGATCCCGCTGCGGGAAATCGGAGGGTAGTGCGAAGGCCGTTGCAAGCGTGACGAGGCCGCGCATGCCGCACCAGGCCGCCAGAACCGACTGCCGCACATCCGTCTGCTCCTCGCCGCTCAGCAAGGCATTGCGAACGCGGTTGAAGCCGATGCAGATGACGAAACGGACCACGATGACGGTGATCACGACGGCAGCGATGAAGCTTGAAGCATGGATCAGTCTCTCGGTCGTCATGCCGCCGATGATATCGCGCACCTGCATGCCCATCAGCAGAAAGGCCATGACGTTGAGCACGAAGACGACCGCGCTCCAGACGGCATAGGACTGCACGCGCATGCGGGCCGAGGAGCGGCTGGTGCTGCTGGTCGCGATGGTCATGGCGAAGGCGACGATGGCGAGCACCGCCGACAGGCCGAGATGTTCGGCGACGATCCAGAGGAGGAATGTCTGGACGAACTGCAGGAGGTTGCCGCCGAGCGTTCCTGCGACATAGCCGGTGACGCGGGCGGAAAACCAGGCGGTGGCCATGCCGAGCAGAATACCGCCCGGCGCGGCGATGACGAAATGCAGCGCAACGGTGGGCCCGAGCCCGCCCGATGTCTGCACCGTAAGCGCCGCGCCGAAGATCAGCAGGGCGGCTGCGTCGTTGAACAGGCTCTCACCGCGCAGAACGGCATCCGTGCTGCGGGGAATGGACATGCCGGAGAGAACGGCGGTCGCGGCCGCGGCATCCGGCGGTGCGACGATGGCGCCGAGCACGAGGGCGGCGGCGATGGGCAGGCCGGCATAGGACCAGCCGATGAAGGCAACGGCGGCAGCAGTCGCCACGACCCCGCCGACGGCAAAGACGATCAACGCCGCCCAGTAGCGCCGCGCGGTGTTGACCGGAAAGTCGAAGGCGGCATCCATGAGGGCCGGCGCGATGAACAGCGCGAGCGCCGTTTCCGGCTCCAGTGCGATATAGGGAACGCCCGGCACGAGCGCCGCCGCAACGCCGGCCATGGCCAGCATCGACGGATACGGCACCGACAGCCGCCGCGAGACCTGCAGCAGCGCGATGGCGACGAGAAGGAGGACGAGAAGGCTCTCGAAGAAGTTCATCGGTTTTGCGTCATCCCCCGATGTCTCCTCTCGCCCCTGCATCGCAGACCGTCCACCGCCCGTTGCCGGCGTCGTGTGACGGGAAGCGCCGACATTGCCTCAGCCGCCGTCAGCGGTCCAGAGAGGGAATGTCGGGAAAGAGAGTTTGCGCAAAGGTTGCTGACGCGAGGCCGCTCATTTCATCAGGCCGGCGGCGCGCAGGGCGTTTTCGATGACGTCCTTGACGCTTTCGGGCTTGACGCTTTCCGGTCTACCGGGCGTTGCGGCAGAGGCCCCGGTTCCGGCCGATGCCGCGGCGCGCGTCTTCTTCTCGAAGGAGGGGATGATGCCCCAGTTGCGGGCGATATGGACCGTCGAGGAGATGCCGACATCCAGCATGTAGGGGCCCGCTTCGCCGTAACCGCTCTGCGGATCGAGCGGCGTGCCGTGGCCCATGCCGCGCACGAGAAAGAGGTCCAGCACCTCGCGCCCTGACCTGTCGACCCAGATGTGCCGCTCCTGCCCATCCACGGTTTCGACCCGCTCCGGACGGTCAACGACGCCGAGCGCGCCGCGCCACTGGTCGATGAGCGCGCCAGCATTGGTGTCGGCGACCGTGCTGTCGGACGTGCCCTGCCAGATCGAGACGGTCGGCCACGGGCCCTTGTGCGGGGATGCGGCGGCGAGCAGGCCTTGTAGCCTGCCTGCGTCCGGCAGGCCATGGCCGCGCATGCGGTCGAAAGCTTCCGGCACGCTGCCGGCAACGGCGTGCGGCAGGCCGGCGATGATGGCGCCGCCTGCGAAGATCTCGGGATAGGTGGCGAGCAGCGAATTCGCCATGGCACCGCCGGCCGACAATCCGGTAACGTAGACGCGGCGCGGATCGACCCCGTGGTCGGATATCATCGTGGCGATCATCTCCCGGATCGAGAGGACCTCGCCGGACCCGCGCGTCACATCGGGTTTGGTAAACCAGTTGAAGCAGAGATTGCCGTTATTGCTGCGGCTCTGTTCGGGGAACAGGACGGCGAAACCATAATCCTCCGCCAGCGCCGACCAGCCGGAGCCGCGATCGTAGCCGGCGGCATTCTGTGTGCAGCCGTGCAAAACGACGACCAGCGGCGGCGCACCTTTCGTCTTTTCAGGTGTGCGGTACCAGGCGGTGAGCGCGCCGGGATTGCTGCCGACGATCTCGAGCGGCTGCAATCCGGACGCGGCAGGCTGCAGACCTTCCGGACGGGCTTTCAGGCGTGCCAGACGCTCGATCGTATCGGATAGTTTTCGCATGGGCCGTCTCCAGGCTCTGGGCCGGACCCGGGACGTATGGGGTGGCGCATGGTGCAGTGCACAACAGATGGGATGCCATCATGGCGAGACAAGGGCACCAGTGGTTCCATGCCCGTATTTACGACAATTCTAATACGTTGTCGATGACACGCAGGAAGATGCGGGCGCCTTGCTCGATCAGAACGTCGGGAAAATCGTAATCGGGATTGTGCAGCGCCGGATGCGCCTCGCCGCTGCCGAGGAACAGCATGGCCGAGGGACCACAGACGGCGAAGCGGCCGAAATCCTCCGAGGCCCGCATCGGCAGCCCCGCCTCGTCGTGGCTGATGTCTTCTTCGGCAAGCGCTTGGCTGAGATGCGCGACGGCTTCCGGAGCATTTTCGCAATGGTGGAAGATATCCTCGTAGCGAAAAGAGAGGGCCAGCCGCTCTTGCGCTGCCGTCTCCGAGATCAGAGCTTCGGCGCGGGCGCAGAGGTCGGCCATGCCGGCATCGGTCAGGGTGCGCAGCGTCGCCCAGACTTCCGCACGGCCGGGCGCGATGCCGAACGCCGGTTCGCCGAGGACGGCATGGGTCAGCGTGACCATGGCGAAGTCCGCCGAGGGAAAGTTGCCCCGGGCCAGATCTGTCAGCTGGGGCATCAGGCGGGAGACGGCGTGCATGGGGGAGATGCCCGTTTCGGGCATGGAGGCGTGCGCCGTCTTGCCGTCGAGAATGACGCGCAGGCCGCGCGAGGCGCAGTTGACGGGCCCGGAGGCGAGCGCGACGTGACCGAGCGGCAGGCCCGGCAGGTTGTGCAGCGAGAAGGATAGATCCGGCCGGATGTCAGTGAAGGCGGGATCGGCGAGCACGGCGGCGGCGCCCGCGCCGGTTTCCTCGGCCGGCTGGAACATCAGCACGACCCGCCCGCGGACGGGCCGCCGGCGTGCAAGGCCGCGAGCGAGCGCTGCCATGATCGCCATATGCCCGTCATGCCCGCAGAGATGCCCCTTGCCGGGGATGTCGGAGCGGTGCGGGGCGTCGGAGATTTCAGGAATCGGCAAGGCGTCCAGCTCGCAACGGAACAGCAGCGTCGGCCCCGGTGTGGTGCCCGAAAAGACCGCCGCCACGCCATGGCCGCCAAGGCCGGTGATGATACGATCGGGCTTCAGCGCCGCCAGATGCGCCTGTACCCGCGCTGCCGTTTGCCGCTCCTCGCCCGAGATTTCCGGGTGGCGGTGCAGGTCGTGCCGGAACGCCACGAGTTCGACCAGATCCCTATCCGTCAGAAACATGCATGCTCTCCCGTTCGGTGCGGCGCCATCATATCGTGTGGAGGCTGCTCGACAATGCCCAAGGTCCGAAAGGGGCTAGCCGATGTTCGCCCGTCCAAAGCGGGCGGAGACCTCCGGCAGGTCTGATTCCGGTGGCGCATCGGCGAAATCGTCGAGGATCGGGCAGTCCGGGCGGCCGTCGCCGTGGCAGTTACTGGCGAGATGGCGCAGCGTTGCGGTCATCGCGGCGATGGCGGCAGCTTTGCGGTCGAGTTCGGCGATGTGTTCGAGCGCAATTGCCTTCACGTCGCCGCTGGCCCTTGCGCGATCATGCCAGAGCGCCAGCAGGGTTTTCATCTGCTCGACGGAAAAGCCGAGATCGCGGGCGCGGCGGACGAAGCGCAGCGTGTGGATGTCGGTGTCTTCGTACGTCCGGTACTGTGCTTCGCTGCGATGTGCAGGCGCGATCAGGCCGATCTGCTCGTAGTAGCGGATCATCTTTGTGGAAACGCCGGAGGCCTTGGAGGCTTCGCCGATATTCATGATGGCGTCCTTTCCGTGTGGATCGCGGGTGAGAAACGGCGCAGGCGCAGGGCATTGCCGAGCACGAAGACGCTGGACAGGCTCATGGCGCCGGCGGCGAGGATCGGGGACAGCAGCATGCCGTTCACGGGGTAGAGAACGCCCGCTGCGACCGGCACCAGGCTGACATTGTAGGCAAACGCCCAGAACAGGTTCTGACGGATGTTGCGGATCGTCGCCTTGCTGATCGCGATGGCGCGCGGCACGCTGGCGAGATCGCCCGACATCAGCACGACATCGGCGCTTTCCATGGCGATGTCGGTGCCTGTCCCGAGCGCGATGCCGATATCGGCTTCCGACAAAGCGGGCGCATCGTTGATGCCGTCGCCGACGAAAGCGACACGGGCGTTTTGCCGGAGCGCCTTCACCGCCTCGACCTTGCCGCCGGGCAGGACGTCCGCGACCACCTCGTCGATGCCGAGCGCGCGGGCAACGGCGTGAGCGGTGCGGCTGTTGTCGCCGGTGATCATCACGACCTTGAGGCCTTCGGCCTTTAGTGCCGCGACGGCGGAGGCGCTGCCGTCTTTCACCGGATCGGACACGGCGATCATGGCCGCCAGCCTGCCGCCGATGGCGGCATAGAGCGGCGACTTGCCGGCATCGCCGAGGGCGGCCGCCTGCGTGGCAAGCGCGGAAACGTCGATGCCGCCTTCGCGCATGGCACGGTCGGAGCCGACCAGCACGGATTCGCCATTGATGGTGCCTTTGACGCCGGAGCCGGGAAGGGCGGCGACATCGGTCACGTTCACCAGGGTGATGCCTTCACGCGTCGCTGAGGCGACGATGGCGGCGGCGATCGGATGCTCGGATCGCGCTTCGAGGCTCGCGATCCGCCGCAGCACTTCGGTTTGCTCAAAGCCCTGCATGAGCACGAAGTCGGTAAGCTCCGGCTTTCCTTGTGTCAGCGTTCCCGTCTTGTCGAAAGCGACGACCTCGACATCGCGCAGGGCCTGCAGCGCGTCGCCCTTGCGAAAGAGGATGCCGAGTTCGGCCGCACGTCCGGTGCCGACCATGATGGAAGTCGGCGTCGCCAGCCCCATGGCGCAGGGGCAGGCGATGATGAGGACGGCGACGGCGTTGATCGTTGCATGGGCAAGCGACGGCGTCGGTCCGAAGATGAGCCATGCCGCGAAGGTCAGGAGCGCTGCGGCAAGCACCGCGGGCACGAAGCGCGCGGTGATGCGGTCCACCATCGCCTGTATTGGCAGCTTCGCGCCTTGCGCCGTCTCGACCATGCGGATGATCTGCGACAGCAGCGTGTCCGCTCCGGTCTTCGTCACGACGAAGGTGAAAGTGCCGGTGCCGTTGATCGTACCGCCGACGACGGACGCGCCCTCGGAGACCGCGACGGGCAAAGGCTCGCCCGTCATCATCGACTGATCGACCAGCGAGCGCCCCTCCACGACCTCGCCATCGACGGGGATCTTCTCGCCGGGGCGGATCAGCACACGATCGCCAGGCTTGACTGCGCCGATAGCGACCTCCACGACGCCGTCCGCCCGGACCACGCGCGCGGTGCGCGCCTGAAGGCCCATCAGCCGTCGGATCGCCTGGCCGGTGCGACCTTTCGCGCGCGCTTCCAGCATCCGGCCGAGCAGGATGAGCGTGACGATGACGGCGGCGGCTTCGAAATAGACATTGTCGGTGCCCGGCGGCAGCACGGATGGCAGGAAGGTGGCGACAACGGAGTAGGACCAGGCGGCCGACGTGCCGAGCACGACCAGCGCATTCATATCGGGCGCAAGCCGCAGCAGATTGGGCACCCCCTTGCGGAAGAAGGTGAGGCCGGGCCCGAAGAGAACCAGCGTTGCCAGCACGAATTGCAGACGGCGGCTCATGTCCATGCCGAGCGTCGCCATCACAGCGTCGTGGATAGCGGGCACGACATGCGAGCCCATTTCGAGGAGGAAGAGCGGCAGGGTGAGCACGGCGGCGGCGGTGAAGGCGCGGGCGAGCCGTCTGGCTTCCCGCGACTGGCGGTCGCCGGCGTCCGTCTCCGGCTGGCCCTCGGCCTGCGGCCGCACGGCGTAACCGGCTTTGACAATGGCGGCCTCGATCGCGGCGATCTCCGTGCCCTCGACCAGCCGGACGGTCGCAGTCTCCATCGCGAGATTGACGCTGGCCTCCTGCACGCCCGGCACAGCTGACAGCGCTTTTTCCACCCGCGCGACGCAGGAGGCGCAGGTCATGCCCTCTATGAGAAACGCGTGGGTGGCAAGCCTTGGCGTATAGCCGGCGGTCTCGATCGCTGCGAAAATCCGTTTCGGTTCAAGGCTTGCGTCATGGGTCACGGTTGCCCGCTCGGTCGCAAGGTTGACGCTGGCGCCAACCACGCCGGGCACGGCGGCAATGGCCTTTTCGACCCGCGCCACGCAGGAGGCGCAACTCATGCCGTCGATGGCAAGCGTCGTCGTCTTCGAGGCGGTAAGGGGTTGTTGAAGCGGGGTATGGGCGGTCATAGGGAGCATCCCTTGTGTTATCTGCCGACATAAGTAGTGCTTCCCATCATGGGAAGGTCAAGGGGCATGACGGGAATGATCGCGTGAAGAGGCGGGGGTAGACGGATTGATCAGAGCGGGGCGCGAAGACCGGGCGTATAGCCGGCGGCCGTGATGGCCGCGGCGATGTCCTCGGTGCTCGCGTCGGTTTTCACATCCACCGTTTTCGTCGTGAGGTTGATGCGCACTTTGGCTTGGTCATCGACGCTGCGGATAGCGTTTTCCACCGTGCTCTTGCAGTGGCCGCAGGTCATGTCGGGTATGTCGAACGCAGTCATGGGGACGTCTCCTTTCAGATACGTCCCCATGATAGGGCTTCCAACGCTTGGAAGGTCAAGGCTTACCTTGAGGTGCCTCCCGGCATCAGCCGTCGAGCGAATCCAGCAGATCCTGCGCGCGCGCGGCCGTAATGCGGCGGACTTCCAGTTCGTCGCGGCGGCCAGTAACGAGGTCGCTGGCAAGGATCCGGTCCGCAAGATCGGCGGGCAGGGACAGGAGGACGCGGGTTTCCTCTGTATGGATGCCGCCCAGCGAAGAGCGCTTGCCCGTGATCATGCCGCCGGCCACTGTATTGTTGGTGTCGGGGTCGATCAGGATGAAGGCGCCCGTCGTGCGGTTCTGCTCGTAGGCGTCGAACATGGCCTGTTCGTCGAAGGCGAGATGCACCTTGCCGATGGCGTTCATGGAGAGCGCGTCGGAGGGCTCCCACTTGCCGCTTTTCAGGTCCAGCTGGCTGACCGGCTCGACGCTGACGCGCTGGCGGCGGGAGCCGCTCTTCAGCCAGTAGCGCTTGTTCGGCTGGATGCCATCCGGCTGCAACGCCACGATCTGTGCGTCGAAGGCGACGCCGCTCTGCGGCTGGCTGTCGATGGCGACGATCATGTCGCCGCGCGATACATCCACCTGACGATCGAGCACGAGCGTGATCGCATCGCCGGCCACGGCCGCGTTGCGAACGAGGTCGAAGGTGACGATCTTGGTGACGTTGGCGACCATACCCGAAGGCAGGATGACGACGCTGTCGCCCGGCTTGACCGAGCCGCCGGCAACGGTGCCCTGATAGCCGCGGAAGCTTTCACCCGGACGCGACACGCGCTGGATCGGCAGGCGGAAGCCGGTCGTCTGGCCGGAGCGGACGGTGGCCAGCTCCAGAACCTCGACCAGCGTCGGGCCGTCATACCAAGGCATGGAGGCGCTGCCGTCATAGACGACGTTCTCGCCCTTCAGCGCGGACACCGGGATGGCCGTGACCTGACGCACGCCGAGCGACAGAGCGAGTTCGCGGAAATCATGGCTGATCGCGTCGAAGCGTGCGCGATCGTAACCGGTCAGGTCGATCTTGTTGACCGCGAGCACGAACTGGCGAATGCCCATCAGCGTGGCGATGGTCGCGTGGCGGCGCGTCTGCTCGAGCAGGCCGACGCGAGCATCGACCAGCAGGATGGCGAGGTCGGCCGTGGAGGCGCCGGTTGCCATGTTGCGTGTATATTGCTCGTGGCCGGGGGTGTCGGCGACGATGAATGAGCGGTTCTCGGTCGCGAAATAGCGATAGGCGACATCGATGGTGATGCCCTGTTCGCGCTCGGCCTGGAGGCCGTCGAGAAGCAGTGCGAAATCCGGCAGGCCGAGATCGTTCTGCTTGCCGCTCGAATCGCGGGCCAGCGTCGCCGCCTGGTCTTCCTTGACGGCCTTCGTGTCCCAGAGCAGCCGGCCGATCAGCGTCGACTTGCCATCGTCCACGCTGCCGCAGGTGATGAGGCGCAGAGGACGGCTGTCGCGCGGCGCGCGCGCTTCGGAGCCGGTGAAGGCCGTGACGTTGCCGGAAGAGACCTTGGTTTCGGCCGTGGTGCGGGGGCCATTCTGCAGGTTTGCCTGATTGCCTGTGGCCTGAGTGCCTGTAGAGTGGCTGCCTGTGGAAGCGGAAACGGTCATCAGAAATATCCTTCGCGTTTTTTCTTCTCCATCGAACCGGACTGGTCCCGATCGATGGCGCGGCCCTGACGTTCGGAGACGGTCGCGGTCTCGAGTTCTGCGATGATGTCGGTCAGCGTGGTGGCGCTGGAACGGATCGCGCCGGTCAGCGGGAAACAGCCGAGCGTGCGAAAACGGATCCGTTCCTGGCGCTTGGCTTCGCCGGGCAGCAGCTCCAGCCGCGGATCTTCCGCAAGGATCATCATGCCGTCGCGCTCGACCACCGGGCGTTCCGCCGCGAAATACAAAGGCACGATCGGAATTTCCTCGGCCTGGATGTAGCGCCAGATATCGACTTCGGTCCAGTTCGACAGCGGGAAGGCGCGCACGCTCTCGCCCTTGCGGATCATGCCGTTATAGACGTTCCACAGTTCCGGGCGCTGGTTGCGCGGGTCCCAGCGGTGGTCGGGCGTGCGGAAGGAGTAGATCCGTTCCTTCGCACGGCTGGCTTCCTCGTCGCGCCGCGCACCACCGAAGGCCGCGTCGAAGCCGCCGGCGTCCAGCGCCTGGCGCAGACCCTCGGTCTTCATGATGTCGGTGTAGAGCGCCGAGCCGTGGGTGAACGGCGTGACGTTCTCGGCCGCACCGCGCGGGTTGATGTGCTCGATCAGGTCGAGGTCGTAACGCTTAACGATCTCGTCGCGGAACGCGATCATCTCGGCGAACTTCCAGCCGGTGTTCACATGCAGCAGCGGAAACGGCACGCGGCCGGGGTAGAACGCCTTGCGCGCAAGGTGCAGGAGAACGGCGCTGTCCTTGCCCACGGAATAGAGCATGACGGGCTTTTCGAACTCGCCGGCCACTTCGCGGAAGATGTGGATGGCTTCGTTTTCGAGCGCCTTGAGATGCGGATCGAGCGGCGGGCGGGCGCTCTGCGGATTGTGAAGTTCCGTTTCCGGAAGCGTGAGGGACATCGGGTCGTCTCCAGTCTCGTTCGGTCGGGGTCAGGCGGGGCGCGCGTCAGGCGGCGCTACCGGCCATAACCTTCTTCGTGTCGGGTATCGGCTGCGAAGCGGCTTCCGCCACGTGCAGACCGCATTCGCGGGTTTCGTCGTTTTCCCACCACCAGCGTCCGGCGCGCTCCGGCTCGCCGGGCTTGATGGCGCGTGTACAGGGCTCGCAGCCGATCGACGGATAACCGCGGGCATGCAGCGGATTGATCGGGATCGCTTCGGCCACGACATAGGCACGGATCGTGTCAATATCCCAATCCGCAAGCGGATTGATCTTGATCAGCCCACGCTCGAGATCGGCTTCGGCAAAGGGCGTCTCGGCGCGGTTGCCGGACTGGCCGCGGCGCAGCCCCGTGACCCAGTAGGTTGCGCCGGCAAGCGCCCGCGCCAAGGGCTTCACCTTGCGCACGCCGCAACAGGCATGGCGCGCCGCGATGCTCTCATAGAAGCCGTTTAGGCCATAACTCGCGGCATAGGCGTCGATATCCGCCTGCTCAGGATGGAAGCGCTTGATGAGGATGCCATAGGTCTCCTCGGTCGTGTCGATCAGCGCAACGGTCTCGTTAAACAGACGGCCTGTTTCGAGCGTGGACACCTCGATATCGAGCTTCGCCGTGCCGATGGCAGCAGTGATCACCTGATCCTCGATGCCAAGGCTGGTGGTGAACACGGCACGCCCGTCGAGAGACGCGACCAGCGCCAGCCTCTCACCAAGGGTGAGACAGTCCAGCTGCCGGGCCAGCGCCGCAGCAGTTGTTTCAAGGGACATGGATGTCATGGGTTATCCTGTAGAGTTACCACCTTTATCGCAGTCTCAGGTGATAAAAGACAGAAAAACGGATTTCCAATGGCAAGGGATCGGAGCAAATATCACTCCGATCCCGCAGGATCGGGAAAAACCACCCGAATACCGGGCAATTTCGGGAAGCCGTTGCGATCTATCGTCCGCCCGTTTACACTCCCGGGTTCACCCACGGCTCTTGGTTGGAACGAGGCAGGGGCTGTTTTCCGAGGATATGGTCGGCGGCCTTTTCGCCGGTCATGATCGAGGGGCCGTTGAGGTTGCCGTAGGTGACGTGCGGGAAGATGGAGCTGTCGGCGACGCGCAGGCCCTCGATGCCGATGACGCGTGTTTCCGGATCCACGACTGCCATCGGATCGTTCGCGTCGCCCATGCGGCAGGTGCCGCAGGGGTGGTAGGCGCTTTCCAGATGTTCGCGCAGGAAGGCGTCGATATCTTCGTCGCTGGTGACGGTCTCGCCCGGCTGGATCTCCGGCCCACGATAGGTGTCGAAGGCCGGCTGGCGGAAGATCTCGCGGGTAAGGCGAACGCAGTGGCGGAACTTCTCCCAGTCCTCCGGATGGCTCATATAGTTGAAGCGGATGACAGGGTCGGCCTTCGGATCGGACGAGCGCAGGGTGACCGCGCCGCGCGACTTCGACAGATTGTAGCCGACATGCACCTGGAAGCCGTGGCTCTTGGCCGCGGCCTTGCCGTCATAGGAGATGGCGACGGGCAGGAAGTGGTACTGGATGTCGGGTTGCTTGAGCCCCGGCGCCGAGCGCAGGAAGGCGCAGGCCTCGAACTGGTTGGAGCTGCCAAGCCCCGTTCGCGTCATCAGCCATTGCGCACCGGCCACGCCCTGCCAGAACCAGGGCAACCAGGAATAGAGGGAGACCGGCTTGGTGGAGACCTGCTGGAAGTAGAACTCCATATGGTCCTGCAGGTTTGCGCCGACGCCCGGACGGTCGGCCTTGACCTCGATGCCCAAGGACTGGAGATGTGCGCCGGGGCCGATGCCGGAGAGCATCAGCAGCTTCGGCGAATTGAACGAGGAGGCGGAGACGATGACCTCGCGTTTCGCTCTGACGATCTCGACCGCGCCGCCGCGCTCGATCTCCACGCCTATGGCACGACCGTTTTCGATCACGACGCGGCGGGCCAGTCCATGGACCAGCGAGACGTTGGGTCGCTTCAGGGCAGGTCGGAGATAGGCGTTGGCGGCCGACCAGCGGCGTCCGTTGTGGATCGTCTGCTCCATCAGGCCGAAGCCTTCCTGCTTGGAGCCGTTATAGTCCTCCGTCATCTCGAAGCCGGCTTGCGAGCCGGCCTTGATGAAGGCGTGGAAGAGAGGGTTCGTTACCGGACCGCGCCGCACGTGAAGCGGTCCATCGGTGCCCCGCCAGCCCTCTTCCCCACCATGGGAATGCTCCATCCGCTTGAAGTAGGGCAGCACGTCGGCATAGGCCCAGCCGCGGGCGCCGAGCGCTTCCCAGCGATTGAAATCCTCGGAATGACCGCGGACATAGACCAGCCCGTTGATCGAGGAAGAGCCGCCGATGACCTTGCCGCGTGGGGCGCTGATGCGGCGATTGTTAAGGTTCGGCTCGGGCTCCGAGTAATACCCCCAATTGTATCGCTTCATGCTCATCGGCCAGGCGAGTGCTGCCGGCATCTGGATGAACGGCCCGATATCGGATCCTCCGGCCTCGATGACGATCACGGTGTTCTTGCAGTCTTCGGACAGGCGGTAGGCGAGCGCGGAGCCGGCGGAGCCGGAGCCGATGATGACGAAATCTGCTTCTGTGATCATGTCAGTGCCGCTCCACTATCGCTGTGCGCTTGTCTGTTTCATAGCTATTGGCTATATTTATTGCATGAAAACGGTGGTGATCTCGAAGCAAGCCGACAAGGTGCTGCAAGCGATGCAGCCTAAACGCAAGGCTGCGATCATCGAGAAAGTCAAAGCTTACGCACATGGCGAGCGGGTCGATATCAAGAAGCTTCAGGGCGAGGATTTGTACCGTATCCGCGTGGGCCAGGATCGGGTGATCATCAATGATCAGGGGCAGATCGTTCTTGTCGTCGGCGCTGGTCCGAGAGGCAGCATTTACAGGGAATGAAGGACGATGGGCGACATTCAGAAACTGACGATCGACGGCAAGGGCTACATTCTTCTTAGTGAAGAAGACTATGAGGATTTGGTCGATAGCCTGGAGGCACATATCGTTCTTGCCCGTATCGCTGCCGGCGAGGAAACCTGGCCGCTCGAGATCGTCGAGGCACGTGCCAATGGCGAGAACTCCATTGCTGTCTTCCGCAAATATCGCGGCCTCACCGTCTCCGGTCTCGCCGCGTCCGCCGGGATCTCGCAGCCCTATCTCTCGGAGATCGAGGGCGGCAAGAAGACCGGGTCGGTCGATGTGCTCAAGCGCATCGCCACGGCTTTGAACGTCGATCTCGACGATCTTGTGATGGAGCGCGACGCCCATCAATAGGGCGCCTCGACCTTGCCCATCGAGACATAGACCGTCTTTAACTCGGTATAGTGCTGGAGAGCAGCAACCGAGTTCTCGCGGCCGAAGCCGGATTGCTTCGAGCCGCCGAAGGGGATTTCGACCGGGCAGAGGTTGTAGGTGTTGATCCAGAGCGTACCGCCTTCCAGGCGATCCACCACGCGGTGGGCGCGGGTGATGTCACTGGTGAAGACGCCTGCGGAGAGGCCGAATTCGGTCGCGTTGGCGCGGGTGATGACCTCGTCCTCATCGTCGAAATCGAGCACACACATGACCGGTCCGAAGATCTCTTCGCGGGCGATCGTCATCGTGTCGGTGACATCGGCAAAGACGGTCGGCTGGATGTAGGTGCCTTCGGCCGGAACGTCGTTGGGGATGGCGCCGCCGGTGACGAGCGTCGCGCCTTCCGCCTTGCCGGTCTCGATATAGGCCAGTACCTTGTCGCGCTGCGGCCGCGAGACCATCGGCCCGAGCTGGGTCGCCTCGTCCATGGGGTCGCCGATCACGATCCTTTCCGTGCGGGCCTTGAGGCCTTCAAGGAACTGTTTCTTGATGCTCTTCTGCACGAAAACGCGCGTGCCGTTGGAGCAGACCTGGCCGGTCGAGTAGAAATTGCCGAGCATCGCGCCGCCGATGGCGCTGTCGAGATCGGCATCCTCGAAAACGATCAGCGGCGACTTGCCGCCGAGCTCCATGGTGACATGCTTCAGCTGGCCGGCCGCGGCGGCCGCGACCTTGCGTCCGGTCGGCACCGAGCCGGTCAGCGACACCTTGCCGACATCGGGGTGGCCGACGAGCAGGGGGCCGGTGTCGCGGTCGCCCTGAATGACGTTGAACAGCCCCTTGGGCAGACCGGCCTCGATGAGGATCTCGGCGATCTTCAACGCGCCGAGCGGCGTGTTCTCCGACGGCTTGAACACCATGGCATTGCCGGAGACGAGCGCCGGTGCCGCCTTCCAGCAGGCGATCTGCTGGGGGTAGTTCCAGGCACCGATGCCGACGCAGACGCCGATGGGCACGCGCTTGGTATAAGCAAAGTCGGCCCCGAGCGGGATGTGTTCGCCGTTCAGCGCCGCTGCCGCAACACCGCCGAAGAACTCGAAGCTGTCGGCGCCGGAGGTGGGGTCGGCGACGATTGTTTCCTGGATCGGCTTGCCGGTGTCGAGCGTTTCCAGTTCCGACAGTTCGCGGTTGCGCGCCCGGATGATGTCGGACGCCTTTTTGAGGATGCGCCCGCGCGCTGTCGGGCTCATGGCCGCCCATTCCGGCTGCGCACGCTTTGCCGCCGCCACGGCCTGCTCGACGATGGCGGGCGTCGCGGCATGAAGCTTTGCGATCACCTCGCCGGTTGCGGGGTAGATACTGTCGAACGGGGTGCCCGCGGTATCCTCGACATAGGCGCCATCGATGAAGTGGGAGGCTTTCGGCTGGGCTCTCATGGGGTCTTGTCCTTCCGGGCGGTTCTTATTTTAGAGGGCCATTGTCGGCCGGACTGTTCATGCTTCGGCCAAATGGGCCCTGGAGAAAGATCGACTTGTGCAGGCTGTCGTGAACGGCGGTGTCGCTCTTGCCATGGCTCATTCCCCTCGTGGAAATCGTTTCGACTCTTCGAGATTATCGAGGTTCATGTGGTTGCGCATGTAGCGTTCGGAGGCTTTCTGCAGCGGCTGGTGGTCCCAGGGGTAGTAGGCGCCGTTGCGCAGTGCCTCGTAGACCACCCAGCGGCGGGCCTGGCTTTCGCGCACGGCGGCATCGAAGGCCGGCATGTCCCAGCGGGCCTCGCGCATCTGGCGGAAGGCCTCCAGCGTGGCGGCGATGGCGGTGGTCGGGGGCGAGAGAGCGAGGTTGTTCAGCTCGAGCGGGTCGGCCTCCAGATCGAACAGCTGGTCGGGATCATCAGCGCAATGGACGTATTTCCACTTGCCCTCGCGGATGGCGACGAGCGGGGCGATCGATCCTTCCGCTGCATATTCCATCAGCACGGGCGAGACCCGTTCCGCGCCGTTGATGACGGGCAGCAGGCTTTCTCCGTCCGTCCAGGGCATGATCTCGTCCATCGAGATGCCGGCGAGGTCGCAGAGCGTGGGGGTGACGTCGAGGTTTGAGACGGGCGCCTCGTGCAGTCCGGGCGTCACGCCGGGGCCTGCGATCATCAGCGGCACGCGGGCGGAGCCTTCGAAGAAGTTCATCTTGAACCACAGGCCGCGTTCGCCCAGCATATCGCCATGGTCGGAGCAGAACAGGATCAGCGTATCGTCCAACTGGCGCGTCCGCTCCAGCGTGTCCACGAGCCGGCCCACCTTTTCGTCGACATAGGAGATGTTGGCGAAATAGGCTTGCCGCGAGCGCCGGACGTCGGTTTCGGTGACGGTGAAGCTGGCATAGTCGCAGGCCGCGATCAGGCGTTCGGAATGGGGGTCCTGCGTCTCCAGCATGCCGACCTCGGGCAGAAGATGGGCGCAGTCGTCGTAGAGATCCCAGAACTGGCGGCGTGCCACGTAGGGGTCGTGCGGATGGGTGAAGGAGGCCGTGAGGCACCAGGGCCGGCGGCCGGCGGTGCCGATGTCGCGGGCGAGATGATAGATCTTCTGCTCGGCGAGAAAGGCGACTTCGTCGTCATATTCCATCTGGTTGGTGATCTCGGCGACGCCCGCGCCGGTGACCGAGCCGAGATTGTGGTACCACCAGTCGATCCGCTCGCCGGGCTTGCGGTAGTCCGGCGTCCAGCCGAAATCCGCAGGGTATATATCCGTCGTCAGCCGCTCTTCGAAGCCGTGCAACTGGTCAGGGCCGACGAAATGCATCTTGCCGGAGAGCGCCGTATAGTAGCCGGCGCGGCGCAGGTGATGGGCGAAAGTGGGGATGGAGGAGACGTATTCCGCCGCGTTGTCGTAGACGCCGGTGCGGCTCGGCAGTTGGCCGGCCATGAAGGAGGCGCGGGCCGGCGCGCAAAGTGGCGATGATGTGTAGTTGTTGGCAAAGCGGGCCGAGCGGGCGGCGAGAGCCTTTAGATGCGGCGCGTGCAGCCATTCTGCCGGGCCATCCGGAAAGAGTTTCCCGTTGAGCTGGTCGACCACGATGATCAGGATGTTCGGCTTGTTGCTCTCGGCGGGGCTCACGTAACGGGTCCTTTTTCTGTGCGGTTTTCGAGGCGTGCGAGCGCGGCATCGACCGCGTCTTCCGCCAGCGCGATCGACCGCTCGGTCGTCAGCGGTGCGGCGCCCAGCGCGCGGCGGATGTAGAGCCCATCGATCAACGCGGCCGTCGCCTCGGCGATGCGCGATGCCTCGGTTTTCGGGCAGAGCAGCGACAGGCTTGCGGACAGGTTGGAGTGCAGGCGGCGGGCGTAGAGCACCAGCAGCCGGCGGACGGCTTCCGAGCGCTGTGCCTCGGTGTAGAAGGCGAGCCAGGCGGCGACCGTTTCCGGTGCGAATTGTCCGGCGTGGAAACTGACGCGGATGATGGCCGAGACGCGGGCACGGGGGTCTTTAGCCTCAGCCAGTGCAGATACGGTATCACGCCGGAGATCGCGCAGCAGCGAGCGCATGGTTTCGGTCAGCAACTGGTCCTTGCTGCCGAAATAGTGATGGGCGAGTGCGGGGGAGACGCCGGCGCGGCGGGCGATGTCCGACATGGTCACGGCGAGCGTGCCCTGGTCTCCGATGGCGCTGATGGCGGCATCGACCAAAGCCTTTCGGCGCACCGGCTCCATTCCGACCTTCGGCATCCGCATCTCCCGTCGTTGGAGAGAGCTTAATTTTGATTGAGCCGTCAATCAAGAAAAAAGAGGATGCCTTGGTCCGGCTTGACCTTAGGCGTGGCCGAAGGCCTCGGTCACCCTGACATCGCCGACATGCATGCCATTCCAGTTGTACATCGACGTCGTCGCCTCGGCCAGGAGAGCCGCTTCGATCTCGGGCTCATCCCGGAAGAAGCGGGCGAGCGTTGCGGCGATCATGGCTTCGGCGGCGCGGGTGGCGCCGTCTTCGCATTTCAGCGCGATGGCGATGCCCTGTTCGGGAATGGTTGCGCAGAAGACGCCTTCCGCGCCGGTCTTTGCGAAGATGCGGCCGGGCGCCATCTGCATGAGGCGGGTGCAGGCGCGCTTGGTTCCCGCGACGTAGAAGGGCTCGGCCATGCAGGCGTCGATCAGGCGGCGGGCGGCCTTGGCGCGCTCGAGCCCAAGGCCCGTTCCGGTCGCCATCTTGGCAAAGCCGTGGGCGAGGCCCTTCAGCGGAACGGCATAGGTGGGGATGGCGCAGCCGTCGATGCCGCAAGTGTCGTGGCCGAGGGCGGCGCCGGTCAGGCTTTCCATGGCGTCACGGATCTCGCGCTGGATGAAGTGGTCGTAGCCGATATAGCCTTGGGGATCGACGCCGGCGTGGCAGGCGGCGCAGATAAAGCCGGAATGCTTGCCGGAGCAATTGTTGTGCAACGCGTTCGGCTTGTCCATCGCCCGCACCTGATCGATCAGCACCGGCTGGCTGAAGGACCAGTGCGCGCCGCATTCCAGCGTCGAGACGTCGCGCCCGGCCCGCGCCAGCATCTCGGCAGCCAAGGCGGCATGTTCCGGCTCGCCATTGTGGGAGGAGCAGGCGAGCGCCAGCATCCGTTGGTCGAGCCCGTAAGCGTCGGCGGCGCCCGTCTCGATGAGCGGCAGCGCCTGCATCGCCTTGCAGGCGGAACGCGGGAAGATGGCGGCCTCGACGTCGCCGAGGGAAAAGACGGTGCGGCCGTCGCCATCCACCGCAATCACCATGCCCCGATGGCGGCTTTCCACCAGAGCGCCGCGCGTCACCTCGACCAGTACCGGATTCGTCATGTCACAAGCCTCTCGTCATCACATTTCGGTGCGGATCTTGCCATCCGTTCCCGGCACGACGATCTCTCTCACAAGACGCCGCCGCTTTCCATTCCCTGCCATAACCGATCGCGCTTCCCCGTCAAACCCGGACATTGCATGAATCTGATCCGCATTCTCCTGCTCGCCCTCCTCGTCGTCTATCTCCTGCCGGCGCTCGCATCCGCCGGGCTCTGGTATGTCCGGGAGCGTCCGGAAAGCTGGCGTAATGCCGACTGGTCCTCGTCCGGCGTCCTGCCGAAAGCGACGGCGGATGGGGACGCCGCGATCTATGTGCTCTCGGCGGCCACGGGCGGCCTGAAAGGGGCGGTCGCCAGCCATGCCTGGATCGTGACGAAGGGGGCGGGGGACCGCGTCTACAACCGCTATGACAAGGTCGGCTGGGGCACGCCGATCCGGCGCAACATGCGCGAGGCCGATGGCGCCTGGTATTCCAACCGGCCGAACGTGGTCGTCGCCATCACGGGCGCGGAGGCTGCACGGCTCATCCCGCAGGTCGAAGCGGCGATCCAGTCTTACCCCTATGCCACGCCCGGCGCCTACCGCATCTGGCCGGGGCCGAACTCCAACACCTTCGTTGCGCATGTGCTGCGCACCGTGCCCGATCTGGGTGCCGTGCTGCCGCCGGATGCGGTCGGTCGCGACTATCTGCCGGAGGGCAAGCTCTTCTCGATCGATGCCGATGGCCGCGATATCCACGCCACGCTTTACGGCCTCGTGGGAATCTCGGCCGGCGTGCGCAGCGGGTTCGAGCTGCACTTCATGGGCCTCGTCGCCGGCGTGGATGTCGCGCGGCCTGCGCTCAAGATTCCCGCTTTCGGGCGGCTGGGGATGTAAGGAGGCCAGCCTGCGTACGGTCAGTGCGTCCTTACACGTAAATCGTCAGGCTCGAACGTAGAACACGCATTCCCTGCACCAAATCCCCGAAACGGAAAAAGGGCCGCGTTAGCGACCCTTTCCACGAAATACGGCCCGTAAACGGCCCGGACTGGCTGCTGGCTCAGTCCGTAGAAGGAAGGCTCAGAGCGAGGGCTGCCTCATTTCTGCAACCATGCTTCCCGTGTCCGTTACGAGTACCGAAATCTCATTAGACATTGGACCACCTTCCTTTCATTACGTTGAACATGAGGAAAAGATAGGCGATTTTCGAAGAAGCGCAAGTCCTTCCTTCACAAAACTTCTGTCTGCGCGATCACGAAGAATGACGGTTCATTGTCATGCCGTGAGGTGACGATTTTACGTCAGAGGGTGAGCACGATCTTTCCGATGTGGCCGCTCTCCTCCATCAGGCGGTGCGCCTCGGCGACGTTGGCGAAGGGCAGGACGGCGCTCATGACCGGAGCCACGGTGCCCTCGTCGAGCAGGGGCCAGACATTGTCCTCCAGATCGTCGCGGATCGCTTCCTTCTCCACGGCCGTGCGCGGGCGAAGCGCCGAGCCCATGACGCGGAGGCGCTTGGAGAGGATCGGCGCAATGTTCGCATTCTCCACCTTGGCGCCGCCGAGGAAGGCGATGATGGAGAGCCGGCCGTCGGTCGCCAGGCATTCGAGATTGCGCTCGAAATAGGAGGCGCCGATCATGTCGAGAATGACATCGACGCCGCGGCCGCCGGTCTCGGACAGAATGACCTCCTTAAAGTCCTCCTGCTTGTAATCGATGGCCCTGACGGCACCGAGCGACAGGCAGGCCTCGCATTTCGGCCCGCTGCCGGCGGTGACGAACACCTGCGCCCCGAAGGCGCCGGCGAGCTGGATCGCCGTCGTGCCGATGCCGCTCGAGCCGCCATGGATGAGGATGGATTCGCCCTCCACCAGATCCGCCATCTGAAACACGTTCGCCCAGACGGTGAAGAATGTTTCCGGCAAAGCGGCGGCGCGGGCGGCGTCATAGCCGGTCGGCCAGCGCAGCGCCTGCGTCGCGGGCACGCTGCAATATTCGGCATAGCCGCCGCCATTGGCGAGCGCCGTCACGCGGTCTCCGACGGCAAAACCCTCGGCACCGTCACCGATGGCAACGACTTCGCCCGCGACTTCCAGTCCCAGGATCGGGCTTGCGCCGGGAGGGGCGGGATAGAGCCCCTTGCGCTGCATGACATCCGGCCGGTTGATGCCGGCGGCCTCGACGCGCACGAGCAGGTGGCCGGCTTCGAGCTCGGGCAGCGGGCCTTTGGCGAGCACCATGGCCTCCGGCCCACCGGGCGCGGGCAGGTCGATGAACGTCATTTCCGTCGGCAGCGGCATGGGAACTCCTGTGCTTGGTTGATGCCAGAGCTAGTGCATCTCGCGGCAGGGTCAAAGGCCAAGCGTCTATAGCACCAGAAGGATACCACCAACGGTGATCAGGCCGATGCCGAGCGTGTGCAGCGCCGATAGCTTTTCGCCGAGAAACAGGACGGCGAAGAGGGCGACGAGAACGACGCTCATCTTGTCGACCGGCGCCACCCGGGCCGCATCCCCGATCTTCAGCGCCCGGAAATAGCAGAGCCAGGATGCGCCGGTCGCAAGGCCGGACAGGACGAGGAACAGCCAGCTTTTCGGCGAGACGCTACCGGGAGACTGCCAGTGTCCCGTCACCGCCAGCAGGAGCCCCAGCGCCGCGAGGATAACCACGGTGCGCACGAAGGTCGCGAAGTCCGAATTGACATTCTCGATGCCGATCTTGGCGAAGATGGCCGTCAGCGCCGCAAAGACGGCCGAGAGCAGGGCCCAGGCCTGCCAGGAGAGGAAGAGGGATCGCATCGATGGGACCTTTCCGACGCCGTTTGATCGTGAGCGTCCGGCGAACGCCTTTTCGCGCGCTCGTTTGGCCGAATCTATGGGACGAGCTTCACCTCATCGACCATCACTCGCTTGATCATCTCGGGATCGCATTGTTCGTCGGTGAGGAACTGGCGGATTCCACCATCCCACGTCCGTATGTCGGCGAGGAGATTTTGAAGGTCGTCGATTCCGTTTTCGGTCAGGCCTCTCGTGCCATCTTCACTGCCATCGCGGATAAAAACTAATTCGCCCTCGGCAATGTTGTCCGAGTTGGCGGTCACCTCTTCGATGAGCTCGAGGTTCTCGCTGATCATGGTGGCGACTTCTTGCAGCGTATAGATGAACCTTGAGCGTGCCATCACGCAGGCTCGCGTCGGTCTTTTGCCGGCGTCCAAAGCCAGGGCAGTAATTCCTCGAGGCGGTCCTTGGGGTGATCCTGGATCCGGGTCAGGACGTCCGTGAGATAGACCTCCGGATTGTGGCCGTGCAATTTGACCGTTTCGATGATGGTGAGGATGTTAGCGATGCGCTCACCGCCCTTGTCGGAGCCGGCGAACAGCCAATTTTTTCTTCCGATTCCAAGCGGTCTCATAGCGCGCTCGGCTATGTTGTTGTCGATCTCAACACGGCCATCGTCGATGTAAACGCTCAA
>NZ_SLYH01000011.1:0-83717 GCF_004343445.1 Rhizobium sp. PP-CC-3G-465
GGCAGGATCGCGCTGGAAGAAGCGAAGCGGGTGGCCGATGCGCTCACGCTTCGGTTCGGGCATTCCGATCCGCGGAACTTTGCCCCCGAGCTTGAGAAGCGGCCTGAGCTCGCAAAACAGGCCGAGACGATCAAAAGCGTTGCCCGTATCGTGGAGCGCGCCCGCATGGCGGAGCTCACGCGGGATCACACGTTGAAGCAGCAGCTCAGCCGAACGAAGGGGCTTGGGTTGAGCCGATAGGATGGTGAGCGGTCATGCGGTTCGGATAGGGAACATGTCCTCGCCATAGTGATGCAGGCGGGTGTGATGACGGCGGCACAGCCAGCGCACGTCGAGAGGGTCGTCGTACTGGTCGTGATGCGCGTCGACCGTGTCGATGCCGCAGACCTCGCAGGGTTGCTTGGAAAGATCGCCCGCTTTGACTGCACAGCCAGGTGCGCATCGTACTTTGCCGGATTGGCCCGGCGCCAGTTTGCCTGACGGGTGTCGGTCTTCAGCATCGCTCCTTCTGAGAGCGGCGGTGCAAAATTAGTCCACGGTAGCGGCGGGATTGTCCCGCTTCGGGCGGAGTAAAATCCGGCCACCTATTTCCCTTCTGCGACGAATGCAGGAGGGCTTGGGGATCTACACCGTGGAATTATATCTGAAGGTTCGACTTGCTTGTTCTGAAGGGATGAGCCGGCGTCAGGCTGCGAAGCATTTCAACATATCTCGCGACAGCGTTGCCAAGATGGTGTCGTATTCGACACCGCCCGGCTATCAGCGTCAGTTGCCGATCCGGCGACCTAAGCTGGATGCTTTCGTTTCAACGATCGAGGATTGGCTGGAAGAAGACCTGAAGGTTCCGCGCAAGCAGCGCCATACGGCCAAGCGGGTGTTCGACCGTCTTCGAGACGAGCGCGGGTTCACCGGCGGCTACACGATCATCAAGGATTACATGCGCGAGCGAGATCAGCGTCGCCAAGAGGTGTTCGTGCCGCTGGCTCATCCGCCAGGCCATGGGCAGGCCGATTTCGGCGAGGCGATGGTGGTGATCGGTGGCGTAGAGCGGAAGGCGCACTTCTTCGTACTGGATCTGCCGCATAGCGACCGTTGCTATGTGCGGGCCCATCCGGCGGCAGTGTGGGAAGCTTGGGTCGATGGCCACATCCATGCGGTTGCTTTCTTCGGGGCCGTGCCGCACTCGATCGTCTACGACAACGACCGCTGCCATGTAGCGAAGATCCTGCCCGATGGCACACGCAAGCGGGCAACACTGTTCAGCGGCTTCCTGTCCCACTACCTGATCCGGGATCGTTACGGGCGGCCAGGCAAGGGCAACGAAAAGGGAAACGTCGAGGGGATTGTTGGCTATAGCAGGCGCAACTTCATGGTTCCGATCCCGCAGTTTCCGACATGGGGTGCATTCAATATCTGGCTCGAGGAGCAATGCCGCAAGCGTCAGCACGACAGGCTGCGCGGCGAGAGCGAGACGATCGGAGAGCGACTGCAGCGTGATCTGGCTGCTATGCGTGCGTTGCCGGCATCTCCATTCGATGCCTGCGACCAGGCGAGTGCGAAAGTCACGGCCTAGTCGCTCGTTCGCTACAAGACCAACGACTATTCCGTCCCGGTCGCCTACGGCCATCAGGATGTTTGGGTCCGGGGCTATGTCGACGAAGTGGTGATTGGCTGCCGTGGCGAGATTATCGCCCGCCATCCGCGGAACTGGGACCGGGAAGACGTCGTCTTCGATCCTGTGCACTACCTGCCGCTGATCGAGCAGAAGATCAATTCGCTGGATCAGGCAGCGCCTCTCCAGGGCTGGGACTTGCCCGAAGAGTTCGCCACGCTGCGCCGTCTGATGGAGGGCCGCATGGCCAAGCACGGCCGGCGTGAGTAGGTGCAAGTCCTGCGCCTGCTGGAGAGCTTTGAGCTTGCCGACCTTAACGCGGCGGTGAAGCAGGCCCTCCAGCTCGGAGCCATCGGCTTTGACGCCGTCAAGCATCTGATCCTGTGCCGGGTGGAACGCCGGCCGCCTCGCCTGGACCTGTCCATCTACCCCTACCTGCCGAGGGCGACGGTCGAGACGACGTCGGCGAAGGCCTACATGCGCCTCCTGTCGTCGGATGCGGGAGAAGCGGCATGAGCACCGAAGTCCCAGAGATCCTGCTCTCGCATTATCTCAAGACCCTGAAGCTGCCGACGTTCCAGCGTGAGTATCAGAAACTGGCAAGGCTATGCGCCACCGAAGGCGTTGATCATGTCGGATACCTCACCCGGCTTGCCGAGCGGGAGATGATCGAGCGGGATCGCCGCAAGGTCGAACGCCGTATCAAGGCGGCCAAATTCCCCGTCGTCAAAAGCCTCGACAGCTTCGACTTCGCAGCCATTCCCAAACTCAACAAGATGCAGGTGCTGGAACTGGCGCGATGCGAATGGATCGAGCGCCGGGAGAACGTCATCGCTCTCGGCCCGAGTGGTACAGGAAAGACCCATGTTGCTCTCGGCCTCGGCCTTGCAGCATGCCAGAAGGGCCTGTCCGTCTGGTTCACCACTGCCGCCGCCCTGGTCAGCGAGATGATGGAGGCGCGCGACGAGCGGCGTCTTCTCCGTTTCCAGAAGCAGATGGCCGCCTATAACCTGCTGATCATCGACGAGCTGGGCTTCGTGCCGCTCTCCAAGACCGGCGCAGAATTACTCTTCGAGCTGATATCGCAACGTTACGAACGGGGCGCTACCCTCATCACCAGCAATCTTCCATTTGACGAATGGACGAAAACCTTGGGATTGGAGCGTCTCACCGGAGCACTGCTTGATCGCATCACTCACCACGTTAGTATCCTTGAGATGAATGGCGACAGCTATCGTCTCGCCCAAAGCCGCGCTAAAAAGGCCGGCTGAAGCCCTCTCAAAAATCGCCGCTCGCGCATGAGACCCCCCGCTCGGGCTACGCCCTCCCGCGGGTCTCATGCCCGGGCCAAGGTGGCCGACTTTTGCGCCGCCGCGTGGCCGGTTTTTACTCCGCCGTTGACACGCATATGTGATCGCGACCGTCAGCCGACCCGCTCAGGCGCAAGCCGCAAGCCGCAAGAGATGCTGGTGCGCACCTTGTGATCGACCGCAAGGAGGAGGATGTGGTGGGCCGCATCCAGGAAGCGACATCCGGGCGCGGGGTCGACCGCATCGTCGAGGTCGCCTTCGAGGCGAATCTCGAGGCCAACCTTATAGTGCTCAAGGTGGGTGGTGTGATCTCTACCTACGCGACGGGCGGTGCGGATGCCGCGCCGAAAATCCCGTTTTACCAGCTCGCATTTCTCAACATCACCGTGAATTTCGTCTTTGTCTACGTCCTGTCCGACGAGGCCCGCGCGGCAGCCATCCATGACATCAACGCTGCTATCGAAGCCGGCGCGTTGCGACCTTTCATCGGCGGCCGCTTCGCTTTGTCCGAACTCGCTGTCGCGCACGACACACAGGAATCGGGAGAGGTCGTCGGCAATATCGTCATTGACGTGACGGCTTGAATTCGCAGAGCCTGAGGCCAGATCGCGGCCTCTTCCCTTGCGGAAGTCTCTGCTTGAGATTGACCTTCGGTAAGGCCGTTTGGCCAATCGAGGCTCGTGGCGTTGGAAGCCGCGTCATCGTTATACGGCTCTCGGCCTGATCGACCGGAAGCCGTATTCCTCCGCGGCGTCCTGCAGAATGCCACCCTCTGCTCTTATTCCACCTTGATAACGACCTTACCCTTAGAACGCCCCGTCTCGACATAGGCGAGCGCCTCGGGCGTCTGGTTGAAGGGGAATACCCTATCGACGACGGGGCGAATAGCGCCGCTGTCGATCAATCCGGCGATCTGTTCCAGTTGCCGGCCATCGGCCCGCATGAACAGGAAGGAGTAACGCAGGCCGAGGCTCTTTGCCTTTTTGCGCGCGCTGCGGCTAAGCAGGCGAATGACGAGCTTGAGAAGCGGGTTCACTCCAAGAGCGTCTGCAAAGGCGGGGTCCGGCGGGCCGGAAATGGAGATGAGGTGGCCGCCCGGCTTCAGGACGTTCAGGGATTTCGCGAGCGTCTTTGCATCCTGGCTGTTCAGCACGACGTCGTAGCCGGAGAGGACCTTTTCGAAGTCCTGGCTCTTGTAGTCGATGACCACGTCGGCGCCGAGGCTTTTGACGAGAGCGGCGTTTGCAGCGCTTGTGGTCGTGGCGACCGTCGCGCCAAGATGCTTGGCAAGCTGGATCGCGATCGTGCCGACGCCGCCCGAACCCGCCTGAATGAAGACCTTCTGGCCGGGCTTCACCTTGGCGACATCAACCAGAGCCTGCCACGCCGTTAGCGCGACCAGCGGGATGGACGAGGCGTCTTCCATCGTCAGTGTGCTGGGTTTGAGCGCGACATCGTCCTGATGAATGGCGATGAATTCGGCGAACGTGCCGATGCGGTGATCGCGCGGCCGGGCATAGATCTCGTCACCGACCTTGAAGCGGCTGACGTCAGAGCCGACCTTGACGACCGTCCCGGCGACGTCATGCCCAAGCACGAAGGGCGGACGATACGGCAGGAAGATCTTGAAGGCGCCGTCCCTGAGCTTGGAATCGAGCGGGTTGACGGATGTGGCATGGATGCGCACGAGGACGTCGCCGTTTTCAACCTGGGGTTCCGGCCGTTCTGCAAGGCGCAACGGGCCATTCTTCTTGTACTTCTCGACGACAAAGGCTTTCACTGGATATCTCCGGTTGTTGGTTCACTGCTGGCAAGGTTTCGATGTCGTCATGCCAGCTGCAAAGGTTCACAATGGGTCTAGGGCGATCATGCCGTCATTCGAAGGCACGGCAACCGCCCGGGTGTGTTTCAAGATGAGGACGCCGGTGCGTGCGTAAGACCGGCCAAGGCGTGTATCGCGTTCTTTCCGGCCTGCAAGATGCGGTCCGACGTCTCACCATTGACCGCGCGCGCCAATTGGAGCGTCCCGATCAAGGTGGCAAAAATCGCGCTTGCCATGTCATATTTCGCTTCCACGTCCGCCGGAAGCGCGTCGGCAAGCAGAAGCACGAGCGTGCGGGACTGTTCGCCATACATGCCGCGTGTCTCCTCCGGCTGTCGTGCAAGCTCCGGCAGCAGGGCTGAGGATGCGCATCCCCGTCCTTGATTGTCCCTGTGTTCCGGCGAAAGGTAGAAGTCGATCACGCTGTCGAGCCCCCCTTCGTCCAGCATCCCGCGCAGCCAGACGGCCTGTTTGCCCAGCGCATCCGACACGGTCTCCCGCACCAGATCGGCCTTCGAAGGGAAGTGGGGATAGAACGCACCGTTCGTCAGGCCGGCATCCTTCATGATTGTCGCGAGACCCGAGCCGGCAATTCCGTCTGCGCGAAACCGCTCAATAGCGACATCCATGATTCTGCGGCGTGACGTGTCTTTTCGGCCCTTTTCATATCGCATGAGACGCCTTTCAGATCGCTTTTCTTACGATCGCAATATTAAAGGTGAACATAATGCAGCTGGTATGAAACCGCTTGGTGCCTGCCCGGTTCGCGCTGGCCTGGGCAGGCATCTGCTTGTCGAGTGGTAGGGTGTCATTCAGGAAGCGAAACTTCGCTTTCCCCTGACAGCCCTAAAGATTGACATCGACGACCGTGCGGCCCTGAACATGCCCGCCCAGAATGCTCTCGGCGACGCCGGGGACCTGCGCCAGACCGATGACGGTCGTCGTGCGCGCAAGCTTTGCGAGATCCAGATCGCGGGCAAGACGGGACCAGGCTTCCAGACGCACCGTCTGCGGCGCATTGACCGAGTCGATGCCGGCAAGGGTGATGTTGCGCAGGATGAACGGGAGCACAGTAGCGGGAAGGTCACGGCCCTGGGCAAGGCCGCAGCTGGTGACGACGCCGCGATATTTGGTCTGTGCCAGGACGTTTGCCAGCGTATGACTGCCGACGCTGTCGATCGCACCGGCCCAGCGTTCGGCCGCAACGGGCGCGCCCGGTTCCGACAATGTGTTCCGATCGATGACCTCTGCCGCGCCGAGTTCCCGCAGATAGGCTGTTTCCTCAAGTCTGCCCGTGGAGGCGATGACGCGGTATCCGAGACCCGAGAGCAGTGCGATGGCAACTGATCCGACGCCGCCATTGGCGCCTGTCACGAGGATATCGCCTTTATCGGGCGTGATCCCGCCATGTTCGAGAGCCAGCACCGACAGCATGGCCGTGTAGCCGGCAGTGCCGATGGCCATCGCATCCTTTGTGGAGAGCGATTCGGAGAGCTTGACGAGCCAGTCTCCGCTCAACCTTGCCTTCTGCGCATATCCGCCGTGATGGGTCTGGCTGAGCCCCCAGCCGTTGGCCACCACCCGGTCGCCAACCTTGAAATCGGGATGGGAAGACACTTCCACCGTTCCGGCGAGGTCGATGCCGGGAACGAGCGGAAAGGTCTGGATCACCGGCAGCCGCCCGGTCACGGCCATCCCGTCCTTGTAGTTCACGGTCGAGTAATCCACGGCGACCGTCACGTCGCCGTCCATCAGATCGGACTCGGTCAGATCTACGAGCTTCGTGGAGAGCGTATCGCCATCCTTGGAGGTGAGCAAAGCTTTGAACGTCATTGTCTTCTTCCTGTTGAATCAAAGGGGTGGCGATGCAGATTATCTGGCGATGCGATAGCGTCCGGCGGCATGCTGCCAGCGGTGGTTGCGAGGCATGGCCTGCCGGGCTGCCTGATACGCTTCCCGTTCTGTTGCGTCGGCAAGCGACGGGATCGTCACGTCGGCATGCCGAACTGCTGGCGCAAGGCCTTGTCGAAGATCGATGCGGGCAGGAGGCGTCGCAGCAGGCTGACCTGTCCTGCGACCTTGCCGACCGTGTAACGTTGCCGATGGCGCTTGGCCGTGGCCGCCAGAACGACTGCTCTCGCCACGTCCTCGGGCGTATCCGCCGTGAGCTTCGCCTTCTCGTAGAAGTCATGCACCCAGGCACGCCCCGCGTCGTACTCCGCCATCTTGGTATCCGGTTCCAGCGAGCTGTGGTCGAAACTGCCCTGGACGGTGCCCGGCTCGATCAACGAAACGCGGACGTTGAAGCCGCGGATTTCGTGGTCGAGCGATTCCGAATAGCCTTCGAGGGCATATTTGCTCGCTGCGTAATAGGCCGAGTAGGGTGCCGGCACGAAACCCAGCGCCGAACTCATGTTGACGATGCGGCCTTCTCCGCGACGCCGCATCGACGGCAGCACGGCGTTGGTCATCCGCATGACACCGAAGAGGTTGACATCGAACAGGCTCTGAACCTGAGCGACCGAGGATTCCTCGGCGCCACCAAACATGCCGAGGCCGGCATTGTTGACCAGAACGTCGATCCGTCCGGTGCTTTCGAGGACCGTCGAAACCAGCGACGCCACAGAAGTCTCGTCGGTCACGTCGCAAGCCAGCATGGAGACCCCGCTCGAGCTGCCTTTGCTCGGCTTGCGGCTGGTTCCGAAAACCGTAAAGCCAGCTCTTGCCAGGGCCTCGGCACTCGCCAGACCGATACCGGATGATGCTCCCGTGACGAGAGCGGTCTTTTGGGAATGTGATGTCATCGCTGTCTCCAAACCGCTGAGTTTTCCCAGTGGCATACAGTTGCATTACGAATGCTTATATAAATTATGATCGTAATGCAATGAGGAAAATTTCAAGACGGTCGTGCGAGGTGCGAAAACGGTCGAAGGGATGGCTTCGAATGCAGCATTGTGGAGATTGTCGTGTGAAAATTCCGAGCCGACCGCATCGCTGTTGCGGAACCCGTCCGCGTTATCAGCGACACCAGCCTGACGAGCGGCTCTCATCTTCGCTTCACGTCGAAAGACGCGCTGTTAGGGCAGAGTGTCGCGATACCTATTGCTGGATGGCCTCAAGCATGATCCAGTGCGCCGAACGTCGGCGCTGGCTGGCGAGCTGCTGGATAAGGCTTTTCATGCCATCGCCGATCTCTCTGGGCGCATGATCATATCAAGTGATAAGGCAGCCTTCTCCTGCCACTTCGTCCACGCTTCAGTGTGGTCCGTTCGGCTCAGAGTTTGCGGGCTTGAAGGCGCTTTTTGTCGTGTTCGACGTGTTTGTATCCCAGCTCGGACAGGCGGAACTGTCGTTTCTGATACTCCCCGCGAATTTGGATAAAGCCTTGCTCCTCGGCTTCGCTCAACGTCTTCAGGCTTGTCCCTTTTGGGGGAGCCTGCCAATCCAGACCTTCGGCGCTGTGTAGCAAGACCATGATCTTGATCATCTTGTTTGTCCTTGGCTCATGTACGTCGCCACGCATAGCTTTTCGTTCATGCCGCTGCAATGACCGTATTTTCGCGCAAAGCTCGCATCGAGGGCAAACAGAAAGATGCCGTCGTCTATCTCAAAGCCGCTCGCTTTCACCCCTGCCAGATACCCCTTCACAAATCCTTCGCCAGCCGCAGCGCATCATAAATCGCCGCATGCGTATTGCGCGCCGCCACGGCGTCGCCGATGCGGAAGAGCTGGTAGGTGCCTGAGGGGTTTCGGGTGACGGTTTGCGGAATGCCGGCGATGAGGGCGTCGTAGGCGACTTCGCCGAGGTTGGTGGAGGCGGGGCGGAGGTTGAAATAGAGGTCGTCGAGGGGGATGGTGCCGTGGTTGACGACGATCTGGTCGACGGTGCGCTCTTTGGCCCCGCAGCTTAGATCGCCGCCGTAATCGCTGCCGACATGAGCGACGATTTCGTTGCCGCGCCGCTCGGCGGATTGGAGCCTGTAGGTGACCGTGAAGGTGGCATCGAGCGCCTGAAGAGAGCGCATGTAGGGCACGAGGTTCATCGCCATGACCTCCGGCGCAAAGGCGCGATCCGGCGTCATGATCTCGACCTTGGCGCCCGATTTCGCGATGATCTCGGCGGCCTGGAGGCCGGCATGGTCGCCGGCGTCGTCGAAGAGGAGAACGTTGGTGCCCGGCTTCACATCGCCGGAGATGATGTCCCAGGAGGAGACCACGAGATCGTTGCCGGCGGAGAGCACATCCGTGTGCGGCAGTCCGCCGGTGGCGATGATGACGACGTCGGGGTTTTCCGCCGCGATCGTGTCGGCATCCGCCCAGCTGTTGAAATGAAAGGTGACGCCGCGCTTTTCGCACTGGCCCATGCGCCAGTCGATGATGCTCATCATCTCGCGGCGGCGCTCGCTCTGCGCGGTCAGGCGGATCTGCCCGCCGGCATGGTTCGCCGCCTCGAAGACGACGACCGAATGGCCGCGCTCGGCCGAGACACGGGCGGCCTCCAGTCCCGCAGGGCCGGCGCCGACGATGACGATCCGGCGCTTGGTTTCGGCCTTCGGGATCGCATGCGGCATGGTTTCCTCGCGTCCCGTCGCGGCATTGTGGATGCAGAAGGCCATGCCGCCCTGGTAGATCCTGTCGAGACAGTAATTGGCGCCGACGCAGGGGCGGATGTCCTCCTCACGCTTCTCGATGATCTTGCGCACGATATGCGGGTCGGTCATGTGCGCCCGCGTCATGCCGACCATGTCCACCTTGCCGCTGGCAATCGCGTGGCGGGCGGTGGCGACATCGGGGATTTTGGCGGCGTGGAAGGTCGGAAAGTTGGTCGCTGCGCGGATCTGCCCGGCGAAATCGAGGTGCGGGGAATTGGCCATGCCCTGGATGGGGATGACGTCGGTGAGGCCCGGATCGGTGTCGATATGGCCGCGAATGACATTGAGGTAATCGATAAGACCGCTGTCGCGCAGGCGGCGCGAGATCTCCAGCCCCTCGGCCTGTCCCGTGCCGCCGGGAAGACACTCGTCGGCCGTATAACGTACGCCAAGAATGAAATCGTCGCCCACCCGGGCGCGCATGGCCCTGAACACGTCGAGACAGAAGCGCAGCCGATTGTCGAGCGAGGCGCCGCCATAGGGCCCGTCGAGTTCGTTGGTCACGGGCGAGGTGAACTGGTCGATGAGGTGGCCATAGGCTTCCAGCTCGACACCGTCCATGCCGCCCGCCTTCATGCGCTCGGCCGCATCGGCGAAGTCGGCGATCACCCGGGCGATGTCCCAGTCCTCGAGCTTCTTTGGAAAGGCGCGGTGGGCGGCCTCCCGCTGGTGCGAAGGGGCGATGACGGGCAGCCAGTCGCCCTTGTCCCAGCGGGTCCGACGGCCAAGATGGGTGAGCTGAATCATGATCGCCGCACCTTCCTCGTGCACGGCATCCGTCATTTCGCGGATGTAGGGCACGATCTCGTCCTTGTAGGCGAGCAGGTTGTTGAACACCGGCGGGCTGTCCTTCGATACGGCCGCAGAGCCCGCCGTCATGGTCAGCGCGACGCCGCCCTTCGCCCGCTCGACCGTGTAGGCGCGATACCGCGCTTTCGGCATGCCGTCTTCGGGATAGGCCGGCTCGTGGGACGTCACGATGATGCGGTTGCGAAGGGTCAGGTGCTTCAGCCTATAGGGCTGCAGGAGGGGATCGCTGGACATGCCTTAAGCTCCGATAGGTGGGGATGTGCGCGAGGCTAACGAGGAATGTACAGAAGTGTCAACATTAAAAACAGGGGTGTACATTCTGCTTGTCTGCTGCGGTGGTGTTTGGTAGGACTAACGGTATGGAGCAGGCGGTGAACGACAGCGGCTGGCGGGGGTCTTACGAGGGGTGGTTCGATGCCGCTTACGCCTCGCTGCTGGAATCGGGCGTGGACTCGGTGAAGATCCTGCCGCTTGCCAAGCGGCTCGGCCTGTCGCGCACCAGCTTCTACTGGTTCTTCAAGGACCGCGAGGCGCTGCTGGATGCGCTGATCGCGCGCTGGCGCGACACGAACACCGGCAACATCGTCCGGCAGTCCGAGGCTTACGCGGAGACGCTGGTGGAAGCCATGCTGAACGTGTTCGATTGCTGGATCGACACTGTCCTTTTCGATGCCCGGTTCGAGTTCGCCGTGCGCAGCTGGGCGCTGCAATCACCGGAGATCGAGGCAGAGGTGCAGCGCGCGGATGCGGCGCGGATGGACGCGCTCGCCCGCATGTTCATGCGCTTCGGCCATGACGCGGTCACCGCGGATGTCAGGGCGCGCACGACCTATCTCGTGCAGATCGGCTATATCTCCATGCAGGCCCGCGAGGATGTGGCGCTGCGGATGAAGCGGATACCGCATTACATCTCGATCTTTACGGGACAAGACGCGCAGCAGCGGGAGCTCGACCGCTTCTATGCCCGCCACGGCTACAGGCAGGAATAGCGGAAATGGCGGCCGTGGCGACATCGAATATAGGCCGGATGGCGACCACACCGCAGCCCTTTCCTATCGCCACACCTCTCCCGAACAAAACCGACAGCCTGTCCGATCGCACCTCGGCCCGTCTAATCGCGCCTTGGAATGGCGCGACAGGGATGTCGATCGTCCAACCCATCCGCCACAATCACACAACCTCCGTAAGGCTCAGCCTATGCGGAGGGCAAGATTTTCGCACCGCAAACGCGGCCTGCAGCCATCATCGAGGATGAGGAGACTGTCCTTCAGAGCCCATGAAGCGGGTATCCGCGGCGCCCCGCTTTTCATGCCTTGCCGCTAAAAAACAAAGGGGAACGACAATGAAGAAACTACTCGCTTCGAGCTGCCTGACGATGGGCCTTTTCGCAGGCATATCGGCCGCCGGTGCTGCCGAGTGCGGCACAGTCACCATCGCCAGCATGAACTGGCAGAGCGCGGAGGTCATCTCCAATCTCGACAAGCTGATCCTGAACGAGGGCTATGGCTGTCAGGCCGAGATCACTGTCGGCGATACGGTTCCGACCATCACCTCCATGGCCGAGAAGGGCCAGCCGGACATCGCGCCGGAGGCCTGGGTGGACCTGCTACCGGACGTCGTTGCCAAGGGCGTGGAAGAGGGCCGCATCGTCAAGGTCGGCTCGCCTCTGCCGGATGGCGGAAACCAGGGCTGGTGGATCCCGAAATACCTTGCCGACAAGCATCCTGACATCAAGACCATTCCCGACCTCCTGAAGCATCCCGAGCTTTTCCCCAACGAGGAAGACACGAGCAAGGGCGCGGTGCTCAACGGTCCGCAGGGCTGGGGCGGCACGGTTGTGACGACGCAGCTCTTCAAGGCTTATGATGGCGAGAAGGCGAACTTCACGCTGGTCGATACCGGCTCGGCCGCCGGCCTCGATGGTGCAATCGCCAAGGCCTACGAGCGTGAAAAGGGCTTCGCCGCCTACTACTGGGCGCCGACGGCCCTCCTCGGTAAGTATCCGATGGTAAAGCTGGAAGCCGGTGTGGGTGCGGATGCGGCCGAATGGAAGCGTTGCAACACTGTTGCCGACTGCCCGGACCCCAAGCCAAACGCGTGGCCGGTGGACACTATCGTCACGCTGGTCGCCAAGCCCTTCTCGGAGAAGGCCGGTCCCGAGGTCATGGCCTATCTCGAAAAGCGCTCTTGGAGCAACGAGACGATCGGCAAGCTGATGGCCTGGATGACCGACAACCAGGCGAGCGGCGAAGACGGTGCCAAGCACTTCCTGAAGGAAAATAAGGAGATCTGGACCAAGTGGGTTTCGGCCGACGCGGCCGCGAAGATCGAAGCGGCGCTCTGAGCCCCGTCCTTTGAAGCGGCGCCCGCCGGCACTTTACCTCTTCCGGGTATCGTGCCGGCGCGTGCCGCCTTCCGCTTGCCGTCAGAAGAAGAAAAAGACGTCGCACGGCTCCTTCCAGAGAAAGGGACCCGCATGGAATGGTTTTACACATTTCCACACATGGATGACGACGCGCTTCGCAACCTGAAGAAAGCCATCGACGAGGGATTCCGGGGCTTCACCCGCACCTATGGCGACGCGATCGAGAGCCTGTTCTCGCCGCTGCAAAGCTTCCTGCTCGCCACCGATCGCTTCATGACGCAAACGCCCTGGCCGATCATTACCGCGATCATCCTCACGATCGCCTGGTTTGCCAGCCGCAGCGTGAAGATCGTGCTCGGCTGTCTCGTGACGCTGCTGCTCATCGGCTATTTCGACATGTGGACCGATACGATGCGCACGGTCGCGATGATCTTCGTGTGCACGGTGTTGTCCATCGCGGTGGGCTTGCCGATCGGCATTCTCATGGCGCGCTCCGACACGTTCCGGCGGATCGTCAACCCGATCCTCGACGTGATGCAGACCATGCCGAGCTTCGTCTATCTCATCCCGGTCGTCATGCTGCTCGGCATCGGCCGCGTGCCCGGCCTCATCGCCGTCGTCATCTACGCCATTCCCCCGATGATCCGGCTCACCGATCTCGGTATCCGGCTGGTGGACAAGGACGTGCTGGAGGCAGCCGATGCGTTCGGCACGTCGGAGCGGCAGAAGCTGTTCAAGGTGCAGCTGCCGCTCGCTCTGCCCACCATCATGGCCGGCATCAACCAGACGATCATGATGGCGCTCGCCATGGTCGTGGTCGCCTCGATGATCGGCGTGCAGGGGCTGGGGCAGCCGGTGCTGAAAGCCATCGCCAACCAGTACTTCACGCTCGGCATGTTCAACGGGCTCGCCATCGTCGGCATCGCCATCATCTTCGACCGCGTCAGCCAGGCCTATGGCAAACGCCTGCAGAAGCATCGGGAGATCGTCCATGGTTGATCCGGCCCCCCGCATGGCTTTCGGCGGCATCGCCGTCCGCAATCTCTACAAGATCTTCGGCCCCAATGCTGGCGCCCATGTCGATGCCGTGCGCAACGGCATGACCAAGACGGAGCTCAACGCCGTGCACGGCCACGTACTCGGCCTGCGCGACATCAATATCGAGATCGCCTCGGGCTCGATCCAGGTGATCATGGGCCTTTCGGGCTCCGGCAAGTCCACGCTGATCCGCCACATCAACCGGCTGATCGACCCGACGGCCGGCGAGGTGCTGGTCGATGGTGTCGACGTGGTGAAGATGGACCCCGCGGAACTGCGCAATTTCCGCCGCCACCAGACGGCCATGGTGTTCCAGAAGTTCGCGCTGCTGCCGCACCGCAGTGTGCTCGACAACACCATGTTCGGCCTGGAGATCCAGGGCATCGAGCGCACGAAATCGCGCGACATCGCCATGCGCTGGCTGGAGCGGGTGGGGCTGAAGGGCTTCGAGAGCAAGTATCCCAACCAGCTCTCGGGCGGCATGCAGCAGCGCGTGGGGCTGGCGCGCGCGCTGTCCAACGACGCGCCCGTGCTTCTGATGGACGAGGCTTATTCCGCGCTCGACCCGCTGATCCGCATGGACATGCAGTCGGTGCTTCTCGACATCCAAGCCGAGATCCGCAAGACCATTGTCTTCATCACGCACGACCTCGACGAGGCCCTGCGCCTTGGCGACCGGATCGCCATCCTGCGCGATGGCGAGGTGATCCAGCAGGGCACGAGCCAGGACATCGTGCTGCGGCCCGCCGACGACTATGTGGCGAGCTTCGTGCGCGAGGTGAACCGCGGCCGCGTTGTGCATGTGGAGGCGGTGATGACGCCGCTGCGGACACTTGCCCCTAGCCATGTACCCGCCGGCCGCACGATCGCCGCCGACGTGACGATCGAGGAGGCACTCCGCATGCTCGTCGGCACGCCGGATGACGAGGCCATTGTGGTAGACGCAACGGCCAAGCCCGTGGGCACCGTCAGCTTCCGCCAGCTTGCAGGCGCCATGGTCAATGCGCACGACATCGGCCAGCAAGCGGGGGGAAGCCGGGCGAACGTCGCCTGACGCCTGTATCCCGTTTGCGAAACGTCATCGTCGGCCTTGTGCCGACGGCCTCATGAAATCAACGACGTCAGGCTGTTGCAGATCCTTGGGATAAGCCTGATCACCCGGCCCTCCCAATGGCATCGAGGCGGGTGAGGACGTCGGCCGGAAGCTTTAGACCGGCGGCAGCGAGGTTTTCGCGCAGGTGCGGGCGCGAGGATGTACCGGGGATGAGGAGGATGTTGGGCGACCGCGCCAGGAGCCAGGCGAGTGCCACCTGCATGGGCGTGGCGCCAAGGTCCGCCGCGGCAGTGGTGAGCGCTGCCGACTGCAAGGGCGAGAAGCCGCCGAGGGGGAAGAAGGGCACATAGGCCGTGCCGACGGCGGCGAGATTGTCGATCAGGGCGTCGTCGCCGCGATGAGCGAGATTGTACTGGTTCTGCACGCAGACGATCTCGGTGATCCCGCGGCCTTGCGCGATCTGCGCCGGGGTGACGTTCGACAGGCCGATATGGCGGATGAGGCCCTTAGCCTGCAGTTCTGCCAGCACTGTCAGCGGCGCTTCGATCGACCCCTCGGCCGGGCCGTGTACATCGAACATGGCACGCAGGTTGACGACGGGGAGCGTCTCCAGCCCAAGGTTCTCAAGATTCTCATGCACCGCTTTGGTCAGATCGTCTTTGGAGAATGCCGGTTTCCAGGAGGCATCCGCGCCGCGCACGGCGCCAACCTTGGTGACGATGACGAGATGATCCGGATAGGGATGCAGCGCCTCGCGGATGATCTGGTTGGTGACATGCGGGCCGTAGAAATCGCTGGTGTCGATGTGATCGACGCCGCTTTCCACGACCTCACGCAGCACGGCGATCGCCTCCGCGCGATCGCGCGGCGGGCCGAAGACGCCCTTTCCCGCGAGCTGCATGGCGCCGTAACCGAGGCGTTTGACGGTAAAGCTTCCAAGCTGAAATGTGCCGGCGTTCCGGATATCGGTCATGGGACCCTCCTTGTTGATGAAGCCCAAGATAGAACTGTATCCGTCGCTTGATAATCCGTGGTAATGCGAACAGGTTGTGCGGACTGGCGGACAATGAGGGAGGGGTCGTGCAGGACAGCGCTTTTGAGATGGGCGACGTGAAGGCGTTTCTCGCTGTGGCCTCCGCTGGCGGATTTCGCGAGGCGGCACGGGCGTCGGGCAGCAGCGCCTCGGCGCTGAGCGATGCCGTTCGCCGGCTCGAAGCGCAGCTCGGCATCCGGCTTTTCAACCGGACGACGCGCAGCGTGGTGCCGACGGAGGCCGGGCGGGCGCTGATGGCGCGCGTGAACCCGGCGATGCGGGAAATCGACGCGGCGCTCCGCCATGTCGTCGGCCTCGGCGACCGGCCCGCGGGAAGCCTGAAATTGAACGTGCCGATCAGCGCGGCGCGGCTTATCCTGCCGCAGATCGTCCCGGCCTTCCTCAAGGCCTATCCGGATATCCGGCTCGAAATCATGACGGACGAGACCTTCGTCGACATCAACGCTGCCGGCTGCGATGCCGGCATCCGCTACGACGAGCGGCTGGAGCAGGACATGATCGCCGTGCCCATCGGCCCGCGCCTCCAGCGTTTTGCCAGCGCCGCATCGCCAGCCTATCTCACGGCCCGGGGCCGGCCGACGCATCCCAGCGACCTCTTGTCCCATACCTGCATCCGCAGCCGTTTTGCCGGGCGGTCCGTCACGCCCTGGGAGTTCGAGCGGGGGGACGAGACTTTGCGGGTCGATCCCACACCGCAACTCATCGTGCAGGCCGGCGGCGGGTCGGATCTCGGTGTCGCCGTCGCCATCGAAGGCCTCGGCATCGTCTCGCTGTTTGAAACCTGGCTGCAGCCGCACTTCGACTCAGGCGCGCTGGAGCCGGTGCTGCAGGACTGGTGGCCGAGCTTCCCCGGTCCCTTCCTCTACTACTCTGGCCGCCGCCTCGTCCCCTCACCCCTGCGCGCCTTCATCGACTTCATCAAGGCGCGGCGGGAGGGTGGGTAAGGGTCCCCTGTCCCCGTTCAGGGAATGCGGGCGATAACCTTGATTTCAAAATCGAAGCCAGAAAGCCAGGTAACGCCGAGGGCGGTCCATGCCGGGTAGGGCTTTGTGCCGAAATAGCGGTCCTTGATCGGTAGAATGGTTTCGAACTGGCGCTCCGGATCGGTGTGGAATGTCGTCACGTCCAGCACGTCCTCGAACGTACAGCCGGCTGCGGCCAGCGTTTCCTTCAGGTTTTCAAAGGCGCGTTCCACCTGGGCGGCGAAATCTGGCTCGGGCGAGCCATCTATGCGGCTGCCGACCTGACCGGAGACGAACAGGAGGTCGCCCGAGCGGATGGCGGCGGAATAGTGGTGCTTTTCGTAAAGTGCGTGGCGGTCTGCGGGGAAGATGGCTTGGCGGTCGGTCATGGTGTGATCCTCAAGGTTAGCGGTGTCCGGCTTCCGGTCGCGCTAGGTTTCAGATACGGTGCGTATGCAGAGAGGTAGTCGCATACGAGGCGTATGTCAAATAAAGATACGTCTCGTATGTGAAATGAAGGATTGAGATGGCGAGAACACGGGCGGAAACGATGGAGGAAAACCGGGCGAGGCTGATCGCGGCCGGGCGCCGCGCCTTTGCCGACAAGGGCTATGCGGCCGCCTCCATGGATGAGTTGACGGCGGAAGTGGGGCTGACGCGGGGCGCGCTTTACCACAATTTCGGCGACAAGAAGGGGCTGCTGGCTGCCGTCGTCGATCAGATCGACGGCGAGATGGCCGCACGCGCGCAAGCGATCGGCGCTGGCATGGACGATGCGTGGGCCGGCCTTCTGGCGGAAGGGACGGCCTATATCGAGATGTCGCTCGACCCGGACGTGCAGCGCATCGTGCTTCTCGACGGGCCTGCCGTGCTGGGCGACCCCTCGAAATGGCCGAGCCAGGACAGCTGCCTGCAGGTAACGCAGCGCGCGATCGAGCGGCTGATCGGGGACGGCATCGTCAAGCCCGTCGATCCGGAGGCCGCCGCCCGGCTTCTCAGCGGCGCCGCCCTGAACGCTGCCCTTTGGGTTGCCGCCAGCGGCGATGCGGCGCGTGTGTTGCCAAAGGCGATCGAGGCGTTTCAGGCGCTGGCAACCGGGCTTCTGGCTGAGCCGCGATAACGCGCACCGGGTGCCTACCGCAGACCGACGCGGTGTTCGCGCCAGACGGTGAAGAGCCCGGCGCCGACGACGATGAGGGCGCCGATGATCATGTTGATCGTCACGGTCTCGCCGAAGAACAGGACCGCGATGCCGCCGCTCAGCACGAGCTGCAGGTAGGTCAGGGGCTGCACCTCGACGGCCGTCAGCAGGCCGTAGGCTTTGATCAGGAAATAGTGGCTGGTGGCGCCGCAGATGCAGAGCGCGATCATGGCGGGCCAGTCGGCCGGCGCGATCGGCGTCCAGTAGAACGGGCCGACGAGCGTTGCCGCCAGTGCGCCGAACACGCCGGCATAGAGAACGCTCGTCACAGCGGAATCGTCCCGGCTCACTGCCCGGGTCGCGATGCTGTAGAAGCCGTATATGAAGGCGGCGACGAGCGGCACGAGCAGGCGAAGATCGAACACAACCGACAGCGGATTAAGAATGACGAGCACGCCCAAGAGGCCTGCGACCACCGCAAGGCCGCGCCGCCAGCCGACTTTCTCGCCCAGGAGCGGCACGGACAGCACGGTCACGATCAGCGGCGTCGCTTGCAGGATGGACTGGCTCATGGCGAGACCGGCGGTGATGAAGGCGAAGACGACGATGACGACCTCGCCGACCAGCAGCACGCCGCGAAACACCTGTAGAACCGGCCGCCGCGTCACGAAGGCCCGTCTCAGCCCGCCCGGTGCAAACGCCGCCATGACCATGACGAACACGGCAAAGGCCCAGAAGCGCACCATGACGACCATGATGGGCGGGTACTTTTCCCCGAGCAGCTTGGAGAACGCATCCTGTCCCGCAAAGATGGTGATGGCGAGGAGGACATAGAGGTAACCGCGTGTCTTGGCTGTCATGATGTTCCGACTGTCGCGCCTGCGACGCGATGTGACGGATCGGCTTGGGATCACCCTGTCTACGCGCCGGGGACGGCGAAAGCCAGTGCGGGCACGACATCCGCGCCGGTAAGCGCGACAGGAACCATGACAGGTTCAGTCCCGCGTGCCGAACAGGCGCAGCAGCCCCGCCATGGTCGAGAAGAGCACGATGAGCGCGCCATAGACGAGGACGGTAGGGGCAAGGCCGAACGTGCCGATGGCGAGGCCTGCCAGAAGCGTCGGCAGGCCGAAGGCGAGGTAGCTCAAGGTGAAGAGGGCGGCGAAGAGCTCGCCACGCTCGTGCGGGCGCACGACCGGCACGATGGAGCGCAGGACGCCATAGAAGCAGGTGCCGAACCCTGTCCCGGCGATGGTGAGCGCCAGAAGATAGGCGGGGAGGGACGTCCAGACCATTGCGGCGAGCGTGAGCGTCGTGCCGAGCGCGAGCGCCGCGGTGCCGAAGAGGGTGACGCTGCGTGACGAGCGGCCGCGCGCCACATAGCAGGCGGCCGCACCCGCGCCGCAGAGAATGACGATGACGATCGCCTGCCTCGTATGGTCTTCCACGCCGAACACGCTGCGCACCAACGGCGCGCCGAGCGCAAGATAGAGGCCGCCGGTGGCCCAGCCGGCGATGACGGCCGGCGCGCTGCGCCAGAAGGCGGTCACCGCGGCTGCGGGCACGCCGATGCGCGGCCGGAGCGACGCCCAGACGCCTTCATGGCGCGGTGCGGTTTCCGGCACGCACCAGATGAGGCCGGCAAAGAGGGCGGATCCTGCAACCAGCGCGCCGAAGACGCTCGCCTTCGCCGTCAATGTCGCGTCCATCAGCAGGCCTGCGACCAGGGCCCCCACGGCAAGCCCGCTGAGCGGAACGACGGAATTCCGGATGGAGGCGCTGCCGGGCCTGTCCTTTGGCTCGAAATCGACGACGGCGGCCGACAGCGTCGACAGGAGCAGGCCGGCGGCGACGCCCTGCAGGATGCGCGAGATGACGAGGCTGCCCACGTCCTGCGCCTGCCAGAAGAGCGTGAGGCTGAACGCCATCAGCGCGAAGCCCGCCGAGATGACCGGGCGTCGGCCGACATGGTCGGACAGCGACCCCATGACGAGCAGCGAGGCGAGCAGGGTGACGGTGTACACGGCGAAGACCGCAGTGAGCGTCATCGACGTGAAGCCGAGCTCCTGCTGGAGCGTAGGGTAGAAGGGCGAGGGCGCGCTGGCGCCGGCCATCATCACCGCCATGGCGGCGAGGGTCAGGCGGAAACCGGCGTTCATGTTTACCGGTATCTTGAGCAGCACGTCGGTCATGTGTCCCCCGACAGTTCGAGATTTTTCGAACTTTTCTTTACTGGCAAAGGCGTGTCCGTTCAACTAAATTCGAACCATGACACCCGATATCGCTCCCATCCCGCATTTGGATCTCCCCCATCCCGAACCGGGCGACCTGAAGCTGACGCAGGTGCTCTTCGCGTTCAGCGATCCGGAGCGGCTCGCGATCGTGCGGCAGCTTGCCTCTGGCCCGCTCGATATGGCGCAATGCCATCTTTCCGATGCCTCGACGCCGAAATCGACCAAGTCGCATCTCATGAAGGTGCTGCGCGAGGCTGGCATCATCCGCAACGAGGCATCCGGCCGGGGAAGGCGCCTAACGCTGCGGCGGCAGGATCTCGATGCACGCTTTCCCGGCCTGCTGGCCTGTGTGCTGGCCGACACACCCGACGGGGCACCGTGAGGCGGGTCGTTCGCCTTCAACCGACAACACCCGACCGCTTCCCCAGATGAAGGCATGATCTCCGAAATGTCGAAACGCAGTTTTCTCACGACGCTGGCCTTTCTCGCCTTCATCAGCCTCGGGCTTCCCGATGGTCTTCTCGGCGTGTCCTGGCCGTCGATCCGCGCGGATTTCACGTTGCCGCTCGACCGGCTCGGGCTTTTGGTTGCGGTCACCACGGCCGGCTATCTAGCGGCGAGTTTCATGAGCGGCGCGGTGCTGCGGCGCGTACCAATCGGCATGGTGCTGGCGCTGTCGACGCTCGCCGCCGCCATCGGCCTGCTCGGCTTCGCGCTCACGCCGGCGTGGCCGCTGATGATTGCGCTCGGTTTCCTCGCCGGGCTCGGTGGTGGCGCGGTCGATGCGGGGCTAAACGCTTATGGCGCGCGCCATTTCAGCCCACAGATCCTCAACTGGCTGCATGCCTTCTTCGGCCTCGGCACCACCATCGGACCGCTGCTCGTCTCCGGCGTGCTCGGGTCAGGGCTCGTCTGGCAGGTAAGCTACGCGATTGTCGGCAGCGCGCAGCTGGTCCTGGCCGCCACGTTCTTCCTCACCCGGTCGCGCTGGGAGGAGGTGGCGGAGATCGGACACGACGTCGCGGAGGAGCTGCCCGCAGCGCCGGTATCGGAGACCCTGCGCAAGCCGGTCGTCTGGTTCGGCATGCTCGTCTTCTTTGTCTATTGCGGCATCGAGGTGACGGCGGCACAGTGGAGCTACACGCTGCTGACGCTCGGGCGCGGCTTTTCGGAAACCAATGCCGGCCTCGTGGTCGGCCTCTTCTGGGGCAGCCTCACCATAGGGCGCATCGGTTTCGGCTTCATCGCCAACCGGGTGCCCCTCCTCAAGACGCTGCGAATCTGCATTCTCGCCGCAGCGCTCGGCGCGCTCCTGTTCTGGCTCGCCCCGGTGCCGGCGCTCGGCGTGCTCGGCCTCATGATGATCGGCTTCTTCTTCGCGCCCATCTTCGCCTCGCTGATCAGCCTGACGCCCGGGCGCGTGGGGCGCGAGCACGCCAACAGCGCGATCGGCTTCCAGATTGCCGCCGCAGGCCTCGGCGGCGCCGTGGTTACGGCCCTCACGGGCCTGATGACCCGCTCCCTCGGCCTTGAGGTCATCGGCATCGTGGTGTTCGCAGCCACAGTGCTGCTGCTCGTGCTTTACGAGCTCTTCACCCGGGAGAGGCGGCCTTAAGCCTACTGCGCTTCCGCCTTTAGCGCCGCGATCATCTGGTCGGCGGCATCGCCCAGAGGACCCTTCGTGCTCTGGTAGTCGAACCCCTGCACCACCGCCACCGTCGTCGCATCGACCGCGATGCACTGCACGACGAAGGCGCCGCTGCCGGATGTGCCACCCTGAACGGTGACGAGTTGGCCCGGGAAGCTCTGGAGAGCGGCGCCGAGGCCCGCCTTTTCCGCAACCTCGGAGACGACGCTACCGCAGGTGTCGATGCTGAGCTTTGCCGCTGGAATGCGCTCGACATGGTAGGTCAGCGTAAAATCCTGGTCGGCAGCCTGCGACGCTGCGGGCAGACCGATGAATCCGAGAGCGGCGAGCGGGTGACAGCTTTCATGGGGGATAGTCCTTCTGTTGTTCAGGTCTTACGGCACGGGCTTTCGGAGAAGCTTGCGTCCGCATCGTTTGGGGTGAGATCGGGGATCGGCGAGGCATCAGCGCAGGTCGGGCGCGCTCCAGCCCTTGGCCTCGTCGATCCAGGCCTTGCCCGATGTTTTGTCGAAGATGCAGAGCATCTTGCCATGCGCGCCCTTCAGCGCCTTTTGCGGAAAGACGCCGCTGACCAGCGTCGCCACTTTGCCGAGCGTATCGTCGAACTGGATGATCTCCGAGACATGCGCGTGCTTCAGCCCGCTCGCCGCCGCACAGGTCTCCGCGACCGTCAGGTTGAGCTTCGCCCAGGCGTCGTCGGACGACGCATGAACGACGGTCGCCGTCATCAGGATGGCAAGGGTCAGAAGAGACAAGCGCATCATGGGTTCCTCGTTGCGGGACGATCCGTAGCGTGGGGAATGGCCGCTTTTGTGGCACCACCTGTGACGCGTGGGTTCTCCCGGTCCTCGCGTCACAGGTGGTGCAGCACGAGGGGTTTTCCCCCGATCTGCGTTACCTGCATGCGGTAGCCGAAGATCTCGGCAAGCGTATCGGGCGTCAGCACGTCCTGCGGCGTGCCGTCCACGACGACACGGCCGTCCCGCATCGCGATGATCCGGTCGGCATAGGCGGCGGCCTGATTGATGTCGTGGAGGACGATGATGGCCGTGCGATCTTCCTCGTCCGCCATGCGCCGCAGGCTCTGCATCAGGTGGCGCGCATGGAACATGTCGAGGTTGTTGAGCGGCTCGTCGAGCAGCAGGTAGTCGGTGCCCTGGCAGAAGGTCATGGCGACAAGGGCGCGCTGGCGTTGGCCGCCCGACAGCGTCTCCAGAAAACGTTCGGCGAGATCCGCCACGCCGAACTGCGCCAGCGCCTCCTCGACGCGCGCCCTGTCCTGCGGCGTCGAGCGGCCCTGATTGTGGGGAAAGCGGCCGAGGCCCACGAGTTCGCGCACGGTCAGGCGGCCGGCGAATACCCCGTCCTGGCGCAGGATCGCCATCCGTCGCGCAAGCTCCCGGCCGGGAGTCGTTGTCACAGGCAGACCGTCGATGACGACGCGGCCGGTCTGTAGAGGGCGCAGGCGCGCGATCAGCGACAGGAGGCTCGACTTTCCCGCGCCGTTCGGCCCGACGAGGGCGATGATGCCGCCGCGATCGATCGTCAGGTTGATGTCCCTGAGGATCGGCGTGCCGCCATGGGCAAGGGATAGGTCTTTGATGAGGATCACGTCCGGCTTCCCAGATAGAGCAGAAGAAGGAAGGCAATGCCGCCGGCAAATTCGATGACGACGCCGAGCGTCGAGGCGCTGCCCAGCAGATGCTGGAAGATCGCCTGGCCGCCGACCAGAAGGATGATCGCGACGAGAGCGGCGGCGGGCAAGAGGACGGCATGTCGCCGTGTGCCGAGGATACGCTCGGCAAGGGCCGCCACCAGCAGGCCGAAGAAGGCGACCGGCCCGACAAGGGCCGTGGACACCGCGACCAGAAGCGCGACGATGAGGAGCAGGAGCGCCGCTGTCCGCGACCAGTCGATACCGAGCCCGATGGCGGCTTCGCGGCCGAGCGCCATGACATCGAGCCTGTGCCGCTGGTGCCAGCAAAGAGCCGCGGCGGCAAAGGTCACGACGCTGCCGATGATGGTGAGGTCGGCGCGCAGGGCATTGAAATTGGCGAAGCTGGCCGCCTGCACCACGGCGAAGGCGTTGGGATCGAGCAGGCGGAACAGGAGTTGCGACAGGCTGCGGAAGAGAAGGCCGATGGTGACGCCTGTCAGAAGCAGGAGGCTCATGTCGAGACGCGCGGTGAGCAGGGGACGGAGCAGGACGGCGGCGAGAGCAATCATGATGAGGACTTCGGCCGCAAACTTCCAGCCTCCGCCGATTGCCGCATAGCCGAGGCCACCGAGGAGAAAGACGAGAAGAGTCTGTCCGAAAAGATAGAGCGCATCGAGCCCCATGATGGAGGGCGTGAGAATTCGGTTGGCGGTAACGGTCTGGAACAGGACGGTGGACAGCGCCACGGACACGGCCACCTGCACGAGCGCGAGCAGCTTCACCGCACGGATCTGCAGCACGAAGGCGAGGTTTCCCCGTAGGCCGAGGGTCAGGAAGGCCGCGACCGAGACAACCGCAAGGGCCGCCAGAAGGACAAGGCGGCGCTTATGCATGGGACGGACGCAGGCGCATCAGCTTCAGGAACAGGAGCGCGCCGACGACGCCCATGACGGTCGCGACCGGGATCTCGTAGGGGTAGCGGATCAGCCGGCCGACGATATCGCAACCCAGCACCAGCAGCGCTCCGGACAGTGCCGTCCAGGGAATGGACGCGCGCAGATTGTCGCCGATGACGCGGGAGACGATATTGGGCACCACGAGCCCGACGAAGGGGATGATGCCGACGACGGACACCGTGAGCGCGGCGATGACGGAGACGACAAGAAGGCCGAGACGCAGGGTCCAGACGTAATCGAGCCCGAGGCCGATGCTGGCCTCCCGGCCGAGCGACAGAACGGTGAGCCTGTCGGCGATCCACCAGGAGAGGACGACCATGATACCGGCGCCCCAGAGAAACTCGTAGCGGCCGCGAACGACGCCGGAGAACTCGCCATTCGTCCAGATGTCGATGAACTGCAGGAGATCCGTCTGCCAGCCGACGAAGGTGACGACGGCGCCGATGACGCCGCCGTAGACGAGGCCGAACAGTGGCACGAGATGCGGCTGCGTGACCGGCAGCCGGTCGGCCGTCGCCATGAAGACGGAGGTGCCGAGAAGAGCGAGCGCGGTTGCGCCGATCATCTTGACGCCGAGGGAGGCCGCGGGAAAGACGAGCGTCATCAGGAGGATACCGAGCGCGGCGCTCTGCGCCGTCCCGGCCGTGGAGGGCTCGACGAAACGGTTGCGCACCAGCGCCTGCATGATCAGCCCGGCAATGGCGAGCGCCGAGCCTGTGAGAAGGGCTGCAAGCGTGCGCGGCAGGCGGCTTGTGAGCAGCAGTTCCAGCACTTCGGGATTACTCACAAGCTGCGTCGGCGACAGGGTATCGGCACCGATGAGGAGGCTGAGACAGACCAGCATGACGAGGGCCGCGGCCGCGGCCACCCTGGGCAAGGTGATGCGTTTGCGCCATTCCGCTTTCATGGGCTCTTCGTAAAGCCCTGTGTGACCGCGTCGAAGACCCGGATCATCGATCGCGTCCCGCCGGCTGCAATGTAGAAATCCCCGGCAGGCAGGTAGATGACCTGCCCCTTTGTCCATGCCGTCGTCTTGGCGACAAGCGCATTGTCGAGCGTCGCCCGCGCGTTCTGGTCCTGCGAGCCGATGGCCGCTGCCCGGTCGATCACGAGGAGCCAGTCCGGATTGGCGGCGCGGATGAATTCGAAGGAGACGGCTTCCCCGTGAATGGCCGCATCAACGTCAGCCACCGCCGGGGTGAGGTCGAGCGACCTGTGGAGCCAGCCGAACCGCGAGCCCACGCCGTAGGCGGTGACTTTGGGGCCGTTGGTCATGATGATCAGGGCCCGGCCCTTGCCCGCAACGGCCGCTTTCGCCCGCGCGACGGCCGCATCCAGCTCCGCCTCGACCTTGCCGGCCTCCGCCTGCTTGCCGAAGAGAGCGCCATAGGCGGCCAGCCGACCCTTTGCCTGGTCGAGAAGATCGTCGCCATCCATCGTCATGTCGATGCTCGGCGCGACCTGCTCGGTTGCTGCCCGCTTCGGTGACGAGCGACCGCCGAGAATGATAAGATCCGGTTGCAGCGCGCTCAGGGCCTCGAGATCGGGCTCGAAGATCGTGCCGACGGAAACGGCCTTTCGTGCGAGCGCCTGCAGTTCCGGCAGATAGAGATTGCTCGGAAGTCCAGCGATCTCGACGCCGATGCTGTCGAGCGTATCGACGGCCGCAATGTCGAACACGGCGATTTTGCCGGGACGCTCGGCAACCGGCACGATGCCCGCTGCCGTCTGGATATCGGTCGCCCGGACGAGCCCGGCTGGCAGCAGGGTCAGGGCGATGGCGATGAGCCACCAGGCTCTGCGATGTCGGGAAACGTTCATGCCGTTCATCCTCTTTGTCCGGTTCTCACGCTGCCGGTGTCCATAGGAGGGCCCCGAACGGCTCGCGAAAGGCGAAACGCAGGAGGTGGCTTTCGATCACGGCCTTCGTCTCGCCCAGGCTCCGATCGTCGGGAGAGCGAACGCGGATGTCGAGCCCTTCGGCGCTCGCTGCGAGAAAACCCGTGCCGCAGGAGAACCGCAGCTCGCCCCGGTCGCCCACTTGGTCAACCTCGATCTTGTGGGCGAAATGCTTGCACAGCTGCACGAGGTACTTCTGCCCCTCGTTCGTTTCAAACCGGCTTGTCGCTTCGAGCATTGGCGGACTCCTATTTTGGCGGATGCAGCGGCGGAGCATGCCCGCCGCCAGTGTCGTCGTGCGGGCCTAGAACGTGGTCTTTGCGGTGAGAATGAAGGTCCGACCCTGTTCGTAGAGGGGGGTTACGGTGCCGAATTCCTGCCCGTAGGTGGCGCGGTCGGCGTAGGTCTCGTCGAAGACGTTCTTGATGTCGGCACGCAAGGTCAGGTTCGGCTTGGTCGGTGGCTTGTATTCGAGGAAGGCGTTGAACACCTGATATCCCTCATAGGGCCTACTGCCGGGCGCGACATCGTCGTAGTCGACCGCCAATTCCGCATCGGCACCGAGGGTCACGCCCAGGTCCACGAAGGTGTGGATGGCCGTGAGGGTGATGATCTGCCCGGCGGGTGCCGCAAGGTAGCTGCCAAGCTCGGAATCCGCCGGCTGGCCGTCGATCTCGACGTCGATATCGGCATATTTGACCTTCACCGAGCTTGCATCCCAGCTGTACCCGGCGCCGATCTCGAAGCCCTTTGATGTCACGTCACGCTGTTGCACGCCGAGCGGCACGGCGTAGCGAGGGGCTCTGGCACTATCGATATTCGTGCGGAAGATGCTGCCCTCGATCGTGAAATCGTTGAATGTCCCCGTAAGGCCGAGATTGGCATTGTTCGAGCGAACCGGATCGGGACCGTCGCCATAATCCCAGTTGGGGTTCATGATGAAGTTCTCAGCAAGGGGAATACCAGCCCAGACGCGGGAATACCCTGCTTTGGCCGTCAGCGTGTCTTCGATCAGGTCGTATTCGCCGGAAATATTGCCGCTGAGACCGGAATGATCCCATGTCTCGCCCGTCGTGCCGGTAAACCACTGCTGGTCGCCGCGTGCGCCTAGCGAAAGGCGGGTTTTCTCCCACGGCTCGATGCGCGCTTGGGCATAGATGCCGATGTCGCGCGCTTTCTCCGTCGCGGAATCGAAGAGATCGTCGAGCTCCGCCCTGTCGTTGTAGACGTCGATGCCGGCGACGATAGTGCCGTTGGCGAGCGCGAAGGTGTTCTGGACCTTGCCGTTGAGGCTGCCGGTTTCGCCGACCCCGTCATAGGGCGGAATATTGAGCGTGGGCCGGAGATAAATCTTCGTTTCCACGCTCGTGCGGCTGTAGGCCAGAATGACCTTCGGGTCCCACCAGCCTTCCGGCGTGCTATCGGTATAGGTGAAGACCGTGTTCTGCCGCTCCAGGGCATAGTCGCGAACCCGCGGCTCCCACGGCGGGCGGCCTTCGATGAAACCTGCATTGGCGCGGAAGGGTCGTTCGGCATCGTCGCGCAGGCGATCATGGCTGATCGAAATCCGGTCGCCGCTGTCGAACGTGTAGGCGAGCTTGCCGATGCCGCTGATCAAGTCCGTGCCGGTGCCGAGCACCTCGTCGCCGTTGCCTACATGGAATTCGTTGCCTTTGCCGAAGGTGAACGTACCGAGCGCCTCCAGCCCATCCTTCATGGCATAGCCCGAGAGCCCCGTGACCACCGTATCGCTGTTGAGATTGTAGCTGGAGCTAACGAAGCCGCCATAGCCGTCGCCGTCGAGAAGGTCGCGCGCATCCTTCGTCACATAGGCGATGGCGCCGGCAAGCGCCCCCGGCCCGGCATCGGCCGGCGCAACGCCCGCATCGACGTTGACGGTCTTGAGGAGGCCGGGATCGATGAGGTTGGTGGCCGAGTGGTGAAAGACTTTGTTGTTCTGCCGGCTGCCGTCGATGGTCACGGCCAGATTGGTCTCCTCGATGCCATGGACATAAACCTTCTGCGACATTGGAAGCGAGCTGCCGACCGAGACGCCCGGCTCCCCCTTGAAGACATCGGCAATGCTGGCCGGGTTCTTCTGTTCCAGCTCCTGGCTCGAAATGGTGATCTGGCCGGGGCTGGTCATGCCGACGCCAAAGACGGTGATCGGCGCAAGGACCGTCGCACCGTTGCCCGCCACGATGCCGCCATCGGTGTTTGCACCGCCAAGCCTACCCACGGTCGCGGTACCCTCAGCGATGCCGTAGGAAATCCCGGTGCCGGCAAGCAGCTCAGCCAGTGCCTGCCGCGCGGTCAGTTGGCCGCTGACGGGGCGGGCCTGCACGCCGCGCGTCGTTTCCGCCGCCAGCGTGATCTGCAGGCCAGATTGCCGGCCGAAGGTCTTCAAAGCTTGAGAAAGCGGCTGCGCGGCAATGGAAAACGCATGCTTCGCCTCGACCGTCTGCGCCGCGACCGGCGATCCCTCTGCCGCTGCAAGGGTAACCAGCCCCACCATTGCGGTCGTGACAAGCAGGCTGAAAAGCCTGCAGCTGCTGATCTTCAGATCTGCGACTTTCTGTCGGCATATCGGCGAACGCATTCTTACTCTCGTCTCTCTGTCAGAGCATGGCCACGGCACGCGCATCCTTTCTAAGACGATCGACGTTCCGTTTTTTCTCACCCCGATCGACGTTTTTCTGACAATCGTGCCGAGAACGGATCTTTCTGCGAAAAATCACTCAGTAGCGCGAGACGATGCGGGCATAGGGCGTGACGGCCCGCACCTTGCCGCCGAAGGGCCGGACCAGCGCATTCAGCGCACGATCGGGATCGCGCAGATCGTAGAGGCCGGTCACGCGGAGAGAGCCGAGCGTGCCGTCCGCGATCGTGATCCAGGCCGGGTGATAGCGCTGAATGCGCTCGATGGCGCTGGCGATGGTGACGTTGTCGACGGAGAGCTTGCCGCTTCGCCAGGCGCCCATCTCCTCGATATCGGCCTTTCCCCGGATCGCCGTTCCGGTCTCCCGGTCGATCGCTGCAGTCTCGCCGGGGGAGAGTTCGAACGTGCTGCGCTGGCTCTCCCCGTCATAGGAGATGGCGACCGATCCGCGCGCAAGCTCCACGGTCGTATCCTGCTCCCCGGTCTGCAGGTCGAAGGCGGTGCCGAGAACCCTCACGGTAACGCCGCCGGCATCGACGGTAAAAGGCCAGCCTGCATCATGCGTGACGTCGAAGAAGGCCTCGCCCTTCAGCAGTTCGACATGGCGCTCTTGCTTGTCGATCGTTACGGCAAAGGCGGTTCCACCGCTCATATCCACGGTCGTTCCATCGGCAAGCACGACGCGCCGGCTTTCTCCCGACGCCGTCACTTCGTCCGCGCGCAAATGCAGGAGAAGAGCGGGACCCGCCAGAAATGCCACGGCGCAGGCCGCCGCTGCCAGCAGGGCGGCGCCGGCCAGCCGGCTTCGACGCGGTTCTGACCGTTTCGCAGTGAAAGGTACAACCGCCACTGTGCCCGTTGCAGCCCTCTCCCAGTCCGCGGCGTGAACTGGGCGGGTCTCGCCGAGCAGCGCCCAGGTCTTCTCCACGTGGTGCCACGCAGCCGTGTTATCTTCGGACGCCGACAGCCACTGCTGGAAGGCGGCCTGCGTCTCGAGACAATCAGGACGGTTCCGCATCTCCAGGAACCAGTCCGTGGCTTCGCCGAGCGTTGCTTCCGGAAAAGGTGGGTTCGTTTTCACCGTTGCGAAGTTCCTATGACCGCAGCATCCCGATCGAAAGAGGAGCGCCCATCGAAGCGTCCCGTCGCTGGCTGTTGCCTCGTGCAGGATGCACGTCGTCTAGCAAAGACGAGCAGGAGGCAATAATTTTTCATGGCTTACGGTTGAATCACACGCTTACGAGGCGAGGCCGGAGGCGAGACGAACCATCCCGGTTCGTACGTGCCGATGCACCGTCGCGACGGATATGCCCAGATGTGCCGCGATGTCGCTCAGCGTATAGCCGCCGAACCGGTGCATTTCGAGCGCGATCCGGGTTTCCAGAGGCAAGTCCTCGAGCAACCTTTCGATCAGCCGCAATTCGTCCGATGCGGCAACGATATCCTCCGGCGTCGGATGACGGGACGGCACCGTCCAGTAGGGTGGATCGACGCTTTCCCTTGCTTCGAGCTTCTGCCGTTTCATGACATCGAAGGCGAGATTGCGGACGATCCGGTAGAGATAGGAGACCAGCTGTCCCGACGAGGTTTCCTGCGCATTCGCCGGCATGAACCTGAGGAAGGCATCCTGAACGATGTCTTCGGCCGTATCCCGGGAGCCGAGAATGCGCGATGCGTACGCAACGAGTGCCGGACGTTGGGCGACATAGACCTGATGGCGGACTTCCATGTTCGTCATTCGCTCTTGCGACCTCGGTTCTGCGAACGCACCGTTTCATCGGGCATCAAGCCGATGTCGTCATCGCATTCCAGGCTTTCTCATACCTAACTCCTTTACTCATGATATCTCCGGCTGTCACCCTCGATTCTTGCGGAAGATGACGGTCGTCGGGGCAAATAGCGACAACGAAACCACGGAGCCTACCGCAGCACCGTGCCATCCTGCGCGACGAGCCGTCCGGCCTTGAACACGCGACGCCCCTTCGGCACCGAAACGACGGCAAGGGGAATGTGGGCGGCGTCCAGCGTGACGAAATCGGCCTTGGCGCCGATCTCGACGCCGTAGCCCTCCAGACGCAGCGCCTTTGCACCACCCGTGGTGACCACGTCGAAGGCGGCGGCAAGCTCCGCGTCCGTGTAGAAGCCGGAGCGGTAGCCGATGATCTCGGCACGGCGCAGCATGTCGCCATCGCCATAGGGCCACCAGGAATCGCGAATATTGTCGCTGCCGCTGAAGACCGTGACGCCTTCGCCGCGCAGGAGCGCCACGGGCGGGAAGACATGGTTGCCGGGTGCGTTGGTCATGATGGCTACTCCGGACTTCGCGATCTTTGCTGCCAGCCTTCGGGCCGGGTCCGGCGCGAGATCGCCGAGACCGTAGGCGTGGCTGACGGTGACGTGCCCCTGCATGCCGAGCGCTGCCGTGCGCGCGCAGATCTCCTCGATGGTGAAGGCACCCATCGAGCCTGCATCATGCAGGTGAATGTCGATATCGACGCCGTGCTTTTCGGCAAGACCGAAGACGACGTCGAGATGGCCATTCACATCCCGGTCGAAGCTCGCAGGGTCGAGCCCGCCGACGAGGTCCGCGCCGAGGCCGAGGGCTGCGTCCAGCAGCTCCGGCGTGCCGGGACTTTTGAGAATCCCGGACTGTGGGAAGGCGACGAGCTGGATGTCGATGAGATCCTTGTAATCCTCGCGCACGGCGAGGATCGTCTCGAGCGATTTCAGCCCGACCGAACCATCGACCATCACATGACTGCGCATCTGCAAAGAGCCGCTCGCGATGCAGAGGTCGAGCTGATCGCGGGCACGTTTGTCCATCGGCGCGGCCGAGGCCATGTTCTCGGCCTGGAATGCGACTCGCTCATGCACATCGAATCCATCCGTGCACGGACGATGCGGAATCCACCGGTCGCCGTAGAAGCTGGTATCGAGGTGGATGTGCCCCTCGACGAAGGCCGGCACCAGCAGCGCACCGGCGATATCGATGGTATCGGCAACGCGCGAAAGCGTGCCGACAGCGGAAATCGCGGTGACGCGCCCGTCGGCGACGGCGATGTCGCACAGCGTGCCATCCATCAGCCTGGCATGGGTAAAGAGTGTTTCGGAGCGTGTCATGGGGTCTCCCGGTTCCGGATACGGTCAGAGGGCGTGCTGTTCGGGGCTCAGCTGCGGAAAGTGGCATGCGACGCGACCGCCATCGGCACGTTTGACAGGCTCCGGCGCTTCCCGGCTGCAAAGCTCGGTTGCGATCGGACACCGCGGATGGAAGGTGCAGCCCTTCGGCGGCTCAAGCGGGCTCGGCGGCTCGCCGCCCATCAGGGCCCGGTCGCGGTTTGGCGCGCGGACATCCGGGATCGTCTGCAACAGCAGCCGCGTATAGGGATGCTGCGGGTTGGCAAACAGCGCTTCCGTATCCGCCTCCTCGATGATCCGGCCAAGATACATCACGGCGATCCTATCCGCCATATGGCGCACGACGGCGAGGTTGTGGCTGATGAAGAGGTAGGTGAGGACGAGCCTGTCCTGCAGCCCGCGCATAAGATTGAGGATCTGTGCCTGCACCGAGACGTCGAGCGCCGACGTCGGCTCGTCGCAGACGAGGAATTCAGGCTCGCGGCAATCGATATGCGCTGAAGAATCAAAACCAGGCCGCTGCCTGCAGGATCATGGACCATCATCTTCACGCCGTTGAAGACCGGGCAAAGGTCGATGACCGCGAGGAAGATACCGACATTTCGGAAATTCTCAGCCGCTACATGTCGGTATCGCAGTAGAAATCGCGTCACTGAACGCGCCGTAGGCCGTCAACGGAAATGCGACCCATCGCCGGAATTATAGGATCGGCAGAACAGCGCGCCAGGATCCGCTCAAACGGCGACCCGGCGGCCCTCTTTGTCGGCGAGCTTCTTGTTGCCTTCAGCCTGCTTCAGGATGGCGGTGGCGTCTTCCACGGAAATCCGGTGCTTCTTGGCAAACGAAACGGGCTCGTACGGCTTTTCGATATTGGTCATGAAATATCCTTTGGGAACGATGCGCACAGGGCCATTGCCTCGCAAAGCGAGCATAAGCCCTGAGCTTTTTGGTATAGGGATGAAATAGAGAGCGATCTCGTCGAACGCAAGGCGTCCTGACGACAATACCCGACGCCGCACAGGCCTGTCGCTCTTCCACGGACGGATTATCTTTGGTTCGCACAGCGAAAGGGCCGGATTGCTCCGGCCCTTTGCATATGATCTGCGGCGGTTCGTTACAGCGTGCGACGCGGATAGCGTGCGCGCTCTTCTTCGACTTCGGTCGCGCCATAGGGAGCAGCCGTATCGTCGAACTTCGTCCAGCCCTGCTGCGAATAGGCGTTACGCCGCTCGACGGGATCGACCCAGTTCGACTTCTTGAGGATCGCTTCGGCATCGGCGTGAAGGTCGTCCTCGACCTTGGCCGTGACGAGCGTGCCGCCGCGACGAACGCCTTCGGCGTAGACATGCGCATGATCTTTGTCGACACCTGACGATGTGAGAGCACCGATCAGGCCGCCCGTCGCACCACCGGCTGCGGCACCGGCAACCGCGCCAAGCGCCGTTGCGGCGAGCCAGCCGGCCGCGACGACCGGTCCAACGCCTGGTATGGCCATGATGCCGAGGCCCGTCAGGAGCCCGCCTGCACCACCGACCACGGCACCGATGCCGGCGCCGGTTCCGGCACCTTCGGCAGCGTTGCTGTCGTGGTCGCCATCCTTGTAGCGGCCATCTGCATTGTTGGATACGATGCTGATGTTGTCGGAATGGATGCCACGGGCTTCAAGCGCGCTCACGGCGGCGCTTGCATCGCTATAGTCGTCGAACAGTCCTGTTACAGTCTTCATGATCATTGCCTTCCAGCGCAAGAGCGCTTGTTATTTCGAGACGATGTTGCCCTGATAGTCCATGGAAACCGCTGCCGATTTCCCGTCCTTCATGGCCTTCGCCTGCCAGATACCCTTGTCGTCGAGCATCAGGCCATCGAGTTCCGTATAGCCTGCAGCCTCGATGCGCTCCTTGGCCTGAGCCTCGGTGAACGAGTTCGCGCCTTCGACAGGCGCCGTCGAATTGCCCGAGTCCGGTGTTGCGACGGCCGGTGTGTCGCCATTTGCCGACGGTGCCGGTGTGGTCTGGGCATTTACGCCGAACGCAGAAACGGCAAGAATAGCCGTCGCGAGAAAAAGCTTCTTCATGTGTGGGTCCTCTATTCCAGACCATGTTTCAGGTCTCGGATCGGAAACACGTTCCTATACCAAATGTTCCGCCTTGTTCGTGCGATTGTGTACTGTGACGTTTACTTAAGGCTTCATGAATTTACCCCTCGGATTGCGCCGATGCAGATCGCGGAATGTTCTGCGTTGGATAGCCACGGCTGTTGTACTGTTTCAGACTGACACGCAGAAAGAGCAGAAGGCGCGCAGAAGACTGCCCTAGTGATGGTACAGACCTGCAACATCTCTCCCGGCCTCGGCTGCATGATTTCGACGGAGGAGCACAGGGAGACGGCGTCGCTCTTGCAGGATCGCTTCCAGGACGGACGGCAGGCGCAGGGAGGCCTCGCCGGTCCGACACGGAACCATAGGGGCTGCCCTTCGTTGCCCGTGACGCAACAGGAGACGATGCATGTCAAACGACAATGTGAAAACCCTCACCGCGATCTTCGACACGCGCGAGGCCGCCGATCGCGCCATTGAACATCTCGTTCAGCAATATGGCATCGACCGGAGCGACGTCTTCGTAGAAGCAACGGGGTCGGACAATACCGCCGGGACGCAGCCATCAGGTGGCGACGTCGAGAACCGCGAAGGGGACGGCGTTCGAACGGATGCAGCGCTCGAAGGTCAACTTCAGGTGTCCGTCGATCTGGCGCTTGAGGATGTCGACAAAGCGCAGGCCGCATTCCGGGATGCGGGTGCCCAGGATGTTTCAAGCCACTAAGCGGCCCTTGTGTTGTCCGATAAGGTCCGGGACGTGCCGGTGATTGGGGCAGCGGCATGGGCGATGCCCGGAGTCATTGTGGTATGCATTTTTTCGAGACATGCGCGGGCAATCACGAATGGCGATATTGAAAGGGGATCTGGCTAAAGAATGGTGAAAAATTCGAGGCGACATATCGCCCGAAGTAACTAACCTTCTTCGCCAATTCGCTGTTGAATAGCTTTGACAGCCGCCTTCAATGGAAGGATATTCTCAGTCACAACCACCCAAATCACATCGTCGGCGATTTTGTGATACTCGTGACGTAGGATGTTGCCGATGCCGCGGATGTTTTTCCATGGCACCTCCGGCTCGGCAGTCAATACGTCATCGGGAATGTGACGTGAGGCTTCCGATATGATTTCCAACGCCCGCTGAACGCCAAGACGCAGCAGCCAGTCGCGTTCAAACTCGATAAGAGATTTGCCAGCGGTGTGACGTTCGATGCCTTCAATAGCCTCGAGCATTTCCGCCAGAACTGGCCCGATCCTGCGTCTGCCCATCAGAAAACCTTGACGGCCGAACGTTCGATATCTGTCCGCAGCATGGGGTGAAGACTGTTGCGCGTGGTGACATCCACCTCCATCGCAAGCTCTTCCTCTAGGAACTGTTTGATGCCGACCAGATCAAGCAGGGAGAAACGTTTAGTCGAATCGTAATCGATAAACACGTCGAGATCGCTCGATATATGCGCCTCGTTGCGTAGCGTAGAGCCGAAAAGATACAAAGCGGTTGCCCCCATGCCTTTCACGGCATCTGCATGTCGCTGAAGCTTCGCAATGGCGTCCGCTCTGTTCATGGCGAAAGCTTACAACAATCTACTCAAATCAGCCACTCTCTTTGTCAAGCGGCTCGTTCAGTGGCGATGCGGGCCATTGAGGCGCGAAAGCGACACATTGGACGCACCCCTCGGCTGGACGTAAAGCATCCTTGAAGATCGCGCACTGGAACGCCCTGACGCCGGCGCAGTTGCCGTGATGATCTGGCTCCAGGCACTCAACACCGGATAGGCCGACAGCTTGTGCCTCAGACCCGGAAGCTCAGAGCCTTAACCCAACCGGGATAGTGCCGGACGGTCACCGGGACGGGCTGTGCCCTCGGGAAACGGCAGGCCGTAGCGCTCGCGGATCGTCGGTTCCTCATACCGCGTTCGATAGACGCCTCGATCCTGCAGGATCGGCACGACCTTCGCGACGAACTCCTCGATATCATCCGGTGCCCGGGGCGGCTGCAGCGTGTAACCGTCGACGGTACCGTCAGCCCAGAGATCGATGATCTGATCGGCTACCTCGTCCGGCGTGCCGAGCACCAGTCGGTGATGGCCTTCCGAGCGTCGGACGACCTGTCGCGCCGTCAGCTTTTCGTGGGTCAGGAGATCGAGCAGGCCCAGCCCCATGCCGACCGCCAGCAGGCGGTTGGGATCCGGAATGAACCGCTCCGCATCGAGAATGGCATCCGGATCGAAGCCGGCGGGATCGATGCCGTTCTCTCGGATAAAGCGGGCGATCAGCCCGTCCTCCGAGCCGGCACCGCTGAAAAGCTCGTGCTTGCGGAGCGCTTCGGTACGTGTCTCGCCGACGATCGCCACGAGACCGGGAACGATGCGGATGCTGGCGGGATCGCGTCCGAACGCCCTCGCCCTGTCCCTGACCTTCTTGCCGAAGGCGCGGCCGGCCGGGCGAGACAGGATGTTGCAGTAGATGATCTCGCCATGCCGTGCCGCAAGGTCGATACCCCCTTCCGAAGCGCCAGCCTGAGCGATGACGGGGTGGCCTTGCGGCCCGACCGGCACGTTGAGCGGCCCTTTGACGGTGAAATAGGTGCCGTCATGATCGATCGTGTGGGCGCTCGTCGCATCCCAGAACCGGCCTTCCGGCACGTCGCCTTCCCGGGCGGGATCCCAGCTCGCCCAGAGCTTTTTGGCGACGTCGAGAAACTCGGAGGCCTTGGCATAGCGTTCGTGGCGCGGCGGCAGAGGCTCGGAGCTGAAATTGGCGGCAACGTTGGGGTTGAATGAGGAGACGATGTTGATGATCAGCCGGCCGCCCGAAACGATGTCGGTCGATTGGGTGCGCCGGGCAAGATTGTAGGGCGAATTATAGGTCGAGGACATGGTGGCCACGAAACCGATATCCGGCACCTGGGCGGCAAGCGCCGTACAGAGGATCAACGGATCGATCGTATGGAAGGGTCGCCCCTCGGGATCCGTCATCAGGGCGGGATGGTCGGAGAAGAACACCGCATCGAACAGGCCCTTGTGGGCAAGCTCGGTCAGGCGCCGGTAATAAGCGGGATCGTTGATATCGTGCCGGGTACCGGTGCGGTACGGCCAGGCATGGCCGAGATAGCCGGTCGTATTGATGCCGACATTGAGGTTGAGCTTGCGCTGCGTGCGGGTCATGCGTCGTAAATCCCTGACAAACTCTAATAGGCAGCCGTGAAGCGCCGGCGGATGAACTGGCCGTTTTCGAGCTCGTCGAGAATGGCGATTGCGAAATCCGCTTCCGAGATGCGGCTGTCGCCGCTGTCGTCGCGTAGCAGCCGGTCTTCCCCCAGCCGGAACGAGCCGGTGCGTTCGCCCGCCTGAATGGCGAGCGGCGGCGACACATAGGTCCAGTCGAGATCGTGATCGCCGCGCTTCAGGCTTTTCAGGATGTCACGGTTGCGCAACGTGTGCGCCTTGTGGTTTGCCGGATAGAAGTCGCTGTCCACGACGTCGATGCCGGGGCTCGCCTCCAGGCTGCCGACGCCACCGACGAGGATGAGGCGGCGCACGCCGGCTCGTTTGACGCCCTCAAAAAGCGCCTCATGCGCCTCACCGATCCGTTCGGCGGCCTCTTCCGCGGAGATGCGGCGCAGGCCGGGGCTGTAGGCGCTGATCACGGCGTCATGACCGGCCACAATCTTCGCCACCGCAGCGGCGTCCGCGATATCGGCCTTGACGACCGTCAGCCGCTCCGCCGGTTCGATGTCGGATACGTGCGTGACGGCCGTGACGTGGTGCCCGCGCGCCAAGGCCTCCTTGCGAAGATGGCTGCCGATGTTGCCGGAGGCACCGAAGATGACGAGGGACATAGCCTTGGTTCCTTAAGGGTTGCTGTATTTGAGGCTCATGGCGCGATATCGGCGGTCGGGGCGAGGACCGCTTCTGCGCTTAGCTGGTCCGAGAGGAAGGCTTCGACGCTGCGCGGCGGTCGGGCAAGAAGCGACCGGACCACTTCCGTCGTCACCGCCGCATGACCCGCGCCAATCAGCGTTGCGAATTGCGCCACGGCGTGTTGTTCGAAACCGGCATCCGGGGGCAGGGGTGTAGGCTGGTGTTCCACCGCTTCCACACGGCGCCCGAGCGCGGTGGCGAGGAGACCCGCGATCTGCCGAGGTGTCTTGGCGGCCGGTCCCGTCAGGTTCAACGGACCCACGGCTATCCGATCGGCCAGAAGGAGGTGGACCGCGACATCGGCGATATCGTGCGCATCAATGTAGCCGACGCCGGCGTCGAGATTCACCGCCGTCACCGGACCGCCCGCAAGCACTTGCCGAAGAGTGTTGGCAAGCGACACCTGCATCCACGCGTTTGGTCTGAGAGACACATGCTCCAGCGGCAGGCGGCCGAGATGCCGTTCGACGGCAGCGTGAGCATCACCGGAGATCGATCGTCCGGGAGGTTCGATCGTCCAGTCCGATCCGGAAATTTTGACGATGCGCCGGACGCCGGCTGCCTGCGCGGCATCCACAACCGCAGTCTGGTCTGAGACCAGCCGTTCGCCGATCGGTGAAAGAAGAAGCACGGTGGCAATGCCGAGAAGGGCGGTCTCGATCGATCTCCGGTCGGCAAACGCGCCGCTCGCCACCTCGACCGCGGGCCCGAAGAGCTTGCGCGCCGTGTCCGGCCGGCGCGTCAGGACTCGGACGGGTCGCCGCTGCGCGAGAAGCCGCTCGACGATCAACTGACCCAGCCTGCCGGTCGCACCGGTGACGAGAATCGGGCTCATGCGGCAAGGCGGCGGTGTGCCGCTTCGAGAGGCCGGCTATCGATCCAGTCGGTGACATTGAAATCTGCCGGGATGAAGCCCCATTCGAGCAGAAAATCCTTGAAATGGCCGAATGCGGCGACCTGCTCGTCATCGAGCGAGAGTGCCAGGTGCTTGTGCACGTCGGGGCCGTTGGCCGCCCGGATCGCATCTTCACCGACGCCGATCTCGTTGGCGATGAAACGAACGGCCTGATCCGGGTTGCTTTGCGCCCAGGCAGCCACACCATGGACCGTCTGGACGAGATCCGTGACCAGGTCGAAATGGTCGTCGAGGAAACGCTTGTCGACCGTCAGCGGACGCGGCGTGCCGTTGTTGATGCGGATTTTGGCGTCCGGATGGAAGCCGAATTCGGAGACGACGATGGCGCCGATCTGGTTGGCAAGCACGAGGCCTTCCGCCCCTTTGACGAAGACGGCGTCGATCTTGCCGCGCGCGAGCGCCAAAAGCTCGTCGCCATAGGGATAGCGGCGTTTCAGGCCGAGAAAGGCGTCGTTGCCCCGCTCGATCAGGTTGGGCTCCGCACTGTCGAGGTGGACGAGTTCGACATCCCCGTGACCGAGGCCTTCCAACGACAGGGCGGAGACGATGCCCTTCAACGCGGTCGCGCGCTGGAAATCGATGATCGTCTGATCCAGCTTGCGCGGCACGCCGATACGGCGGGCCTCGAGGTCGGCGCCTGTCCGGATACCGGACCCCGGCAAGGCGATGATCGCCTGGAATTCGTCGGTCGTGGTGATGCCGACGACACGGGTCTCGCGCCCACCGGAACGCGCGGAGATCGGCGGGATATTGCCGCCCTGGCGGAACGCGTAATCGAGCGCATGGGTGAAATGGCTCTGCCGAACAGCCGGGTCCTTGCTGTCGCGGATCGAGCGCACGGCAACGCCGGCGGCCTGGAAAGACCGGTCGATCCAGCCAAGCTGGTGGGCGATCGAGAGGGGCGTCGGCGCCGGGCAGCGCGTGTACCAGACGGAGGCGAGGGAGGACATGGGCAGGCTCCTTTTGGCGAGCGGCGCGGGCTCGTGGTTGGGGCTAGCGGCTGACGATGGCGAGACGGGGCTGGAGCCGGGGGCGGACCGGCACCGGCTCGATGGGAACGGCCGGGGCAGCGGCATGCCGGCCGAGTGCGGCCTTGGCGAGCATGGTGCGAATCAGGTTGTTCTGCGGGGCGTGCGCCCTGCCGGAAAGCGCGTCGCGGTGATGCCGCTCCAGCGGGTTGTCACGGTTGATGCCGGGATTGCCGCCGAGTTCCAGTGCCAGCGTGGTTGCGGCAACGGCGTTTTCGATGACCGTGTGTTTCACCGCCGCCGCATCCTGCCCGAACGGCCGCCCGGCGTCGAAATCCTCCGCGATCGAGCGGAGGAGGCGGCGATTGACCGTCAGCAAGGCCTCGATCTGGCCGATGCCATCCTGAATGCGCGGAACCGTCGAAAGCGGAGCGCCAAGGCTCGCGGGAGCCCTGCTCGTTGCAAATTCGATCAACCAGTCGCGTGCACCGCGCGCAGCACCGTCATAGATGGCCGGTACGAGCGTGAAATACCAGCCGCCCACGCGTTCGTCGCGCTTCAGGCCTTCTCCGGCCGGCGCAAGATCCAGCGCATCTTCCAGAGGAATCGCCACATCATCGAGGATCAGATCGTCGCTGTTGGTCGCGCGCATGCCGGTGGCGTTCCAGGTCTTCTCCACGCGGATGCCATCGGCATCCGTCGGCACCAGGAAGGAGCCGAGGCGCGGTTCCGGCTCGTCGGTCACGGCGAGAACCGAGACCCATCGCAGAAGCGGAATGCCGGTCGCATAGGTCTTGTGTCCCGTGATCCGCCACGCGTCACCCACGCGCCGTGCAACGGTTTCGGGAAGCGCGCCATGCGAGGGAGACCCGACGCGCGGCTCCACCTGCGCGGCGTTGATGAGAGCGACACCGTCCCGGTTGGCCTTCGTCACCCGCTCGACCAGATGCTTCGGCCATTGGCCGGAAACGCGGAGCGAATAGTGCTGGTTGTAGTGCATCGAGAGGACCAGTGCGGTGGACGGCTCGCCGCGGGCGATGGCGGATATGACCGCCAGCGCTTCCGTCAATCCACCGCCGAGGCCACCGTGCTCGACCGCAGTCACGAGACCCAGAAGCCCGGCCTCGTGCAGCGCGTCGAAATTGGCGAAGGGAAACTCGCCGGTTTCGTCATAATGCCGCGCGGTCAGTGCAAAGCGCTGTCCGAGCGCTTCGGCCGTGGCGATCACCGCCGCAAAATCTCCGGACGTGGTCATGACGCTCTCCGATCAGGCGACGGCACGGGTGTCGAGCAGGGCCCAGGGACGGTGATCGACCCAGTCGCCGATAGCGAAGTCGGCGGCGAGGAACCCCCATGCGTACAGGAAATCCTTGTAATGGCCGATGGCGTCGACCAGCTCCGGCTCGAGCCCGATGCCGAGATGCCGGTGCAGGTCCGGCCCGTTGGCAGACGCGACGACCTCTTCGGAAGCCCCGACCTCGCGGGCGACGAAGCGGCGCACTTCGTCCGGATGGCTTTCCGCCCAGGCGCCGGCGCGCTGCAGGGTCTCGAGGAGGCGGGCGACGAGATCCGGCCGGTCCTCGGCCAGCCGTTCATCGACGGTCAGGATGCGCGGTGAGCCGGAATTGATGCGGATTTTGGGATCGGGGTGAAAGCCGAACTCGGTCACCGTGCGGGTCGCAAAGAGATTGGCGACGCTGATGCCCGGCGTGCCCTTGACATAGATGGCATCGACCTCGCCGCGCAGCAAAGCGGCGATTTCCGGCCCGTAGGCCTGCCGGTTGCGAAGGCCGTAGAGCTGCGGGCCTCCGCGATCGTCGAGCACCGAGCCTTGAATGGCGATATCGACGATATCGACCTCGTGGGGACCGAGCCCCTCCAGCGAGAGCGCCGAGACGAGGCCCTTCAGCGCCGTCGCCGCCATGAAATCGACGATGCCCGGCGGCCGGCGGGGGACGCCGAACCGACGGCCGACGAGGTCCCGGATCGTCGCGATGCCGGAGTCGGGCAGGGTGATGATCGCCTGAAACTCGTCCGTCCAGGTGATGCCGACGAGCCGGGTTGGATTGCCTTCCGAGCGCGCCCGGATCGGAGGTACGTTCCCGCCGTGGCGGAAGGAATAGTCGAGGTGATGGGTGAAATGGCTGGATCGGACGTCCCGATCCTTGCTGTCGATGATGGAGCGAAGCGCGATCCCCTCCCTGGCGAAGGTTTCCTCCAGCAGACCGAGTTGCGAGGCGAGCCCGACCGGGGTCGGGACAGGGCAGCGTGTATACCAGATCTGAGAAATGGCGTTCTGAATGGTCATGCTGCCCTCCTGTGGCGTCCCGTTTTCCGCCTGCTCAAAACAGGCAATGGCTTTTCTCTCGTCCGACCGAACCGCAGATATTCATCTCTCGTATAGTGCAATAAATAGAAGAATATTCTATTTAAGACCTATATCCGGCCGATACTGAAAACGTCATTTTGAAAAATTGCCGATATCGGGTGCAATTTTCCGTCACTACATTTGACAAAGACTACAGATTTTGTCAACTACTAATTGGACGGATGGCGCCTTCCCTCGCTTCCGGATGGATTGGTCCGCACAAGCGGAAGGCTCGAACCTGAAAGGTGGAGGACGATGGCAGCGCTGCTGAGAACCGTGCGAACATTGCGACGCACGCTGCTGCACGCGATCCCGACGCTGCTCGGCATCATCGTCCTGAACTTCTTCCTGCTCCAGCTTGCACCCGGCGATGCGGCCGATGTGATGGCCGGCGAGGCGGGGTCGGCGACGGCGGAAAGCGTCGCGGCGCTCCGCTCACGCTTCGGCCTCGACAATCCGGTTCTCATGCAGCTCGGGGACTATCTTAACAACCTGGCGCATTTCAGCTTAGGATTTTCGCCGCGCTACGGCATGCCGGTCGCCGAGCTGATCGGCCAGCGGCTTCCCGGCACGCTGACGCTGATGGTCTCGGCGCTGGCGATCGCCATCCTGCTCGGCATCGTCCTCGGCGCGCTGATGGCGGCGTTCGCGGGCCGTATCCCGGACCGCCTGCTGTCGATCGTCTCGCTGCTGTTCTATTCCATCCCGAGCTTCTGGATCGGCCTGATGCTGATCGTCCTCTTCTCGGTCAAGCTCGGCTGGCTGCCGAGCGGCGGCGCCGGCACGATCGGGTCTCGATTGACCGGTCTTCCGGCACTGCTCGATACGGCGCGCTACATGGTATTGCCGGCAACCTCGCTCGCCCTGTTCTACGTGGCGATCTACGCGCGGCTGACGCGGGCCTCGATGCTTGAGGTGAAGAACCAGGATTTTGTTCGCACCGCCTATGCGAAAGGCCTGACGCCGTTTCGCGTGACGTCCCGTCACATCCTGCGCAACGCGCTGATTCCCATCACGACCATGGCCGGCATGCATGTCGGCGGCATGCTAGGCGGCGCGGTGGTGGTGGAAACCGTCTACAGCTGGCCGGGCCTCGGCCGGCTCGCCTTCGAAGCCGTCATGGCGCGCGACTTCACCGTCCTGCTCGGCATCCTGCTTCTCTCATCGCTTCTGGTGATCGCGGCCAACGCCGCCGTGGATCTCCTCCACGCCTGGGTCGACCCTCGTATCGGAGCACGCTGATGTCCATCGCCGATGCCGTAAACATACGCGATCGTGCCGCCGAGCGGCAGGCCGCAGCCGCGCAGGAGGCGGCAGCAACCGGCGCTGCGGCCGACGGCCCGGCATGGTCCAACATGAAGGCGCCGGACGCGCGCTCCCAGCAGAGTGCGACGGTCGCAATCACGAATGGCCGGCGGGCGCTGACGGTGTTCCTGACGAACCCGAACGCTCTGTTCGGGGCCGGTTTCCTCGCCTTCGTCATCCTCGTCGCTCTCGCCGCACCGATCCTCTATCCCGAAGACCCCCTGTCCATGGTCGCCCGTCCGTTCCTCTGGCCGGGACAGGACCCGGCCTATCCCCTCGGGACGGACGGGCTCGGCCGGGACGTGCTGGCCGGCATCCTGCACGGCGCGCGCATCTCGCTGTTCGTCGGTCTTTTCGCGACGGTGCTCGGCCTGACATTCGGCGTGCTGGTCGGAGCAACGGCAGGCTACTTCGGCGGCTGGGTCGATGATGTCCTCGTGCGGCTGATCGAGATCTTCCAGACATTGCCGAGTTTCGTGCTGCTCGTCGTCTTGGTCGCGATCGCCCAGCCCTCTGCAACGACCGTGACGCTGGCGATCGCCATCATTTCCTGGCCGACGGTGGCGCGGCTGACGCGGGCTGAGTTCCGGGCGATCCGCGAAAAGGATTTTGTCGTGGCGGCCCGCAGCCTCGGCTACGGCCATGGCCGCATCATCTTCCACGAGATCCTGCCGAACGCACTGCCGCCGATCATCGTCACGTCGTCGGTCATGGTGGCGACAGCCATTCTGATGGAGTCCGCCCTGTCCTTCATGGGCCTCGGCGATCCCAACGTCGTCAGCTGGGGTTCGATGATCGGCACCGGCCGCGAGCTTGTGCGGACCGCCTGGTATCTGACCGCTTTGCCGGGGCTCGCCATCGTCTTCACCGTGCTCGCTCTCAATCTCATCGGCGACGGGTTGAACGATGCCCTCAATCCCCGCTTTTCCCAGGATCGCTGAGCGATGACCTCTTTGCTTCAGGTTGATAACCTCACCATCCGCTTTCCCCGCGCCGAACCCGTGCGCAACCTGTCCTTCGAGATCGGACACAGCGAGACCCTGGCGATCGTCGGAGAATCCGGCTCCGGGAAATCGCTGACGGCTCTGGCGCTGATGCAGCTTCTGCCGCGCGCGGCCGAGATCGCGGCAGAGAGCCGCATTTCCTTCGGCGGGCGCGAGCTGACCGGGCTTGCCGCGCGCGAGATGCGGCATCTGCGCGGGCGCGAGATCGCGATGATCTTTCAGGAGCCGATGACGAGCCTCAATCCGGTCATGACCATCGGCCGGCAGATCGCCGAGGTGCTGATGGTCCATGAAAAGCTGTCGGGCAGGGCGGCGCGCAGGCGTGCGATCGAACTTCTGGAGCTGGTTCGCATCCCCGCGCCGGACAAGCGGATCGACGATTATCCGCACCAGCTGTCCGGCGGCATGCGCCAGCGCGTGATGATCGCCATCGCGGTTGCCTGCAAACCGAAGCTGCTGATCGCCGACGAGCCGACCACGGCGCTCGACGTCACCATTCAGGCGCAGGTGCTCGACCTGCTGGACACGCTTCGGCGCGAGCTCCGAATGGCCGTGATCCTCATCACGCATGATCTCGGCGTGGTGGCGCAATGGGCCGACAATGTCGTCGTCATGTATGCCGGGCGAAAGGTCGAGCAGGCGTTGCCGGGCGACCTCTTCGACGATCCGCTGCATCCCTACACACGCGGCCTGCTCTCGGCCTCGCCCCGGCTCAAGCGCGATTTCCACTATCGCGACGGCCCGCTGACCGAAATCCCCGGCTCCATCGTCTCGGCCGTCGGCGAGGCGGGCTGTCCCTTCCGGCCGCGATGCAACCAGGCGCGGGCCAGCTGCGGCCATCACGTGCCCCCGTTGATCGTTCCGGCGGAAGATCGGCTGGTCGCCTGCCCCTTCACGACATCCAGCAAGGCCGTGCCCCATGCCGCTTCTCTCCGTCTCTGACCTCAAAACCCACTACAAGAGCCGCGACGGCCTGCTGCGGGCCGTGGATGGTGTCGATCTCGTGGTGGAGCGTGGCGAAACCGTGGGTCTCGTCGGCGAAAGCGGCTGCGGCAAGTCCACGCTCGGCAAGACGGTGCTGCGGCTGGTCGAGCCGACGGCGGGCCGGATCGCGTTCAAGGGCGAGGATATCACCACGCGCGATCAGAAAAGCCTGCGCAGCGTGCGCAAGTCGATCCAGATGATCTTTCAGGACCCCTATGCCTCCCTCAATCCGCGCCAGACGATCGGCGAGATCCTCGAGGCGCCGCTGATCGTGCACAAGGCGGGCGACCGCGCCAGACGGCAGCAGGTCATTTCGGGGATCGTCGCCAAGGTCGGGCTGCCGGCGGATTCGATCAACCGCTATCCGCACGAATTTTCCGGCGGGCAGCGGCAGCGCATCGGCATCGCCCGGGCGCTACTCCTCAGCCCGGAGCTGATCGTCTGCGATGAGCCCGTCTCGGCGCTCGATCTCTCCATCCAGGCCCAGATACTCAACCTGCTCGTGGAGATGAAGAAGGAGTTCGGCCTGTCCTATCTCTTCATCAGCCACGATCTCTCTGTTGTGCGCTATTTCGCGGACCGGGTGCTCGTGATGTATCTCGGCCGGATCGTGGAGAGCGCCGACAACGCAACGCTCTGGTCGGATCCGCGGCACCCCTATACGCGGGCGCTGATGGATGCGGTTCCCGATCCCGCACGTCCGCGTCAGGCGGCACCGCTGGGCGGCGACCTGCCGAGCCCCAGCGACATTCCCACGGGCTGCCGGTTCCACACCCGCTGTCCGCTTGCCACCGACCTCTGTCGCACGCACGAACCCGAATTCCGCACCGTTGCACCCGGCCATCAAGTCGCCTGCCACCTTGCGAGCCACATCCACTGAAACCAAGGGAGTTTTTCACGATGGTCGACCACCGCTATCTCGGGCGCAGTGCCCTAAAGGTCTCTCCACTGACGCTGGGGGCCATGATGTTCGGCAACCAGACGCCGGATGACGTCGCCTTCCGCATCATCGACAAGGCGCATGAACAGGGCATCAACTTTATCGATACCGCCGATGTCTACCATGACGGCCAGTCGGAAAAGGTCGTCGGCCGCGGCATCGCCAAGAACCGCGACAGCTGGGTCGTTGCCACCAAGTTCGTGAACGCCCGCAACGTTGGCCCGAACCGCGGGGGCTACTCGCGCAAATGGATCTATCAGACGGTCGAGAACTCGCTGCGCAACCTCGGCACCGACTATATCGACATTCTCTACTTCCACCGCGCCGTGTTCGACGCCCCGCTGGAAGAGCCGGTCCGGGCGATCGCCGACCTCATCAAGGCCGGCAAGCTGCGCTATTTCGGCGTGTCCAATTTCCGCGGCTGGCGCATCGCGGAGGTCGCGCATCTCGCCGACCAGCTGGGTATCGACCGGCCGGTCGCCAGCCAGCCGCTCTACAACATCGTCAATCGCACGGCCGAAGCCGAGCAGCTTCCGGCCGCAGCCGCATACGGTCTCGGTGTCGTCTCTTACAGCCCGCTGGCACGCGGCGTGCTCACCGGCAAATACGCTGTCGGAGAAGCCCCGGCCGCAGATACCCGTGCCGGTCGCGGCGACAAGCGCATGCACGACGTCGAGTTCCGCGAGGAATCGATCGCGATCGCCAAGCAGATCGCCGCCCATGCGCAGGCAAAGGGCATTTCGCCTGCCGATTTTGCCCTGGCCTGGGTGCTGAACAACAAGCTCGTCACGTCCGCCATCGCCGGTCCGCGCACCGAAGCGCATTGGGATGCCTATCTCCGCGCGCTCGATGTGACGCTGGATGCGGAGGACGAGGCGCTCGTCGATCGGCTGGTCGCAACCGGGCACCCCTCCACACCCGGCTTTACGGATCCGGGGCATCCGGTCGAAGGGCGCGTTCCCCGCACATCTGCTCCCTCCGGCGCAGTCGTTCCGCTCGCTCGTTCCCAGCGCGTCGCCTGAATTCGTTTCTTGTCGAACGTGGAGCGCCCGCGTCCCGCACCGAAGCCCCGGACATCGACTCCGGGGCTTTTTCGTCTCTCCTGCTGTCTCGCCTCACGTTTGTTCGCGTCCGCGCGAGGGAACCGGCATTTCTGCGGAGAGGCGGAAAACGCTTGAGTTTTTCCAATCAATCTCACGCGGATAGAAATCTATTATCTCTATAAAATTTATAGACAATATAGTCTGTGATGCATCGCCCGGAGGTGGGTGTCTGACGAATTCGGGCCGTCCGCCCTGCCGGATGGCTGCTTTGGGGAATTTCATGACGATCAAGACGACCTGGGGTCCGACGCCGACCCGCCGCGCCCTCCTGCTTTCCACCGTCGCGCTGGCGGCTACTACCGCCATTCCGCAAGGCGTGTGGGCTGAGACCGAGCCGACGCGCGGCGGCACCGTTTCGATCAATATCGGAACGGAACCGCCCGTTCTCGTGCTCATCGCCCACTCCGCAGGCGCCGCCTACTACGTCAGTGGCAAGGCCACCGAGAGCCTGCTGACCTACGACCGTAATTTTGCCCCGCAGCCGCTCCTGGCAACCGAATGGACGGTCAGCGAGGATGGCCTTCGCTACTGGTTCAAGCTTAGGCAGGGCGTCAAATGGCACGATGGCCAGGACTTCACGGCCGAGGACGTCGCCTTCTCCATCCTGGCGCTGAAGGAAAACCACCCGCGCGGTCGGGCGACCTTCGCCTCCGTGCAGAAGGCCAACGTGCTGGGCAGCCATGAGGTCGAGTTGCTCCTGTCCAAGCCTGCGCCCTATCTTCTCAGCGCCTTTGCCAGCTTCGAAGCGCCGATCGTGCCGAAGCATCTTTATGAAGGCACGAAGATCGCCGAGAACCCGCACAATGTCGCGCCCGTCGGCACCGGGCCTTACAAGTTCGTGGAGTGGGTGCGCGGGAGCCATGCACTCTTCGAGCGCAACGAGAATTACTGGGGCGCACCCAAGCCCTATCTCGACCAGATCATCTTCCGCTTCATCATCGACCCTGCTGCGGCGGTGGCCGCGATCGAAACCGGGGAAGTGCAGATCTCCACCGCCAACCTGCCACTGACGGATATCGAACGCCTCAAGGCCAATCCGAACCTCGTGGTCGATACCGCGCCCGCGCCCTATTCGCCGAGCATTGCGCGGGCCGAGTTCAATCTCGAAAACAAGTACCTCGCCGACATCAAGGTGCGTCACGCGATCGCCCATGCGATCGACAAGGACTTCATCGTCAACACCGTCTATCTCGGCTATGCAACGCGGCTCGACGGCCCGGTCAGCCCCGATCTCGTCAAATTCTATACGCCGGACCTGCCGAAATACGACTTCAGCCCTGAGAAGGCGGAAAAGCTTCTGGACGAAGCCGGCTACAAGAGGGGCGCGGACGGCTTCCGCTTCAAGCTCTTCATCGATCCGACGCAGCCATCCGGTCCTCCCAAGCAGACGGCGGAGTATTTCGCCCAAGCGCTCTCCAAGGTCGGCATCAAGGTCGAGCTTCGCAGCCAAGACTTCGCCACGTTCGTGAAGCGGATCTTCACTGATCGCGATTTCGACATCGCCATCGAGGGTATGAGCAATCTCTATGATCCCACGGTTGGCATCCAGCGGCTCTACTGGTCGAAGAACTTCAAACCGGGCGTGCCCTTCACCAATGGTTCGAGATATTCCAACCCGGACGTCGATCGTCTGCTTGAGGCTGCGGCGGTCGAAATCGACGAGAAGAAGCGGCTGCAGCTTTTCAAGGAATTCCAGACGTTGGTGGTGCAGGACCTGCCGACGCTCGACATCGTCACGCCTTCCGTGATCACGGTCTATGACAAGCGGATCAAGAACCTGAAGATCGGCGTCGAGGACCTCTGGAGCAACGGCGCCGAGATCTCCTTCGAGAGCTGACCGAGCCACGAGAGTTTGTGAGGGATAGGGGGAAACCGGTTATCCCGAGAAGACGAACGAAATCAAAGAAACCGAGCGACCGGAGAAGATCCGGTCGCTCGCGCAGACGCTCATTCCGGGAGGCCTTTGCTTGAGCATCGCCACATTGCAGACGACCAGACGCCCGACACGCGAGGATCTCCTCGCACGCATTCCCGCCTTCACGGCCGAGATCGCAAAGGATGCCGCACGGCGGGACCGCGACCGCGAACTGCCTTTCGAAGCTTTTCGCCTGTTCCGCGAACTGGGCCTCGGCACGTTGCGCATTCCCGTGGCGCTGGGCGGTCCCGGAGGCTCCGCAGTAGACTTTATCGAGATGATCGCTTCGATCGGCGCGGCGGATTCCAACGTCGCGCATGCCTTGCGTTCGCATTTCAATTATGTCGAGAACACGATCCTGAGCGCGCCCGACCGGCGCGATGCCGGCGCGGTGGAGCTGATTCTTGCGGGAAAGCTCTTCGGCGGCGCGCATACGGAACAGGGGACGGCACGGCCGGGGCAGGTCACGACGACCATCGTGCGACAAGGCGACACGTTCCGCTTGAACGGCCGGAAGTGGTACGCGACCGGCACGGCCTTTGCCGATTTCGCCTCTTTCAGCGCTCTGGACGAACAGGGCCAGCCTGTCGGGGTGCTGCTGCCCGTCGAGCGCGAAGGCATCACGATCCTGGATGACTGGGACGGCATGGGCCAGCGCCTGACGGCCAGTGGCGGCGTTATTCTCGACAATGTCGAGGTGTTTCCGCACGAGTTCACGCGGCGAAGCCTCGACGATCTCGTCGGGCGGCACTGTTCCACGCAACGGCAGCTGCATCTTGCCGCCAGCGCGGCGGGTGCCGTGCGCAACGTGCTTTCGGACGGGATTGCCTATGTCCGGCGGCAGGCGCGCTCCACGGCCCACAGCGCAGCCGAAACCGCAAGGCAGGATCCTTTCGTGCAGCAGGTGATCGGAGAGATCGCCGCGAACGCTTTCGCGATCGATCAGGCTGTCGCGGCGGCCGCGGCAGCACTCGACCGGACCGTCGCCGCCTTTGCCCGGCGTAACGAGGCGGAGATCGAGCAGGCGCTCATCTCCAGCGCACTCGCAACGGCGCAGACCCAACTCCTCCTCGGCCAGCTCGGGCCGCGCAGCGCCGAGCGGATGTTCGAGCTCGGTGGCGGCTCCGTCACGTCGCGCGACAACAATTTCGACCGCCACTGGCGCAACATCCGAACCGTCCTCAACCACAATCCCCTGCTGCACAAGTCGCGTGTGGTCGGTGATTATCTTCTGAACGGAACGACGACGCATCTGAAGGAGGGCAAGGTCTTCTAGGTGCGATCCGAATAGACGGGCCGGCTCTTGTCGATAGTGCGTCTGCAATTCCACGGGGGGCGGGAGAGGACGTTGTGCCATATCGAAGGGGCGGCGCCTCCGGGGCCGCCCCTTCGATCCGTGGCATCAGGCGCTGAAGCGCTCCGGGCGGAATGTTTCGAGCAGCGGGTGGCGTTGGCCGGTCGCCATTTCATAGGCGGTGAGTTCGCCGACGATGAGGCCGAGCGTCGCGCCGCTATGGCTGAAGGCGACATGGCAGCCTGGCACGGTCGGCAGTGCGCCCAGCACCGGATCGCCATCGGCCGGAATGGGCTTGCGCCCGGCGGCGTAGGACGCGAGTTCCAACTGGGGATGACCGGAGAGCACTTTGGACGCCTCGGCCAACAGGCCCGATACGGTCGTGTCCTTCACTTCGTAGGCGCCGTCGGCATGGGTAACGACCTCGTCTGCGGCCCAGTCGGCATCGATGACGAAGGCACCGTCCGGGGTGGGGCGCACGGCGACGCGCGGCGTGTTGAGCACGGCTTTCAGCGGATGGTCGATCGGCTTGGTCGTCAGAAGGAGAGCGACCGGCGTGCCATCGAGGATCGTGACACCAAGTTCGGCAGCCATGGCCGGCACGGCAGGGCCGGTGGAGATCAGCACGGCATCCGCCATGTGCTGCACGCCTGCCGTCGTCTGCACGCCGGCGGCGCGGTCGTTTTCGACGATGACGCTGGCGCTGCCTTCGGTGGTGACGAGCGTGCCGCCGAGGGCGGTGACGTCGGCAAGGAGAAGGTCGATCAACGAGGGCAGATCCACCCAGCCTTCGCCGGGATTGAAGATTGCCGAATTCCCCGTGATGGCTGTGGCATCGACGCCGGGCGTCCACTTGTCCACATCGCCGGGCGTCAGATGCTGAGCGTCATAGGCCAGCGATACTTCATGGGCATAGGCCGCCGCGATCTCGTTGGTGGCGTCGTCCGCATCCCAGGTGAGGCCGCCATCGAAGCGGAGCCAGTCCACCGGACCGATCCGGCTCGCCAATGTTCTATACCGGTCGATGCCGGCCATGCGCAGCAGATGGTAGGGATTGGAGCGCATCCGGGCGGAATTCAGCCAGGACAGCGAGCGGCCGGACGCGCCGTTGGCCACCGGGCCGTCATTCACGAGGGTCACGGAAACGCCGCGCCGCAGAAGCTGCACGGCGGTCGAGACGCCGAAGATGCCGGCGCCGATGATGACGGCGGAAGAGATGGTTTTGTCGGACATGGGAGTGTCTTTCACTGCTTGCTTATGGAATGGAAACGGGTTCCCGGTTGACGGAGACGGCGGAGCCGAAGAAGGCGTCTGTATCACGGTGTTCGCGTCACAGCACTTCGGCGAGGAAGCGCCGTAAGCGCGGGCTTTGCGGGTCGTCGAAGATCTGTGCCGGGGTGCCGGCTTCCACCACGCGGCCTTCGTCCATGAACACGACCTGATCGGCCACCCGCCGGGCAAAGCCCATTTCGTGGGTGACGACGACCATGGTCATGCCGCGTCCCCCGAGGTCCGCCATCAGGTTCAGGACGCCCTTGACCAATTCCGGATCCAGCGCGCTCGTAACTTCGTCGAACAGGATGACTTCGGGTTCCATGGCAAGCGCTCGCGCGATGGCGACTCGCTGCTGCTGGCCGCCGGACAGCCCGCCGGGCCGGTGATGCTGGCGGCTGGCAAGGCCGACGTCGGCAAGCCGGGCCTTGGCGATGCGTTCGGCTTCACCGCGCGGCATATGCTTGATCTTGGTGAGAGACAGCATGACGTTGTCGAGGGCGGTGTGATCGGGAAAGAGATTGAAATGCTGGAACACCATGCCGACGCGCCGGCGCAGCTTCTCGGGCTTCATCGCGAGAATGCTGTCGCCATCCAGAAGCAAGGTTCCACCTTTCGGCTCGACGAGGCGGTTCAGGCAGCGCAGCAGCGTCGATTTGCCGGAGCCCGACGGGCCGATGATGCAGGTCACGCTGCCCGGCGTGACGGTGAGATCGACGCCCTTCAGCACGTCGAGTTCGCCATAGGCCATGGTCAGGTCGCGCACCTCGATGCTGCCACCCTTGAAGGCGGTGCTGGTGTCCTTGGTCTGTTGCGCACGGTCGAGTTCTGAGACTTCCTCCAGTCCGCTCGTGACAGTGGTCGTCTTCTGCTTGCCGATCCGCAGGCGGGTGTCGATGGTGTTGACCACATGCGTCAGCGGCACGGTAATGACGAGGTAGAAGACGCCAGCCAAAAGCAGCGGCGAAAGGTTGCCGGTGACGACGGCCTGATCCTGCCCCACGCGGAAGATTTCGCGCTCGGAAGCGAGAAGGCCGAGGAAGTAGACGAGGCTCGAATCCTTCACATTGCCGATGAACTGGTTGACCAAGGCCGGCAGCACCCGGCGCACGCCCTGCGGTACGACGATGATGCGCATGCCCTGGCCATAGCTCATGCTGAGCGCCCGCGACGCTTCCATCTGCCCGCGATCGACGCTCTGGATGCCCGAGCGGAAGATCTCGCCGATATAGGCCCCGGCAATGAGGCTGAGCGCCAGGATCCCCAGCGGATAGGGGGAGGGGCCGAACAGGTCCCGCCCGATCCGCGCGAAGCCCTGGCCGATCAGCAGGATGGTGACGATGGCGGGAAGGCCGCGGAAGATATCGGTGTAGAGCCGGGCGGGAATGCGCAGCCAGGCAGACCGCGATATGCCCATGATGGCAAGGATCATGCCGATGATGACGCCGAAGACCGTGGATGCGGCCGCGAGGATAAGGGTGTTCTTAAGCCCGACCGTGATCATCGTCGGCAGAACTTCGGCCATCGCGTTCCAGTCGAAAAAGCTCCGGCTGATATTGTCGAACCAGTTCATTCAGTCTTCCTTCAAAGTGTCTCCAACCGCCGCCGGCACACACAATGCCGGGCGGCGGCAGATGAATACCCGGCCGCGACATGCGACCGGGTCCAGGCGTCACTTCTTGGGGAGATAGGCATCTGGCATCGGCGAGCCCGGGAACCACTTTTCGTAGAGCGTCTTCCAGGTGCCGTCCTGCATCGCCGCGTGGAGCGCCGTGTTGAATGCCGTCCGCAGAGCGTCGTTGCCCTTGCGGATGACGAAGCCGGCCGGCGCGTCGAAGCTGGGAATATTGATGGCGACCTTCAGCGCGGGATAGCGCGTCGTGTAGTCCTTGGCGGCCTCGTAATCGAGGAAGTGCGCGTCGACGGTGCCGTTGTTCAGGCCCGATATCGCGGAATTGTTGTCCGGAAACTTGACGAGATCGGTGCTGGTGAACGTCTTTTCCGCGTAGATCTCCTGCAAGGTTCCCTGCACGACGCCGAGGCGCTTGCCTTTGAGCGAGGCTGCATCCGTGATCGCAGCCTCTGGCGTGACGACGGAGAGGTAGCCGGCGAGATAGCCGTCGGAGAAATCGACCGTCTGCTTGCGCTTGTCGGTCGTGCCGATGGCGGCAACCGCAACGTCGAAGCGACCGTTCGCAACGGACGGCATCAGGGCTGAGAATTCCTGGCCCGTGAAGATGACCTGTTCCTTCGTGAACCCCATGCGCTTGGCGACGTCGAGGAACAGCTCGATGTCGAAGCCCGTGAAGCCACCCTCGACCGTGGTGAAGGTGTAGGGCTTTGCATCCCCCATCGTGCCGACGCTGATGGTTTGCGGGTCGATCAGGCCATAGGGGTTCTCGGCTGCGAGCGCGGCTGTAGACAGGCCGCCCGAGAGAGCGAGTGTGACGGCAAGGGCTGCCGTTCGCAGAACGGGGCTGAGCGAGAGTTTAGACAAAGCTGAAATCGTCATGATGGTTCTCCGTCTCTGGTGGGTGGGGCGGATCGGCTTTGCAGGACATGAAGAGGCTTCGCCAGACAGAGGATCTCCCTCCGGCGTGACCGTGATGTCATGAGCCGATCTCGTTATGATGAAGCATGAGACCGGTTTCTTTCACAATGAGACCGGTCTCTTGGTGCCTTTACGATTGATATATACGCGTTGACCCGCCGTCAATATCTCTTGTAAAGCTGGATGAATGAAAGAACCTCAGCCGAAAAACACCGCTGCAACAGTGGCCGACGTAGCGCGTCTGTCGGGCGTGTCGAAAGCCACGGCCGCGCGTGTGCTCGGCGGCTATGGAACCGTGAGCGACAAGGCGCGGGACGCGGTGATGCTGGCTGCGCAGGAGCTCGATTATCGGCCTAACGAACTAGCCCGCAGCATGACCACCGGCCGGTCGGGAACGATCGGCGTCGTCGTCGGAGATATCGAGAACCCGTTCTTCGGGTCGGCCGTGCGGGGCATTTCGGATGCGGCCCGCGCGAGCGGCTTTAACGTCGTCCTTGCCAATTCGGGTGAGGATGTCGCGGCCGAGCGCGCCGCGATCGAGACCTTGGTGGCAAAGCGGGTCGATGGCCTGATCGTGTCGCCGGCACAGGAAAGCACGATCGGCCATCTCGAAGACATCGGCCATGCGGGCCGGCCGCTGGTCCTGCTGGACCGCGCCATTGCGGCACTGGCGGTCGACAGCGTCACGGCGGACGATCGGCAGGCATCGGAAGCCGTCACACGTCTGCTGGTCGAGCGCGGTCACCGCGAGATCGCCTATGTCACGGCCTGCGATACGCCGACGCATCTCTATCGCGACACGAGCGACATCCTGACGGCATCGGTTCGCGAACGCATCGAGGGGTTCCTTGAGGTCGGCGCGCAGGCCGGCATCGCTGACATGCCGCGATGGGTGCGGCTGGGTGCCAACACGCCGGACGCAACGCGCCGGTTGACGATCGACCTGCTGCGCGAGGCCACGCCCCCCAGCGCCATCATCGCGTCGGACAGCCTCATCGCACTGGAGATCTTTAAGGTGGCGCGCGAGCATGGCATCGAAATGCCGGAGGCGCTGTCGCTCGTCACCTTCCACGACGCCGCATGGACGGCGGTGACGACGCCACCGGTCACCGTCGTCCGTCAGCCCGTCTACGAAATGGGAGAGGCGGCCGCGAAAATGCTGATCGAAAGACTGAGCGGTGAGCCGTGTGCGCCGCGACACCTCGTCCTTCCGACGCAGCTGGTGGAACGCGCGTCCATCGCGGTCCGGGGCAACCAAGCCGCCGGTCCCCGCATCTGGAGCCTGTAAACGACGAAGACGCGGACGAGGGCACAGATGTGCGGCCGCGCATCAGCACGGCCGCACCGGTTTGGCGACGGTTACATCGCCGGCAGGATCGCGATATCGCGCAGGTCGTTGTCGAGGCCTGTGATCGCACCGACTTCGGTGGCAGCACCGGTCTCCAGGTTCACCGTGTAGAGCGTCTTGCCGGCGGCGAGATAGGCGGCGTTGCCACCGTTCTCCATGCCCTGGATATCGAAGGCATAGGTTGCCGGCTTGTCCTTCAGACCGAGCTTGCCGATGGCTTTCAAGGTGCCGTCATTCGGCTTCGTCTGCTGGATCAGGCCGCCGATCGTTGCATCGATATTGTACATCGCCGTCTTCTCCGGCTTGCCGATTGAATTGGTATAGGCTGCAGCGACGATGTTCGGTGTCTCGCCCTTGTGCATGTCACCGTCCTCGTATGCGAGCGTGCCATCGACCGTGACGGCGCCGGTATCGGGGTGGACGCGGTGGTTGGTCGTGCCGGTCATGAAGCGCAGCCGATCGGCCATCGGGTTGAAATCGACCACGACAGGGGCGGCCGTCACCGTCAGCATCTTGTCCATCTTGGCGACAGACGTCGCGGCACCCGTCTCGAGGTTGATCGAGACAATCTCGTTTTCCGGCGTGACGCCGATGACGGTCTTGTTTCCGGGGCGAAAGTCGATGCCGACGAGCTTGTCGACGCCGGTGACATCCATGCTCTTCGTGACGGCGGGTTTCTCCGTGTCGAACATGACGAGGGTCTTGTCGCCGGTGAGGCCGAGGACCGGTGCGGCGAGAAGGCTGCCGGCGCTGGCAATGAGAACGGTGGAGGTGATCAAGGCGAAACGAACGGTCTTCATGGAAATCTCCCGTGTGTTGATCCATTTTCGGAAGGCATCTGCGCGTGGACGGCGATGCTTCCTGTCTTGAAGACACGGGAGCTGACCCGTTTGGATGCAGCGGGTTGAAAAATATTTTTAGCCCGCATCCATTTCTGCCGACCGGCGGGTAGAGTATGTAAGGTCGCGCCGACGGCGCGGTGCGATATGAAAGGTCTCGAATGTCGATGGGCGCAGCGCCGGACGATCTGACGACGGCACTTGCCGCCTGCGCGAAGGGTGATCGCACAGCATTGCGCGGCATCTTCGATCGGGAGGCCGGCCGTCTGGTGACGATTGCCGAGCGTATCGTGCGGCGGCGTGATCTCGCGGAAGAGGTGGTTCAGGAAAGCTTCATCCGCATCTGGACGCAGGCCCATCAGTATCAGCCGGATCGCGGCTCGGCCCGTGGCTGGATCTACGCCATCGTGCGAAATCGCGCCCTCAATCTGCTGCGTGACGGCAAGCGGGAATATACGGTCGAAGATGTCGAGGTCCTGCGCGAGCGTGATCAGGTGGATCACGTCATGGCGGCCTGGCATCGGCTCGATCGAACCTCCCGGCTTCACGATTGCCTGGGCGCTCTCGACGACACCAAAAGGCGCGGCATTCTCATGGCCTATATCGGTGGATATTCCCATGGCGAGATCGCCGGCCGGCTGAGTATCCCACTCGGCACGACGAAGTCCTGGATCCGGCGCGGTCTCTCCGCATTGCGGGAGTGCATGACATGAGCGAAGACCGGACCGATATCGGCTGCATCGCCGACGAATATGTGCTGGGCTTGCTGGATGCGATGGAGGCGCGGCAGGTCGAGGCCGATATGGAGCGCGATCCCGACCTCAAAGCCGCGATCGCCGCCAGCCGGGAGCGTTTTCTGCCCCTGGACGACACGGCAGAGCCAACTGTTATCGATGACGATCTATGGAGCCGCATCGATGCCGCGCTGCCGATGCAGGGTGCTGCGCCTGCCGACGTATCAAGACTGACGGCAAACGACAACCGGCCGGGCGGCTGGCGGGCGACAGCGCTTGCGGCCATGGCCGCTGCCGTCATCCTCGCCGTTGCGCTCTCATTCAATCTCATGCGCACCGTCGAGCCGCTCGTCGTGGCGGTGCTCGTCAACGAGGCCGGCGACATCCAGGCAATCGTGGAGGATTTCGGCAACGAAAAGGCAGCCGTCCGGCTGCTGGCGGACTTTACGGTTCCCGAGGGCAAGACGATCGAGGTCTGGACCCTGCCGTCGCCCGAACGCGGCCCGGTATCGCTCGGTCTGATCGACGACGCCCGCTCGGTGCGACTGGATGGGCCTGCCTTGCCCAAGCCGCACGACAGCCAGCTCTACGAGCTGACCCTGGAACAGGCGGGTGGCTCCCCGACCGGCCGACCGACGGGCCTGATCCTCGCGAAGGGCTTCGCCAAGATCACGCGGTAATACCAAGTGTCGATCTATTCCTTGATCTCGATGCCGGCCTCATGGGCGGCGGCAATAAAAGACAGCCGGGCGGCTTCCGCCGATTTCTTGCCTTTCATCGCCGCTTCCAAGGTCAAGAGCGCCGCGTCCAGCGCCTCGCCGTCCTCGAGCGGCCAGTCTTCGATCAGCGCCCAGGATGCCTGCTGATTGTTGGTAATGGTGGTGAACGTGCCGGGTCCTTCCAGCGCGAGCGAGACACCCTTGTTCCAGTCATTGCTCACTTCATGGCCTCCAAATAGCGACTTGCCCGTTCCTTACGGCATAATGCCTTTTACCGAAATCGATTCGAGCATGACATCACGCAAACGGGCGCCATGAAGGCGCCCGCTGCCGTTTCAGGATTGGCCGGATTATTCGGCCGCGACGGTCTTGCCACCTTCCCACTTGTAGACGGAGAAGCTCTGCGAGGTCAGGTCGCCGGTTTCGCCGTAGGTCAGATCGCCGATGGCGGTCTTGATGGGCGCGCCGTCCTTCAGAGCCTGGGCGACAACTTCGGCATCGTCCTTGCTGCCCGCTTTGGTGATGCCAGCGGCGATGACTTCGACGGCGGCATAGGCGTTCAGCGTGAAAGCTTCGACCGGGATGTTCTTGGCGGTCAGCGCGTCGGCTGCGGCCTTGCTGTCGGCGCTCTTCAGCGCGTCGGCGGCATTGGTATAGATGGTGCCGTTGGCGTCATCGCCACCGGTGGCGATGAACTCGCTGTTCGAAAGGCCATCGCCGGCGATCAGCTGTACGGTCATGCCGGCATCCTTCATCTGGCGCACCAGGAGGCCTGCTTCCGGGTGGTAACCGCCGAAGTAGAGAACCTCGACGCCTTCCGACTTCATGCGCGTCACGAGGGCGCTGAAATCCTTGTCGCCGGCCGTCAGCGCGTCGTTGAAGATTTCCGTGACGCCGGCGGCGTTCAGCGAGGTCTTGAAGGCATCGGCAAGGCCCTTGCCGTACTGACCCTTGTCGTTGAGGATCGCGATCTTCTTGTCCTTGAACTTCTCGACGACATACTTCGCGGCAACGTCCGCCTGCTGGTCATCGCGGCCGCAGGTGCGAAAGACGGTGGTCAGGCCGCGCGCGGTGAGTTCCGGCGATGTCGCGGTGGGGGTGACCATCAGCGTGCCGTTCTCGGCGAAGGCGACGGAGGCCGGGATCGATACGCCCGACGTGACCGGGCCGACGACGAAGCGAATGTCTTCGGCGATCAGCTGGTTGGCAGCGGAGACGCCCTGTTTCGGCTCGCCGGCATCGTCGGCGATCTTCAGAACGAGCTTCTCGCCGTTGACGCCGCCCTTCTTGTTCAGCTCCTCGACGGCCGTTTCGGCGCCGTTCTTGATCTGCGCGCCGATGGCCGCGACCGGGCCGGTCAGCGGTGCGACGAGACCGATGGTGATGTCAGCATGGGCAAGCGTCGCGGCGAGCGGCGAAAAGGCGAGCGTTGCCGCCAGCGCCGCCGTAATGGTCTTCAATGTCATGTCCGTCTCCTTGGGACGCGGGGGGGACGCGGGCCTCCCAACCCGCTGGTGATGCTGCGTCGGGCCATTCCTTCGTCCGGCGCCGCGATGGGTGGCGCAGGGAAGAGAGGGCAGGGCCCTCGACCCTCGATGCGGCCATGTTTGGCTCGCATCGTAAGCGACGGATTTGTAAAAATATTCGGGCGTTCGCGCAAGAAGATGGTCGAGATCTGCACCGTTTCGACAGAGAATTTCGCCTGTTCTCGCGCAGACGTGAAGGGCACGTCCTTCGCAGGCCTCCGCGTCACGCAGGAAGAGCGTTCAGCCTTGCGGCAACCATCTCCTGCAGGCGCCAGAGGTTTCGGTCGAGAATGTTGCGTTCGCAAAGATCCGAGACCGTCCGGTGAAGGTACTCGGCGCAGGATCCGGCGGGGCCGCAGGCCTGGGCGATCAGCACGGCGGCCTCTTCGAGGGGAATGCCTTCGGTCAGGGGACAATGCCTGGTGCTGGCCCAGAATGTGAGAACCTTGCGGGTGCCCGCCGGCGTCCTGACCGGTATCCAGCGTACCATGCCGGTCACTTCGGCATAGCGGATCTCGCGGGCGAGAAGCGTGCGCAGCTCTTGCCGCTGCGTTTCGGCCGGCAGCTTCAGGATGCGGCCGGCACAGCTTCCGCCCGGCCTCAGCGCGAGCATCAGCCCCGGTGCTGCCGAGGTCGCCCGCAGGCGTTCGATCCGCAGCGAAAACGCGCGGTGCCATCCATAGGCGATGGCGGGCTCGCTCGCCGAGGCCGCAAAGCCCGGGTTCCACATCAGGGAGCCGTAGGCAAACAACCAGATGTCACCGTCTGCTTCCGCCTCGATGCGGTGGACGAGGTCGTCCAGCTCAGCCGGCGAGATCGGCGTGCGGTTCGGTTCAGGCCCCTGATCCTCGACGACCCGCAACGTTTTTGCGACCAGCTCGGGGGTGAGCTGAAGAGCTGTGGCGTTGCGGGTCATATCGTTACCGTTTCGTTCGGGCGCCCCGGGGGATGATCGTCCCGCGGCATGAAGAGGAAGGCAGCGACGGATGCAAGGCTTGCGCCCGTCGCCTTGGCATGGTCAGGCTTGCACGAAGGCCAGCAGGTCGGCGTTGAGCACGTCGGCATTGACGGTCAGCATGCCGTGCGCGAAGCCGGGATAGGTCTTGAGCGTGCCGTTTTTCAGAAGCTTCACGGACTTGTGGGCCGAGGCGCCGATCGGCACGATCTGGTCGTCCTCGCCATGCAGCACCAGCGTCGGGACCGTGATGGCTTTCAGGTCTTCGGTCTGGTCGGTTTCGGAGAAGGCCTTGATGCCGTCGTAATGGGCCTTTGCGCCACCCATCATGCCCTGACGCCACCAATTCTGGATCACGCCTTCCTGCACCGTCGCGCCATCGCGGTTGAAGCCGTAGAACGGGCCGGCCGGGACATCGCGGAAGAACTGGGCGCGGTTGGCGGCAAGCGCCGAACGGAAGCCGTCGAACACCTCCATCGGCAGGCCATCCGGGTTGCCTTCGGTCTTCAGCATCAGCGGCGGCACGGCGGAAACGAGCACGGCCTTGGCGACGCGGCCGGCCGGTTGGCCATGTTTGGCGACGTAGCGTGCAACTTCGCCGCCGCCGGTCGAGTGACCGATATGAACAGCATTCTTGAGGTCGATATGTTCGAAGACCGCGAAGGCATCGGCGGCGTAATGATCCATGTCGTGACCATCGGCGACCTGCGCCGAGCGGCCGTGACCGCGCCGGTCATGGGCGACGACCCGGTAGCCTTTGGAGAGGAAGAACAGCATCTGGGCATCCCAGTCGTCGGAGGACAGCGGCCAGCCATGGTGGAAAACGATCGGCTGCGCGTCCTTGCGTCCCCAGTCCTTGAAGAAGATCTCGACGCCGTCCTTGGTGGTGATGGTGTTCATGCTCTTGGTTTCCTGTGCTTCGGGTTGGGTTGGTGGGGCGTGTGCGGCATCGGCTGCAAGCGAAAGCGAGGCCGGCAGTGCGAGGGACGCGACGGCGACGGCTCCGGAGAGCAGGGCGGTTCGACGTGTCAGGGGAAGGTCGTTGTCCGTCATATCGTTTCCTCGGTTGGTGCTGCTGCCTGTTTGATGAAGCGATTTTGTCGGAAAGCGTAGGTTCAAACAATTGCTGCAATACTGTCGAGTTCGTTGCGCTTTCCGCAATGATCGGGAGGCGGATCGCTCCGCCTCCTTGTCTCCTTACGCAGCGCCCGGACGGTTGATCGTCAGGAAGTGACGGACGACCGGCTTTTCCGGACCACGATGATAGGCGAGAACCTTGCCCTGCAGGTCGGCGTCGGCGTTGGAAACCCGCTTGTGCTGCCGCAGGTGTTCCGCCCAGGATTCGACCATGAACCATTCCACGATCTTCTCCGGATCGGACGAGTCCTCGGTCACGCCCCAGCCGTAGGCACCATCCCGGCGACGCTCGTGGGACAGTCCGTCGATGGCGTGGAGGAAGGCGCGGTGGTTCTGCTTCTCGACCGTGTACTCGATGAGGATCAGGACGGGACCGCGATCATGGGCGACGGGTTCGGCAACGAGGGGTTCCGGCCAATGGTTGGACGGCACCATGTCGGCATCGCCGGCCGGAAGCTTCACCCGGTGCATCAGAAAACCGGCGACGAGAAGGCCAGCAGCGCCGATCACCAATGTCGAGCGGATGCCAACGGCTTCGCCGACGGCACCCCAGCCGAGGCTGCCGGCCGTCATCGCGCCGTTGAACACGGTGAGGTAGACGGCAAGGCCGCGGCCGCGGACCCAGTTGGGAAGCACCGCCTGTGCGGCACCGTTCAGCGTGGTCAGGGCCGTGATCCAGGCGGCGCCGAGGAAGAGCAGGGCGACGATCGCAATCGCCTTCGGCGGGGCGAGCGACAGGATACCCATGACAGCCGCCGTGGTGAGGGCCGATGTCAGGAGGAGGCCGTCGGCGCTGAGACGCTCGCGCAGCTTTGGCATGACCAGTGCGCCACCGATGGCACCGGCGCCGACGGCGCCGAGCAGGATGCCGTAGAAGCTCGCATCCCCGCCGAGAAGCTGGCGTGCAACCAGCGGCAGCAAGGCCCAAACGGCACTGGCGAAGGCGAAGAAGACGGCGGCGCGGATCAGCACGACATGGAGCGGCCGGCTCGACCGGGTGTAGCGAAGCCCGGCCCGGAAAGCGCCGAAGAAGTTCTCCTGCAGCGCATCGTCCGCCTTCCTGGCGCGGGGCCACCAGACCAGCGCGGCGATGACGAAGATATAGCTGGCGACGTCGGCGCCGTAGGTGATGCCGGCGCCGAAGGCCGCAAGGAGAAGGCCGCCGGCCGCCGGGCCGATGGAGCGGGCAATGTTGATGCCCAGCGAGTTGAGCGCCACGGCACTCTTCACATCTTCGCGCTTGACCAGCTCGGGCACGATCGCCTGCCATGTCGGCCCCATCAGAGCAGCACCGATGCCGCCGAGGAAGGTCAGGCCGATCAGCGCGCTGACGGAGAGCATGCCCATCTGGGAGAGGATCATCAGCGAGATACTGACGGATGCGAGCAGGAGCTGGACCGCGATCAGGAACTTGCGCCGGTCGAGAATATCGGTAAGCACGCCGGCGGGAATGGCGAGCAGGAAGATGGGCAGAGTGCCCGCCGCCTGCACCATGGCGACGGCGGCCGGCGAGGCGGAGATGTCCGTCATCAGCCAGGAACTGGCGACGTCGCGCATGAAGCTGCCGGTATTGCCAAGAACCGTGGCGATCCAGAGGACGGCGAAAACGGGTTGTGCGAGAGGCGCGAAGCTGCCCCCGGTCGATTTTGCGGCTGTCATGTGCGGGCTCCCTTGTTGAGGTCCAGTGCTGCGACGAGGACGAAAGCCCCTGCGAGGCCGAGATGTTCGAAGAAGGCATTGGTCGCCATCATGCGATCCATGCCCGGCGCCATGTCCCAGAAACGTAAGGCGATGAACGTGGCGAGAAGTGTGAAGGCGGCAAGCGAGAGTGCGCCGGCCCAGCGCAGGAAGCCTGAGATGACCAGCGCGGAGGCCGTCAGTTCAAAGACGATAACGGCAATGGCGAAGAAAGTCGCGGGCTGCAGACCGAAATGGTTCATCTCGGCAAGCGCGCCGTCGAAGTCGAGGATCTTGGTCAGCGGCCCCTGAATGTAAGCCGCGCAAAGCGCGAGAAGCGAAAGGGTCCGCGCGACCGGGGATCCGATCAGATGCGAGGCACTGCCGCGTATCGTGGCTGTCGATGAGAGGGTCATGTCTGCTCCTTGAGGTTGGCCGATGATCGGCTGAATTCGATGGAGCGATGATGCTAGTTTACACATCGACAAACAATTGAACGAATAGTCACGATATTATATCGATTAATGAAATAATTCGGTGGAAGCGCTTGGCACGGCAAAAATTCGTTGTACATTCAATGGCGGCTGGCCTTCCGATTGGACGGCGGTCGCGGCGAAGCGTCGGATGGTTATCTCGACGACCACAGCTATCGGTGAGGTGATGCCATGTTGATGACCACACGCAAGCCGGCAACGGTCGGCGAAATCCTGACGGAAGAGTTCATGCAGCCACTCGGCCTGACGCAGGCGGTGCTGGCCGAGGCGATGGGCATGCAGCGCAAGCATGTGAACGAACTCTGCAACGACCGGCGCAACGTAACAGCGGCGACCGCGCTCATTCTGGCGCGCGTGTTCGGCAACAGCCCGGATTTCTGGCTGAACACGCAGCGGCGCAGCGACCTGTGGAACGTCATGAATTCGCCCGACGAGCGGGCGCGGGTGGATCGTGCCAAGCCCTTGGCGAAGGCGGCGTAGAAACGACAATCCCGAAACCACTCCGTCCGTGCGACGGGCGACATGTGCCGCCCGTCCTTCTTGACGGTTACACGGCCCAGCAGGAGCAGCCGAGGGCGCCGAAGAAGCCCTTGAGGTCGGAGATCGGCAGTTTCGACGTCCACGCACCGGCATGGTCGTGCCCATGGACGCCGCAATCGCTGGCGCAGCCGCAGGTGCTGATGGCGGTTCGGCGCAACGAGCGGGCACCGGCACCCTCCGGTTCGCCCCAAGCCGCATAACCACCGAACGTGCGCACCGGCGACCAGTCCGGCATAGCCGGGGGCACGTCGTTCTCGTCCAGCGCCTTGAAGTCGCCCGCTCCATAGACGATCCTGCCGCCGACCATGGTCAGTTCAGAGGTCAAAAACGAGATTTCGTCTTCCGCACACGTGAAGAAGTCCTTGTCCGGCACGACGAGATCGGCGAACTGGCCTTTCTCGATGCGGCCCTTCTTGCCTGCCTCGTTGGAGAACCAGGTGACCTTTTCGGTCCACATGCGCAGTGCCGTCTCGCGGTCGAGGCAGTTGGCGCGCGGATAGAGCTGCATGCCGCCGACCGTCTTGCCCGTCACCATCCAGGACAGGGAGACCCAGGGGTTATAGGAGGCGACACGGGTAGCATCCGTACCGGCGGACACGTTCACGCCCTTGTCGAGCATTTTTCTAATGGGCGGCGTGGCTTCGGCAACGCCATGGCCATAGCGCTCGACGAAATATTCGCCCTGATAGGCCATGCGGTGCTGGGTGGCGATACCACCGCCGAGCGCGGCGATCCGGTCGATGGAGCGATCCGAGATCGTTTCTGCATGGTCGAAGAACCAGTTGAGGCCTTCAAGCGGAATATCCTTGTTGACCTTCTCGAACACATCGAGCGAACGGGAGATGGTTTCGTCATAGGTGGCATGCATGCGCCAGGGCCAACGGTTCTCGGCCAGAACCCGGACGACCTCCTCCAGCTCGCCTTCCATCTCCGGTGCCATCTCCGGGCGCGGCTGGCGAAAGTCCTCGAAATCGGCGGCGGAGAACACGAGCATTTCGCCGGCCCCGTTGTGACGGAAATAATCGTTGCCCTGCTTGTATTTGACGCTCGCCGTCCAGTCGAGAAAGTCCTGTTTCTCTTCCTTCGGCTTCTGGGTGAAGAGGTTATAGGCCAGACGCACCGTCATTTGACCTTCATCCGAAAGCTTCTGGATGACGGCGTAATCGTCCGGGTAGTTCTGGAAGCCACCGCCTGCATCGATGACGCCCGTCACACCCAGCCGGTTGAGCTCGCGCATGAAGTGCCGGGTCGAATTGACCTGATAGTCGAGCGGCAGCTTCGGCCCCTTGGCGAGCGTCGAATAGAGGATGCCCGCATTGGGCTTCGCCAGCAGCATGCCCGTCGGGTTGCCGTTGGCATCCCGGGTGATCTCGCCGCCGGGTGGGTTCGGCGTTTCCCTGCTATAGCCGACCGCGCGCAGAGCGGCGCCGTTCAGCAGTGCGCGATCATAGAGGTGGAGCAGGAAGACCGGCGTATCCGGGGCGATCGCGTTGATCTCCTCGATCGTCGGCAGACGCTTTTCGGCGAATTGGTGCTCGCTGAAGCCACCGACCACGCGCACCCATTGCGGCGCCGGCGTGATCGCCACCTGACGCTTGAGCATGTCCATGGCATCGGCAAGCGAGCGCACGCCGTCCCATCGCAGCTCCATATTGTAGTTCAGGCCGCCGCGGATGACATGGGTATGGTTGTCGATCAGCCCGGGAAGCACGCGCTTGCCCTTGAGGTCGACGATCTTGGTCTCGGGCCCGGCCAGCGCCATGATCTCGCTGTCGGAACCGACCTCCAGAAACAGTCCGTCCTTGATGGCAATGGCCGTCGCATTGGGGTTGGCGCGGTCGAGCGTGGTGACGCGGCCGTTATGGAGAATGCGGTCTGGATGCATGGTGTTCGCTCCGGTCTGGTTGGGGTCGGCGGCTTTCGCCGGTGGGAAAAGGTTGGAGAACGCCAAGCTTGAGGCTCCCGCAAGGACGTTTCGACGCGTGGCCATCAGCTGCGCTCCTCGACAGACGGTTTTGGATGTTGGGCGACCTCGACACGTCCGCCGCCCTTCGGAAGGTGGCCGAACACGTGCGGCTTGATCTGATGAAGCCAGGAAACGGCCGCCGGCTCACGCGTCCAGAGCGACTTGGCGAGGGGAACGACCTGCTCGCCGACGAGAATGCCGAGAAGGCCGACAAGCGCGATGACGGGCGGTGCCGGCGAGCGGACGTTGAGCAGGCTATAGACGATGCCGACAAGCAGCCCGGCACCGAGCGACAGGAGATAGACTTTCATGGGGATATCCTCCACGATTGCGGAACGACCGCTCCGACAGGATGACCGGAGCGCTCCCAGCGGGCCTTACTTGGCGGGGTTGGGGCCGATGCGCTTGCCATGTTTGACGCGCTCTTCAGCGCCATGGACCATGGTGTAGGCGTAATCGATGCCCATGCCGTAGGCGCCGGAATGCTCCTTCACCAGTGTGGTGACGGCATCATAGGTTTCCTTGCGGGCCCAGTCCCGCTGCCATTCCAGCAAGACCTGCTGCCAGGTGACGGGAATGACGCCGGCCTGGATCATGCGGTCCATGGCGCGATTGTGCGCTTCGAGCGACGTGCCGCCGGAGGCATCGGCAACCATGTAGATTTCGTAGTCCGGCACGTCACGCAGCGCGGACAGGGCGAAAGTCGTGTTGCAGACTTCGGTCCAGAGGCCGGAGACGACGATCTTCCTGCGGCCGTTCGCGGCGTTCTTCGCCAGCGCATCCCGAACGTTCTGGTCGTCCCAGGAATTCATCGAGGTGCGCTCGAGGATATCGTTCTCCGGATGCACGGCCAGAAGTTCCGGGAAGGTGTTGCCGGAGAAGCTCTCGGTCTCCACCGTCGTGATGGTCGTGGGAATGTCGAAGATCTTGCCGGCCTTGGCGAGGCCGACCACATTGTTCTTCAGGGTCTGGCGATCGATCGACTGAACGCCGAAAGCCATCTGGGGCTGCTGGTCGATGAAGATGAGCTGGCTGTTGGCGGGGGTCAGGACATCGAACTTGGACATGGTCTTTTCCTCTTAGTTTCTGGCCGCTTCTGCGGGCTTATCGGTGACAAGCAGCTTTCGTCTCTGCTGCTGACATCAAACCTACGGCAAAGCTCCGGTCTGCAAAATTGCAATAAATATTGAGAATGAATTATCAGAACCGCAACAATTCCCGGGAGGTTCATTGCGGGAATGCTTTTGGAGCCGGCGTGCGAGACCCACCATTGATCCTACGGTCGATACGCAATATTCCTCGTCAACAAATTGCCACAGGTGAAACAATGTCATGAATGACTATAAGGCTCTGCGCACATTTCTGCTGGCTGCCGAAAAACGGAACTTCGCGCAGGTGGCGCGCGAACTCGACATGACGCCCGCCGCCGTCACGCGAGCCATTGCGGCGCTGGAGGCGGAACTGGGTGTGCAGCTCTTCGTGCGTACCACGCGTCAGGTCTCGCTGACGACGGATGGCGCGGTGTTCGCCGCGCAGATCCAGCCGGCAATGAAGACGCTGGAGGACGCGCGGCGCGACGTCATGAACGCGCACAAGGCTGATCAGGGGCGCCTGCGGATCAGCGCGCCGACCTGGTTCGGCAAGGCCGTGCTGCCGCCGATTCTCTCCGGCTTCAAGAAAAAGTTTCCGAAGATGAGTTTCGAGATCTCGCTGTCGGATGGATTGGTGAACATCGTCAACGACGACTATGATCTCGCGATCCGCATTTCCGCACAGCCCTCGGACAAGTTCACCATCTGGCGGAAGATCCGGGTCGTGCCGCGCATTCTGGTTGCCGCACCCGGCAGCCGTTTCGTCGAAATGGCGCATCCGAACGAGCTGACACCGGACGATTGCCTTGCCTATAGCGGCGAGAGCCGGCGGGAGAGCTGGGTTCTCTCGGATGGCGGTTCCAGCATGACGATATCGGCGGGTCGCGACTTCAGCGCCAATAGTGGCGAGGTCCTTGCCGACATGGCCGCCGACGGCGCAGGGGTGGCCATGCTTCCCGGCTTCAACATCGCCGAACACATCCGCACCGGACGTCTCGTCCACGTCTTCAAGGGCTGGGCCCCGCCGGATCTCTGGCTGACCCTGTTCTATCCGCCCTACCAGACGCTACCCCCGCGGATCGCCTCGTTCTGCAAATATTTCGAGGAGCAGCTGCCCGCCTATATGCCCTCGCTGGACTGACCCCCTCGGCGGCAGGAGGTTCGCGGCGGGGATGTCCGCGGTGCTCATTAAACGATAAACGAGTAAAAAAGCCGGACTTCGCCTGATACGACTAGCACATGCGTGCTAATGGCCGTGCCCGTTGGACTGTGTTTTATCCGCTATCTCGACCTTACCGAATTTTACCCGATTTTTGGGAGGTCAGCTTGAGCAGTGGAGATGGAAAGCATGGGACGACAAGAGCAATTGCGAAACCGGAATCGTGGCTTACGCAGTTCGACGGCATTGACCGTCACCCGCCGCTCCCTCCTGCTGCTGCCGATCTCTGCCTCGCTTCTGGCCGGCCCGGTGCTCGCGCTGGATGACAAGGATTATATCCAGGACAGTGGCAATGTCGTCTGGAGCACGGATCAGAGTTTTGCCGATGACATGATCATCGGGCTTGAAAACAAGGGCACCACGCTGACCATCAACAATGGTGCGGATGTGCTGATCGCCAATCGCGGTATCATCGCCGGACTCGGCGGATCGCAGGCGACCGTCACCGTCTCCGGGCCCGGCTCCGCCCTGAACGTGGTGCGAACGCCCTATGTGCTCGGCAACAGCCTGACCGTCGGCGGCGGCTGCAACGGTTACTCCGTCCTGTGCCTCACCGGCGGCGACGGCACGCTGATCGTCGAAGGCGGCGGCAAGGCGGATGCGAAGAACATCTATATCGGCGACGGCCAGGGCGCGCATGGCAAGCTGCTGGTAACCGGCGCTGGATCGGTCGTCTCGGCCGACTACCTCGGCATGCAGGGTCTGCTCGGAACGCCGAGCCTCATCAAGGTCGAGCAGGGCGGTGCGATTCTGTCCAACAGCGCCTCGATCGGCCAGTTTATGACGAGCACGGCGGAGAGCGGCGCAATCGTCACGGGGAAGGGCTCGAGCTGGATCAATACAGGCCGGCTGGATCTCACCGGCAATCTGACGATTGCCGACGGCGGCCAGATGAGCACGTCGCGCGCTGTTCTCGACGACAGCGGCAACCTGACCGTTGCCGGCGCGGGATCGTCCTTTACCGCGACGAACACGATGAGCGTCGTCGCCGACAGCCATATTGTGGTCGCCAATGGCGGTACCCTGAATGTCGCGAATGGGATCAATATCGGCACGGACGGCTATCTCGTCGTCGGCGGGCAGATCGATACGAATGCTCTGCAAGGCCTTCCGCGTGCGCTCGATACGCAAGCCGCCGGCACGGTCAGCACGGGAACCGTCGTGAACTTCGGTACCTCGGGCTCCGGCCGCCTGGTCTTCAACCACACCAATACCGGCTATGACTTCGCCAACAAGATCGTCGGCGACGGGTCGATCGTCAGTCTTTCCGGCGAAACGATCCTCTCCGGCGACCTCACGGGCTTCGCCTCGCTCGACAGCTATGCCGGCGGCGTCATCGTGGACGGAAACAGTCGGCTGGTGCTGAAGGGCGACCTCGGCACGGCCATTGCCGACGACGATACCGTTACCCCGGATCGTACCAATTTCGACGTGAAGAACGGCACGCTGGTCATCGGAGGCCAGACGGGTCAGGTCATCACCAATTTCCTCGGAAGCGAGATCTATACGAGCACCATCGACGTCTGGGGCGATACGCTGAACGGGCAGCGCAACGTGACCGGCGCCTATGGAAAGCTGGCCGGCTTCGGCACCATCGGCACCACCTTCGTTGATCGCGGGGCGACGATCTCGCCCGGCGACACGGGCAATCCGCTGGGAACGTTCACCGTGCGCGGGGATCTCGATCTCGCCGATGGCGCGATCTACGATGTCGATGTCGCCGGCAACGGCGCGAGCGACCGCATCTCGGTGGAAACCGTCAAGCAATATGCCGGCACCGACGCCGCTGGCAACAAGATCACGGTCGATGCCCTCGGGCGCGCGACGATCGGCAAGGACAGCTCGGTTCAGGTGACCGCGCTGGATGCGGCGACCAGCTATCAGACGGGCCAGACCTACAAGATCCTGACGGCGCAGGGCGGCATCACCGGCACCTTCGCCCAGGCCGTATCGAAATCCGCCTTCCTCGACGTCGCTCTCGACCAGACCGCAAAGGATGTGGACCTGAGGATTTCCGTCAAGGACCCGGGCAACGGGCAACCCAACCCCGAGCCGCCCACCACGCCGCCTACGAACCCGGAACCGCCGACGACACCCCCCACCAATCCGGAACCTCCGACGACGCCTCCGACCAACCCGGAGCCGCCAACGACACCGCCTACGAACCCGGAGCCGCCGACAAACCCGAATCCGCCAACGCCGGAACCGCCGACGAATCCCCAGCCTCCGACGAATCCGGAGCCACCCACGAATCCCGAGCCGCCAACACCGGAGCCGCCGACCAATCCCGAGCCTCCGACAAACCCGGAGCCGCCCACGAATCCTGAACCTCCGGAAACCGGCCTGTTCGACAGCGTTGCCGATACGCGCAACCAGGTCGCCGTGGCGCGGTCGCTCAACACGCTCGAGCAGAGCGGGGGGTCGCTCGCGCTCTACAACAGCCTGTTGCTGCTGAGTGCGGACGAGGCCCGGGGCGCCTTCGACAGGTTGTCGGGCGAGGCGCACGCATCGGTCAAATCCGGCCTGATCACCGGCGACCGCCAGACGCGCGATGCGACCAACGACCGTCTGCGCGCCGCCTCGGGCGACGTTGCGGCCAAGCCCGTGCCCGTCAACAACTACTGGGACAATGGTCGCTGGACCGACGATCCCATGTCAGCCGTCACGCCTAAGGTTGTCGATCCCGCGTGGTCCGTCTGGGGCCAAGCGTTCGGCTCCTGGAGCAATATCGACGCCGGCAACGGGGTGGCGGAAGCGGATGTCTCGACCGGCGGCCTGGTGACGGGTATCGACACGCTGGTCGGTCCGGTCTCGCGGCTTGGCGCCTTCCTCGGCTACAGCCGCACCGGCATCGACGTCGACAGCCGGTCGTCCTCGGCCGACAGCGACAACTACACCATCGGTCTCTACGGCGGCACGCAGTTGGGCGCGCTGTCGCTGCGCTCCGGCGTCTCCTACACCAACCACCAGATCTCCACGAAGCGGTCGGTAAATTTTCCCGGCGCTTCGCAGGATCTGAAGGCCGATTATGATGCCGGTTCGTTCCAGGTCTACGGCGAACTCGGCTATGAGATCCAGACGCAATTCGCTGCCTTCGAGCCCTTCGTGAATGTGGCGCACGTTAATCTGGATACCGACGGCTTCCGCGAAAAGGGCGGCTCCGCCGCGCTGCGGGGTGAGGGTGACACGACCAACACGACGTTCACGACGCTGGGGCTGCGCGCCTCGTCGGACGTCACGCTCGGCGGCCTTCCCACGGTTGCGAGCGGTACGCTCGGCTGGCGGCATGCCTTCGGGGATATCGATCCCGCCTCGCGCCTCGCCTTTGCTGGCAGCGACAGCTACGCCGTGAAGGGTGCGCCGGTCTCGCAGGATGCCTTTATCGTGCAGGTCGGACTGGACATGACCCTGTCACCGACGACCACGCTCGGGGTCTCCTACAACGGCGAGTTCGGCGACGACGGCATCGCCAACGGCGTCGACGCGAAGCTGCGCGTGCGCTTCTGATGCGCCGGCTGTTTCTCCTGTCCATCACGGCGGCGCTCGCATGCGCCGCCGTGATGGACGTTTCCGCCCAGACGGCAACGAAGCCGTCCGCATTGTCGGAAAGCTATGACGACTGGACCGTGCGTTGCGCGACGCAAGCTGGCTCTGGGGATAGCGCCGGCGACCCGGCCAAGGGCGCTCGCCAAACGGGGGACCGGGGCAGCGGCCGGGAATGCTCGCTCTCGCAGACCCAAGCCAATGGAAACGGCCAGCGCGTTCTGCTGGTGGAGCTTCGCCCCGCCGAGGATGGCCGTCTCAGGGGCAATCTCATCCTACCCTTCGGCCTCGCCTTGCAGAAGGGCGCGACCTTTGCCGTCGATGATCTGCCGCCCGGAAAACCGGCGCCGTTTCGCACCTGCCTGCCGGTCGGCTGTGTCGTGTCTCTCCTGTTTACCGATGGCATCACGCAGTCCCTGCGCTCCGGCACGAAGCTGATCGTCAAGGCGCAGGCCAGCGATCCCGAGGCCGAGGTTCCCTTCTCCATTTCGCTCAAAGGGTTCGACGCCGCTCTCCAGCGCACCATCGCGCTGTCCAAGCCTGAGTGACGCAATCGTCACAGGAGGTGCGGAAGAACCTATCTCGTTGTTTCAACACGATCCGGACAGAGCCTCCCGCACACGTTGGCCGCGAAGACGGAGATGTCTTTCGAAGGCGCGGGCTGGTAAGTGTTCGGTCGCAAGACCCGGGAGACCCCGTTTTGACGACAGAAACCATCATCGTGGTCGATGACCATCCTGTGTTTCGTGACGGATTGAGCGCCCTTATCGGGCGGAGGCTGCCGCTGGCGACGGTGGTCGCGAGCGATACGCTGGAGGATGCGCTTGCCACTGCAAGGCGCGGCACCAAGCCGCCCTCCATGTTCCTGCTCGACCTATTCTTCTCTCGGCACAGCATCATGGAGACGCTTCCGGCCCTTCGTCAGGAGTTCCGGCAATCGTCCATCGTCATCATCTCCATGACCGACGAGTTGGCAACGGTGGATGCGGCCATGGCCTGCGGCATCAACGGTTTCATCAACAAGGCGGTGTCGCCGGAGGCCATGATCGAGGCGATCGAGGCCGTGCGGAATGGCGATGTGGTGCTGCTGCTGCCGGATAGCGCCGGCGGCAAGGCGGAGGTGAAGCCGGTGACACTGACCGATCGCCAATCGGCCGTTCTCATGCTGATTGCCGAGGGCAAGAGCAACAAGGAAATCGGCATCGAGCTCGGCATATCCCCGTTCACCGTGCGGATCCACGTGTCGGCCCTGTTCCGCTCGCTCGGTGTCGCCTCGCGGGCCGCGGCCGTTGCCAAAGGTGCTGCCGAAGGGTTGCTGGTGACGCGCTAGCCATAGAGCATTTCTAGCCGAAGCAGAATTGCTTCGGCGTCGGACAATGCGGCAAAAACAACAGACGAGAGCACTTCCCGCTACGAGAGCGCGGCTTCCCCGGTCGTCCTTCCTTCGGCTTCCATGGCTGCGGCCGTGATGACGGAGCGTAGTTCGGCGGGGCGCACCGGCTTCGACAGGATGGGGATGTCATCGTCGCCGAGTTCGTCGCGAACGCGGCCGGGGTCGTGGCCGCTCATGACCACGGCCGGGACCAGCCGCCCGAGCATCCGGCGCACGGCCTTGATGCAGTCGCTTCCGGTCGTGCCTTCGCCGAGGTCGAAATCGGCGATGACGAGATCGCAGGGTGCAACCTCGGTGGGAACGCCGGTTTCCGCCTGCACCTCGCAGCCCCATTTCCGCAGAAGGCTTGCGGTCGCGCATAGCACGGCACCGTCATCTTCCACCAGCAGAATGCGCAGGCCGTCTATGCCCGGTGTCGCTTGCGCGGTGCGGACCGCACGGCGCGGGACCGGGGCATCGCGGGAAGAGATCACCAGCCCGGCCAGCGTCACGCTGGTTCCGCGCCCCGGCGTCGAGCGCAGCCTGACTTTCATGTCCATCAGCTGGGCCAGCCGCTTGACGATCGACAGGCCGAGACCGACGCCCTCGATATCGCGGTCGCCCCGCGCGCGCACCTGATAGAACTCCTCGAAAACCCGTTGCTGATGCTCCGGCGAAATGCCGGGTCCCTGGTCGTAGACCTGCACCGAAAGCATAGCGTTTTCACGCCGGCAGCCGATCATGATGGCGCGGCCCGGTGCATATTTGATCGCGTTGCTGACGATGTTCTGCAGCATGGTCGTCAGAAGCGCACGATCCGTGATGACGACGCTCTTGCAGTTGCTGACGCCGAGCTTGCAGTCGTTCGCCTGTGCCATGTCCGTGTTCTGCTGCAGCACGTCGTCGAGGATGTCGGCGATCGCGACGGCCTCGTAGCGTGGCACGACCTTGCCGCTGTCGAGCGTCGAGACGTCGAGGAGCGACTTGAAGAGGCGTGAGATACTCTGCAGCGAGCGGTCGATGTTGTCGACCATGCCCAGCTCGCTCTGCCGCAGATCGGCATCGCGGAGGCAGGCGGTAAAGAGGCTGATGGCGTGGACGGGCTGGCGGAGATCGTGGCTGGCCTGCGCCAGAAAGCGGGATTTCGAAAGGTTGGCTTCCCGCGCCGCAATGTAGGCCCGGTGGACGCGCTTCATGAGCACGAAAATATAAGCCGGCACCAGAACGGCCGTCGCGATCAGGGTCACCACGATATAGGGGTTCTGCCGCATGTAATCATTGAACACGGCGGCAACGGCAATCGAGGCCAGCGCCATCACCGTCGAGGCGATCAGGATGCGCGGTCCGAACCGCAACCCGTTGCCGACGGTGACCCAAAGGAGAAGTGCAAAGAGCGGCAACATGCCCGCGCCGCCATTGGCCAACGTATAGGTCAGCGCCGGTATGTCGCAGACGATGGCGATCGTCCGCCGCCAGGGCTGGTCGCCCGGATGCGTCTTCATCCACCACCAGACCGCACAGGAGAACGGCAGATAGATCACGAAGAGCAACAGGATACCCGGCGGCAGATCCCGCCAGTAGCCCACAAGCGTGCCCGGCACGACGGTGACGAAGGCGATACCGGAGACGATGATCCGCACCACCGCCTGCTTCAGGTCTTCACCCTCTTCCTGGCCGGTGGACGATGCCGAAAGCCTCTCGAGCGCCCGGCCCCAGCCGGTATTCGCGCGGTCTGTCGATACCATGTCGCCCCCTGTTGTCGGTCCGTCACAGGTTTTTTCTGCGCTTGCAGGGGTACAATCCATGTAAGGCGGAAGCAACCTTTTCAGGAGGCTAGAAGGGCGCTTTCAAGACCTCATCTCAAAGGTGGGATGTCGATGGTCGCGAAGACAGATGCGAAGTGGGATGCTTACGGAACGGTCTGCGGATCGTCGGTCAGGGTATCGGACGTCTGTCGCTATCGCTGCAGGCGCTCTTGCGTCTCCTTGTCGAAGACATGGAATCTCGCGCCCTCAAACGAAAGGTGTACCTGCTCGCCCGGAGCCAGCGACACGCGTGATCGCAGGACGACGATAATCTCCTGTCCGCCCAGCCGCACCGCCAGATGCGTTTCGGACCCGGTCGGCTCTACGACGATCACCTCTGCCGGAATGCCGTTGGCCTCTGCGATGCCGATGTCCTCCGGACGGACGCCGACGATGACAGATTTTCCGTCCGCATTTCGATAGCCGTTGGCAAGCGGTACGCGGCCGGCACCACCCAGTTCCAGAAAGCGTCCGTCCTCACCGATGATGACGCCGTCGAGGAAGTTCATGGCGGGCGATCCGAGGAAGCCGGCGACGAAGACGTTTTTCGGGTGGTCGTAGAGTTCCAGCGGCGTGCCGATCTGCTCGATATGGCCGCCCTGCATGACGACGATCTTGTCGGCCATGGTCATGGCTTCGATCTGGTCATGGGTGACGTAGACGATCGTCGTCTTCAAGCGCTGATGCAGGGCCTTGATCTCGGCGCGCATCTTGACGCGCAGCTTGGCATCGAGATTGGACAGCGGCTCGTCGAACAGGAAGACCTTGGGATCGCGCACGATGGCGCGGCCCATGGCGACGCGCTGGCGCTGACCGCCCGAAAGCTGGGCCGGTTTGCGCTGCAAAAGCGGCTCCAGCCCGAGAATGCCGGCGGCATGGTCCACCTTGCGCTTGATCTCCTCCTTGCGGGCGCCGGCCAGCTCAAGCGCAAAACCCATGTTCTGCGCCACGGTCATCTGCGGATAGAGCGCATAGTTCTGGAAAACCATCGCGATATCCCGGTCCTTCGGCTCCAGCCCGTTCACCACGCGCCCGTCGATGCTGATCGTGCCGCCGGTAATGAACTCAAGGCCCGCAAGCATGCGCAGCAGCGTCGATTTTCCGCAGCCGGACGGACCAACGAGGATGACGAACTCCCCGTCTGCGATGTCGATATCGACACCGTGGAGCACGGGATGGGCGCCGTAGGATTTGCGGACGTCGCGGATCTGGACGGTCGACATGGCGGTTCCCTTCCTATCGCTTCGGCCGGATGCGGATGGCGAGGTTCGGCTTGCCCGGCAGTTCCACGGCAAAGGCCGCATCCGGCCGGCGCGGGCGGAGCGAAGCACCGTGCCGGGTCGGATGATTGGCGGGCGCATCGACGATGGTCGCAGGCGTCACCGTCATCGCCCACGTATCGATGACATCGACCTCGTAATCGCCCATCTCCTGCGGCAGGCCCGGTGCCCAGATGACGGGCTGGTGCTCGCCGAGATAGATATAGGTAACATCGCCATCGGTCGCGCCGGACACGCGGCTCCATGGCCAGTTCGCCTCGCGCGCGATGGGGGTCAGCCCGCCCTTCACATCCTCTTCCAAAAGGTCACGCAAGAAGCCGATGCGCTGCCAGGCGTCCCCATGCAGCACGCCGCCCTTTGCCCACCAGAGAATGTCCTCCGGGTGCATGAAGGTTTCACCGTGCCCGGCATAGCCGCCGCGCAGCATGGTAATCCAGTACCGGTGCACCAGCTCGCGGGCCGAGATATTGCCCCAGGAGAGCATGATATTGCCCTCGTATTCCGGCTCGTCGTTGACGACGGGCTTTCCATAGGCCTCGCGCCATTCCTGCGTGCGCTTCACATCCCAGTTCTGAATACAGACATGGCTGACCCACGGGCGGCGGTGGTCGTAATTGGCGTTCACGTCGCCGTTGTGAATGGATTTCAGGTGGCGGTAGGGGTCGTTCTCCTCGATGATCTGGAAGTAGCGATCCCACTGGCCCATCGGCTTGGTATCGAGGAGGAAGTCGTACTCGTTGGCCAGCGACCACCAGATATTGCGATAGGCTGCAAGACGGGCCGTGAGATAGGCAACGTAGCGATAGTCCTGCTCGGCGCTCATGTCGCAATAACCCCAGCGATCATAGGGATGGAAGATGATGATATCGGCCTCGATGCCGAGATCGCCGAGCGCCTTCACCTGGTTTTCGAAATGACGGAAGCTTTCGGGGTTCGGCCGGTCGAAATCGAGTTCCCCTTCCGCATCCCGCTCGTAGACGTCATGCAGCGGTTCGTTGATGTTGAACGGATAGTCCTTCGGGAAGACCCCCATGCGTATCTTGTTGAAACGCGCCTGCTTCAGCGTTTCCAGCGTCTTGGCCTGAAGGTCCAGCGGCTGGTGCGTCCAGGCGTAGCAGGTGGTGCCGAAGGAAAGATACGGCGTGCCATCGGCATGCGCGAAGTGGAACGTATTGGCCACCTGGACCGGCCCATGAACATCGGGTCTTGCCGGGCCGACGGTAAAGGTGCCGGACGTTCCGTCGAGTGCGGGCGCGGAGGAGCGCGTCACATAGGACCATTCCCCTTCATTGTCCGGCATAAAACGGATCTTGTAGACGCCGTCGCCATCATAGAAGCCCGGCACGCGAACGGTGCGGCTCTTCTGGCTGAAGTGGGCCTCGAGAGTGACCTCGACGAAGGGGTTGCCGGAGGAGGGGCCGTTCAGGCTGGCTTCGAACAGGTCCCATTTGGCGATGGTGGTATCGGTCATATCTGCGTCCTTGATGTCTGTTTCAGCCCTTGACCGCGCCGGAGGTAAGTCCCGACACGAAATAGCGCTGGAAGATGAGGTAGACGATGGCGGCGGGCAGCACCGTCATGACGATGGCGGCATTGAGCTGGCCGTAATCTCGTGAGAATTGCCCTTGGAAGGCGGACAGGCCAAGGGGGAGGGTCCACATGTCCCGATCCTGCAGGAGGACGAGCGCCATGGCGAACTCGTTCCAGGTGGACACGAAGTCGAGGATCAGGAGAGCGGCGAGCACAGGCAGCGACACCGGCAGGAAGATCCGCCGGAAGATCACGAAATGCGAGGCGCCATCGATGCGGGCGGCTTCGCTGAGTTCCTTCGGAATGCCGCGGAAGAAGCTCTGGAGGATGAAGACCTGATAGGGAATGCCGAAGGCGAGGTAAGGCAGGATGACGCCGGGATAGGTGTCGATCAGGTGCAGGCCGTTCACCAGCGTGAAGAGCGGCGCCAGCATGACCTGAAACGGGATCATCGTTCCGAACAGAATGGCGAGCAGCAACATCTTGCGTCCTGCGAACTCGATCTTCGCCAGAGCATAAGCGGCCATGGCCGAGATGAAGAGACCGAGCGGCACCTTGATGGCGGTAATGATGACGCTGTTGAAGAAGGTCGTGTTGAAGCGGCCGCGATCCCAGGCACCGGAATAATTGGCGAACTTCGGATCGACCGGAGGCGCGAACGCGCTGGAACTCATGACGGCCGCATTGGACTTCAGCGAGGTGAAGACGATGAAGACGAAGGGCGCGACCCAGATCAGCGCGACCAAGGCGAGCGTGGCCCAGAGCGCAACGAGAACCCAGTCCCGCTGTGGCTTTTCCAGGGTGTTGTCGTGGATGGAGGCGGACATCATCGTCATTCCTCGTTCTCCTCGGATTTCCGTGTCCAGCGCAGGTAGGGGATGACCACGGAGAGGGTGATGAGCAGGAGGACGACCGAGATGGCGCTGCCGCGACCGAAGTCGAAGATCTGCATGGACTGGGTAAAGGCCCAGAGCGCCAGCATCTGCGTCGATTGCGCCGGCCCGCCGCCTGTCAGACCGTAGATGATGTCGAACGCCTTGAGCGAGGAAATGATGGCGAGCACCAGAACGATGGTGATGGTGGGCTTCAGCGCCGGGAAGGTGACGTGACGAAACACTTTCCAGCGGCCAGCGCCATCGATGCGCGCGGCCTCGATCAGCGTCTTGCTGACGCCCTGCAAGCCGGCGAGAAACAGCACCATGGAAAAGCCGACGGTCTGCCAGAGATAGGCGACGAAGGCGGAATAAAGCGCAATGTTGCGATTTCCCAGCCAATCCTGGATCCAGCTCTGGAGGCCCATGGACGTCAGGACCTGGCCGAACAATCCGAAAAAGGGATCGTACATCCAGCGCCACATGGTGGCGACCGCGATGGGGGCGATGATGACGGGGAGATAGAAGATCGCCCGCAGCCCATTGCGCCCAAAGATCGGCTGGTTGACACCGAGCGCCAGCAGAAGCCCGACGAGCGGAGGGAAGATGGTCGACAGGATCGTCCAGATGACCGTGTTGCGGAACGCACCCCAGAACACCGGATCCTTCGTGAAGATGTCGACGTAGTTGCTGAAGCCCACGAATTCCTTGGTCGCATCGAGCCCATTCCATCGTTGGAAGCTTAAGGTCACGACGTCGATCATGGGGTAAATGGCAAACACCGCGTAGATGACGATCGCCGGGGCAATCAGCATCGCGGCCTGCGTGCGCTGGTCTGAGAAGATCGATCTGGACGTCATGAGACACTCCAAGCACTTACGAAGGCGGGCCAAGCACTACGAAGGCGGGCCATGCGGTGCGCAGGCAATCAGTGCGGAACGCAGGCGATGTGACAGAAGGGAGGGAGAGCCGGCCCCCTCAAGGAACCGGCTCGGGATGACGCCTAGCGCCGGTTGTCGATGAAGGTCTGAAGCTGGCCGCCGGCGTCTGCCGCCGCCATGTTGCCGCTCGCCACCTCGTTGATGACGCGGAAATACTCCGTCGTCACGTCGAGCGGGAACGCCTGGTCGCCGTTCATGTAGACCTGCGTATAGGTGTTGAAGATATCGACCCACTTCTTGTCGAGAGGACGCAGATCCTTGTAGGCGACGTTCTTGTTGATCGAGGTCGTGCTGAACTGCCCGAGGCTCGCCTGCTGCACCGGTGTCGACATGAAATAGTCGAGGAACTTGGCAGCCGTATCCGGGTTTTTGCTCTTGCTGCTGATGTAGTGATACTCGGCAAAGCCGTAGAGCCGGTTGGTGCCGGTGGGGAAGGGGAAAACATCGTAGTCGTCGAGGTTTCCAGCTTCCGCAAGCTGCTGCACGAGCCAGTCACCCTCCAGCATCATCGCCGCGCGGCCGCCGACGAAGAGATTGAACGACTGGGCATTGTCGATGCCCATGAACGGGCTGAGAATGTAGTTCTTGCTCCACGTGTCGAGCTCGGCGAAGGAGGCCGCCGCGCAGGGCTCGGTCTTCCAGCTCGTTTTCATGTTCATCAGGGCATCATGCTTTTCGATGCCGCACTTGGACTCCAGGATGACGTCCATCAGGCGCATCAGGTGCCAGTTCACCGTGCCGCCGAAGGTGATGGCCGGAATGCCAGCGGCCTTCAGCTTCTCGGCGTCCGCGACCAGCTCGTCATAGTTTTTCGGTGCTTCGGTAATGCCGGCCTGCGTGAAGAGCGCCTTGTTGTAGTAGAGCGCCTCGCCCTTGAACGTGAAGGGCACGCCGTGGCGACCACCCTCGTAGATCTTGGAGAAGGAAGCGGCTGCCGGAACGAGCTCGTCGTCCCACTTGTACTGCGCGTAGTATGTGTCGAGCGGCAGGCTGAGGCCGGCCTTGATATATTCGCCGCCGAGTCCGAGGCCCGCCCAGCTGAAGAAGATGTCGGGCCCACGGTCCGACCCTGCAGCCACCCGAAGGGCCGTCTTGTGGTCATCGACGCCGCGCGTGACGATCTCGACGTTCACGCCGGGATTGGCAGCCTCGAAATCGGAGGCGATCTTCTGCATGGCGGCGTTCGACGCCTCCGAGCTGAAATTCAGCGTCCAGAGCGTAACGTCTTCGGCCAGAGCCACGCCGCTGCACATCGCCAACGTCGCGAGCATGGTGCCCGTCCGCAACGCGTTCGTGATCATTCTCATGGTGTCCTCCCTTGGTGTTTCCTCATCCTCGCCGTCTTTTAGACTGTCAGAGCCTCGGTTTGTCAACCTGAATTCTGTCAGCTATGACAAAAGTCATACGAAAACGGAATTGTGATCACCGCACTTATGTCATAGAAGATGTGTGGTCGAGCGTAGGGGCCTGGGGGATTTTCCGTCCGGGCACCTCTCCCTCGACGGAATATGAGTGCTTTCAGATGGACGGCGGGGCCAGCCAACGGCATATCGATCATCGAGGCAAGCCCGCACGGGCAGGGGGAAAGACGCGATATGGCCAATATGATCAGCGGCGGCCTGCGGGGCCTTCTCGACGAGCGTCAGGTCGATACGCCGGTGGCGCGGGTCGTCCGCGCCCTGAGCGGGCACGGCGCCGTCAGCGCCGCGCAGATCGCCCGCACGACGGGCCTTGCCCGATCGACCGTCTCGACGATCCTCGCGGACCTCAAGCGATCGAGCCTTGTCGTAGAAGTGGAAACGCGCAGCCCCGGCATCGGACGGCCGGCGCTTGCGCATTCGCTCAATCCGGAGGCCGGAACCTGTCTTGGCGTCCTGCTGGGGCGCAACGAATTGCGGGTGGTACTGGCCGACGTCGCCCACAATATCGTTGCGGATGTCGCCATTCCGCTCGAGCGGGATTACAAACCGGAACGAGCGACGCGTATGGCCAAGCAGGCGATCGACAACATCTACAAGGAGCACAGTCTCCCATATTCCGGGCTCCTCGGCGTAGGTTTTGCCGTCTCCGCTCCGATCGCTGCCAGCGGGCGGATCATGCGGGGCTCGCAGCTTCCGGGCTGGCAGGGGGTCGATCTGCGCGCGACGTTCGAGCCCGTCCTGCAGAAACCGATCTTTGCGGACAATGAGAGCAACTGCGCGGCCTTGGCCGAAATGATGTGGGGTGCTGCCGCGGGTTTCGAGAATTTCGTGCTGTTCAAGCTCGACCTTGGCATCGGCGGCGCGATCGTCGCCAACGGCAAGGTGCTGACGGGAGCTGCCGGCACGGCGGGGGAATTCGGCCATATGGTCCTCGATCCGCGTGGCGATCTCTGCACCTGCGGCAATCGCGGCTGCATGGAGCTTTCCTGCAGCGGAACGGCGGTTCTCGGCATCGCGGAACGACGCCTTTCACGCAGCATCGGCATGGCGGAGTTCGTGAAGACGGCACAGGCCGGCGACGTCGGATTCCAGCGCCTGCTGGAAGATGCCGGTGAGGCCGCAGGACGCGGACTTGCGACTGTCGGAACCATTCTCAATCCCGGCCTTTTCGTCATCAGCGGCGGAATGGCGGCGGCGGGCGAAATGCTTCTCGCGCCGATCCGCTCGGCCTACGCCCGGCATACGCTGGTCAAGCCCGGCGACGGCGAAGGCGCCAATCCCGCCTTCGTAACGGGCCGCTTTCTCGATAACGACAACTGCATGGGCGCGGTCGGCCTTGTCCTGCGGCATCACGGACGGCTGACGTGAACGTCCGGCGTGTCGAGACAGGAAACCCGCGAGCCACCAACCGCTTGATGATCGCCATCCGCGCTTGCGGTCGTGCCACAACTTGACTCCCAGACGTCCTCCAGATTCGGGGAGTGTGACATTCCAACTTTGCAGAAACAGGACACTTTAACTTTGCGGTGGAGAAGCTAACCCAAGTGCATCATGCCTGATTTGGAGGATATTGGATCAGCTGCCTTCCTGCAAATGCGCTGTAAACACCTCGGTTGGCGTCCTGTATCCAAGACATTTGCGCGGCTGATTGTTGATATGGTGCGTGAGGTGTAGAAGGTCGCGCTGTGAAACAACTGCCAGATCTGTGGTGCCAGGCAGGTAGCGCCGAATGCGCTTGTTGGTGTTTTCGACGGTGCCTTTTTGCCAAGGTGCACTTGGGTCGCAAAACCAACTACACGCTCCGATCCCATCTTCCAAAGCCCTGAACCCGGCAAACTCGGTACCGCGATCAAATGTGAAGCTTTGACGTGCGAATGCCGGTAAAGGCGAAAACGCTCTGATGATCTTGTCCATGATCGGGCGCGAGTGTCGGCTCGGATTCTTGATGAGAACGGCATAGCGGATCGTGGTCGAGTAGCTATGCCATTCGGCTTCGCCCTCACAGATCCGGGCGGGCGGATTTCCCGCACCCGGCTCTTCCCGAGAGTAACCCGCGTCATCT
>NZ_SLYH01000012.1:0-55517 GCF_004343445.1 Rhizobium sp. PP-CC-3G-465
GTCTGGGCGGCATTGTCGGCGTTCTGCTTGATATTGGCCGCCATCTCTTCCATCGAGGCGGAGGCTTCCTCGGCGGACGAGGCCTGCTCGGTCGCGCCCTGGCTCAGCTGTTCGGAGCTCGAGGACAGTTCCTGGCTGCCCGAGGAGACGTTGTCGGAGGCCGACAGCGCGTCGCCGACAACGCCGCGTAGGCGCTCGACCATCAGCTGCAGGGAGCTGCCCAGAATGTCCTTGTCGGAGAGGGGCTTCGGCGTGTTCGTCAGGTCGCCATTGGCGATCTGGTCGGCGGACTTTGCCGTGTTGCGCAGATTGCCGGTCATGACCATGACGGCATCGACCACATCGCGGATCTCGTCGTTCGTCTTGACGGAAACGGTCTGGTCGAGGTCACCGATGGCGACGGCTTCGGCCATGATGCGGATCTTCTTCAAGCCGCTATTGATGCCCATCGCAATGATGGAAGCGACGGCTGTGGAGATCAGGAGCATGGCAACAAGACTGCCGATCAACACGTTGCGGGAGAATTCATACTGCGCGTTGGTCGCCTGGTCGGTCGTGGTCAGGTCGGCAGCGATCTGGTCGTTGAGGCCCGAAAGAGACGACAGCAATTCCTTGGTGACCTGGGCACCATCACCCATGGAAATCTCGCCCGCGCGGCGATTGCTGTCGGGCGTGTTCTCCTTCGCGAGTTGCAGAACGCCGTCCTGCATCTTGACCCAGGCCGGATAGGTCGCCTGGAAATCAGCGACCTTCTGCCGGATGAGCGGATTCGTTTCGCGGTCGAAGCTCTTGACGATCCGGGCGATCGTTTCGCGCTGTCCGGTGACGGACGATACGTAGCCTTCGATCAGCGACGCATCGGTGTTGATGATGGCGTTCTTTTCCTGCTGGATGGATGTCAGAACGGCATCCGAAAGATCGCTGGAATCCCTGAGGTTTGCCGCAGGTCCCTGGATGATGTCGGTGATCGAACTGTTCAGCGAGGACAGGTTGACGATGGCAAGCACCGCCATGCCGCATGAGAGAAGAATGAGGAAGCCGAACGCGCCGGCCAGTTTCAGTTTGATCGTCATCCGCATCGGGATTTCGCTTTCGTGGATAAGGTGAAGAGTGACGGAGATATGAAAGGTCGGCCGAATGTCGGAATCTGTGTAAACGGAGCCCTAGCCCGTGAAGAGCATTCCCGTCGGAGTAACATCGACCGAGAAGATCTTCTTCAGGTTCGGCACGATGATGAACTCGCCATTTCGCTTGACGAGGCAGTCGATGAAGTCGGCACGCCAGCGCATGCCGATGCTGGGCGGCGGTTCGCTGGATGCCTGGGCAAGGGTGGTGACCTCGTAGACCTTGTCGGTGCGGATGCCGACGAGGCAAGGCTCGCCCTCGACGTCGAGCTGGACGACGATGATGCGGCTATCGATGGTCGCTTCGCCGGCCTCCATGCCGAAGGCGAGGCGAATATCGGCCAGCGGAATGACCTTGCCGCGGAAGTTGATGACGCCGCCGAGAAAGGCCTTGGCGCCGGGCACCCGCGTTTCGGGCAGGAGGTCGAGGATCTCCTGGACCACCGTCGCCTCGATGGCGAAGGTTTCGCCATTGAGGTTGAAGGTCAGGACGGCGACATCCTCGCGGTCCCTCCAGAGCAGGTCGGTCTCGTGTTTCCTGAGATGCTTGTTCATCCGGCGGCCCGCAACTGCGCCTCCTGCTGCTGGCCGACGGTCACGAGATGTGTGACGTCGAGGATCAGCGCGACATTGCCGTCGCCCAGAATGGTGGCGCCGGAGAAGGTGACGACGTCGTGATGCAGCTTCGACATTGCCTTGATGACAGTCTGGTGGTCGCCGATGATCTGGTCGACCACGAGCCCGACGCGCTCGTTGCCCGTGGAGATGACCACCATCTTCTGGTAGCGATCCGGCGGGGTGCCGGTGCGAAACAGTTCGCGTAGCCGCAGGAAGGGCACGAGGTGATCGCGCAGCGAGATGAAGCTGCGACCACGCGAGCGCAGGTCCTCCTCGGCCGACAGTTCGAGGCATTCCTCCACCGCCGACAGCGGAATGACGTAGGAGCCCGTGCCGACCCGCACGAGAAGCCCATCGATGATGGCGAGCGTCAGCGGGATGCGCAGCGAGATCTCGGAGCCTTCGCCCGGCGTGCTTTGCATGTCGATGACGCCGCGGAGCGCCTCGACCGTCTTCTTGACGACATCCATGCCGACGCCGCGGCCGGAAAGACTGGTGATCTGGGCGGCCGTGGAAAAGCCCGGCTGGAGGATCAGCTGCAGCAACTCCTGATCGAGCAGCATCTGACCGGGCTGGATGAGGCCCGAGGCCTCCGCCTTGGCGCGGACGCGCTCGCGGTCGATACCGCGCCCGTCGTCGCGAATGGTGATGATGACCTCGCCGCCGGCTTGGCGGGCCGACAGCGTTACGCGCCCGGCGCGTGCCTTGCCGGAGGCCAGGCGGTCCTCGGGCATCTCCAGCCCGTGGTCGATCGAATTGCGCACGAGATGGACGAGCGGATCGGCCAGACGCTCGATCACCGTCTTGTCGACCTCCGTGGTCTCGCCTTCGGTAACGAGTTCGATCTCCTTGCCGGTTTCCCGGGCGAGATCGTGGACGAGGCGGCGGAAGCGGCCGAACAGGCTGCCGACCGGCACCATGCGCAGCACCATCATCGTGTCGCGCAGCTCGCCCGACAGACGCTCGACGTCTTCGGAGACCGAGCGCAGCTGGATATCGGCACTGACGCCGGCCAACTGCGACAGACGGGACTGGGCGATGACGAGCTCGCCGACGCGGTCCATCAGCTCGTCCAGCCGTTCGGCGGGAACGCGGACGTTCTCGGCCGCGGGCTTCGTCTGCTTGGCATCGGCGATGGCAGGCGCGGTATTGGGTACGCGCGCCGGCTCGGATGCTGCAGCTTCGGCGAGAGGGAGAACGACGGACGTCGGGGCCGGGGCCAGGGTTGGGGCCAAGGCTGGGGTTGATGCGGAGGCGACGGCCAGGGCCGGCGCGGAAGAGACCTCTTCAAGCACCATCTCCATGTCGTCCATGACGAAGATGAAGACGTCCTCGATGGCGGCGCGCGGCTGCGGCAGCAATGTCGTCAGCTCCACCGTCCAGCCGATATGAAGATCGTCGGGCTCGATCGCGTCGAGGCTCGGAATGGCGGAGGTATCGGCCTTGATGGTGCAGTCGCCGAGATCGGCCAGTTCTTCGAGCAGGCCGAGGGGATTGGTGCCGTTCGCCATGGCATTGACCGGCAGCCGGAAGCGCAGCCGCCAGCGCGTGGCCGCCGACGCAGTGGCAGAGGAAATACCCGCAACGGCCGCCGGCAGCGGGGCCGCGACGACACAACCCTGCGCAGCCTTGGCGCCCACGGCCGCCTGCAGCTTTGCCAGCAAGCCGTTTCCGGTCGCCTCATGGTCGCCGTTCGGCGTATCCACCAGCGCCTTCATGTGATCCTGTGCTTCCAGCACCGCCGCCACGAGCTCGGCCGTGGCCGGCACCTCGCCCTTGCGCACCCGGTCGAACGCCGTCTCGCAATGGTGGGTGAAGGCCGCCAGCGCCTCGAAGCCGAACATGGAGCCCGACCCTTTCAGCGTGTGGAGACCGCGAAACACGGCGTCGATCTGCGCCTGGTTCGACAGATCGCCGAGGAGGTCGAGAAGCCCCTCCTCGATGACGACGAACAGCTCGGCGGCCTCCATGCGAAAGACCTGCACAGGATCCATCAGGTTCATTTGCCCAACACCTTCCGGGTGATCTTGACGAGCTGCTCGGGATCGAACGGCTTGGTGATCCAGCCCGTCGCGCCTGCGGCCTTGGCCTGCGCCTTCATCTCGGCATCCGACTCGGTCGTCAGGAAGATGATCGGAATTCCGGTATGGGCGGGCGAGGCGCGTAGCGCCTGGATCATGGCAAGGCCGTTCATGTTGGGCATGTTCAGGTCGGTGACGATCATGTCGAAGCGGCCGCCTTTGGCCTTGGCCAGACCATCGACACCATCCACGGCCTCGGTCACCTGATAGCCGGCACCTGTCAGCGCGATCCGGGTGGTCATTCGGATGCTGGCGCTGTCGTCGACGGTGAGAATATGGGCGCTCATTGCATCTGTTCCTTGCCGTGCAGCCAGAACCGGCTGTTTTGCGGGGTCATGTCGGTGAGAAATCCGCCGCGCGCGAGCGTCGACAGCAGGCTGCCTTCAGCGGGTCTTGAGAGGGAAAAGCTGCGGCCGAGCGTCTCGGCATAGCGCCGCGAAGCTTCGAGAAGCTGGATGAACGAAAGATCGGCGTCAGCAGCTTCCGGAACATCGATGACAACGTCGCCGGAGTGCTCGAAAGCAGTCCGCAGCATTTCGGCGATGTCTCGGGATTGGCGAATGGTCAACGCAACCGGAAGCACAAGAGGCACCGAGGGCATGGGATCTTGAACAGACATACGAAGAGAACCTTAACGACGGGCGCGGCAGAGCCCACAGCCGCGTCCCCATGAGGGACAGGAATGTTAATGGCGGTGCCGGTACGGCACCGTTCATGCATTTAGGAGGCACGGGGAGGTGCCGAGGTCGAGAAAATGGGGAATGATCGGGCACTCGTGACGATCCGCTTCATGCGGATCAGGAGCCGGTTCCCCGGGCCGATCTGATAGAGAGAACTTTCCCTCAAGAGCGTTAAAACCGGTTTAATGTGCCATTCTAATTAATTTATATTTTTATTTACGATCTTTTACACAATCTAAAGAAGTATTCTTTTGTCAATTATACACCTGAAAGACAGGCCTGCTCCACGCTTGCGATGTCCCTTCGAAAGCAATGGTTGCCCATCCGAAAACGGATCCCTTGACATGCGTTCAAAAATAGAACATTTAGAGAACAAATCAGGAGATGGTTCGAGATGGCAATAGCAGAGAAATTCATTGTCTTGCCCTTCAAGAAGGTCCGCGGCGGCGTTGCCCCCGGTGAGATGCGCCAGGCGTCGAATGCCGTCAGCGCCGAGAAGATCGCGACCTCCATGTCCACCCGCTTTCCCGGCGTGGCGGCCTATGCGGTCAAAGTCGACGAGGAGTCCGGGGACATGAGCGATCCCCGCCTGATCATCCAGTTCGGCGAGGTTGCCGATCTCGCAGCAGCATGAGGTATGCGATGGATAAGCAGATCGAATTGCGCGAAAGCGTCCGGATCCTGATCGCCCAGGGCGAAGCCGCGCGCCAGCGTGCCGAGGCCCACCGCGAACAGACCCGCATCAAGGTTGCCGCCATGGCTTCGCGCCCTGGCGAGAAATATCTGGCCGCCATGCGCCAGGCCAAGGCGGCGACGAGCCACTGAGGCTGGCAGCCGGGCTTACCCGCCTCTAGGAAGCGACCCGCGCCACGACATTCGCATCGCTGCCGTTTGCCATCCGGACGAACCGCCTTAGGTCTCCCTGAATTACCCATATCGGGACTTCCTCAGAGGGCGACGACATCCATGAAGCGCGAGACGATCGACGAGCTTGCACGCCGGCACGGTATCGGCGAAACGCGACCGAGCCCTGAGAAGGACGAGGTTACGGTCTCCACCGAGACGAAGATCAAAATTCTCGAGGCGCTGAACGTCGATCTCGATGCCCCCGAGCAACCGGGCAAGCCCTTGGTCGGGCAGAAGACCGCGACGACGAAAACCCTGCCCGCCTCCTACCTCCCGCCCTTCCTCGGAAAAACCCGCGTCTGGGGCGTGACGCTCGAGCCCTACGCGCTTCGCTCGTCCCGCAACTGGGGCATCGGCGATTTTCAGGATCTCTGCGATATCGCCCGCGTGTTCGGCCCGCTCGGCGCCGACTTCATCGGACTGACGCCGCTGCACGCGCCGTTCCTCGCCGACCCCGATCGTTGCAGCCCCTATGAACCCTCCAGCCGCCAGCGCCTGAACCCGCTCTACATCGCCGTCGATCGCGTTCCCGGTTATGAGCCGCACCCGGATGTGGAGCGCAAGGCAGCCGAATTGCGGGAAACCACGCTGGTCGATTATGTCGGCGTCTGCAGCTTGAAGCTGGAAGCGCTGCGCAACATCTGGGCAGGCTGGACGCCCGAACAGAACGGATCATCCAACCCCGAGAATTTCGAGACCTTCATCACGCGCGAGGGCGCGCCTCTGCGTCTCCACGCGCTGTTCGAAGCCCTGTCCTTCACGATGTCGGCCCAGGGCCTTGGCGCCGGCTGGCATGCATGGCCGGAGAGCTTCAAGGACCCGGAGAGCCCTGACGTCGCAGCCTTTATCGAAACGCACGAGGACGAGATCCGCTTCCATATGTGGCTGCAATGGCTGGCGCACGGCCAACTCGATGCGGCGTCCAAGGCTGCGAAGTCAGCCGGCATGCGGATCGGGCTCTATCTCGATCTTGCGGTCGGCGAGGCGCTCGACGGCGCCGCCACTTGGGGCGAGCGCGATCTCTACGTCTCCGCGGCCACCGTCGGCAGCCCACCGGATCCCTTCGCTGCCGACGGACAGGATTGGCATCTCGCCGCCTTCCAGCCGGCCGCCATCGCCAGCGGCGACCCCTCGCCCTACCAGCGCATGGTGACCGCCGCCATGCGCTATGCCGGCGCCATCCGCATCGATCACGCCGCGGCCCTGCGCCGCCTGTTCCTCGTCCCGCTCGACCTCAAGCCGGATGGCGGCGCCTATGTCGAATATCCGGAAAAGGATCTTCTCGGCATTCTCGCGGAAACCTCAGGGCACCACGAGTGCCTCGTCATCGGCGAGGATCTCGGCGTCCTCCCCGATGGTCTGCAGGACGATCTCACGGAGGCACGTATCCTCTCCTACCGGATCCTCTCCTACGAGCGCACCGAAGACGGCTTCAAGCCGGGGCAAGAGTATCCGGCGCTGTCGCTTGCCTGCATCTCCACGCATGACCACCAGACGCTCGCCGGTTGGTGGCGTGGCGCGGATATCACCACCCGCGCCGACCACGGCATCTTGCCGCCGGATATCACCAAGGCACATCAGGAAGAGCGCAAGACGGAGCGGAAGGATCTGGCACGGGCACTGGACGACGCGGGTATCAAGCAACCTCCCCACCTGCCTCCGGGTTCGGCACAGGATCAGGCCTTGACCCGTATCGTCATCGACGCCCACCGCTTCATCGCCAGAACGGCATCGGCGCTCTCTGCCGTGCGTCTTGCCGACATGACCGGCGAGAAGAACCCGACCAACGTTCCGGGAACGAGCGACAGCTATCCGAACTGGAAGCCGAAGCTGTCCGTGGCGCTCGAAGCCCTGTCCGAAGCGCCGCTTCTCGTCGCCATATCCACGGTCATGCGGGAGGAACGCCCGCGGTCGTAGGATGACGTTTGCGCGTGGCTGACGGCATCGTTCTGCCATGATCGGCAAGACAATGTGGAACAAGCTTGGGGTTCGCACGGTTCTCGATGAAACAACGCGAGACAGCCCATGAATGTTCATTCGCTTGCCGAAGCACACACACCTGTCGTCACGCCGCCGCGAATCTACTACGTCCACCCCCTGCAATTGCGGGGATTAGAGGCGTGGGACGCGGCCTTTGCGCATGCTGCGACGCTTGGTTTCGACACGGTGCTGTCAGCGCCCGTCTTCCAGAAGGGTGAGACAACAAGCGTGTTCGTCACGGCCGATTTCGAAAAGCTGAACCCGGAACTCGGGCTTGGCGAGAGCGTCGAGGACGGCGTGTCGGCTCTGGTCGACGCCGCGCGGCGACATGGCCTCTCCCTGATGCTTGATCTCGTCGTCGGACGCGAAGCAGATACACATTCCGACACAAGCGGCCCCGTCGATCCGCGCATCTCACCCACCGTCGCCGGCAGCCGCGCTATACACGCACATGAGGCGGACTCGGAAGCCACGCTGATCACCACGTGGGCGGATCGCATCCAGACGCTTGCCGACGCCGGTGTCAGCGGCTTCCGCTGCGTCGGCCTTGCCGCCATACCGGCCGACGCATGGCGGACGCTGATCTCGAACGTTCACCAGCGCCAGCCGCAGGTCCGGTTCCTCGCCTGGACGCCGGGCACGACCTTCGATGACCGCAAAGCCTTGGCGGAAGCCGGGTTCGAGGGCGGCTTCTCGTCGCTCGCTTGGTGGAACCTCAGGGATCGCTGGCTTCTCGACGAATACGAGCTTCAGCGGAATTTCGGCTACCAGATCGCCTTTCCCGAAGCGCCGTTCGCCAAGCGCATTGCCCATGGCACGGAAAGCAGCGAGATTCTGAAGCGGCGCGCCATCCGCACGCTCGGCCTCTCCGCGACGATCGGCCAGGGCATTCTGATCCCGATGGGCTTCGAGTTCGGCGCATCGACACCGCTGGACCCGATGCATGGTCATGGCAGCGGCATCCGCGCCCTGAAATCCCAAAGCGCCTTCGACATCTCCTCCGAGATACGGTCCCTCAACGAACGGCTTGCTGCCACGACACCCTCGGCTGCAACGCCGCTAACCCTGATTGCCGGCAGCGCGACATCCGTAAGCGCTCTCGTACAGGGCGACCACGTGGACCTTCGTCAGGCCGAGACCGTGCGCGTCATCGTCTGCAACCGCGATCTTCGCCGGAGCGCCGCAGCACCGTTCAATGCGATCCGCGAGGCGGCATCCGCCTTCCTGCCGCTGTGCGATATCGCCCGGCCCGAACGCGCGCTCGATGCCGATGTGCGGCTTGCACCGGGCGAGCTACGCATCTTCGAGGGCACGGCGTCCAAGCCGATCCTCATGGCAGGCGCCGCTATGGATGCGCGCGCCGCTGCTGATACGCCGCGTCTGGCCATCGAGAAAGTCGCACCTGCGGTTGACGACGGCCGCTTCCCGGTAAAGCGCGTTGTTGGCGATGTGGTGAAGGTGGAAGCCGATATTTTCGGCGACGGCCATGACCCGCTGGCAGCCGTCCTGCTCTGGCGTCCGGTGGATGCGCAGGAATGGACAGAAGTTCCGATGCAGTTCGTCATCAACGACCATTGGAAGGCGGAATTTACCCTGAAGCGCATGGGCCGCCATGAATACATCGTAGAGGCCTGGCGCAACCCCTACGCTATCTTCCGCTACGAACTCGGCAAGAAGCATGAGGCCAATCTGGATCTGACGCTCGAGATCCAGGAAGGCATCAACCTCATCAAGGCTGCAGAAGAACATGGCCCCCAGCGGGTTCAACCCGAGCTGAAAGCGCTCCTTGCAACGCTGGCGGACGAGGACGCGGACGCGAAGACCAAACGGCTGCTGGCACCGGAAACCTTCGCCCTCATGGCCCGCGCGGATCGCCGGCCCTTCAGCGTCCGCTCCGCCGTCATCCCCGTTGATGCCGAGCGGAAGGCAGCTGGTTTTGCCAGTTGGTTTCAGGTCTTCCCGCGCTCGCAAAGCGGCGATGCGAACCGCCACGGTACATTCGACGATGTCATCGGCCGACTACCCGCCATCCGTGAGATGGGCTTCGACGTCCTCTATTTCCCGCCGATCCACCCGATCGGCACGACGAACCGCAAGGGCCGCAACAACACGCTGACGCCCAGCCCGACAGATCCCGGCAGCCCCTATGCCATCGGCTCGCCGGATGGCGGTCATGATGCCATCCATCCGGAACTCGGCACGCTTGAAGATTTCCGCAGGCTGGTCGCGGCTGCCGCCGATCACGGGCTCGAAATCGCGCTCGATCTCGCCATCCAGGCCTCGCCGGATCACCCCTGGCTGAAGGATCATCCCGGCTGGTTCGACTGGCGACCGGACGGCACCATTCGCTATGCCGAAAACCCGCCGAAGAAGTACGAGGACATTGTCAACGTTGATTTCTACGCGAAGGACGCCGTGCCATCGTTGTGGGAGACGCTGCGCGATGTCGTTCAGCATTGGGTCGATCAAGGCGTAAAACTCTTCCGCGTCGACAATCCCCACACCAAGCCGTTTCCCTTCTGGGAGTGGCTGATCGCCGATATTCGCGGCCGTCATCCAGAGGTCGTGTTCCTGTCGGAAGCCTTCACCAAGCCGAAGGTCATGTACCGTCTGGCAAAAGTCGGTTTCTCGCAGTCCTACACCTACTTCACTTGGCGCAACGAGAAGTGGGAACTCGAAGAGTACATGCGGGAGATCACGACGCAGGAGCCGAAAGAGTTCTTCCGCCCGCACTTCTTCGTCAACACGCACGATATCAACCCGGATTTCCTGCAGAACGCTCCGCGCCCGGCCTATCTCATCCGCGCCGCCCTCGCCGCGACCCTCTCGGGACTCTGGGGCGTCTATAACGGCTTCGAGCTCTGCGAAGGCAGGCCGGATGCCAAGCGCAAGGAATATGCCGACAGCGAGAAGTACGAGATCCGGGCATGGGACTATGACCGCCCGGGTCACATCAAGGGCGAGATTGCCCTGCTCAACCGCATCCGCCGCGAGAACCCGGCGCTTCACTCGCATCTCGGCCTGACGCTGCTACCCGCTTGGAACGACAATGTCCTGTTCTTCGAAAAGGCCAGCGCCGGCCGCGAGAACGTGGTGCTGATCGCCATCAGCCTCGATCCGAACGCGACGCAGGAAGCGGATGTCGAAGTGCCGCTCTGGTCATGGAACCTTCCCGACGACGGCTCGCTTCCGATGGAAGACCTCATTGCCAACCGGGCCTTCACCTGGACGGGAAAAATACAACACATCCGCCTCGATCCGTCGATGCCCTTTGGCATCTGGCGGGTTCGGTAGGGAGGAACCAGTATGGATATGCTCACCGACGAAGTGCAGGACGACACTGAGAGCCGCGCGCGCAACCACGCACAAAGCGGCTCCTCAGACCCGCTGTGGTACAAGGACGCGATCATCTACCAGCTGCACATCAAGTCGTTTCACGATGGAAACGGCGATGGCATCGGCGACTTCAAGGGCCTTCAGGAGAAGCTCGACCATATCTCGTCGCTGGGCGTCACCGCGATCTGGCTACTCCCCTTCTTCCCGTCGCCGCGACGGGACGATGGCTATGACATTGCCGACTACGGCGATGTCAGCCCCGATTACGGCACGATGGACGAGTTCCAGGCCTTCGTGGATGCCGCTCATGATCGGGGCATTAGGGTCATCATCGAACTTGTCATCAACCACACATCCGACCAGCACCCATGGTTCCAGCGCGCCCGCAACGCGCCGGCAGGCTCCCCCGAGCGTGATTTCTACGTCTGGTCGGATACGGACCAGAAGTTCCCGGAAACCCGCATCATCTTCCTCGATACGGAGAAGTCCAACTGGACCTGGGACCCGGTCGCCGGCGCCTATTACTGGCACCGCTTCTACTCCCACCAGCCGGACCTGAACTTCGACAATCCACAGGTCCTCGAAGAGCTGCTGTCCGTCATGCGCTTCTGGCTGGAAACCGGCATCGACGGCTTCCGGCTGGACGCCATCCCCTACCTGATCGAACGCGAGGGAACCAACAATGAGAACCTGGCCGAAACACACGACATCCTGAAGCAGATCCGCGCGGCGCTGGATGCGAGCCACCCCGGCCGCATGCTGCTGGCCGAAGCCAACCAGTGGCCGGAGGATACCAACGAATATTTCGGCAGCGGCGACGAGTGCCACATGGCATTCCACTTCCCGCTGATGCCGCGCATGTACATGGCGATCGCCAAGGAAGACCGCTTCCCCATCACCGACATCATGCGCCAGACGCCCGATATCCCGGAAAATTGCCAGTGGGCGATCTTCCTGCGCAACCATGACGAACTGACGCTCGAAATGGTGACGGATGCGGAGCGGGACTACCTCTGGAATATCTATGCCGCCGACCGCCGCGCCCGCATCAATCTCGGCATCCGCCGTCGCCTCGCGCCCCTGATGGAGCGCGACCGCCGCCGGGTCGAGTTGATGAACGCGCTCCTGCTCTCCATGCCCGGCACGCCCGTCATCTATTATGGCGACGAGATCGGCATGGGCGACAATATCTATCTCGGAGATCGAGATGGCGTGCGGACGCCGATGCAGTGGTCTCCGGATCGCAATGGCGGCTTCTCGCGCGCCGATCCCGCTCGCCTTGTTCTGCCCCCAGTCATGGATCCGCTCTATGGCTACGAGGCGGTGAACGTCGAGGCGCAATCCGCGGACGCGCATTCGCTCCTGAACTGGATGCGGCACATGCTGGCGCTCCGCCGTCGTCACGTCGCCTTCGGCCGCGGCACGCAGCGCTTCCTCAAGCCCGGCAACCGCAAGATCCTCGCCTATCTCCGGGAGTATGAAGGCGACACGATCCTCTGTGTTTTCAACCTCTCCCGCCTGCCGCAGGCCGTCGAACTCGATCTCTCCGAATTCGAGAATCGCGTACCGATCGAACTGACCGGTATGTCGCCCTTCCCGCCCATCGGCCAGCTCACCTATCTCCTGACCCTGCCGCCCTACGGCTTCTTCTGGTTCCAGCTGGTCGCGGAAGCAGACGGCCCGACCTGGCGCAACGACCCGCCGGAACAACTGCCCGATTTCGCGACCATGGTGCTGCGCCGCGACCTTCTGGAAGTGGTCGAGGAGCCCCGTCTGTCGAACGTCCTGTCGCGCGATGTCCTCCCCTCCTATCTCGCCAAACGCCGCTGGTTCGGCTCGAAGGGAGAGACGCTGCACAGCGCCAAGATCGTCAGCGCCGTGCCCATGGGCTTCCCGCACGACATCCTGCTCGGCGAACTCGAGGCGGAACTCGAGGGGCATACCGAAACCTACATGCTGCCGCTCGCGATCGCCTGGGACGACGCCAACCCGCCGGCTCTCGCCCAACAGCTGGCGCTTGCCCGTCTGCGGCAGGGTCGCCGCGTCGGCTTCCTGACGGATGGCTTTGCGGTCGAAGCCTTTGCCCGCGGCGTCCTCAAGGGTCTGCGCGAGCGCACCCAGATCTCCGGACGCAGCGGTACGCTGGAGTTCATCGGAAGCGACCAGCTCGATGGCATCGACGTGCGCGACGATCTGCCGATCCACTGGCTGTCGGCCGAGCAGTCCAACAGCTCGCTGATCGTCGGCGATATCGCGATGATCAAGCTCATCCGCCACATCTTCCCGGGCATCCATCCGGAAGTGGAGATGACGCGCTATCTGACCAGCGTCGGCTATGCCAACACCGCACCGCTGCTCGGCGAGATCGCCCGCATCGCGCCGGACGGCACGCGCTCGACGCTGATCATCATTCAGGGCGCCATTCGCAATCAGGGCGACGCCTGGACCTGGATGCTCAGCACCCTGCGCCGCACCCTCGACGATACGCTGACCTCCGTTTCCGACATCGCCTCCACGGACGTACAGGAAGGCCTGTTCTCACCGCTGATGGACTTCGTCTCCAATGTCGGCACGCGTCTCGGCGAACTTCATGTCGCCCTGGCGAAACCGACCGAGGATGAGGCCTTCGCCCCTGTTCGTGCCGGTACGGACGACATCGAAGACTTGCGCCGTCAGGTGATCGAACAGATTTCGGACGGTCTCGATATCCTCGACGGCGCGCGTGCCGACGTCGATCCGGCGCTTGGCGGCGAGATCTCAAGGCTGATCGAGGGGCGCGAGACCCTTCTTGCCTCCATCGGCGCGCTCGCAGATCGCGCCGCGGACACGCTCATGATCCGCAACCACGGTGACTTTCACCTGGGCCAGATCCTCGTCGCGGAAGCCGATGCCTATCTCATCGACTTCGAAGGCGAGCCGGCCCGGAACCTCGATGAGCGCCGCGCAAAGACCAATCCCCTGCGCGATGTCGCCGGCCTGTTGCGGTCGCTGAGCTATCTCGGTGCAACGGCTGAACTCGACAATGAGGCGGTGACCGACCCGAACGACGATCGACGGACGGTGCTCATCCGCGCCTTCATCGAGAAGGCCGAGGCGGCATTTCTGTCGAGCTACTTCACGGTGACCGAAACGTCGGACCACCTGCGTATGCCGGAAGCGATCCGCACGCAGATCCTCGACCTCTTCCTTTTGGAAAAGGCGACGTACGAAATCGCTTACGAAGCCCGCAACCGGCCGAAATGGCTGCCCATCCCGCTCGCTGGCTTCTCCGCCATCGTCCGCCGACTTTCGGAAAGTAACGCCTGATGCTGGAACGCCTCGACCTTCTCCAGGGTATCGACCACGATGCCATCACCGCCCTCATCGATGGACGCCACGGCGACCCCTTCGCCGTCCTCGGCCCTCATCCGCATGCCGACCGAACCATCGTCCGGGTGCTGATGCCCGGCGCCGTCGGGATCGACCTTCTCGACCCGTCAAGCGGCGCCGTCGCAACGAGCCTTGAACTCGTGCATCCTGCCGGCCTCTTTGCGGCCCTGACCGACCTACCCCATTACCGGCTGCAGATTACTTGGCCGGAAGCCGTGCAGGAAACCGAGGACCCCTACGCCTTCGCCCCGCTGCTCGGCGATCTCGACCTGCACCTCTTCTCGCAGGGCACGCATTACAGTCTCGGCCGAACGTTTGGTGCGCGGGTGATGGATGTGGATGGCATTGAGGGCGTGCGGTTTGCCGTCTGGGCACCGAATGCGCGGCGCGTGTCTGTCGTTGGCGACTTCAATGCCTGGGATGGACGCCGCAATCCCATGCGGCTGCGCCCTTCCGCCGGTGTCTGGGAAATCTTCATCCCGCGCCTCAGCAAGGGCGAACGCTACAAGTTCGAGATCATCGACGCGTCCGGCACTGTCCTGGCGCAGAAGGCGGACCCGATCGCGCGCGCGAGCGAGGCAGCCCCCGCCACCGCCTCCATCGTCGCCTCCGCATCGCCCTATCCCTGGACCGACGAAGACTGGATGCGCCGGAAGACGGAGATCCGCGACGGGGAAGCGGCCATTTCGGTCTATGAGGTCCATCTCGAATCCTGGCTGCGGATCGCCGAGGACGGAAACCGTCCGCTGGACTGGATCGAGCTCAGCCAGCGACTGATCCCTTATGCCGCGCGGCTGGGCTTTACCCACATCGAGCTCCTGCCGATCATGGAATATCCCTTCGGCGGCTCCTGGGGCTACCAGCCGCTCGGCCTCTTCGCGCCGACCGGGCGCTACGGCACGCCGGAGGATTTCTCCTATTTCGTCGATCGCTGCCATGCTTCCGGCATCGGCGTTATTCTTGACTGGGTACCCGCTCACTTCCCGACCGACGTCTGGGGCCTCGCCCGCTTCGACGGTACCGCTCTCTACGAGCACGAAGACCCGCGCGAGGGCTTCCACAAGGACTGGAACACGCTCATCTACAATTTCGGCCGCAACGAGGTGAAGGGGTTCCTGATCGCCAGCGCGCTCGAATGGCTGGAGGAATACCACGTCGATGCGCTGCGCGTGGATGCGGTCGCCTCCATGCTCTACCGCGACTACAGCCGCAATGCCGGCGAGTGGATTCCGAACGAATATGGCGGGCGGGAGAACCTCGAAGCCGTCGAGTTCTTCAAGCATCTCAACAGCATCGTGCACCAGCGTTGCCCGAATGTGCTGCTGATCGCCGAGGAATCCACCGCATGGCCCGGTGTGACGGAGCCCGTCGAGAAAGGGGGCCTCGGCTTCGACTTCAAGTGGAACATGGGCTGGATGCACGACACGCTCCATTACATGGAGGAAGATCCGGTCTACCGGCGCTACAATCATGGGCAGATGACGTTCGGCATGGTCTATGCCTATTCCGAGCGCTTCATGCTGCCGCTGTCCCACGACGAGGTCGTGCACGGCAAGGGTTCGCTCCTCGGCAAGATGCCGGGCGACGCCTGGCAGAAGCTCGCCAATCTGCGCGCCTATTTCGGCTTCATGTGGGCCCATCCTGGCAAGAAGCTGCTCTTCATGGGCGGCGAGATCGCGCAGGAAACGGAGTGGAACCATGACGCCTCGATCGTCTGGGATCTGCTCGATCGGCCGGAACATGCCGGCATGCAGCGGCTTGTGGGCGATCTCAACCGCCTCTATGCCGCGGAGCCGGCCCTGCAATATGGCGACCTGCATCCCCAGGGCTTCGACTGGGCGGTGTCGGACGATGCCGAGCATTCGATCTTCGGCATGCTGCGCATCAGCGAGGACAGAACCTCGATGATCCTTGCCGTCTCCAACATGACGCCGGTGCCACGCCAGGGCTATCGCATCGGCGTGCCCACAGAAGGCCGGTGGGAAGAGGTGTTCAACAGCGATGCCGGCGTCTATGGTGGCTCCAACCTCGGCAATGTCGAAGCTTGGACGGAGCATCACCCCGCCCACGGCAAGCCACAATCCCTGTCGCTTACCTTACCGCCCCTTTCGACGATCATGCTCAAGTGGCGGGCCTGAGAACTGTCCATCATCCAATGCGCCAATCCGTCGCTGGACGATTCCGCCGCCTGCCATTGACGGCAGGTGGCGGGATCGTCCAAGATGCGGCATGCCCAACCATGATCTCGACCACGACGCCCCGCCTTCCCGCCGGGCGAAAATCCTCTTCTCAGTGCTCGTCGGCATCGTCGTGCTCGCCACCGTCAGCAGCATGGCGACCTCGATCGTGCTTTATCTGAAGAGCGTCTGACCGGCGGCTTTGCCCGCGTTCAAGCAAAGCACACGCGGGCCTTATTGTATCATCCTAATATTTGATGTTTTCGACACGCAAAAGCTGTCGGAACTCTGCGCCGTAGCATGCGTTGACGGGCAGATTCCTTGAGAATCGACACGTTTGTCCGCATGTCAGGAGCATCCTCATGAAAGCCACGGCCGCGTTCGCTTTCTTCCTCACCGTCGCCATGACGCTCTTCATTGCAGGATTCCTCAGTGCGTCCGCCCTGATGGCAAAGCCCGCGACGGAAGCACTTGCCAATATCAGCGTGGCTGACCTCTGGTCGTCAGCGCCGAAGCGCGTCGCGACCGCCGACCGTGGGCTCGAACGTGCTCCTGCCGCACCGCCGGTCGATCTCGCGTCGTCCGACAACCTGACGATCGCCCAACCTGCCGTACTGATGAACAACGCTTCCGCCGAGATCGACAACACACTGCCGGGCGCGCTGAGCGCGAAAACCGATCTCGCAATGGCACAGGACCCGGCCGTTGGTAACCCCGAGCATCAGGCATGGTGCGAACGGCGCTACCGGTCCTACAGTGCAGACGACAACAGCTACAGCGCCTATAGCGGCGACCGGAAGGCCTGTATCTCCCCCTATATGGATGTGGCTTCCACCGACGATATCGGCCGGATGTCGCCCTCCTCCGACGCCGTGACCAACGATCACGTGCGCCAGTGTCAGGCGCGCTATTCGTCCTACCGCGCCTCGGATAACACCTACCAGCCCTATGGCGGACCACGCCGCACCTGCGTGACTAACTAATACGCCAACCCGAACACATCCAAGACAAGAGAAGGCAAACCCTGTCCATGACAGCCAGACGCATCGTCGTCATCAGCGACTTTCAGGACGGGCATCCCGATCACGCTCCCCTCCCAACGGTGGAGGAAGCGTGCGACACGTGGGTGTCGGGACGGCGCGGCGGCAGACCAGAGATGGTTGCCAACCGCGATGATATCGCTGTCGATGGCGGCTATATCGAGCGCCTGCCGCTCGCCTGCCTGAAGGCGGGCCTCGTCGATAGCGCCGAGATCTGGACGCACTGGCGCGGCAGCCATCCGCCGGAAACGCGTGCAGGCCCGAGTCCGTACCTCAAACGCCGTGTTTTCCGGATGAACGGACCGGATGCCCCTTTCGCATCCAACGACATGCTCGGCCATATCGCCGCCTTCGGCGCGCCGCACATCCTCTGCGTCTGGGGTCTGGGTGTCAGCGAGGAGATCCTTCTCGCCTGTAGGGACAGTTTCAAGATCTACAATTCGATCGATGCCCCGGCCCTGCGCATTCCGCCCGAGGTAAGCCGGCATTTCGACCTCATCCTGACGGGCGCCCAGTGGCAGTCGGACGCCGTGCACGAACGACACCCCGACATGCTGACCGCGATCCTGCCGATCGGGCCCGAATTTGCCTCGGACACGACGTTCCATCCGCTCGACGTGCCGAAAACCTACGACATCATCTATGTCGCCGCCGCTCAAAGCTACAAACGCCACGACATCCTATTCGATGCCATGGCGAAGCTGCCGCGCTCGCTGCGAGCGCTCTGCGTCTGCGGTTACGGCGAGCTGACGGAGGCGTTCCGGCAACAGGTCGCCGAACGCGGTATCTTGGTCGATATCATCGACCCGCCGGGCGTGCCCTTCGAGGAGGTCAACCGGTTGATGAACACAGCGCGTATCGGCGTCGTCTGCGGTGTCGATGACGGAGCGCCCGCGATCTTGACGGAATACATGCTGGCCGGCCTTCCCGTTCTTGCCAACAGCGCGCTCTCCTGCGGCGGCCAGTTCATCACGCCCAAGACCGGCCGAACGGCTTCGGCGGAAGACTTTCACCTTGCGATCGCCGACATGCTGAAAACACTTTCGAGCTTCGATCCGCGCGCTGTCGTCCGGGCAAACTGGACGTGGCCGCACTCGATCCGAAGGCTGGAAGCTTTGATGTCGGCAACTGACAAAAAAAGACCCTCTCCACCTGGAACCTAGAGAGGTCCAGGCAGTTCCCTGCAAGCTTGACGGAAGGGAGCTCGATGAATTTACTGGGTGCGTTTTCAAAGGTTTCCGAGGGCATTTTTTGCACCGACGCACCGCTCGTCTGTTTCTCCCATCTGCGCTGGGATTTCGTGCTCCAGCGGCCGCAGCATCTCATGCAGCGCTTCTCAGCCGATCGGCAGGTCTTCTTCTTCGAGGAATATATCCCGACCGACCACCATCTGGCATATCTCGAAATTCATCCCTTTGCCGGCACCACCGTCAAGGCCATCCGCCCACGCGTACCGCATTGGTGGAGCGAGAGTGAACGAGAGATCGCACTTGCGCGCCTGCTCGATGATCTCCTGGCGCTGCAAGGCGGCCGGCAACCGATCCTCTGGTTCTACACGCCGCTAATGTTTGCCTTTGCCCGCCATGTGGATGCGGCAGCGGTGGTCTACGACTGTATGGACGAGCTTGCGAACTTCAAGTTCGCACCACCGCAGCTGAAGGCCATGGAACAGGCGCTGCTTGACCGTGCCGATGTCGTCTTCACAGGCGGCAACAGCCTCTATGAGGCGAAGCGGGACCGTCACGACAACGTCCATGCCTTCCCCTCCAGCGTCGATGCGCATCATTTCCGTAACGCCCGCAACGGCCAGGCTTCGCCGCCGGATCAGGCCGGCATCAAGGGTCCCCGCCTCGGTTTCTACGGCGTGATCGATGAACGGCTCGACCTTGCGTTGATCCGCGATATCGCCGCCGCCCGCCCAGACTGGTCGTTCATCTTCCTCGGCCCCGTGGTCAAGATTTCGCAGAACGATCTGCCCCTAGCGGCCAACATTCACTATCTCGGGCAGAAGACCTACGCCGAGCTGCCAGCCTACCTGTCAGGCTGGGATGTGGCCATGATGCCCTTTGCGCTCAATGACGCGACCCGCTTCATCAGCCCCACCAAGACACCGGAATACCTTGCCGCCGGCCGACCGGTCGTGAGCACACCGATAACGGACGTCGTTCGTAGCTATGGCGACGTCCCCGGCGTTTGCATCGCAGGGGATTCAGGAAGCTTCGTCGAAGCCTGCGCCGCGGCGCTGGCTCTTTGTCAGTCGCCCGAGCCCTGGCTGGAATCGGTGGATGCTCTTCTAGCCCGCTCATCATGGGACGATACGGCGCGAAAGATGCGCCTGCTGATCGAGCAATCCATGGGCGCACCTGCACCCCTGCCTGCCGAGGCGACCGGACCGTTCGCGGCACGGGCAGCACCGGAGCAGCCGACACCCCATGCCTGAGCAGCCCGCAAGACGCCCGCGCATCGTCCTTGCAACCGATAGCCGTGACCCCTCGGGCCTGGGCGAGCACATGCTGGCACTGGCCCGTGGACTGCAGTGGGATCACGACGTGATCATCGCAGCCGATACCGAGAGCGCCAACCGTCTTCTCACCAAAGCCGCGCAGCAGGGTCTTGCTGTAAAGGATCTGGCGTCCGCTGACGAATTTCAGGTGTGGCTGCAACGGGCAGCTATAGATCTGCTGCATGTCCATGCCGGCATCGGCTGGGAAGGCCATGCCCTTGCAGCATCGGGCATCGCAACGGGCATTCCCGTCATCCGGACGGAACACCTGCCCTATCTGCTGACCGACCCGGACCAGAAGGCGCATTACATCGCGGAAACCGTTGCCCTCGCCCACCACATCGTCGTGTCCGAAGCCTCGCGCGAAACCTATGTCGACAATCATATCGACCCATCGCGCATCACAGTGGTCCGCAACGGCATTTTTTCGCTTGAACCGAAAGCATTGGCGGAACAGACGGTCGCGGCCATGGACCTCGCCGAGCGTACCGTCCTCCTCTCGGTCGCACGCTTTTCCGCCCAGAAGGACCACGCCTCTCTGATCCGCGCCCTGCCCGCGATCATCGCCAGCCACCCCACCGTCATTCTTCTCCTCGTCGGATCCGGCGAAGAACAGGCGCGGGTGGCAGCCTTGGCGACGGACCTCGGCGTCGCGCATGCCGTGCGTTTCCTTGGCCACCGCGACGATATCGCGGATCTCGTTGCGGTAGCCGATCTCTTCGTTCTCCCCTCTCTGTTCGAGGGCCTGCCGCTTGCCGTGCTGGAAGCCATGTCGCTGGGCGTGCCCGTGGTTGCCACGCGGATCGGCGGTACCCTAGAGGCGCTGGGTGACGATCACGCCTTCTTCGCCGAACCCGGGCGTCCCTCCTCGCTCGCCGAGATGATCGCCCAAGCTCTCGACGATCCCGCCAAGCGCGCGGCCGTCGGACAGGCAGGGCGCGACCGCTTTCGCCACCACTTCTCCGCCGCGCGTATGGCCGCAGAAACCGCCTCCGTCTACCGGCCGTTCTTCACGCCGAACTCATCCCTGCAAAAGGACCACTCCATGCAAAAGACCCGTCTCGGCTTTATCGGCGTCGGGGGCATCGCCCACCGTCATCTCGACATCCTTGCAAGCTTCGAGGATGTCGAACTGGTCGCTTTTGCCGATCCGGATGCGGCCCGTGCCGATGCCGCAGCCCGTCGCTTCGGCGCGAAATCCTTCACCGGCCACCGCGAGATGCTGGAGAACGAAAGCCTCAACGCCGTCTACGTCTGCGTACCGCCCTTTGCCCATGGCGAGCCGGAGCGCGACCTGATCGCTCATGGCATTCCCTTCTTCGTGGAAAAGCCGGTCTCGCTCGATATCGCCCTTGCTGATGAGATCGCGGCGGGCATCGCGGCGAAGAACCTGGTGACGGCGGTCGGGTATCACTGGCGCTATCTCGATACGGTCGAGGAAGCACGTGCGCTGCTGGCCGATAACCCCGCACAGCTCCTGTCGGGCTATTGGCTGGATTCGACGCCCCCGCCGCAATGGTGGTGGAAAGAAGACAAGTCCGGTGGCCAGATGGTCGAGCAGACCACGCACCTTTTGGATCTCGCTCGCTTCCTGATCGGTGAGGTGACGGAGGTTTATGGCCGTGCCGGCCATGTCGAACGTCAGGAGTTCCCCGGTCTCGATGTGCCAACCGTCAGCACCGCCAGCCTTACCTTCCAGTCGGGCGTCGTCGCCAATATCGCCTCGACATGCCTCCTCGGCTGGAGCCATCGCGTCGGTCTGCACATCTTTGCCGACAAGCTCGCCATCGAACTCACCGATCGCGACATCATGGTCGATGTCGGTCGTGGCCGGCCCGTCCGTCAGGCGGACGGCGATCCGGTCTGGCGCGAGGATCGCGACTTCATCGATGCGGTGCGCGGCGGCGAGAATCGCATCCGCTGCCCCTATGCCGACGCCGTCGCCACGCACCGCCTGGCGCTGGCTGTGGTCGCTTCGTCACGCAGCGGCCAGCCTGTCCATCTCGACCTCCCCAAGATCACCCGGACACCGCCGGCACCGCTCCAGTTCCAGCCGCGACCGGAGGAAGCACCGCGCGGAATGCCGCCCGGTCATCGCAAGATCCGTTCGCTCGGCATCGAAGCTCCGGGCCGCGCCTATGTTCTCGAATATGAGGAAGGTCCGCCCGCCGATGGCCAGGTGCGGCTGGAAACGCTCTATACAGGCCTTTCCGCCGGCACCGAGCTGACGTTCCTGAAGAATACCAATCCCTATTTCCGTTCGCGCTTCGATGCCGGCCGGGGCGTCTTCATCGAGAACGAGCCGGACCTCCATTATCCCGTCCCCTTCCTCGGTTATATGGAAGTCGCGCGCGTATCGGAATCCCGAGCCGGCGGCTATGCCGAAGGCGACGTGCTGGCGACGACCTACGCCCACAAGACCGGCCATACGGCCGACCCGTACCACGATGTCCTCGTGCCCATGCCGCCGGAGGTCGATCCGCTCCTCGGCGTCTTCGTCGCGCAGATGGGGCCGATCGCCGCGAACGGTATCCTTCATGCCGACGCCGAAGCCATTGGCACCCAGGTCTCGAACCTCGGCGCCGGCGTTGCCGGCCGTCCCGTGCTGGTCATCGGCGCCGGCACCGTCGGCCTGATGACGGCGCTGTTTGCCCGCAAGCTCGGGGCTTCCGATGTCGTCATCACCGACCCTTCGGATTTCCGACGCGCAAAGGCCGAGGCCATGGGCCTCACCGCCATGACGGAGGAACAGGCCTGGCAGCACGCCAAGGCCCGCTGGCATGATGGCGGCTTGGGTCGCGGTGCCGATCTCGTCTTCCAGACACGAGCCCATTCCGGCAGTCTCCAGACCGCGCTGAAGGCCCTGCGTCCGCAGGGAACCGTCATCGACCTTGCCTTCTACCAGGGCGGTGCTGACCATTTGCGTCTTGGCGAGGAGTTCCACCACAACGGCCTCAACATCCGCTGCGCCCAGATCAACCGTGTGCCGCGCGGCCTGTCGGCGCTCTGGAACCGCCAGCGTCTCGCAAACGAAACGGTCGATCTCCTGCGGCACGACGGCGCTGCGATCCGCGAGCACATGGTCACACATGTGGTACCGTTCGAGGATGGTCCGGCCTTCCTTCAGGATCTCGTGGAGCATCGCCCCGACTTCCTGCAGGTCGTCTTCAAGGTCGGCGCATGATGCAGACGGCACAAGAGGCCGCACCAGGCGATCCGCCAATCCGTATCCTCTTCGTCTTCGCTTGGCTGGTCGTCGGCGGAGAGGAAACCGAAGTCCGGCTTCTGGCGAAGGCACTTGATCTCGCGCGCTACCGTATCGACGTCGTTGCCTGCTTCCGCAAGCCGGGCATGCCGGAGCAGACGCATGAGCAATTGCGGGAACTCGGTGTTTCCATCGACACGGCACCCTACACCATGTCGTTCGAGGATACGGTTTCCTATCTCGCCGGTAAGGTGCCCGGCTATGACGTTGTGGTCTCCTGCCAGAACGTCGCCGATATCTATCCGGCGCTGGAGCGCCTGCACATCCGCCCGCCGCTGATCGAGCATGGCGGGCTCGTTTCCGAGGCCTTGGCGGGGCCGAAGCATCTGACCACGCGCTATGTCGGCGTCTGCCGGTCCATCCGCGATGCCGCAGCCTCGCGCATGCAAGGGCGCGAGGCGGATGCGATCGAAATACCCTCCATGGTCGATGTCGCAGCCTTTGATCCCTCGCAGCGGGCATCGATGCGCGCGAAACTCGGCATCTCCGACCGGCATATCCTGATCGGCTGGGTCGGGCGGCTTGATCCGAAAAAGAACGTCAAGGACGTCATCGAGGCGGCAGCGCTGCTCAAGGCTGAAAATGCCGACGCCCGCTTCGTCATCGTCGGCGGGCCGGATGCGTTCATGCCGGAATATGCAGTGGAGCTGCAACAACGCGCTGCTGCCCTCGGGCTGTCGGATGTGCTGCAGTTCCTTGGCGACCGGAAGGACATTCCGGACCTGCTCCAGGCGTTCGACATCTTCGTGTGGCTGTCGCGCGGCGAAGGCATGCCGCATGTCATCGCGGAGGCCGGTGCTGCCGGTCTGCCGGTCATATCAACGCCCGACAACGGCGCGCTGCAGCAGATCGAGGACGGCACCACCGGCCTCATCGTCCCCTATGACGATCCAGCATCCGTCGCTGCTGCCGCGCGCAGCCTGATATCGAACCCGAGCCTGCGTCGGACGCTCGGCACGGCTCTGCGCGAAAAGATCAAGCGCCTCTATTCCATGGAAGCTGTCGTACCGCAGTGGGAGCGCCTTTTCGAAGATGTCGTTGCGACGCGCACGCCCCGCGGCCCCACCGGTCTTTTCCGGTCATTCGTCCAGGGCGGGTTCGAGTGCTCCACCCATCGCCTGCGCCCGACGCCGGAGGAACCACTCGGTCCCCGGCTCGACATGATCGACGATATCGGCCACGACATCCATGCCGAGCGTGACTATCGCCAGCTGCGAGAGCACGGCATCCGCACGGTGCGCGACGGCTTTCGCTGGCATCTGATCGAGAACAACGGCACTTTCGATTGGTCGAGCGTCCGGCCCATGCTGCAGGCCGCCGCCCGCTCGGGCACGCAGGTGATCTGGGATGTGCTGCATTACGGCTGGCCCGACGATATCGATATCTGGACACCCCATTTCGTGGATCGCTTCGCCCGGTTCGCCGGCGCCTGCGCGCGCATCGTGCGGGAAGAGAGCGACGAGATCCCGTTCTATTGTCCGGTCAACGAAATCTCCTTCTTCTCCTGGGGCGCAGGTGACGCTGGCTATCTCAACCCCTTCGCGCACGGCCGCGGCTTCGAGCTAAAGGTACAGCTAGCACGGGCAGCGATTGCCGGAATGGATGCCATTCTCGCCGTCGATCCCCGTGCCCGCTTCGTGCATTGCGATCCCGTGATCAACGTCATTACCGACCCATCGAGACCCTGGGAAGCCCAGGTCGCCGAAGGTCATCGCCAGTCGCAGTTCCAGGGATGGGATCTTCTGAGCGGCCGCATGTGGCCACAGATCGGGGGCGCCGAGCGCTATCTCGATGTCATCGGCGTCAACTACTACTTCAACAACCAATGGATCCATGGTGGCCCGCCGATCGATATCGGCCACCCGCTCTACAAGCCGCTCCGGACCATCCTCATCGAAACCTATGCCCGCTACGGTAAGCCGATGATGATCGCGGAAACCGGCATCGAGGATGACCGTCGCGCCGCATGGTTCACCTATGTGGCACAGGAGGCTGTGGCCGCCATGAAGGCCGGCGTGCCGCTCGAGGGCCTCTGCCTCTACCCGATCGTCAACCATGCCGGCTGGGATGACAAGCGCGCCTGCCAGAACGGCCTCCTCTCCGCCAGTATGACGGCAGAGGGACGACGCGTCCACGAGCCACTGGCCGCCGCGATCGCAGTCTTCCTAAAGGGAGACGGCGCTAGGCTGCAGGACGATGTACAGCCGGACTCCGGCAAAAGGATGATTCAACAAAGTCAGGCCCTGCGCGCCTGACCGGCAGCGGATCAGAACTCAAGATCGGCGACGATGACGCCGTCCGGCCCGCCCTTGGTATGGGCGACGATCCGAGCACCGGCGGCTTGATGATGCGGATCGACCAGATAGGCATCGCGTACAGCCGCGCTGTCGAAGTCGAACCAGAACGCATCGTTGAAACCGCGCATCATCTCGGTTTCCACGCTGACATTCGGCCCCGCATGAAAGGCGCGGATGCCATCGACATGGTCTTTGAGTGCAGCGAGGTCATGATAGATCGACTGCTTGTCGGCCTCCGAGACGCTGTCCTTGAATTTCAAAAGCACGATATGCCGGATCATCGATGATCTCCTCCCCATCCCGTTTTTCGTCGAAACGACATAAGGCTGGCGCCAAGGAAGCGCCAGCCTTGAAAGCAAAAGACAGCTCGATCCCTAGCTGATCTGGGGCAGCGCCCCAATCAGCTTGTCGAGCGTCACCGGATAGTTTCTGACCCGAATGCCGGTTGCATTGTAGACGGCGTTGTTGATCGCCGCCGCCACGCCGCACAGCCCCAGTTCGCCCACACCCTTTGCCTTCATCGGCGACGACATCGGGTCGGTCTCGTCCATGAAGATGACCTCCTGGTGCGGAATATCCGCATGCACGGGCACCTCGTAGCCGGCGAGATCGTGGTTGACGAAGAAGCCTCGCTTCTTGTCCACCGCAAGCTCTTCCGACAGGGCGCCACCGACACCCATGGTCATCGCGCCGATGACCTGGCTGCGTGCCGTCATCGGGTTGAGGATGCGGCCGGCCGCGCAGACGGCGAGCATGCGCCGGATACGGACCTCACCGGTGGCGATATCGACCCCGACCTCCACGAAATGCGCGCCGAAGGTCGACTGCTGCTTCTCCTCGGAAATATCGCCATACTCGATTGTATCCTCGACGACGAGCGGCGCCTCTCGAACGGCATCGGCCAGCGGCACGCGCCGGTCGCCCGAGATCACCATGCCGTCGGCAAAGTCGATGCTTTCGGCATTGAACCCGAGCGACTGGGCAATGGCCTCCCGCATCTTGACGCAGGCGGCATAGACACCCGCCGTGGCGCTGTTGCCGCCCCACTGCCCGCCCGAACCGGACGACACCGGAAAGCGGGAATCGCCGAGATTGACGGCGACGCGGTCGAGCGGCAGGCCCAGCATTTCCGCCGCGGTCTGGGCAATGATCGTATAGCTGCCGGTGCCGATGTCCGTCATGTCGGTCTCGACGGTGAGGATACCGTCGCGATCGAGCTTCACGCGGGCACCTGACGGCATGACCATGTTGTTGCGGAACGCGGCTGCAACGCCCATGCCCACCAGCCAGTCGCCATCCCGCACGGTGCCGGAGCGCGTGTTGCGCTTGTCCCAGCCGAAACGCTCGGCGCCGAGCTTCATGCAGCCAATGAGATCGCGATGCGAGAAGGCCTTCTCCGGTTTTTCCGGATCGACCTGCGTATCGTTGAGGATGCGGAAGGCGACCGGGTCCTGCCCGAGCTTTTCCGCCATCTCGTCCATGGCGACTTCGAGCGCCATCAGGCCGGGTGCCTCCCCCGGGGCGCGCATGGCGTTGCCCTCGGGAAGATCGAGCACGGCAAGCCGCGTCGCTGTCATCCGGTTTGCACCGGCATAGAGCAGCCGCGTCTGCTGCACCGCGGCCTCCGGGCCGCCGCCTTCCAGATCGCCCGACCAGCTTTCATGCGCGATCGCCGTGATCTTGCCGTCTTGTCCCGAACCAATGCGGATGCGCTGGATCGTTGCCGGCCGGTGCGTGGTGTTGTTCATGAGGAACGGCCGGGGTAGCGCCACCTTGACGGGGCGACGCGCCGCGCGTGCGGCCAGCGCCGCCAGCACAGCATCCGAACGCAGGAAGAGCTTTGCCCCGAACCCGCCACCGATGAAGGGCGACATGATGTGGATCTTCTCCTTGTCCATATCGAGCGCAACGCTCAGATCGGACCGCCACCAGTCAATCATCTGGCTCGACGTCCACACCGTCAGCGCATCCCCGTCCCAGGCGGCGATGGAGGCGTGCGGCTCCATCATCGCATGCGACTGGTCGGGCGTCGTATAGGTCTGGTCGAACTGGACGGTGGCCGCCTCGAAGGCCGGCGCAAAATCGCCCGCCGCCGAATCCGGCTCTCCATCCTCCGGCTTCTTGGCGCCTTCCATTGACGCCTCGAGGTCGAACGCACCCTTCGTCTCTTCGTAGTCCACCTTGATGAGGTGCGCGGCAGCACGCGCCTGCTCGAAGGTCTCGGCGACGACGACCGCGACCGCCTGATGATAGTGGTGGATCTCACGTCCGCCGAACAGCTTAGCTGTATTGCGCTTGGCGGTCTTCAGGTCCGGCATGCTGTCGCTGGTCAAGATCGTGATGACGCCGGGCGCTCGGGCGGCGGCCGACACGTCCATCGCACGGATGCGGCCCTTGGCGATCGCGGCACCGAGCGGGTAGCCATAGGCATAGGACAAGGCGTCGTCATGCCACTCGTAAGCATATTTCGCGCGGCCGGTTGTCTTCAGCTGCCCGTCGATGCGCTCGATCGGCTTGCCGACCACCGTCATGCGGTCGATCGGGTTCTGTGTTGCAGGTGTGTCGAACTTCATGATCTCAACCCTTCGCTTCGGCAAGAACAGCGCCAAGCGTCCGCTCGACCAGCTTCACCTTGTAGGCATTGTGTTCCGTCGGCTCAGCGTCGAGCAGCAGGCGGCGCGTCACACGGCCGGCACCGCTCGGCAGATCCTCGTCCGCCGCATCGAGACGCCACGGCTTGTGCGCCACCCCACCGACGGCAACGCGACCGGTGCCGTCCGGCTGGATCACGGCGCCGACCGAGATCAGCGCGAAGGCATAGGACGCACGGTCGCGAACCTTGCGGTAGATCTGCTTGCCGCCGATCGGCTTCGGCAGAACGACCGCGGTGATGATCTCGCCCTTCTTCAGCTCCGTCTCGATATGCGGTGTGTCACCCGGCAACCGGTGGAAGTCGTCGATCGGAATGCTGCGCTTCGCACCATCCGCGCCCATCGTCTCCACCACGGCATCGAGCGCCCGCATGGCAATCGCCATATCGCTCGGATGCGTGGCAATGCAGGAGGAGCTGATACCGACGATACCCAGCTGCCGGCTGAAGCCGTCGATGGCGGAACAGCCGCTGCCCGGCTGGCGCTTGTTGCAGGGCTGGTTGGTATCGTAGAAGTACGGACAGCGCGTGCGCTGAAGAAGATTGCCCGCCGTCGTCGCCTTGTTCCGCAGCTGCCCAGACGCACCCGCCAGCAGCGCGCGCGACAGCAGGCCATAGTCGCGCCGCACCCGTTCGTCGGCAGCCAGATCGGTGTTGCGGACGAGCGCCCCGATCCGCAAGCCGCCCTCGGGTGTCGCCTCGATCGTGTCGAGCCCCAGCGTGTTGACGTCGATCAAATGGGTCGGCGTCTCGATTTCGAGCTTCATCAGGTCGAGCAGGTTGGTGCCGCCGGCGATAAAGCGCGCGGCATCATGGCTCGCCGCCGCTTTGGCCGCGGCTTCGACGGAGGTTGCACGCTCATAGGTAAAGGACTTCATGCCGGCCTCCCCGCGACGTCCGCAATGGCGTCGACGATGTTGGAGTAGGCCCCGCATCGACAGAGGTTCCCGCTCATCCGCTCGCGAATCTCTTCCAGGCTGAATTCGACCTTGGCTGTCAGATCGCCGGTCACGTGGCTCGGCATACCCGCCTTGATTTCCTCGAGCACAGCAACCGAAGAACAGATCTGCCCCGGGGTGCAATAGCCGCACTGGTAGCCGTCATGCTTGACGAAGGCGGCCTGCATCGGGTGAAGGTTGCCGGGCTCGCCGAGACCCTCGATCGTCACCACCTCGTCGCCCTCGTGCATGATGGCGAGCGACAGACAGGAATTGATCCGCCGTCCGTCCACCATCACCGTGCAGGCGCCGCATTGGCCGTGGTCGCAACCCTTCTTGGTGCCGGTCAGGTGCAGATGCTCCCGCAGCGCATCGAGAAGCGTCGTGCGGTTGTCAACCGACAAGGTCTGGTCCTGGCCGTTGACCTTGAAGGAGACGCTGGAGGTCTCGCCGGCCGGCATGCCGGTCACCTTTGTGCCGGCAGGCACTTGTGCCTGTGCCCGGGCCTTGGAGGCCACACCGCTCACCGCGACGGTTGCTGCTGAGGCCATCAGAAGATCCCTCCGGGATAGATCAAGGTCGCCCTGATTTAGCATTTTCTGCTCCATGTTCTTATGAGATTTCCGCGACATGGCATTGCGCGGATCCATAAGCCGGAGCTAGGGCGGAGCATAAGGCAGACCAGTCCTCTGGTGCGTGCCTCGTGGCCGGAAGGCGATCACAAAGGCGACATTGCCGGGCGTCAGCCCCGTGTATCCGGCTCCGGCTCGGCCGTGGCGAGCGAGGCCTGCGCGTCCGGCGAGACGACGGCGGAGGGCAGCGGCGTGCCGCGTTTGCGCTCGCGCATCAGTGTCAGCAGGCCGGAAAAGATGATGAGCGCGATGCCGCCAGCCATCGGCAGGTCGATCGTGTCGTCGAAGATGAAATAGCCGAAAAGGATCGCCCAGATCATCTGGCTGTATTGCGGTGGCGCCACGAGGTTTGCCGGTGCCATCCGCGCCGCCGTCATCAGCAGCGCGTTGCCGGCCGAGCCGAGAATGCCGTAACTTGCGATGAAGACCCACTGCATCGGCGTCGGCATCGCAATGTTCGACAGCATCAGAAGACCACTGACGACGAGAACGCCCAGAAGGCCTGCGCCATAGAGCGACATCCGTTTTTCCGTCGGCCCCATGCCGCGCAGGATGACGATGGCGATGGCGGCGCTCAACCCGCCGATGGCACCCGCGAGATGCCCGACCGAAAGCTCGCGAAAGCCTGGCCGCAACACGATAAGCACACCGATGAATCCGACGATGACGGCCGTCCAACGCTGCCAGCGCACGTCCTCCTTCAGGAAGATCACGGAAAGGATCGTGACGAAGGACGGCAGCAGGAACAGGAGACAGAAGGCCTCCGCCATCGGCAGTTTGGTGAAGGTGATGATCGACGCGATGGAGCCGATGGCACCGCAGGCAAAGCGCAGCAGCCAGAGCGTCCGGTTCGAGGTTCGAACGATATCGAGCCAGGAATCCTCCCGCGCCTTGATCAGAGGCAGGATGACCAGCCCGAAGACGGCGCCCGCAAAGGCGACCTGATAGGCGGGAATGGCGCCGTCGATGAGTTTGACCGAAGCATCGCTGAACGCGAACACGGCGTAGGCGATGAACGCGATGACGACACCGCGAAAGGAAGACTGGGAGACGGGCATGATGTCGAATCGCAAAGGAGGAGGGTCTGCCTGCCATAGCCCGAAAGCTTTGCTGCGCACAGATGCGGATCGAAAGACGATCAGCGTTTGCGCAACCCGTCGACGAACACATCGACCATCCGGAGTGCCGTCGGTTGCCAGTCCGTCGGCCCGTGGCTGTAGAAGATGCCGAGCAGGGTCCGCAAGAGTTCGTCCGGCGACACGTCGTCCCGGATCATGCCTGCCGCTGCCGCCCGCTCCAACAGAAGGCCGATGGCGCCGACCAAGCACTCATAGGAATAGGCCTTGAGCTCGGACGAGCCGACGACGGCCAGTTGCAGACCTTCGATCATCCCCTTCTTGGTCGCGACAAGGCGGACATTGGCCTGAAGCCAGGATTTGAGCGCCGCGACCGGGTCGTCCTCCGTCGAAAGCTCCCGGGCGAGATTGGCGAGAATGTCCACTTCATGCCGGTAGACGGCATCAAACAGCGCCTCGCGCGTCGGGAAATGCCGGTAGAGGGTGCCGATGCCGACGCCGGCTTCCCGTGCCACGGCCTCGAGGCTCGCCTGCGCCCCGCCGAGCCGAAAGATGGCGGTGGCCGCCTCTAGCAGACGTTCCCGGTTGCGAACCGAATCTGCCCGCGGCTTGCGGCTTGCTTTTGTACTTTGCTGGTCCATCTGCTTACCCGTTGCCCGCAACTTGCGCACGTGCCCTTGCTAAACGGAGGAACCCTCCGTATATTGCATATCACATCGAGGCAGCGTTGACCGGAACGCCAATCCCTCGTGCGGCGGTTCAACAGCGTCCGTCCCGTCTCGTCACAGCGTTCACCGCGCCTGCAGTTCCTATTCCATACACCACAATCCTGACTGGAGCACCCCATGCCTTTCTCCATCAGCCTCACCGTCAATGGTCAGCCGAACAGCATTGCGCTCGATGATCCGCGCGTCACGCTGCTCGACCTCCTGCGCGAGCGGCTTCACCTCACCGGCACCAAGAAGGGCTGCGACCGCGGCCAGTGCGGCGCCTGCACCGTTCTCCTCGACGGACGGCGCATCAATGCCTGTCTGACGCTGGCCGCCAGCCTCGACGGCAGCACCGTCACGACCATCGAAGGCCTTGCCGACGGTAACGACCTACATCCGGTTCAGGCAGCCTTCATCGCCTGCGACGGCCTGCAATGCGGCTACTGCACGCCGGGCCAGATCATGAGCGCGGTCGGTCTCCTGTCCGAGGGCCATGCCGGGGACGATCCGGAGCGCGTGCGCGAACTGATGAGCGGCAATATCTGTCGATGCGGAGCCTATCAGGGCATCACCCAGGCCGTGCTGGAGGCGGGCCACGTTCTCTCGCAAAAAACGGGAGTACAGGAAAACGAGAGGAACGCCGCATGAACCGCTTCGATTTCATCCGCCCGGCAAGCCTCGCCGAGGCCGTGACGGCCGCAGCCGTCCCGGGATCCGTCTATCTCGCAGGCGGCACCAACCTGCTCGATCTGATGAAGATCGGCGTGACGCGGCCCGAACGCGTGATCGACATCAGCCGGCTTCCGGGCCTCGATCGTATCGAGTGGCTGCCGGACGGCGGCGTGCGCATCGGCGCGCTCGTGCGCAATGCGGACCTTGCCTACGACACCCGCTTTGCCACCACCTACCCCGCCATCGCGGAGGCCCTGTTGTCGGGCGCCTCTGCACAGCTGCGCAACGCTGCGACGGTTGGCGGAAACCTCCTGCAGCGAACGCGCTGCGCCTACTTCCAGGATACCGCCAGCGCCTGCAACCGGCGCGAACCCGGCTCCGGTTGCGACGCATTGCACGGCGAAAACCGCCTCCACGCCGTTCTCGGCTGGACAGAACAGTGCATTGCCACGCACCCCTCGGATTTCTGCGTGCCTCTGGCAGCCCTCGGTGCCGTGGTCGAGATCCAAGGTGTCGAAGGACGCAAGGACATCCCGATCGAGAACCTCCACAGCCTTCCCGATGCCACAAGCGCACAGGAGTCCGCACTTCTGCCGGGCGACCTCATCAGCGGCCTGCGCCTGCCGCCCGAGGCTGCTGCCTTTTCTGAAAATGCCCGTTACGTGAAGTTGCGGGAGCGCGCTTCCTATGCCTTCGCGGTGGTGTCCGCCGCCGCCATGCTTGACATGGACGGCGACACGATCCGCGCAGCAAGGCTTGCGCTGGGCGCCGTCGCCGCCAAGCCCTGGCGTGCGCATGCGGCGGAAGCAGCGCTCGTCGGGCAACGTGCAACGCGCGAAGCCTTCGAGAAAGCCGCGACCGCAGCTCTTGCAGACGCCCGGCCCTCCGGCGACAACGCGTTCAAGATCACGCTCGCCCACCGCATCCTCGTCCGCGCGCTGACGCTCGCTCACGAGGGCACGCCGAAGGTCATGCCCGCCCTCCCCGCTTCGCCATTCCCGGAACAGCATAGTCCCGCACCGAAGGGAGATCTTCATGTCGCCTGAAAAACAGCCCGCCACCAGCCGCTACGGCTCCAATGCCGGCCAGCCGCTCACCCGCCGCGATGGCATCCTCAAGGTCACGGGCCGCGCAACTTATGCGGCCGACAATCACCCGGAAGGCCTGCTCTATGCCGTCATGGCCGTCAGCCGCATCGCCCGCGGCCGTGTCCGCTCGATGAGCGTGGATGCCGCCAAGGCCCATCCCGGGGTCGTCGAGGTGCTGACGCCGGCCAATCGTCCGCCGCTGTTCCACGATCCGAACGAGAAGATGCCGCCCTTCGGCTTTCGCGTCGAGGTGTTGCAGGACGATAGCGTCCGATACGTCAATCAGCCGATCGCGCTGGTGATCGCCGAAACGCTGGAAGCTGCCACCGAAGGCGCGGCCCTCCTCGATCCGGAATACGACACCGAGCCGGCCCGCGTCGGACGGGAAACCGGCATTCGCTTCGACCCTCCGGCTGTCGGCATCGGCGGTCCGCCGAAGACGGCACATGGCGATATCGAGGCGGGTTTCTCCAACGCCGCCCTCACCGTGGAAGCCGAGGTCGAGACGCCGCCGCAATACCACAACGCCATGGAACCGCATGCCGTGGTCGCGGAATGGGACGGCGACCGCGTCGTTCTCGACATGCCGAACCAAGCGCTGGCGCTGAGCTGCGCGTCCTATGCCGCCTTCTTCGGCATTCCCGTTGAAAACGTGACCATCCGCTCGCCCTTCCTCGGCGGCGGCTTCGGCTCCAAGGCGATCCTCAACGGGCCGCAGATCCTGGCGATCCTCGCGGCCCGCATGCAGAACCGTCCGGTCAAGCTGGCGCTGACCCGCGCCCAGATGTACGGCCCGGTCGGTCACCGCGGCCAGACGTGGCAGAAGCTGCGGATCGGCATGAAGCGCGACGGCACACTCACCGCCCTACATCACCGCTCGCTCTCGGCCACCTCAGCCTTCGACGATTTTCTGGAGCCCGCAGCCAACGCATCCCTGCCGCTCTATGCAAGCCCCGCGATCCTCGTCGAGCACGAAGGGATACGGCTCGACACAGGCACGCCCGGCCCCATGCGCGCACCCGGGGAAGCGTCCGGTTCCGCGGCTCTCGAGGTCGCGATCGATGAGGCGGCGGAGGCTTGTGGCATGGATCCGCTCGCATTCCGGCTCAAGAACTATGCGGAAACCGAGCCGGCGACAGGAAGGCCTTTTTCGTCCAAGGCGCTGCGTACCTGCTACGAGGAGGGGGCCGCCCGCTTCGGCTGGTCGCGCCGACCGCTGTCGGCAGGTCAGATGCGGGATGAAAACGGGCTGCTCGTCGGCTGGGGCATGGGCACTGCCGTCTTCGGCTGTCCGCATTTTCCGGCAGAAGCCCGGGCGACGCTGCGCGCCGATGGCACGGCACTGGTGGAAACCGGCGCGGCCGACATGGGCCAGGGCGCATGGACCGCACTCGCCCAGATCGCAGCCGAGGCTTTGGGCCTCGATCCGGATCAGGTCGAGTTCCATTCGGGCCTCTCGACCCTTCCCGACGCCGGCATCGCCGGCGGATCGGGCCACACCGCCAGCGCCGGTCTCGCCCTCAATCAGGCCGGCGGCGACGCCATCGCGCAACTGTCCGACCTTGCCGTCAACGATCCCGCATCCCCCCTTTTCGGTGCCGGCAATATCGGGCTCACCGCTCGCAACGGCCGCCTCTATCGTCGCGACGACGAGAGCCGCAGCGAAAGCTATGCAGAGATCCTCGCCCGCTCCGGAAGAAGCGATGTCGTCGGCACCGCAAAGTCCAACCGCGACCCGGCAGTTGCGGCCGACCATGCGCTGTATTCGCACGGCGCCGTCTTTGCCGAGGTGAAGATCGATCCCGATCTCGGACAGATCCGCACCACACGTCTCGTCGGTGCCTTTGCCGCCGGCCGCATCATCAACCCCCGACTGGTGCAGAGCCAGTATTTCGGCGGCATGATCTGGGGCATTTCCTTTGCCCTTCACGAAGAAGCGGTGACGGACAAGCGGACGGGGCGGATCATGAACGCCGACCTTGCTGAATATCATGTGCCGGTCAATGCCGACATCCCCCCGCTCGAGGCCATCCTGGTCCCCGAGGATGACGCGATCGTCAACCCGATCGGCGTCAAGGGCGTCGGCGAAATCGGCATCACCGGAACCGTCGGCGCCATCGCCAACGCCGTCTGGCACGCGACGGGAAACCGCATCCGCAAGTTTCCGATCCGTATCGAAGACGTTCTGTCCAAGGGATAAGGCGACCTGCAAACGCCCCGACCGGGCATGGCGTTGCGACTGTGCCCTTCCTGCCGTTTGCCTCTGGCAAGAGGAAGCCTTCGTTCTTTAGCGAGAGTGCAATTCTGGAGGATAATACTGGCGGCACCCGGACGCTTGACGGCCCCAAACGCAAGAAAGCCCTCCTGTGAGGGAGGGCTTCATTGTTTGACCGTGTACGATGATTTGGTTGCGGGGGCAGGATTTGAACCTGCGGCCTTCAGGTTATGAGCCTGCCCGCATCAATTACAAGCAATTGAAATTAATCTACAAAATACGAGATAAAATATTTTTGTGCTAGAAATTGTGCTAAAATATGCTGGTTTTGCACTTGGATGCCCCCTACCCTCTCAATCTTTTGAAAGGAAGCTCGTATTCGGATGCAATGAAAGCGGTACCGTTATTTGATTGCTTCACAACCCATACGTAAGACCCCCAAGTATCCTCTGGCGCAATAGGTACAAAGGGCGGAAACCATATAATTTTTATATCACCATCCCCCTCCCAACCATTCTTCCGGAATAAATCAGCAATAGCCGCTTCCCAAGCTTTGCCATCAGACCGAGAATACACATTAGAAAAAACCTCATCGGCATTCTTCATGAAACTCAAATCATCTAGATGCTGATACTGATAGACGTGGTAATTCTTTATGCCTTCGATATTCTCAAACATTTAAAATCCTTTGCAATATTGATTGTTAATCAATATTTCTTTGCGGTGTGATGGAGAATAGATAGTTGTCATTTCTGATTTCATTATTCTCAGATGGCTGTGTCGACTGAATAGTGCTTTTCTTACCTGTTGCATCTACGGTCGTTACAAGTAGCGGTTTCGCTGGAGGAGCATTTTTCGTAAAAGCAACAATGAGCCGGTGGACATTTTTGCCAGACAAGGCAACTTTCGGCGAAATTCTCCATATGTGGGTGGCCTGAGCCAGATTACCGAAAGCCGGAGTCACAGAGCCCGAACGCTCAAGCGTGAACTCCACGGTGAAACTTGCTTTGTTAGGCTCGATTTTGGTTTTCGTCACGCTTGCTTGCATGGTGTTGGCCCATTGCTCAAGGCCAAGCTCACCCTGCAAGCGCATCTTACTTTTCCGGGAAACCGGCGCGTCGCAAGCTCTCCTGTCCTTATCCGCGTAATTAACGGATAAGCCAACCGAACGCGTAGCATCCGCGCTGCTAGCCAAACGCGAAGACAATGAAGGGAAGAATACAGAGGACACCGGCAGGGAATAGGACGAATCCAAAACCGTCTCCATGCCGTTGATGACTTGCATCTGTATCTCGGCTCCAGCCGTCCACCCATAACCGGCTTTGAGGAATGGTGCGGCATCCCCCGCCGCTTGAAATTCACAAATTACATTTTCAACGATGTCACTTACGCTCACGGTATCCTGTGGCGGCAGGTTCGGAACACCGGTGCAACCTCCTAAAACCAGAGTGACTGGGATAACAACGTTCCGCAACTTCTGCATGGACAGCCCCCGTATGACAACCTTGACACATTTAGGCCATATTCGATTGTAGGAAGCAAGGCCTCCCCTAATTGGGGGTGTTCTTGGAATTGGGCCGGCTTTATCTATCAGTCCTGCGCTTTGAGAAATTGCCCTTCTCTAGGTCTTCGATAATGCGGTTGGTGACCCCGGTATAAATATCGTTGTTCAAGGCGGCGTTCTGCCGGGCCATAGCCTTTCTTCTCCTGTGCTGCTGCTGCTCTGCACAGCGCCCTTGCCACGTGGCGAACGCTGGGGCCGGAAAGGGAAAACAAAATGGCCTGTGAGGGGTGTGGGCGCAGTCGAGCCGAAGGCGTAATGAGCCTCGGTCGCGGGCTATTGTTCTTTGGGGAATGAGAAGGGTTTGCACCCCTCGGCTTCCCTCTAAACCGCGTCGGCGGCACAAATGATTGTTACCGGCAAAACATGACGGCTTCCCCCCGTTAATCGAAAGAAAAAAATAGAAACCGCAAATCGCAAACCGTAGGATTTACAGTGCTACGCCGATATTGGCAAACCCTGTAAGCTGCTCAACATTTAGAGTGTCGAACTGCCAGCGGGGCAACAACTCCTTCTCAATCAGGTCGGTAAGCTTCTTTTCCAACTCTGCCTTGTTTTGTACATTCAGCATGCCCTTGATTTTGTCAAAATAACGCAGCGACTTGGCACGCGCGAAAATCTCAAACGGACCGGAAAACCGCTCGGCATAAACAAGAGTTTCAGGCCACCATCCATACCCCCGACCTGCACCGGCACTACGCAAATAGAGCAGAAAATCAGCGGTCATAACGTGATTAAAGTCGACACCAGTCCCAACATTTCTTTGTTTGAGAAGATCGGCTCTTACTGACAGTCTCTGCAAGCGCAACCGCTGGTTTCGATGTTCGAGAGATCTTAGATTTGTTCGGAATATGGAGAATGAATGCATTTTATTGTCGCGTCCCCTACGATCATCCCAATAATATTCATTATCAAGAAACTCTTGGGCTGCAGGAAATCGTTCATACCGGATAAAAATACATACGCAGTATAGAAATAATTCATGGACTATAAATCTATAATTATCGAAGTCCCAATCGTTGTAGCTGCCCTCACCACGAAACTCGAAATAGAGGATACATTTCTCGAAAAAGCGCCTTATAACCTCAAGATACTCAGGAACAGGTGAATACTGTGCTATTAGGGAAAAAAGCTCTATTATCTCATTGCGATAAGAAGTGAATTCCTCAATACTGGCGACAATAAAGTCATCAAAAGTCTGCCGGGTAGCCGGTTCCGTATGTATCCGGAAAGCCTCAAGTCCCGCTGCAATAAGGTCGAGATACTCCTGTACAGCCGGGACACTGTTTGCAGCCCCAGAACGTACTGCCTCCATCGCGCGACGATGGGCTGCTGAAGAGACGATTTTTCCAGAGATGGTTTTTCCTTCAAGGAACGAAGGGCGCTCCCCCTTGGCTGGGCGAACATGTGGTTGCTGTCCCCAAGCCCAACGCACGATCTTATCGAACTCTGTGGAATAGGTAGAAGGATCGGTGAGATCAAAGTAAATGCGCCCTCTGTAATAAACGGGCAAAAATGCTTTGCCTTCACTATCCCGCTCTCTCACAACCGCCGCAAACTTGTCTTGCTTCGTCTGTGTGTAAATCTCGGGAGTGATGATTTGTGCCTCTGTACCAGCGCCACCTTTACGTCCGTCAGATTTGGTCGCGTACATTTCATCACAGACGAGCAGCACTTTCGTAACCGTAGGGTCACTGACCATACCTTCCATAAAGACATTCGCATCATGTCCCGGCTGCAAATCCCACTTATCAAGAAGCACGTGTATCCCTTGGCTTGTAAGCTCCTCGGCAAGCTGAAGCACCCACGCTTCATGATCGGATGTCGTCCAACTGTAAGAGATGAAAAGCTTCGGTTCACTTGCACGCGTCTCAGACATATCCACCCCGGTTTTCGTTTTGTTCTACAACCTCACAATTGGCAAGGCTTGGTGCAAAGTCAACCAGATACAACCTGACTTGCACCGGCGTCCAAATGCTCATGCCATATCCACCGTGTATTGCCGGGATGCGAATTTGATACGACTGATTGTGCTCTCACTAACTCCCAGAGACTTCGCAATTTGAGCCGACGGCTCTCCGTTTGCGCGCCGCTGCGCGACCTTCTCTCTTTCATGCGGCCCAAGTTTCGCCTTTCGTCCGAACTTGACACCCCGTTGTCGCGCCAACTCCCGTCCCTGCGCCGTATTTTTCAATATGCGCCGCCGATGCCACCGCGCAGCCCAACCTACAATAAACAGGATCAAGTCCGATAACTCGGAACTGGTGTCGATGGCTCATCCAAGAGACGCAGGCCTGCCCCCGCCCCTTTCACGGTGCTCAGGATATTCAACATGTCGAGCGGGTCACGCGCGATACGATCTGTCACCGTGGCCAACACCACGTCTCCCGGCTGGAGCAACTTCAAGAGTTTTGCGAGTTCGGGACGCCCATCTCGGCTTTTGCCACTGCGCTTTTCATGGAAAATTGTTACGCAGCCAGCGGCCTGTAGCTTTTTAAGTTGATAGGCCAAATCCTGTCCCTGCGTACTGACGCGGGCATAACCAAGATAACGGATAGAAGGTGACGACATGACAGAAGGTCTCCGATTGACGAAAGCGCCTTACAAATCACGTTGATATAATTGATTTATCTCTAATATTTTCCAGCTTGAGAGCTGTCGGATATTACGAGTTTTGCAATGCTCTAGTTGAAAGATTTTTAGCTACTAGAGATGCTTTAATTTGGCTGATTTTGGCAATTTATATTTGAACAATGTCCCTCGACGCACCGTTTCGCTGGGCCGTCAAATTTCGTGATTTTTGCTATCCAGATATGGCGGGACAACAAGTGCGGTTCAGACGTTGCCCGCGACATCGTCGTGCCACTCTCATCCGGGTAACATCCAATGAAACCAAGCCTGTTCTGGGCGATCGTGCTGGGCTGTATGGCCCTGGGCGGTATCGCCGGAGTCCTCACGCGGCCCGTAGTTCTCGGCGTCCCAGTACCGCTGGATGTCTTGTTTAGCCAATCCCCACTTGATGCGCCGTTTCGCGATGAGCTGGCCTCGCATCTGGCAATGACGATTGCCGCTGGTGCCATACTCGCCGCCCTGTTCCTCTTCGCCGTCACTTACATCAGCAACAGCCGCACCACCCGCCTTTGAGGTTCTGCCATGCTCAAGTCCACTCCATGGAAATACGCAATCTTCGCTCCCGTGCTTCTCGTCCTGCCCGGATGGTCCCTGTTCGGCGGCAGTGATGGGCCATCCCCGGATGTAGCTCAGTCCTACCTGAGTCATAAAGTTGGAAACGTCTGGGACCTTGAGCTGTCGAACTGCTCTGGTGATGACAGCCGCCAGTCCTGTATTGCCGCCTACAAACGCTCTTTCAGCACTGCCAAGTTTTACGAGGAGCTGAACATAGATTTCCAGAAAACCCCCTCAGGTTGGAACGTGACCGGCTACAGCGTCATCAAGACCGAGCAACTTTGATGTCCCTAACCTGCTGCGTCATTCAGCCATGATGTTGGCCTCCGGCACTCCATACCCCGCGGAGAGATACCATACCCGTGAAAATCTATCTGTTAGTGCTGCTGGCATTCGGTATCCTGCTCAGCGGCATGATTGCCGTATTCACCCGCCCAGATGTTCTCGGCGTATCGATTCCGATGGGCATCATGTTAGGTCCGCTTGGACAAGATGAAGCGCTGCGAACGGTGCTTTCACGCCACTTCACGCTTTTGCTTTCCACCGGTACCATTCTTTCCGGCATCGCCGTGGCGCTGCGGGCGGGACCAATTAACCTCCGGCAGAACGCCTGATACGCAGCTAGTCCCGCCTAGGCCGCGAACGCGAAGCGGAAAAACTTCTCGACCTGACCAAGGTCCGGAAGCTGATCTCTGCTGCGGCAGCGGAAGGATTCAACCGGATCACGATCGCCCCGGACAAAGCCGTGGACGTGTCGCAAACGACCACCGCCAAGGCAACGGCTGAAGCCTTGAAGGCTGATGGCTGATGGCTTCAGTATTGAATGGGAAAAACGTCAGCACCCCGACGGCCGGGCCTCTCAAGGTCTTATCGTCGGCTGGTAGAGCTATTGATTACGAGGAATCCACCAATCTTCGGAATCTTTTTTATGAAGCAAGATCAGGCTTCCAACTTTCTCGATCTTTGTATCTGACATCCATGGCAATTCCATGTATTTGAAATCACATGTCCACATGTCATTAGTGCCGCCAGAATCCCAAGTTCTGCATGATACATCATGCACAGGAAACTCACTACCCATTGATCTCTCTCGTTTGTACGTGTTGTACGCTTCGGGAAATTTAGATTCTGGAGTCGGACTGCATCCTGACAATACGAGAAGTGCGCCGAGAAGCGCCGACAAATCTTTTTTAGCCATTTATGACCCCCGCCAATACACGACACTTAAAATCGTCTTGCTGGAAGTTGCAAGAGACTTCCGTATGTAATCTTAGTCGTCGTCTGCCATAACACCGCGCGGCTTTGGACCGGGCCGTGCCTTGGGCGGTCGACCCTCGGCAGGCCTGCCATCCATGGGAGTTCGGTGGGCGTTCGGCAGTTTCGACAGGAACGACGGCGGCGGATATTGCAGGTTATCCATCGACGGCAATGCCTCGCCGTCCAATTTCTGACCCGGTGTCGCTCTGGCATTAGGCAGCTTCGAGAGAAACGACGGCGTCTGCGCGCCGGTCGGCTCCCTCGGCTGCGCTGGCATGGAGATCGGCTGTTGGGCAGGCGTAGGTGAGGTATGCCCCTGCGGCACGTGCTGTGGTGCTGCACCATGGGCCGGTCCAGCTTGTGGTGTAGCCTGCGCCGGAGAAGATTGGCTCGGCATCATGGACGGGGTTTCCTGCGGAACCTGACCGGGCGGTGTCCCGTCATAATGCCCCGGGCTGCCTGATGGACCCCCTTGCCCCATTCCTTGCTGCGTCGGCGTCATCACTGGAGATTGCTGCCCATCGGGGGGCGGCATTCCTGCGCTCTGGGCCGGTCCAGTCGGCGGTGCATCCTGTCCTTCTGGCTTCGGGTAACGGTCATTGAATGCTCGTTCCGCAGCCTTTCGGTTTTTAAGGTCGTTGGCGTGGGTGTCCCATAGATCGGGAAGATCGCGACGGGCTTGGTTCGCATCAGCACGCTGTTTTCGCCCTTCCTTGGTTAGCGGATTCCCTTTTTTTACGCCGAACTGACTTCCCCAAGGATACTGGTTGAAACGCTCTTTGAGCTTATCAACGCCTTTGTTTTTATAGTATTGATTAATGTCCGGCTTTGCTAAGTCTGGCCGCATGAAGCCATTGTCGAGAGCGTTATTTCGCGCAGCGCGGCTTTTTTGTTCCCGTGCAAGGGCATCTGCTAGGTCTTTAGTGAGGCGCCGCTTTTCTTCGTCATCAACACTCATTATTTTCCCCTTGTCAGATAGGATTTTATTCTTAATACTTTCGTTATGTTTGATATTCTGCTCGATGGATTCTGCTGGCTGTTTGGTCGGCCCCTCGGGTGGTGCGAGAGTTTTCTCCGGGGCTGCTCCCCGCGCAATCCTTTGCGTCGGAGTTATTTCGCTCTCGCTGACTGGTGGGACAGAAAACAAGCTGCGGGATCGCATGCTTTCTGGCAGGCGGAAGCTCTTGAGATCAAGGCTATGAACGCCCGGACCGATGGAATGCTGATTGACGATGCCATGCGGAACCGACCGTCGAGCCGTAAACGGTATCACTGAAACGGGCCGGTGATGGATAGCGCGGAGCTGGTCGAGTTCGCGCGCCTGATTGTCCGCATCCAGCGCCTGCCAGTAGTCGGCAGAGGTTTCCCGGATATGGCGGTTATAGGCGGGCCGCGAACGGCCTGCGTCGATGCCCCTGTAATCGACCTCCCTGTGCGGCAACGGCGCACCAGGGCGATTACGATAACGGCGCATGCGGCTTTGGGGCCGTGCGCCGCGCCGTTCCATCTGTTGCGCCCTCGGACCTTCGTGAACCGTCGGCGCGCGGTCGATGCTTTGCGCCTTCAAGGTACGCCGGTCGATGCGCTCCGGTCGTCCTGCCGCGCCAAGGGCGCGGTTGGCATGGTCTTCCCACAACACCCGCAACCGTTCGGTACTGCCCTGCTCGCTTAACCCGGCAACGCGCCTGCCGGTCGCGAGATCGCGGTCGCGGATCAGCAGATGGACATGCGGGTTTTGGGCATCCTTGCCTTGGTCGTGGAATGCCGCCAGCCATGACGCCCGCCCCTGTGTCACGTCCTCGGCAAAGCCACGCACGAGCGCGGCCCGTTGCCCGGGGTTCAATTCGCGCGGCAGTGCCAGCATCAGCTTGTCGGCGACCCGTGCGTTCTTACGATCGCCGTTCTCGGCATCAACCATGAATTCCGCCGCCCTGCCCGGTTTGTCCGGCATCCGCGCGGCCTCGATGCGGCTCGCGGCTGAAGGCCGCGTGATGTACCGCACGTGGGCGGCCGAGGTGTGAGGGCGCGCCTGCGTGGTCTTACCGATAGGCTGGTGATGCAGGCTGTAAATCGCCATGACATGCGCCCCGGACCATGGGAAAGAGCGCGGGTTTCGTTCCGAAACCCATATGTGCGCTCTACCCGAACTTTGCCCATGCTACAGGCCTCCCTCGGAAGCCGCAAGCGGCGCGCCGACCGTGGCCATGGCAACGTCATGGGCCGGTCAAGGTCGCGCTGTCACCACGCCACCCCGCACGGTCTGTACTACCACTGTCGATTGCTGGATTGCACGTCAATTCCCTTCCCGTTAACGTCCTCCACGACATGGGGGCAACATGGAAGTCTTGGGTCTCGCGGCAGTCTTGGCGGCGCTGTTCATCGGCGCGGTAATGTACTCCTCAAGCGGCGGCGTCGGGGGCGCGGTCGCACGATCGCGTGTTCGTCCCCCTACCCCACCGCTTCCCGCGGTGAAGCCGGGAGCCACTCTTGCCGACATTGAGGCGTTCCATACCAATGAACTCAACGTCGTCCAGCTGACCGTTGCCGAACTGACGCCCGACCTCATTACGAATGCGAGCTTCTACCGCCTCGGGCGCACGATCGCCGACAAGCATGCCCATCTCGACCGCCGCGCAAACGGGGATGACCATATCCTCAAGGCAGCGGGATCGATCGAACGGGAATTCCTGCACACCTCGGCGGAGCTGGCCCTCAAGGGGGCCGCGTTCCAGCGCACGTTGCGCGATATGACCGAAGCCGAACGGGCAACCCTGCGGCTGGCCGACCTGTTGGCCTGCGCCGGTCAGATTGATCGGCGCGAACGGCTGGCGATCTTCGCGCCGATCGTCTGGAATCAGGGCAAGGGGTTAATGGTGTCGGCCGGGCCGTTCAGATCGGCCGACCTGCTCGGCGAGTTACGCGCCACCCTGACGACCCTCATCGAGGGACACCTCGGACCATCAGGCGCGGCCACGGAGCGCCTGCAACAGGCCTTACGGGATGCCCTTGGTGCCGGAAGCCGCCTGACCACATCCGAACGCACGGTCCTTCAGCGCCTGCTTGTTACCGGCGCCAAGTGGATGGCTCAGGAGGAAGCCGCCACGGCGCTGGTTTACAAAAGTCCGCCGCGCCCCTCGGTGTTGCGGCTGGGCCAGATCGAGGGGTCGGAATCGGAACTGCTGTACGACCGCAACGAAAGCCTGATTACCTTCGGTCCCCCGGGCCAAGGCAAGAGCCAATCGGCGACCCGCAACCTGCTGACGATGGACGGCGGTGCCTTGGTCATCGACATCAAGGGCGAGCTGTTCGAGCAGACCGCCGTTTGGCGGGCGCGCAACGTCGGCCCGGTGTACCGCTTCGCCCCGGCCGATCCGGCAAATTCGATCCATTACAATCCGCTCGACACGATCCGCCCCCAGCTGGCCGACGCCTACGAAGATGCCATGAAGCTGGTTGACCTGCTCATGGTGCCAAACGAGGCGGCGAAACGGGACTACTGGGACAAGCGTGGCCTGTCCCTGCTCGCGGATGCCATTCTCGATACCGCCCTGTTCGGCGAAGGCGAGTACCGTACCATGTCGGCGATTTTCGATCGCCTTTACCTCAACCCGCTCGGCCCGGATGGTTCGGAAAGCCTTGTAGGCAGCGAGCTTGACCAATGGCTCAACCACCTGTCGGCGTCAAAGGTGAAGAAACTCGTCCGGACGGCCACGGCCATACGCTCCATGCCGTACAAGGTGCGCGAAAGCGTCACCGAGACCGCCCGCACCCATATCGACACGTGGCAGTCCCCCCGCATCGAGGAACTGACCATGCGCTCGACCTTCGACCCCCTGAGCCTGCGGCGAGACAAGGCCACGCTTTACATCTGCATCACGCTGGATGAACTGGCCCAGTACACCTCGTTTTTCCGGGCGCTGATCGGGCAGGCTTTCTATGCGCTGTGCCGAGGCGAAGCCGATCGCGATACGCCGGTGGTGACGTTCTTCCTCGACGAGATGCCCGCTCTGCACCGCCTCGACATCTTGGAAACCGCCCTCGACATGGGGCGCGGCCACGGCGTCCGCCTGTGGATGTTCGCGCAGAATTTCGGCCAGCTGGCGAAATACTACAAGAACCCTTCGGGGTTTTTGGAAAACAGCTACGTGCGCCAGTTCATGGGCATCAGCGGCGACCAGGCCCTCAAACTGTCCAAACAACTCGACGAGCGCCACGGGCTGATTGATGGCAAGCGTAAACCGCTGGTGTTCCCGCACGAGCTGACCGGCGATCCCTTCCGCGACCTGACGTTGACAATTTCTCAGGGTCATTCCCCTGCCCGTGTCGTCAAAGCCTACGGCTATGCCGAATACGGCGACCGTATCGAGTCCGCGAAGGAGTTGGACTGCCGCGACGGCTTGCTTAAGCTGCCAGTCCCAAAAGCTGGGCCTTCTTCCGGTCAAACTCGTCCTGCGTGAGGTGTCCGGCGGCGAGAAGGCTTGCCAGCTTGCCGATTTCATCGGCCACGCTTCCGGACGCGGTGGTGGTATCTTCCGTCACTAAGGTGGTTGTCTCGCGGCCATTGCGCATGTCGCGCACCAGCTTGCCGGTGGACATGCCGGTTTTCACGGCTGTAACCCCCATCGACCCCATACCGGCGACACCCATCGCCAGACCACCAGCGATCATCGGTATTCCGATCAATGCCCCGACCCCCGTAAAGCACAAAAACAACCCTGCCACGAACGTGAAAGAGCCTATCACCAGCTTGCCCATTGAATCCCCCAAGATAGCTAAATCAACCTAGACGATAACAATCGAAAACTTCATGCCCGTCAATATAGTAGATACTTCCCGCAACCCCCTTAAAGGTTTTTTCGTGGGGCGTAGGCAGAAGAAAGGAACGTGGCAAAACGCCATACAAACCACGCCAGCATTCATCACATATTTCAAAATCATTTCGCAGCCCGCGCCACTGCTGAAACGCCCCAACCACCGCGTCCGGCTCGGTTGAGGGTATGGCCCGTCACGAGCGAGCCGAAACGAGAACTTTGCCAACAGGCAATCGACATGAGACCCTCGGCGTATGAGGGTTTTCATCACTCTTCTGCGGCTATTTCTCTGGCTCTGCTTTGGCCTGCTCGTCGTTATCTGGTGGTGCTTGCGCCTCATCTTTCAAATCGGCAGAAGCGCCCGCCGCAAAGGCGTCCCTCACGGCTCGGCACGCTGGGCCACCCGCTGGGAGCAATGGTACAAGGGCGCGATCACCGGTGAAGGCGTCATTCTAGGTCGCGGCGCGTTCGGTCGCCTCCTGCGCTTTTCGACGGATGGCTTGGTCATGGTGTTCGCCGCGACCGGCGCGGGCAAGGGACTAGGCGTCGTAATCCCCTCCCTCCTCACCTATCGCGGATCGATGGTCGTCACCGATCCCAAGGGAGAAAATTACGCCATCACCCGCCGTCGCCGTGCGACACTTGGCCGTGTACGCATGCTCAATCCCTCGAACCTGCTCCACTCGGATCGCTACAATCCCATGGACATCATTCGTAAAGGCACGCCAAGCGAAGCGGACGACGCTGCGGCGCTTGCCGCTCTCATGGTCAATACTGATGCCCGCGAAAGCCATTGGGACGACAAGGCCGCATCGCTCCTCAAGGCCTTCATCCTTCACGTGCTTTACGAACCATCACCCAGCCGCACGCTTGCCACGGTACGCCGCCTGTCCGTGGGTGAACCGGAAACCTTCATGGAAACACTGCGGGAGATTGCACATACCTCCCCTTCCCTCGCCGCCCGTGAAATCGCCGCCGGGTTCCTCACCTCGTCCATGGGAAGGGACGGCACCTTCTCGCCAGAATTTGCCTCGATCCTTTCCAACGCCCAAAAGGCCACCGAACCATGGTCGGCGGGCTCACCAGCAGGCCAACTTTCGCAAACGTCCACCTTTGAACTGAATAATCTCACAGCCACCGTCAAAACCCTCTACCTTTGCGTAGACGAAGACGTCCTCGACGTTTACGGCCCATGGCTGCGAGTGATGGTCGGCTGCATCCTGAAAACCTTCACCCGCGCCAAAGCTGAACGCCCCAAGCGCAAGGTCGTGTTACTGCTCGATGAAGTTGCCGTCCTTGGCAGGCTTCAAACCCTCGAATCCCAATCCGGCCTCCTCCGCGCTTACTGCACACCGGTATTGATCTGGCAGAGCATGCCGCAAATGCGGAAAGTCTACGGCGACAACGCCAAAGCTTTCCTCGCCAATGCTTCGGCCCGCGTGTTCTTCGGGGTCAACGATAACGATACCGCCCAATACGTCTCGCTGATGGTCGGACACACCACCACCAAAACCCACTCAACCGGCATCAGCGACACAGGGAACTGGTCACAGCAAAACCACCAACGCGGCCAATCGGAAAGCGGCTATTGGCTGATCGATCCGGCAGAAGTGCAGCGCCTTCCGCTGACCCGCACCATCATCAAACTCCGCGACGTCCCCTCAGCCATCCTTGGTCGCCGCATCGACTACCGAAAAGTCTGGCGCTGGCGTAGTCTTTGGGATCAATGGAAAGGCCTAGCAGCTCACGCCATTACCGACCCCAACTAATAAGCGTTGGAGCAGGTTTTTGAACGGGGAAGTTGACTTGCTGGAAAGCATTTTTCTAAAAAATGTTGGCCACTTTAGGAAAAAGCTTTCTCAAAGCAAGCGCCTCTAGTAATAAGATAGCAATGAAACCTCTTGCTACACCTCCTGGTTGTATAATATGATTACATCTACACCCGGATAGGAGAAGTCTATTGGTCTATCTTAATCTTTTTATTATGTTGGCTCCGTTCATTGGTGGGGCGCTTACATTCGCAGTAGCAGCCTATTTTCTAGGCCGCAAAGGCCTCCTCCGCTAAGGGGGAGGCTATTTTAATAGATGCCTAAAATACTCGTGATCATTGAGTTCAATCCGCTGGTCGATGTAAGGCATTGAGTAAAGCACACGTACAGCCATCCCCCCACATGCCAAGAATGTGAACATAGCTGATATTCCCACGTATGCCCCGGCCAAAAATTCAGCCATAGCGCCAGAGTTTGCGTTAAGAAGAATGTGACACAAGGCGATGGTGACTATAATCGGCAGCCCAAATAAAGTGCCTTTGGTCGCAAAATTTCTATAGATGCCACGTATTGCAGCTAAACGTGTTGTGGCAGAGCGATCCTCTTCGTACTCGTTTCTACTATTTTTTACATAAATAATATTCTTTTCGATTTTTACGTCAGCACGATCTTCAATGGCCTTCTCAAACCCACGCCTACGCGATTTCAAAAAATATCGAATGACCCAGTACAATATGGTAACGCCAATATACCAATATTGCGGCACAAGGCAGAGGACTATGGAACTAACGACACTTAGCACAAGGAACATTGTAAAAAAGCGTTTATCGTCTTCTTGTACGAAGTGCTTGAGCCATACCTTTGATGTGTAGAAATCTATATAGATCAAAAAACCATTAATAAGCAGGGTTGATGCTACAGCTCCGACTAACGCCATCATGGCAACCGAATCAATCCGGTTTCCAGCAATAAGGCTTAACACTGCCTCGATATTTTGTTGGGCGCGAGGTAGAGTGGCAATCGATAAAAAGCCGCTATAAATTGATGGCATTAAAGCCAAATTGGCTAAAACAGCAGCAAAAATATATGTAGTGGGATCAAATTCCCCCTTCAAACTTTTAAAAAGTGCGCTTAAATCGGGCATGATTTCTAGCCCCCAACCGGCTTGCAATTTACTCTAGAGTCACTCTTAAAAAAGGCGTGTCAAGCGTTTATCAAGAATTCTCGGTCAAGCAGCTATAATATTTGCGGAATTTAATGGTAGACCTTTATAGCTATGACAAAATCAGACTTAAAAAGGTTTTAACCGGCCTTTTGGAAGCATATATAATGTGAGATTTCTATTTCTTAAAAAGAAGATAGGAGCGAAGCATCCTTTCTATGTGACGCGTTCTTTTAGTCATAATTACCCAACTCTCTAATTCACGCAGTCTTAATAAACCACGTTGGTACTCAATTCGGTTTAAACGGATAGCAAATTCAAGATATTTTACAATTTTCGCAAAATGTCGAGATAGCTTTCGAGCGTGTTGAATTTTCCAATGAGAGCGATTTTCGTCTCTGGCAGTCGTCCGCCGATCAAGATAGACGCCCTTACTTTCCGTCTTAACCTTTAACAAACAGGCTTCGTGCCGCCGATGGTCATCAAATTTCCGGCTAAGTCGGTCGTAGCGCCGCTCAGCTACCTTCAACTTTTGCCGAAACCCTTCATTATTTCCAACAAGTACGCGCTCCAGCCATTGCTGCCGACTTCCTCTGTCATAGACGGTATAGACACGCTGCCGGCGCTGCGCCGGTTTCACTCCCAGATGTTGACGGTAGGTATTAACGTCCCTCACCCGGCTCACGGGCAACCGCCCATTCCGCACCACCTGTCGCGCCCTCGGCCCAACATGGATCTCCGGATCTCGATCAAGCGCCATCGCCCGCCCATAATCCCGCCGCGCCAAAGCCTCGCCCCTTTGCGCAACCAACGTCCGGTGATCCAACCTCACCTTCTGCCCTGCCCTTTCCAACGCGCCGTTGCAAGCCGACTCCCACTCAACCCGCCACAGTCGCAACACGTCCCGACTATTCCATTCCCGCGTCTTCACCGGATCAAGCCCCCGTGCAGTCGCCCGCCGCAACGTCAGCATGACATGCGCATGAAAATTGCGGGCTGATTGCCCGTGTTCCGCCACGGGGTCGTGCAAGGCGATATCCGCCACCATGCCCCGACCTACAAAGTGCGCCGCCACGAATCCACGCACCAGCTCCAGACGCTGTCCGTGATTCAGTTCATGCGGCAGGGCCATGTTGAATTCACGCGCTAACTGCGCATCCTTGCGAAGCTCCAGCGCCTCGACCTTCGACCACAACAATTCCCGGTCTCGTAACCACGCTGCTCCACCCTCCGGCACCATGACCTCCTCATGCACCACACCTTTCCGGCGACGGAAATCATGCACCTCCCCACTGCCCCGGTCGGTCAATCTCTGGCCTGACCGGTAGGCGGCAGCAGCCACCGCTTTCGATCCGGGCCGTACAGAACCGTTCGGTTGGCGCTGGGGCGTGCGGCCAAGGATTTGACCGGAGAAGTGGTAGATCGCCACAAGCCCCTCCTTTCATGCAGCGCGATCCGTTCGCGCGTGGCATTCAGGCAACCTGTGCAAAATTCCGGCCCGCAGGGCCTCCGCTTCGACGGAGACACAGAATGTGTCGGAGACGCACCTATGTTGCATTAGCAATGTATAAGTGCGCTATTAGCCTGTCATCTTCCTACCGTTACTCTTGCCTGTGGCCGGATATCCTCACCGACAATCTCACTGGAAACACGTTAATCTCATGACTTCGACCTCTAGACATACAAAGCCTTGGTAATCCTGCCGCACTTGCAGATATCATCTTCGCCAGAGCGCTTATTGCTCATCTCGCGGCAAAGCAGGTCGCCCACTGCGCCATGACTCACAGTCTTTGCCTCATTCCGCCGTCATGGCCAGCGATGCAAGCCCACGAACGGCAAAGCCGTTTCAGTGAATAAAATTCAGACACGCATCGATTTTGTCTCGGGTGGTTTGATATTAGTCATCGTACCGCAAGACACGCGATACGCTGATTTACAAAGGCACAAACAGATCATTCCCGCCGTCCTGCACCTCGTGACAGAACTCACAAAGCCGCAGCGTACCCGGTCCACCAAGCGTTCGGTGCTCGTCCTTGAGCACGTAGTCGGACGCAGGGTCGTCGCCGCAGATCGAACAGACAGAAGGATGTTTAGCCACTTGGACAGCGGCCTCCGCCATCATTGCCTTGATCGGGTCCCATGGCTGCATGGAGGCGAACCATTCCGGCGTATGGGGTACGAGACGCGGCGTTGACGGGGGCACCGCCAACCCGTGGGCGGTGAGCCAAGCTGTTGCGACCTTGATCCGCTGGAGATGCAGCGACGAAAGCAGTTCGTACAAAGCTAATTTCAATTGAAAATAACGGAGACCATACTGATGCGCGTAAAGAACATATCCTCCACGATTAACAATAAAGCGATTGGTCAAACCTGCTTCATCGGCCAAGGTACTCTGGCAGTAGGCTTTCATATTATCAGGCGGTGAAGCTTGCATCAGCGCAAGGTCATACAGCCATGGGTTCTTCTGCTGCTCACCTCTCCATAATGACAAATACCCCGATCTTTCCAGAAGCCCGCAGAAAAAATCATCATCTTCAGGATGGAGCGCAAGGTGGGCATCGACGTCATCAAACGTTTGAATCGAGGGGTTTCTCGTACGGGCGCCATTCAAAATGGCGTTGGTCGCATCCCGCGTCTTCTGCGTTCCATCAGGCCGATCTTCCCATCGGCGCACGTCTTCGTCGGTGACATCCTCTGTGGGTTCCGAAATTTCGACAAGCAAGGCACTCTTCTTGAGGCTTTCCGGTGAACAGAAATCCGCATTAGGAACAAGCTCGATACCGGCGCTCCGAAACGCCTGAGCGACGAGGCGTGAACAGAACTGCTTTTTGCTCGGCTCAATAAAGCGCCCCAAACCCGTAAGGACGGCCTCTTTGGTTGTGTACTGGCTACCTATGTGGCCTCTCATGTACATAACGACGGCGTTTAGCTCTTGCTTGGTGAACGCTCGCCTCAGGCGCAAAACATGGACAGCATCATTCGCCGCGTAAAACAGTCGTTGCGTATTGCGTGCATGGACGCCGTCACTGGTCGCATCGATGACAGAATATCCTTCGACACACACCATGGCATGAGAAATATCACTCCACGTTGCCAGCCGTATCCCTTTGCTGACCTTGGCACGCGATGTCGTGAGAATGATGTCGCCGGGTTGGAGAATGCTATCGTTGATACGCTTCATAGACATCTCAGACACGGGTTAAACGCAACGTCGCGCTCACGTCTCGTCGGTTTCGGACTTCGAAAAAAGCGCCGCGAGGTCGTCCATGAGCCTGACCGGCAAGTCCATGCGCTCATGGAGGATGCTCATGATACCGAGATCACCGTTGTCCAGCTTTCGAAAAAACACGTAGTGCTTCTCGTAACGGCTAAAATACGCCTCGCGCTTGACGTCGGCAGGCACCGCCAGTTTTTGGGGCAACCGTCGCCAGACCTTCCGCTCGTCACAAAGCAACTGCAAATGCTGGTGCAATCCCGTGATGTAGGTGACAGCCTGCGCTTCTCCCCACGTCTCAACGGTATCCTGCCAAATTTTGTCCTGGGCGGCATCAGCTTTGGGGAAAAAGCGATAGGTAGCCATATCAGCGACGGCGATTGCGGCGGATAACATCCTCGGCGCTCACGGCGATAAATTCGCTGTCGTCGGCACGCATGGCGGGAGACAACTCCTTTTGCAGAGCTTCCCATGCTTCATCACGGGTCTGCAAGTCGCGCCGGATCAGGGCACGAATGTACTCGCTGGCATTCTCATAAAGGCCATCACCGCCGATTTGCTGCTCGATATGGGCCTGCAACTGACCGCCAATTTTCACATGAATGCTTCCCGATGCCATCAGATAACCCTTTCGTTCTCCTTTAAGCATGGGACGCGTAGCACATATTGTCAATATTCATCACACATCGAGCCTATGACGGTGTCAGCCGTAGATAAGCAACCTTTCAGGGAGGGCCACTACAAGCGGGCTTTTGCGAACCGGCAGGCGGTTCGCCAATGACAAAATGGGAATTTCAGGCCAAGTGCATGGCAGAGTCTTCTTTGAGGGCCGAATAGAGGTCGGGACGGAATGTCACAACCACTTCATTCAACATCTCCTGCACAATTGGATTTACCCAGTATTGGCAATCTTCAGGCGGTAGCAGTCCACATTCAACATAATCCACAAAGTCACTGGACATCATATACGATTCTTTGAGGCCGAAGATGAGTGTAAGATGGTAGATAACGATACAACACAATCGACGTTGAATGTCTCTAACCAAGCCAACCGATCCTTTATGTAGACGGCCCCGTTATTCAATAAAGTGGTGTGAAAGAAATTGTAATGCACTTGGTCATTACACCTTTTTCGAAGCTGCTGATAACGCTTATCGGAGTTAATTAGCTTGGAAAGGGCTCCCAACTCTGTTGAATTTTCAATGTATTTATTCATCGCCTCTATACGGGGAAGCACCTTTGCCGATTTCCCGTGAAGCCAGTCGTTCACAAGTGGAACAACAAATGTCTCGGGCTTACATTGATGCTTAAGCCACAGGTTCAAATAAACATTGATGGTCGCGGCGTCGTGATATTTTCTGAGCAATGCAAAAGCATCATTGATCCGACCCTTTTCCAAAAGGTAAGACATTGAATCGACGGTGCCTTGGATAGATGAGAACACGTAAGTATCGATATTAGCGATAGCTGTTGTTCCCATCGTCACTTGTTGAAAGACACTCATGGAAAGGGAATCGTAGAACTTGCCGTACTCGGCCAAACTCCTGAAGACTTTGTGCTCTTTGTAATTTTTATCGGTTATCTGAATCATGGTGACAGTAAAACATATTCGGTCACGGCGCGTGAACTCGAAATATCAAGAGAGCTAAACTCTCCGAAAGCGCCCCGCCAAGCGGGCGCTTGCGAACCGGCAAGCGGTTCGCCCAGACACCCCTTCGGGTGTCATCTAGACCTGTGGTGCCGCCTTTTGCGCCTTGGGTTTGGCAAACGACTGCTTCGGTTTACGGACATTGATGATCGAGGCATCCAGCGTGTTCTTAATATGCGCCGCGTAAAACTTCTCGATCATCTCGACGCTGGTGCGGCAGTTCTTGGCAATGGCATAGACATCCGCGCCTTCCATAAGCCGCAGGCAGATATAGGTGTGACGCAGGCTGTAGGCCGTGCGGGGCTTACCATCCCGATCCAGTTTCAACTCCTGTCGATCTAACAGGTTGTTGAACATTTTGAGATAGCTGCCGGGGAAAAGCTGGTCGGTCGGCTTGCGCTTTTGCAAGACAACCTCCTCCCCCTTCTTACCCCGAAGCGGCTTGAGCCGATCCCGGATACGCTCATAAGGCTTAACCGCGCCCGGCATGGATTTGCACCAGCCCACGCCCCGCTTGCCGCGCACCTCGATCTCAAGAATGCGCTGCCGACTTTCCGGGTCTTCCACGATGGTCACGTCCCGGTGCTGCAACTGCTTCGCCTCATCAGGCCGCAACCCGGTATTCCCCATGAGTAGAACGAAGTCATGAAGTTGCTCTGCCTCCCATTGGAAGTAAGCGTTTTTGGGCTCCTTGGCATTCTGCCGGGTCGCTTCGTAAAGCTGCTTGTATTCGGCAGGGCTGAACCAAGGCCGATGCGTAATCTTGCCTTGTGTCTTGTAGGGCGGCGACAGGTCGAAGGTGCTGCATCCATTTATGCCGGATCGCGGTTTTCAACACCTGCCGCAACGTGCCCACTTCATCATGCAAGGTGCTGCGGGCAGGCATCCGTCCCGTGGTCGTGGTCGATATCCGGTGGACGCGGTAATCCTGAACCGTCCCAGCCGAGATTTCAGACAGGCCCATTTTACCGAAGAACGGGATCAGATGGAGCCGCAACCGGATACTATGGCCCGCAACCCACTTGGGGCTGCGTTGCCCCTCGGTGATGACGGCGTACTCCTGCTCGAATTTCTTGGCCGCTTCCGCAAAGGTGGTTTCCGTCTTCAACACCCCTGCCGCCAGCTTGCCGCGCAGGCCGAGATACCAGTCCTCGGCAAAGGCCTTGGCCTGTTCGAGCCTGTCTTCCTTGGTGCTGGTACGATACTGGCGGCCCTTGAGCGAGGTCGAGCAATGCCACGCCTTCCCCCCTCGCCTGTAAACCTGAACCAGTCCTCCGAGGATTTCATGACTTGCCATGCCTGCCTCCTGCGTCTTCTCGTTGATTTAGAAGACATGGAATCATGGCAGAGGCGAAACGTCAAACCGGGGGGCCGTTTTGTGCTAGTGGCGTGCTAGACTTAAAAACGACTTCGGCCTCCCGAAGGAGGCCGATAAAGTCTTGATAGTTTTTAAGTTCTTGGTTGCGGGGGCAGGATTTGAACCTGCGGCCTTCAGGTTATGAGCCTGACGAGCTACCGGGCTGCTCCACCCCGCGGAAGGGATTGTGACTGA
>NZ_SLYH01000013.1:0-54653 GCF_004343445.1 Rhizobium sp. PP-CC-3G-465
CTTCTCCAACCATTCCGTTCCGCTCCTGTCGATGAAGGAGCATATCAAGCGGCCAAAATCACAAAAGAAAAGGTGGGATGTTCATCGCGCTCACGTTTAATAAACAATAGGATCACCGAAATGAGTGCGCTTCCAGTAACCAGGGCGATTTGCCTCTTGCGTTAAAGAGGCCCTAGGCTGTGGACGATTGGTTGGCGCATGTACGTTCCTACATAATAATCGACGCGCGGGTCTGACAGAACGAATGCGGCTGTTGACATTTTATTTCACGGGTTATGACCGCCACTAGCCCCAAGGTGCAGATTTATCGGACGCCTTACCAGATGCCGATCGAAGCGCCGCTGGCGCCCGACATAATTAGGCAGTCTCATGCTCGTACGACCAGATCCCGGAGACCTAAAGGCGGGCCTTGGTTCCGCCGTCAGTGCCGCCGCCGCCGAAAACCTTCATCCGTGGTTCCTAAAGGCGGCGACAGCTTTAATGCATCAATCAAAATTTGTAACCGACGACCGCCATAAACGATGGCTGGATCTTTTTCGCGACGATCGGGCTGTCTGCCGCATCGCCAATCAAAACGCCCAAACCCGCCTCACCCCGAACGAGCCAGTTCTTCGTGACCATATAAGTCGCTGTAGCTGTAAAATCGACGCGCTTGAGACCCGCGTCCGGCTCATACTTGCGCAGGCCAGAAAATTCCGACTGGGCAGGTGTAACACCGAAGTATGATTGCATGTGCTTATCGTTGGCGACTGTGGCCGATACGCCAGCCCCCACAAAGAAACTTTCGTTTACGGGCGCGGTGTATTCAGCGCCAACTGTTCCGATCAGACTTTCGCTCCCATTGATTGTCTGGTCGAGTTCTGCATAAATTTCCAGTCCTTCCCATTTATAGGTAGCCTTCGCTCCGATGGTTGCGGCAAAGTCGATATCGCCGAGGCCTCTTAGCCTGTTGCTGTCATCTTCATCGCGGCCCATTTCGTAGCCCACCTTACCGGCCAGCGAAAAACCATTGTGCTCAAGCACGGTTACGGAAACACCGCGTGGGTCGATCGTCAGCCAGTCGCCATAGGTGATGATGACTGCCGGTATGGGGCTGACTTTAAAGTCGCCGCTACCTTCGTACTCAGGAGCGTACATCGCGCCGGCGCCGATGATCAAACCCCATTTAGGCTCAGCTTGCTGGGGTTCAAAACGAGTATTGTCGAAAGCGGGCTCGGCGACCTGATCCGTAGCGTCGGCGGCAAGCGCGTCGAACGAGAATGCCATCATCGCCAGAGTAGTCCCTATCGCGGATAACCGGGCAAATTGTCTCGTTGTGTTCAGGGGCTGCATTTCTGCTCCATTATTTTGGCCTTTACACGCGATGCCAAAACAGCGACGCGGGTGGTGCTCTTGTTTTGCCATGTGAGCTGCGTCATCGGGATGTTGTTTTGTTACGGTTTGTTACGGCTGCTCAAGGAAACCAGAGTTGGCATCCCGTCTGGTCAGGCGCCTGTAACTTGAAAGCCAGACTGAGGCACTCGTTGGGTTCGCCACCCCTGCGAGGAGTGCTCGTGGCTGTGACGCAGGCATTGTTGCCGTCATGAACGGCATACCAGACCCGTCATCTCGGATTTAAGACCAAGGTGCCTTCAGCTCCATGCTCACCGACGCGGGTGCCTTTTGGGAAAGCGACGGCGTAGCAACGTAGTGAATTGCCCTTCTCCCTACGATTTTGGCCCATCAAATAGCTTTTGGAAAAACCAATCGCACGACGAGCCCAGTCGGCTTGTTGGTATCAAATTCGACGCGACCACCGTGATCGCGAACGATCTCGTCGACAATCGAGAGGCCCAGCCCAAATCCGGTCTGTTCGCTTTTCTTGGTCCTGGCCGCGTCTACCTGAAAGAACGGCTCTAGGACACGTTGCCTGAAGAGCTCGGGTATGCCGGGGCCGATGTCCCGGACCTCGATGCAGAGCGCTTGCTGCGTCAAGCTCAGCGCCATCTCGACTTCTTCCCCGAACTTGATGCCGTTCTCGCAAAGGTTCGTTACCGCCCTTGTTAACGCCATGGGCTTGCCGGGCCAGATTAGGCGACCGGGGCCAGCGTAGCTGATTTTCGCACCAACGTCGGAGAAGTCGTCACAGATCGTCTGCATGATACTCGCGACATCGGTGCGCTCGACAACTTCCTTACCGCGATCATCGCGAAGGTAGTCCAACGTCACATCGATCATGGCGTTGATGTGCTGGACATCAGCGAGTATCTGATCGCGCACCACAGTGTCTGTAATTCGATCCAGCCGAAGGCGCACGCGGGTCAAGGGTGTACGCAGATCGTGACTGACGCTGCGCAGCATGGCTGTTCGACTGCGCATCATGTCGTGGATACGTGTCCGCATGTTGTTGAGAGCCCGCGCTAGGTCTACGATTTCCTCACTCCCTTCTTCCGGCAGGGGTGTAGAATGGGAAAGAAACGCCTCGGTGTCCTTGATCTTGGTGGATATGTTTGCCAAGGGGCCGCTTAGGAACTTGATCGCAAACAACGAGAAAAGAATCCCAAGTATTAGGAAGGCTAACGCATAATACAACATCGGCCCGGTGAGATCATTTGTAAAAATACTGTCGGGATAAGTCTTGTAGAGAAGAACCTCACTATCGTTGACGGGCATAGAGAGCATCGGCGTTCGATCGACAATCAAAACCTTTGCGCCATCGGGTAAGGCTTCGTCAGTCGGAAACAGATACGTGAGAAGATTTCCAAAATTCGACCGAAACCCGTCCGGAGCGGGAAGCGCGTGAAAAGCAGCCTTGCTGATGATCTCGATATCAATGCCGACTTCCGCAGATCGCGAAATGATGCGCTGCCGTTCATCGGCGCCGGCACCATCCAGAAGATAAGCCAGCGTCAGAGCTCGTTGCCCGATGAGGTCGACAGTCACGACGCCATCATATTCAAACATGTTCATGCGTTCGATTAACCTGCCTGACGTTATGACCGACACGGTTGAAAGCACGATGACGAGCATGAGTTGGCTGCGGATCGACTTGACCGCAAAGCTAGGAAAACGCATCAGGCTTCCACGACCGTTGCTGTGAACATATATCCCCCGAGCCGCACCGTTCTCAAAAGCACCGGATCCGAGGGGTCGGCCTCAATTTTCTGACGAAGTCGCCGGACGTGGACGTCCACGCTGCGCTCAATAGGGCCCGCAAGACCTGAGTGCGTCAGTGTTAAAAGCTCTTCGCGCGTAATCACCCGACCCGGGTTTCGGCAAAATGCCAGAAGAAGATCGAATTCGGTCGTCGTGAGCGCAATCCTGGCGTTGGTTGCATCGTGCACCTGCCGCCGTATCGGATCAATGCGCCAGCCGTCGAAGCGAAGGGGCGTCTGGCGGTCGGTCGGGGCAAATCCGTAGGCCGCGCGGCGCAACGCGCTGCGGATGCGGGCAATGACTTCCCGCGGACTGAACGGCTTGGTGATGTAGTCATCGGCGCCGACTTCCAGTCCGACGATCCTGTCCACCTCCTCACCGAGCGCTGTTATCAATATGATCGGGATCGTCTTGTCGGCCCGCAGACGCCGGCAAAGGCTGATCCCATCTTCTCCAGGCAGCATGACATCGAGGACGATGAGATCGAAGGTCACGTTCCGCATGCGGGCGAACATTTCGCTGCCATCTTCGACCGTCGTGGCTAACATGCCATTTTCGCGCATGGTTTCAGCCAGTAGCTGACCTATTTCGCGGTCATCTTCGACGATGAGTATGTGGGGAGTGCGTTTCGTCGTGTTCAACAATGTCTCCCTGGCCCTGTTGGCACGCATCAAATCGTGAGGGACGCTCGAAGCGCCATGACTGATCAAAGCGGCCCCACGATGTATCATGTCAGGCTTCCGTAGTGAGGTTCGTCAAGTTCCTGCGCAGGCAATAGTCCCCGAAACCTCGTTGAAGTCCAGTCGCCCAGATCGGACACGATCAGATGGATTGCCGGAATGACGATCAGCGACAGCAAGGTCGAGGCAAGCAGTCCACCCGAGACTGCAATTGCCATCGGCGCGCGAAACTCACCGCCATCGCCTATCGCAAACATCGACGGCACCATGCCACCAACCATTGCAAGCGTCGTCATGATGATCGGGCGAACTCGCTGTTTGCAGGCCTCTACCATGGCTTCGTAACGTGAATGGCCGTGAGCTTCGATCTCAACCGCGAAGTCGACCAGCATGATCGAGTTCTTCGTCACGATACCCATCAGCATCAAGATCCCGATGACGACGGGAAGCGAAACCGCGGTGTCCGTGAGAAAGAGGGCGGCCGCGACGCCTCCCACCGACAAAGGTAGCGCCGCAAGGATCGTTAGCGGCGTAAACACATTGCCGAACAGCAGTATCAGGACGATGAGCACAAGCATCAGACCGGAACCCATGGCCACAATGAAATTGCTGAACACGTCGCCCTGCGTATCGGAATCCCCGGTCGCCTGGGTCCGCACGCCTTCAGGCAAGGTTCGGACCGTCTCGAGATTGGCCAGCCGATCAGCAGCCTGACCCAATGTAAGGCCGTTGCCTATGTCAGCGCCAATCTTGACAGTACGCTCCCGATCGAGACGGTCTATGGAAGATACCGTTTCGTCGAAGCCGAACTCGACCAAGCTTGACAACGGCACGCTCTGACCGGCGGCCGTAGGCACGCCTAGCAGTTCGATCGTCGCGAGATCGTCGCGGCTGCCTCGTGCCAGCAGCAGACGAATAGGGATTTGCCGACCGCTTTCGATGAACGTCGGCAGATTGCTGTCGATATCACCGATCGTCGAAATTCTGAGAGTTTCAGCAATCATTGCAGTTGAGACGCCAAGGACCGCTGCTTTGTCCGCCTTAACGGTCATTCTAAGCTCAGGTCGCATTGCGGCGTTGTCCGTTGACGGATTGATAAACCCTTCTTGGGTTGCCATTTCTGCAACGATGGCGTCAGCTGCTATTTGAGCCTTGTCGCCATCCGTGCTGAGGACTGCGAATGTAATCTCCCGCTCTCCGCTTCCGGTGAGAAACTGGAGACGAACATCCGGGATCGTCGACAACATTCTCGCTATCGCGTCTTCGACCGCAAACGACGATCGCTCTCGTTCAGACTTGTGGAGAAGATCGATGGAAACCGCGGCACGGCGAACGTCCAGTTCACCGGATGGGCTGGCACCGCCTTGCACAAACACCCCCTTGACCTCTTTTAAGCCACGAATTCGTTGGGCTATCACGTCCGTGACGGCCCGGGTCTCAGCAAGGGTCGATCCCGAGGGAAGTTCCACAGACAAAGCGAGACGGCCTTTGTCCTCTTCCGGCAGAAATCCGGTGGGCACGGTGAGCAGGGCCATGATGGAGACCGCAAAGAAAGACACGGCGGTGGCCAAGGTCGTCCATTTGCGCCGCAGTGTCAGCCTCAGCACCTTCTCGTAGATGCGCCCTGCAAAGCCTTGCGGCTTTTCAGCCGGTGGAATGCTCGACATGATGTAGGCCGCCATGATCGGCGTAATCAGCCGGGCGACAATCAGGGAGAAGAACACCGAAATGGCAACGGTCAGACCAAATTCCCTGAAGTAGAGGCCGACGACGCCTTTCATCAGGCCGACAGGCGCGAATACGGCTATGATCGTCGCCGAGATGGCGATCACGACCAAACCTATTTCACCCGTCGCATCGAGCGCTGCGCGATACGCCGACTTGCCCATATTGCGATGTCGAACGACATTCTCGATTTCGACGATCGCATCATCGACAAGGATGCCCGTGACCAGCGTAATGGCAAGCAGGCTCAGGATGTTCAGGGAGAAACCGAGCATGCTGATGGCAGAGAATGTCGGGAGGATCGACAGCGGCAGGGCGACAGCGGCCACAAGTGTCGCACGCCAGTCGTGCAGGAAAAGGAAAACGACCATGACCGCGAGGGCTGCGCCCTCAAGGAGCGTATTGATTGCCGACTGGTAGTTGCCCGCCGTGAAGCTCACGCTGTCGTCGACAACCTGAACTTTTACGAGGGGATATTGCGATCCAAAAGTCTGCAGCGCTTCGGCCACCGCTGCGGCCACGGCAACGTCACTTGCACCAAGCGATTTGAATATGGAAAATCCGACCACGTCTGAGCCATCCAGAGTCGCAAAATCGCGAGGTTCGGCCACCGTGTCCGAAATCTTGCCAAGCTCGCCAAGGAGAATATGGCGGTTCCCGGGGGTCGCAACCCGAAGCCCTGCAAGGTCGTCGACCGTATCGACCGCTGCTTCCGTCGTCAGCGCCTGCTCACGGCCATTGAGTTCACTTCGTCCGCCCGATACGTCCAGTTGGGTCCGCATCAAACTTTCGTTCACCGTGCTCGCCGTCAGGGAATACGCATGAAGGCGGTTCGGATCCAGTTCCACATGGATCTCGCGATCTGTGCCACCGATGCGATCAATCCGGCCGACACCTGCTACGCCCTGCAACTCCCGGATAAGCTTGTCATCGATGAACCATGAGATATCCGCCTTGCTCATCGCTTCTCCAGAGACGGCATAAGTGACGACAGCCTGTGATTCCTGCTCCATCCGTTCGATGATCGGCTCATTGATCGTGTCCGGCAGGTCGGATCTGATTTTTGTGATGGCATCTCGAACGTCGGTGACAGCGCGGTCGGTCGAGACCACGCCCAGTTCGAACGCAACTCTTGTTGTCGATCGACCTTCGGTGATGGTGGATGTGATCTCGTCAACACCTGTCAGAGAGGCAACCGCGTTCTCGACGAGCCTTGTCACCTCAGTCTCAAGCTCGCTTGGCTTGACCCCGGCCTGTTCGATCGTGACGGTAACAAGGGGTACATTAATGGCCGGAAAATATGTGATCGGCAATTTCGTAAAACTGTATATCCCGGCAATCGTAAGGCCGACGAAGAGCAGGATCGACGGGAGAGGATTGCGGATAGCCCACGCGGAAATGTTCATGTTCATCGCGCGGCACCACCATCGATCTTCAGGAAGGAGAGTTTGTCAGCTTCGGGATCTGTGCTGCGAACGGCCAGGATCTTTTCGCCCGCTTTGAGGAAGCTACCCGATCTAATGACGACGATCTCGCCATCCTTGACACCAGAGAGCAATTCTATCGTGCTACCCGCCGGAGAGCCCAAGGTAACGCTTCGAGCGCGCACTAGGTCGTTTTCGACCACGAAGACACTGGACTTGCCATCCTGGCTTCTGACCGCTGTGGCCGGGACAACAACATTCGACCGTTGACCCGTCTCGATGCGACCGTAGACGAACGCGCCTGGAACCAGACCCTGCCCCTGGACGAGTTCCACCCGCACCAACCCCATCCTGGTGCCAGGGTCGATCCGCGCTGCGCTCAACCGGACACGGCCATGGATCGGGCCGGTTCTTCCTGGAACAATTATCTCAGCGCCCATTCCTTCCTTCAGGCGAATAAAGCTCGCTTCGCTGACACTGGCTTCCACCTCGACCAGACTGTCCTGTGCCATGGAAAACAATGGATCACCCGAAGGCGACGTAACGCTTCCCACACGCGCGTTGCGGATCAGGATGAGGCCCGATGCCGTCGCCCGGACGGTGCTGCGCTCGATCGTCAAAGCAATTTCGGACCGCTCAAGCTCGACCAGTTTTCGATCGGCCTCAGCCAGCGTCAAGGCTTGCTGTGCCATTTCAAGCTGCGACTTCGCCCGTGAAAAGGCGTTTTCGTGTTCATCCAGGAGCTGCTGGGACACGACACCTTTTCCGAAAAGAGACCGGCTTCGCTCCACGGCCTTGCGGGTTTCGCGCGCTGTAACAGAGGCAACGTCGATGCGACTGTTTTCCTGAGCTACGGCTACCGCAACGCGTGACAACTGGACAGTGTTTCTCTCAAGCAGAAGCTCTGCCTGCGCCACATCCAGCAATGCCAGCGGCTGGCCTTTTCTAACAACATCACCTGCCTCCACAAGGATTTGCCTAATCTCCTTGCCCTCGATGAGTGCGTTGACCCTCATTTCCTCTTTCGCGATCAGAGTTCCAACCACCGCGACGTGGTCGTAAACAGTTGCGCGTTCGGCCGCGCCTACTGTGACTGTCTTGACTAGCTGGGCCATCGAACCCCCGGCTGAGGAGAGCGTCATCGATGAAAACAGCGCTGAAATCAGAACGGACTTCGTTGAGCGCCGAATGATGGAATTAAGCTGACTTTGACGTGTCATGGGATGCGCCGATGTTAGCCGTCGGCACCTTGCAGACGATCACTGCTGCGAGTTTATTCAGCGCCGCCCGTGACCGGCATGTTGATTTTTTACGATTTGTTACAGTCGGTCCAGTGCAGTTGTTTCGTCCGTAGCGGCCACTTCCGCCTGCCAAATGGGTCGGCGGCGTTCCCACATGTCTCAAGGCCGTGCTCTACCGGGGCGCCTATTCTGCCATGGACAGGACTACAAGGCATCGGCGCGGCATCCGAAAGCCTCTTTCTGTTGCCACTGGCCTCGTTCGACCTCGCGGACAAGGCGTCCACTACGGAAATCGTGCAATTTATCGCACGGGTGTTGGTGATGGGGCTGGCCGGCTAGTGGTTCGCGATGTTGTGCTGGGTGATCGCGTCGCGTCGTCTGCCGCTGGCCCTGGCGGCTCAGCTTCGATTGTAGCCGAAACGCTCTTCGGCCTTGCCCGCAGCTTCATGTTCGAGGGCCGGTTTCCATCACCTGCCGAGGCAAAAAGAGCGACATTGCAGTTTGCCCGTGTCTGTTTCACGATCGAAGTTTTCACCCTTTCCCAATGCAAGTCAGTACCGGCGCAAATATCGTGATCTTCGTAATTCTAGCCCGCTTCGTGCTGGAGCTTGGAGAGGTTCTGTCGTTGAATGCAATGGAAGAAGCTGATGACATTTATCGCAACATCGAGTTTGATGCGGACATTGAGGCTCTCGACTCGCAGATGAGTGAGATGGTAAAATTTGCCGAGATTGCCGCCTAGCCTGCCGCCGAGATAGAGGATGCCTTCTTCCGGCAGATGCTGGCAATACAGTGTGAAACACTGTCTAATGGACTCGATCCGCTGCGGCGACTACTCCATAGAGTCGTAGATTGATCTCGAATACTGCGCCAACGGTAAACCCTGTTTAATCTTAAAAACTATGTCAGCATTGGCAAGATAGGAACGACCGAAAGAAAACAGCTCTGCTTCGCCGCGGCTTATAGCATTTGCCGCAAGCTCGGGCGTATAGCTTCCGTTGCCGATCAGGATGCCGCCGTAGTGGCGACGGAGAAACTGCGTTGCAGTTTCTCTGAGATAGTCATAGACGACATCTTCTTCGATGCCGACATGGACATAGGCGGCTCGTCGCTTTTCGAGTTCACCCAGAGCGAACACCAGCGTGTCCTGATCGCCTTCTATGTGAAGCATCTCGGACATGTAGTCGGCAGGTGACAGGCGAATGCCGATCCGGTCCGCGCCGATCTCCTCAGCGCAGGCGTCGAAGACGTCGAGTAGAAAGCGCGCTCGGTTCTCCAGGCTTCCGCCCCATCGGTCGGTACGGCGGTTGGTATGCTGCTTGAGAAACTGGTCGATAAGATAGCTGTTAGCACCGTGCAGTTCCACGCCGTCGAACCCAGCACGGCGGGCATTGGTTGCAGCCTGCGCAAAGGCCTGGATCGCGGATTTAGCCTGCAAGTCCGACATCTCGAGCGGCGGCTCGTTGTTGAAAACATAATAGCGCTCTCCGTGCCTTCTGCCATCGTCGAACACGGCAGATGGTGCGAGAGCGGGCGCGCCGCTGTAGAAGGAATGGGCCATGCGTCCCATGTGCCAGAGCTGAGTGAAGATCAAGCCACCTCGCTCATGCACGGCATCGGTGACCTCAGCCCAGCGGCGGATGTGGGAATCGAGATAGAGACCAGGAATGCCAGCGCCACCCCTCGCCTCCGGCGCGACAAGCGTGCCCTCGGTGATCAGCAGGCCCGCTGCGGCGCGCGAGGCATAGTGCTCGATGGCACTAGGCGCCGGAGCGAAATCGAGTTCGGAACGATTGCGGGTGCAGGGCGCCAGCACGATTCTGTTGCTAAGTGTCAGTGTCGAATTGAGACGAAGCGTCGAGAAGAGGCTCGCAACAGTTGCGGGCGGCATATCGCTTGCGACGGGTCCGGAGGTCGGATGGACGTTCACGGAAGCTCTCCAACCATTAGAATTTAAATTTTCAAATTTGACAATAGTTCCTGATTGCAGCGATATCGATGCTTTATTTCTAACTTCAGAATTAGGATTTCTAAATTGGCTTCTATTTCAGGCGTGGATATGAATGCCCTACTGGCGCTGGAAACGGTAGCTCGGCAGGGCACGGTGTTGGCCGCTGCGGCAGAAATGCATGTCAGTCCAGGCGCAGTCAGCCAGCAGATCAAGAAGGCTGAAGCGCAGATCGGGGTGCCGATCTTCCAGCGCAGCGCAAACGGCCTGACGCTGACACTGGCGGGCCAGAAGATGCTGCCGGCGCTGACGTCCGCGAGCCGGCAGATCGCCGAGGCGATCAAGAGCGCGCGACTGTCCGACGAGAATATCCTGACGATCACTGCCGGCTCGGCTTTTGCCGCCAGTTGGCTAGTGCCGCGATTGGGCCGGTTTTCCGCCCTCCATCCGCACTATCAGTTGCGCTTCGTGGCAACGAGCAAGCTCATCGACTTTGCTCGCAGCGATATCGATCTCGGCATACGCCTTGGCACCGGCGCATGGCCTGACGTCAAAGTGGAAAAACTCGTCGATCAGCAGGCGTTTCCGATCTGTGCCCCGACGCTCGCAGGATCGCTGAAACAACCCACGGACTTGGCGCGCGTGCCCGTGCTCTTCGATGAAGGAACCGCTTTCTCTTGGAAATTGTGGTTTGAAAAGGCAGGTCTGGATGCGAAGTTTGCAATCAACGGCCCATCCTTTACCGACCCCCTGCTGGCATTCGGTGCGGTCACGGCCGGCCAGGGCGTCATGCTTGGCTGGTCGATCCTAGTTGCCGATGCCCTTGCCGACGGACGAATCGTCAGGCCATTCGAAACCGCGATCGACAGCGGCATCGCCTATTGGCTGGTCACGACACCAGCATCCTGCCGGACGGAGAAGGTGCGTCTGTTCCGTGCCTGGCTGATCGGTGAACTGATCCAGTCCTTCCCATGAACGACCGCTTCGGCTTTGACACCGCCCTTAGCTTGCGATGCAAATGAAACGGTTCATTTCATTGTAAACCTCTTTGGAGGAACGAGATTTCAACGGCTCGTCTCCCGGCGCGGCTGACCGCACAGTCCCCTGACGATATTCTGCGCTTCTGATCAGCAACTGTTCCTCGCTCGTCCACTCCACGCCGTTCAGCGCCTGTTGTTGGCCTCCTCGGAGCGACTGCCGGGTGACCAAAAACGGTTGCGCCACCTGTCATGAGATGAAATGACATGACCGTCCCATAAAAGGAGATGTGGCATGGACGAAGCTATAGCCTCAACCGTTTCCGATACCGAACTGCTTGTCAAACTCACGGCAAAAATCGTCGCCGCCTATGTTAGCAAGCATGTCATTCCCGCCTCCGAACTGGCAGTCCTTATTGCCGACGTCCATACCGCCCTCAACACCACCTCCGTCGAGGTCCTCCCGCCAGCCGCTGCGGAGAAGCAAAAACCGGCCGTCTCTGTGCGAAAGTCGCTGCAGGACGACCAGATCACCTGCCTGGAATGCGGGAACGGGTTCAAGTCGCTGAAACGTCACCTGATGACGCATCATTCCATTTCCCCGGACGAGTATCGCGAAAAGTGGGCGTTGCCTGCAGACTATCCGACGGTCGCTCCGGCCTATGCAGAAGCACGGTCACGTCTTGCTCGCGAGCTGGGCCTCGGCCAGCGCCGCAAGAAAGCCGCCACATAGAAAGCGACGGATTGCGACACCGCCGAGGCTTGTCGTTCACACGTTCTTCGCAGTCGCGCGATGAAGTTGCCGAGCCGGCTCCAGCACTAGCGGCGCATTCACACCCGCTACGACCGCTGCGCCCACACCTTTTCCTCGAGCATGTGCATTTCAGCGGTCGCTATATTCCAATTGTTTTAAGAGACCTTACCGTAGTTATTCGACAGGCTTGGCAAACCCAGAATCGCTTCATAGCGGAGACACTGGCCCTCAAGCAGCCGCAGCCTTTTTCCAGCCCGACCCGCCGCCCTGCGCCGCCGCCCGGTTTTGCTGGCTGGACTGTGCCGGGTGACCGACCTTTTCCAATTTGAACCTGGAGATCAGGCGCGCGAGCGTCGAGACCTCGTCATCAAGCCTGTTGGTTCCCGCCGTGGACTGTTCCACCATAGCCGCATTCTGCTGGGTCATCTGGTCCATCTGGTTGACGGAAGTGTTGACCTCGGCCAGTCCGGTCGACTGCTCCCTGGACGCGATGGCGATCGAATGAACATGGTCGTTGATCTTCACTACGTGGCTTGCGATGAGCGACAACGCCTCTCCCGTGGCTGTGACCAGCTTCACGCCAGACTGTACCTCCTCGCTAGAGCGATGGATCAATGTCTTGATGTCCTTCGCCGCACCAGCCGAGCGCTGGGCAAGTTCGCGGACTTCCTGCGCCACAACGGCAAAGCCCTTGCCTGCGTCGCCAGCACGGGCCGCCTCAACGCCAGCATTGAGGGCAAGCAAATTGGTCTGGAAAGCGATCTCGTCAATCACGTTTATGATCTGACCGATTTCAGTCGAGGCATTTTCGATCCTGCCCATCGCCGAAACCGCGTCCCGGACCACAGCGCTCGACTGCTCTGTGCTCCGGCGGGCCTCGTCCACCATATGGCTGGCCTCAAGCGACCTGTCCGTGGAATTTTTGACAGCGGACGTGATCTCTTCGAGCGCTGCGGAGGTTTCCTCGAGCGATGCAGCCTGTTGTTCTGTGCGCCTCGACAGATCGTCGGAGGCGGCACGCAACTCACCCGTGCCCCCGCTGATTGTGTCGATCGCGAACTTCACTTCAGCAAGAACGGCCTTTAGGTTCGACATTGTGGTGTTAACGTTTTGCTGCAGTTCATAAAACGCCCCCTGAAAATCACCTTGCATCTCTTCCGTAAGGTCGCCTTCAGCGAGAGCCGCGACGACGCGTCGCGTTTCGGCAACGCCCATATCGACCGATGTAACCAGCTCGTTCACGCTTTTTGCAAACCTGTTGAGATCGGGATTGGCATAGTCCTTGTCGATGCGTTGCGTAAAGTCACCAGCAACAGCAGCGGCAACAACAATGCCGATAGTGGACTGAAGATCAGCGCTTTTCGCCTGAAGAGCCGCTTCCTGGGCATTCAGGTCACGGACCTTGATGCCGTTCTGCTTGAACACTTCGACAGCGCGGGCCATCTCCCCGATCTCGTCACGGCGATCGGCCGACGGAATGGCGCTTGCGAGATCGCCACCAGCAAGTGTTGCCATACTGCGGGTCAGATGGCCAATCGGTTGCGCGATAGCCCTGGCACCAAACACGGCCGATCCGACAAGCGTCAGGACAACCAGCATTCCGATGCCCAGGCTGATTTGAACCGCCATGCTTTGAGCGCTGTCCATTTGAACCCCGGCCGCATCAGCGCGCTTTTTGGCGGCATCGACATTTTCGTCGAGAAGCTTGCTCATCTCGTCTGTCATGCCACTCATCTGCGCTGCATCGCTGCGTTCGCTCGCAAGCGTCGTGGTGACGTCCACGGCGGACGACGCGAGCTTTTCATCGATCCGTCTCGAGAAGGCCTCGAACGTCACCTTCCAGTTGTTGCTCAGATCAAGGATTTTTCGGGTGCGATCAATGTTTGCCTGCAACGTCATCGACGCAAGTGCTTCGTTCAGATATTTTTCAGCCGAAGCGTGGCGCTTCAGGGCGAAGTCTCTCGCCTCGCCAGCTTCGTCCGGCGACTGGGCCAGACGCAGGTCAAGCATGCCAACAATCATCCCCCGCATCGAGGCTTTGGCATCCACCAGATCGCGGGAGATGACCAATTGCTTGCGCCCGAAATCCGAACTGCGGTTGACGGACTGGTTTCCCAACCCGACAGACACCAACATTCCGATGACCATGATGATGCCAACGACGGACATCGCCGTCAACTTCGAGCTGATACGTGTAGGAGTAAGTGCATAGGCCATGTTTGTTTCCTGAAGCAGAGACAGGAAGCCATCATGCTTCTCGTTCCAGCGTTAACAGCAAATAGAATTCATTCTACTGATTGCGGAATTGACGGCTTAAACCCGTTGGTAGCTTCAGTATATAATTACTCACTTAAATTTTTGTTACAGTTTTATAACAGGAGCAAGCGACAGGCAAAGTTGGCTACATTGCCAAGATAAGGCAACTGCTCCTGGGTGGACGCTTGTTTGACGAGTCATTGGATACCCTACGCTCAAAGATATCCGCACTTGTGAACCGGAAGGTGCGCGCGACGAAAACCCGAAAGCCCCTCAACTAGGAAGTAACAAGTTGTTGTCGAATGGTTTCCAGTTGTTCCGTGACGACCACCCAATGGTCCCGCAATTTGACGGCAGTCGCCAGCAATTCGTCAGCGTCGACCAGACAAGCGGCCGGAGGTACGGGTGCTCGAGAGGATGACAATCGGCCAGAACTATGTGTAGCAAACATGATAACTTTTCCCATGGATCGCCCTTTCAAGGATCTGATAGCTGAAGTGCCTGCGATTAGGTATTGTCATGAGTGGGATAGGCCCTAGCGACTTTTGCCTGCAGATCGTGTGCCGGGGAGATTTGTGGTTTTGTCTGCAAGTAGGTGTGTTCCTGGGGAGCATGGCGCACCGACGCCTTGCCAGTCTTAAATGCGCTCAGCATCCGCGAGATTCGGGAGACCTCATCGACCAATGCGTGACTGGCAGCGGTGGACTGCTCCACCATCGCGGCATTCTGCTGTGTGCTTTGGTCCATGCTGTTGACGGCGCTGTTGATACCATGAAGCGCGGTTGACTGTTCCCGGGCGGCCACGACGATCGAGCCGATATGGTGGTCGATTTCCTGGACTTCGTTGATGATAGCGACAAGCGCACCACCGGTCTCCTCGACCAGTGACACTCCGGCTTTGACCTGTTGAGAGGAGGTGGTGATCAATCTCTTGATGTCCTTTGCGGCTCTGGCGGAGCGTTGCGCAAGCTCGCGAACCTCATGAGCGACGACAGCAAAGCCTCTTCCGGCGTCGCCTGCCCGCGCAGCCTCCACGCCGGCATTCAGGGCAAGAAGGTTTGTCTGGAAGGCGATTTCGTCAATCACCCCGATGATGCTTGATATTTCTTGCGATGATGTATCGATCATACCCATAGCGGCCACCGCCTGCTGCACGATCCGACCTGACATTTCAGCCCCGGTGCGTGCCTTTGTGACAAGCTGCCCCGCTTCTTCTGCACGACGGCTCGAATCCGTGACCGCGGTGGTGATCTCCTCAAGCGCGGCAGCTGTTTCTTCGATGGAAGCAGCCTGTTGCTCGGTACGTCTGGCGAGGTCGTCCGCCGCGACGCGAACCTGTTCTGCGCCGGAATGAATTTCCGAGGCGCTGGTGCCGATCTGTCGGATCGTCGCGGAGAGTTGCTCAAGGGCATGATTGAAATCGTCGCGTAAGGGATGATAGGCATCCGGCAGGTCATCGGTGATGCGATAGCTGACATCTTTCTCGACGATGGCTGACATGGCTTTGCCGAAGCAATCCGAGACCCGTTTTTGTTCGGCAGCGATCGCATCCGCCTGCGCTTTCTGCTTAGCGACTTCGGCCTCCTCAATATAGATTGAGATTGCCAGATCCATGTCAAGCAGGACAGCTTTCACCAGGCTGGCAATCGCCTTTCCGAAATCCGCTGCCTGTGTCCGATTTCTGGAGAAGATGCCGCTCTTGGGGAACGTCTCTTCCACGGCACTTTTGATAAGGTGGTCAAGAATGATCGCATAGCCGCCGATGTACCACCTTGGTTCGAGGCCGATGCGGGCGTGAACCGAACCGATCGTCCGGACTTTGTTGACATACTCTTCATCGAAGTTGCCGCCGGAAATACTGTTCCAGTGTCCCTGCTGTGCCCCTTTGGCTCTGGCAATATGATCTTCTGAAGAGAAAAACCGCCGGACTTCAGGACTTTTGCGAAGCTGGGCATAGAATTTATCGAGGCCATGAGGGAGTTCCCGGTCGACTAGGGTCTTGAGCGAGCGAATACTGGCGAGGCCCGCCGCATCAATTTCCATGAATTCGAGGCGCCGGTCGACATCTTGGTTCATCGAGGACGTATTGTCCAATGCGACAGGGGTTTGAAGGGTGGTCCGCAAGCTGGAATGGTTGGCCATGGCTTTCTCCGAGGAAAAGTGGATTGAATAATCAGAGTTAGAATGCGGGTTTTGAGGAAGGCGACCCTCAAACTTCCCTCTTAAGCAACCTGATGCCCTGACTACGTCGTGCTCGTTCTTGTTTCTTTAGCTCGCTCTCAACGAACCTCGACGTAGAGCGAATAGATCTTCCTGTTCATGGGATGATATCCCGTTGGCATCAGCCTTTTTGCGTGCTCATCTCTGGTTCAAATTCCAGAATCCAACAGCATACGTCATGTTGCTTTTAGACCGCTACTTCGCTCAGTGACCGCCATTGGAACGTTTTTTAAACGCCGATCAGCTAGGTCGTGTTCTCACCCAGAGATTCCCACATAAGAGTTTTATTTTGCATTATCATAGGGTTGTGAAGTAGACTCCAACCGTTTCTCAATCAGGCGAAAAGCGCTCAGTTGAGGAACTGGACCGGCAATTCCAGTTAAGAAATGGACGGAAATCGTTCAGGGCCTCAGCTTTTGAAGCTTAACGTAACCAAAGCGACGAGGGTCATATGCAGACGACGGGCATTGTGCAGGGCTACTCAGCCGGTCAGACGAATGATGAAAACTCGGAAAGCCTCCGACGAATGTCGGGCATTTCTTCGCGGCATTTCCTAAAGCTCGTGGAAGATCAAGGCCAGATCGGCTTTTGGTCTTTGGACTTTGCGAACAGTCATATCGTTGGCTCGGTGGGACTGTATCGCTGCCTGGGACTCGAGCCGTCGAGGATGCTGGAATTTTCTGACCTTGTGAAGATGATGCATCCCGACGATCGCGATCTCAACTCGGATATGCTGATCACAATTCAGTCCGGCCAAGCGATCAATAGGGAGTTTCGAGTTATCCGCCCCGATCAGACCCTGCGATGGATCCAGAACAAAGCCGAGGTCATCGTTGATGCCGTAGGGGTCCCGACACGCGCTGTCGGGTTGATCATCGATGTCACCGAACAGCACGAGGCGCGAATAGCCGTCGAGGAGGGGTGGCATAGCTACCGAAGCCTCATCGCGGCGATGGCCGCAGTCAAGTGGCGTATGCTACCAAATGGCAAGATCATCTCTTTGCGGAATTGGGAAGAGCTTTCAGGGCAAACTTTAGCCGAGGCCGACGCCTGGGGATGGTTGGCCGCAATTCACCCAGCTGAGCGCGAAGCAGCGCGTCTCCTTTGGGCAGAGTGCATCTCGACCGGCCGTCCCTATGCCATCGACCTCCACGTCCAGTGTATAGACGGTATTTACCGCCCTTATCTGGTGCGCGGTGCGCCGGTCCTAAATCCGAACGGTAGCGTACGCGAGTGGATTGGCCTTCTTATAGCAACCGCAGCCCGCAATGCCACTGACGGCGGCACAGTTGACGACAAGGCCATGTCATTGAAGGCCGCCCAAATCCGTGCCGCACGGGCGCTTTTAAATTGGAGCATTGAGGATCTGTCAGCAAAAGCCGAAGTGTCAATCTCGACAATTCGTCGCCTGGAACACGACACCGGGAAAGCTATCAGGCTCCATCATATGGAAGCTATCCGCGAGGCTTTGGAACAGGGCGGAGTACGCTTTGGATACGACGTCAATGCTGGAACGACTATCAGCCTGACCGAGGCATCGTCGTAGAAGGAGGCAACACTAAGCGTTCCCAGTGCCACCATGGTACACATGCCAGCAGTTTTGAACCCGACTCGCGCCCCACAGACGCCTATCTGGCATGGGTTCGGTCAAGCAACGACCCTGTTTCTGCCAAGCGTGTCAATACCGCGTGAATTTTCCCCAGAAGGGGGTGCGGATAAAAAGTTGGACTGTTTCATAAGATCAGGCCGAGACTTTACGATATTCGACCGGGCTGAGTGAGCCCAGCGATATCTTGATGCGCTTCTCATTGTACCAGCAGATATAGGCATCCACCTCGCCAACGAACTGTTCGATCGTCATGGCCTTCCACTCCCGAGGATAGAAGAGTTCGTTTTTCAACCGGCCGAAGAAGCCTTCGCACGCGGCGTTGTCTTGCGAGCAACCCTTTCGGGACATCGAACGAACCAGTTTCGCTTCGCTGATCCGGGTTAGCCAGCCTGGCCAGCGATAATGAGCTCCGCGATCGGAATGAACGATTGGCCGTTCTTCTACTTCGGTCACGGTCACAATGGCTGCATCCAGCATGGTGTTGACCAGCTGTGCATCAGGTTGCGTTCCAATCGACCAACTGATGACCATGCCGTCGAAGCAGTCGATGATAGGCGAAAGGTAGACCTTCCCAGCTGGGATCTGGAACTCGGTGATGTCTGTCAGCCACTTCACGTTCGGCGCATTCGCATGGAAGTCGCGATTGATTATGTTCTCGGGCGCCGGACTGCTTTCTCCCATATAGGATCCGAAACGCTTTCGACGTGGTCTTGCGACCACCAGTTGCTCCTGCTTCATTAAGCGCTGGACCACCTTTTCCGAGATTTTCACGCTCTGCCTGGCCAACGACGCCTGTAGTCTGCGATAGCCGTAACAACGATGGTTCGTTTCAAAGATTTCCGTCATGCTGCGGCGGATGGCGACATATTTGTCTGCCAGGCCCGCACGGATCCTGTGGTAGAAGTAGGAGCTGCGCGCCAAGCCCAATTGGGCAAGCAGTTCCGGCACTCGATAGATATTCCTAAGGGCGTCAACCAGCTGTGTCTTCTCCCGATTACTCAGGATCTGCAGATCGACGCCCAGGCCTTTTTTTAGCAGTTCATTGGCCTTCTTTAGGAGATCATGCTCGAGTTGCAACTGGCGGACATCACGCTGGAGGGCTTCAAGCTGTCGCTCGAGTTCTTCACGTTCTGGCGCTTTAGCGTTGGTTTTGCGGCGTTGCATGGATGAAGAAGCCTCCTGACCGAGAAGCTGCGGCCTGCTGATTATTTCTTGGTACAATTGTAAAAAAATCGTAGCGCTGAGAAAGAGCGCCTAGGCAGTTCGGCCCAAGGTTGAGTACTTCTCAATCTGCAATAGGGAACCGCTGCTCGAACAGTGTTCGTGAAACGTCCTTTCCTCAAATTGAGAAATAGAAGAGAGCGGCGTCTCAATTTGTGGCGGGTTGACCACCTCAAGCTTTGATGGCCGCTCTCTACGCTCAAAAGCAGTCAAACGCTTCCTTAAATTTCTTTACGTCAAAATTGGGGATAATTAACGCTTAAGTAGCATAGTCTTATTCTGTTTTATGGCGGCGCTCGTCGAATATTGTCGACAGCACCACCCGTACTTAGGAGGATGCATGCAAGAGCTGCTCAAGCGCGCGAACCAGTTCGACGCTGCGTCGTTTCGCGATCTTCATGTTATTCTCGACGCTCTACCGATCGCGCTGTCCTGGGCCACCTTGCCCGATGGCAAAATACAATTTGTCAATCGCGCCTTCATGCGCCTATTCGGCTACGAGGAGAAGCACTTTGCCACCGTCGATCAATGGATTGCGGAAGTATACAAGAGCAAGTTAGAGCAGACCGCGGCCCGCCGTCGCTGGGCGGCACTGTGGCAAGGCAGACAGTCTGGCGTACAGGAGATCGAGCCGCATGAAATACGCGTGCGATGCGCAGGGGGCTTATTCCGGACGACACAACATCGGGGTATGCTTCTCTGGGACATCGGGATCGGTGTGGCCACCTTTGAAGACATTTCGGACCGCAAGCTCGCCGAAGACGCAATGCGCCGGATCGCGTTCGAAGATCCGCTGACAGAGCTTGCAAACCGCCGGGCGCTTCAAGACAGGTGGCAAATCGAAGTTGGCTGTCGAAGCAAAACCCAGCCGTTAACGATGGCGGTAATACTGGTTGACCTCGACGGCTTCAAGCCAGTCAATGACCAGCTCGGGCACGAGGCTGGGGACGAAATCCTGAAGATGGTTGCGGCCAAGCTCCGGGAATCGGTACGCGATACCGATCTTGTGGGGCGCGTTGGCGGTGACGAATTCATGGTTCTTTTGTCCCGACTACCGGACGCCGGTGAGGCGGAAGCAGTCTGTCGGAGGATCCACGAGGCACTCGCCACGCCATTCCGCTACGAGGGGACCAATCTTAGCATCGGTTCTAGTCTGGGGATCAGCCTCTATCCCCAGGATGGTCAAACACTACAGGCATTGATGCGGCACGCCGATCAGGCCCTGTACCGCCGTAAAAAACAGGATGCGGGGGATGGGAGTGGTTTGTTAACCCCTGCTGCCTGACGGGGTAGGTCCATCCCCTCCCTAATAGCACATGAGAGGCCTTCAAAACTCTTCCCAGTCCACTTGCCCCAGGGCCATGGTCGCTGATCCCCGTGCTGCTCGTGGCAAAGCATATTCCGTTCTGGTCATACGGGCCGCCGGCGCCGGAGCAAGCCGCTGCTGAAGCAAAGGTGCTTTGGCCGCATGGTTGAACTTGAACTGATCGAGAAGTTCGAACAGGGCCGCAGCTTCGCGGCAAATCCATGGCCGGAAGCGGTCTGCTCCTCGACCATCGCAGCGTTCTACTGCGTCCCTTGATCCACCGTGTTGACGGCATGATTTATCTCGCCAAGCGCCGTGGATTGCTCACGGGCCGCCTCAACGATCGCACAATATTGGTCTCAATATCCTGGACCTGGGTTGCGATCTCCTGCAGAGCGGAACCGGCTTTTGTTACGAGCGACACGCCATTCTGTACCTGGATGCCTGGTGCTGTAGTCAGAGTCTTGATCTCCTTTGCCGCCTTTGCAGACCGTTGGGCAAGCTCACGCACCTCCTGTGCAACGACCGCAAAACCCTTGCCGGCCTCACCGGCACGTGCCGCCTAGATACCTGCGTTCAGCGCCAGAAGATTGGTCTGGAAAGCGATTTCATCGATGACACCGATTGTGTTCGATATCTCGCGCGAAGACGCCCCGATTTGGCCCATGGCGCCAATAGCGTCTCGCACCACCTGGCCGGAGTCCTGCGGATACTCGGGCGTCGTCTCCTTGACGCCGGATTGGCTGTGCCGGTCGTCCAGCACCTTAAGCACCAGCGCGTAGGCCCTGTGAACCTTCTAAGAATTCCGCTCTACAATTGTAGCATCTGGAAGTCTCCCGTTTCCAATGCGGCATGTTCAAGTTCGATCTTTAAGTCGATATTCGGCTCGGCTTCAGTGATCACCGTTCAAGACCCCCTAGGGCCCTTGTCACTCCACAACCCCGAAAAGATTACCATCTCTTGGAATTTTCGACTTCCCGCGCGTGGTTAGCAGGAGACTTGCTGCAGGGACTTTCCATCCCTCTCTGATCCTGTGGGGTCGTCCTTCTTTCTCGCGCTGCATATAAAGGTTTTCAGCGAACGCATAAAATTTACAAATCAAATATCCAACTTAGTTGACATCGGTTCAATTTAATTTCAAGGTGGATTGTCGACTGGGAGGCGACCCTCATGGAACTACGATTGTTCACTGCTGCTTTGTATCCGTCCGCCAGGCTCACGAGCCTTGTATTGCCATTTCTTGCGTTTGCGGCAATGCCAGCCCATGCCGAACCCAACGGCGAACTGGTGATTTTGCAATGGCTTACCGGCTCGGAACTCGACAGCTTCAAGCGGATCGAAGCGGCTTTCTCAAAGGCCTATCCTGACGTGACCGTTCGTGAAGTCGCGGTGACTTGGTCGGGCGATCCCCGCGGCAGCCTGCGCGCGTCTCTGATGGGCGGCGAGAGCGCCGACGTCATGGTCAATACTTGGCCGACCTTCCGACGCGAACTCGTAGATGCAGGCCTCCTGCGTCCACTCAACGAGGCTTATGCGGCGAAGAACTGGAGCGGAAAAATCGATCCATCCTGGCGTGACCTCGGCTCGATCGACGGGCAGATGTACGGCCTGACCTACACTTACGGAGACCGTTCCGGCTTCTGGTATCGCAAGCAGACGCTGGCGGAAGCTGGCATCGAAGCGCCGCCTAAGGACTGGAAGGCCTTGCTCGCCAGCTTTGCCAGGCTGCGCGAAAAGAACGTGACGCCGATAGCGGTGCCGGCCAAGTTCTGGGCGCATGCGGAGATCTTCGAGTCACTTCTCCTGCGCATGCAAGGAACCGCGTTTTCCAAAGCTCTGGCAAACCGCGAGGTCGCTTGGACCGACGACCGCGTGAAAAACATCCTTCGCAAATGGCGTGAACTGATCGATGCGGGCTGCTGCGCCAAGCCGGCCGGCATGCTCAGCACCGATTGGGACAATGCCGCCGACCAGGTACTTCAGCAGCGCAGCAGTGCTTATGTGCAGCTCGGCATGTGGATCAGCAACAGGGCTGTCAAGGCCTACAAGCTCGACGGAAAGACGGATTTCGGACTGTTTCAGTTTCCGGCCATGGGCATGGGCCACGACAACGCTTCCAGCCTCGACAGCAAGGAGATCGTCTCGCTGGCAAGCGGACGCAATACGGAGGCCGCCGACGCCTTCCTCGACTTCATGGTCGGGAAGGAGACCGCAACCATCCTGGCGGAAAGCGGGCTGGCGTCACCTTCAAAGCTGGTCGATCCCTCGATCTACCCGCCGGCGATCCAGGCGTCCAACGCCTTCCTAGCGCAGTCGGACGTTACCTTCGTGCTGGGCGATACCTTGCCCGGCGAACTGACGGACGAGTACCGGGTTCAGCTTCAGCGTTTCCTGCAGGACATGAGCGACGCGAATATCGACGCCGTGACGCAGGCGCTGGAAGCCAAAGCAGCGAGCCTGAACTGATATGGTCGCACCCGCAACCGTGGAAAGGCTCGAACGGGAAGCCGAGCCACGCGGCAGGACACGCTGGTACGGAACGGACGGGGGCGCTGCCCTCGTCCTGCTCGCTCCGATGCTGGTGTTGTTTGCCTGCTCCGTGGTTTATCCGCTCATCGAAACCATCCGCCTGTCCTTATATGACGCCCGTGGGCTTGGCGTTCCGCGCTGGGTCGGGTTTGGCAACTACACGACACTGGCCAGCGACCCCAACTTCCGTTCGGCCCTTTCCACGACGCTCACCTGGACGTTGGCGACCACCGTTCTGTCGGTCGGTATCGGCTGGGCGCTCGCCGTGCTCTGCGCCTTCGCACCTCGGGCGACATCTCCGTTCCGGCTGATGATCTTCAGTGCCTATGGCATCGCCGAGGCCGTCAGCGGCTTCATCTGGCTCGGCATCTACCGGCCGGACGACAGCGGTCTTCTCAACGCCATCCTCGGCGCCATCGGGCTTTCCGATCTTCGCCATGCCTGGCTTGGCGATACAACGACGGCGCTATGGGGCATCATCGTCGCTTATGCGTGGACGCAGGTCGGCCTGCCGCTAATGACCTGTTTCGCCGCCGTTCGCACCATTCCGAAAACGATCTTCGAGGCAGCCTATATCGATGACGCCCGGCCACTTTCGGTGATGCGGCATATTCTCGTGCCGCTGTCGCTTCCCGGGCTTGCCGTTGCTGTTTTCATCAATCTTTTGAATAGCCTGCGCGCTTTCGACATGATCTTCGTCCTCACGGGCGGGGGGCCGGCACGCTCTACCGAAACGGTTGGCTATTTCATGTATCGCGAATCTATGTTGCAATTCAAACTCGGATACGGCGCCGCCGCGACCGTTATCCTTCTGCTGGGTGTGTTCATCGTCTCCATTCCGTTGCTGCGGCAAAGATCGGCGGAGGCGAAATGATCGGGCGCGCACCACTTTGGATCTCTATCCTTGTCGGCGTGATCGCCGTCGCCTGGATCGTGCCGCTCGTAGGCCTCCTAATGACCTCCCTGCGCCCGGCGGGCGAGATCGCCTCGGGCGGCTGGTGGAGCCTGACCGAGGTGACGCCGACGCTCGACGCATGGCGAACTGTGTGGACGAAGTATCCGCTGGTCTCGGCCTTCTGGACGTCGCTGTCCCTCACCGGTCTTGCAACGCTCCTGACGATGCTCCTGGCCCCGGCTGCTGCCTTCGCTTTTCAGTTCCTGTCGTTTCCCGGGCGGCGGATCTTGCTGCTCATCATCGTCAATTCGTTCGTCCTGCCTCAGCAGGTTGTCATCATCCCGCTCTTCACGCTCTGGCGGGATCTGGGAATGATCGACAATCTGTGGGCCGTCGTCATTCCCTATGTCGGCCTGTCCTTCGCCTGGTCGATCTTCCTGGTGAAAAATTTTCTAGCCGACTTCCCAAAGGATTTGATCGAGGCCGCACGGGTAGATGGCTGCGCGCCCATCTCAACCTTCCTCTACGTCGTCTTGCCCAACGCCATGACACCGATCGCTGCCATCGGCATCCTGCAGTTCCTGTGGACTTGGAACTCGATGCTGCTGCCGATGCTCTACCTTCGCAGCGAACTGCCATTGACGGTGCTTCTGGCGCGCATTGCCGGCTCCTTTGAGCCCAATCTTGATCAGCAGGCCGTGGCTGCGATCGTGACGACGGCGGCACCACTTTTGGCCTTCATCGTTTTCCAGCGCTTCTTCGCCGCAGATGCGCGCAACAGATCCGGAGGCAAGGAATGAACGACGACCTTGAGCGACGCAAGCGTCCGACGATCCACGATGTCGCACAGCGTGCGGGCGTCGCGGTCGGAACGGTATCGCGCTATCTTAACGGGCAGGAGGTCCGCCGCTCCAAGCGTGCGGACATTGAAAAGGCGGTCGAGGACCTCGGCTTCCGGCGGAGCGCGGTGGCCGCTGCCATGAAGAGCGAGCGAACCGGCCTGATTGGTTTTCTGGCCCCGACATTCGACGAATTCCATGCCGGCCTCCTCAACCATCTCGCACGCAGTTTTCGCCAGAGCGGGCGTAAGCTGCTCACCTATTCGCATGAAACCGACGACGTCCTCTTGCGCGAGGCGCTCGAATTTCTGATCGAACAGCGTGTCGATGCCTTGGTCATGGCCGGCCTCCCGCGCTCCGAGGACCTCATCTCCACGTTCCGTTCCGAAGGTATACCGGTCGTCGTCTACAACAACGATGTGCGCGGCGAACGGCTCGATCGGGTCTTTGTCGACAATTTCAAGGCAGCAAGCCGTGCGGTCGGACATCTCGTCGATGTCGGTCATCGTAACATCGCGCTTGTCGCGGGCGATCCGCTCGACTCCAGCGGTGTGGAGCGGCGTCTTGGGTACGAGGAAGCACTGCGCCGCCACGGTATTCCGCTCGACCCGGCTTATGTTTTTGCCGGCGACTGGAAAACGGAGGCTGGCTACAACGCACTCCAGGGCTTTATGGCACTGCCCGATCCACCGACGGCGGTCTTTTCCTCGAACTACCGCATGACAACTGGCATGCTGGAATGGCTGCGCGGGCACGGCATGCGCACGCCAGAAGATATAGCTATCGTCAGTTTCGACGACGTCGATCTCTTCCGGCTCTACAATGAGGGCATTACGGCCGTGGCGCAGCCGCTCCCGCACATCGCCGACGCCATCGCGAGTTATGTCCTTACGCGCCTCGGAGACGCCGAGGTGCCGGACATCCGCTCCCGCACGCTCGAATGCAGCATAATCCTACGCGGCTCCAGCCGCCGGCCGGTGACAACCCAGACGGACAGGAGTTTCAGTCATGGCACCTATTGAACTGCGCGGCATCGGGAAGGCCTATGGGGCCGCCACAATCATCGACGCACTCGACCTGACCCTCGACGATGGAATGCTGACGGTCTTCGTCGGTCCGTCCGGATGCGGAAAATCGACCCTTCTCCGTATGATAGCCGGGTTGGAGTCCATTTCGCGCGGCGAGGTTCGGATTGGCGGGCGCCGGGCAAATGAGGCCACGCCGACACAGCGCGGCGTCGCCATGGTCTTCCAGAATTACGCTCTCTACCCCCATCTCACGGTGCGTAACAATATCGGCTTTCCTCTGCGGATGGCCGGAATGAAACGGGACGAGATCGCGCGCAAGGTGGGACAGGCGGCGGCGCGCCTGCGCATCGAACCGCTATTGGACCGCAAGCCGGCCGCGCTTTCGGGCGGCCAGCGCCAGCGCGTCGCCATCGGCCGCGCCATCGTTCGGGATCCCGATATCTTCCTCTTCGACGAACCGCTGTCCAACCTTGACGCCGAACTGCGCGTCCAGATGCGGCTGGAAATCGCGAGCCTGCACAAGGCGCTCGATGCGACGATGATCTATGTGACGCACGATCAGGTGGAGGCCATGACGCTTGCCGATCGCATCGTCGTCCTGCGGGCCGGGCGCGTGGAGCAGAGCGGCACGCCGATGGCGCTTTACGACGATCCGGATAATATGTTTGTTGCGGGCTTCATCGGCTCCCCCCGCATGAACCTTCTTCACAGCCGTGTCACGGCGCGCGTCGAAGGCGGCGTCACGGTCACGTTGCGGGATCTGGATGCAGCACCCGTTGCGGTGCGGGTCGCGTCACCGCCGGAACCTGGCACCGACGTCGTGCTCGGGCTCCGGCCGGAAGCCTTCTCCCCGAAGGGCGACGTCGCCATTCGCGTCACGGCCGACGCGGTGGAGAACCTCGGCGGTACCGCCTACGGCTATGTGCAACTGGGCGACGGCGATCCGCTGACGATCGACTTGGGCGGAGACCGCACTATCCGCGCCGGGAGCTCTGTCACGACGGCCTTCGAGTCGGGAAAGGCGCTCCTGTTCGATCCGAAGACGGAACATCGGATCCGCTGATCCCGAAACCTGAATACGCCTCACCGTGACGTACTCCTGCCGGGCACTCGTCGTTTCCCGGGGCGACCCCTCGATCTCTTTTCCAAAGGCTTATTTCCCGTGACCACACACGAACTCTGGTACGACCGCCCCGCATCTGCATGGACAGAGGCACTTCCTGTCGGCAACGGCCGCCTCGGCGCTATGGTCTTCGGCGGCGCTTGGAGCGAGCGCCTCCAGATCAACGAGAGCACGTTCTGGAATGGCGGTCCCTATCAGCCGATCAACGCGCAGGCCGGAGCGAATATCGGCGAGGTCCGCAAGCTCATTTTGGAGGGCCGCTATGCCGAGGCGGAGCGCCTGGCTTACGAGAAGGTCATGGCGTCGCCCGATCTCCAGACGTCGTACCAGCCGGTTGGCGACGTCCAACTGACGTTCCACCACGACCTGACGACGGAGAACTACCGCCGCTCGCTCGATCTCGACGCCGGCATTGCGACCACGCTGTACGACTGCCGCGGCGTGCGTTTCCGCCGCGATGTCTTCGCTACGGCGATCCACAACGTTCTCGTCTGCCGGATCACGGTATCAAAACCCGGCGCACTGTCTATGGGGTGTCTCATGAGCAGCCCGCAGAACGGCGCTGCCGAGGAGCGTTCCGATGACACGATTGGATATCTCGGCCGCAACCGGTCCCAGAACGGCATTCCAGGCCTGCTCCGGTTCGCATTTCGGGCGCGCGTCCTGTCGGAGGGCGGCATGCGCGATCGGGGGCCGGAAGCCGTCCGGGTGCGCGAGGCAGATGCGGTAACGCTCCTCATCGACGTGGGGACGAGTTTTCGCCGTTACGACGATGTTAGCGGCGCGCCCGATGAGGTAACAGCGCACCGGCTCGATGAGATCGCGGCCATCCCCTACCAGACACTTCTGCACGATCATCTTGCCGATCATCGCCGCCTGTATCGCAGCATGTCGATCGCGATCGACGGGCCCGATACGTCAGACATTCCCACAGACCGCCGTATCGCCGCATTCGCCAGTGGTGACGACCCCGATCTTGCGGCACTTTACGTTAGGTTCGGCCGATATCTCGCCTTGGCAAGCTCCCGGCCAGGCACACAGCCCGCCAATCTGCAGGGTATCTGGAACGAGGAGATCCTGCCGCCCTGGAACAGCAAATACACCGTCAACATCAATCTGCAGATGAATTACTGGCTCGCCGATCCAGCCAATCTGCCGGAAACCTTCATACCGTTGATCGAGCTGGTGGAAGATGTCGCCGAGACAGGCCGGGAGATGGCGCGCGAGCATTACGGCGCTCGCGGCTGGGTTCTGCATCACAACACGGACATCTGGCGCGCCACAGGCCCGATCGACGGCCCGCCCTGGGGTCTCTGGCCGATGGGGGGCGCCTGGCTCTGCGTCCAGATCTTCGATCACTGGCGCTTCCATCCGAACCAGCCGCTGCTCGAACGCATCTTTCCGCTGATCAAGGGCGCCGTCGATTTCATGCTCGACACGCTCGTTACCCTGCCGGGCACCGATCTTCTCGTCACATGCCCTTCCCTTTCACCTGAAAATTCCCATCCCTTCGGTTCGACCCTCTGCGCAGGGCCGGCCATGGACAGTCAGATCCTGCGCGATCTCTTCGCGGCGGCCATCGAGGCCTGCAAGCGTCTGGATGTCGAGGCGGCGTGGTGCGAAACCGTCAGGGCTGCCCGCGCGCGCCTTCCCGCTGATCGCATAGGTCAGGCCGGGCAACTTCAGGAGTGGCTGGAAGATTGGGATGTCGATGCGCCAGAGCCGCAGCATCGCCATGTTTCGCATCTCTACGGCGTCTATCCGAGCCTCCAGATCGACACTCTGGTGACGCCGGATCTAACCCGCGCTGCCGAGGTCTCCCTCGACCGGCGCGGTGATGATGCCACGGGTTGGGGTATTGGCTGGCGGCTGAACCTCTGGGCAAGGCTCGGCCGGGGCGCACGGGCCCATGACGTCCTTGCGTTGCTCCTCTCGCCTGAGCGAACCTATCCGAACCTCTTCGACGCCCATCCCCCGTTCCAGATCGACGGCAACTTCGGAGGAGCTGCCGGTGTTCTCGAAATGTTCGTCCAATCGCGCGTCGGAGAAATTCGTCTGCTGCCCGCCTTGCCCTCGACGTGGCCCGCTGGGCGTATTTCCGGCATCAGGGTGCGCGGCGGCATGGTTTTGGACCTGACTTGGGACCAAGGCAAAGTCCAGTCTCTCACTTTGACGGCAGAACATGCAGGAACAGCGATCGTCCGGCATACGGGTGAAGTTCTGGAAATTTTTTACGGCGAAGGAATTAACAACGTCAATTTGAGCTGAAGAATCCGAACGATCAAGATTTGTGCTCCTGGTTGGAAATAAAGGGAAAGCTTTTTAACGGGATTCTTTCATGGGTCACAGGGCCATAAGGCGATCGGCATCCGCTGCGATATCGCCAAACTTGAGGACGCTGAATTCATGGTCAAGCAGATAGTCGACGCATTCAGTAGACGGGATTCGCCTTAACCAATGCCAGCGTCAGAAGTCTTGTTGCAGGATCGCCGATGGAGAAAGAACTCGCCATCGTGGTCCTCGCCGAGCCGATGCAGTACGCGTGCGTCGAACAGCACGTTAGGTCGCGTATTGTCCTCACGCGTCTGCTAACCAATGCGGGCCCTGAGGGTTTTCCGCTGGACCTCGATCTGGACGAGGCGTTCCTCTATGCTCTTTCGTGGCATTTTTCCTCCTCGAAGCATGGCGCGGTAAAATCGTCAGACTGCATTCAGGGTCCTTGCTCTCCTTCATCGGGATCTTGTTTCGACGGTCTGGACAGTCGGCGTTGAAGACAGTTGGCAAGGGTGTGGCCAACAAACGCAGCGGCGCCAACGGAGACAGCTCGTACTATGAAGTCGGCCTCGAATTCCGTCAGCACCAGGTCGGTGACGATGACGCAGATTGCCATGATGATGGCAGTTAGGATGTTCACGCACCTTTCCTCGCCGATAATCCCCCAGCGTGTCTCGTTAACTGGATGCCGAGAAATTGCGAGAGTCCGTTGAATCCGATATAGGCGGCCATGTTCCACGAGAAAAGATCCTGCGGGATCGGACCGAACCATTGCCAAACGGCAATGCTCATCGGCGTGGCGGCGAAGACGCCGAGGGCGATGGAGACCATGTCGATATTATGGTGAAGGAAGCGCGGTAGCCTGTCGGTTCGATGCAGGAAACTAACGGTCGCGAGGCAAGTCACAGACGTTGCGATCAAAATAAGAAGTCTTGTCATACAATTCTCTCCAATCAGAATTTGCACCATGCCGCATTCGGTGGTTTGGCTTCCTGTCGTCAGCTTTTGCGCGGGCGGATGAGTATACCTTTCTGCACTTTCCCGGACCGGTCCAGATCGAAGCTCTAGGTGGCCTCGACGAGTTCGCTGAGGCTAGCAAAACCATAGTTTCTAGAGTCGAATTCGGGCGACTGCTTTGCAACATGACTGCCGACTGCGCCGAGGTTGGTGCATCCGTCCTCGTCGGCCGTCGCCGTGACAGCCTTCGTCAGCATGCCAATCAGGGTTTTGTCGATTGTGCTTTTCTGGGGCACCGGCGGTTTGGGCGGCATTGTCGGCACCGATGATGCGGCTGGGACCGGAACATCCTTCGCGGCGGCCTTCTTGATCGACGCTGGTTCTGGCGTTGTCGCTGTTTCGGCAGTGGCGGGTTCTTCAACCGACGCATTGAGCACGTCGAAATAGATGAACTTGTCACAGGCCGTGATTAAGGGACGAGGGGTCTTGCGCTCCCCGAAGCCGTAGACGGTCACGCCCTGTTCACGGATGCGCGCGGCCAGTCTTGCGAAGTCGCTGTCACTGGAGACGATCCAGAAACCGGAGAAGCGTTCGGTATAGAGCAGGTCCATGGCGTCGATGATCATCGCGCCATGGGTGGCATTCTTACCGGTCGTGTAGGCGAACTGCTGGACGGGCTGAATGGAGTGTTCGAGTAGGCATTCTTTCCAGCCGTTAAGATTGGGCTTGGTCCAGTCCCCATAGACGCGTTTGACACTGGCCGTCCCGTAATTTGCGATCTCGGCCAATAACCCTTTGACGATTTTGGGCGTTGCGTTGTCACCGTCGATGATCAGCGCCAACATTGCGTTTGCCTCTGCCATTCGATCTTTCTCTTTCGGTGATTTCATTCGAGAGCTTTGCGGAAATAGACGACACGGTCCGTCTCAGTGAAGCCCCAGTCGGCATGTGCCTGGTGCGACCGTCTGTCTCTGATACCAGCATCCGAACACAGCTCCTTGAAACCTTGAACCAGCAGACCGTTGGTAATTTCTGCGAGCAAGCCTCGCCCGACGCCTTTGCGCCGGTGCTTTGGGTCTACCCAGATACCTTCGAGAAAGGCTACGGGGTGAGCGGTACAGCCATTGGCGTAGTCACGGATTGATATCTCCGCGAAGCCGACGGGCACGTTGTTGCGGAGCCGGGCAATGTAGCTGGTGCGCTTTCCGCCCTTCAGCATCCGTTCGATATCGACCAGATGTTCATCGACCGAGAGACTGTCCCAAAGTTTGAACCGCATGTCGGCCCATGCCCTGCTATCACACTCGCGCATCTTGCTGATCTCAACTGACATGCCCGGTTCCCAGGATCATTTCCGTTTGAATTTCATTACATGACAGAGTTGATCAGAAGTTTCGGCATGGCATTGTCACCCTCGATCAGCGGGTCCGGCGTATCGGCGCTTATAAGGAAAATCTCTCGCCCGGCGGACGCTCTCCCCGATAAGCGAGGATTTGTCCGCCTTTGAGATCCTGCATTTTGATAAACCAGAGATCCTTGTTGGTTCGGATCGTTGCTGCGGCGATCTTTACCAACTCCGGCTCGACATCCTTGCTGCAGAGAATGGCGAAGTTTTCGTCGTCAGCCATCATTTCGATGAGTGAATGACTTGCCGGTTGATGATTGTCGTTCATCGCACACCCCCAAGACAGACCGGAACCTGTAAATTTCACTGTCTACCATAGGCAAGAACCGCCGCGTCTCAAAGCAAAAATGCAACCCGCAATATTGAGAACGGTGCTGATCCGTGATGTTCTCGTTACGCCATCGCGTTGCCCAGACATACGTCGCAGACGGCTTGTCCTGAAACGGGCTCTTTCCGAAACGACAAGATCATAGTCGGATTGATGAACAAGAGTCGCTGACGAGTCAACGAGAATCCGGCCGCCAAAGCGCACGCGGCTTTTGTCAACCAACGCTTGCAGCCGTCGGTATCAGGACATAAAGCCTCTTGCTGTCGGCCGACGAACTGGCATCGACGCCCGCTACCTCCTGGACAATAACAGCTATCACCGCCCGGTCCGTAACCTGCTCAACCTGCAGGCGGAGGAGGACGAAGCAGTTGACCTGGTGCAGGAGCGGCTTCTTCGGCCGCCGCTGCAAAACGGTCAGCCACGGCAATCACCGAAGTGTTGACACCCTCCCTCTTCAAGGCGCTGATAGGTTGTCTGCCATTTGGAGCAAGCACCAGATCCCCTTTGCGAGTAATCGGAGCGGGGAAGCGTGGGTCGTCCAGCTTGACTATGAAACCGCTGCCGCCGATCGAAGCATGTCACGCACGCTGCATAACACTTAAAGCGCCGAAACGCTTTCGCCTCGGAGAGGCAGCATTCGATAAGCACCGCTGTGAATAGAGCGGCTGGTTCTATGCATATCCCTTTTGTGCAGGAGAAGTCGTTATTTTTAACAATACCTTAGATTTGCTGGGCTACGGTTCCGAAGCAGCGCTCACGCGGGCATGATGCCATCTGCAGTTCTCCCGCACGTCTTGGGAACATCCTGCAATCAATCTACTGCTGGAGGCATCAATGCAGCAATCCATGCCATCGTCGGCGCGGAGCGACAAATTCGTCGTCACCTCTATCGCGATTGTCTTCGTGCTCGTCACAGCTCTGCTTGGCGCACTCGTCGCGCAATCGATTTACACGATCACAGCAACCTCAAACGCGATTGATGACATTCGGGCAAAGCATGCGGCCGTTGGTGCGAAGGAGTCGCTGCGCAAACAGCTTGGTGCCATCGTCCGTGACAATGCTTACTGGGATGATGCCTTCCGTCAGATAAGTATGGCGGAAACGAAACGCGACTGGATCATCGAAAACTGGGCATCGACCACTGCCGACTATCCTCTTTATGATACCGCAATCGTTGTCGACGGCCAAAACACCCCCATAGTTGCCTACCGTCTTGGCGAGGCGATGGACATGAGCCCTGCCGAATTCTTAGGACCGGCGTTCGACGAAATGGTATCGGCGGCACGGAAAGCGCAAATCACGGATCCTGTTCCCGTTTACTTCATTCGATCGGCGGCCGGGGTAGCCCTTATAGGTGCGGCCTCCATCCGGCCAAACGCGCCCGATGACCCAGTCAACTCACAAAATTACCATGTACTGGTGTTTGCCAAGCATTTGACGTTTGCGGTTGTGTCCGAGGTATCCGAGACCTTCAGCCTCGCCAACCTTACGCTCGACCGGGATAGAATGGCGAACGCGCTTTCAATCCCGTTGCGCGATATCTCCGAAAGAGACGTCGGCTATTTCAACTGGCCATCTCAGATGCCGGGAACGACCAGTTATCTGAAGGTGAAGAACACTATTGGGATTGCCGCTATCATCCTCGTTCTATTTCTCTGCGCGATCTGTGCAGTAGGACTTCTGACCACGAGAAGGTTGCGCGGCAGTGAAGCGCGTGCCCGCTTCAAGGCCACCCACGACGCTCTCACTGGCTTGTTTAACCGCTCCGGACTTATCGAAAGAATGAGTGAAGCCTCGCGCGCGTCCCGGCCACAAGCTGCGGCCATGCGCTTGCACTTCATCGATCTTGACGGCTTCAAGGGCGTCAACGACGCTTGGGGGCATGGCGTGGGTGACGACCTTCTCGTTGCCGTCGCTCGCCGTTTGTCGGATATGCTACCTTGCAACGTGCTGGTAGCGCGCTTCGGTGGTGACGAATTTGCCGTGGCAACCGTCGAGCCCATAGCCACGGCGGTGGTGCAGACAATCGGGCAGCAGATACAAGTCGCGCTCGAACGCGTGTTCGAAATTGACGGACGGACAATAGAGATTGGCGCAAGCGTCGGCGTGGCCGTCGCTGCAACTGCAGCGCTCGATGTCGGAGATCTCATCCGCCGCGCGGACATCGCTCTCTACCGGGCAAAGGACCTGGGTCGTGGCATCACGGTCGAATTCGAGGAAGGCTTCGATGAGGACGCCAAGACGCAGGCAGAACTCGAGCACCAGCTTCGCGAGACACTAGCAAACGACGGTATCGACGTCGCCTATCAACCACTTGTGCATGCGGATTCAGGCGAGATATGCGGCGTGGAAGCGCTGGCGCGCTGGCGCACGCTAGATGGCAGAAATCTTGGTCCGGACATCTTCATCCCCTTAGCGGAAAAAGCCGGTCTGATTGACGTGCTCGGGATGCAAGTCCTTACGAAGGCCCTGCAGGAAGCCAAGCACTGGCCGGGCATCGCACTGGCCGTAAACGTCTCACCATTGCAGCTCAAGAACCCAAAGTTTGTCCAGAATGTTACCGAGGCCTTGAGAAACGCGGAATTCGAGGCTGCGCGATTTACCATCGAAATCACAGAGGGCGTTTTGATCTCCGACCCCGATCAGGCTCAGAGGGCGATCACCGCCCTTAAGCAGGTGGGTATCAAGATTGCCCTTGATGACTTCGGGTCCGGGTTTGCCAGCATCGGCGCACTTCGTCAGTTCGGATTTGACCGCATGAAAATCGATCGGTCTTTAGTTCAGGCATTGGACAACGACGAGAATGGCGGCGCCGTGCTTCAGGCAACCATCGCTCTGGCGAACGCCCTGCAGATACCGGTGACTGCTGAGGGCATCGAGACCGAGGAACAGGCGATAGCGGTTAGGATTTCGGGTTGTGACGAATTGCAAGGTTACCTGTTCAGCAAGCCAATCACGGCTGAAGAACTGGGCATATATTACTTTGGCAAAGTAGCGGTGGATGTTTTGGAAGTTTTGGACATGTATAACCGGCAGGTGAAACAGGCAATATAATTGGTCAGCCATGTATATTCCAAGGAAGACGGAATATAAATTAGACCCTCAATCCGATGTGAGCTGCCCACTTCGCTTTATGACATTCGACTTCATCGCCACAACGTGCTGACCGGGAGATCGGTTCTTCGTCAACGCATTCAGGTCAGGAAATGATCGCCTGGCGGACACCGCTCTCAAAGAGCCGCAGTATTCTGTTGAGCCTTTCGCCCCGCAAGATGAAATACCTGGTCTCCTGGTCGGATGATCGAAGTACGATGCGTGACCGAAAGGATCGTCAGATTTTTGGCGAGAGAACGGAGCCCATCCATGATTTCCGCCTCCGTTTCCGCGTCGAGGGCCGAACTTGCCTCGTCGAGGATGCTTGCCAGAAAGAGCCGGGACGCGAACTGGTCCCGCCGATTGCTTGCTTTATCAGTGATTTACGAAGGCGGTTCTCGGAGCCATGCCGCCTCTATTGGCGGGGTCGGTTTGCAGATCATCCGCGATTGGGTCGAGCGCTTCAACCGGCACGGTCCAGATGGCCTGAAGAGTGGAAAGGCCAAGGGCCGTGAGCCGTTGCTGAACGACAAGCAGCGCAAGGCGCTCGTCGAGGCGGTAGAAAAAGGCCCCGTTCCCTATCTTGATGGCGTGGTGCGCTGGAGGCTCGTCGATCTTGTGCAATGGCTTTGGCAGGAACACCGTATCTCTGTGAGCCGTCAGACGCTTGGGCGCGGACTGCATGCGATGGGCTATCGCAAACTCACGGCCCGGCCGAAGCATCACGCGCAGGATAGCCAGGCGATGGAAGAATTTAAAAAAACTTCCCCGCCGCTGTGGCAAAAATTGCTGCCGGAGCAGCCCGAGGAAAGCGAGTAGAGATTTCGTTCCAGGACGAGGCCCGGATCGGACAGAAGAACAAGATCACGCGCCGCTGGGCCAGGCGCGGAACGCGGCCTTCAGCACCGCACAATCAGCGCACAAGGTCGGCCTACATCTTCGGGGCAATCTGCCCGAAATTCGGCAAAGCGGCGGCACTTGTCATGGCTCGGGTAGCGACACCCATGCGATGACCCAGCATCTCGCCGAAGTCTCCCGTCACGTCGCAGAAGACGCGCACGCCATTCTTATCATGGATCAGGCGGGCTGGCACATGTCCAACAATCTCATCGTCCCCGGCAACATCACCATCCTGCCGCTGCCGCCGAAGTCTCCGGAATTGAACCCGGTTGAAAACCTCTGGCAGTTCATGCGCCAGAACTGGCTCTCGAACCGGGTCTTCAAATCATACGAAGACATCGTCGACCATTGCTGCGACGCCTGGCGGAAACTCGAAAGTCAGCCATGGCGCATCATGTCCATCGGGCACCGTAAATGGGCACATGAGTTCTAATCATTGAGCGTTGGTATAAGGGGATTTGTATTGGGTAACGAGCACGGGCTTACACAGTTGGGGTTGTTTTGCCCTTCGCCACGCGGGCGACGCCCGTTCAAGACTGCAAAGGCTTTCCAAGTGCTCGACAAAGTTTTCGTCACCAACGCACCAATGCTGCTAGTCTGGTTATGCCGGAGGCTGCGAACAGCCTCCGGCATAAGCGTCGATCATCAGTAGCCGGCATTTAGACGGAAGGACGGATCGTTGATGTCATAAATGAAGGCACCGGCGTCCCGCTTCTTCATGTAGTCATCTTGGAAAAAGGGAACGAGCTTTTCAACTTCGATATTGCTCTTATCGAACGGAATGACCGGGACGTAGACGGCTTTCTTAAAGGGCTTTCCTTCGAAATGCGCCTTGATTTGCTGATAGGCGACATCGGCTTCCAGCGTCGCCGTCTCGTTCACGTCCATGGTTGTTTTGCCTTCCTGGACCCACTTCCACGATTTTTCCTTGCCATTGCTGGAACCGAGCCAGTATTTGCCGGGATCAAGACCCGCTTCCTCCATCGCCTGCAGGGCACCTGCCATCATCTCGTCGTTCTGCACATAGGCGCCATCGAAGCCGTCAGCACCGAGGCTGGTAATCGCATCCTGCATGACTTTCTTGGCCGGATCGGCAAACCAGCCGCCGGACCCCCAAAAAACCACCTGAAGGTCCTTGCCGCCCGCACCCTTGACGCCGACGCTATCGCCCAGATTGCCGATATCGAGGCCCGCATCCTTATAGGCCTTGATGAACCCTTCCGTCTGTCCGGAGGCCGTGCCCTGCCCGAGCTTGCCTTCAATCATGATCAGGCGTTTCGCTTTTTGCGCGATCGCGGACTTGCCCGCCAACTCTCCTATGTGGATCCAGTCGTAGCCGGCAAAACCGGCCAAGCCAGGTTCGTTCGGCGGGTTGTGCGTCAGGTGGAACTCGGGAATACTGGCGCTCTTTGCCAGTTGCAGAGTTTTCGACGTGGTTTCAGGCGAGTTCTGCACGACAAGCAGCGCATCGACACCCTGCGTGATGAAATTTTCGACTGCGGAAATCTGCTCGGGAGCCGTGCCCTGGCCTACGACGTCCAGCACGGTCCAACCCTCCCGGTCGGCCAGCGTCTTGAAGACCTCAAAGCCTGCTTTATAGAAATCGTCCGAGGCATCCATGTAGTAGCCGATGACCTTCCCCTTGGTATCGCTTGCTTGGCTGCCTGCCGCAAAAGCCAATGTGGCCAGAGCGAGCGCTATCGTCATTGTCAGTGCGATTCTCTTCATTTTCCTTCTCCCATTTTGTTCTTCTCCTCAAAAGACGTGTCGGATTAGCGATCTCGGTATCCCTAGATTTTCATCTTCGCCGAGCCCTCCTCTATTGCCCGTGCCGCCGCGGCACGCGCGGTCGATTGATCACGCCTGAACGCTCGGAAGTGGGAAACGCGTGCGGACACATCGCCCATCGATACGGCGATAATGACGATGAGACCCTTGGCCAGAAACTGGACTTCGGACGGCAGGCGCAGCAGGTTCATCGCGTTCGCGATCGACCCCAAGAACAAGACGCCGATTAGGGTGCCGACAATGCTGCCCCGGCCGCCGCTGAGTGCCGTCCCCCCGATCACGACCATGGCAATCGTGTCGATCTCAAGATTCTGCCCTAGCGTGATGATGCCCGTATTGATGCGCGCGAGGAGCATCGTCGCGCCGACCCCGACGAGCAGACCCTGGATGAGATAGACGGACAGTCGCATCATCCTGACGTCGATCCCGGCCAGAAATGCGGCACGGGGATTGGTACCTACGGCGTAGAGCCGCCGACCGTAGGTGGTATAGGTCAGTAACAGGCCGCCCAGCAACGTGATGACGAAGAAGAGCAGCACATAAGGCGGCAATCTTAGGACGAGTCCCGTAACGGGATCCTGCATGCCGTCAAGAAGGTTCACTGTGAGAAAATCGAGTTCCCCTTTCATCACGACTTCGCGCGAATTCGACAGAAGCAGCGCGATCCCCTGAAAGGAGATCATTCCCCCGAGCGTGATGATGAAAGGTTCGATGCTGGTGCGCGAAATGATGAATCCCATAATCGCTTCGAGGAGAACCGCGCATCCAACGCCGAGCAGGATCGCCGCGCCGATGGAGAACCCCCACTGGGAGATCGCAAGCGCAACCACAATCGACACTAGCGAGGCCAGCATGCCGACCGAGAGATCGATGCCCCCCGATATCATCACCATGGTCATGCCGACGGCGATGATGCCCGGCACAGCGACCTGCTGGAGGATATTCAGAATATTCACGGGACTTATGAACGTCGGAAATTTCGAACCGCCCGTCATAATCAGTTGAAGAGCAACGATGACCACGACGAAGCCGGCGAAGATGGACAGCACCGTCAGGTTCTCATGCTTTTTGAATAGCGAACCTCTGTCCTGCGCTGTTGTGTTCGAATTGACTGTGTTGCTCACGTGCCGTCTCCTATCGAAAGGGTGAGGATGTTTTCCTCGGTGATGTCCTCTCCAGCCAGTTCGCCTGCGATCCGGCCCTTTCTGAAAACGATCACGCGGTCGCTCATGGACATGACCTCCGGCATGTCGGACGAGACCATGAGAACGGCTTTGCCTTCCTTCAGAAGATCGACCGTGACCTTGTAGATTTCCTGCTTGGACCCGACATCGACGCCGTGAGCGGGCTCGTCGAGAATGTAGATGTCCCCGCCCGTATTGAACCATTTGGCCAGAACCACCTTCTGCTGGTTGCCGCCGGACAGGTTGAGGACCCGCGTGCGGGCGCCGAGCGCCTTTATGCTGAGAAGCCGGATGTATTTTTCGCCGACGCGATGGTCCTCTGACGGCCTTGCCACGAAGCGGCGGCTCTTGGCCATGTTGGCGACGGCGACGTTGTCGGCGATCGATTTCTCCAGAAAGAGACCTGTATGCTGCCGGTCCTCGGTGATGAAGCACATCCTGTTGCGGATCGCGTCCTTCGGGCTTGACAGCGTGACGGCCTTGCCATCGATCAGGATGTCGCCATGCGCGAGCCGCGCCGCGCCGAACAGAAGCTCCATCAACTCGGACCGACCCGACCCGACCATGCCCGCAAACCCAAGGATCTCGCCGCGACGCAGCGTGAACGAGACGTCTTGCACGCCGTTTCCGGTGAGATGCCGAACCTCCATGGCGACGGGGCCGGGCGCGATGCGCTCGCGCTGGTAGAAGCTCGACGGATCGCGCCCGACCATGTCACGGATCAGCGTCGTGCGCGGCAGTCCGGCAACGGGATGGACGCTCACCTTGCGGCCGTCGCGGATGATGGTTGCGCGGTCGCCGATTTCGTAAAGCTCTTCCAGATGGTGCGAGATATAGATGACCCCGATCCCGTCCCGCTTCAGGGTTCTCACGATATCGAGCACGGTGTCGATTTCGCTCAACGAGAACGAGGCAGTCGGCTCGTCGAGAATGATCACGTTGCTCTTGAACACCAGCGCCTTGGCGATCTCGACGATCTTCTTCTGCCCGCTGGTCAGGGACTTGAGGCGCGTTTCCGGCGCAAGATCGCATTTGAGATACCGTAGAACCTCCTCGGCGCGCCAACGCATATCCTTGTACCGCTGCAAACCCCACCGGGACATTTCGGAGCCGGTGAAGATATTCTCCGTGATGTCCAGATCGTTGAAGACGATATGTTCCTGATAGATGGTGTGGATCCCCATCCTCAGCGCCGAGCGCGGCGTGAGCCGGACCTCTTTCCCGTTAAAGAAGATCTGCCCACCCTCGTCTGGCTGGTAGGCGCCCGAGAGGATCTTGATCAGGGTCGATTTGCCTGCGCCGTTCTCACCGCACAGACAATGCGCCTCGCCCCGTTTCAGATCGAACGAGATGTCGGCGAGCGCTTTTACCCCCGGAAACGTCTTCGATATGTTCGACAGTCGTAAAACCTCTCCCATTCCGCCCCTCCCAAGGTGAATGCCGATTGCAACAGTGTCAGGTGGCCGAGAAGTCAGGCACCTTGACGATCTCGCCACCCTTAAGCGCGGACTGGTGGGCGCAAATCCCCACGGCGGTCCAGTTCGCCGATTGTTCGGCGTTCGGAAACGGTGCCCGGTCCTCGATCAGCGCGCTGACGAATTCATTGACCATATGCGGATGCGAGCCGCCGTGCCCGCCGCCCTGAACGAACGACAGGTGATCCTCGTCGGCGACGCCGCGTGTGAACTTGCGGATCGGCTCCGGTAAAAGATGCGCGAAGTCCGGTACCTCGACGCGTTCGGCAATGTCTGCCTCCAGCCTTGTGGCAGTGTGAAGCACCGGCAGTTCGCCGGACATCAGCTCCCACTCGAACGACTTCTTCGAGCCGTAGACGTCGATGCTCTCGCGATACTGGCGTGCCGTGTCCCAAAGGAAGCGCCAGACATGGGCGGTGACGTCGCTGTCGCGGATCTTGATGTGGCAGGATTCCACGGCGAATGTCGAGCCCGACCGGCGGGCGCATTCGTCGTTGACGGTGCCCGAGCCGAAGCAACTGACCGACTCCGCCATGCCGTCGACCATGGCCATCAGAGGACTGACGACATGGGTCGCATAGTGCATCGGCACCATGTCTTTCCAGTAGTCCGGCCAGCCTTCCATGTCCTGCGGATGCGATGCCTGGAGATACTGGATCTTGCCGAGCTCGCCCTTGTCATAAAGGTCTTTCACGAAGAGATATTCGCGGCTGTAGACGACCGTCTCGGCCATCATGTATTTCAGCCCGGTCTCGCGGACCAGCTCAACGATCTCCTTCGCCTCGTCCAGCGTCGTCGCCATTGGGACGGTGCACATGACATGCTTGCCGGCCTTCAGCGCGGCGATCGTCTGCGGCGCGTGATCGGGGATCGGGCTGTTGATGTGCACGAAATCCACGTTCGGATCATCAAGCATATCCTGAAAATCGGTATATCGCGTATTGATGCCGAACCGGTCACCGACCTCGTCCACCTTGCTTTGGGTCCGCTGGCATATAGCGGCCACCTCCGCATCTGGATGCGCTTGGTAAATCGGAATGAATTCCGAGCCAAATCCAAGCCCAACAATGCCAACGCGCGCCATTTTCATATTTACCTCCCTCGAATACGTGAGAAGTATTGGCCCTTTGAATTGTATTAACCATGAGCATTCACGCGAGAATATTGAGATTTCCCGCATGCCCATCGCGTCTTCAGCCAGAGATCTGGAGAAAGGAACGTCCGCGAACCTGATCCCTGAATTCCCGCGGGGTAAGTCCCGTTTCCTTCTTGAAGAATACACTGAGATACTCTGGATGCTCGATCCCGAGCACCTCGCTGATTTCGGCAAGAGACATGTCCGTCTCCAATAAAAGTTCACGCACCGCGCAGGTCCGCACGCGCAAGATCTCCTGGTGCGGTGTGCGGTGGAGTGCCTCTCTGAACCGCGTCTCAAGGACCCGCCGAGAAAGCGGAACAATTTTCAGCACGTCCTCGACCCTGATGTTCATATGTGCGTTCTGGCGGATGAAGGCGACAGCTTTGGCAACATGAGGATCGCCGACCGTGAGCACGTCGGTCGAAACGCGCTTGCGGACTCCAAGCGGCTCGATCGAGTGCTTATTATCGCCATGGCTCCCGCCATCCATCATGTGATCCAGCATCTCGGCGGCATAGGCACCGGTCCTGAAGGCGTTGGGGATGACGCTAGACATGCTGGGCGTCGCCAGTTCGCAGAGTAGTTCGTCATTGTCCACGCCGATGACTGCGATATCCTGCGGAACCTTGAAGCCGTAGTAACGGCAGATCTCCAGGAGTTGCTGGCCGCAGCCATCGTAGCAGGCGAGGATACCAACCGGTTTCGGTAAGCTCTTCAGCCAGTCGCGGATCGCTTCACGCTGGGCCCACCAGCGCACGCCCGGCTCCGGTCGAACCGGTAGATTGAAGATTCTCGACTGGATCATGTCAGCCCGCCCCAACAGACGCTCGAAGGCCTGCTGCCGCCACAGGGACCAATTGTAGAACGGATCCCCGAAAAAGGCGAAGTTCTGAAAGCCGCAATCGGTGAGATGATCGAGAGCCAGCCGTGCGATCGCCTCGTCATCAGTTTCCACCCACGGGATGCCTTCGATCAGCCGCGCGGCGCTTACATCGACCGTTGGAACGTTCATCGCCTTGATGATCCGTGCCATATGGTCGGTTTCTATTCGTGCGATGACCCCGTCGAACCTCCAGTTCCCTGCGAAGGATACGTCGATTTCATGTCGGCCGTGCTCGGTCAGATAAATGTTCCAGCCTTGCCGCGACCGCGAATAGTCGTGAATTCCGCGCAGGACGCCGCGAGCGTAGCCGTTGGAAGTTTCAACGATGATCGCAACGTTTTTTTCTTCAGTCACCAAGCCCTCCCAGACCTCCGTACCGATGGATGACCGCGCGTCACCCGCCAGACTCCAAACATGGTGTAGCTGCCCAGGCTGTTCACAGCCTATCAGCCATCATGAGCCAAACAAGCTGCGCAGGAATTGCGCGCCCTGCCTCGCAAGCTCGTCCTGTGAAGATGCAAGCGGACGCCAGATAGATGCTGCCTTTGCTATTTCGATCGTGCCGGGAGTGAAGGATTCGATCACCACCGCACCGTCATAACCGATCTCGCGCAACGCATCACGGATGCCTATCCAGTCTATGTGGCCCGTGCCGGGCGTACCGCGATCGTTCTCGCACGCATGAAAATGGCCCAGCATGCCGCTTCCGAGCGTGCGGATCACGTCGGGAATGCTCTTCTCTTCGATATTTGCATGAAACGTATCAAGATGAACCTTGTAGACAGGACTGCCCACCTCCTGCACCAGAGCGACTGCCTGTTGAGCGAGGTTGATCATGTCGGTCTCGAACCGATTGAGGGGTTCGACGCCGATGGTGATTCCAGCATCGCTCGCGACCGGACCGAGCGCACGAAGGTGATCGACGCACCAAGCCCATTCCTGCTTTCTCTTGTTCTCCGACACGAGGCGAGTCTTGCCAACAGCCGAATAGATTGGCCCGGAAAAGAGCCTGCTGCCCGCCTTTGCTGCGAAATCGATACCTTGGCGGATGTAATCGGCGCCGTTCCTGCGCACGGCCTCGTCATCGCTCGAAATATCCCTGCCCGTTCCGAATGCGCCGCAGATAGTCACGCCCAAGCCGTTGTCATCTGCGATCTTTCTAAGGAGACCAGCATCGATAATCGAAGCATCCTCGAGCGCGATCTCGATGACGTCAAAGCCCATCTCCTTCGCCTTGGCGAGAATGTGAAGGTCCGCCGTGGCGAATGGGGACGTCCACACCCATGTGTTTACACCGATCTTCATTGTGTTCTCTCCCATTTTGCCCACCTCACCCACACGGGTTTCCCTGCTGCTGGGTTGCCGGTAATTATCAATGTCAATCCGCTGGACGGCTGCGTAAATGAGTATTCGCGCAAGATTTATGTGAAATGCGGTAGAGTTGCTCAGTTCAATTGCCGCTGACCTTGGCGCCTAAACCAAGCATCGAGACAGCGCAGCCGTCTGGGCCGATCGCTTGACTACCATCGTTTGTTTTCACTTCGTACAGCCGCTCGTCTGCGTCTTCCAGCGCATCCAGGAAAACCAATCCATCCGTTACCTTAGTAGTGCCAGCGATCAATGGACCCATCGCGGCTTCCACACTGCTCTCGACCAAAAACTGTCCTTGGCACGGAGCGCATTGCGCTCAACCTGCCAGCCGGATAACGGCGCAGCCGTAAGGTCCGAGCGTTAGCGTTCTACAGACAGGATCTCCCGTCAGGAGGTCGGTCCCTTCGGGAATGTCTGTCAGTTCTGTTGTTGCATCTCGGCATTCAGCAGGAACAAGAGCTTGCGGCCGTCTGCCTCGCGAAGCGTGACTTCGATGTTTGCCGGCAAGTTCGGCACGAGAGGCTGGATGCCACTTAGCTTGCCGAGAAATATCCGAAAATCGCGGTCAATTGGCAGAGGTACTCCCACGCTACCACTAGAACCTCCAATGGCCGACTTCAAGACGATCGTCACCGAAGCGGCCTCTCCCCAAACAGAGCTAGACTTCTGAGGAAAGTCGGCCCTCACGCTGCGGTGAGCGAATAAACTGATCAACAAGCGCCTCAGTCCACTAACATATTCGATATGCAAGCCGTTGATCTGACGAGCATCAAGCAATGGGCCTGCTGGTAGTCTAACAATAGGCTGAGTGATTGTTGCCTCGCTGGCCAAGCAAGATCATACTCCCGGCGAGCGGGGCCACTCTTAACTCGGCGTTTTTCGCAGTGCCGATTCTGGGCCGTTAAATGTCAAGGCCTTGAAGGAGTCGCAACAGACTTCCGCCGTCCAATTCGCGCGGAATCGCGGTCCGTTGGAACCTTGGCTTCTAAATACTAAGTCACTATGTGTCGCCGGGGCTTTGCCGAAATGACGATCCAGATGCCGGCGATAGCGATGATCGTCCCGGTAACGATGCGGGCGTCGATCTTGTCCCCGGTGAAGGCAACGCCGAGCACCATGGTCATCAATGGCATGGCCAGCGTCAACGGCACGACGAGATTGGCTTCATAGCGCTGCAGTAGGCTGAAATAGGTTGTGTGAGCCCAACCGGTCACGACAATCGCGGAAAAGACGATAGCCGTGGCGATCGTCCATCCGCCGGCAAGCGTCGATGCCATCTGTCCGTGCTCAAGGAAGACGGAGGCGAGAGACAGAGGAAGAAACGACACGAAACCAACCCAAGCCTGAAGGCGCAGCGGCGCGATGGCGTCGATACGCTTCAGGAGAACCGCGCCCGATGCCAGAGAAGTCGTCGAGATCAGAATGGCGAAAAGTCCGGGCGAGAGGCTGAAGCCGCTCGGATCCCAGATGACGACGATCACGCCACAAAGGGCCAAAAGGATGCCGACTGCTCGAAATGAGGATAGTTTCTCGCCGAGAAAACAAACCGACAATATGGTCGTGATCGGGATGCCGAACTGCAGGACGATCGACGCTGCGGACGGCGAGCTCGATGTCAAGCCGAGGAACAGAAAACCGAAATGCCCGGCTCCCATGAATAGGCCCGCAAGCAGGATGCGGCCGATCTGACGCGGTATGGGTAGCAGCAATTTCGACAACAGGACTGCGACCAGCAGAAAGCGGATTGCCGCATAATAGAACGGCGGAACACCCATGCCACTCAGCACGACTTTGCCGACGATGACATTGATTGCCCACACGAGGCAGACGAGCATGAGAAGAATGAAGTCGCGTCGACGCATCAGTGCGATACCGTGCGCGATGGCTGGCCCGCCATTTCGGTATTCTCCGGATAATGGCAGGATGCGAAATGCCCGACGGACATCTGCCGCAGAGCCGGTTCGAGCTTCGCGCAGGTCTCGGTTGCCTTCCAGCACCGGGTGCGGAACCGGCACCCACTTGGCGGATTGAGCGGGCTCGGCACATCTCCCTGCAGCACAATCCGGTCGCGCGATCGCTCTGCGCGTGGATCGGGCAGCGGCACGGCAGAAAGCAGCGCCTTGGTATAGGGATGCCGCGCCCTGGTGTAGAGATCCTCAACGGAGGCGATCTCAACGATGTTTCCAAGATACATGACAGCCACGCGATGCGAGATGTGCTTCACGACAGCAAGATCGTGGGCTATGAAGAGATAGGCGACGTCGAGACGCTTCTGCAGCGATTGCAGAAGGTTGAGAATGCTTGCCTGGATCGAAACGTCGAGTGCCGAGACCGGCTCGTCGAGAACGATGATTTTCGGCTCCAGGGCGACCGCCCGGGCGATGCCCACGCGCTGGCGCTGGCCGCCGGACAACTCGTGTGGATAGCGGTCGGCGAATTCGGGCGATAGTTGCACGAGGCTGATCAACTCGCTGACACGATCCCGGACGGCCGCTGGCGGAAGGCCGGAAAGCCGAAGGGATTCACCAAGGATGCGCTTTACTTTCATGCGTGGATGGAGCGAGGCCATGGGATCCTGAAAGACGATCTGCAGATCGCGGCGCAGATTGCGCAACTCTTCACGCGACGCGCTGGCGATGTCGCGCCCGGCGATCTTGACCTCACCACCCGTCGGTTCGATCAGCCGCATGATACAGCGCCCGAGCGTCGACTTGCCGCAGCCGGATTCGCCGACGAGACCAAGCGTCTCGCCCTTGTTGATCGAGAAGGAAACGCCGGTGACGGCCCGTACGTGCCCGGTCGGCTTGTTGAAGACTAATCCGCTGCCAACGGGAAATTCCTTGAACAGCCCATGCACTTCGAGGATCGGCTCTCGCCCTTTGTCGCTTATCATGGCATCGCCTCGAAGTGGCTGAAAAGGTGACAGGCAGTGCTGACATTGGCGATGGTCGCCAAAGCCGGCTGCGCGGCGCCGCAGAGTGGGATCGCGATGTGGCAACGCGGACGGAAAGCGCATCCCGGCGGCCGGTTGCGCAGCGAAGGCGGCGTACCCTCGATCGGGGTCAGTGGACCATCGGAGCCGCCAAGCTTCGGAAGGGCCGCAAGCAACCCGCGCGTATAGGGATGATGCGAACTGTAAAAGACGTCGTCGACGGCACCGCGCTCGACGATCCGGCCGCTATACATGACAGCGACCTCGTCGGCCGCGCCGGCAACCACGCCGAGATCGTGGGTGATGAACATGAGGCCTATACCGAGATCCTCCCTCAGCCGCTGCAGGACATCGAGGATCTGTGCCTGCACGGTGACGTCGAGCGCTGTCGTCGGCTCGTCGGCGATCAGGAGGTCGGGGCTATTGGCGATCGCCATGGCGATCATCGCGCGCTGGCGCATACCTCCGGAGAATTCATGGGGGAACTGCCGCGCGCGGCGATCCGGCTGGGGGATCGAAACCATTTCCAGCAATTCGACCGCCCGGTCGCGGGCGCCGCCTCTGGACAGCGTGCGATCGTGCAGCCGCAATGCCTCGCAAATCTGTTCGCCGATGGTCAGCACCGGATTGAAGGCGGACAGCGGATCCTGGAAAATCATGCCGATGCGGGCGCCACGCAGCTTGCGCATTTCCTGTGGCGGCAGGCCTATCAATTCATGACCCTTGAACTTGACGCTGCCGGTGATTTCTGCGGATGGCGGCAGTAGTTGCATGACCGCCATCATGGTGACGCTCTTGCCAGACCCGGATTCCCCGACGATGCCGAGCACCTTTCCGGCGTCAAGCGCCAAGTCAATGCCGCAGATGGCTTCGGCAGGGCCGGCGGGCCCGTTGAAGGTCACGCGCAAGTCCCTGATCTCGAGGAGCGGTGCATCTTCATGAACGTTCATCGCGGGCTCCTATTCAGACTTCGGATCGAGAAGGTCACGTAGGCCATCGCCAACAAAGCTGAACGCGAGCACGACGGAAAGGATCGCAACGCCGGGACCGAAGGCGATCCACCAGCTATAGAAGCGCGATGACCCCTCCGAGATCATCGCCCCCCATTCGGGCGTTGGCGGCGTGGCGCCAAGACCGATGAAGCTGAGTGACGACGCAAGTAAAACTACCTGGCCGAAATCCATCGTCGCATTGATCAACACCGGCGTCCAACAGAGCGGCAGAATGTGAACACAGAGTACGCGCACCCTCCCCGCGCCGCCGGCGATGGCGGCCTCGACATGTTCCCTCTCCTTGACCTCCAGCACCTGCGCGCGCATCAGCCGTGCATAGATCGGCCACCAGACGATGACCATTGCCAGCGCCGCATTGAACAGGCCCGGGCCGAGCGTAGCGGCAATGGTCATGGCCAGAAGGATCGGCGGAAAGGACAGCGTCACATCAACGAGACGCATGATGAGGCCATCGATGACACCGCCGATGTAACCGCCGATCGCGCCCAGCGTCGCCCCGATCGCGACAGCGGCACCGACGACGAAGAGTGCAACCGGGATGGAATAGGTCGCGCCGAACAGCGTGCGGGAAAGCACGTCGCGGCCGAGCGCGTCCGTACCCAGCCAATGCGCGATGGTCGGCTCCTGCAGCCGCTTGCCGGCGATCTTGATCGGATCCGGCAGCCCCCAATGGCTGACGGTGAGCGCAGCGAAGATCCAGAACAGGATCACCGCGCCGCCGATCAGGACCGGAAGAGGAAGGCGCCCGATGGCACAAAGTTGAACGCCGAGCAGGGAAAGAGGACTGGCCATGGGCACCGGGTCCCGCCTGGCGGATTGGCAAACGGCTTCAGAGTCGCTGAGCATTTTCATCACCTTTCCACTCATTGCAGCTTCACCTTCGGGTTGACGAGGGCATAGGCGATGTCGGTGAGCAGATTCGCCGACAGGAAGGCCAGTGACCCGACGAGCGTCACGCCGACGATACCCGGGAAATCGAGCGACCTCGCCGAGCTGACGGCATAGGAGCCGATGCCCGGCCAGGAAAACACCGTCTCCGTTAACACTGCGCCTGTGATCAGATAGGCAAAGGAAAAGCCTATGATGGTGAGCGCCGGTATCAGCGCGTTGCGCAGGGCATGGCGGATCAGCACCCGCAATTCGCCGGCGCCCTTGGCGCGTGCCGTGCGGATGTAATCCTGGCCGAGCACGTCGAGCAGGCTGGAGCGCACCAGCCGCGCAATCACGCCGACGACGGACCAGGCAAGGACGACCGCCGGCAGGATGAGATGGTGCAGGCTTTCAAGGAAAAGCTGCCCGTTGCCCGCAAGCAGCGAGTCGATCGTATAGAAACCCGTGATGCCCGACGGTGGTGTGCTGCGCGCATCGAGCCGCCCGGGACCGGGCAGCCAGCCGAGCTTGACGGAAAACACGTAGAGCAGAATGAGTCCTGACCAGAAGACAGGCAGGGAGGAGCCAAGCAGCGCGATCACCCGCGAGATATGATCGGCAGGGCGATTTCGGTAATGGGCGGACAGAACGCCGATGGCAATGCCGAATAAGGTGCCAATAATCATCGCAGCAATCACCAGTTCTAGCGTCGCCGGCAGGCGATCGCCAATATCCTCGGCGACATTACGATGGGTGGTGAAGGAAACTCCGAGATCGCCGTGAACGAGATTGCCGACATAGACCAAGTAGCGCTCGGGCAAGGACTTGTCCAAACCCCACTTCGTCTTTGCGGCCGCAACAATTGGCGGATCGTTCATCTGCCGTTCGGGAACGATGGCCGAAAGCGGGTCGCCCTTGGTGAATTGCGACATGAAGAAAGCCACGGTCGCCACGCCCAGCAACAACAGGGGCGTGGCAATGATACGGCGAAGGATGAAGCGAAGCATCGCCTACTTCCTGCTCAGTTCCGAGATCGGCAGATTGCAGCAGGCGCTATAACGAACACCCTGGATATCGCTGCGATAGGCGAGCACGAGATTCGGGCTGACCATCGGAATGATGATCTTGTCCTTGGTGATTTCCTTGGCAAGTTCGTGGAACAGGCCAATCTGATCTGTTTGGGATGCCGCGAGCGCCTTTTCGAGCAGTGAGGTCTCCTTCGGATTGATGATCGAGGGCTGAGCCGCAGCACCGGCGCGCTTGGACCAAGAGGTGCCCGGCATCATGGCGAAATAGCTCGCATATTGGCCGGTGCCGTAATAATCGGGCGCATAATAGACTGCGGTCATCGGAATGCCGTCACCGTTCAGTTGGTCGCGCCAGACGGGATAGGTGACCGGCTTCAGATCGAGCGAGATATTGACCGCAGCCAGATCCTGCTGGACCTTCTGCATCATCAGGTTGATGTCGACTCCATAGACGTTGTCGTTCGGATAGACGGCTTCCATCTTGAAACCATCGGCAAGGCCCGCCTTCGCCAGCAGCGCTTTGGCCTTGTCGAGATCCATCTTCGGCTCAGCCAGGCCATCGGTGCCGGGGAACCCGTTGGGGATCGGCGACGGCTGCTTCTTGCCCTCGCCGCCAACCGTGAAGTCGATCATGCCGTCATAATCGATCGCCAGCGAGATTGCCTCTCGCACATCAAATGTCAGCGGCACAGCGTTGGATTTCGCGCCGGCGCCGAGGCCGATATAGAGATAGTTGTAGGACGGGACGCTCTTGACGGTAATCTCGGGCGAGTTCATCGACTTCGCCGTATCGAAATCGACCTGCATGGCGATATCGGCATCGCCTGACTCCAGCATCTGCGACTGGGCGACAGAATCCTTGGCCTGACGCATCACCACCTGCGTAAATGCCGGCTTGCCGTCCCAGTAGGCGTCGTTGCGGGCCATGCGCACTTCGTCCTCCGGTTTATAGGAGGTCAGCACAAAGGGACCGCTACCCGCCGAATTGGCGAGGAACCAGTTTTCCGACTTGTCGGATTTATCTGCGCCGGCGTCCGCCGTCGCTCCGGCGGCGATTGCGACATCGCTGTTGATGATGCCGGTATAAGTGCCCGTCAGCTTGTTTAGGAATTCCGAGTTGGGCGCCGTGAGCTTGACATCGATGGTCGCCGCATCGGGCGTCGTGATCGCATCGATCCCATCCATGAAGAAGGAGGGGTTGCCCTTGAGATTCTTCAGCCGCTCCCAGGTCCATTTCACGTCCTTCGACTCCACCGGCGATCCGTCCGCAAACTTTGCCGCGGGATTGAGGTGGAAGATGAACTCAGTCTGGTTGGCATTGACCTCCCATTTCGTCGCCAGCTTGGGCACGATCGACTTATTGTCCGGACCAAGGCCAACGACGGTGTCGTAAAGCGCGCTGAGCACGATCTGGCAGGTGTCGCAGAAGGCGCGGGCCGGATCGAGCGCGTTGACATCCATCGACCGGGCGATGACGAGCGTAGTGGCATCTGCTGCAGCTGCCGGCGCGTGAGCGGTCGTCAGCATCTGAGCCGCCGTCAGAGCGGCTGCCACACCTCCTGCCGCGCGTGAAGAAAGCATCCTGGATAACGATAGAGTTGTCATACACTTCCCCTCGGCTTCTGCGAGCCTGATTTTGTGAATTCCCGGTCTCGTTTTTCATGCTGCCTTGTTTGCGAGCCGTGCCAGAACGGCGGTCTTTGTTTGCGGTCGCAATGTCGGCAGGCATTTCTTCAGTTCGCCGAATGCCTCGTCGGTGGCGGCAAGCGTCTTTTCGACGTCCGCCGTCGTCAGCGCCGAATTGACGAACATGTTGTGATAGGGATGCAGATAGACGCCGCGGCGCACGGCCGCTGCCGTCCAAAAATAGCCCTTGCGCATATCGGGATCCTCGTCGAAGAGGATCTGCGGCATCTGCGCCGGGCCGGTCTGGCGCAGGACGAAACCATGCGACAGCGCCTGGCTGGCGAGCCCATCGCGCAGCAACTGCGCATTGAAGACAATCCGCTCTAGATAATTGGTGTTCTTGATCTCGTCGAGCGTCGCGATCGCCGCTGCCATTGGCACGGCGGAAAACCAGAACGAGCCGGTGACGAAGATCCTACCGGCAGCGGCCCTCGCCTTTTCCGAGCCGAGCAGAGCCGAGATCGGGTGGCCGTTCGCGATCACTTTGCCCCAGGCGCTGAGATCCGGATCTACCCCGACAAGCGACCAGCCGCAATCGCGCGCTAGACGGAAACCGGCTCGGACTTCATCAACAATCAGCAGGGCGTCGGCCTCATCGCAGAGCTTACGCACGCCTTTGGCATATTCCGCCGAGGGCAGTTCCTGGTCCTCGAACACCTCATGACGAAAAGGCGTGGCAAAAACGCCCGCGACATCGCCATCAGCGCTCAGTATCGCAGCTTTCAGGCTGTCGAGGTCGTTGTAGTCGAAATGGATGACATGGGCCCGATCTTCCGGAAGGATGCCGGATAGGTTCGGCGTGTTCCAAGGCGCTGCGCCATGATAGGCGCCGCGGGCAACGAGGATTTTACGACGACCGCGATAGGCGCGGGCAACGACCATCGCCATGGAGGTCGCATCGCTGCCATTCTTGCAGAACATCGACCAAGCGGCATGATTGATCATTGACACGAAGGTCTCAGCGAGCACTACCATGGTTTCGGAAGGCCCGGTCATCGTGTCGCCAAGAGCGGCCTGCGTGTTGGCAGCCGCGTCCACCGCCTTGTTGCGGTATCCGAGCAGATTGGGACCGTAAGCACACATGTAATCGATATATTCGTTGCCGTCGGCATCCCAGAGGCGGGTGCCTTCGGCACGCGAGAAGAACTGCGGATAGTCCTCGGGCAGCAGGGCCACCGATTCATGACCATACATGCCGTTCGGGATGACCGCCCGTGCGCGATCCTGAAGTTCTTTATTCCGTGAGTTTCCGGCCATGATCCTGATCTTCCTTTTTCAAGTCGGCAGGCGAAACTGTCTCGTCCCGACGCCGCGAAGCTGTCGGATTGCCACGCCATCGAGAGCGGCTTGCCATCGAATGACTTGATGCTATTCATATAAAATTCGATTATCAAGCGGTATTTGCTGATTGAATAACCAAAAATTCTTATTGCCTAAAAATGGGACAGAAAGCATAGATGGTCGGCAAAAATCGTGCTTTCTTGCATATATACGCACCAGTACGAGAATTTAGGCTGTATGATATTGCCAAGATAGGGAATAGCGGCGATTGGATAGTGACATAAAATTCGACTAAATCCCCTGATCGCAGCAAGACTCCAGAACTAGATTACCTCTGTCTTGACGAATTCGCCGGCCAAAGCGAGCGGACAGACAGCTTAAAAACGATTGTTATCTCGGGCAAAAGCGCCAGGTCGGAATTCTATGAACTCGGGAAGAAAACTGCGGAGATAGGTCACCGAAGCCCGCGTCGATTCTTCGACATACTCATCGGTGATGCGCCCGTATACGCTGTAGGACAGCGCCCATATGCCATCCATCAGTGCGATCGAGATGGCGATCCGCTTTTCGAGATCCTTGATCTTAGGCATTTCGAAATAGTGATCGAGGAATTTTACACGGCCTCGCGCCAGATCGGCGTTTCCATTAAGGTCGGTGTTGCGTACGTCGACGCTCACCCCTGCCCCCATGAACAATCGCAATGCCGCCGGATGGGCATTCAGATAATTCGCGCCGATCCTTTGACGAGACGCCACCACCTCCTGCCACCCCGAAATTGGAGGCTGCAGCGGCTCCTGAGCCATCGTGCGCAAGGCGTTGTGAAACCGCTCGGCAAGCGCAACGAAGGCCGCATTCCGGTTCGGAAAGAAATGATAGACCGATGCCAGCGGCACACCCGCCTTTTCAGCGATCTGCGCGAGGCTAACGTCATCGTTGGTGCGATCTGCAATCAAAGCTTCGGTCGCATCGAGGAGAACCTCGAAACGCTCAACGCCGCGCTTGCGCATTGGCACGCGATGCACGGCACCCTCGTTGTCGGACCGGAAATTGCTCAAATGGCCATCGCCTCGATTTTCACCAATCGTGCTTGCACCGAACCGTGAGCATCGGCAAGACAAAACAAGGGGGTTAGGCCGTTTTTTGACAGAGAAATCTGTTCATTCAGTGCATCATCTCGGACAAAGATCGCGGGAGTTATATGTTAAGTGAGCAACTAGCTAGCCGCGATCAAATACCCTCACCAACCTTTGCTGCCGCTTCGATTTCGCCAGAATATCAAAGATGACCGCTGCCAGAACCAGACTGCCTCCAACCCAAGTGGCCCAGGCAGGAAGTTCCCCGAAGGCCAGCCATACCCAGACCGGCGCTAGCGGGTTTTCCATGCTGCCGATCAGAGCTGAACGCGTCGCATAGATCAGCCGGGTTCCGACCGTCATCGATAGCAGGCCGAGACCGAACTGAACGGTTCCGAACAGCAAGAGGTCCAACATGACCGGGGCCGTCACCTGCATGGGCTGAGCGAATGGGAGCACCACAAGCGCGCAGAGAAAGGCCGAGAGACACGCGGCCGGGAGCATGGAACATGCCTGTTCTTGCGGATGATGACCATCATTGGCGCATAGGATAGCGGCATCGTCGCTGCGAATGCGTAGCCTGCGAAATAACTGCCCGTAGCTTGCGGGTTGACGATAATCATAACGCCGACAAGTGCCATGAAACGGTGAGAAGATGTTTTCCGTCAACAACATAAATGCAGTTACACGGTTCAGCGCGGAATGGAAAAATGGTCAGCTCTCAGTGGAAATCAGCAGATAGGGGACTGGCAAAATCGCGGGTCGGGCTCGTGTTGGTGACGCCCAACTTTCTGAAACGAATTCACGGCCACAGCATCGCCGATGAGGAGCCCTCAGTGTTGCTCCATGGAGGCAAGCTAGTTCCTATCATTCACGGTACCACCTTTGCTGAACTAAATGATGAAAGTCCCATGCTCGCGTCGCGCAACGGACTTAATACGGCAGATGACAGCATGGCCGATGTTGCTACTAGCATTACAGTTGCGATTTTGATTTCAAGTGAGCGCGTCGAGAGTTAGCTTGATGCGCTCGTCTCCAGCATGACCATGCGATGACATAGGCAG
>NZ_SLYH01000014.1:0-51199 GCF_004343445.1 Rhizobium sp. PP-CC-3G-465
GAACGTCAGGTTCTTCTCATGCCTTCTCCTTTCTCTTTCGAACAATTATTCAGGCGACTTCACGTCGCACCGACCCGAGCTTCCCGGCCCCGATCTACGCAACCCTCATCGAAGTCGAAGGCGAGGACGGCTACCAGCTGATCTGGTCGCGCCAGAGCCGCGACTGAGACATCGAGGCGCCGCTTAACCGGCGGGGCCTATCCCTCCAGATTTTGAAGCCGAAGACGGTCGTCGAGCCCGCCTTCGGCTTTTTGGTGGCATACGGAAACGGGGATAGCTGCTCAGATCGGGTGAGGGTGCCGGCACGGAATGACGGCGTCAAGGACGAGTGGTTCCCCCAATTTTGCCGCGACGCAACAAAATCGGCTGCCCCACTCACCGCCGCTGGCGGTCGCATCCGCGATCCCTGACCCCGCCGTCCCATCCCGCCCTGCGAAATCGTCTTTCACACACTCAAGGAGATGAGACGATGACGATCGAACAACACATCGAAGAACTGCGGGCCGAGTTGAAGAACGCATACGACGCTGCGGAGCGCCGTGAGATCCAGACCGAGCTGGACCTGGCTCAAGCCGCGTTGGCAATCATCAGGGCAGAGCAGGACGGAAGCGTTGATGCCGAGCCGCCCTACTGAGGGCGGGAATCACCGGTCGAGAAGCCCATCAGCATCATTGCAGGGACTGAAGACGATTGTTCTTCGCCAATCTGGACGTGAAGTCATAGGCCCAGGAAAGAAAGACGACTTTTAAATTCGACGTAGAATGCCAATTCCCATATGGCGTTCTGGCGTTTCCAAGCTGGATGCGGATTACGCTCCGTAAAAAGCTGCATGATAAACGACCACCCCGTGCCGTGCGTCATGACCGAAATCGAGCCGCTGGAAATATTCCGGAGGAACGTCAGGAAACTGTAGAGCGGGGTCAGCACTGAAGCCAAAACGCGCGTAGTAGCGAGGATCGCCGAAAACGACACAACCAGCCGCACCGAGCGCTTTGATCTGGTCAAGTCCAGCCTGTATGGGCCTGATACCGATGCCTTGCCGCTGCTGGTCAGTCCGTACTGCTATGGGTCCAAGGCCATACCAATCGACCACCACGCCGTTGATTTCGACGCGAGAAAAGGCGACATAGCCGACGATCTCATCGTCTCGTTCCGCGATCAGGGAAACCGTTAACGCGCCTCCTGCTCTCAAAGCGTCAACGATCGCGTCTTCCGTTCCATCGCTATGGGGAGCCCCTTCGAACGCCGCAGTTATCATCGCTCGAATTTCCGGGATGTCGTGTGAATTTTCAGGTCGAATGTTCATGGAAGGTCTGTAGCAAACAAGCCCCAAGCCGCCAACAAGGGAAGGCCGCGTGGGGATTGTTGGCAGCCTTCGAGGGCCTACGTTCGTTGCCAAATCGTTCCACAACAGAAGAGCGCCGCTTGGCGCTATTGACGCGCTCCGAGGTAAGCACATGCTGCGGCCCGCGAATTCTAGGACGGTAGCCACGTGCCCTCTTGCACCGTACGATTTCCAGAAAGAGCCTCACGGCATCGTGCTCGTTTTCGAAATGATGGACCATGCTTTGCCCGGACGCTCCGATGCGGCCCCAGCGCCGGGTGAGGCAGGGTTCTCCGAACAAGGTCATGGAAATTTCCATGGCATAGAAACGAGCCATGTTCTGCGTCGGGTCGGTCCGTTCTGTATAGATATGGTAGGGCTGTTTGAGCATGCCGACAGATTCGCCGATCCAGCATTTCTCGTCCAACCAGAGTTTTGAATCAGTCCAGCCCAATCGATTCATTGTTGTGATGAAAAGTCCAAGCCCTGTGATTGTGCTCGGGCGAGACGGCTTCTCCGCACGGCTCTAATCGCCACGCTCTCCGAATCCGCCTAGCGATTTCGGCTAGTCGGGAACGATCCTCTCGCAGCAGGAAGTCAGCCAAACCACGACTGCTGGAGTTGGTTGAGCAAGGCGCAGCGCACTGCACAGCGGACAGGTGCTATGTTCCCACCTCTGCCGTCCATCACAGGCGATGCGATAGAGTTGCCGCTCGCGTCATCCGCACCATGGTCGCCGTCGACCATCCCATCGGCGCGCGAGGTTGTCCTCAACGAGAAGGTCACCGATCGAGCGGCCATTCCTGGTGACAACTCGCAGCTCGCGACGGTACCGGTCCTCGTCCCTGCCTTTAGCAGTAATGGAGAACCTTCCGCCGTTGAGAAGATCAAGCAACCGCCGCTTTGCAGCCTCCCCTTTCGCGCGCTCGTCCTCGCACCGAGGCGGGCTGAGTTCGGGCGCGTCGATATCGGCGATCCGGATCTTTCGGCGTTGAAACCAGAACGTATCGCCATCGACAACGCAGTTTACCCGACGGCTTTCCCCGCAGATAGAAAACTCGGCCGATAGCCTGTCGGGCGACAGCGGCGACGCCATCGCATTCGAAGCAGGAACACCAAGACAGAGGCTCAACCCTGTAAATGCCGCACCGGTGACGATTGCGACCAACATCGCCACACCAGTATTCTTCGCACCTGCGCGCCGTCCGGTCCAAAGTGCCACGTCATTCTCCATTTCATTTTGTTCTCGTTGACGGCGAAGCCGCGTTTGGATGGAAGCGGTTCTGACCGACGCAGCTTTTCATGTCGTCACGGCGAAACCAGATAGCACGGCCGCATCTGAGCGGCGCGTTACCTGCGGTGAAGACGATCTGTTCGTCGGCGCGCATGCGAAGGACTTCATGCGGCTGGATCAACGGCCGGCTCGCCAGCAACTTTGACCGCGTTCGGGACGACCCCTTCGAATGGAAACTGCGGCTGACCTGGTCGATCTCGACCGTGGTCATGCCGCAACGCTTTGAGATGTAGTCGGCAGTCTCGGGATCGTTGATGGCCGAGAAGCTGATCCAGCTGACGCTTTCGAACCACTTGCTTGACGCATCGCGGCCGCCATAGGTTTCGCGCATCTGCCCGATCGACTGGAAGATCAGCGTCAGAGTGATGCCGTATTTGCGACCGGCGTCCCGCGCGGTCTCGAGGATCCGCATGTAACCGAGCCGCGCGACCTCATCGAGCAGGAACAGCGCTCGCCCGTTCATGGCTCCATCCCGGTTGTAGATCGCGTTCAGAAATGAGCCGATAATGACGCGCGCCAACCCCGAATGGGTCTCCAGCGTCTTCAGGTCGATGTTGATGAACACGTCGACCGTTCCGCTGGCGAGATCCTCGGTCGAGAAACTTGCTCCCGACACGAGTGCTGCGTAGTTTGGATAAGACAGCCAATGAGTTTCCTTCACGGCGTTGGCATAGACGCCTGAGAAGGTTTCGGGCGTCATGTTGACGAAGGCCGCGACGTTTTCCTTCACGAAGTCCGACTTCGAATTGGCGTAGATCTTCTCCAGCCGCTCGCGCAATTTTGGCTCCGGCTCTGCAAGGTTTTGGCGGACCTGACGCAACGTCTGGTCTTCTTCTTCCGTATGTCCGGAAAGGCAGACATCGGCGATCATAGCGGTGAGCAACTGCAGGCCTGATGCCCGAAAGAAGTCGTCTCGCACGCCGGTTGCCCGGCCGCTGTCGCTCATGATCCAGGACGCGACAGCGGCGATATCTTCCTCCTTGGTGCCACCGTGCCGGCCGATCCAGTCAAGCACATTCAGACCCGTTCCAGGAACTTTGGGATCGAGGATCTGGACATCCCGTCCGGCCTTGCCGCGATGATCCGCGACCATCGGTGCGACCTCGTTCGACGGATCGAGGACGATGAGCGATCCTCCCCATTTGAGCGCGGTCGGGATCGTCACCGACGTCGTCTTAAAACCGCCGGATCCCGCAAAGACGATCCCATGCGAGGAGCCGAACGAGCCATCGAAACACAGCAGCGGTGACTTGCCACCTGTCCCCCAGGTCTCCACCCTGTCGGCGCGAAACGACACGGCCGCGGTGCTGTCCCGATCGACGCGATAGCGCTCGCCGATGACGATGCCGGCGGTGTCGGAAAACAGCTTTGCTGCATCGGTCAGTTTCATCCAGTCGGCTTCGCCATGCATGGCGCGTTTGCCCCGGATACGCTTCGGCTCCGATCGTGAGAAGGCGGCGTTGCCGATGAGACCAACGTACATTGCAAAGCAGCCGACGATCAGGGCGGCGGCAGCGCCGATCATTGTGGCCGGATCGAGGTAGGCGGTCACGGATTTGCCTGATGGCAGGTTTCCGGCGAACGCTGCAAGTCGGGCTCCCTCACGCAGCGCGGCGATCAGCATCACCACGACACAGCCGGCAACGACGCCCCACCCGGCAAAACTGATGTTCATCGATCCGGCGCAGGCAAACAGGAACACGACCCCGATAGCCGCAGCGGCGACATACGGCCCCGCGATGCCGGCCCGGCCCAAAGTAAGCTTCGCCGCTTCCGTCTTGCCGAAGCCCGCAAGCCAGGTTTCCATACCAGTCAGGCTTATGGTGACGACGAGCATCAGCACGATTGGCACGATGACGAGTACGATCCTACTGCCCGTCATTGCCAAAGGCCTTCGCGCCGATAGACGTCAGACGTGCCCGCTCGTTGTCGTCAGACTTGAGGCGGTGATCAAGGTCGATGAGCGCGCCCAGCAACAGCGCACGCTTTTCGTAGCGAAGCCCAGCTTTGACGATCAGACCGCCGAGCGCGATCTTCTCGCGCGTGTCCTTCTTGCGTGATTCCGATGTGACGTTCCGGCTCATGCGCTCAAGCCTCGCTACCGCTGCTTTGAGCCGCACCAGCCGAGACGGGCGCCGTTTCCGCGGGAGGGGTGCTTGCGCCTCCCCTCTCCTTCCCGGTCGATCTGTTCTTGTCCGATCCCTGGTTCTGTCGAAACCTTTTGGCCATGTCCTCGAAGGCTGCCTGCAGCTCCGTCTCGTCGATGTCGAAATCGCCAAGACCTGCTTTGAGCGCGATGCGTCCGATCCGCTCAGCTTCCCGTGTCTCCGCATGCTTCAACTGATCCTGCAGCCTGGCGATTTCTTCGCGGATTTTCGAGGATGGTTTCTTCATTTCCGATCGTCTCCTTGCCGAGAAAGCGTGGCTTTCGAGGCAACAATCCCAGAGCGAAGTGCGGAACGCACTACTGTGAATCCTACAATCGCAAAGGGCGATGCTTTGGTGAATGATCCCAGCCGTTCGCAAGGACGGCTTCCAAGGGCGCAATTATACGTCGCTGTCGCGACGCCCTGCTTTCAGTGCCCTGGCGGGGCCGACCTTGCGAACAAGCTGTTGATTTCATTCGCACCTAGAAAGAATTCCGCCGTGGCCGTCCCGCATTTCTCAGTCAGCATCGTCACCCGCGGCTCCGGCCGCAGCGCCGTGCTGTCGGTGGCCTACCGGCATTGCGCCAAGATGGAGTTCGAGCGGGAGGCGCGCTCGATCGACTACAGCCGGAAGCAGGGGCTCCTCCACGAGGAGTTCGTTATACCGGACGATGCGCCGGACTGGCTGCGCTCCATGATTGCTGACCGGTCCGTTGCCGGCGCGTCTGAGGCCTTCTGGAACAGGGTCGAGAATTTCGAGAAGCGCTCGGACGCGCAGCTCGCCAAGGACGTCACCATCGCCCTGCCGCTCGAACTCTCGGCCGCCCAGAACATCGCGCTGATGCGCGACTTTATCGCCGAGCACATAACGTCCAGGGGGATGGTTGCCGACTGGGTCTATCATGACGCGCCCGGCAATCCGCATGTCCATCTGATGACGACGCTGCGGCCGCTGACCAAGGACGGTTTCGGGGCCAAGAAGGTCGCCGTCCTCGGCCCCGACGGGAAGCCTCTGCGCAATGACACCGGGAAGATCGTCTATGAGCTCTGGGCAGGGAGTGCAGACGATTTCAACGCGCTCCGCGACGGCTGGTTTGCCGTTCAGAACAAGCATCTTGCTCTTGCCGGGCTCGACATCCGCATCGACGGGCGATCCTTTGAAAAGCAGGGTATCGAACTCACACCCACCATCCATGTCGGTGTCGGAGCAACGGCGATCGACCGCAAGACTGCTCAGGCTTCCGATTCGTCATTGATGCCGTCGCCAACGCTGGAGCGGATCGAACTGCAGGAAGAGCGGCGCGCGGAAAATGCGCGGCGGATCCAGCGCAAGCCGTCGATCGTGCTCGACCTCATCACGCGGGACAAGAGCGTCTTCGACACAAGGGACGTTGCCAAGGTCCTGCATCGATATATCGACGATGCGGGCCTGTTCCAGAGCGTGATGGCCCGCATCATGCAGGACCCGGACGTCTTGCGGCTCGACAGGGAGCGGCTCGATTTCGCAACCGGCATGTGGGTGCCGGCGCGGTATACGACGCGCGGGATGATCCGGCTCGAGGCCGAGATGGCGAACCGGGCGATCTGGCTCGACAGCAGGTCATCGCACGGTGTTCGCGACGCTGTGCTCGAGGCGACCTTCGCACGCCACGCCCGCCTGTCGGACGAGCAGAAAGTTGCGATCCGTCATGTCGCGGGAGATGCGCGGATCGCCGCCGTGATCGGCCGCGCAGGTGCTGGCAAGACGACGATGATGAAGGCGGCGCGCGAAGCCTGGGAAGCAGCCGGCCTCCGCGTCGTCGGTGGCGCCTTGGCGGGCAAAGCCGCTGAAGGTTTGGAGAAGGAAGCCGGCATCGTTTCCCGCACTTTGTCCTCTTGGGAACTCCGCTGGAGCCAGGGCCGCAACCAGCTTGATGACAAGACGATCTTCGTGTTGGACGAGGCCGGCATGGTGTCGTCGAAGCAGATGGCGCTTCTCGTGGAGGCGGTGACGATCAGCGGCGCCAAGCTCGTCCTGGTCGGCGATCCCGAGCAACTTCAGCCGATCGCGGCCGGGGCCGCCTTCCGGGCCATCGCCGATCGTATCGGCTATGCTGAGCTCGAAACCATCTACCGCCAGAACGCGCAGTGGATGCGCGATGCCTCGCTCGATCTCGCTCGTGGCAATATTGCCAAAGCGGTTGCCTCGTACACTGCCAATGGCCGGATGATGGGGTCGACCCTGAAGGCCGAAGCCGTCGACCACCTCATCTCGGACTGGAACCGGGATTACGATCCGGCGAGGACGTCATTGATACTGGCGCATCTTCGCCGCGACGTCCGGATGTTGAACACGCTCGCCCGTGCGAAACTGGTCGAGCGGGGGATCATCGAGGATGGTCACGCCTTCAGGGCGGAAGACGGCCATCGTCATTTCGCTGCCGGTGACCAGATCGTCTTCCTCAAGAACGAGGGTTCGCTCGGCGTCAAGAACGGCATGCTGGCCAAGGTCGTCGAGGCAGTGCCTGGTCGCATTGTTGCCGAGATCGGCCATGGCGATCAGAGCCGTCAGATCACGGTCGAACAGCGGTTCTATAACAATGTCGATCACGGCTATGCCACCACCATCCACAAGAGTCAGGGTGCAACCGTCGACCGGGTCAAGGTGCTGGCTTCCCTGTCGCTCGATCGGCACCTGACCTATGTGGCGATGACCCGGCACCGCGAAGATCTCGCCGTCTATTACGGCGCCAGATCTTTCGCCAAGGCGGGTGGGCTGACCGCGCTTCTGTCGCGTAAAAATTCGAAGGAAACGACGCTCGACTACGAGAAGGGCGCCTTCTATCGCGCTGCCCTTCGGTTCGCCGACGTGCGGGGTCTCCACCTCGTCAATGTCGCCCGCACGATCGTTCGTGATCGTCTGGAGTGGACCATCCGGCAGAAGCAAAAGCTCTTCGATCTTGCAAGTCGTCTCACCGCGGTCGGCGCGAAGATCGGGTTCAAGCACACCACCAAACCCGCGACCCCCAACCCCATGATGGAGACGAAACCGATGGTATCGGGCATCACCACATTCCAGAAATCGCTGGAGCAGACCGTCGATGACCGGCTTGCCGCTGATCCCGGTCTGAAGAAGCAATGGCAGGACGTCACGACCCGGTTCCATCTCGTCTATGCAAATCCGGAGAGTGCTTTCAAGGCGATCAATGTCGAGGCCATGCTGAGAGACAAAAACGCTGCGACATCGACGCTGGCTAGGATTACCAGTCGACCGAAGAGCTTTGGCGCGCTGAAGGGTAAGACCGGTCTCCTCGCCGGGCGTGCGGAGAAGCAGGAGCGCGATACGGCGCTGGTCAACGCGCCAGCCCTTTCCCGAAATATCGAGCGTTTCCTGCAAACACGGGCGGAAGCGGAACGCAAGCACGAGACCGAGGAACGCGCGGTCCGTCTCAAGGTGTCGGTCAACATTCCGGCACTCTCTGCATCCGCCAAACACACCCTCGAGCGGGTCCGGGATGCGATCGACCGCAACGACCTTCCCGCCGGTCTCGAATTTGCGCTTTCCGATAAAATGGTGAAGGCGGAACTCGAAGGGTTCGCCAAGGCCGTGAGCGACCGGTTTGGCGAAAGAACCTTCCTCGGCGTTGCCGCCAAGGAACCGAACGGAGAAGCGTTCAAATCCATCACATCGGGAATGTCGGCGGGCCAGAAATCTGAGGTGCAGTCGTCGTGGAACGCGATGCGGACCATACAGCAGCTTTCGGCGCATGAGCGTGCGACGGAGAGCATCAGCCAGGGACAAGTCCTCCGCCAGAGCCAAACCAAAGGGCTGTCTCTGAAATGAGCGACCAAGGTTGGAATCGAACGGGAAATCGATCCCACCGGCTAAAGGCGGCGGCCATTGTCGTGACTGCCGGCATCTGTGCGCTCTCGGCTTTTACATTGGGATGGATCGGCGGATTTCGCATCAATCTCACACCGAGCGAGCCGCTCGGTCTCTGGCATATCGTTCCGCTGGATCGGCCCGCCGTGGTCGGTGATGTGGTCTTCATCTGCCCACCGGTGACTGCGACAATGCGCGAGGCGCGCGAGCGTGGATATCTGCGACGCGGTCGTTGCCCGGCTGGCTATGCACCTCTCATCAAGACGATCGCCGGCGTCGCAGGACAGGACGTCGAGGTTGGTGCCGATGTCTGGATCGCGCGCCACGCCGTGCCACGGTCCAGCGTCTCGATGGTCGATGGCAAGGGTCGTCCCTTGGCGCGCTTCAACGGCGGCGTCATCCAGACTGGGCATGTCTTTGTCCATTCGACGTTCATCGGTTCGTTCGATTCTCGGTACTTCGGTCCGATCCCCACGTCCGGTATTCTCGGACAGGCCCAGGAGGTATGGACCTATGCGCCATGAACGCGCCCGGCCGGCGGTGCTTGTCGGCCTGTCCGTCGCAACCGGATGGATCGCATGGAGCGGTGTCGTTTTGCTTCTTCCGGTTTCGCTCCTGTTTCCGGTTTTGTGGTCGATGGCCACAAGCAGAAAGATCGCAGCACTGATTGCAGCCGGATACTTCCTTGCGGCATCGAGAGGCTTGCCGCAGGGCGTCGCCGCCTTCTACCAGTCCGATCTCTGGCCCGGACTACTGCTCTGGCTCTGCGCATCGTTGAGCTTCGTTGTGGTGCATACGATCTTGTGGACCGCCTGTGCGCGGGTACAACCATTTTGCTATCTCGCAGCAATCTTGCTCTTGGCAGTGCCACCGTTCGGGATTACCGGCTGGGCGCATCCGGTCACGGCTGCGGGGATTCTCTTCTCCGGATGGGGATGGTGGGGGATCGCGGCGATGACAGCCGGCCTGATCTGCCTCGTAACCCGAGTATGGCCAGCTTTCGCCATGGCGCTTGTGAGCGTCTGGCTTTGGTCCGCCGCGACCTGGACCGATCCAACTCTACTGGGCCGATGGCGCGGTGTCGATCTTCATCTGGGTTCATCGCTTGGGCGCGAAACCGGGCTTCAACGTCATCGAGACCTGATCCAGATCGTACGGGGCGCCGCTTCCGACGAAGCAACCTTCGTGGCCCTCCCGGAAAGTGCGCTGGGCGTTTGGACGCCGACGGTCGAGCGGCAGTGGGTTCAGGGTCTGAACGGCACACCGGCAACTGCAATCGTCGGGGCCACCGTGATCACCGAGGACGGTTACGACAACGTCCTGGTCGCGATCTCCGATTGGGGCGGCAAGGTCCTCTATCGGCAGCGCATGCCGGTGCCCGGATCCATGTGGCAGCCGTGGCGGGCATGGCTCGGCCAGAGCGGTGGAGCTCGGGCCGACTTTTTTGCCAATCCCATCGTCGAACTGGGTGAAAGACGGGTTGCCCCACTGATCTGCTACGAGCAACTGATCGTCTGGCCGGTGCTGCAATCGATGCTGCACGACCCCGACATCATTCTGGCCGTGGGCAATGGCTGGTGGACGGCGGGTACATCCATCGTCGATATCCAGCGCGCGAGCGTCGCGGCTTGGGCACGCCTTTTTGCCAAACCCCTCGTCGTTTCCTTCAACACGTAGATTTCCGGAGCCTCTATGTTGGACGCTGCCCTGATCCAAGAATGCGCAGACCCCTCGTTAAAACCTGCGGTCGTGGAGCAGTTCATCGACGCGGCCGGCGCACCTGATCCGCTGACTGTTACCGTCAAATCCGGCAGTCGCGCGTTTCTGGTCCCTGTGCCGAAAACTGCGGACGAGGCGCTGGTTATTATCCGCGAGAATGTCGGCCGGGCCGTGGTCCGGGTCGGCCTGACACAGTTTCCGGCAGGTGTCGGCGTCAATGATGCCTCCGAGCTAAAGGCCGATCTCGTCGATCCCTGCGAGAACCTCCGCATCGGGACCCGCATGTTTGCCAAGGTCCTCGGTCTTGTCGCCAAGTGGTACGGAAATCCCAAAAGTGATGAGGTTCTTCCGCAGATCTTCGAGGACGCCGTCTATGCCTGGAAAACCGGGGAGTTCGAGGGCGTTGGGGTGTTTCAAGCAGAAGACCCCGGTGGGGCGATCGCAAATCAAGTCGTGCCGTTTGAACACGATGCCATTAAGAAGGTGGACGCGGAGGCGCCATCGCAAGCGGATGCAGAACCCTTAAAGGATATCAGATTGGGAGCAGCCGGAATGCGCATAGACCTCTCGAGGATTGGCGGAGAGTGAAGCGCCAAAGACTCATTCGCCGGGGAGAGAGTAGCGGGTGAGGACAGCCTCGTTTCCATCGAGGCTGACTTCAATCACTTCATTGACGATTTCCCCGTGCTCAACCAGATCCTGCAATGTGAGGGCGAATAGCTGCCGTTGAAGTTCTGGAAGAACCTGCGGCACGATGATGACAAGACCTGCATGCAGGTGTTCCTTGGCGTAGAGCTTGCGGAAATCACGGGCATTGTTCGTGACGAACGTAAAGTCCTCCTCAACGATCCGAGGCATAAGATCCCAGTCCGCTTCTCCGCTCAATCCAAGCCAGTTGACATGGAAACAATCGTGGCCGTATTCGCCTGCCACCGCCACGAGCGACGTATGAAGGCATTCATCGATCAGAAATTTCACGAATTTGCGCCGGAGGGTTCGGTGGCTTTTACCTGACGAAGAGGCAAACGCGTCGTGGATTTAACCTTCAAACCCAACTCGGAAAGCTTGCGCGGCCGTCCTCGGGCTGGGTGCGCCGCAGCCCAGATTTCCGCAAGATCGATCATACGGGCCGTGAGCGAGGGATAACCTTCGACGATTTCCAGCGTGCTGGCGCCTTGGGCTTTCATGGCAGCGATCGTTCGAACGGGGACCCGCGTCTTGTTGAAGACAGGCTCACCACCCATCACGCCCTTGACACTCTGTATCATCTGCTCGGCTTCTCTGAGCGCTTCAGCGCGGGCCGCCAGTTGCTCTCTTGCCCGCGCAACGTCGATAATCAGAAAATCGTCCGCCCTAACAGTATCAGCCTCGGGATTCTGATCGATCGTATCGAACAGACGTTTGCGCCGCTCGGCAGAGAGAATTGATCCGACGCCATACCATAGCTTCAACTGTAGCAAATCCTGATCGTTAAGCGTTCGACCGTCACGGCCGACAGGAGGCGTGGCAATGATGCGTTTGTCGATGGCGTTGTGCACCGACTTGACCGCAACTTCGCTGACAGCTGCTGCTTCAGCCGGGGTGTACGCGCGCGCGGTACCAACCATAATTGTTCTCCTTGGAGAGAACATATAACCCACATCGTCCGTGCCGTAAAGTGTCTCGACGTCCGTCCGTGATAGAAGCCGTTTCTGAAACACAAAGACGAATGCTGCGGCGTCAGCTCGGTTTGGTCAGGAGCTCGGCGGGCTCAACACCGAGCGCACTGGAGATTTGCCCGAGCACGGTAACGGTGGCTGATTTATCGGCGCGTTCGATCGCCCCGATATGGCGAGCGCTTAGCCCTGCGAGGTCTGCCAATTCTTCCTGCGTCAGGTTCATCTCATGACGGATCCGGCGCAGATTGATCGCCATGGTCTCCTTGAGATCCATGACGTAGCGGAGCCAGAATCGGAACAATAGCTCTAGGAACGATCGTTCCGATTCGTTGCAGCACATGATATCAGCATACGCATAAAATCGTTTACGACGGCGCGGATCCGAGGAAACGGTCGCGCGTCAACGAAGGTCGTGCAGTGACGGCGTAAATCATGTAAGGCGCCCACAGGCTGTGGGATGACGGCTAAGTGGAGGAATGACTTTGAGTGGGCCCTTCGATACCGACAAACACAAGATGACACCCCAGTATCGTTCGATGCGGACGTCGGAACTGGAGCCGCTTGCAATCGCTGCGATTCAAGAGCATCGCCGCCTTCTTGCGGCAGACGAAGTCGTCTACGAGGAGTGGACGCGCGCGAATGACGACCCTACAGTGACCGCCTCCGTGCTGCAGTCTCTTCAAGCCGAATACCTCGCACGGCAGAAGACATCAGAGGCGCAGCAGCAGGAACTCTCCGAGATCATTGACGCTCTCGGCTACGTTCCCGAGGTGCCGATCGGTGACGACGGCGCAAAGTCAGAGTAGCCCGCGCTCTTTCGCCATGAACACCAACTGGGGGATCGTTCTCGCATCAAACTTTTCGCGTGCTCTATCGAGATAATGCTGAACCGTCCTTGCGTTTATCCCGGTGAGAACGGCCGTCTCATGCGCGCCCTTTCCTTTCGTAGCCCACAATACGCAGAGCGTCTCCCGCGGCGACAGCATGCGCTTTGGCGAGATTGCCGTCGATGCCGCGATCATCTTCAGGCGATAGTGGACAGCCAAGACGACCTGAAGAGCAGTTTTGGAGTCGAGGGCGGGCGGCACATCCAACGTTCGCTCGGACGATGCAAAAGTCAGCATCATGGTGGAGCCGAAACTGCCTTCGACGGGAATGGTGACCCCGGAGCAAATGCCGTGTTCAACAGCCTCGTCGCGGAAGCGACGAAGATCCGAGGCGCCACGGGCCGGCCAGTTGTCTGCGGTCCAGGAGAAGATATCCCGTCTGCGCTTTGCTTCCGTCACGACAGGGTCGATGCGGGAATAATGGCTCGTGAGGTAAATGCCCTCCCAAGGCTCAGGGTAGCTGTTGAATGTCCGAATTTCCGGACCCTCCGTTTGAAGGTAAGCGAAACGATCGTAACCGTAAGCCTGCGCAAAACTTTTGAGCGCAGCCTTGATCATGTCCTCGTCTTGGGCTGCTTCCAGCATGTCAATGAGTGAGCGAACGGTTCCGTCCAAGGACTGTTCTCCTATCTTCTGGCCCGGCTGTTCGGGAATGCCGGCAAGTCAACTTGCAAGACCTTTGCGCCATGGCCTCATAGAAGCCAGCAGACGATTGGACATCGGATGACAACGCGAATCTTGCGGTTGTCTGTTCAGAAACGGCTGTCGCAGGTATCTTCGCTGCGCAAGACCAGCCCGGAATCCATAGGGTCAGCAATATCCCGGTCGAGGGAAGGTTCAAGTCTCCTCAATCTAAAATATCAGATTGCAGGAGAATGGCTTTCCAATGACGCTCTTAAACCGTGCCGTCTCGCCACGAAAATGTCAGCAAAGGCCGTGCACACGGCAGGTCAGTTTTCGCGATATGCCGATGGAAATACAATATCCTGATCGACGAGCACATTAAACATGTATCCGGGCCGGATATTGATCGTCGGCTGGACATTCAGGTTCTTGGATATTGTCTGCTCGGCAACCCGACCGAAGCTTTCTGCAAAGTTCCGGCGTGCGGCATCCGATGCCCTATCCTGAGTTACGAGCGTCGAGCTTTCCGGCATCGACATGTCGATGCCCGTGCCAAAGAGCGCAACGAGTGCGGCTGAGCCGAACGTGCGCCAGAAATGCCGATCGACGTTGTCCCTGAGGCCGCCATAGCCTTCCGCGTCCGTGCCGGCCATGCCGCCGATCTGGAGCGTCGCACCGTTCGGAAAGATCAGGTCGGTCCAGACGACGAGAACACGCTCTTGGCCGAAGGCAACCTTGGAGTCATAGCGGCCGAACAGTTTTGCGCCTTGCGGGATCAGCAGACGATACCCCGTGGCGCTGTCATAGACATTATGACTGATCTGTGCGGTGATCCTGCCGGGCAGGTCGGAGTTCAGTCCAGTGATCAGTGTCGCCGGGATGACGGAGCCGCGTTTTAGTTCAAACGGTGATATTTGCGGCACCACCTTGTTGGGCAGGTATCCGAGATCTTTGATGTCCTGATTGAAGAATTCTTCTTTGGTGGTCTGCCCGTTCTGATCGGCATTCTGACCCATGACACCGGATTTCAGGGCGGCAGCATACAGGTCAGAAGCGCTGTTCGCCGAATTGGTCGAGGGCTGGTGCCTGTTGTCCGTGCTTTCTTTTGCTTTCTCAAGATCGGACACATCGACTTTCAGCGGAGAGTCCAGTGCCGTTGCGCGTGCCTGCAGCCGCGCCATCCTCTGGCGCTGCGCTTCCCGGATCGACTGCTCGTCCTGCTCCCGCTTTAGCCGTGCCTTCCAGTCTTCTTCGGACTCGCGGCTCTTCCGACGGTCGTTTCTGATCTCTGGTTGCCGCTCTACGACCGGGTCGCTAATTCGCTCCTTTTCGACAACGACAGGCGTAGGCTGAAAGATCTCCTGGTGTTCAGGTTCCCCAATGATCCCATCCGAAATACCCCGCTTCAACTGGTCCCCGAATGTGGTCGCCGGCGAATTCGATGCGCTCTCCAACGCACCGCTCCGATGGAAGGATAGGCCGCGCCACGAGAGACCGACGACCACGACGCCCAGGAAAAGCAGGGTCATGCCAATCGTGACGATGATTGGGAGCCGGTTGAGCCGGCGCATACCCTGCTGATCGTCGGAATTGCCGGCGCTACCCAGCTGTAAAGATTGAACCACGATCGCCTCTCAGTCTCTGTGAATGATCGACAACGGACTTGCGGGTGTGGCACCAGCGGCGGACGGCGCATAAGCGCGGGCAAGCGCGATCGATGGCGTTGTCAGACGCGCCAGAACCTGGCCGTCGAAGCTGTCGACCGACCAGGCGAGCTCCACCGGCTTATGATTCTCGGCGGTCTTTCCGTCGACGATCACGGTGTAGCCCCACCCTTTTAACGCCCCCTCGAGCGCTGCGGCGTATTCTGAGGTGTCTTTGTCCATCTTGATGACCGTTGAGCCGGCTAGACCAATCTGCTCGGCGAGCCTGCTTGCCATATCACCAGCGATCGCGCCGGCAGTTGCTCCGGTGATAGTGATAGGATCTGAGTTTGTGGTGAGCGTCTCGTCGGCAGTTTGGCAGCCGGCGAGAGACAGTGCCGTGAAAAGGGGAATGAGGAGCCTGTGCATGACTTACCCTCCCCGCCGAATGGTAATTTTTTGTTGCCGCCATCCGACGCCCGAAACAAGGATCGCCTTATCGACCGCATAGTCGACGATCATCATGTCGTTCTTCATGCGATAGTTGACGATCCGGTTCTGGCCGCCGCTGACCACAAAGAGGACGGGCGCGTCCTGCCCCGAGATCGATTTCGGAAACTGGATGTAGGTCTTGTCCCCGTCCGAGTAGATGCGCTTCGGCTTCCAGGCAGCACTTCCGCTGACCGAGTAGGAGAAGTTGAGTTTGTCAGGAGCAGCACCAGGGATGCCAACCGCCTCGATTCGGGCGTTGATGTCGGCGAGCTTGGTCGAGACATCTTCAGGATATTCGAAGCCGACACGGGCCATGTACTGGCTTGGATGGGACTTGAGCTGGATGTGGTAGGTCCGCCGAGACGTCGTTACGACCATCGATGTAACAAGCCCGGCCTCGGATGGTTTGACGATCAGATGGATCGCCTGGCCTCCGGTCGCGCCAGAGGTCGCAGGCTCCACCTTCCAACGCACGGTGTCGCCGACCAGAACGTCGCGGACTATCTCTCCACCCTGCAATTCGATGTCACACACCTGGAGCGGCGAGCACACGACGGATGGCTGGGTTTCTCCGAATAGGAAGATGACCTTGCCATCGGGACCGGTTGTGACCAGGCCAGGTGTTCCCCGCCACTTGCTGGAGATCTTGGTTCCCTTGACCTCGTTCGATGTTAAGGATTGCGCAGATGCGCTGCACGCAGCTAAAAGTCCGGCCATGCAGCCGACGGCCGCGATCATTCCTGTTCGTTGCATGAAACTCCCCTGCGCTTAAAGCTGTGCGGTCCAATCGAAATCCTGGACGTAGAGACCGATCGGATTGAGCCGGATGATGGCCTCGTCCTGTGGTGCGGTCAGTGTCACCGTCGCGATCCCGCGGAACCGGCGCGTGCCGGTCTCCTTCCCCTTCCGGTCGCGCTCATACTCGGTCCAGTCGATCTGGTAGGTCTGGTTGGAAAGCGCCACAATGTTGCTGACCTCGATAGAAACCGTCGATGTCTTCGCCTTTTCGAACGGTGAATTTCCTCGAAACCAGGCGTTGACCTTCTGGGTTGACGGATCAGAGGTTCGCAACAGCGCATAGGTCCGGTCGATATACTGCTTCTGCACCACGGCATCCGGCGTAATCGAGCGGAAACTCGTGACAAAATTGCCGAGCGTCGCGCGCACGACGCGGGGATCGGCATAATCGATCTGCTGCGGGAAGCCGACCGTGACGGAATTGCCGAGTTTATCAACTTCGACGATGTAGGGCACCAGCTTGACCTGAGTGCTAAGATAGATTGCATAGCTGAAGCCGATTACGGCCATCGAGAGCCCGAGAATCCCGACGATCCGCCACACGCGCGCCGCCTGGATGTAGGAGCCGTACCGCTCCGTCCATTCCTGTCGGGCGGCGAGGTAAGGACTTTCCGTGCTGTGATGTGATGTCATCACGTGGCTCCCTCTCTGCTTAGGATCTGTCAGTTCGTTCGGGAGACGGTTTTGGCCCAATGGAACCGCTACGGCTCTCGTCCAGTTTTGTGTTCGCCAGTCCCAGAATGGAGCCGGCATAGGCGCCAGGAGATCCGATCGCCTTTTCCTTAACGGCGACCCCGGCAGCTTTGCCGGCTGAGCCAATTCCAGACCCCATGCCGCGCAAAGCTGCTCCAGCGACGGATGAGCCACCGTTACGCGCCGCCTGAGCTGCGGCTAGGCCGGCGCCAGCCGCACCTGCGGCAAGAAATGCTCCGCCTGCAGCAAAAGAAGCAGATTGCCCGCCATGGCGGATGGCCTCCATACCGCCAGATACGGAAGCTCCTTGCACGACGCCCTGTATGATGTTCGGCACGTACATAGCGATAATGAAGACGACGACGGAGATGCCGGCGATGGCGAGCGTCGTGATGAACTGGTCGGATTCGGCCGTCGGGGCCTGTGCGAGACCGAGCAGGACTTCCGACCCGATCTTTGCGATCATCACCAGCGCCATCAGCTTCATGCCGACGCCAAAGGCGTAGACCAGGTAGCGGATGGCAAAGTCCTTGGTGGACGACGAGCCGCCGAGACCAAGCATGATCATGCCGGCCAGCAGACCGACATACATCTCGACCATGACAGCCACGAACATTGCCGCGACGAGCGAGAAGCAGATCACCACCACGCCCATCGCCAGAACCGCCGCGATCGCGAGAGCGTTGTCCTCGAACACGCCGAACTTGGCTTGCTGGGACATTTGCGAGGCAACGCGGATGCCGGCGTCGAAGACCTCGGCCGGGGAGGCCGATCCACCGTTGGCGCCAATCTGATACAAGCTATCGACGACCGTCCGTGCGAACGTTGGCCCCTGATTCAAGACGAAAGCGAAAAAGCCGATGAACATGACGCGGCGAACGAGTTCGGCAAACCAGCTGTCGAGCGAGGCCGCCTGAAGCGCCAGCCATACGGCGGCAATGCCAATTTCGATCCCGGCGAGGATCCAGAACAGAGACCGGGCCGCATCCGTGATGGTGCCTTCCCAGCCTTTCGCGGCTGTGGAAACCTGGTTTTCCAGCTCGGTCAGAACCTGTCCCTGCTGGGCGAAGGCCGGGGTTGCAATCAGGAGGCACAAAAGTCCCGTAAGCAATAGCATCCGATCGAGATCGCTTCTTACCATCGTGGTCGCATCTCCTGCCCCTTTTCGATCGGCGGAAGCTCATAGCTGAAGCCAAAGACTTTTTGGCGCGTGAGCTGCTGCTCGTCGCTCAGTTGAGTGTTTTCGGGCTGTGTTGCCCTGACGACCAACAGTGTCGTAACAGACGCACCCACAGCCATCACGAGCAGCGCAATGATCAGGATGGCGGGACGGCTCACCAGCGGGGTTCCATCTTCTGGCCGCTTGGGATCGTCGTCACGTCGGCATTGAAGAACTTCTCCCGTCGCGTCTGCGCCAGATCCTTGTCGGTCTGTTCGCTCTGAAGCCAGGTTCCCATCATCGTCATCTGCTGCGAGACAAGGCCTCGCAACTTCTGCATCTGTGTGACTTGCTGGGCGGCAATCTCGTGACCGACCTGGAGCGCCTTGACCTGGCCATTGGCCGAGTCCGACATGCTTCGAAGGGCGCTCATGGTGCTCTCTTCGCTGTCGAACTGATCGGCAGTCAGGCTTGCCGCTTTCAGCGTGCTGCCGATCGTGTCGCGATTGGTGTCCGACCAACTCTGGTAGGTGATGGAAAAGCTCTCCGCATTCGGCAGGCTGGTCTTCAGGTCCGCGTAGCTTTTGAAGCGCTGCTTCAGGACATCGTCGGCATTGCCCATGGAGAACGCAATGCTCTGACCCTGATCGACAATGCTGCGAAGCTGGTTGAGATCCGCCTCGACCTCTCCCCAGATGTGGTTCGGCAGCTGTGCGGTGTTCTGCAGCATGTTCTGGTAGATTCTGAGCTGGTTCTGGATCTGCTCCGCCAGTTGACTGATCTGCGTGAGCTGATTGTCCACCTGCAGGCCTGAACTCTTCATGAGGTCGATCAGCTGCGCATTGTTGGCGAGCTGCGTCCACTCGGTCGCAGCGCCGGTCGCAGTTCCCGCCCGTGCAAGGTTGGATGAGCTCACTATTGTGGCGCCGATGGTCAGGACGGCAAACCACTTATGTGTCGTTGAGGTGCGGTCGAGCATCGTGGACTCCTCTCGATTCAAGCCAGTGGATCGGCCAGTCATGGCCATGTTCTTGCTTCAGAGCGCGGATGCGTTTGAGATCGTCCGTTCCGGAGGCGCCGACGAAACTGAGCGCGACAGGTCCAATCGACATGTCGAACAGCCTTCTGCCCTCCGGGGTCGCGACATAATATTCGCGCTTCGGGATGGCGTTTGAGACGATCTCGATTTGGCGTTCGTTGAAGCCGATCCGCTCGTAGAATTCGCGGGTTCCCGCCTCGCGGGCGGCACCATTCGGAAGGCAGATTTTTGTCGGGCAGGATTCCTTCAGAACGTCGATGATGCCCGAGCGTTCGGCATCGGAAATCGACTGCGTTGCGAGAACGACGGCGCAATTTGCCTTGCGCAGCACCTTCAGCCATTCTCGGATCTTGGCGCGAAAGACAGAATGGCCGAGCATGAGCCAGGCCTCGTCGAGTATGATCAGGCTTGGCGATCCGTCGAGGCGCTTCTCGATCCGGCGAAACAGATAGGTGAGGACGGGCACCAGGCTGCGTTCGCCGAGGTTCATCAGCTCTTCGATCTCGAAGCACTGAAAGGCGCGCAGCGTTAGTCCATCCTCCTCCGCATCGAGGAGCTGTCCCATCGGTCCATCGACGGTGTAGTGATGCAGGGCATCCTTGATCTCGCGCATCTGAACGCCGCTGACGAAATCCGACAGCGATCGCCCTTGCGCAGCGCCCATGAGCGCCACCTGGCGCGATATGGCGTTGCGATGATCGGGCGTGATGGTGATTCCCTGCACCGCGACCAGCGTCTCGATCCATTCGGTCGCCCAAGCCCGATCGCCGTCCGTGGAAAGGTCCCAGAGCGGGCAGAACGACAATCGTCTCTCTCCCGTTTCCTGATCGCCGCCGATGTCATAGTGATTGCCGCCGGCAGCCAGGGTCAGGGGCAGCAGGGAATTCCCCTTGTCGAAGGCGAAGATCTGCGCATGCTCGTATCGGCGAAACTGAGCGGCAATCAGCGCCAGAAGTGTGGACTTGCCCGAGCCGGTCGGGCCAAAAATCAGCGTGTGTCCAACGTCATCGACATGGAGATTGAGCCGGAAGGGCGTCGAGCCGCTCGCGACCTGCATCAATGGCGGCGAGTTCCGAGGATAGAACGGGCAAGGTGCTACGGGCGAACCCGACCACACGGAATTCAGGGGCACGAGATCGGCGAGATTGCTGGTGTTGATCAGCGGCTCGCGAATATTGCAGTACCAGTTCCCCGGTAGGCTTCCGAGATAGGCATCGGTCGCATTCAAGGTCTCGATTCTCGCGCCGAAACCTTCGGCCTGGAGCAAACGGCGGATGGCCTCCGCCTTCTCCTGCAGCACTTCGCGGTCCTCATCGAAGAGAATGACAACCGGCGTATAATAGCCATAGGCGACAAGCTGCGACGACGCCTGCGCGATCGCATCCTCGGTCTCGGCCACCATGGTCATGGCGTCCTGGTCGACGGATCGGCTCTGCGTTTGGAAAAGCTGATCGAAGAACGGCCGCACCTTCTGCTGCCATTTCTTGCGCGTGCGCTCGAGCTTTTGCCGCGCCTCTTCCGCGTCAAGAAAGATGAAACGCGACGACCAGCGATAGGCCAGGGGCATAAGATCGAGGCTGCCGAGGATCCCCGGCCAGCTTTCCGCCGGCAGCCCATCAATGGCGACCACGCCGAGAAAGCGGCTCTCGATTTTCGGCGTCAGACCGTGCTGAAGCTCGGCGGTTGCCAGCCAGTCGAGATACATCGGCAGATCGGGCAGACGGACGGGATGGTTTTCGCCCGTGATGCAGAACCGGATGAACTGGAGAAGCTCGTCGTACCGAACAACGCGTTCCCCTCCCCGCTCGGTTGTCTCCCAAGTTTCCATGCGCCGGATCGACAGGGTGCTGGCCAGATACTGTTCGATCTCGCGGACGGCATTCTTGAAGATGACGAGCACGGTGTCCGCGTAGGTCTTCTTGCGGCTCTCCTTGTCGGAATAGATGTATTTGCTGAGGCGGCTCTTCTTCGACTCGAGGGGCCGGTGCGTCAGGATGATGGTATGCCGGCTTTCGAAATGCGCCTGTTCGCGCCGAAACTGCGCCCGGCGCTCGGCATCGATCGCGCGCGTGACAGAATCCGGAAAATGGCAGCGGTCCTCGGAGGGATAGTCGATCGTCGGAACCCGAATTGCTTCGACCTGAATCATCCATCCGCTGCCAAGCCGCGACAGAATGGCGTTGATCTGTCGCGACAACTCGTTGCGTTCTAGATCAGTGGCGCTTTCGGCATCAGGCCCTGCGAAGTACCAGCCGGCCATCAAGCTGCCGTCCTTCAGCAGGAGAATGCCATTGTCCACCAAGCCGGCATAAGGGACGAGATCAGCGAAGGACGGACCAGTGGTCCTGAACTGTTTGAGAGCGGCCATCCTTGCCTCCTCAGAATTTGCGCCACGGCGAGGTCGTCGGCCTATAGGTGGGCTTGTAGGAAATATGGCGGAGGTAGACCTGCCGCATCATTGGGTCGGATTTCGCCATCATGCGCAGCGCCCCGACGATGACGATCCAGACCGCAACACCAAAAATGGCCGAGTAGACGGTCAACACAACGAAGATCAGGATCACGGACGCAAGCCCGGTGATCAGCACAAGCTCCCGGTCAGCGCCCATCAGCAGGTTCGGACGGGAGAGCGCGCGGTGGACGCGGTGACGACGGAGGCCAGACATGGGCTCAGCCATGAGCCCCCTCCCCTTCTCTCACCGATCCAGAGGTCGTGGCCGAAGTGTCGGTCGCGCCGATGGAGGCGCCGGTCGCACCGAACAGGCCGACGATTGTCGTGGCGCCCAAAAGGATGCCGGCAACCAGCATCACATAGACCAGACGCCGCGCGAAATCGTTGAGCTCCCCGCCGAAAATCAGCATGCCGCCGGCGATCGCCACCGCGGCAAGCGCAATGTATCCGGCGACCGGACCGGTGATCGATTCCTGGATTTGTTCGAGCGGACCCTCCCATGGAAGGCTGCCACCCGAGCTGGCGAGAGCCGGTATCACCGATAGGAAAAAGATGGGGACTGCACAACGTGCAATCGCGATCGCGGTGCCTCTAAGCGACATGGCGTGCCTCCTGTTCTTCGGTAGGCTGGTCGGACTGGATCTCGTATCGGCCGTTGACGAAGCGCTCGACATGGATGACATCACGCACCCGCCGTCCACGAGGCGTTCTTTCGATGGAAATGATCAGATCGACGGCCTCGCCGATGACCTCGTGCATTGGCTGGTGGCTGGCTTCGTCAGTCAACTGTTCCAATCGGCGAAGCGCCGACATGGCGGTGTTGGAATGAATGGTCGCCACGCCGCCGGGATGACCGGTGTTCCAGGCCTTCAAAAGTGTGAGGGCGGCCCCATCACGGACCTCGCCGACAATAATGCGGTCAGGCCGCAGGCGCATGGTGCTTTTAAGCAGACGGTGCATATCCGCCATGTCGCTGGTGTGCAGAAGGACGGCATTCTCGGCGGCGCATTGGATCTCGGCGGTATCCTCCAGGATGACGATCCGGTCGGCGGGCGCGGACGTCACGATTTCGGCGATGACGGCGTTTGCGAGTGTGGTCTTGCCTGAACCTGTACCGCCGGAAATGATGATGTTCAAACGCGACGCGATCGCGCTCCGGATCGTTGTGGCTTGGCAGTTCGTCATGACGCCGATGCGGACGTAGTCATCGAGCGGTATCAGCCGCGATGCACGGCGCCGGATCGTGAAGGCTGGCTTGGCGACGATCGGAGGTAACAACCCCTCAAATCGATGCCCACCGATCGGCAATTCACCAGAAATGATGGGCTGATCCGCATCGACCTCTGTCTGAAGAGCATGGGCGACCGTACCGATCACCATTTCCGCGGCGGCGGACGACATGGCTCCGGCGGGGGAAACACCGTGGCCGAGCCGTTCGATGAAAAGCTTTCCATCTGGGTTCAACATGATCTCTACGACGCTTACGTCGTCCAGTGCGGCACAGAGCTGATCGCCGAGTGCCTCCTGGAGTTTGCGGACGAGCCGAGGATGGGAAAGGAGCTGTGTCACGGGTTCTCCCTCACGCAGCTCGGTCGAGTGAATCGTTGAATTTGGAGCGATAGTCCGCTGGCCGGAGTTTCTGAAACATCTCTGCATTGGCCGGCAAGGTTCCGGCCACCGCCATCGTGACGCCGATCTTTTTCGGTTCGCCCAAGCGCCTCAGCGGCCAGCCAACGCGAGACAAAATGCGCTCGAACCCGAGATCGGTGACGGTCACGATATCCGTGAAGCCGTTTACCATCGACCATTCGATGATCCCGGCGAACATGGTTAGTGTCGCCTCGTGTACCGAGCCCTCTCCCCTGCCCTCGCTGAGCGTCGTATCCACGCAGAAACGCGAGCTCTCGATCATGGCCTCGTGCGCATCAAGCTGTCCGGAGGGAAGAAGAGATGGGAAGACGTCTACGACCATCGTCGGGCCGAGCGCGGGAAGAAGACGAGCGCAGCCCGCGACCGTATCAGCGCTCGAGAGAGCAAAAAGATAGGTCGGTTTCAGCCTGTCGAAACCATCCGATTCGCACCCGTCAATGACATCGACCTCCCAGCCCAAGCGGTTGGAGAAGACGCGCGCTCGGAGTTCGTGATGGCTGTGAAGAACGCGTGCCTCGTGAACATCTTGTGGTGTTGAGAAAGCCAGAACCTGCATCGATTTCTCCATCGTTGTGTTCGACAGGAAATGAGCACAGATCGGAATTGAGGTGCAGTTGTAGAATCCTACATAGACCAAAGCGGTGAGTCGCAGCTTGCGAACACGCCGCGTTAGTGCTTGCAGTAGGTTCTCCCCAATTTCGAGGAGCTCGGCTTGTAGGATTTACCCTAGAACAATCCAGGAACCATCAAACCGACGGCATCGGTCCATATCATTGAATCTAATGAACTTAATCTCATCATACGATCATTCCGAGCTTTGTAGAGTGTAGCGACATTAACGACTTGTTAACGATAAAGCTCTTGCAGACTCGTAGCTGTTCGCGTCTTATTGGACCTGCGGAGTTTTTGGGGTGAGCCCGCATTATACCGCAGGTCATCTCAACAGGCGCAGAAAATGGCGAAGAGCAAGCAAGCACCAGCACTAAAGGCCTCCCCATTGCGGGAAGTCGTTCGACGTCATTCGAATACATTATCGAAACAGCTACAGGCCCATCAAACGAAGATCTTCCCGCCGCTTGCAAGGAAGACCATTAGAAACTTCACGCCTGCAGAAGTGGCCAAGTTTTTTGGGCTCGCTGAAGGGTATCTGCGGACAGTCGTTGCTGATCTTGAAGCTCGTGATGACAACGACTTTAAGCCGGTGACCGGACCAGGCAACCGCCGTGTCTACAGCGTGGATGATGTCGCGAAGTTGCGAAAGCTGCTCGATGAAACGACCCGTGGAGCACGGGTCCCCCGACGCTATGTCCAGAACCGAACCGAGGGCGAGGACCTGCAAGTCATTGCGGTGATGAATTTCAAGGGCGGATCGGGAAAAACGACAACTGCCGCTCATCTCGCGCAGTATCTTGGCCTACGGGGATATCGCGTGTTGGCGATCGACCTTGATCCGCAGGCCAGTCTGTCAGCGCTGTTTGGCACCCAGCCAGAGGTCGATGTTGGTGAGAACGAAACAATATACGGCGCAATTCGCTACGATGACGAGCGTCGGTCGATGCGGGACGTAATTCGGAAGACGTACATACCTGGGCTGGACCTCATTCCAGGAAATATCGAGTTGATGGAGTTCGAACATACCACGCCCAAGGCGCTGATGCAGAAACGACCGAATGAGCCAATTTTCTTCGCGCGGATCCAGACCGTCATCGAAGAGGTCGGAGACGACTACGACGTTGTCGTTATCGATTGCCCTCCTCAACTCGGCTTCCTCACGATGTCTGCCCTGACTGCAGCGACCTCGGTCCTGATCACCGTCCATCCACAAATGTTGGATGTGATGTCCATGAACCAGTTTCTCGCGATGACAAGCGATCTGCTCGACGAAATTGCCAGCGTCGGCGCGGACGATCGAAACAACTGGATGAGGTTTCTCATCACACGTTTCGAACCCACCGATGGTCCGCAAAATCAGATGGTAGCGTTGCTCCGGAGCATGTTCAACGATGATGTGATGGTCAACTCAATGTTGAAGAGCACGGCAATTTCAGACGCCGGCCTCACCAACCAGACTCTGTTCGAGGTTGAACGGAACCAGTTCACCCGGACGACCTATGACCGAGCTTTGGAGTCCATGAATAACGTCAACGCCGAAATCGAAGGTTTGATCAAGCAGGTTTGGGGAAGATCATGAGCCGGAAAGGAATATTCGACCATCTTAGTGATGCGGATGATGGGCTGTCTCTGCCGACAAAGCCGCTCATGAAGCCGAAATCAATGGCAGCCGTGAGCGAATCGATCGGTAACTTGAATGATCGAACGCGCAGAGCCGACGAGATCGAGAAGCGGCTCGCCGAAGGGCAGGTGGTGGTCGACCTCGACGCATCGGAAATCGATGCGTCGTTTGCGCAGGATCGCATGCCGGGCGGTATTGACGGTTTGAAAGCATCGATAGTCGAGCAAGGCCAGCAAGTACCTATCCTCGTGCGCCCCCATCCCGAGATGCCGGGCCGCTATCAGGTTGCCTTCGGACACCGCAGACACCGCGCGTTGAAGGAATTGGGTCTTGCGGTCAAAGCGATCGTTCGTGATTTGACGGATGAGCAACTTGTGATAGCTCAAGGCCAGGAGAACAATGAGCGGCAGGACCTGAGCTTCATTGAGAAGGCAAGGTTTGCCGCGACGTTGAGACATCGTTTTCCGCGCGACGTGATCGTGTCGTCGCTATCGGTCGACAAAAGCACACTCTCGAAAATGTTGATGCTCGTGGATGCCCTACCTCTTGACTTGATAGAGGCGATCGGTCCCGCGCCAAGCATCGGTCGGCCGAGCTGGCAACAGTTGGCGGAGCTTATGGAGAAGGTGTCATCATCCAAAGATGCGACCTCCTACGCTCAGTCGGATGCCGTGCAGGCAACGCCTTCCGATGAAAGGTTCAAGCTTGTCGTTGCTCACCTCAAGCCAGCGCGCCCGCAGCGCGGCGCACCGGACGTTCTGGTAACATCCGGTGGAGAACGGTTGGCTCAGATGAAACAGAACAAGATCAAGATGGAAATCACGATCGATAAGAAGGCAACGCCGGACTTTGCGGCCTTCATCGTGGAACACCTTCCGGCGCTTTATGAAGCGCACAGGGCAGCAAAACAAAAACAGGGAGCTTAAGCAGCAAAAGAAAAGGCCCCACAACGTCGCCGTCGTGGAACCCGATCTGTAAGTCTAGCAGCTACAGAATCGCATTTCCTCGAATCCTCGTCAAGAGCTTTTGGCACCGTTTTGGTGAGCCGTTTCATTTTGCCTTCTGAAAGGTAGAAGATGATGCAAACGGGAAGTGTAACGACGCCCTTCGGGCGGCGGCCGATGACGCTCGCACTTGTGCGACGGCAGACGACCGAGATCGCGGCGGGCAAAGCAGCCGACAAGTGGAAGATATTCCGGGATGCATCTGCGGCAATGGTGCCGCTAGGTATCCAGTCGAACAGCCTTGCCGTCCTTGATGCCCTCTTGAGCTTCTATCCGGAAAACGAGCTGCGCCAAGGCGCGCAGATGATCGTATTTCCATCCAATGCGCAACTGGCCCTTCGTGCACATGGCATGGCAGGAGCCACGCTGCGCAGACATCTTGGAGTGCTGGTCGACGCGGGATTGATCGTTCGCAAAGATAGTGCCAACGGCAAACGTTATGCCCGAAAAGACAGTGCAGGAGCTGTCCAAAGCGCGTTCGGCTTTGACCTTTCTCCTCTGCTCGCCCGCTGTGAGGAACTGGCAGGCTTAGCACAACAGGTCATAGCAGACCGAGCAAACTTGAGACGAGCAAAGGAGAGTTTGACGATTTGCCGGCGAGATGTTCGCAAGTTAATTTCAGCGGCTGTGGAAGAAGGTGCTGAGGGTGACTGGGCGGATGCGGAGGGCATGTATGTTGCGTTGGTGGGAAGAATCCCTCGTGCTCCAAGCCTTGCTGAAATCGAAGCCATTCTGGAGGAAATGCAGATGCTGCAGGAAGAAGTCGTCAATCGCTTGGAAGCACGTCATTTTTGTGATTTTACGAGCGCCAATGCTGCCCATAATGAGCAGCACATACAGAATTCAAATACAGACTCCCTAAATGAACTTGAACCTGGCTTAAGAAAACAGCCAGAGGCGAAAGCGAGCGATCTTCGACTGCGCGACAAGCACCCAGTGAAGGCATTTCCGCTTTCCGTTGTCCTGAAGGCTTGCCCCTCAATCACGGATTACGGGCGAGGTGGTCGCGTCGACAGTTGGCGGGATCTGATGTCCGCGGCTGTCGTGGTTCGATCAATGCTTGGTGTTAGCCCGTCAGCGTATCAGGACGCCTGCGACGTTATGGGAGCGGAGAATGCCGCGGCGACCATGGCTTGCATTCTCGAACGAGCGAATTTCATAAACTCACCCGGCGCTTATCTCCGCGATCTGACGCGCCGAACTGAGCGAGGTGAGTTTTCACTCGGGCCCATGATTATGGCTTTGCTGAATGCCAACGGTCAGGAAGGTTTGAAGGCAGGTTAGTAGTTGGCAGCTGCCTACACGTTTAACTACATGAAAAGAAAGGATATTTTTCAATCAGGATTTTTCCAAGTTTCCTGATGCTGTTTTTGCCATAGGTTATATTTCTTGAACCTTCTCCCGAGGAAGAAAAATAGGGCCGCGCCATTGCTCAAAGCGAACGGGCACGACGGTCTATGCATTGTCAAACTGCTTCCGCATGGAACGCCTATCCAGTTCCGTTGGCAAAGCAAAGTCCTGTTGGCGAGTGTACGGAGAGGTACTCCGCCTGATCGGTCTCGCTGTAGAATCCGCGAATGTCTGCGGCTACCACACTCGCTTGCACAGAGGCTCAAATTCTCGATCGTTCAGCTAATGCGGGATGGCCGCCTCCTCCGACCTTGGATCTAGGTTGAACGATCTGCCGCATTAAGCTGAGAGTCCCGACGGTCGTGATATTCCTGGGTCCGGCAAAAATCTGCGAAGCTGTCTTGGTCTATCTCCTCCCCAGATATCTGTATGTCCCCGGCGCTATCATCCTTCTGGGACGGGAACAGGGTTCGCGTTCTTCATTCTCAAGGCGCACCTCGTCTGGAGCCGCTTGATATCCGGGATCAAACTTTTCGTGCTCTCGCGCCTCGGTGGATCTGTCATCGACATTGAGGGGTGACGACGCTTTCCACCCTTCGTCTATTTAGCTAGAATCGCAAGATGTGCAGACATCTACATACGCCTGTCGCCGCTGTGATTGCCTTGGTCCTCACATCGAGCGGTATGGCAAGGCCTGCATTGGCGAATGATTTGGTGCCACCGCCCGGCTATTACGGTGAGGTGCGTCACAGCAGCCGTTTGGTGGGACCGTGTACGCCGTCACCTGTGCCGTTCACGGAAGCACTGGACTTCCCGAGCAAGTACCAAGGTTCGGGCAAATCGCGCAACATTCTCAATCAAGAGTCCAGCGAGAGGTACAAGGCGCTTACCAAACCCATCCGTGACATGGAGAAGGGGGCCGTCAAACTTGTCGATCAATATTTAGACAGCGGTTCGACGCGGACGCTGCAATGTGTCGTTGCATGGTACGGTGCATGGGCCAACGCAAAGGCGCTTCTCGGCCCGGCGGTCAATCACACCGGAAAGTCGGAACGCAAATGGGCCCTCGCGAGCCTGAGTGGTGCATGGCTACGCCTCAAGTTTTCGCGCTCGCAGCCGCTTCTCGTTTACGCCTCGAAAGCTGCTGAGATCGATGACTGGCTCGGGACGATCGCCGATCACGTCACCCGTGAATGGGACAAGGATGACGCGCGCGAGAAGATCAACAATCACTATTACTGGGCAGCCTGGAGCGTGATGGCCACGAGCATCGTCACCAATCGCCGCGATCAATTTGACTGGGCAAAGGACATGTATGCAATCTTTGCCGAGCAAGTGGATGCCGACGGCTTCTTGCCCAACGAACTGAAGCGACAGACGCGCGCGGCAGACTACCAGGTCTATGCCGTGACGCCGGCGGCAATGATGGCCGCGTTCGGCAAGGCCAACAATGTGGATCTAGCGGGGGAGGGCCACGACGCCCTGCACCGCGCGGTGGAACGCGCCGTTACCGCCTACGACGACCCTCGCCCTTTCGCGGCGAAGACTGGCACCAGGCAAGTGCCGGTTGACCCTGAGGAGAAGAAATCCAAACTTGCCTGGCTCGAGCCATATTGCTGGACAGTGCGGTGCACCGGCATAGCAGCCGCAAAACGCGTGCAACTGCGCCCGTTGCAAGATACGCGGCTGGGCGGCAACATGACGGCCACGTTCGCCGGCCGGTGAACTGGAAAGGGGTGACCATCATCAACCGAAATGCTCTGTCGCCGCTCCATCGTCGCAGATTAATCAGTTTCAGGACGGCTAGAGAGAGCGCGCGACCAGAGCCGCAAGCTCGAATGGATCAAGGTTTTGAAGCTGTTTCCGTCGCGGTTGTGCTTATAGGCTGCAGGAAAGGATGCGTGTACACTCTCAAATGCAGATAATTTTTTGAGAGAATGGCCAAGCTGCCGCACTCAATTCACGTCAGGGATGCCAAGAGACGAGTCACGAATGGCCGCTAGTCCCCCACTCGCGCCGGTCCTTCGTTGTCGGTGAAGAGCTTTGCCAGCTCGTCCTGGCGTCCGAACGGCAGCACCGAGGCGAGCGTATCGATCTTGCTGGACCGTCGTTCACAACCATGCAGGGTCGGTTGTTTGCGGGTGCTTGGCATCAGGCCGTCCCAGTTTTCGGGCGCCAATGTGCGATGATCTGCTCGACCTCCCTGCGATAATCGGTGGGATAGGCAAGGTCGTCTTCACGGGCGAGCCAAGTGAAGATCGTGGCCATGTCGTCCGCAACGTCACGATCGACATTGGCGAGGTCAGTGAGATCGAAGCCGCCATGCACCTCGGCGTTCCACCAGGCCAGCAGGAAGTTGGCCACTCACTTTCCCTGGCCCGTATCCTGATGGGCGATGTTCAGCAACTTTTCAAGGCGAAACGGACGCGATCTTCCACAGGACGAGCCTTTGCTAGCGGTGATTTGCGGAACGATTCAGCAATGTGGGTGTCGCTTTTCAGATCTCATTTTCAATTGAAGCGCTAAACGGAAATTGTTGGCTCTGATTATGAGTTTATGGTTTTATTCGCAAGAGGGAGTGCGCCCTATTCTATTGATCCCGCTGGATGGACGGAAGCCATCTACCTGTAAATTCCGGTGATTTAAAACACGGCGTTCGGACCGAAAACCGGGCGCCATACCGATTTGATACCGGACAGTTTTTCAACAAAAGCAGTGGGCCTGAATCAGCAGTCTTGGCATGCGCGGAATGCGAGGAATCGCCCCCCCGTTCTTATACATGAACGATTGGCGTTGCTCCAAGTGCATGGCCCGCAGAGCGAACGGGAAGGAATTCAATTCGCGTACAGGGCGTTCTAAAAAAGTTTCCGCGCTCCAAAAGCCTTAATAATTTGGTTGTATGTTTGCATCATTGCGGGACATGAAGTCTATGCTAAATGATCCCAAGGCGATATGAGGCTGCTGATGGACCGGCTTCAGGGACCAAAATGTCCAGACCCAGTATTAAGATGGCACTCATCGGCATGTTCGTTGCCATTGGCATGATCGTGGGCGGTTTCGCCGCCTACTCCATCAATAGGCTTCAGACGACCAATCAGTTCGTTACCAGCCTTTCGACAACTTGGATGCCTGGTTTGGCCATTGCCAAAGACATGTTCCAGCAGCAGGCTGAGCTTCGCATCGCCTATCGTGACCATATTCTAGCGCCAGACGACGCGGCGACCCGAGCTATGGAAGTGAAGGTCAAGACGTTGGCAGCTGCATTTCCTGAAATAGCCTCTAAATATGAAGCGATTTACACTTTCCCGATTGAGCTCGAGCTCATGAAAGTGGTTCGGCAAGATTTCGCTGGTTACGTGGCCGAAGGCGACAAGCTTATGGTGTTGTCAACGGCAGGTAAGGATATGGAAGCGCGGGCCGTACTCCAGGAAGCAATGGGCCCGTTTGGTACGCGCATCCGCGAAAACCTCACCAAGCTCGTGCAGATTAATGAAAAAGGCGCCAAAGAAAGCTATGAAGCTAGCCAGGCGGTGTTCAGCACCACGCTGACCATGACGATCGTGGCCATCAGTTTCCTTGCAGCCTTCATCCTTGGCGCCATCGTGTTTGCCGTGACCGGCATTGCAAAACCCATCCGCACCATCACCAGCGCCATGACGAAACTGGCCGGCGGCGACACCGCAACCTTGGTCCCCTATGGTGGCCGCGCTGATGAAATCGGCGAGATGGCAGGTGCTGTCGAAGTCTTCCGTCAGGCGGCGATCGCCAACAAGCGTCTGGAAGAAGAAGCCGAAAAAGCCCGTCTTCAGGGGGAGGCAGATCGCGTTCGCCTGACAGCCGAAGCCGAAGCTGCAGCTCAGGCTCGCCTTCAGGAAGCAACCTCGGGTCTTGCCACAGGTCTTCGCCGTCTGGCGTCCGGCGATCTGAGCTTCCAGCTCAACGATCCCTTTTCTCCCGATTTTGATGCTCTTCGTCACGATCTGAATGGCGCCGTCTCGCAGCTGGCGGAAACCCTGCGTTCGGTTGCTCAGGCAACTGTGCAGATCGACAACGGCTCCCGTGAGATCAGCCAGAGCAGCGACGACCTGTCTAAACGGACGGAGCAGCAGGCCGCCTCACTGGAGGAGACCGCAGCCGCTCTCGACCAGATCACGGCGAACGTCTCTAACTCCTCAAAGCGCGCCGACGAGGCGCGTTCGGTAGCCGTGCAGGCGAATGCCAGTGCCGTCCAGTCCGGCAAGGTTGTCGCCAACGCGGTCGATGCCATGCAGAAGATCGAACAGTCTTCCGATCAGGTTGCCAACATCATCGGCGTCATCGACGAGATCGCCTTTCAGACCAACCTGCTCGCGCTGAACGCAGGCGTGGAAGCCGCTCGTGCCGGAGAGGCCGGCAAGGGTTTTGCCGTCGTAGCCCAAGAGGTGCGCGAACTGGCCCAGCGCTCCGCTAAAGCCGCCAAGGAGATCAAGGAGCTGATCCGCAACTCCTCCGTCGAGGTGAAGAGCGGCGTCCAACTGGTGAGCGAAACGGGTGACTCCCTTCGCACGATCGAAGGCTACGTCATAACGATCAACCAGCATATGGATGCGATCGCAACGTCGGCACGCGAGCAGTCCGTCGGTCTCGCCGAGGTCAACACGGCTGTCAACCAGATGGACCAAGTGACGCAGCAGAATGCGGCCATGGTGGAAGAAAGCAATGCCGCCAGTGCCGCACTGGTTTCCGAGGCCGAGCGCCTTCGCGATCTCATCGGGCAGTTTCAGGTCGGACATACCTTGCGACAGACAGCGGCCGTCATGGCGGCTGGCTCCGCACATCGGCATGTGGCGTCGCCTGCGCGGAAGATCGCGGGAAAAGTGACAAGATCTTTCTCCGGCAACGCTGCCGTCAAGGAAAGCTGGGAGGAATTCTGATGAGCCCGAACGCCCACGCGATCTTAGGCGACACGTTCGAGATCATCGCGTTCCGCCTGCACGATCAAGAGTTCTGCGTGCGCACTATCTCCATCCGCGAAATTCGCGGATGGGGCCCGGCGACGCCGATCCCCCATGCGCCGTCCGACGTGCTCGGCGTGATGAACCTTCGCGGCACGGTCATCCCGGTCATCGATCTTGCTAACAAGCTGGGCATGCCGAGCACAGTGCCAAACGAGCGCAGCGCCATCGTGGTCGCTGAAGTCCATGGCATGGTGATGGGACTTCTGGTCGATCGCGTTTCGGACATACTCACAGTCGCCACGAACCAGTTGCAGCCAGTCCCCGAAATCAGCGTTACGAGCGGTACAGACTATGCGGACGGGATCATTGCTCAACCCGAAGGCATGATCTGCTTTCTCAACCTCGAACGAATGTTCGATGTTCAGGATGAGGCAGCATTGTCCGCGGCTTAAACACCTGATGCGACGTTGTTAGGTCTACAGCGGCAAGCGAGCAGGCCTGTCGTGCGATGTTGCCGAGAAGATAAAGGCTCTGGAGCGTGAGAACCGCGAGTTTCGTCAAGCCAATGGGATATTGCGCAAGGCGTCTGCATATTTCGACCAGGCGGAGCTCGACCGCCCCTTCAAACGATTATCTCGTTCATAGGAACACCGTGGCGTATTCTGGGTCGAGCCGATCTGCAGACTATTACCTATTGCCCCGTCAACCTACTACGAGAATGTCACCGAACAGACTAAGATCGCGCTCGTTGAGTGGCTCCCCTTCGTTCGGAGGAATCGCGGCAACTGACGGCGGATCAATCGTCGATAGCGCACGATAATCCTACCAAGAGGGTCGGAGCCCGGGGCAAGAAGCTGCGGGTGTTGATTTCCTTGCACCGTGTCGGCATGAGGTTGGCTATCGCAGAGACCGATTAGGGGCTGGTAGCGGTCACACTACCCCATAATCGAGTGCTATAGACCTGCAGCCTTCGTCAGGTTCACCCGGAACCGATCCCGCCTGCGCTGATAGCGACGCGTCATCTCAGCGGAGGCATGCCCAAGCTGTTTCTGAACATAGCGCTCATCGACTTCGGCCGAGGACGCAAGACCCGCGCGCAGCGAGTGGCCGGAGAATTTCAGCGTCCGCTCGATCTCGCTGAGATCTCCACGGACACCGGCGGCCATCGCCGCGCGCTTCACCAGTCGCGCCACCTCCCGGTCGTTGAGACGATCCGGCCCGACGGCCTTGCCTTCTCCGGTTACCCTGCGGAACAGGGGCCCGTGGATCAGCTTTGCAAATCGGATCCAGGTCTCCACCGCCACAACGGGGCAGGTGGTGTCCGATGATCCACGCCCCACCTCGACCTCGCGCCATCCGGTCTTGCCCCGTAGCGTAACGAGCATACCCTGATCAAGGATCTCGATCCACCCGCGCCCGTCTTCCGTCTGCTCGGCTTTCAGATCGAGACCGACGATCTCGGAGCGGCGCAGGCCGCCAGCATAGCCGATCAGCAGCATGGCGCGATCACGCAGGCCGCGCAGCGTGCCGCGATCAAGCGTCTCGATCATGGCGATGATGTCTTCCGCCAGCACCGCTTCTTTCTGAACCGGAGGTTTGGCATGGCTCTTGCGGATGCCGGACATGACGGTTGCGATATGACGATCCTTGCGATCGAGCGAGAGGCCGCGCTGGGCATAGTTCCAGGACAAGGACGCCAGACGTCGCTCGATCGTCGATACCGCGTTCGACTTCACGCCGCGCGTCGCCACGCCCGACGCGCAGGCCGTGATGTAGAGACCGACGGTTTGTGGATGCGGGGGGAGGGGAGCCAGATTGGACCGACGGCACCACGCGGAAAAATGCTTCCAGTCGGCTGCGTAGGCTTTTCGTGTATTCGCGGAGCTGGCCGCTGCGACGTAGCCCCGGGCACGATCGGCAAGGTTGGCGAGATGGGTTGGCGTCTGATCGTCGCCGGCGGGAGAGAGGAGGGGGCTTCCGCCTGTCAGCTGACCGCTTTTCGCGAGACTGGAATTCATTTGTTACCAATGGGTTAGCCGATTCAGATTTCGTGAGACCGTTTCGGTTTCGTTGAGACTGAACTGTCACGCGATTCAGATATGGTGAGATTACCTCGATATACCAGGCCCGTGAAGGCTATGCGGCGTGAACAGCTCACTGAAGACGAATGGCAGGACTTCCTCCGGCATGCAGATGTTCTGCGGCGGGTACCGCTGCGTCCCACGGCCGGCGACGTCGCCGACGCAATGGCGGAGCTTGCAGTCAGCCGCGCAACGCTATTCCGCTGGCTGAAGCGGTTCAGGGCTGAGGAGCGTGCCGCGGCGCTTATTCACCGGAAGCCGGGGCGGCGCGCGGGCATCGACGCCTTTGATCCCGCTCTGAAGACGATCGTCGATCGCAACATTACGACATTCTATGCCACTCCGGAAAGCCCGACGGTAACTCGACTGCGCAAGCACATCGCTGCCGACTGCCGAGCGGAGCATTTGCCGCCACCGTCAATCAGGCGCCTGAAGGGCTATCTCGCGACTTTGGATGTAGAAGCCATGACACGCCGCCGTGAGGGGAAAGCGCGGGCCGATGCGCAATTCCTGGCGCTACCTGGCGAGTTTTCAGCTGCGCGTCCGCTGCAGGTGGTTCAGATAGATCACACGAAGGTCGACGTAACCGTGGTCGATCCGATCGAACGGCAGCCGATCGGCCGGCCAATCCTCACCATTGCCATCGATGTCTGCACCCGAATGGTTCTGGGGTTCTACCTGTCCCTGGAGGCGCCTTCGGTGACGTCGGTGGCGCTTTGCCTGACACATTCGATCATCGATAAGACGCGGTGGCTGGAGGATCGCGGAATAGCCCTGGAGTGGCCCGCAAGCGGCTTGCCAGAATGCATTCATGTCGACAACGGCGCCGAATTCCACGCGCGCGCGTTCAAGCGGGGCTGTGACGACCACAACATCGTCGTCTCTTACCGGCCGCCAGGAACGCCTCGATTTGGTGGGCATATCGAACGGCTGATCGGCACGATGATGGGCGCGGTGCATCTATTGCCCGGTACGCACTTCTCCAATGTGCTGGAGCGCGGTGACTATGATTCCGAGGCGCGCGCGGTGATGACGATGCGTGAGCTCGAGGCCTGGCTGGCGCTGGAGATCATCGCCTACCATTCCGACCTTCATCGCGGTATCGGTCGGCCGCCGGACGCGGCCTGGAATGAAGCTATATCTGTATGTCCTGCGCGGCAGGTGCATGATCCGCTCGCCTTTCTCATCGATTTCCTGCCGTTCGAGCCGCGTGTTCTGCGGCGAACCGGGATCCACATCCACAATATCTGTTATTGGTCTGACGGCTTTGCGCCTTGGATCGGGCGGTGTGACGACAAGGTAGTGATCAAATATGATCCACGGGATCTGCATCGGGTCTTCGTCAAGCTGGGCGGCAATTATCTGATGGCGCCGACACGTAATCCTGGACGCCCGGCCATCACGCTGTGGGAGCAGAAGGCGGCGATGCGCGTGCAGCGAGCCCTCGGCCGCCGCGAGATCGGCGAGGAGACGATCTTCCAGACCATTGCTGCGCAACGGGCGCTTGTCGACCAAGCGACCCGGGAAACCACGCAAATGCGCAGACTGCGTGCGCGGCGTGCTCATCTGCAGGAGAAGCCCGCACTCCCGCCAAGCGGACCATTGGACGAGCCTGTGCTCGCCTTGCCGCACTTTCCAGTCGAGGTGTGGGAATGATGGCCTATCCGCACCTTGATCCCGCTGTTGAGGCCCATGCCGGTCTGCCCGATCGCGAGCGCATCGAGCATATGAGAGTAGACCGGTGGATCGATTATCCCCGTGCCCGGCAGGCACTCGACAAACTTGAGGACCTTCTTCTGTTTCCCAAGCGTGCCCGCATGCCCAATTTGTTGATTTTCGGCGCCTCGGGCATGGGCAAGACAATGATCATCGAGAAGTTCGTCCGCGCCCATCCGCCGAGCTTCGATGAAACGAGCGGCATCTACCACCGACCTGTCATCGCCGTGCAGATGGTTGCCTCGCCGAACGAGGGCCGCTTCTATCATCGCCTGCTTTCGGTAATCGGCGCTCCGCCGCCTACGCGCGCGACGATCGGACAACTCGAAACCCAAGCGCTCCGACTGCTGCAGGAAACCGCGCCGCGCATACTGGTCATCGACGAGGTCCAGAACCTGATTGCCGGCACTTATCGCGAGCAGCGCCGCATGCTCAATCTGCTGCGCTTCCTCGGTAACGAGTTGCGCATTCCGCTGATCTGCCTCGGCTCTCACGAGGCACGGGATGCGATCCGGGGTGACGCCCATCTCAACAGCCGTTTCGAGCCCTATGGCCTGCCGCCTTGGCGGCACGACACCGACTTCCACGGTCTGATCGGCGGCCTTCTACGGTCGTTGCCACTGCGCTTGCCGTCCGAGCTGACCGACAGCGCGCTAAAACGCTTGGTCGAGGTCAATGGCGGCATCACAGCCTCTATATTCCGGATGGTGATCGCCCTGGCCTTGGAGGCCATTCTCACCTCAACCGAACGGATCACGCCAGCCGCGATCCTCGATCACCGGGTTGCCGCGCCACCGCCCTTTGCTGAGGCCTGAGGGGAGGGGAGAGTGCAACTGCCTATCGTGCCGCCGCCTTTCCCCGATGAGCGGCTAAGCTCCTGGTTGGAGCGGATCGCCGATGTCTATCTTGTGTCCTTGGGTGAGCTGCAAGCGCATGTCGGGTGGGCTCGACCCGCGCTGGAGCTTGAGAGAGAGCCCGTGCTGCAAGACATAGAGCGCATCGCCGTCGCAACAAACAGTTCAGTGGTGCGCCTGTTCGCTATGACTTTTGATGGTTTTCCATCGCGCTATCGCAATCTGCTTCGGTGGAAAGGAGGGGAGATTTGCCCTGTTTGCTCGCAGGGCATGCAAAGACCGCCACGGCTCAGAACGTGGTCGTTCGCCTTTTCCTTCTGGTGCGAGCGACATCGTCAGCCTCTATTCAGCCGCGACACCCGCGGTGTCAGCGCTCTGGCCGATCTTTGGGCAGCGCGCAGGGGAGGGGAGATACTTACGCGATGGGCAATGGAGAAGGATATCGTCGCGGCGCCCGTCGAGTTGGCCTTGTCACTGCTGCTGTCGCCGGTCCGCAAAGCTTCACCAGCGGCGCCGTGGGAGTTGGCAAGATTGCCGTCGCCGCGTCAGCACGAACATCTGGTCCGATCAAAGCACTTCCGACGCCCCGCGTTGACGATCGTGGTGCCGGAATTCAGGGTCGCAGTGCCGATCTATGATCAGCAACTGCCTTCGGACATCACCCAGCTTTCGGCTGCGCCATTGGCGGAACGGTACGCGCTTGCCATCGGCGTCGCCCGCTTCTTGAAGGATCCGGTTGAAATGATCGCTCGCATGCTGAAAGCTTCCGATGAGCATTCCCGAACGAAGATAGCGACGTTGGTTGACCAATGGCCGGCGGCAATCCGCAACACTATCGACCGCCGGTCATCAACCAGCGGAAGAGACGGCCTGACCACCCCAAAAGATGAGAAAGCGAGATTTTCCGACCCCCACAAATGGCCGTACAGCGGCTTTCGCAGGCAAGGATGACCCAATGGATGGAAAAATGCCAAGCCTCGCCCTGAGTCATCTATGGTCGAAATTAAGGGGGCCGCATCTTTCCGGCCCACGAAGCGCAGGGGAGGGGCGCCAAAATTTAACGGGATGCTCCATTTGGACGCCTTTGGTTTGCCTTGCACGGAATTGGTGAGACGCGCCCGAGTCGTTAATTGTGAGACTGAGCGACAACAGGCTTCTCTGCACCAGTAGGTCGAAGAAATGAATAAGATCAGAGCCATAGCAACGCTGGGCGGGCGTCTGCGGAGGATGGCGTTGCACAGGACCGCTTTGATGACGGCCGAGTCTCACGAATTCCGGTCAGCTGACAAGGGGAGGGGGCTTCCGCCCGATACCTGCGGCGCTGAAACATCATGCCCAGCCGTGCTGAGAGACGGCGCTGAGGTCTTCTCGACGTGAATTTCGGTGTTCTGCTCGATGATTTTGGCCATTTCTTTATAACGGCAATTACGTCCGATAAGTCAACGTTATCGGACGTTATTACAGAGCGACAGTGTGTGCGGATTGATTGGTTTTCGATGGCATCATCCGCACATATCAGCTACGCTTCTCTCATGGATTCGCGCAACATACCGGTCGCTTCTGCCACTGCCCCCGGCCTCATTCTGCCGTCATGGTCCGTATCACTGCGGCCTGTCGAGACGGAAAGCGAAGCAGCCTTCTCAGCCGGCATCGTCCTGAAAACGCTGGATGATCTGGTTCGCGGCGAGCCGGTGTGGGCGGGCTGCTGGCGCGCGCGTCTGACCCTTCGATCCGCCGCTGCCGCCGTGCGCCTGACGGGGCGCACCGAGGGGGAAGCCGAGCTGCGCGACGCCATGCTGTTGTCCTCGGACGCCGGTGATCTCGGGCCGGCCGGAAACGGCTATTCCGCCTACAGGAAGCTCGGCGCCCGCGAAGGTCCTATGAACACCGCGTTCCTCCAGGAGCTCGCCACGCTGCTCTCGCTGCGCTGGGACGATCGCCTGGCCGGCGTGGTCGACCTGGTTGATGGCGCAACGGCTCGGCTGGCAGCGGTCTTTGTTTCTCCTGATGGCGCAGCGCAGCGGACCCGCCTTCCGCACGTTTTGCGGCCGCGGGCGGGTGCGACCGGGCGAACCGGGTTTTGCGCGTGCGGTGTGTCTGGCGCTGGTCGAGGGCGCGGGGGCCGCATTGCAGTCGGTGAGCGAGATCGATCGGCGCACCCGGCAGCTCGTGACGGCGGCACCAAAACTCCGCACGAAAGGCGGGGAGGGTGTGATCCACCGATTGCTGGAGGAGGATGCGGTGTCGGCGTCCCGCTCCGGGCGCTGACCTTTCGCGCTGGGCTAGCCGGCGCATGTTCGAGCGGCTGGAGGCCTCCGGTACTGTGCGGGAGCTTTCCGGCCGCAGCACGTTTCGGATCCATGGGCTTTGACGATGGCAGGCTCGAACACAGGAGCAGCGTCTCGCCCACGCGCGCGAAAACGGGATGACGGTCTTGCCTTTGACCGGGAACTTGAGGATCTGCCGCCGGCGTTGCGTTGGCGGGAATGGATGATGCGGGTCAAGGCTGTGATCTTTGCGTCCGCCGATCCCGTCACGCGCGAGACGCTGGCCCGTGTCATTGGCAAGGACTGCGCCATCGATCTGCTGATCGACGATCTGCGGGAGGATCTGGTCGGGCGGCCCTATGAACTCGTTTCCGTAGCTGGCGGCTGGCAGCATCGCACCCGTAGCGTCTATGCCGATGCCAATCGTGCATCGACGGTTGAGACGCGGTCACTGGCGGCGACGCTATCTCGCCAGGAGGCAGCCGTCCTGATGGCGATCGCCACGCTGCAGCCGGTAACACGCGGCGAACTTTCAAAAACCTTCGGCAAGGAGATCAGACAGGCGACGAAGAAACGGTCTTGCGGTCACTAAATTTATCTGAAGTCTGAAGGTCGCGTCCTCTTCTTCAGACAGCCCAGGATGGCCGCCGTGCGGATGCATTCGGCTCAGGAGTGCTTGGACGAATGGAGACTTTTTGCCATCAGGAGTCCACTCGTTGTAGTCTGCCAAGAGAAACGGCGCGTGACGCCTCCGCCTAGAAAGTCTCGCATCTGTCGGCCGTCAAACGTTGGATCGCAGCTCGTTAGGAGGGCAATCTCATTGAAATAGCTTTTAAGAAAGTTGCGAAGCTCACCGTTTGCGCCTGACCACTCGCCTCTCTAGAAGGCAGACATTGCCCGAGCCAAATGACCCTCAGCAGTGCCTAGTTTGTGCTTTTTTAGGAGTTGAACGACTTCGTTTTCTGCCTCTCGCATATTCAGCTCGGGGGTATCGGCTGAGCATCTTTTCGCTGGCCTTGTTAGCGGAAGTGCAGCAAAGACCTTGGATGACGGTGAAGCGGCTACGCTCGCATCCGGAGCCGTCTTAGGCTATACCGTTGTCATCGACGAGCGCAAAGCGCAGCGGATCGCCGGCGAGCGGTTCACGTCCATGCAGATCATCACGACGGCTGACATTCTTTGCTCCGAGCGTGTTGTCTCCGACCTGGGAACTGCTGCCGTCGGAAATCTGATTTTCAATGGTTTGGTTGGCGCCAGAATGTTCATTCCTGAGCGGCACCATGGGTGGGTCGTTGAGGTTCTCGGCGAGCGCATCACCAAATGCCATAGTCTGCCCGCTGCATTACGGATGGTAACGAGGTGAACCTACCAGTTTTGCGTAAGCCCGCCAAAGCGGCTCTCCGTGTGAGTCTTGCCACCCAGGGGTGTGAAGGGATTGCCGGCCATACACTCCAGCAGTAATAGTCAGGCCCCAAAAACCGTAATATATAATCACGTTATAATCTGCTTACGCAACTATATCCAGAGCATTGGCGTTTTTTTGTATAGCTGAGAGCTCAAGCCTAAGTCTGATGACTTCTCCTTGAAGCCGGCTATTCTCGGAGAGCAAAGCTCCGACTGCGTCTCTGAATTTCGAAAGCTCGGTGGTTTCTGCCGCGTTCACGCGTATGCTCTCATTAAGCTTAGCTTGCAGGCGCTCGATTTCGAACGGGTGCACTTGCTGAAACCAGAACCGCTTTATGTACTCGCCAGCAATTGCGCGAACGGCGGTGATCAACACCCAGAATGCCAACGGTACGAATACAATCGCGAACCAAGCGCGCCAGCTTCCGTCGGCCAATGCGGCCCCGTATTCACCTAACCAATTTCCTGCTTCTCCGGACAGCATCATCTATCCTCGCGCGCTCAGCTTGCAACCGCTCTTTTCGATCGCTGCTGTCACGGATAATAGCGTCAGCTGAAGTGAGTTGCAATCCTAATTCTCGTTTAAAATCAGTCAGATATCTTTCTTCAGTTTCAATCTTCGCTGATTTTTCCGTCTTCATGGGACCTCTCAATCTGCTCTACCTCCAAGGTATCACTGAAGCCTCGGGCCTGCAAATTTTCCCTCTCTTTCCGGCTTTCACTTGCGTCAGAGGACTACAATTTCTCCCAAAAATTCTGAGCATTCGCAGAGTTTGATTTTTCCCAAAATTCAGATAGCGTGCATTTCTCATAAAATGGGAAAAGCGGCACCGCCAAATGGCCAAGGAAAAGAAGATGGCGAAGTTGAACTGCAAGGTGCCTGCTGGCGTCAATGATGCCGTAAGGATCGCGAAGATCAGACGGGACGATAATAAGGGGAGGGTTCTTGAGCACTTCGTCGATCTGGCGCTCAGCAGCTCGACACACGTCGTGCGAAATTTCGCAGGTCCCGATCAGTTCAACTGCACACTAACCCTTTCAGAGAAAAAGTATGCAGAGGCGAAAGAGTATCGGATCAAGCACAGCCTCGATAATAAGGGGGCTTTTTTCTACGATGCGCTCTTGCGCGGTGCGTCTGTCTATCTCGACAAGCACCACCCGCTGGAAGCCGACGTCGGCACGCAGCTGCCTGTGGAAAGCCCGCCTTCTGCCGAGTAGTCACCAACCGTTTGACAGTCCAGACGCCGTTCTCTCTCTCACTCTCTCTCTAAAGCTTCGCGGCCAGCGAGGTTAATTTCTTCGAGAGCCTATCAATCAGTGCGACCGGTCATGAAGAAGAAGCTTCCCGCTCCCGCCAAAGTGGCGATAGATGAACTGAACGAGTTTCAAGCAGCATCGCTGGTGGGTATGTCGCCAACGCTGCTGAAGTGGTTTGTAAGCTATGCGCCTAAGCACGCCTCCAACCGCAAGCTAAAAGCGAGGAAGTACAAGAAGCGATATTTCTTCGATCGGGCCGAGCTTGAAGGCTTCAACGATTGGCTGAGCTTGCCATGGCCTTCGAAGAACGGTGATCGCCCGCCCGTACCTTCAGGTATCAAATCGGAAATTCAAGAAGAAGCGCACGGTGAGTGCGCAATATGCCATGGGAACGCCAATTCGTGCGAAGCCGCCCATATTGATCCTGTAGCGAGTTCGAAGAACAACCATCCTGATAATCTGATTTGGCTTTGCGCTAATCATCATACCAAATTCGACAAGCATGGTTATGGGCCTAAGGCCGAGAACGCTGCCTTTGTCAAATCGTTCAAGCACGTTCTGACCTATTACCGCCGCGCCGTATGGGAACTTCAGGCAGAGGTGACAGGTAGCCTTTTCACCATTCTCAAAGCCTGTGAAAGCCTCAACCTGCAGATTGGAGCAGCATCAAGCGCGGAGGAGCGCGCCTCTATCAAGAAACTGGCGACGAAAGTCTTGGTCGCTGTACCGACGATGGCCCCTACATCCAAGCAGGACCCCGGCTACGCAGCATTCGAGGCCATGAAGCCTAAATTCAAAGCGCTGGCCGGAAGCTCTACAGAAACAAAAGACCTGCAAACCACGCTCACCTTCGCAGTAGAGGTCAAAGAAGAGTATGCGCAGAGAGCCGGCTATGTGGATTGCCCGCTTTGCGAAGGGCGCGGCCACTATCGGCAAATGGATTGTCCTGAGTGTGGGGGCGAAGCTGAGCTCACGAAGGCGCAGGCCGCATCTATCGATCTCAGTCGATATGCTCTAGTCGATTGCCCGTTATGTGACGGATCACGGCATTTCCGGGGAGACGATTGTCCTGCCTGCGGTGGCGACGGCGAAATGGAGCAACGTTACGCTGACCAGCTCGACACACGGGACTGGGAGGAGGTCGATTGCCCGGTATGCGAGGGCACCGGTAGTTTGCATGGATACACTTGCCACCCCTGTGGTGGCGACGGTCGAATGGATCGGCAAGATGCCGATCGCATTGACGTCCGCGACTATGAGCTTATTGATTGCCCGCTTTGTGAAGGCAGCGGGAAATTCCAGGGCGAGGATTGCCGAGCCTGCGGCGGAGATCGTCATATGACACGCCAAGATGCGGATACGGTCGATCTGCGTGCCTATCAACGCGTAAAATGCGTCATCTGCAAGGGATCCGGGAACTGGAATGATCGACCTTGTCGGGCATGCGGAGGGGAGGGTTCGATGGAGAGGGGGCAAGCGGATCAGGTTGATCCGAACGATTACAAATTCGTCAGATGCCCCATTTGTAAAGGACGCGAAAACTTTTGCTGGACTTGTGGTGGCGAGGGCCAGGTCCCACGCTTCTTCGCAGATGAGCTCTGAATTTTACCAAGTACGCGCCGCGCTCCTTGATCACGGCCCATCGTTCGTCATCACCGCGAACCACCTTGTGCCAGCCGATCTCACAAACGTCGTTTGCGCCATTACCAGCTGTTTCGAGATCAATAACGAGGATGCGAGCTGTTGGCACGGTTTATGGTTCTCTCTGACGATCCCTGATCATTAATCAAGTCCAAGCTGCGGTTGTTCCTCGTGGACAACATCCTTACTGGGCAGCGAGGACAGGGTCACGCCGAGCAAACGTACGGAGCGGTTGAAATGATAGATGGTCGCCAGCAGCCCCGCAGCGGTTACAAGAACGTCGTTGCAGTTGGCAAAAGGAAGGCCGTTGCTCCTGGACCGGGTCGCCTGGGTAAAATCGGAATACTTAATTTTGACGGTAATCGTCTTGCCGCTGAAACCTTTGGCCTCGCAGTAACTCCAAACCTTTTCCGCGAGCGGCTTCAACTCGTAGGTGGCAAGATCGAGATCTTCGATGTCCTGCACAAACGTGTCCTCGGCGCCGACGGATTTTCTGACCCTATCGGGCCGCACCTGACGGTCATCTATCCCGCGCGCAATGCCACAGAAATAGGGACCAGATTTCCCAAAGTGCTGTGACAGAAACTGCAGCGATTGTGCTTTCAAGTCTGCGCCGGTCTCGATCGCCAGTTTGTGCATCTTCTCGGCGGTCGCCGGCCCGATCCCATGGAATTTTTTGACGGCGAGCCCCTCGACGAATGCCTCCCCGTTCTTTGGCGTGATCACCGCCTGGCCATTGGGCTTGTTGAGGTCGGAAGCCATCTTCGCAAGGAACTTGTTGTAGGAAATACCGGCGGATGCGTTTAGGCCGGTCACCGCCTTGATCTTCGCACGGATCTCCAGAGCGATCTCGGTTGCGATCGGCATAGCCTTGAGGTTCTCGGTCACATCGAGATAGGCCTCATCAGCCAAACTTCGTCAACGGTGAGAAATACAGGCACCAAAGCGTCTAGAGAAGGGCCTGATATTCTTCCCTACTACACCAGGAATTAGCTTAAAGTACCATGTGCAACCTAAAGGAAAATGAGGTACAAAATTTGCGAAAGCTAAATAGTCATTAGGTGTGAAATCACACTGCCAATGCAAAACGCGAATACGCGCCCACACAAAAGGTATCAGCAATGCCAACAACCCGAAAACGCGCACCATTCCAGAGGAATGCAGTAAAACGGGCCGACCAGAGATTTACATTTCTATATCTTAAAAAAATAAAAAATAAAGATGTAAGAAACCTGATACGTGGCATTCTCTCTGCTGAGAAAAATACGGAGCTCTCAAGCACCAACATGAACCTGCTGCGCCGCGCCGCGACGGGAAAGGATCTTTCAGTTGCGACCGAGATGCTAATAGGCCATCAAGGCGCTTTCCCATTTAAGGGGAAGAGTGAGACTTACCGCTCCCTGCTCCAAATCCATTCGCTAGAAGAAATCCCAGTTGAAAATGAGGTAGCCTTCGTAATTGGTCACCTCAATGGGTGGGCAAGTGAAGTTAAAGAAATCGTCGGCGCAATTCGTCTTCTATCTGCCATTACTGATGCTGCTGGCGACGACGCTCTTACGGCGCTCGAGGTAATAGCTGAGCGATGGGGCGCATCTAATTTTCTCGCGAAAAAAATCGCATATATTGCGGCGCGTGATGCAGACGACGCTAATATCTCTCCCCATCTAAATAGAATTGCAGATAAACTTAATCAGCAAAAATACTCAATTCCCTTCTTTTCAGCTCTTGAAGCGATTGACCTTGACTTTCCGCTATTTAACGGAATGGCCGGAAGAGTACAGCTTATAAAAAAACATATCAGAGACGATTTTCGTCAGTTGCTACCATTAAGCAATATAGTAGCGGTACCAATATCCACCAATGACGTCGGTAGCTTCTTAAGAAAGTCATATTCGATGTCGATGGTAGACGAAGTGGTCTCAATAATGATAATTATGAATCTCTCCGAACAATGGCCGAGCGTCATCGGATCTATTCAGCAAACCGCATCAAAGGAAATAATAGAGATATTTAAAAGGTTTGAAGAAACGGAATTCAACAGTACCACTTTATACGTCGACGCTAAACCAGACGAGGCCGACCTCGTATTCTATAGGCGTTCTATAGCTTTCTTAGAATTTCCTGGCCCCGCGAGCTATCGTAGCTTCATAGATCGCGTTCTTGGCCCGAGATTTCTAATGCGTACCGAAGCAATAGAGCCATACACCGCCGATATAAATATACCAACTCGAAAAGATCTCAGTAAAGCCCTATTGGGATTCAAGAAACCTACAGATTATAATAATATACAAACAGGTGGTAAATTCCTTAGAACGGTATATTTTCTTGTTGCTCTAAAAAAATCACGAGAAATGAGAGCATTAGATCAGCACGATATTCGTTTTATATTTGAGCACACCACCGGATTAGACGTTCTAATGAGCGAGATGGAACTTGAGCGTCTTTATGCGACTGCCGACGAAGGGTCACGCCCTCTTATAACGGTTCTAGCACTCGCGCTGCACAAATCGCGTTCAAACAGCGACGATGTCGATTTTAAGTTTAGACTAAACTTATCAAGGACTATAAACGAAAAGTACAATAAAAGTATTCAGTCGTTTTTCGAATGGCTTCTCCCAAACTCGCCTGAAGTAGCTAACTTCTTGCTCGCAATCCTTGATAGATCGACTCTTCAAAAAATGTACTGGTTAGTATCCAGTCCCGACCAAGCAGACATAATAAGACAGGACATATTGAGGAAAGTCGGAAAGAACCGCGGAAGAATTGAGTATTTTATAGAGGCGGATTCTATAGAGGCCAGGCGACAGGTATCAAAATTGCAGCAATATTTTGATGATAGTCGCATGTACGTAGATGGATTTGCTATGAAGCGATGGCTAACGGAGAATCCTACGGCTTATACGCAACAATACCTAAGAATAATTGAATCCGGCGGTGATGCACTGACCGCTGTGAGAGTAACCAACCCTAACAGCGGACACGTCGCGGAAATCTTAGTCCTGGCATCTTTTGACTATGTTTTGTTTGAGATTGTAAAAAGCGCGTTCCATCAATTTTGTACTAATACGAATTTCGGAATTGAGTCGTACTTAGGAAGACGTATCCGCCATAATACACTTACAGGTATGATGCGAGGCGGCGTAGAGTCGATAATAAGCAAATCGCAGTTTCAGCTTCTGGCTTACGACAAAGAATTTATGGCATCGTATCGTCAGTGGCAATCTTCGTATCGAGACCTGATAGAAGATATGCGAAGAGATATATTGCAATTTCGTGTGCAGAATAAGCCAAAAGGAATATTTAAATCTGATCTTAACTTCGACGATGACCAGACACGAAATAATTTAGTAGCATTAAGAAAAATGATACAAAACACTAAAAGTATTGATCTTTTCGACGATCTGCTCATGCGTTTCTGTTGGGTGGAAATTGATCCGCAGCTGAAATCGGCCGCAAAATATATTGGCGTTGAACTTTTAAATAAAGCTATTGCTTCGATGGATCATTGGTTGGGTCAATATGATAATCTTACTCAGCGAGAATTGCGGCACGAATTAAGAAATGCCGTATATGAGCGCTTTACGCGGTTAGCTAGCTGGTTTCGTCAGCCTGAGAGTGGGTTTGTTAGCGCTAATACAGAACAGTTGTGTAACCTCATATTGTTTGAAGCTTCCGACAAACCGCTTACTGAGGATCCGCTGATTGTCTATGAGGGAGAATATTCAAAAACTATGATGGAAGGCCTATCGGTACATCGAATGTACGACTGCCTTTCTGTACTTATAAGGAACGCTCTTAAATATGGAGCTGAGAATGTTCCGGTTAGAGTAGCTGTGGAAGGAATTGTGAGGCAAGGATCAAATCTTGCTCGTTTCAATGTGTCGGTAAAATCGACATTGGCAGATACGGACGAAAGAAACGCTCATGTACTGCGGCTTGAAAAAAGTTTCAAAGACGATGATCTCGGCGCTTCCATGGTGCGCGAAGGGTATACCGGAATAAAGAAAGTTCGGTACATCACACAGACTAGCGAGAGCCGTTCAACTGTTGACTATCACATAGATGGAAGTGAATGCCGTATTTCATATGTTTTAACAGTTGAAATATCCCAGTCTACGGAGGCGGATACCGAATGAGAGTTCTTCTTGTAGAGGATGAAGAGCATAAACAAAATGATCTTATAAATAGACTTTATAAGAATGGTGTTCGGCAAGATCAATTGACAGTTGCACAAGGAGTGAGAGAAGCTGTAATTGAAGCGGAGTTGCAGAATTTCGATTTAATTGTCTTGGATATGGCGCTCCCGACACATTCAAAGGCTAGTGGTAGTGTAGCGCAAGCTGTTGGAGGTGTTGAAGTATTAAGAACCTTACAGGCGCTTGGTAGGAGATCTGCTATTATTATCGTAACACAGTATCCTGATGTTATCGTTAATGGTCAGAAAGTTAAGCTGCAAAACGTTGCAAAGGTTTTATCAGCTCGATACGAACAAGAAATACTTGGTGGTATATTGTATTCATTCAATATGCCGAAATGGGAGGCGTCTTTTGACGCTTTAGTGGGAGTAGTCAATGCGCGTGGTGGTCTTTGAAGATACTGATGAGAAGTACCGAGTGATCCATAATGCTCTAATTAGCCGTGGTGTTAAAGGCAGTAGTGTTCTTCGGGTTTCGAACGTATCGCAGTTTGCGGCGCTCGGCGAACGAGACTTTGATCTCTGTATTATAGATATCAGGATGCCGGGAGTAGAAGGAGGTGATCGCAGGAGTTCTGGAGCTGAGATTCTACAGATGCTCGACTATTCTGGGCGCCAAAGAATTCCACTACTTGCAATTACAGCATTTCCTGAAGATGCACGTGAATTCCGTGATCTCTTTGCGGCTAGGGGATGCATAATCTATGATTTTGATAATATCACGGTTTGGTCGCAGGCATTAGATATTTTTTTGGCACAGGCTAGAGATAGAGGGAGATATGATTTCATCATTCTAACTGCGCTCAAGGAGGAGAGAGCTGGCTTTATTGGTGACTCCACATTTAAGATTGAGAGTGTAGAGCGCCACGGCTTAGATATTTGGGACTGTGAGTTAGAAGGGCATCAAGGTGCCATTATTGTTCTACCGCGTATGGGGCTGGTAAATGCTGCTGCTATGACTGCCCGAGTATTAGAGCTCTATGCTCCTCAGGTGGTAGCTTTGAGTGGAATTTGTGCTGGTATTGGGGAGGCTGCATTAGGTCAGCTATTGGTTACAGAAATATGCTGGGAGTATCAGTCAGGAAAGTGGATAGGTGAGAGTTTGGAGAATGAACCTTATCAGGTTGTGGTTGATGAAAATACGAGGGTAATACTGGCGAAGCTCGTGGATGAGACCGATATCTTGCGAAAGCTGGAGAGTGAGTACGATGGCTCTATACGTCCTAGTAGGAAATCAAATCCAAAAATGGCCATTTTCTCAAGTGGCTCGGCAGTTATTGCAAGCGCCAAGCGTCTAGCGGCTGTTAAAGAACAGCATCGCAAAGTTAAGGGAATTGATATGGAAATCTTCGGTTTCCATCGGGCGGTCGAGCTTTCAGGTCAACGGACGAGGGCGTTTAGCGCTAAAGTAGTGGTTGATAAGGCTGATGAAGCTAAATCTGATGATCTTCATGAGTACGGAAACTATATTTCCGCGCAGTTTTGTCTAAAAGCCATTCGAAAACTTCTGGTTAAATCTTAAATAGGGGCAGGCGTTGGAAATAGTGGGGCGTCAGTGACGTAATGTTTTCGATAGTCATATTTAAACACAAAGCTCCATATTGCGTAGCATTGGAGCCGGTTGCGGAGATGGGCTCGGCATAGTCGGCTAGGGTCCGGTATCCGAGCGACGGAAGGTGTCATCTACAATCGCGCACTCATCGACCTGGCACGCCACTACGGCTTCCACCCGAAGGCGTGCAAACCTTATCGTGCAAAGACCAAGGGCAAAGTCGAGCGACCGTTCCGGTACATCCGCGAGGACTTCTTCGTGGCCCGCTCGTTTCGCAATCTCGACGACCTGAACGCCCAGCTCCGGCACTGGCTGGACACCGTCGCCAATCCGAGGAAGCATGCGACAACCATGCCCTTCGTCAATGAAGCCTTTGCCGAGGAGCGACCGCACCTGCGACCGTTACCGCTGGCACCGTTCAAATCCGTTCTGAAGCTGGAGCGCCACGTGTCGCGGGAGGGCATGGTCAGCGTCGGTGGCAATACCTACAGCGTTCCGGATGCCACGCGAAGCCGAATGGTTGAGGTCCATTCCCCCGCCGACGAGGTCCGCATCTTCGAGAACGGCACGCTGATCGCAACTCACCCGGTCCTGGAGGGCCGTAAACAGCGCCGGGTTCATCCGGATCATCGGCGACCCATTCAGCCTCAACATGCGCCGGGGAGACGGCAGGATACTCATATCTTCAAACCCGCCGGCGACACCGTGCTGCAGCGATCGCTTGCCTTCTCCGATGCCGTCGGCAAGGTCCTGGCACAGGAGAACCGACGATGAGCGCCACCCTCGACCCGATTCCGTCGATGATCGACCGTATCCGTCATGATCTCGTTGGCCTGAAGATGCCGCGCGCATTGGAAGCTCTCGACCATGTCGTGCGCCGCCTCGAGCATGCTGAGCTATCGGCCCTTGAGGCCATCGATATCCTCCTGTCGGAGGAACTAACCCTGCGCGAGAACAGCCGCATCAAGACCGCCCTGCGCATGGGCAGACTTGCAACGATCAAGACGCTCGCAGGCTTCGACTTCACCTTCCAGCCCTCGCTGGACCGGGATCGCATTTTCACCCTGGCCCAGCTCGGGTTCGTGGACCGTCACGAAGCGGTTCATTTCCTCGGCCCACCGGGAACGGGAAAGAGTCATCTTGCCACGGCGCTCGGCGTCGAAGCCGTCAATGCCGGAAAGAGCGTGTATTTCACGACGCTCGCCGATCTGATCGGTTCGCTTGCCCGTTCAGAACGGGAAGGCAAGCTGCAGGAACGCATTCGCTT
>NZ_SLYH01000015.1:0-48559 GCF_004343445.1 Rhizobium sp. PP-CC-3G-465
CGTCACCCAGCTCTATGCTGTCACCCGCGCCGTCCGCCAGTAGTCAGGAACACAAACTGGCCTCTGCCACAACGTGGCGTGTTCGTCGCGCTCACGCACTGACTGTCCTTATTGACGTCAATATGGACAGTGCGGAATGGAACGACTTGAGATTGTCGATAGCGGGCGACGTCGTCGCTTCAGCAAAGAGATGAAGCTGCAGATTGTCGCCGAGAGCTATTTGGAACCTGGCTTGTGTGCGACGACGGCGCGGCGACATGGCATATCGCGCTCGCAGTTATATGAATGGCGCCGGCTCGCACGAGCGTGGCAACTGGATGTTGCGTCGCCTGTGAGCGGCTTTGTCCCCGCGCTGCTTGTCCCAGAGGTAGAGCCAGCAGCAGGGTCATTGCCGACCGTCGGCCGGACGGATGTTGTCAGCGCGAACGGTCGTCGCGTGATCGTGGACCGCGATGTCGACGTTGAGGCGCTGCTTCGGATCCTGCGCGGACTGGAGGCGCTGCGGTGAACCTTTTTCCGGTGGGAACAGGCGTCAAGGTCTGGCTTTCGACTGGGTTCACGGACATGCGCTGTGGCTTTCCGTCGCTGGCGCTTCGGGTTCAGGAGGTTCTGAAGCACGATCCGTTGTCAGGGCATCTCTTCGTCTTCAGGGGGCGCAGATCGGATATTCTGAAGATCATCTGGCATGATGGTCTGGGTGCCTGTCTTTTTACCCGGCGGTTGGAGAAGGGCCGGTTTATCTGGCCGAATATGGAGGGCGGGGCGGTAGCGATCTCACCGGCGCAATTATCTTATTTGTTGTCCGGGATCGACTGGCGCAATCCGCAGGAAACCTGGCGACCGACACGGGTCGGATAGCATTATTACATTGAAAATATTGAGTTAATCTGATCGAATGGCTTCATGACTTCGAAGCCTTTGGATCTTCCTGCGGACCTTGCGAGCGCCTATCTGGCGCTGCTTTCCGAGCGTGAAATATTGCAGGCTGAACATGATGGCGTTGTTGCCGAGCGCGATACTGTCGTCGCCGAGCGGGACATTGCGGTGGCGCAAGCCGCCAATGCCCAGGCGATGCTGTCCGACAGCGAGGCGTTGATCGCCAAACTGGAGCTGACGATCGAAAAGCTGAGGCGGGAGCTTCGCGGAAAGCGTCCCGAGCGCACCGCGCGATTGCTTGACCAGATGGAATTGCAGCTCGAGGAGCTGGTGATGGCCGCGACAGAGGACGAGGTTGCAGCGCAGGCTGCTGCCGCCAAGACCGCGAGCGTACGTTCGTTCACACGCAAGCGGCCGGTGCGAAAGCCGTGGCCGGAGGATGTAGAACGCAAGCGTGTGGTCATCGATCCTCCCAGCACCTGTGCATGCTGTGGCGGATCCCGGCTTTCCAAGCTGGGCGAGGATATGACCGAAACGCTGGAGGAGATCCCGCGCCGGTTTATTGTGATCGAAACCGTACGGGAAAAATTTACCTGCCGAGACTGCGAGGCGATCAGCCAGCCGCCGGCGCCGTTCCCCGCGCGACCGAACGGTCGTCGCACGCCACGCCGCGTGGCCATATTTGGATCGCCTTTTGTAAAAGGACGCCGCGCTCATTCCATGCTCCCGGCAAAGCTCGGGGACAGGGACACCCCCTTCTGCCTGGCGAAGGATGGCAAGGATTTGTGGTTCGCTAAATCTGTTCGTCTTCATCAAAATCTCCTCGTTTATAAAGCCCGAGAAAATTCTACTTTTGAACCCCGTCGATTGCCGGGGGGATTACCACATCATACGGACACAATTTAGCATGAAGGGGAAACGCTATAAGAACAGTTTCCCTCGCGTTATACTCGCATTCAATTTGAGTTCGCGTAGAAATTGCCGCAATGATTTAATTGTGTCTGCTTATGATAATTATTTTCCACGGACTGTTTCGTCCACACCGGCATCGCTCTCGGTCCAAGCTAAAAACGCTCGGAGCATTTCTTCTAAGTTCATAGGACCCCCGAAGGCTTCGAAGCAATTCCCCGATTTACGCGCTGTTAACCAGTCGCGTTCGGACCTGTTAAGTTCGATTTCTGAAAACTGTCTATCGCAGAGCTCTGTGCCTTCTAGGTCGATTTTCAAAGACCAGCCGGGATTGTCCAGAGTATCAATAATAATTCCATGATCCTCGTGCCAGTCGCCAAAGCTGTGACGCTGAAACCAGGCACAAAGCCGTGTGATACTATCCATCATTTACCTCGCCGCTCTATAATTTCTCTTGCTATCCGGACGTCCTGCATCGTTGCAGCCCTTACAATTCCGGAACCGAGACTCGATTGACCAGTTGCTCTGTTTTGGTTCATTTTCTGGAATTTCACATGCGGCGTTCCAATGCTTTGCTTTATAGATTTTTCGAAATGGGCTTTGCCGGCAAGGTCGATTTGCATTCTACCGCTAGGGGTAGCAACCGAAACTCGGTTTTTCCCAATTTCGTTGACGAGCTTCGCTGCAGCTTGCTCTACTGTTAGCACGCGCGACAGCTCTGCCTCAAGGGTGACCACAACCCCTTGTTCGGCAGTTAATTTCCCAAGTAGAACACTTCTCGCACCACTGATAATGCCGCTTGGTGAGAGAAAATCCAGCGGACTGAGGACATTAGAGTCGGCCATCCCTGAGATTGCAATTTTTCTTTTTTCGCGAGCTTGGAGTTCGATGTCGGGAGACACTCCGTCAAAAAGGTTCCCTTCGGCACCTTCTCCAGATCCACGCATTTGTATTGCAAGTTGTGATGCTTCACGATCGCGTTGCCGCGCGGCTTGTTGCTCTTCATATGCTCTCATTGCTCCCGCTTGACCTGTTGCACCTGATACGTGCCCATTCGTGTCACTACGGTTGACCGGGTCGTTTCCAGCATAAGCATACCTATTTGTACCGACGCCTTCTTGTGTTGGGTCCCAATCGTCTGGTGAGATGAACCGTCCAAACTTCGGGTCCATGTACCTTGCGTTCAGGAAAGAAAGGCCTGTCTCAGCGTCATAGCGCTCGCCGATGTAGCCCTTCTGCGTCTTGACTGCCTTGTTGTAAGGCTCACCGAAGGCAGCGTACCCATTGTTTTCGTCGATGGCACCAGAGCTGTTGGTGACAGCGCGCACCGAAGATAGATGATCGCGGTGAAGGAAGAAGTTGGAGGTGCCAACGACCTTCACATCCATGTGCGGATAGCGCGTGAAGCGCGTCCCGTCATATTCAACATTCGCGTCGATGTAGTAGGTGGCGCTGGCGGCAGATACCTTCTTGGCGCGGGCGCCGTCCGGTCCGTAGCTGATCGTGACGGTATTTTGGCCTATTGCTGCTACTTGCGAAACACGATTGGCGCGGTCGAAGGTGAAGGTGCGCTGCCCGTCGGTGATGAGGTTCCCGTTGGAATCATACGTCAAAGCGACCCCGTTTAGGGAGATGGGAGCATGCGGGCGCGCCGCGTAGGCCGACGGGTAGACGAAGGGACCCGGTAACTTCGTGCGTGTCACAAGGTTGTCATTGTCGGTATAGCTGAACGTTTCCGAGTAGGCGCTGGCCTGATTGCCAGCGTTGACCGCAGTCTTCAGGCGACCAAAACCGTCGTATGTGTAGACGTAGTCGCTGGCGGTCCCATTAGCATCGACCGTCAAGATCTGGCCTGTAACGCTGTTCGTGTAGTTGGACTGAAAAACCGTCACTATCGGTTGCCCGTTGCCGAAATCCTTTTGTGTAAGAATACTTCTCAGCCAGCGGCGTTCGGGGCTGTAAGTGAACGTGGTTTGAACGCCATTGGCGTAAAGGATAGACGCTGTCTGTCCATCTGCCTCATAGGATGTCGACGTGATATAGCCAGGGATAGAGACCAGCTGGTTCTTGCGGTTATAGACCCACTGGCTGGAAGACGAGCCAATGTTCAAACCAAAAGCGCTTGGACCATACTGCTTCCACAATGGAACGCCGCCTTTGTCAAAGCCGGTCGTCTCCGTGTGAACGAGCTGCGTCGGGAGCGCACTGTCCGTCACCGTGGACTGCTTGAGCTGCTGCAGCCCGTCTGCGGTGTAGCGGAATTCATGCTTGAGAAGCGTGTTGGACGTCGTCGTCAATTGCCCCTTGTTGAAGAAGCCTGCAACAACCTCGTCATAGACATTTTGCGAGATGAGCGTTCCACTGGCGCCCGCGTTTGCATCTGCCTCCGATGCATAGGCCACCGTGCGCAGCGGACGACCATTCAGGTCATAGGTCATTGTCGTAACAAATCCGCGAGCATCCGTTTGACGAACGAGCCGGTTTGCATTGTCATAGCCGTAGCGCCAGTATCCGAGATCGGGGTCATTTGCAGTGAGACGGTTGCCAAGCCAGTCATATGTATACGTCCAGACCGATCCGCCTGAATCCGTAGTGAATACCATACGATGCGACCCATCAAATTTAGCACCCACCAGCCAGCGGGATTGCGTCGACTGGCCGTCGATGGGTTTGGTTCTTTGCAGTTTCCCGATAATGTCTCCGTCCGCATTCGTGTACGCGTAAACGGTACCACCCTCCTCATCAGTCGTGAGGACATAAGAAAGAGGAGGGTTGCTCGAAACAGCGAGCGTGTCCACCTGCAAGCCGTAGACAATTGCCTTAGAAGTGTTGTCTGGATTGGTGACACTAACCGGTCGATTGGCCCAGTCATACGCAGTCAGCGTCCGGTAGATCGCAGATGAACCGCTGAAGTACGGATGGCTGATCGATACAGCATTCCCCCTGACGTCATAGTTCGTATCGATGTTTGACGTCGGAGACGTTGAATCACCGACTGTCGTTGCGCGCCAGACGCGGCCCTGCCCGTCAAAATACTGGTCTTGTTGCGCATCAACGCTCGAGTTCGGTCGGCTGGTCAGCGTTGAGATATTCTGAGCACCGGCATTCCCGAAAGCGTTATAGACTGTTTTCGTATAAGCGCCTGTGGTTGCGTTCTGCACCGAAATTGGCCGGCAAAATACGTCATAGCCATAATTGGTCACGACACCGTTCGCATCGACTTTGGTCGCTGGTCCCTCACAGGCTGTATTCGGCGCGCTTGTTTCAACAAGACCATTGGGATGTATCGTCTGCGTCACATAGACCCGCTGGGTCCCGTCATAGGCATACGACGTCGCTTCACCAGCGCCGTTGGCGGAAACTGTCAGGTTACCATAGGCGTCGTAGGCAAACGTTGATTGCTGATAGACCCCTTGCCCTGTGTAGTCCTGCTGCCCGGTCAGCAAGCCCTTTGTCGGGGCAGTTCCCTGCTCCTGATTGTCGTAGATGTAGTTCACGGCCTTCAGATGTTCACCCGTCGGCGCGTTGACTTGTGAGACACGAAGCCACCAGGGCCGGGAGACGATGTAGGCGCCCTTGTTGTAGACGTAATTCCAGTTCGAAACCTTTTCGTCACCCGGCACGTCGATCCGACCCTCTTCGCGCTCCTCGATCTTGTTCCCGTAGCTATCGAAGCTGCGAGTGGTCCGGACGGCCTTTGCAACACCCAGAGCCCTGAATTCCGTCTCAGTCCCCGTATTCAACGCCGTGTAGGGAACGCTGGATGCATTAAGCGCATAGGTATCGGACACGACGCGTCCTATACCACCGTCGGAATCCAGATATTCAGTTCTCGATGGAAGTCCAACAGATGCCACCGTTTGAACATACGTCGTTTTGACCACAGGCGCGTTTGCCTCATTGGCCAACTTCGGAAGCTTCTTCTCCATCTTGCCAAAACCTAAAAACCGCCTCTTGTCTATATCGTACAGGCCGTCTGCATAGGTATAGTTCGTCGTAGCCGTCTGGCCCCGCCCATCAATCATTGACAGGGCGTTCACGGTCGGAATGCTGTAAGGAAGATATGTGTTTTTGTAAGCGGTCGATGGCGTGTAGCTCGCCGTCACCTGACCGCCCAGTGGTGTTGTTACCGTGTTCAAGAGGTTGGAAATGCCACCCGTTGCTGAACCATACCGGATACGATAGCGGCCCGTTTCATAGGCGTCGATGTAGGCGGTCTTAAATGCACTGTTCTCGGAGGTTTCGTCCTTCGGATCATAATCGGTGCCCGCTGGTAGAGGCGGCGCAATAAGGAGATCAGACTGTCCGTCACCGTTGAAATCCCCTGCTGTAACAAAGCTACTCGAGATGGCCAAATTTTCAGAACGGAGATCCTGGGCATCTGAAGGACCAGATGCGATCGTATACATTGTCCAAGCGCGATTGCTGAACGGGCTTCTTCCTGGTGTTGCAAAAGTAACTTCGGATTTTCCGTCACCGTCGGTATCTGTGACGACAGCAGAACTTCCCGCTCGGCCGCTATTTGCTTGCGAGGTCCAATCTTCAAGACGGTCGCCGGTAAACAAATAAACGTGCAGGGTTGTCCCAAACTCACCGAGGCCTGTCGAGTTGCTACTCGATAACACAAGGTCATCTACCCCATCGCCATTCATATCCGCTATTGAACAATTATCCGCGCATGCGAAATCCCCGAGCTTGTCTGTGCGGCTGCTGCCATTCACGTAGTAGCGATAATTGGCCGGCCCATAGGCGGGTTCCCCCGCTTTGCTTACCGGAGGCTCAATCACACGCTGTTGACGACTATCTCCAAAGAAGTGCGCAGTCTGGTTTCCACCGCTTGCGAGCGTATCGCGACCGTCACCCTCCCAGTCAATGGCGTAAACATCAGGGTGCTCTTTGTTGCAGAGTGCCCGCGCAAATGCATCGGCGACGTAACGAGTATCCGAGGTTGCAGACAAACAATCTTTCAATGATTCGACTATCGTGTCGCCACTTCGCGAGAACGTAGCTTGCCAGCGAACCTTCTCCGCTTCACCATCCTGAACCAATGAAATGAGTTGTGTCTTTGTCCTGTCTGTCGCGAACTTGCCGACTGCCAAGCCTGAGATAACCCTCGAGTAATCGGCGCTCGCGCCCTCGTACAAAAATCGAGGGCATGGAAATGCAATATCTAAAGACTGAAAGTCTTTTGTGCGCTGCGGTGCGTAGTAGAGAAAATAATCACAAGATATAGCCCCATATCCCGCCCATTTTGCCTTTAGAATATCCGTAGTCCCGTCGGAATCGACATCAACTGCAGCGTATGATGTGCGCAAAAAGTTCTTTTTTACTCGATAGCCGCCGACACTGCTGTAGTCGAAGGACTTGGAAACCTTCTGAATTGGTATGCCGTTCAGTGCGTCAATGATCTGGCTTCCGGCGAGGCCCGTCGAGTTATTATAGGCAAAGGAAGTCACCGGAAGCGCGCTTCCCGACGTGATGGTGTTGGTCGCGTCCAGCGCTAGGTCGCGCCCGTACTCTTGAACGGAGACCAAGCGTGAAGCGTTGTTGAAGGGCGCTTGGTTGTAAGCAAGCTTGTATCCGCTTGTAGTGACGCCATCCGTCTGAATGAGAACGGTCTTTAACCGCTTTTTGGTGTAGGTCAGGGAATGACCGTTGGCAGCAATAATGAAATCCGGCCGGTCTTCCCATTGAAACACGATCGTGCGCCTTGCCGTTCCATCTCCCTGGTTATGGTAGGTGACGGAAGACGGATAGCAAACAGGCATGTCCGGGCAGGTGTAGTTGAATTTGACCTTGTTACCGTTGGTATCTGCCATCTCTGTTGCCAGCCACCTATAGCGAAGGCTGACATCATCTTTGCGTGTGTCGTTCGTCGCAGCCAGTCCGGCGATGGCTCCGGCAGAACGGAACGTCGTCTTCGTACCGTCGCGCGCCGTCACCTCCCAGGTGTTGCTCGCGCTAACGAACCGGATTTTGAGATAGTTTTCAACTTCTGAGACCCAGCTGTCTGGCGCATTGTTCTGGCCGTTGCCGGTGTCTTGCGCGATGCAGGACGCCCCGGAGCCAGCGCATCTTGCCAGTGGATCTCCATTGAGAAGAAACACGTCCGAAGGGATGTACTGAGGAATACCGAGCATCGCGCCGGCACGCTCAATCACCGGAACCCCGGAAAGACCCCAACCAAAACCGAGCCAGCCTTGATAGTTGCCGCCTGTTTTTGTCTTACGGCTAGAATTGTAATTAAGCTCGAGCTTCGGCTGAAGCCCGCGGAATGCGGGGACGTCGATAGGGTAGGTGTAGGAGAAAGATCCGTTGTTTGTGACGTCTCCAAGTGTCGGCTGAGCGCCCCAAGCCATAGTCTGCTGTTCCTGCGCTGTGTTGTTATCCACAACGACATCGCTGGCTGCAGCGGAAGCTGATGGTTGAACACTGTCTTCGGCCGGCTGCTGAACGCTTGCGTCAGGGGAAGCTTCAGAAGAGGAAGGTGCTGCATTCTCTGGCTTGCTGCTAGGCTGCGTGGCAACAATAGGCCCGTTGTCTCCGACTTGAACATCTTCAGCTGCAGCCGTGCTCGATGCCGCCAGAAGTCCTGCCAAACTGCAGACCATGACACTTGTGAACTTCATGAATCACCTCCACTCGAAGTTGTGTAAGGAATATTTGAGATTCTTTGAACACACAATCGTGAAATGGAAATAGGAACATAAATTTTCCGGATGACGCTTCTTCGACGGGGTCTAGCGTGGTTTTGCAGATGGTCAGACTTCTAGGCCCTAAGCGTCATGACGAACACATCTAGTAAAGCCTATGATTTTGATTGCCTCAATCTGTGCACAAGGAAAGCTCTTTATAATTCGGCCCCCTCACTCAGCACAATTGTACGCTCGGAAAAAGTGGCGCGTTTGTTTTGATTGCTCTCGATAGAAATATTTATAGCGATGGGAAGTTTATTTACTGAAAGCCATTGATCCGTCCATACGGGATCTTTGCCAGTTGCTTGCAGCAGGTATCTAAAAGAAATTTTCTTTATGTTATCTTTTAGGTTCTCCGAGACAGGAGGAATCGGTGCATCACTAGGCGCGCGGTGATTCCATATTTTCCGCACGAGAGAAGATTGGATAGATGTTGTTTCGATAGAATACTCAGCCTCAACGAGTTTTTTTGTCGTGAAGCCCGTCTTCAATACTGCTATGAATTGAATTTTCTGCTGAGATCCAATAAGTGGCCTTGAGCTTTCTCCACCGAGATGCAGCAATGGAAGTTTCAGGGCTTTTTGAATCTCTGAGGCTACGAAATCCGTGATTGCATCTAGTTCGGCTTGTTCGTCAATTTGCGTCTCCAGCATTTTCAAGAACCTGAATTGACGTATGCTCGCAACCATCATTGTGGACATAAGCGAGACTACGACCAGCGCTATCAGAACCTCCACAAGAGAGAACCCGGACACCGAGACAGCTTTTATGCCTTGGCCATGTGCTTCATCGGAAGCAATACCGTTTCGATTAGCGAGCAACCGGAGCTCCTGGGTTCACTCTAAGTGTCTCGTAGACGCCGACCCGTCGACCTGATCGAGCATTGACCTCTAAACGCAGTCTTACGACGTCAAGGCTGCGACGGGATGTGCCTGCATTCACACCATCTACGACCAGCGTCCAATGATAGTCATTTTCAACCCCCTCAGACTTGCCTCTTTTCATACTGTGAACGTCGACAGTGGCAAAAATCGCTTCCGCCAGCACAGCCGCTTTTCTGGCATCGGTTGCCGCCGAAAAGGCGCGAGCTGAATATGATATGGACTGGTTTGCGGCGATAAGTGCTCCCGATAAGATTATAAATGCGACGAGAACCTCTAGAAGTGTGAAGCCCTGCTCACCTAGTTCGCTTGGTCTCGCTTTCATAGATTTCTGTGATCCCAGTCAACCAGTTCACCCGAACCACTGTTTTATCTGATCTGTCTGTGGCGCCTAGTACAATCTCTGCACCTGAAGAAGTCCCGTCCGGAAGGAATTCAATCTTCCTCATGCCATCCGGCTTAGACGGGATACGCCCGATAGTCACCGACAGCTCCCACTCGGTCGGAATTTGAACAGCATCATTGTCCGAAAGGCTGAACAGCTTCCGATTAGGTATATCAATTTCGACCGTCTGATTTTGTGCCGTGTTCATCGCGCGATAGCGGGCGCTCGTCGTCAGCCCATATATTTCCTTTGCAACGTCGACAGGTTGTCGACGATCCCTGCCGCTTTTTAATGCTAATGTGGACGTTCCGACGATCAGGCTGATGATCGTTAGAACGACAAGCACCTCAATCAAGGAGAAACCACCAATGCCAGTCCGTCGGGGCGTATCTTCCGTCATTGCATTGCCAAGTCGTTGATACTCAATAGAGCGTCCATCAGCGAAAGCACCAGCCCACCGATTGCTACCCCCATTACCACGGTAACTGCAGGGGTTAGGAGCAACAGAATCCGTTGAATTTTCTTGCTGCTATCAGCATCAAGCAAAAACGCTGCACGCTTTAGAGCCTCAGGAAGGCGGTTCGCCTCGTCACCCACCACGACAAGAGACATGGTTGTTGCATCAAACAGGTCCGCCTTTCGCGCTGCATTTCGGAAGGGTTCTCCGGCCCCAACAGCTTCTTGGATCGTGAACAAACGGCTGTGGTATGCCGAAATTGGGCAGGCCTTCGCAGCGAGTCCGAGAGAGCGCTTCATTCCAACGCCATTTTGCAGCAGCATCCCGAGAACGTGAAGGTAGCGAGCACATCCGCGCTTTCTAACCACAAGTCCGACAACCGGTGTCTGCAGTAGAATCGCCGATAGCTTTATCCGAAAAGCGGCTGTTGTCCCCAGCCACGCAAGCAAGGAAATAAACATGGCTACTATCCCAAACAATAGCCATCCGTGAGTTATCAGAAATACCCGCAGTGACGCGAGAACCGCGATTGATAGAGGGCGTTTGTTCTCCATTCCTTCGAAAATAGGATCAATCGCTGGTACAAGTGCAAACGTCACAATTCCTATTGCCGCGGTAATCATGACAGCTAAGAATGCAGGATAAACGAGAGCTTCAAGCGCTTCTGATGATCGCTTTTTTTCATCCTCATACATTTTCGAGAGCAACGAAACGACATCACCCAACTGACCGCTGTGCTCACCGCTGACGATCAAAGCGATCGATGTCTCGTCCCCACCTGAAAGCGGTCTCACAGCTTCTGAAAAGGATTTTCCGCTCGCTATGGCATCAGACACGGCTCTAACTTCGAGGCCCTTGTTGGTCGCATTTAATGCCTTCAAAGCCGCATCAATTGTAAATCCGGCTTCTAAGAGAAGTGATAGCTCAGAAAGCAGCGTGCGAAAGTTTGCTTTCCTTTTTTTCGTTCCTCTAAATTGTTTGAAGAACTTAGTACGTTGCTCTGTGATTTCACTGATTTCTAAAAGATGGCATCCGCTTTTAACGACCAGTCGAGCTGCGGACTCACGACTTAGCGCCTGAACTTCCCCTTTAATTTTGCGGCCCTCTGCTGTTTGCGCGACGTAGCGATAGACCGTCATGTTTCAACGCCTGCACCAAGTACACGGGAGACTTCACTGCGTGTCGTCACCTTGGTCTTGACAAGTCTCTCCGCGCACTCAGCGAGATCCTGCATTCCTAGACTAGCAGCGTATTCATGAAGTTCATGTTCCGAAGCACGATTTTCCAAAAGAGCAGCAAGCCCGGGACCACTTTCAAGGACTTCGTAAATCACCGTGCGTCCCGCATAGCCTGTTCCTTTGCAGTCTAGACAAGCGTAAGCATCCTGACCATCGCAACACGGACACACCAAGCGGACCAAGCGTTGTGCTATCGCGCCGCGAAGTGTTGAGGCGATGAGGTATTCCTCGATCCCCATGTCTTTCAAACGCGTTATCGCTCCAACGGCGGAATTTGTGTGAAGGGTTGTCAAGACAAGATGACCTGTCAACGCGGCCTGGATAGCAATCTGGGCTGTTTCTCTATCGCGAATTTCGCCAACAAGGATTATATCAGGATCCTGACGGAGGACAGATCGTAGTGCCTTGGGAAAATCGAGCGCAATGCCGGGGTTGACCTGTAGTTGGGTTACACCCTCGATCTGGTATTCAACGGGATCCTCAATTGTGAATATTTTGACTTGCTCACGATTGAGCATGCTGACCAGCGAATAGAGCGTTGTTGTCTTGCCGCTACCTGTCGGCCCCGTAACGACAAAAATTCCATGTGACGCAGAAGCCAACCTTACGATGAGGCGACAGGCGTCCGGGTCAAACCCTAACGCCTGGAGATCCGCCGATACACTTAAGTTCCGGAGAAGGCGAAGGACGATCGTTTCTCCGTGCATACTCGGCACGATCGACACGCGAAAGTCGATCTCCGCGCCCCGCATTGATAACCGCATCCTTCCGTCCTGGGGCATTCTACGCTCCACAATATTCAAGGACGAAAGAATCTTAATCCGCGTCACGATCCCCGCGAGCATAGCCTTTGGGACAGTATCACTGCGCGAGAGGACGCCGTCGCGACGGTAGCGGATTTGGATGCGGTCTGCGAACGGCTCTATGTGGACGTCTGTAGCGCCTACGTCGAAGGCGTTTTGCGCCATCCTCGACACGAAATTGATGATAGGCGCTTCTAGCGCTATGTCTTTTAGTCGGGATACATCCTGCTCGAGAAACAACGCGTCTTCGGTTGGTTCATCTACCACATTTGCTGATTGCCCAGCTGCGCGTTCTAGCAGTGAAACAAGAGCTCGACGTGTGGTAATCTGAAACTCAACCTCCGCATCGAAATAATAGCGTAGCAAACTCATTAATGATTGTCGCGTCGGGTCAGAAACCGCGACCTTCACCTTCTCATCATCTATATGAACAGGGTAGACGCCGCTGGTTATGGCAAATTCCATATCAAATATGGATGCATCATCAATTTCTATTTCTCTAGGGAGGACTGCCCTCTTCAGGGCGTAGAACTTGCAGAGGTGTTCTACTAAGATGTCTTCTGTCAATAAGCCGAGTTCGGTTACAATTACGTCAAGAGGAAGAGAGCTTGTCCTTGCGGCTGTACGAAGCCGCTGTGATGACTCCGACGAGAGGTACGAGTTCATCTCGAGGTAGGTTATGAAGCCGTCGCGGATCTTTTCATCTCCATCAAGGTCCATCAGAGAATTCCTATTAACTGCTGAACCGGAACCTCACATGGTGCGCTGTCGAAAGGCTGGGCCTGCAATCCTAATCGAGTAGCCGTAGAGAATTCTTGCTCCACAATCCTCGAAGGCCTACTTACACCTTCTGGACGTTCGAGCATGGCACGAAATAAAAAGCCCTGCTCTCGGTTTTTTTCGAGTTCTACCAATTCAATCTCGACATAACTTGATACGCCTCCCCTGCGATATGTATCCCCTGAGTTTAATGCCGACACTAATTTTCTCTTGAGTAAAAAAGAAGCTTTGTCGGGATCGACGCCATCGGTTCGATTATAAACCGTAAAAACTCGACCTAAATCGAGCGAGTTGTACAGTGAGTCCGAAATAATATCTTCTATTTCGGATAAGTGTTCAAAAGCTGCATGCTTCGGATGAAAATCCATGCTCTGGTTCTGCCCAGAACCTCGCTGTCTGGAAATCGCAATACGCTGCGATAGCTGAGCTGCCTCCGGCTGAGAGATGCCAAGTGCCTGAAAACCAACCGCTAAAAGATCTTCGCCAGCACTATTCAGTCCAATGAGGCCATTTTGGTCCTGAAGCACAACAAAATAGGTTGATCCATCTCGCTCGCATTTTTGTACGGTTGACGTAATATCTCCGGCTTGAAACGAAAATCCAATGAGGCTCGAAACGCTCGGAGCCAATAGCTCAAAAGCCGTGCGCCTTACAATGTAGCTGGTTGAAAGAACGTTGGCCCGGCTTACGATAGCAAGAGGCGTTATCACCGCAGCGAGGAGCAGGATAAAAACGAGTACGGCTACAAGCCCAAAGCCAGCATTCTTCTGATCACCTTGGTCTACCACGAGCTGCTCATTTAGGCTCGGGGTAGAGCGATAGAACGAAATTCTCCCCATCATTCGTGTCCTTCGCCAGTCGAACCGTCTCACGTCGAATTTCAGTCACGCGCCATCCAGAAAAGACGTCACCCTCGTTCACCCACTCTCTCACCGTACCATCTTCAGAAGATATCAACGCAGCCAATGTGTGCGCCCCATGCTCTGTGCCGAGCAGCTTCAGTCGGGGCGAAACTGCAACTTTTGCATCGGGCACATCCTCAAATGAAGGGATCGCCGGTGCGGAAGTAGGCGGTTCCATCTGCGCTGGCGGAGCTACTGGGGGAGCGGGTCTGCGAGTAGAGCTGAAAAGGGGGCGAGCCATGATTTGTTCATTAGCAGCTTGGGGATCCAACTTACTGACAGGTATGATTGAATCACCAATCGGGGGGAACATGAAATTTGAAGCTATAGCAGCTGTAGGCGCTTCCCAGTAAACTACGGCCACGAGCGCAAGAGCACTGGAGGCGATAAAAACCACTGGTAGAATCAGCGTCGCTTTCATTGAGAAACTTTACCATCGTTCGGAGGGCTATAGGCGCCAACGAAGCTAACGGTTGCAGTGAGTTCGATGGCGGCGTCGGAACCGTCTAGCAACTGTTGCTGATTTGAGTGAACGGATAACTCCTTCACAACCAGCCGAGGACGATTGCCTTCGATTGCGGCGACTGTCGCGTAGATAGCGTCAACGTTACCTGTAAAATTCAAAGTCAGACCTACTACGCTTACCCCCTCCTCCGGAGTTTCAACTAAATTACTCGTTGAATTTACCTGCCCTCCGTTCGTCACAACGACGTCTTGGATCCATGACTGTAAACCCGCCATGGCAACTGCTTCATTATCACCTTGAATATAAGCCGGATTTATTTCGTTGGGCGGAAGAAGTTGTTTTTGAAATCGGGTGCCTGCTGAAGCTATAGCCTGTAGTCGCCCCAGAGCTTCGCGCTTATCAGAAAGGTTTTCGAGCTTGAATAAGAAGCTGTAAGCCTGGGTTATGATCATGCATGCTGCGATGATTGCTAACACGCAGGGAAACAGGATTGCAGTAATCCGCTGTTGACGGGATGAGAGACCCATTAGCATGCTCGTGATCATGACCGTTGCAACTCGCAGGACAGGACAAAGCGATCGGAGTCAAATCCCGGAATTTTAACAACTGGAGCCGTGAAGCGCACATTCTTTATAATTTGACTGCTCTCCACCAGGCCAATCAGCTCAGCGGGGTTTTTTGCAAAACCAGTGACAGAGATCTCGTCACCTCGAAAAGTAAGCTCTGTTAAGAAAGCCGTGTCGGGTAAAGTACGCGTCAGCTCTGCCCAAACGGACGTAACGCTGCTCGACCCGTTTTGCCAAGCCTGCAAGGCCTTGAGCTTCGATAGCTTCGACTTCTGAAGATCGTATTCCAAGCGCGCGGATTTAGCAGCAGGTGTCACCCGCTCAAGCTCCAGGTCCAAATATGCCGTCGCTTTGGATAACTTGGCATCCGCTATGACATAGCTGATACACAAAGCGAGAGCCAACAGGGACATGAACGCTGGCACTAGCGCCGGCTTGCGCTTTTTCGTGGGGAACTCCAAAGCTTTGGGCGAAACCGTGAATTTGAACCGCTCCGCGTTTAGCAACACTTGATCAATTGAGATGGAGGCGGTGCGAAAACTATGCGCGATGTCGTCTGCCACTGATCTTTTGACTATAATATAGCTACTTGAATCCACTTGTAGTCGGGGAACCACAAGGATAACGCTATTCATAGTGAACGGCGTTTGGCTGATGAGGTCTAGCTCCGCCTTCCGACAAATATGAGAGTGTGGAAGAGGTCGATCTGAAATTTTTCTAATCAGGAACAAGTCATCCGCTAGATAAACAAGTATTTGAAGGTTCTGCTGATTGCCGCTGTTACCTAGAAAGCTGAGGACCGTATTGAGTTCCGACAAGGCGGAAAAATTAAAACCGTCCGTTGAAAATCCTCTTTTTGAAATCGCAATGCTGATTTCAGGGCTTTTTGTACTGTTCACAGGCCACAAAGTTCGAACATGGTCTATCCACCAAAATGCAAAATCTCGGCTGGCTAAGTAGAGGTCATGGAAAGGTATGCGCGAGCTACGGGATATCACGATCTTCACCATCTCCGCCTTGCGCACCATCTCGACCAAGTGAAGTTATCCTGAAGCTCGCCTGCGCAGTTGGAGCTTGGTATCCATACGCACGGCCCCATGGATCCTCAAGACTGCCCTCCCCTTTGAGGTAGGGGCCATTCCAAACATTTTGATCGTTCGGCTTTACGACAAGCGCGGCTAATCCGTCTTCTTGACTAGGATATTGTCCGATATCCAAGTAATACAACTCAAGTGCTGTTTCAACGTTCTTGATTTGTGTTCGCGCCGTGTCCTGGCGAGCACTGCCTAAGTAACCTAGAACACGAGGCCCAACAAGCGAGGTTACCAGGGCTATGATCGCAAGCACGACAAGGAGCTCAACCAGAGAAAAACCAGCATTGTCCTGCGTGACGTTCCGTTTAGCGATGTATGCTTGAAATCTTTTGTAGACCGTCATCTCAAAATCCCAGGGATATCGTGTTTTGGTTGGAAAGCACGGTAATGAACAGGCCGAGGGCAAGGAATGGTCCAAAAGGTATCCTGGTGTCTCGTATGCCGGTCTCGCAAGCAGATCTGTACGTAAGGGCGACGTAGCCTAAAGCAGTCAGACTGGATGTGGCCAGGAAAAGAGGATAATTTTCCAAATCGATCCAACAGGCAGCCGCAGCTGCGAACTTAACGTCTCCTAATCCAAGTCCGATCTGCCCCCTGACTGCTGAATGCAGGGTTCGCACACCATAGAAACATCCAGAAAAAAGTATCACACCGACCACCGTTTCTATCGGGACTAGCTGGCCTTGAAGTGCTTGGAAGAAAACTCCTGATATGGCCAACGACCAGTTGCAGATATCCGGTATGATGAATTTGCGGAGATCGATACCTGCGATCAGAATTAGCTGAAGCGCCAAAACTCCGGTTGCCGCGTATTCGACATTCAAGGTCACGTCTCAGTTTGCCAAACGTACGAGATCACGCCGGATCCGATTGCCAGCGGTATCACTTCGACCAAAATCAAACTGCTGGCGAAATTCGTCTGTGACCTGACGAGCTTCCTCCGGGTCCCGAACGATCCGAGGGCGGATGAAGATGATCAGCTCCGTCCTGTTGATCCCATCGGTCTTCGATTTGAAAGCATTTCCCAGTAGAGGAATATCTCCTAGAACAGGGACCTTTCTCTGATTCACTGTCTGCTTTTCTTGGATCAATCCGCCTAGCGCCAGGCTCTCCCCATCGTGAACCACAACTTGTGTTGAGATTTTCCGTTGCTGAATTGTGGGAGAGTCAATGCCGGAGCTGGTCGTGGCGACGACGTTGCTAACTTCCTGCTGGATGTTGAGCATGACACGCCCGGAACTGTTGATGCGAGGGGTCACATTCAAGATGATCCCCGTATCTTTCATTTCGACAGTGTTGATGACTACCGAATCGGAAGACGCCGTATTGCTGCTCGTTTGGGAGACGATTGGAACCTGATCACCGACCTGAAGCCGCGCCTGCTGATTATTGATCACCATCAAATTTGGTGAGGAGATAACTTTCACTTTGGTCACACTCGACAACATCGACAGAGCGGTTTTTGCATCAGTCGCCACATGCGTCCAATTGAATCCCGGAAACGTTGCTGTCACAGCACCCGATGCCAAATCAGACAGGCCTAGCGAGTTATTGCCGTTCTCCAGGTACCAACGAAGCCCAAACTTGAGCTCGTCGTTCAATGTGACTTCTGCGATCACGGCTTCGAGGAAGACCTGCGTCGGAAGAACGTCAAGCTGGTGGAGAATTCGTTCAATCCTCTCATACTCCCGAGCCGTCGTGGAAATCAGTAAGGCATTGTTTTCGACGTCGGCAACGACAGAAGGTGTGCCTCGCCTACTAGATTCGGGCTCGGTCTGTTGAGGCTCTACCGCTGCCGACGCATCCATGCCCTGCGATGCTAAAGTCTCAGCAACGAGATCTGGCGCCACGGGCGATGGTTGAACGGAGCGTTCTGGTGCCTGACCTGATGCAAGAACATTCTGAAGGATTTTGGCTAGTTCGCCAGCAGGTCTATTCTGGATTTCGTAAACGAATAACCGCTCCTCGTTCGTCTGGGCGATACGATCAAGCTTCGCAATCCACGCGGACACCTTCGGCAGGTAGGCGGGCCGAGACGTTATGGCAAGAACAGCGTTAAGGCGCGCGTTTGGTATGAACCTGACTGTCTTTGCGTTCGGCCCGCCGTCAACACCGAAGACTGTGTTGAGCTCTTTAACAACGGCTTGGGGCTGTGAAGTTTTTAAGGGGTAAAGTGCGGTCGACATGCCCTTCATCCAGTCCACATCGAATACCGATATCGAGTCACGGATTGCGGCAAGGTCGCCGTTGTTTCCCGCCACGACAATGTAGCTGCGCGCAGGATCTGCTCGAAGCACAGAACCTTTCTTGCCGACCTGATCCAAGATATCTCGCATTTCGTTTGCGTCGATGTATTTCAATTGCATGACTTGAACCTTCATGCCCGGCTCACGTCCGGAAAATCGGCTGCTGCTAACGACTGCATTGGATCCAGCGGCTTGGGCGAGAGGCACGATTTCATACCGGTCGCCTTTTTTGACGAGAGCTGCATCGTTGGCTGCAAGGGATGACTCAAGGATGTCAAGCAGGCTCGCTTTCGACATAGCTGTATTAGTCTGTAGGGTGATGTTTCCTGTCACTGCAGCGTTAACGGTGTAGTTGTACCCCATGATGTCACCGAGAATTTTCTTAGCGGCTAATGAGATCGGCGCGTCAACGAGATTAATCGTGAACCCCTCTGAGCCGTCTGACGTTGCACCGCTCGTTACGGATGACTTTGACTGTCCAACGAAATCGCCAGAGCCGGTTTGGGCGAAACCTGTTGGCGCAGGCGCTGCCGTCGCGGATCCTTGCCCAGCAATGGTTGTGGTCGTCGGATAACCGCGGAGGCTGTGAGCCTTTGGCTTTCCAACGCCGTCCAGCAATGATGCCCATTGTTCGTCGCCAGACGTCGAGGCGCACCCTGAAAGCAAGCCAAACGCGAGACCGAAAATAGCCGAATTTTTAAGCACCCTCGCCCCTCAACTTGAGCTAGAACTACTCTACAGGTAACGCGGCTCAGCGGAACGGCAGAAGATCAAGTTGGTGTAATTACCCCCAAGAATCTCACTTTGGCGTGGAGTGGGAGGAGCATCTGCTTTCAGATGCAGCCAGTAGCAAAGCGCTGATAAAGTCGTGGGCTGTTTCGGGGTGGAGTATAACGATCTTGCCAGCTGATCGGCGAATGACGCCTTGACATTCTCGATGTCGTGGCGGACATCTCGATATAATCATCCTCTGCCGAGGCTTTAAGCGACTGAGCAAATATCAAGCCAACTGGCTAGGAAAAGCTCATCAGAGACATGGTGATACCGTTGTACCTGGCTCTCGCTCAGATGCCCTATAGCGGCACGGGTGCTTATGCTTATCTGCTATCGTTGCGTTTCGCTTGACGTTTGCTTGCTAGCAGATCATTTGCGCCTCTCGCGGCCCCCCCCCGCAGCATCGACATAGGCGTAGAGCGTCGACAACGAAACGCCGAGTTCAGCCGCGACATCACGTGCTACATTATCACGATCTGCCATCATAGCCATGGCCGCCTTCAGCTTCTTCATTGTCACGATGCGAGGTCGACCACCAGCCCGGCCCCGAGCACGCGCGGCTGCCAGTCCTGCCACAGTGCTTTCGTGGATAAGATCGCGCTCGAACTCTGCCAGGGTAGCAAAGATGCCGAAAACGAGGCGGCCGGTTGTTGTCGTGGTGTCGACGTCGCCGGTCATCACCTTCAAGCCAATCCCTTTCTTCTGAAGGTCGCTGACTAGCCCGACGACGTGGCAAGCGAGCGGCCGATGCGATCGAGCTTCCACACGACAAGAGCGTCCCCAGCCTGTGCGATCTCAAGCGCTTTTGCTAAGCCCGGACGTTCAGTTGCACGGCCCGAGCACACGTCCTCGAAAATCTTCTCACACCCGGCGCGCCCAAGGCCGTCGCGTTGGAGATCGAGATTCTGATCGCTGGTTGGAACCCGCATATAACCAATCAGCACCGGCGATCCCTCTTTTGGCAATAACTTAGAGGCATCTGGGTTTACTGGCCATAGGTTTCTGGAAGCGTTGTTGTGAAAAATAGTGGCAATTCAAAGCTTGTTGGAACCGACTTTACAAGAACCCAATAAACCGGGGTTTGTTGGACAGAACTTTAGCGGGACCATTGAGTTTCCGACCGCACTTCATGTCATCATAAAAACATAAGGATGAAGGTCAGGCAGCATTGACAGCAACCCTCTGTGATCTTTACCGATGGTTGCATATTCTCAGGATTCTTTATGAAGCCCTTCGCCAACCTGATCTCTGCAATTGTTCTTCTGGTCTCGACCTCGATAGCGGCCTTGGCCGAAACGCCAGTGGTGCAATTGCAGGCGGATACCGAAACCCTGTTTGCTTCCGGCCGTGATCTTGCTGACGTCAAGTTGTCTGTCGACCACATGGTCGCTCCATCGACAAACGTTCAGGCCGCGAAAATCATGATCGACGGCATGGCCGCCGATGTGAAGGCCATGGCGGGGGAGAATGCAAAGAGCGCGGAAAAGCTGACGGCCCTGAAGCGGTATCTCTACGAGAGCGGCGCCTGGAATGAAAACAGACCCTTCCAGTACGATCTCGATGATCCGCTCGGTGAGAAACCTGCGAACCGTCTGCTGCAACGCTACCTGACGACCCGGCGCGGCAATTGCATCACCATGCCGATGCTGATGATGTTCGTCGGCCAGCGCCTCGGTCTGAACATGACGCTCGCCGAAGCGCCGTTGCACGTCTTCGTAAAATATACGGACGGTGATGGTGCCATCTGGAATCTGGAGGCGACCAGCGGCGGCGGCTTTACCCGCGATGCCTGGTACAGGCAAAAATTGCCGATGTCGGACGAGGCGGTGGCGAACGGCGTCTATCTCCGGCCGCTATCGCATGAGGAAGCAACGGCGCTGATCGCTTCGTTCTTGGTGGAACATCAGATTGAAGCCGGCGCGTTCGAAAATGCGATCGCCGTCTCCGACGTGCTGCTGCGGCACTATCCCAACTTCGCCTATGGACTGGTGAAGAAGGGCAGCGCCTACAGCGGCCTGCTGCGGCGAGAAGTGGCAGGGAAATCTACGCGGATGAAAGACATTCCTGCCGATCTGAAGGTGAAAGCCGATCAGTGGTATGGGCAGAATATGCAGGCTTTCGCCAAGGCGGAAGCCATGGGATGGCGACCGCAGGACGGCCAGGCGCAGTGACGATTTGATTTGCGTGGGGACTTGTTCATGAAGTGCTTTTCCGGCTTGTTTCTGACCCGCATTCTCAGTCTGCTGCTCGTTTGCGGCATGCTGTCCGTGTCGCTTGCTCCTGCCGCACATGCGCGGTTCATCTCGCCCGATACCTGGGACCCGACGATCGAGGGTGTCGGCACGAACCGCTATGCCTATTCCGGAAATGATCCAGTCAATAAGAGCGATTCTAACGGCCACATATTTGGAGACTGGTTTTCGGATTCGGCCACAAGAGACAGAGATAATGCCTCCGCCGCTCAGGAGATGAGGAATGACGCAAATCAGCTCCGCGAGAATGGTGCCCCCGAGCCTCTTAGCGATTTTGCCGATAGAAAAGCCGAAGACTATGAAAGCCGCATAGGCAAAACGACACGAGAGCTTATCGGGGAAGACCTCAAAGAGGCCTTCAAGAATGGTGCTGCGAGCGGCACTATAGGCGCTATGACGGGTGTTCCCGGCAGTAAGAAAGGCTGGGAAAAAATGTTCTCAGCACGAAAGCAGAAATTCCTGGTAAGTTAGCTAACAGAAATATTTTTGATCCTAAAAACTGGACTGGATGCGAGAAATGCGCGCTCGATATACAGAAATCTATCGGTGGAACAATTCATAGAATTGCTCCAATGGAGGGACGCTTTTTGGGTCAGTATAAGGGCGCTAATCCGGGTTGGTACCATCATGAAGTAGTAGTCAAAGATGGGCGTGTTTATGACGCTTTTGGCCCACGTAACGGTATGCCTATACAGGATTATAAATCTCAATTTCGATACCATGACGCTATAGACTTTGGCTTCTGAAATGAAGAAAAACAATATTGAAAATTTCCGCAGAGTTCTGTCCCGTCGTGGCATGTATGTCGCGGACGACAACTTAGACCAAGTTTTTGGGCTTGTTGGTGGATTTGATGCGGCAAGTGACCCCTCCATTTTAGACGGATTTCGAGAGTGGCTCTTAGAAGAATATCCGCAATGTGATGGGCCGTTCGGTTGGACAACTTTAGTAATCCAAATCCTGCCCATTGAACTGAAGGGGCAAGATGCAGTTGATGCATTTGTAGATATATTAACACAATTCCTTGATACAAGGCATAACTGATAGCCCCATCTTGTAGATGTTCTTTAATTACGTGTTAATTCTACCTCTCTCGTTCATCCATGCCGGACCGGTCTTTTCCTGCTTGATCCCGCCCTCTTCCGAGCAACCTGTCGCGCTGCTCGGGTGTGAATCCTGACTATTCGGCTGACTTCTGCTCCTGCTCGCTCTGACCGACTTCGGCTTCTCGCTCATCAGGCCGATCGCTCTTTCGAGCCTCTGCCAAAGCCCGTCGAGTTGTGTCCGCAGCAACGCGATCCACCCCGCGAAGCGATCCAGATTGCGGGCGACGATGGAGCGTTAAAGCTGGTGTCAATGCCGCGTGAATTTTCCCCAGAAGCCGAAGTAAAATTCCCCATTTACGCCGACGTGGATGCCAGGGAGAATTGGGGATTTTTCGGCGGGCGCCCGCGTGGCTTTTGAGGTGGAGCGAATGCGGGCGGAGCAATGAGGGCTTTGGAGCGAACATGTTCCGGCATCAGTTCGGCATGCTGGCGCAATCGGTAACTCGACCCCTCGATTTGCACGACGACGGCGTGATGCAGCAGTCTGTCGAGAAGCGCGGTGGCGACAACTGGATCGCCGAAGACATCGCCCCATTCAGCGAAGCCGCGGTTTGATGTCAGGATCATCGCACCTCGTTCATATCGGGCGTTGACGAGTTGGAAGAACAGATTGCCGCCGCCCTGGACGACCGGTAAATATCCGATCTCGTCAACGATGAGCAGGCTTGGCCTGCAGAAGAAGCGAATGCGCTCCTGAAGCCGACCCTCACGTTCGGAACGGGCCAGCGCACCGATGAGGTCGGCAAGGTTCGTGAAGTAGACGCTCTTTCCAGCTTTGACGGCTTCGACGCCGAGCGCCGTGGCAAGATGACTCTTGCCGGTTCCAGGTGGGCCGAGGAAATGCACGGCCTCGTGTCGATCGACGAAGCCAAGCTGGGCCAGGGTGAAGATGCGATCTCGGTCGAGGGAAGGTTGGAAGGTGAAGTCGAAACCGGCAAGGGTTTTGATCGTCGCCAACCTCCCCATTCTTAAGGCGGTCTTGATGCGGCTGTTCTCGCGCAGGGGCAGTTCCTCGGACAGCAGGATATCGATAGCCTCGAGGGCAGATAGCTCACCGTGCTCGAGGCGGCGAACGACATGGTCGAGTGCTTCCAGTGCGCGCGGCATCTTCAGACCGACGAGATCATGGCGAATACGGTCGATCATGGATGGAATGGGGTCGAGGGTGGCGCTCATGGGCGGCTCTCCCGTGCCAGGACTTTGCCGACGGCGTCATAGAAGGCGAGCGACCGCTGCAGCACGGTGTCGCCGGCAGGCTTGACAACAAGGGATTCGTCTCCTGTCCTTGGCCTGTGTTGCGGCGTCATCGATCGTTGATGATACGTACAGTCACGGCACCGTCGAAAGAAGGTCGAGATGCTCTTTGCACCCCTCAAGCGCATCCTACGGATGGCACGTTTGAGACTTCGAGGACCGCGCGGTGCCCGAGACGAATTCCTCCTTGCAGCAACCGCAAAAAACCTCAGGAGGCTGGCCAAACTCAGGCCACGACACGGCGTCATTGCCGCTTGAGAGCGGCATAAATTGATATCTCGCGCTTCGGCGCGAGGCGGACCTGCAAACCCGCTCTCACAAAGGCAGAAAAGGGCGGATGAGCATACATTCCAGCGAGTTTTTCAACGAAATCTGCCGGTTGCGAACATAAGATTTACAGCTAGTTTGAGCTGACCTATTAATCGTCGCCTGGCTATTCGTCCGTCTGTCGGTGCAACATGACTCTGAGATACAAAGGCTTCTATTTTCACAACCACGACAACTGGCAACCCGAAGATCTCACAGATTTCGGTTGTTGGGCGGACTTCTACATTGGCAACGATCGTGGAAGTGATGCGTTTACGGTGTTGATTTGTACGCCGTCATGGTTCTTTCGTGAGCGGGGCGCTGCGGTCACAAGCGGTCGCAACGTAATTTTTATGCCAAGCTTTGATCTAACTGCCCTGGACAACTTCCTTAAAGCAGAATGCGATGGCGAAATTGGCATGAACCATGACACTACCATGCTCAAGATTGATGGCATTGGTGACTGGGAGTTTCGCTATAGGAGCTACTTGGATACGGGTTCCGCGCCATAAGCGGACAGAGGCCATGCCTGCCAATTGCATCCACCGGTCAAACTAACAGCTCAACCTATCATCCATTGCAGGCGCCATAAGCAATGTCCGCTTCGCACCCAATAGCAGTCGCTGAGGCGGAAGATAAATAAGGTGTGGTTTGATGCCAGGACTGAAAGCAGCCTCTTTTCCGATCCAACTTCGTGATCTCTTCAAACTACTCGATCGGCATTCAGATGAAGAAATTAAAGATGCGATAGTCTCCGAGAATTTTTCGTCCCGACTAAATTTACCGACTAAAATTGGGCGTTTAATTGCAATTTATCCCAACATTTGGACTGATATCGGGTGGTATATCTCGATCAGAAAAAGCTTGCACGTTGATAATTTTCCTTGTGTACATATCGCTTATGCAACCAGCGCGAAAGCGAACCGGTCGATTGTCGAAGAGCATGGGGTATTTTCGATCCTGACGGGCAACAAGCGATCCGAAAAACTTGTTATTGCCTTTTGCCCTTGGTGCGCGATAGGCTTGAACACAGACGCATCGCAGCGGCTTAAGCACCCGAAAAGCGAATAAACCAAAGGGCACGTTGCCGGTTTGCACCCAATTACTGATATCGCGATATATCGGCTCGGCAAGAAAGCTCTAACATCGGACAAAGCATACGACCATGTCGAAACCAACCTTCATGCGCTTGAACGAAACATGGAACGCGGAGCCAAATGCTCCTCACGAAGTGGTGGCAGTCAGCGGTACTACAGTGCGCCTGGAGTTTTTCCTCAATCCATGGATATACGAAGCGAATGAAGGAGAGAGGCGCGTCCTTACATTTGAAGAATGCTCAATGTGGCGTCTGGGAGCCACGAACGATGAGGGCTGGTATGCTGGACAGTGCCGCTACGGCAAAACCGCCCCGGGGTGGGGCGAATTTTACGAGCTGCTTGGTGATGACGACCAACTACTCGGACCTATTGATTGGCAAAAAGTCACGCGGTTGACACCGGAGAAGCGACACTTTCTCTTCTATCTTCGCGACAACACGTTCGAGTGCCTGGCTTCCGATTGGCGGCTTGAGAGCAGTATTCTATTGAGTAATGCCTTGCTGCCTCCTGCTTTGTGACGAGCCGAGCGATGACTGCATTGGGCCGAAAGGCGTCTTCGGCGGGAAAGCGCCTTCATTCCTGTCATCGGCATGCTAGTATTCTATTCCCGAAAGCGGTCATTCGCTGCGCACCGCGTTGTTGTCCATAAAGGGCGGGAAGCGGAACTTCGCTACAACAGCAAACGATCCCAGACCCGAGGCACAAAGCTGACTTTCTTGACAGGAACAGCCATCCAAACGTCGATCAACCTGATTGAGTGTGCCCTTCAGCATGCGCGCATCTATCGCTCAATATTAAGTGTGAGGTAAAGTACTTTTTGCACTTTGCCGTCCTCATCTACTATCGATCTGGTGATCTCCTCCCATCGAGACTTACAGCCTTCTGACTGGATATATCTCTCAAAGTACCCAATAAGACAGTTTTGGCTGGCCAAATCAGGGTCGGAATAATTTGCATTCCAATAATCATCCCCAGACAAAATTGTGAACTGATTCAAATAGAGAATTTCGTTACTAAAATTTCTTTTATAGAGCGAGGGTCCCAACCAAGCATGCTCTTCAATTCTTTTTCGATTTTCAAGATAGCCGCCACGCATATCAAATAGAACCGGTCGTTTATTAACGAAGTGTAATAAATCAAAGTTCTTTACCAGATGAATTTCACCATCCAACATGAACTGATTCTCTTTCCAAATCGGATATGCATCAAATCCCCACCTAACAACATGCTGTATGGTGTTTTGGATGTCTCTTAGGTGAATATCCATTTCAGCCAGCAACCCAACTTGTTCGGGCAACCAAGCCTCTGCCGACTCGGGCGAAATTGCGCGAATCCAGTTGTCGGCACGGGTACCACGTGCCGCACCAGACGGCGGCACGCTCACTGCTCCGATGATGTTGCTGTTTCGCCCATCATCGAGAGAAATAAGCCCCGAGATACCCACCATTCCGTGAGAGTAGTAGTCTCCTTGACGGTAACCCACGTCCAATGCTGCCAAACCGACCTGCACATCGTTGTCATATATGTTTCGGATGCGTGTTAGATCGCGTTCTAGATCAATGTGCTCGCTAATCTTTTCTCCGTGTTCGTGAGCATTCAGTGCAGAAATCCATTCAAGCACAATCGCACTATCATCTGACTGATCTGGCATGCTTGGAAGCAATAATTCCGGATTGCCTTCTTTGAGGTAGTACACCGGGACATCGACAAGGGCCGCTGTGGCGCTCAAGAAATCTGGAAACGGAACAGTAAGACGACCCTTGGATCGATTTTTAAACAGCAGAACTTCACCTGACTGGTTGATTGATACATCGTTAAGCTCGACAGCAACGCGGGTGGAAAGATCGGTGCTTACATTGGGAGGCAGCGATGACGAAAGAAGCGGGCGCAATGTCATACCATTCTTAAACTCCAATGTCCTAAAACTAGTGATGTCCGACGAGAACCTCCGTGATGATACTGTTACAGATTTGGCAATCATGAAGATGGAAAAAAAACCAATTCCAAATCTACCTGAAGATTGAAAGTTTGAGGAAAGCAACCCAGGCCATTCAGATTGCACCAGTTGTGATTTCCAGAAACTTGAACCGAAGTCTAGCAGATGTCCAGTCAATGTAGACTCGGACATACCCACGCCGTTATCTTTAACTACCAAGACCCAATTATTTTTTACTTCTTCAAGCGAGACTTTAATCGCTCCATTCTTGAATGTTGGCTCAATGGCCTGACGCGCAAAGATTGCATCTCTCGCGTTCTGAATAAGCTCTCTTAGAACAACGCCAAATTCTGTCTGTTCGTTATATAGTTGAGCCCCCCCCAGCTGGGTTACAACGGACTCAACGTTTCCAATTCTTACTTTCGCCTCCGTTGGGTGCCAACCCTTCGTTTTGACGACTGCGGTCAAACTCTCGGTGTCTTGGGCTCCGTAGACAGAATTGTGTTTAAATACGGGAGCGTTTGGGCGATCATATTCAGCTAGGGCGTTATTACACTGGCGGATTTCTTTCGATAGAACATCAACGGCTTCTTTCGCCACCCACCAAGCAGATGCCTCTGAGGGATTGAACGGCCTGGTAGAATTGATCGATAGTGTTTGCCCTGAGCGATCTGCCTGATATTCGCACAACCTGCTCAGGTAGTTCTGCGCAAGCCAGTGATCTTGAGAGACGCGGTTGCGAGCTAGAACTGACAGTAGGAAATCTGGAGCTCTCCTACCATCGATATGACCGGCATCAGCACAACGCAGTATACATGCCAGTTTTAGAGGATGAACGACCCAAGATGACGGAAGTTCGCCGGTCGGATTTACCTGTTCCTTGAAATCGTTGGTCACATCGTCAATGTCCCAATGATGAGATCCAGCGATTGCTCCGATCATCTCCCCATAGTGATTCCTTAAATGTGAATCATCAATTAGGTACTCGCCGTTGCGCTCGTCCCTACGCCATTCTCTCACCGCCAAATCTTGACATTCAGATGCGTGAAGATAACGTACAGTTGCGAAATCCGCGTTGTTTCGCGCAGCTTCATCATTCCCGCGTCGATTGGATTTGTGATAAAAACTATAGTTATCTTTCCAGACAGTGGTCTCGCGAAGTTTATCAGCACCACCCTCATACGCTGTGAAACTAAGTGCGGTGTCGTGCAACAAAATGGCAGCACCGAGAATGAAGCCTTCGAGTGGATTGAATGGGTAGTTTGGTCCACAGATCGTACTCCCCACCTCCCATAACGCATCCAGATGGGAAACCTCATGTGCAGTTAGGTCAGGAAAATCTGTGCGTACCATTGACGAAAGCTGATCGGCTTTCGATCTCATGCGGGTTAGAGAAGATACAAGCCGCTGAATGTCGTCTTTGTAATCCGACTGATCAACGAATGCACTGCTCCACAGGCTGGAGTTTTTGACTGATGGTGGAAACATCTCTTTCGCTCCCTTGGCTATGGCAAGAGGTAACAGCGGATCGAAGACTAGGCAAATGCCTGCTTGTAAATGTTTCCAGCGCCTTCCCGACATTCGAAAGTGGTCGCGTTTAGACGGTTCTATTGCTTCGCCTAGGATCAGTTGTTTGGCGCCTACACTCCCGAGAAAATCTTGTAGGTTTTCAAAGGGCTAAGAGTCTGCTTTGGCGGTGAATAAATGTCTGCTTTCTGGAAGCTGCGCTGCAGCGAGCCCGTTACCAACAGATGGCCGCTTCGGGCAGGGAGTGACATTGCTCAGGTTGAAGCCGGATGTCTGCTTCACCAGCTTCGTCACCACAAGCAGCCTGACAGGTTGCGGCCCCATATCAGACAGCGCGCCGCCGAAGGCAAACGTCCGCTTTCCGCACCAAGCAGACGGTGGGTCGCGAACCTTCTTGGACTATGCGGAGCATTATCGGACATTATTGTCATTATATAGAAATGGCCCAAATCATCGAGCAAAACAGCGAAAATCGCGTCGAGGAGACCTCAGCCCCGTCTCTCAGCACGGCGGCTGAGCATGATATTTCCGCGAAGCAGGTGTCGGGGGGAAGCCCCCTCCCCTTTCTTGCAGTTCAGGACCAGACGCCCGCCCATCTTGCCAGCCTTGCTGATCGCGCCCGGGGCTACGTCGAGGCCGCCAGTTCCGCAAACACGCGCAAAGCCTATGCCTCGGACTGGAAGCACTTTTGTGCGTGGTGGCGCCGATCCGGCCTCACTCCCCTCCCTCCGCATCCGCAAACCGTTGGGCTCTATATTACCGCCTGCGCTTCCGGCACGGCCGCGAGAGGAGCCAAGGCCAATTCCGTTTCCACAATCGAGCGCCGCCTTTCCTCCCTATCATGGAATTATGCGCAGCGCGGGCTCGCCCTCGATCGTAGGGACCGGCACATCGCAACCGTTATGGCCGGCATTCGCAACAGCCATGCCAGGCCGCCGGTGCAGAAGGAGGCGGTCATGGCTGAGGATATCATCGCCATGGTCGAAACGCTCGACCGCGGTTCGCTGCGCGGCCTGCGCGACCGTGCCATGTTGCTCATCGGTTTTGCCGGTGGTCTTCGCCGTTCCGAGATCGTTGGCCTTGATCTAAAGCCGGACCAGACCGAAGATGGGCACGGCTGGATCGAAATCCTCGACAAGGGAATGCTCGTCACCCTGCGCGGTAAAACTGGATGGCGGGAAGTCGAAATTGGCCGCGGTTCTTCAGACGCCACCTGCCCGATCGCGGCAGTCGAAACCTGGGTCAAGTTCGCCAAGCTTGCGCACGGTCCCCTCTTCCGTCGCGTGACGGGACAAGGCAGAGCAGTTGGGCCAGAACGGCTGAATGACAAGGAAGTCGCTCGGCTGGTGAAGCGTGCCGCTATGGCGGCCGGCGTTCGCGGTGACCTCAGCGAGATCGAGCGTGCGTTTAAGTTCTCCGGTCATTCCCTTCGTGCTGGCCTTGCTTCTTCTGCCGAAGTCGATGAGCGGCATGTCCAAAAGCAACTGGGGCATGCGTCCGCAGAGATGACCCGCAAATATCAGCGCCGACGCGATAGATTTAAGGTCAACCTGACTAAATCCGCAGGTCTCTAGATCAAAAGGTGCAATCGTCCGAACATAGGGGTTCCAATCGCAGCTTGATGTTCGATCATCCTAAAGCATCAAACTCACTCGAATTGAAGCAGGCGGACGAAGGCACGGCGTTCATGCAAAGAGAAGAATGTCGAAATGGCTTCATGACCCGCCTTCCCACGTGACGATGCCAAAGCATCTCGACATATGTCAAGGCCTTCTCTCACCTGCGCTTCTGTCTCCCCGCACGAAATGAGAACGGCCCCCAAGGTATCCATCAGTTGGTCTCTTTTCGGCGACGCTTCGATTTTGCTCCGCCAGTCCGCGACGAGCGCGAGCGCTTCCTGTCCGCATTGAACGGTTTCTTCGGTGTCCTTCTCTCCTGCACCTACCGGTTCATCAAAAGCCCTATGGTAAAACGCCTCGGACAGATAATATGCGTGGTTCAATTTTGCCGCAAGAAGGGGGTCAGATGCCGCCGGCTCTGACTCCGCAATCTTAACAATTGCCTTGGACCGATCTATGCATTCTTCATATTCACTTAAGGACATAAGAGCGTTGCATAGAAAAACTTGGGCATTTCTGTAGGATTTATCGGTGACTGGTATCGTGTCAATCCAATCGTCAATGAGACCTAGGGCAAAGTCGTTTCGATCTCTCGACGGTCGAGATAACGCATAGAGACAGGCCAAGCGGCAGAATTCGTGGCTGGTTCCATTTTTCTCGACGTACTCGGTCAATAAATGGTCAAACTCCATGATCGTGTCGCTATTGACTGGTGCCGTGACGATTTCTTTTTCGATGTCCTTCCATCGATCCAGAATTGTTTCAAGTTCTGAGTTGATACCGGGACCGAAGGAACTAAGCAAACTTCTCTGTGCTGCATCGCGGCGCTTCTTGTCGAGCGTCCAAGCCTGCTCGATAAGATCTTTGACGATCTCGCTTTGATCATCAACGATTTTCAGAATATGGCCAAGCTTGTCGATATGCATCTGCAGCCGCGCGTCAATATCGCCTGGCGGCTTGTATGTAAGATCGTGGGTCTTTAATCCCCAGCTTTTGGCAAACACTGTCTTGACCTGCATTTCGGCTTTGCAGGAGATAAATTTTCCTTTTCCATGAAGTTCGAAGTGGTACGCCCGGTAGTCCGATCGATCGATTTCTCGGCAGCTTTTTACCGAAAATATTGTTTTGTATTTGTCGCTATTATCAAGAATGTATTTTTGGACAATCTCAACGTCGGATGGGTAAGGACATGAGATCGTTAGCCCAGCGATGTCATGAACATCCGAAACTTTGGCCTTAAGATTTGTCTTCCTCCATTTTCGCAGTTTCAAAGCTATTTTTTTACGGCTTTTAAGAGGCTCGTGCGGAGAGGAGGCTCGCGAAATCACATCGTGAATTCGGTTCGACAGCTCAGGCTGTTCGGCAAATTCACGAAGCTTGTTCAGGATCGCGTCCTGATATTCCTGATATCTCTTCGCTTTGTCATGACTATCAAGATAGTTATTAACCTCGCCAAGCTCCGCATGATAAATGCGCGCCATGTGTCCCCTCATCCGCTTTTGCAGTTTATGGAATTCTGAGTGCTTCTTGCAACGACCTCTGTCGAAGTCAGCCTAGTCCTGTGGAACCTATAGATGCATGGGATCTTATCTGTTTTCAATGAAAAATTGCGGCTTCACTCGATGCGAGAAGTTTGACTTTGACTTGCCGGATGATCGCAGATAATTGGTTCGCAAAAGTTCTGGGTCCTTGAATGTGCCCGGACAACGTATTAATTCTGGAGCAAGCTCTGATGTGATATGTTCCCTCAGTGCCCTCGAATCAAAGGAGTTCCACAGAATGAAAATGACAAACTATCCCGTAGGTTGGATCCACACTGAGGTTCGCGGATATCCAGTTGGCTGGTAATGCACTGAATGACTTTCGAATGCTAAGCGCGCTACTGTAGCGCGCTTTTTTTATGTGTATGGGCGCGGGGCGAAGATTGGTGCCATCACGGCATTTATCGATCTGCTAAATTGGCACTGTGGAGTCTGGCTCAGCGCCCTATCCGGAAAGTATCCACAAGTCCCTGCTCATTAATTGCATGCTTCGCAGATGGAGCAACTATCGATAACAATCATTTATCGATGGTTGTTGATCTGCGCCCGCAAATCGGAAAGAATCGGGGCAAATCACGGCCCTGGAGGCCGCCGAAAACCGTAATTTTTGGACGCCTGCGGCCAAAGCCAAGACTTCACTGACCGCCGTCGAGCGTCGCGCCGAGGAACTGGACACCATCGCCGCCGTGCTGCCGATCGAGCGCCGCGACGACCTTGCCGAGCTGCTCACAGACCACGACGTCGAGACGCTGCGTCATCTCGTCAACCAGGGCATGGGCGGCAGCACGCTGCGCGCACTAACCTCGGATCTCGCCTATCTGGAGGCCTGGGGATTGGCCGTCACAGGCAAATCGCTGCCTTGGCCGGCGCCCGAGGCCCTGCTGTTGAAATTCGTCGCCCATCACCTCTGGGATCCGCAACGGCGGGAGATCGATTCCGATCACGGGATGCCGGCCGACGTCGACGAAAACCTTCGGATCCAAGGGTTTCTCAGATCCGTCGGCCCGCATGCGCCAGCGACAGTGCGCCGGCGTCTGACCAACTGGTCGACGCTGACGAAATGGCGTGGCCTCGACGGCGCCTTCGCCTCCCCTGCCCTCAAGTCAGCCATTCGCCTAGCGATCCGAGCCGCGCCTAGACAACGTCTTCGCAAGAGCGCCAAGGCGGTCACCGGTGACGTGCTGGCAAAACTGCTGGCGACCTGCGCGAGCGACAGCCTGCGCGATCTGCGCGACCGCGCGATCCTGATGGTCGCGTTTGCCTCCGGTGGCCGCCGGCGCAGCGAGATCGCCGGGCTGAGCCGCGAACAGCTGACGGTCGAGCCGCCGATCGAGATGCCTGATGGCCCTCCCCTCTCTCGCCATCCATCTCGGCCGCACCAAGACCACCTCCGGCGAGCAGGATGACGTCGCCTATCTGACCGGCCGGCCGGTGGAAGCGTTGAATGCCTGGATGGCGGCTGCGAAGATCGAGAGCGGGAGCGTGTTTCGGGCGATCGGGCGATGGAAGACGGTGTCGCGGCGGGCGATAGATCCGCAGTCGGTCAATGCGATCCTGAAGCAGCGGGCCGGGATGGCTGGGTTGGAGAGCGGGGAGTTTTCGGCGCACGGGTTGCGCTCTGGCTACCTGACGGAAGCAGCCAATCGGGGTATCCCGCTCGTCGAGGCTATGGACCAATCCCGCCACCGATCGGTGCAACAGGCGTCGAGCTACTACAACAACGCTACTGCGCGCAGCGGAAGGGCGGCGAAGCTCCTCAGTTAATGGCCGTGATTCCGAGGCGTGCCCGTATCTCGCTCGCCAATCAAACGCCCTGATTGCTATGCGGAGCTAATAATTAGAAGCGCTGCTGCGATAGAACCGATCAATACTACCCACGCTGGGCTAGGTATTTCCGTAGTCGTAAAGCGCACCATTTTGTACGAGACAGAGGGAACAAACAAAGTAAAAAGCACGCTCGGTATGAAAAAGGCGAAGAAGGCAAGTAAGCCAACTCTCCGTTTTTTTGAAGCCATCCAAGCTTGGACGAAGCGAACCCTGAAAAACTGAATAGATTGGGTTATAAGTGACGCGACCGCCAACTGAGCAGCAACGAGAAACGAGAGATTCAAAGCGAATGAGAGATGGAGGTCTCGGACGAGATCCCCAGAGGTCACAAGATTTTGCGCACCTGTGCTCCAGAGAGCCGCAGTCGTAGCAACAACTGTCCCAAGGACATGCCAGCACAGACCGATAGCCCTCCACGCTCGACCAAAACGAGCTTGCGCTCTACGGCTGGAAGAGTTGAATTTACGACGTGCAAGGTCGAGACATATTATACCGACAGCGCTTAGCGACAGATAGCCGTAGTAAATCCACAGCGAAGGGTGTGACAAATTTTGGTGGTACGAGCAGCCGAGGAAAATCAGCGATACAAGAATTACAATGCCCGCTGGAAGGGCGTACGAACCCGATGCAATTTTTGATAACATTTCAATTCTTTGTAAGGTCTAAAAACCGTAGTCTTACCCTACTTTCTCCGACCGCAGCCATTTTATCGCAAGACAACGTTACCGCACATAATCTACGGAACCCTGCTCATCCCGAAGGAGAACGTAATGACGCGCAAAATGACGGCTTTGCTCATAGGCAACGCTGATTACCCCGATGACAACGATCTGGCTAATCCGGTTCATGATGCGCAGGACATGGCGAATAAACTGATCTCTTATGGTTTTGAAACAATCGTTGCGACTGACTGCACCGCTCGCAACATGGACAAGCGGCTCAAGGAATTCCGAGAAACGCTAAATACCCATGACGTGGGACTCTTCTTTTTTGCAGGACATGGCATCCAGATCGAGGGCATCAATTACCTGCTCGCGCTTGATACAGACATGGAATCCGAGGTTGATGCGCGGCACACATCCCTTTCGCTCGATAAGGTGGTTGACGTCATGGCCAATTCAACGGCTGCGACGAAAATCATAATCTTGGATGCGTGCCGGAAAAATCCCTGGGAACGACGGTGGCATCGAGCGCCCGGCGCAAGAGGACTGGCTTCTGTTTATGCGCCGAAAGGAACGATCATTGGCTTCGCAACGTCTCCTGGTGAGGTCGCCTTCGACGGAAAAGGAAGAAATGGCACCTATACAGCGGCTTTGCTACAGCACATAGACACAGAAGACTGCTCGATCGAAGCTATGTTCAAACGTGTCCGCAACGAAGTTGCCGCTGCTTCGGGTGGAAAGCAGACGTCATGGGAACATACATCGCTCTCAGCCGAATTTTACTTCAATCTCAGTCTGAGTCGCATGATCGACGAATACGATGGCACCGCACTTGCCGATGAGTTGTTCTTGATCGACGCCGCGAAGAAGTCTCATCAGATCATCAAGGGTCTCAAGTCGCACGATTGGTACAGGCAAAACCCTGCGGTCGAGCTCCTGACACCTGAAACGACAACCAAAATGTCGAAGACCAATCTCTTCGTGATTGGTCGCAACTTATATCAGGCGGCGTGTGGATCATCCCATTCGGCTATAGCCTTCATAAATGATTTCGCAAGCGGTACCGCGAGGTATGCAAAGGATAAGCGGAAGGCGATCTTGGACGGTATGCTGTTCGAGATCTTTTTTGACAGCAAGGGAGCTCTACGACCTAAAATCAAAGACCGGTATTTCAATGAGCTGTTCGAGTTGCAACGACATGTCGCTTTAAAGGAGAGCTTTGAGTTCATCGCTGAAGCCTTGACCGCAGCGAGAGCAGAGTTCTATGCCTTGCCTGGAAAAGGGCATGAGCTCGCTGTAACAGCTGCCACCAAAACGTCGGCCGGCAAGACGATAATCGATGCCGTGTATGTTGGCGGCGTCAATGTCCTGAGGCCAGAGGATGATGCATGGGAGAGCAGTAGCGGCGAGCCTCATTATCTCCCGATGGACCGAAGTGAATTCCTCGATTTCGTTTCGACGGAGCTTATTGTTCCAGCACACCTCCTTAAAATCACCTTCACCCCTGCTATTAAAGACACGGATCAAGCGTTGCGATTTCCGATGGGGTGGACCGTCGGAAAAGGCTAAGATTAAGGATTGCTTCAATCCGGTCAGTCGCTAATCACCCATCTACTCGGCAGCCATTTGCTGGATCCTCTGACGAGGCTTTCTGCGTCCCAAAATTTCGCCGGGATTGAGCGAATTGTCGGCCAGAACGAATCCTGCAAAAAGGCTTCCGGAGACCAGAGACTGCGCCGATCGCTCGATAAGCTCGCAGCTGTCAGCTAGCGCCTGCTGCTCGGCGGAAGACAAAATGTAGTTCTCGAGCAAGCTCCGCCATAGCGGAAGCTGCCCTATGGCAAACTGCATACTCGCCGCTAGCAACGGCATTCCGCGGTCGGCAAGCCGGGAAAAGTATTCGCGTGCCTCAGTCAATTCTGGCGTTCTTGACAGTTCTAGGGTTGAGAACTTTTCCGGTCCGTAGCGCCCGTGTATGGCATTCCTTCGGCGGATTAGCGTTTCCGCCCAGAGTACGTTTCCGTCAGGTAGCCACCCGAAACGATCTGCAAGGTTCCTCGGCCAGTCGTGGAGGTCGATCAGATAATTACTCCGCAGTAAGGTCGATGCAGCGACAGCGGCTGCTACGGGTGAACGGCGCTTGTCAAACAACGTCATTTCCAGAACTTTACGCCTTGATGCAATACGGCCCGCACTCCCTAGGTCAGATAGAAGCTCTGCGTCCTGAACTTCCCGCAGTGGTAACCATGGGCTATCTCGGTCACGTGCTTTACCTAACCAGGCAAACATGGATTCAACGATCCACGCTCCACCCCCATCCCGGCAGAGTTCGACGTCCAGACGAACCGGGATATCGACATCGAGATCGCGAGGGACCGCGACCGTAATACGGCTGTCGTCCGAGCCCTTCGCGCTGATCCATACCGCCTTGCCTGCGTCTGGCTTGATCGAAATGTCAATCCAGGCACTTACTCGATCGTGGGTCGCCTTGGTTCTTCCCTCCACTAAGACGAGTGAAGCGTGGTCAATTTCCATCCCCGACTCGACATCCGAGATCGTGATGCCATCAATCCAAGGCAGCGTCACATCCTCGTGCTGGAAGATTTCATGCATCATTGCATAATTTGCGAGATCGTTTGTGCCGGCCGGGCCGTCGCGCAAGGCCGCGATTACATCGACGGTTGTATGACTAAAACCCTCGGCAAGACGTTTACGTCTGGAGGCTACAAGGCTGTTGAATGAACGCGTTTTTTCCGGATCGTCGCGGGAAGGCTGGGGACTTCCTGGGAGTGCTTTTTCAGCAACCAGCATTTCCCCGTCATAGGGGTCGCCAGCGGGCGAAACAGGCTGAAGCTTGCTCGCTGTTTGCTCGGCAAGCAGCTCTCGTACGCGCTGTTTCACGTGGCTCTCAAGCTTGCCGAACCTAAGCAAAAGTGGATCTGTTTGTGCGTCATACGGCAAAAACGTTGGCGGTTGGCCTTCTAACGCTTCTAGCAGCGCCTGTCCAAACAAGGTCTGCCGAGCCCCACGAACCTGATAGGATTGGAAGAGCTGTCGGGTAGATAGCAGGCTTAGCATCGCTTCCGGCGACTTTGACTGGTCAGCATCTGGATCAAGGATGGGTTGACCTACGATCCGAAGGCGTTTGGCAATTTCCGGTGCGTCTCGGCACGCGTCGATAAGAAACAAGCCTCGGTCAACGCCGAGAGTCTTCACCGCACGGACCAAGCCGTCATGGGAAATCGCAAGATTATTTCTATTTGTATTGTCTGGGTTCAGTATGTCACCGACCAGAAGAGCCGGCGCCCCGAGGTGCTCCACCCCATGACCGGAAAAGAAGAAGACGGCGACATTTTCGCCTTTTTTGCGGCCACCGCGGTGGATGTCGGTGCCCCATCCCAGGATTGCGTTCCGTACCTCCTCGAAGCCCCCCCCGCTAAAGTGGCCTTCCGTGAGCACGTCGACCTCCTCTTGCTCCGTTTGCGACGGTGAGAGGCAAATCCTGCAGGTTTTAATTTTGCACCCGGCGATCGAACCCATCGCGTTCAGCGCCGCAAAGATCTTCGCAGCGGTCAGTGCGGAGGCTTCCAGCTGGCCTAGGCCACCATTATCCGGCGCGAGCTCACTGACGCTGCCATTTGCAAGATGTGGATAATGACTGACCCCTACGATCATCACGTGGGCGCCATTTCCGGCGGCCTCGCCATCGGTCCAACTTCCACGACTCTCGGCGTCTTTATAAAGCATGAAGATCTCTATTCGTGTTCTTCGCTTCACAGCGAATTGGAAATCATCTTGAAGAAGCTCGGTCGCGCAAGGAAGCCCGTGTGAGCAAAAGCTAGACCGTAGCCGGTGTCATAAGCCCTGTCCGTCACACCGTTGAATACAGCGTCCATTCTGAAGCCGACTAAGTCGTTGGTGTCGTAAAAATTCGTCCACGCAGAGACATTTGAGGGGCGCTGCAATTTGTCCGGGGCTTCCACATCCGGCTGATTATGGTGAAGGCGCAGCTCTGCAAAGAAAGAAACTTGTGAACCGCACGAAATCCAGTGATCGACGACGAGGTCTTTCAAAGCCGGGTCATTCACACAAAAATATGTCACTGCATCGTAAAAAAGTTGCCCACCCATTGAGTGGGTCACGACGACAATCTTCTCCCCCGTCTGCTTCTTCCTATTGTGAGCGATCCGAAGTGCGCGGAGAACGCTCCGAGGTATTTCGCCCGGAGCTTCCGCCGAGCCTCTTTCGTTGAGATAGGTTAGAACATCGCCAATGAAGTAGGCCACGAATTCATTTAGCGTCGGCCTCAATTCTGCGAACACTGTTGAAACGGCATCCAGTGGCCAATTCGCAGCCCGGCGCATCGTCTCGCCCGCCCTGCTTAACCAATCCGCCATACCGCCCATGCCGATGATCTCCGACGCGTGTAACCGTTGCTCGATCGCCGTCATGAGCGCGCGAAGGCGATTCGCGTCAGTGTTGTTTCGAGTAACAATCTCATCCCAATCGTCGGCTACGGCCGCTGCAGCGTCAGCAAGCGAGCCGAATTCTGGGAAATCCACAATAAGATCGCTGCCGCTCTTTCTTGGATAAATTACAAGAAAGAGGTCTGCGAGAAAATCGGCTCGATTGCCCCTGGGGATAGAGACAAGTGGAGGAAAAGTACCGTTGCCTGTCGTCTGATTTCCACCGAGCACAGGTCCCAATAGTGCATCCGGCCTCCTGGTATCGAGAGGGGATGAAGTCCCTGCGCTGCGAAGAGACCCAAGGCCGGCGTAAGGGATGTCAGCTCCCATTCCGAGGAGAGCAGTCTCTGGTCTAGAATTAAGATTCCAACGAAACTTAGCGGCCTTGTCACCCCAAAAAACAGGCTCATAGCCGACTTTTGCTCCGTTGACCTCCAGCTTAGGCTGCAGCCAGCGACTGAACGGCTTTTCAAGTTCCAGACCCTGGCGGGCATCACGGACCTTGACGCCATGAATGTAAACGATCGTCATTTACCAAGCCCCCGTCGGCCGATTGCCGATTGCCGATTGTTGCAGGAAGGAATGCAACCTTCAAGTGGCACTCGAATGCCTGCACCGGGCTCTCGCAAACTCACAGTAATCTAATTGAGGCTTTCCGGGGTGGCTCATGTAATTGCCCACATTGCTGACATGGCGAACTCGCTTGCTGTTATACCCACAGAACCGGTTCGCGAAGTGCACGGAACGTCTCATCTCTATGTTTCTCTTTAACAAATCTGTGCTTTGTACGGCTGGCAACCGATCACCGGATCTTATTTGGGAAGTACCGCCGTGGCAGCCGCTGAGTTTTGATAATTGTGTTCGTAGCTCATGCAGACTTGCGGCTATCTACCTCCTGCGTCCGAAGCAATGCCATCAGCATCGGCCCAAGCGAGAATTCACCTCTCTTAGTCCGCCTTGTCAGGTCACGCAGGTACCCCCCTGGTGACTTGATGTGCCCGGCCCGCTCTAGCACGCAGGCCATTGCGACCGCGGCGTTCTCGGGTCCCATCGCCTCGCAGGCCTCTTGGTAGGCCGACGGGCTGACCCCCAGTGTGGTTCGCACCACCACTGCGGCGGTCATCAGCTCTCGCCAATGAGAGATTGCGCCACCTGTTGCGTAATCCGATATCTGTGGGCAAGCCCGCAGCACCATACCCAACGGAAAAGCCTTTATCGGTTCGGCAGCCGATCTCCGTTTTGGCACCATTCTCTCGCCATGCTCATTTCCGGAGCGAGGTTCAAGTTCATCTAAGTTTTCGGTATTTGAACTCTGTATGTGATGACGATTTCCGCTGGCACTGGTGTCGGATTCTGTAGAAATAAGCTGGTTTTCCAGCATGTTGATAGCTTCATCGCTTAGCAACGTTAGTTCGTCGAGGCAAGCTTCGAGGGCCGCTGCTGTCTTTGCCGCCTTGAGACGAACAATCGCGGACACGAGTGCGTCTTCGACAGCTTGCCAATTTCCTGCCGCGCCTTCTTCCACGGCAGCGCTGATGAGCTTACGGATATCTCGGCGGGTTATCGTGATGCGCTCTTTCATGACGCGCAGCCGCCTGCTCTCCTCGGCGACCTGGTGAGCCATGATTGCGAGTTCTTCTGCGCGGGCAAGGAGCGGCGCGAGGCTGAAACCGTAGGCGGTTTCGATCGCACCGTCGTTTCCTTTCCGAGCGTAACGTTTGCCGTTCGGACTGTCATTCCTCTGGATAAGCCCAGCCTCGACAAGGATAGCAAGGTTTTCGCGTAGCGTCGTTCCTGCGATCCCGTTCGCTCGGATCGCCAGTTGCGCGTTTGATGGAAAGACGACGAGATTACTCTCTTCGCTCAGCTCTTGTTCTGGGTAGAATGTCAGCAAGGCATTTAAAACAGCAAGAGCACGGTCACGCAGACCGAGTATCGTTCTTGCCTCGCATGCGCTGCGATAAACTTTCCACTTGTCGACGGACTTACCCCCCTTGATGTTTGCCGTCGAAAGCTGAGCCTTCACCAAGGCAAGCGTCATCGGCCGCCGCCCGAATGGCGTCGTAACATTTCCTATTTGCATTTTCCTCTCACCTTTCTAAGGGCAAAGGAAATCCGCTCACCAAACTGGCGCCAAAGACTCTTGACTGCGATTCATGGAAATGCGATTCTCAGGCTGCTTAGACATGAGGAAGGCTTCCACGACGGCGACGTTTGGGGGCCTTTTTCTTTTGCCGCTATTTTCCTTCTGTTTCAGTTGATTTTAGAAACTCCTGATGAAAACGACCGAGGTTTTCGGCGATGAACCGACCAAACCTTGCCGCGTCGTTCGCCTTCAGTGCGATAGAGTAGCTTTTCCCACTTCCCTTAAACTCTGCCCGTACACTGGAATCATCTGCGCGCCATTCGCTCGCATTGCTTGGCCGCTTCGAAGGCTTCGTTGCCTTCTTGATGCCTCTAGCTAGAAACTCGAAACGAGCGTCTGATTCGAGAGAAAGGAATGCTTGATCGTTGACTAGGATCCGCGCCAGTTCAAGCGTTGTCGGTCTTTCGATTTGCTGCGCCAACTCAGTCCACCGATCACGGCCGACGGACTTTGCCGCGCCAATCGCATTCGCGATTTCAGCTGGTACGCGACCTGATACCGACAGCATCCGGGTCAACATCGGCGCATCCACGGAGAGGGCGGCCTGGATCGTCGCCCGTTCGTAGGCAAGTTCGACCAATCGCTGCGCGAACATTGCGCGTTCGATAAAAGACAGGTTTTCTCGCGCCGAATTTTCCTGACCTTGGGCGATCACGTGATCTGCGTCTGAGATTGCCTTTACGACAGCGCGGACCGGGCGTCCGAGATCTTTGGCCGCGCGCGCGCGACGATGCCCGAAGACGATTTGGTAGCGACCTTCAGCCCTCGGGTGAGGGCGGACCTGTATCGGCGTGTCTTGTCCCCGCTCTCGGATCGCTTCGAGGAGCTCGGCGTAAGCGACATCATCGATTCCCATCCGGTCTGAGACGAAAGAGGATTCCAACGCCTCGGGATCGAGCTCGATGATAGTCTCGCCTGGAACCTGTTGCGCAGCCTGTTCAACCTTGTCTCGAAGCTCGCTCAAGGAGCTGATCATCGACCTCGAAGCACCGTGGGTGGCGTATCCAGGCGTTGCCTTACGCTCTATACCCGCGTTCGCGGGAGACGTTATGTTCGCAAAAATGTCCTTACGAGCCATGGACCCACACTCCGGGTTTGGTCATCTTCCTGATATATCTGCGGAAAGTCGCAGTTTGTACGGCTGACAACGGGTTATGCATTGCGACGCCCCCATGCCTTCTGAAGTTGCTCGATAACTTCGTTGTTGACGGCGTCCATCGACTCACGGGCTCGGTCATATGTCGCGGCCGTGAACTGAGCGCGCTCGACCTCATAAAGGCTCTGCTTAGTCAGACCTGCGTCGGACACGGCAGTGGATTTGACCATATGATTTTTCATCATGTGCTCAGCGAACATCGACTGCATGAAACCGACCATTTGTTGCTGTGGTATATCGGTTGGCTCGTACCGCGTGACCAGATAGCGGAACCAGTCCAGGGATACGTCGACGCCGACGCCTTCGACACTTTTTAGGATCTCGCCCAGCATGAGCAGGAATTGGGACATCGACATAATGTCGAGCATCTGCGGGTGCACCGTGATGAGGACCGATGTTGCTGCCGTCAGCGCCGTGAGCGTCAGATAACCAAGCTGGGGAGGGCAGTCGACAACAACAATATCGTAGCAATCGTCGACTTCTGCCAACGCGTCGCCGATACGGGTGTAGAACATCTTGCCGGCAGTCGAATCTTTTCGCTGCATCGCAATTGGTGTGTCGTACTCATACTCTTGCAGTTCGAGGTTGGCTGGCACTACATCGAGGTTTGTGAAATTGGTAGGCTGGATGACGTCCTTGATGGACTTGCGTCCGTCGTCGTAGCGCAGCGCTTCGTAGAAGGACTTTTTTTCGTCCAACTCTGGCTGAATGCCATAAAGCGCAGTCAACGACGCCTGAGGGTCGAGATCGACAGCTAGAACCCGGTAGCCCTTTAGCGCCAGAAACTGTGCGAGGTGAGCCGAGGTCGTGGTCTTACCCGAGCCGCCTTTGAAGTTGACGACTGCAATAACCTGCAGTTTCTCATCAGCCTGCCGGTGCGGAACCCGATCAAGAAGTTGGCGAAGCTCGTTCACCTGCTCTGCGGTGTAGTAGCGTCGGCCGGTCGAGGTGGTGCTTGGCTCGACACCCTTTCCCTGGAGGTGCAGTTTCTTGAGATAGCTCTGTGAAACGCCGACAAAGTCCGCGACTTCCGCTAATGAGAATTGGCGAAGCGACTTCTGTGCGTTGGGCGGGAATTTCTCGCGCCGCAGCATGTCGAGTTTCGAGGATATATCTCCGCCCTGCGCGAGGATAATATCTGCAAAACTCGACACTTTCTCCGAAGCGGCCATTTTCACGTTCATTCAGCTATTCGCCTCTAGTCACGATAATTCTAAGGAAATGATCCAATTATCGTGACAATTGCCCGATTCCCAACTCTGGGCAAGGGATTTAAGGTTAACAAGGAGTTAACGGATATTTCCCGATTCCATCGCCCAAGGCAAATCTGCGATCATTTACCGTGAGTTAGACAGATTTTCTCCCGTTCGCCTAGTCATCGCAAAATGCAGATTTGCACATGAATCTCCTCCGCCTAGCTCACCACACGCTCACTTTCTAAGAGCCGAACCAGCGACTCGCTAGAATCACCTGAGGTGCAAGTCTGCACATAGGCACACGCTCAACGAGATGATTTTTGTCCGCATGACCTTGTTCAAGCGGAGATCATCATGCGGATATTGAGCGTCGCGCCCGACCAATACGAGCGCCATCGCAACGACCTGAGAGAGATGCACCGTCTTCGCGCGACGGTATTTGGCGGACGTCTCGCCTGGGACGTCTCTATCACCGAGGGAGAAAAGCGCGACCAGTACGATGATTACAGGCCGACTAATCTTCTGGCAATTACCGACGGTGGAAAGGTCGCAGGTTGGGTTCGTCTCCTTCCAGCTTCCGGTCCCACAATGCTGGAGCAGACCTTCCCCCAGCTTCTCGACGCAGGTTCACTTCGCCCTTATTCTGGGATGGTCGAGAGTTCACGCTTCTGCGTCGATACCTCACCTGCCTCGCAAAGGGGGGCAAGCCAACTGCATCTTGCGACGCTTACCTTGTTCGCCGGTATCATCGAATGGTCTATGGCGAGCGGCTACAGCGAGATCGTCACGGCCACCGATCTCCGCTTCGAGCGCATCCTGAAGCGAGCGGGATGGCCGATGCAGCGTCTCGGCGAACCGGCCAAGATCGGTAACACCATCGCTATCGCCGGGAGCCTTCCGGCCGACCGTGGCAGCTTTGAGCAGGTATGCCCACAGGGTTATCATTCGACCCCGCAGATCGATGGGTCATTGCTCAGGAGCGCTGCGTGACCCAGCTCCGCTCCCATCCCCGCCTGGTCCGCAAACTACAGGACGCACTTGGCGACAAACTCTGCATCGCGCGTGATGACGCCACCGTCGTCGAGATCATGCTCAATCCGGACGGACGCTTCTTCATCGAACGGCTGGGGCACGGCGTGGCACCGGCCGGCGCAATGAGCACTGCCGCCGCCGAAGTTGTCATCGGCAGTGTTGCGCATGCCCTCCAGTCGGAGGCCGACGACGATCGGCCTATCATCTCTGGCGAACTTCCGATTGGCGGACACCGCTTCGAGGGGCTGTTGCCGCCGGTGGTCTCCGGACCGGCATTCACGATCCGCCGTCGCGCCTCGCGTCTGATCCCGCTCACCGAGTATGAAAAATCGAAGGTCATGACCAAAGCTCAGGCATCTGCGATTCAAAGTGCGATCGACGCTCGGATGAACATCGTCATCTCCGGGGGCACCGGGTCCGGAAAAACGACGCTTGCCAACGCCATCATCGCGGAGATCGTGGCGGCTGCCCCAGACGACCGAATGGTTATCCTCGAAGACACCGCCGAAATCCAGTGCGCGGCGGAAAACGCAGTTTCGCTTCACACCAGCGATACCATTGACATGGCTCGTCTGCTGAAAAGCACGATGCGCCTGCGTCCTGATCGCATCATCGTCGGCGAGGTTCGCGACGGTGCGGCACTGAAGCTGCTCAATGCCTGGAATACCGGCCACCCCGGCGGCGTCACCACGATCCATTCCAATACGGCGATGTCAGCCTTACGCCGACTGAGCAACTGACGGCGGAAGCCAGCCAGCAGCCAATGCAGGAGGTGATCGGCGAAGCCGTCGATCTCGTCGTCTCAATTGAACGAACGGGGAAGGGGAGGCGGGTCCGCGAGGTCATTCACATCGAGGGATATCGCAACGGCCATTACCAGACCGAACATTATGCCCAGATCGATGAGGACAGTCATGTCGCATAAAATTTCCATTCTTCTTACCGGCGCGACGCTTGTCGCCATTTCTATTGGTTTTACCGATTCCGCATTCGCTTCCGGGCGGAGGTGGTCTTCCCTGGGAAACGCCGCTGCAACAGATCCAGCAATCGATCATCGTACCTGTCGCCGGGTTTATCGCGCTAGCCGCCGTCGCCATTGCCGGCGCCATGCTGATCTTCGGAGGCGAGTTGAATGATTTCGCGAGACGGCTTTGCTACGTCGCGCTGGTTGGGGGCGTCCTCCTCGGAGCCACCCAGATCGTCGCTCTCTTCGGTGCGACCGTAGCCTCGATAGGCGAGGGTCACGCAAAGGCCGAGCAAGAAACTCCTGAACCGAAGGCGACGCCGGCCACAGCGGGGGAGGGGGGTCATGGCTGAGGCCGGCTCTTCCCTGGCGCGCTCACGTGTGCATAGGGCGCTGTCGCGTCCGAACCTGTTGATGGGCGCCGACCGCGAGCTCGTGCTGCTGACGGCGCTGGCCGCCATCATCCTGATCTTCGTCGTCCTGACCTGGTACGCGGCACTGTTCGGCATCGCGTTCTGGCTCGTCGCGGTCGCGGCACTCCGCATGATGGCCAAATCTGATCCACTGATGCGCCGGGTCTATCTCCGCCACATCTCTTACAAGATGTCGTATCGCGCGACGTCGTCGCCGTGGCGCAAGTTCTGAGATGGTAGCGCTCAATTCATTCCGCCATCCCGGACCGTCATTCGCCGATCTCGTGCCCTACGCCGGCCTCGTGGAGAATGGGGTCATCCTGCTGAACGACGGCTCGCTGATGGCGGGCTGGTATTTTGCGGGGCCGGATAGCGACAGCTCGACCGACGCCGAGCGCAACGAGGTGTCGCGACAGATCAATGCAATCTTTTCGCGGCTGGCTCGGGATGGATGATTCAGGTCGAGGCTATCAGAGTGCCACCTGGCGATTATCCGACTGAGGCTGGATCCCACTTTCCCGATCCGGTAACGCGCGCCATCGATGATGAACGTCGAGCGCACTTTCAGAAGGAGAGGGGCGTTTCGAGAGCCGGGACGCTTTGATCCTTATCGGGCGGCCGCCGGAGCCGCGTGATACGGTCTGACACGGTATTCTATCCCGACGCGGCAAGCCGCTCAGCCACCTATGCGGACATAGCAGCATCAAGGTCCCGTTCCGGACATGATCCAGATATTCGAATACTTGAACGAAACCGGGGGCCCGCCAGGCCGGTCTGGGTTATCAGCGCTCACAATCCGGTCGTTGACGAAGCTCTACGAGTTCCCTCAGCATCCTGCGCAACTGAGGCCAGGGCTCATGCTTATGTCTGAGCTGAGGGTCGTGCAGCACAAGCAGGCAGTGGAATTTGGCAGCGACCTCCATAAGGGAGGACGGTGGCATTAGCAGCACCACGTTGGCGGAAATACCCGCAGAGCGGTCGAGATCCCTTTCCCGCCTGACGGCAGCGCTGTACCCGATGCGAGCGTCGGCCTTTTTCCAGGCTCGTCGCCTTTGCCGGAGCTTTGACCGTGCGGCGTCGACCCGCCTGGCGCCGATCCTTGAGGACAGGTGTCGAATCTCTGCGTATGTCGTCGCAACGTAGGGCGGCTCACCTTCAAGCACGTCGATCGCGACAGATGGATAGCCATCGAGGTCCCGCAATAGCCTGTCGCTCAGCTTTCGCACTCTGCGACTCTGACGCAAATGCTGCTGATGGAGGCTCAACCAATGCAACCAGATTTCGCGTACCGGAGCAGGCCCTCTCTCGGTCCGAGGCGGCATGTCGGTGAAGCGCTGGTGCAAAACCCGCGCTGTGTTTGAAAGAAGGTTTCGCCGCGTGATGATGGTCGGCGCGTCGTCAGCCTTACCGCTTGTCGTGCCGCTGTTTTCGATCGAAATTTCGGGCAGAGTTCTGCTATTCTCAGAATCAGCCATGATCCGAGCTCCTGATAGCTTGGGTTGTGGTCAGGCCAGGCCGGGTGTTACGAGCACCCAGCCTGGCTGCATTATCGGACCGACTTTGAATCAAAACTAGATTATGTCAAGGCTATAATGTGCTGAGTGCTTCACAGGTGCGAATGGCCCGCGCAGCCCTAAAATGGGGTGTACGTGATCTTGCAGCTCGCGCGGACATTACTGCTGCTACGATCACACGGATCGAAGCCGGTAAGCCGGCATACGACGCGACGCTGGACGCAATCCGTGTTGCGTTCGAAGCAGCGGGCCTAGAGTTCATCCCCGAGAACGGGGGAGGGGAAGGCGTTCGTTTTTCAGAGCCGATGCACGGCAGGGGAGGAGAGGACACCGAGTCCACGGTCACCTGAGAGGGCTCTCTTTCTGTTCAATGGACGGTCATCTCCACCAGTCCCAACATCTCCAAGACATCATCGACGAGAAGGTTGAGCGCCTGCCAGTCAGGTAGATCATGCTCGTTCACCCGCTCCTGGATCGCGGTGAGCAGCCAGCCAACGCCGGCAACATCCTCCCTGGATTTGTAATCGTCGAACGCTTCAAAGCAGGCCACGATCCGCGGCCGCGCATCGCCATTGGCGGCCGGAATGGCCGCGACCCGCTCCTGTGCTTTCCGATATGCTCTGGCGATCCGGCGTCGATCCGCCGGGCCGCTCTGCAGCACCATCCCGGCCGCCCAGATCAGCGTTCTCGCGATGTCGTCGAACTCGTTTCTCATGCTGGATCAAACGCGCCTGCGAACTCCGGATCGGAATGATAGACGAGCTTGCGCGCGACGATCGGACGTTGCCCGGCAAGGAACAGAAGCTCGACCTCCTTTGGCAGATTGCGCACCTCGTCAGGTGTCATGAGGGCACGGCCGGTGTGCTGCTGGCTGAGCGAGATGCCAGGATCGCTCGCATCGAGATTGCGGCCCATTGTCTGGAAGACGACCGTCTCCTGTCCAAGGAGATCGGAGATCAACCGGGCACTCTCGTGATCGTTGACGCCGAACACCTGGAGGACGCCGGCATTCGACAGGAACGTGCCGGCGCGCTTCTCGTATGTGGCGCGCAGCTGGTGGATATCCTGCAGGATCGGCCAGAGCTGGACGCCGTAGCCCGCCATCAATCCCATGGCCTGACTAACGGGCGCGAGATACCCAAGGCTTGCGAACTCGTCGAGAAGATAGAGCACGGGGACATCCGGCTTTTGCCGATCGCGCGCCATGTCGGTCAGGCTCTGGGTCACGAGCAGGCGCAGCCAGCGGGAATAGGCCGAAAGCCGATCCGGCGGCAGCACGAGGAACACCGTGGCGTGGCTCACTTTCAGATCGGCAAACCGGACATCGGATCGTGCGAGAACAGCCGTCATGCGCGGACTGTCGAGGAAGTGCGTGTGTCGTTGGGCGGATGACAGAACACCGGCCGCCTCGCGGTCGGATTTGGCAAGATGACGGTTGGCGGCACGCGCAACAAGGTTGCCGGCAGAACTGGC
>NZ_SLYH01000016.1:0-46234 GCF_004343445.1 Rhizobium sp. PP-CC-3G-465
AGAACAAAATGCTCGACAACCCGCCCGGTGATGATCCGGTCATCACGCTGACCGCCCGGATTGTCGCGGCCTACGTCACGAAACACAAGCTGCCGGCGGACCAGCTTCCGGGCTTGATTGGCCAGGTCCATGCCTCCCTCGGTGGTCTTGGCAATGCCCCCGAGCCCGAGCAACCTGCAGACAAGCCTGTTCCGGCTGTCCCGATCCGCAAGTCAGTCCATGACGACTATCTGATCTGCCTGGAAGACGGCAAAAAATTCAAAACTCTCAAGCGGCATCTGCAGGTTCATTACGCTATGACACCTGACGAGTACCGCGAAAAGTGGGGGCTTCCGAAAGAGTACCCCATGACCGCACCCGCTTACGGCGCAAGGCGCTCGGAACTGGCCCGGTCACTGGGCCTGGGCCACATCCGATCAGCAAAAGCCGTATCGGAACCTGGAGCTACCGGCACGAGTGAACCCGTCGAGGAAAAGCCTGCCAAGCGGCCCCGCAAGCGGCGCAGTTCTCAAACCTAATCTGGTCACGTCCAACTTACTCACACCGGTGGCCGAAGGCGCTGGATGGTCATGTGGCTGACATTGTACGAGCGGGCGATATCGGTCAGCGGTTCGCCGCTGGCTTTGCGTTCAAGCGCCTCGGCCTGCTGGGCGGGCGTGAGTTTGAACGGTCGTCCCATGCGCTTCGTTGAACGGGCGCGGCCCTCGGCCGTCCGGCTGGCGATCAACTCCCGCTCGATCTCGGCCAAGCCGCCGAGGATTGCCAGATACATCCGGCCGGAACTCGTGGATGTGTCAGCCAAGGGCTGCGCCAAGTCGCGAAAGTTGGCGCCGGCATCGACGATCTGGCTGACGATCCGGAACATCTGGAAAATCGAGCGGGCGAGGCGGTCGGTCCGCGTGACCACGACGAGATCGCCCTCGCGCAGGTTCTTCAGCATCTTCACCAGCTGCTTGCGATCGTCGCGGGCGCCACTGGCCTTCTCTTGATAGATCACCTCGCACCCCGCTGCCTCCAGTTGCTCAAGCTGGGCCTCCAGGGTCTGACCCACGGTGCTAACGCGGGCATAGCCAACAAGACGGAGGGGAGGGGCTGTTTTGTTCATGACTTATGTTCAGTGCAAGGCGTTGTTTTGGCAAGTCGGACAAGCTAGAACATAAATCTTGATTTATGCACTAAGCAAGCGACTCCACTAACCACTTGGCGATTCTCCTTCCAACCGATAGTTTCTCAGCGCTTTCTAGGGGAGAGGGACAATTTGCGTATTTCTAGCATAAGGCTGAATGGCTTCCGCCGTTTTGTAAATTTAGAGATCAAAAACATTCCCAGCAGCGCCAAATTGGTCGTGCTGGCGGGACCAAACGGATCAGGCAAGTCTTCTCTCTTCGACGCGATGCTCCTCAGGCATCGAATAGATTCATCGTACGGGTGGTCGGGAGACGTCGGGTACTACAATCGCCCGGATAACCCTGCAGCCGCTGTCGAAAACAAGATTGCTGTAACCACCCACAGCGGTATGCTCTTAGGCCGCGGCACGTTCTATGTAAGGACTGCCTATCGTAACGATCCCGAGTTTTCCCATACGAGCCTGTCTCGACAGAATGACATTCTCGACACGGTCGTCCTGAACAAGTTGATCGAGACCGACGCAACCGTCTCGGCCAACTATACCCGCTTGGCGTCGCAAGCTATGGAGGATGTCTTCGTCAACGAGCCTGGGACGACCACCTTCACCGAATATAGAGATCGTCTGCTCGGTGAAACAAGAGATCCGATGAACCGGCTGTTCCCGGACCTAATGTTTGTGGGTATTGGCAATCCCCTAAACAGTGGGACATTCAGGTTCGATAAGGGGTCGGCGAAGAACTTCGAGTATCGGAGCCTCTCCGGCGGCGAGAAGGCCAGCTTCGACCTGATGCTGGACATCGTCGTCAAGAGGAAAAGCTACGCAGACGCGATCTACTGCATCGACGAGCCAGAGACGCACATGAATACCAGACTTCAGGGCGCGCTTCTCGAAGAACTCATAAATCTTGTTCCACAAGAATCGCAGCTCTGGATCGCGTCACATTCAATCGGAATGATGAGGAAGGCTCGAGAACTCTACGACGCCGACCCTACCTCCGTCGCCTTCCTCGATTTCGGCAACCAGGACTTCGACCAAACCACAGTCATCGAACCCACCAAGCCGACCCGAGCATTCTGGGCCGATGTCCTTCACGTGGCGCTCGACGACTTGGCATCGCTGGTGGCCCCTTCCGAGGTCGTAATCTGCGAGGGCAACCCGGCGGGTCCGATTCCTGGCAAGAATGCCGAGCACGACGCGCGCATCTACACCATCATTTTTGCTGACGAGTTCTCCGACGTCACATTCGTGGCAGCTGGAAACTCTAAGGAAGTGGAAGGAGACTTCCTTGGCCTCGCTGCAGCGTTGCCGAAGATCGCTGCTGGCATGCGCGTCAAGCGTCTTATCGACCGAGACGATCACGCGGACGCTGACATCGCCGATCTCCAGTCCAAGGGAATTACAGTGCTGAGCCGTCGACACCTCGAGTCCTATCTTTGGGACGATGAAGTATTGACCGCTCTCTGCGACAGTTTGGGCAAATCTGCCGATCTACAACAGGTGTTGGCGATTAAGACGCAGGCCGTTGCCGACAGCGTCGTCCGAGGCAATCTAGCGGATGACATCAAGAAGACGATTGGGTCTATCCATGAGAAGGTGAAGCGGCTTCTCCAAATACCTCAATCCGGTAACGATGCTGCCGCGTTCGGTCGAAACACGTTAGCACCACTCGTTAAACCCGGAACGGCTGTGTACGCAGACCTGAAGCGTGACATCTTTGGCACGTAACGACGGACGCAAGAAAACACGGTTGGAACTTAGTCAATGCGGCTAGACACTGGCGTGTGTCCGCTTCCGGGAATATTTTTTGCGGCGCAGTACCACTGAAATGGACGCGTTGCCGCCGACACTCGTTGACCAGGTAGAAAACGGCTATCCGTCTTATCCGCCAAAACCTGCTAGTCCGTAATCCACCCATCGCGACAGTTCCATAATGGCGATTTATGCCACAAATGAGGAAGGGCGCTCGACCCAACCGGGGAGCGCTCTTCAATACATGGGGAGATTCGAACTCCCGACCCGCCGATTAGTAGTCGGCCGATCTATCCACTGATCTACATGTTCAAGACCTAGATAAGTATATCATCAAAGGTTATCAAGTAGGACGTTCTGAAAATCGTCGCCATTTCAGCGTTTCATAATTCACGAATTTTGCAATATGCGGAATTCTGAATTTTTTAATATTTTGATAACTAATTTTAACTGCATTTTATTGACTGAAAACCGGTTCTTTGCCGAAACGGCACAGTGACCATCGCGGCCGCGTTACGCTCATAATTCGTGAATTTTGATAATCGAGTGGGGCGTCTGTCACTCTCGGGAGCCTCACCTTGCTCAAGCAAAAGAACCGCATAACACGCCTGTGTGGCCTGTTCATTCTGTCACTCGTTATAACTGGCTGCGGCCCTTCAGAGCCCGCTAACAGTCAGCCAACAAACGAAAACGCACCATCAGCGTCCGACCCCGCACCTGCTGACATCGAGGCGGCATTCCGGGCACAGATGACCAAGAGCCGAAAGATTCAATCCGAAAGGATTGGCTTGCCCATCGGGGCCAAGATTACCTGGGATGATTTGCTGGTTGTAAGGCAGCAATGCTATAAATCGTTTAACAGCAAGGAATCTCCGCAGGATTACATGTGTGCGATAGCTTGGGCGTTCAAAGGCGGCTCGCAAACCCCGGTTGATACTTTCCGTATGTGGAAAAATGAACTCGGAGATTGGAATATGAAACCATTGGCGTTTGACGAACAGCGAAAGGTGCTGGAAACCGTTGGATGGTCGCTTAACTAGTCTGGCACAGAAAGCCATGTATGAAAAAAGGCGGGGTTTCCCTTATGGCATCCCCGGTCAGCTTGCCTTGCAGATTCTCGGAATGCGTTGGGCCACGCGCCGACCTTCTTCTTAGGAAAAGTCGATCCCGTCTTTGCCCCTTGCCAGGCCGCTAGATCGCCCGCTGTCTGCCAAGGATCTTTCGAGTGCGAGCAATTTGTTATCGGCTTCCAGCGTCTCTTTAACGAGACCGGGAAGCTGGAGGACAATCTCTTTTGAGAGTTTTTTATCTCTCATTCCCTGCAACGACAGAGCGTCACCAGAACCGAAATGGCCCTTCATGGCGCCGAAGTGGTTTGGGTCCTGTTCCAGTTTGGTAACCAGAGCGCCGTCTCCGTGCTTCCGCGAATAGTCCATCATACTGGACAAAGCGTTTCTCGGGTTCGCGTAGACGTTCTTAGCGGCGATGATGGTTTCCTGCCGCTTCACGTCAACATCCGCTTGCGCCTTTATCACTCGGCTCTGGAGTTCTTTCTTCACATCATCATTCATTTGACACCTTCGGAATACGACATTACATTAGCTAATGCTTACATTAATTCGCTTTATTCGTACCTTACTCCGTGAGATCGCCGGTATTTTCATCAGCCCTAAAAAGCACCCAACACTCACGATGGAGGACATGAAGAGCTTCCAGACCTCCAACCGCAAACCTCACGAGCGGCATTGACCTTAGCAGTTGGTCTAAAGGCCGCCGTAGCCCTCATCGCGTGACCGCATCGGCGTGATGCCGTCGGGCCCGTATTCAAGCACGGCATGCAGTCGCCGGAGCTCTCGCATGTCGCGCGCCAGAGCGTCCTGGTCGATCGCGTCCCAATACTCCCGCTCCCCCCCTAGCTGACGTGTCGCCAGCATATTGCTGCGCCGGATATGGATATTGTGCTCCAGCCGAAGTCGCCCCTTATCGATGGCTGGATAGGCCACAGTACGCTGGCGCGTATGAGCCTGACAATGGTTGCGCACCGTTCGATCCCGGGACGCCAGACGCCGATTTTGATGGATCAGTTGCTTGGAACGGACACCTACATGAATGGTCGGGCGGCGGCTCTTGCCTTGTGCCTGCAGAGTTCTCCGGTCAACCCGTTCTCTCCGATCGGCTCGCGCCAAAGCTGCATTGGTATGACTTTCCCAAAGCACGCGAAGCCGTTCGGTACTGCCTTTCTCGGACGTCTCGAAGACGCGCTTACCGGTCTGGACATCGCGGTCGCAGATGAGCAGGTGACAATGCGGGTTCTTCGCATCCTTGCGTTTATCATGGAATGCGGCGAACCAAGATGCTCGCCCTCCCGTCACCGCCTCAGCAAACTCCCTGACCAGGGTGACTCGTTGATCTGCGCTAAGTTCGCGAGGTAAAGCAAGCATGAGCTTATCGGCGACGCGGCCGTTCTTACGCAGACGATCCTCCGCGTGCTTCAGAAATGCCACCGCCTTATCCTTGTCGACCGGCATTCGTCCTGCCTCGGCGCGAGAGACGGCACGTTCGCGCGTGATGTATTTGATATGAGCGCCGGCCGTATGAGGCTCGGTCTGCGTGGCCTTCCCGATCGAACTATGATGCAAGCTGTAAATTGCCACACCGTTCTCCACGATCTAACGGGTTTCCCAAACCCATAAGTGCGCACTATACCAGCCAGAGTACTAGACGCTTGGGAAAGCGCAACGGTCCACGACACGCCGACCGCGTAGCCATCCGCCGCAGCCTGTCGGGAAAAGGGGCCAAATCCAGGGACGCCGATGCTTGACGCATGGGGATCGCCGTGGAAGAAATATGGCGGGGACAAACTCGGGGGTTGCATGCCGGACAACGTCGTTGCGTGGCTAGTGGCGGCCATCATAGCGGTTACCGCGTACCTCAATCGCGGCCGCGTCAGATCATGGTTTCATCGCCCCCGCCACCACGCGATGCCCGAACCGCCTGCGCCGGTTATTCAGCCGCCACAAAAGGCGGAACAGGCGGAACCTGCCATAGAACTCGCGCCGCCTGACTACGGCAACATCCGGCCCGTCTGGGGGGAGGAAACGGATCCGACGGAGTTTTCGTCTGAGGTCCATGAGTTCCCGGAATACCGACCGCCTGTGACCCGGTTCGAGGACTTCAATCGCAGGCTGTTCATCCTCCATCCCGGCACCAACGCGAAGGAGGCCTGGCCGAACACCACGACCGACGACTATCCGACCAAAATTCACAACGTCTCCAGCTCGGCCGTTGTGGCGCAAATCCGTTTGCGGCTGCGTCCGCGCTATACGGTGCTGTTCGACGCCTACGGGCACTGGGCGTATGCGTCCCGCCAGCTTGAACAGAATCCGGATTATACCGACGAGTATGTCGAGACCTACCTGGCGATGCCAGAAGCCGAGCGCCCGGTGGTCGTGTCCGTTCACACTGCCGACAAAGACGGTCGTTTCATCTTCATGCGGTATGGCTTCGAGAATTTTCCGATCACGCACTACGGCCTGCGATTCCATTTGAAGGCTTGCCTAATCGCCCTATTCAAGGCTTTGACGGGTCCTCGGGAACAGTGGCTTTGGTTTTCGGTGGCGCGCATGCGCCAGACCGTCATCTGGACCTTCCAGCTGGATGAGGCGCAGCGGCTTGCGAATGAAGCTAATAGTTATCTTGAACAGCAAGCAATCCAGGCCAAGAAAGACAACGAGGAGAAGAACCGGTTTCTGGCCTTGTGGCAGCACCGGATTCAGTTTGATGCCGAACGGGCCGCTCCTGACACTCTACCCCCGTCTGATGCGCCAACCACGCCGGAGACGCCCCGATGAGCGGCTCCCTCCTCACGTCGCAGGCCGAAGAGCAGGTCGCCCTGTGGCGAGACTATTGGAGTAGCCGCTGGCATCATCCTGTTCTATGGCCGAAGCATCGTCTGTCGTGCTTCATCACCGCGGAGCTTGCGCGTAACGACGTCAGCGACAACGGCGATCCGCTGGTGTCGGATTTCCCGCGTGGTCGCCGCCCTTTTCTCGGCATCCTGACCAATTCGGGATCCGGCGGCACTTCGCCGGTAAGCGGGGCACTGGAGTACAACGACGACGGCCACCTCCTGACGATCGCGCCGACCCGGTCCGGCAAGGGTGCGGCCCAGATCATTCCCAACCTTCTGCTGTATGCCGGCAGTTGCCTGGTAATCGATATCAAAGGAGAGAACCACAAGGTCACTCACAAGCACCGGCAGACCTTTTTCGACGGCGCCAGCGTTCTGAAGTTTGCGCCTTTTGACGACGACACCAACCACTATAATCCGCTGGATTTCATTCGGGTAAAGGAGGATGGCAGCCCCTCATCCTATACCTTCGACGATGCGCGCCTGCTGTCGGAAATGCTGGTCGGCAGTCGCGCCAACGAGACCTTCTGGGACATCGAGGCGCGGAACCTCCTCACCATGCTCCTGCTGTACGTGGCAACGCGTTATCAGCCCGGGCATTATGACCGGGTGATGGGCCGGGTGGTCGAGCTTCTGTTTCCTGTGCTCTCTCCAGATGACGACGACACAACGTCGCCGTTCGTGAAAACGACGGATGCCATCAAGCTATGGGCCGACCAGTGTAACGATAAAATCTTAGGCGCGATGGTCACGCAGTCGATCGAGCACGAGGACAAGGTCCGTGCCGGCATCCTGTCGACCTGCCGATCGGCGATGAGTATCTGGCTGTCGGAGCGTCTCCAGAACGCGACGCAGGAAAGCGATTTCCGCTTTTCCGATCTGAAGCGCTCGATGTGCCGTCCAGAAAATGACGATCCCGCACCAACCACGCTTTACGTCATGATACCGGCTGAATACCTGAAAGAGTATCGTTCGGTCCTGCGCATGATCGTCGGACTTGCTGCCGTTGAGATGACACGCTCCAACGACTGGTCAGACCCAGCCCATGTCGAGGCGGGCTGGCGGACCAAACCGCCCTGCCCGGTCCTGTTCCTGCTCGACGAGTTTCCGTCGCTCGGGCATATGGCCCCGATTGAACAGGGTATGGCCTATCTCGCCGGTTACGGGGTACAGATCTGGACCTTTGCCCAAAGCCTCGGGCAGCTGAAGGAAATCTACAAGGAAAACTGGAGCACCTTCGTGTCGAATGCCGGCGCGTCCTGCTACTTCGGTATGGCCGATCCGGATATTTGCGACTTCCTCTCCCAACAGCTTGGCAAGACCGGCGAGTATGCCATGCGTTATTTCACGGCCTCGGGGAGTCAGAGCTACACTCTCGGTTCCAGCTCCAGCGACACGTCTGGTAGCAGCCGCAATCACAGCTGGGGCAGCGGCGGCGGCGGCATGGGAAATACAGTGGGAACATCCGATGGAACCTCTGCCTCCGAAAGCAGGTCAAAGACCTTTGCGGAACAGATCCGTTACAAGGACGATCCGGTGGCGACGTCCAGCGACTTGCGCGCCATGCCGCAGGGATCGCAAATCGTTTTGCTGCGTCACAAGCTACCGGCGATCGCAAGCCTGCTGCCATTTTACGAATGCGAGCTTTTCACCTCTCTCTATGACACCTGGAGGCCGTGATGGGCATAACAGTCCGACTGGACACTGCCACGGGTGAAGCCGTGCTCACCCTTGCCACTGCGCTTCCTGCCGGTCGCACATTGCGTCTTGCACTCGTTGACCTGAAACGGAAACGATACCTGACGCCCTCAGGGTGGGTTGCGGGAAGAAAGACGCTTTTGGAGGTTACGCCTCAAAACGAGCAAACGCATCTCGTGATAGATGCGGCAATAGCAGCTCGTGTTCTTCCAGCAAGCGAGCTTATGCTCGAAGAAATTAACATCAATTTGCGCGAGCGTTTTGTGTGGCCCAGCCCACCTGTAACCCCGCCCGTCATTGTTCCTGTCGAGGCTGAAGTCGCACCGGCGCCGTCGGCAGCACCTGCCGATAGCCCGACGCTAACCCCTCCCCTACCCCGGCAGGTGCATGCCGGGTTGGCCTTGTGCGCGGGGGTAGCCATAGGGGCTGTCGTCGGTTTCATGGCTTTACAGCTCCGTCCTGCCGCTGCTGTTTTGCCGCCGGTTCCGCAGGCCCAAGCCGTTCCCCGAGATAACAGCGCTTCTACGGTTCCCAGCCCTGAAAGTCTTGAGGTCATGCGCAATAAGCTCAAGTCTCAGCAGACGGCGATCCAGAACCCAACAGGACCGACATCCCAAGTGCCCACACCGGAAACGCCAAGCCGCGTTGATCAGATCGAGGAACTGAAGCGGCAGGCTGAAGCCTTAAGGCTTGATCGTGCCAACGTCGAGGCACGGGTCGCTGTTCAGGCCGAAATGCTTCAGCAGCAAGACACCGAAATCAGCGCGCTCAAACAGAGCCTCGCCACCCTTGGCGAGACGGGTTCTGTGTCCAGCCAGCCAGACCCGGCGAGCTGGCTCGCGGCCGCCGTCAGCAGCGCCGGCAGCGTCGAGAGCATAACGAACCAGCTCACTTACCAAGGCGCAGAGCTGATCGCCCTGAAACTCTGCGGCACCTCCCAAGGTTGCCAGCTGGTGGGCTCTTACGAAAACAGTTGCTTGAGCCTGAGCAGACCGGAGGGTGAAGGCGTCAGGCCGGACAACTGGTGGCAGGGAGTGGACAGCAGTTGGCAGGCGTCTGAGCACAGCTCTCTTTATGAATGCGAACGTGGTAGCCGCAAAAAATGCACAATTAGGTTCACGGCCTGCTCACCGTCCGCTTTGGCAAAGCCTTGAGGTCACCAGATCTGCTTTGCATTACGGGACACATCGGCCGATGTGGCAGCCTCATCACTCAGCGACATTGATCGCCGTCACAGCAATTATCTTGCAGTTATCCTGCTCGTCAGCTGCCGCGGCGATGATGAGATCAGGCTGTCCGCCTGCTACGAAAAAGCGTATTGTGATCCCCGCGTTGGAAATGCCGCCAAGGCCCGATAAAGAGAGCGGGTCAACCGGTTCCTTGATGTTCGAACGGCCAGCTGCGTGACGGAGGCTAGCAAGTTCAGTGTAAGGCGTAAGGGCTTTACCGCACGGCAGTTTCACGTCCGACAGGCCAGCGGCAGCAAAAGCAATCCGTTGGAGGGCTCGTGCCGAATTGATCTTATCAAACGGGAGTTCTGACAGCTTACCGAGCAGTTCAGAAACGATACCATCGGGAGCGCTTGCAACGTTGACCATCAATGTCATCGATTTACGCATATTGGCAAAATAGTTCTCGGTGGCCATCCAGTGGGGAAATTGTTCCGGCTGCTTTTTCAGATACAGGTTCTCGGCTGGCATGAAGTGCGCATTCTGAAACAGAGCGGTCGTCCCGTTGATTTTCCAGAACGTCACCAACGCAACGTCTGACACGGGATTATAAAATACTAAAAAATACCCTTGCTTTGCAAAGATCGGAAGCGACGACGCGCCTCGAAAGAAAACTCTGAGCAAGGGCGTTGCGTATTGGGCTGGCATCAGGACAGAGACCCCTGAAATCAACGCATGTGGATCTAATGGTTTAGCGTTCCCTACGAAATCTTTACGGATCAACTCACCTTGCGCGAGGAGCGTTGCAAATTCGGTATTGGCCTGAGCGTTGGCTGTATAGGAATAAGGACTGTCTCCAGCGAAGACTGCTAAAGGATAAAAGGAAAAATACATTAATATTATGGATATTAGCTGTTTTCTACCAAGAAACCACGCTATCACAGACCTGTAATTGGCTGTCCTCAAGGAGAGGTCATTGCTTCGCGAGAATAGAAAACCTCTCTGCACCATTCTGATTTTTTCTTTCATTGCATGCAGCAGGAACGCCGGTGCTGAAGATGAAGATATCCTGAAAAATGCCTCCATGGGAATTGAATTCATGGAGGATGCCGTTCCGACAAGCTTGATGTGGAAGGCAGCAAGCAAGACCGGCGGCTGGATCGCGTCCGGCATGGATATTCTCAAAGCACCTTCCCGTGTGGCGAATGGAGAAAGCCGTGGGCGGGTATTAAGCGGCATGGTGGCGTCTACCTTTGTGGAATTGCAACTTCAGGCCAAGGTTGTACCGCATGCCTTGAATCGATTTTGCAAGCAGCCAAAGGGGTATGTAGGAGGCGGCATCTGTGTTGCCGGCGTCTTGGGAGCTGTTGCGACGACTTGGAAGCTCGGCGAGATGGCGAAGGATAATGCGGAGAATGCCGCAAGCAGCATTCAGGATTTGGCCGAACATGAGGGCGAGCCCGGTCTCCGCATGACAGAACTCCTGACAAACCAGAATGGATCACTGGTGCAGATGCCGCTTTCTGGAGACATGTGCTATCGAAATGAGGGAAGCGCCGTGGACGTCCTTAAGGGTCTTGTCGGCGGAAGCGAACGTGCCAATGGCGCCTGTAAGGTAATTGACAGACAGGAATCGGCTGATTTTGTATCGATAACCAGTGAGTGCCAAGGTTACCTTAATAGCGCACCGCATGTGTTTAAAGGTACGGTCGAAGCAAAACTGACCGGCGAAGGGGGCGTAACGGTTGTGGCTATCCACGAGGACTTCGATGGCCGGATGGTACAAGAATATAGACGAGTCTATGAAGCTTGCACCTATGTTGAGCCAGATTGCAGTGAAGAAGGTCAGGCAGCATGGGTAGAGGCTCATGCGCCAGACGTCATCAACGACGAATGCGAAGCGTCTGCAGCACCAGCTCCCTGAAGCCTAAAATAGGGGCCGAAGCCCCCTGAGTTCAGTACTCACTGGCGTGCATGACGGTCAGGACGCGCCTGGTAACCTCCGGATCAGACGGGTTGGGCGAATGGTACTCCCGCTTCAGGTCGTAGTAGTCGATCTTCCAGAAGTATCTGGTGCCGTTATGCTCGAAGGCACCGAAGTCGTGCTCCCCATGGGGATCATTATCCTCGGTGAAGGCATCGAACGCGGCGACCTTGCGCAGCACATCCACGCGGTCCTGCGCGCTGAGCGCCATGATGCCGGTAGTGACGAGCATTTCACCGAGCGGTGGAAAGGGCCATTTGCGCAGCATGTCGTTAAGCTGGCGGATGCGGGTGGTTTCGAGATCTAGGGCCATTATTCGGCCTCCCCGCTGCGGAACCCATCCGTGCCAGTGTAGACGTGGCTGAAAGCTTCAAGACCTTCGGCATCGTAGAGTGCCTCGGCTTTCGGCAGCGCCTGTTGTTCGCTGGTCGACTGAACGGTGACTTCGTAGACGTCCCAGATATCGAGGAACACCCGGTACTCCCGGGTCGGGAGCGCGCTCATCGCGCGTCTCCCTTCTGGTTCTCGTCGGCTTTGGGCTTGCGGACCACAAGGCGGCCGCTCATCGGCAGGCAGGTGATCTGGATGTTGAACCCCTCGCCGTCTTCGTGCGACCAGGCTGCGCCGATTTTGGTCCAGTAGGCTTTCTTGCCCTCGCCTTCGACGTGGTAGACGGCGTGGGAGGGCTTGTTGGTTTCGGTTGTCATGAGATTTCTCCCCTTGGTTTCTCCGGCTACGTCCATCGCGGCCGGTCGGGGAGTTCAGGCGGCGGCACGCCTGAGGCGCGGTACGCGCCGCTCACGGTCAACGGGCCACACGGGAGCGCAGCGAACGGAGCGGGCAGCCCGATTGACGGGGACAGGCCACGACGCAAAACCCGACCACACCCAGGCCGAGATGACGTCAGACAGAACACGGGAACATCAACAGCCGGACACCAACCTCCCTACCCCGCCACGTCAGGCGGACTTAGAACTGGACCATGCCAGCCCTTGGCACGGCTGATGGTTCAATCCCATCCCTCGCAAGGACCCCGAGGCACGCCTGTAACCAGGGTAGCGTGTCAGGAGCTGACCAGATCGAGGATCAGTTTGCGCAGTGGGTCTTCGTCACCGCCGAAGCTGTCGATCATCGCTGCAATGACGCGGTCGCGGGCCAGTTGGTCATCATTGAACGGCAGCCCGGCCTGTTCGGCCAGCATCGACAGGAAAGCCAGTTGGGTTCGGCCATTGCCCTCACGGAACGGGTGAATGGCGTTGAGCCACGCAAGTGTCTCAGCCGCCAAAGCCGCGAATTCGGCGGGGCGCTTGTCGGCGAGGAAGCTATGGCCTTTTAGCGCTGCGAACGCGGCTTTCATCTGCTGGTCGATATGCTCCGGATAGCAAAACCAGTTGGAACCCTTGCCGATCCGGATGGTCCGCGCTGTCCCGGCCCAATCGTAGACGTCCTGGAACAGGTGGTGATGGAGGGCCATGTAATGCGGATAGTCAAACCGGCCCGCCGGCGGCGTTTCATCAGCCCGGATGAGGAACAACGCCAGTTCGGCCTCGTCAAGGTCATCTTGGCTACGCAGATCGAGCTTATTGATCAGCACGGTCGTGCCGGGATAGCACGCGGGATCCTGCTCGGCGGTATAGACCACTGCTAGGTTTTGACTTTGGTAAACTGCTGACGGACAAGCGCGCGGCGCTCGTCACCGCTTTTGTCCTTGGACTGGGTCAGTACGGCACGCATCCGCGCACTGAGACTCATACCTTCGACGGCACTGATTTTCTCCCCCCGCGTGCTCGTGAGCTTGCTTGGCTGAGTGATCCGTCCAGTTTGAGAAGGCTGCTTTTTCATAAGCTGAAATTACCTGACCTATTTGGGGACTGCAACATTTTCCTAAGGCCTCTCCTGCCTGCGACGTCCGCAGCGATGCGGATTCTTAATCGCTTCCGGATCCGTTGCCGTCAGCCCGCCGACCGGCTCACACTCACTGGCATTCCCTTGCCCCGCAGCAACGCCATGAGAAGCGGACCAAGTCCGAACTCACCTCGCTCCGCCCGCCTTGTCAGGTCACGGAGATACCCTCCGGCGGACGTAATGTGCCCTGCCCGCTCAAGAATGCAGGCCACGACCGTCGCAGCATTCTCCGGCCCCATCACGGCACAAGCCTCCTCGTAGGCGGAGGGGCTGATACCCAGCATCGAGCGAACGACAACCGCGGCCGCCATCAGGTCCCGCCAATTCGCCACCGCGCCGCCAGGTCCGTAATCGTCGATTTGCGGGCATGCCCGCAGCACAAGCCCGAGCGGGAAGGACTTCATGCCTGCGGGATCGACGCCTGCCCTGCGCCCAGCCTCTTTGAAAGAGTCGGGCTGCTTCGGTTCGGGATCACGGCTGTTGGTTGTCACCAGCTTCGCGCCCAGCTCTCTTTCGAGGAGCGGTTCAGATTCAAGGAGAGATTCGGTATTTGAATTCTGTATATGCCGCTCACTTTGAATGGGATTGCCGCACGTTTTTTTGCTTTCCTCAAGCAATTCCAGCCGGTTGACAACTTCGTCGCGCAGCATCTGCATTTCTTCGATCGCAGCCTCGATCTGAGATGGCGTCGGATTGCGTGAGAGGCCTGTAATAAGCGACCGCTGGTGCAGGATAACCGCGGCCCAATCTCCTGGCGCGCCCTCTTCCAGGGCCGTTTCCACGAGCTTAGACACGTCGCGACGGCACAGCGTCAGTCGCTCGCGTAGACGTTGGAGCGCTAGTCGCTCGGCGATAACCTGCGCCGCGAGACCTTCGATCTCCTCCACCCGGGCCAGCAGCGGTGCAAGCGAGAAGCCGAAAGCCTCGTCGATGTTTCCTGTTCTCCCTTTATGGGCGTAACGCTTGCCGTTCGGGCTGTCCTTGCGAACCAGCAGTCCGGCATCGATCAGGGCGGCAAGATGCCGGCGGATAGTCTGCTCGGCCATGCCGTGCGCGCGTAGCGACAGCTGCATGTTCGACGGAAAGACGACCAGGCCATGCTTCTCCGCAAGGTCGCCCTTCGGGTAAAAGCTCAATAATGCATTAAGGACGGCCAGCGCCCTATCGCTGACGCCGAGCAGCGGTCTCGCCTCGCACAACGCACGGTACAGTTTCCACTTATCGACTGCTTTGTCGGGCTCAATCTTGCGAGCTACCGCCTGACTTGCCAACATGGCAAGCGTCATCGACCGCCGCCCGAAGGGCGTCGTCACGTGTCCAGATTCCATTTTCTTCGCCTTTCATGAGGCAAAAGAATTCTGCTCACCAAAACGGTGCCAACGACTCTTGACTATGTTTCGGGGAAGTGCGAATCTCGGGGTGCTTAAATCTCGAGAGGGGCTTCCACGACGGCAACGTTCTGGGGGCCTTTTTCTTTTGCGGATCAGTCTCCTGATTTTGGTTGTTGGTGATTCTGAAACGCCTTGTAGAGCGTCTCAAGCTGCTCGGAGACAAACGCTCCGAATCCCGAAGCGTCTTTCGACGTCAGCGCGATTGTAAAAGTCCTGCCGGCATTCCGGGTCGCAACCGACACGGCTTTCTCCGCGACATCGAACTTGCGGACCGACGGTGACGTCGAAAGACGCTTCGGCTTTCGCACCGTTCTAAGCTCGTCAAGGAGCAGAGTGAACCGCCCGCCCTCATCGCAAGCCGTGTAGGTTTCCGATCTCACAAACTCTTCAGCGCGCTCTGCCTGAGCAGGAACCTGGACCAGCTTTTTCAGCTCTTCCCAACGGTCGCGGCCGACGCCTTTGGCAGCGCCAATCGCGTCAAGCACACTGCCCGGCACGGTTTCGACCACCGACAGCATGCGCGACAGCAGGGTGTCGTCGATTGAGAGTGCCGACCTTGCGACCTCCTTGCTCATGCCGCTGCCGAGTAGCTTACTGGCAAAGAGCGCTTTCTCGATAAACGTCAGATCCGCACGGGCGGTGTTTTCCTGACCCTGAGCAATGACATGGGCGATGTCCTCGAGCGGCTTCACCACCGCCCGGACAGGGATGCCGAGATCCCGCGCCGCGCGGGCGCGGCGATGGCCATAAACGATCATGTAACGCCCGGATGCATCGGGATGCGGGCGAACGAGGATCGGTGTGGACTGGCCGGACTCCCGGATCGCTTCCCGCAGCAGCACGTAATCCTCTTCGTCATCGCCGATGCGGTCAGCGACAAATGAGCCGTCGAGCAGCTCGGTATCAAGGGCAACGATCGTCTCGCCTTCGAGCATCCGCATCGAGTTCTCGGCCATCTCATCGAGCGACTGGAGCATCGAGCGGGAAGCCCCGCGGCGCGTATACTCGGTGCGCACTTCGGCGCCGGATCGCTGCGCCTCGGATTCGTCCGGTACGCGGATCGGCAGAGAGTGTTTCCTGGCCATGATGCCCTACCCTTCCCGCAACGCGTTGATCGTCATTGGCTTTCCTAGATTCTGCACGGCTGTCAAAACGGCCATCAGCGCCGCCCCCATGCTTTGTGGATCAGGTCGGTGATCTCGCCATTGACCGCGTTCAAACACTCCAGTGCGCGGTCATAAGTGCTCCGGGTGAACTGGTGCTTCTCAACCTCATAAAGCGTCTGCTTCGTGATCCCGGCATCACTGATCGCCGTGGATTTCAGCATCTGGTTCTTCAGGACTCGCGTCGAGAACATCGCCTGCATGAAGCCGACCATCTGCGCTTGTGGGCCGTCGGTCGGCTCGTAGCGCGTCACCAGATAACGGAACCAGTTCAGGTTCACCTTCGCCCCCGCTCCCCGGATGGACTCCAGGATGCCGCCGAGCATCAGCAGGAATTGGCTCATCGACATGATATCCAGCATCTGCGGATGGACGGTGATGAGGACGGACGTTGAAGCCGTCAGTGCGGTGAGCGTCAGGTAGCCAAGCTGTGGCGGGCAGTCGATCACTACCACGTCATAGCGGTCCTCAACGTCCTTCAACGCGTTCGAGATGCGTGTGAAAAACAACCTCCCCTCGGCCGAGGTCTTGCTCGTCGCCGCGAGCGGCGTCTGGTACTCATATTCTTGCAGTTCGAGGTTGGCCGGGATGATGTCGAGGCCCGGAAAATTGGTGGGCTGGATGATCTCGGTAATCGGCCTGCGCCCCTCGTCGTAACGGAGGGTCTCGAACAAAGACAGATTTTTGTCCAGCTCAGGCTGGATGCCGTGCAGCGCCGTCAGCGACGCCTGCGGATCGAGGTCGATCGCCAGGACACGGTGGCCGGTAAGGGCGAGGTACTGAGCGAGGTGAGCCGTTGTGGTGGTCTTGCCCGAACCGCCCTTGAAGTTGACCACCGAGATGATCTGCAGGCCCTCGCCCGGTCGGCGATGCGGCACGTATTTCTTGAAATCGCTGCGACCATTTTTGTCGAGGAAGCGCCGTAGCTCCATCATCTGGTCAGCGGTATAGGTGCGCCGTCCCGAACTGGTGGTGGTCGGAACCGGACCCTTGCCCTCAAGATGGAGTTTCTTGATATGGTTCTGCGTGACGCCGAGATAGTCTGCGACCTCGGCGAGCGAAAAGGACCGCAGGCCCTTCTGTGCGTCGGGCGGATACTGCTCAAGCCGCAGCATGTTGAGGTTGTCGGAGATAAGCTCTCCCTGCCGGAGAATCTCCTGGCCGAAGTCGAGCGTCTCGATCGGGGTTGCCATATTCATGTCGCTCGCATCCGGAATAACGCTTTTTCTGCCGATGGCGTCTAAGAAGCGTTATTATTAGCTGCGATTCTACCGTTTCGGCAAATTGTTTTTAGTTAACGAAAGCTTAACGTGGGAAAACCCACCGGCTCAGTGAATGGAGTAAGTTCTAAATAGCTGCTTCTGTTGTTTATTTTGCCGTTCTGCACGGCTGTCAAGCCATTCCTATCGATCTCATTTCCAACGAATAACCTGCGGGTGGGAGGGGAGTGCGAGGGGAGGGGCCATGGGGCTCCCCTCGTAGGGCAACGTCGCGCCGTCTCACAAAAGGAAAATGCCCAGCGTGATTGCCGGGCATCTGTGAAGTCCGTGGGGCGATGCCTGCGGAGCTATTCCGTTCCGAACGTTTCCGACCGAAGGATCGAAGGAAGCCAACCCTTGCCGGCGATCAGGTTTGCCGCTTCGACAACCGCTTCGGCCTTTGGGCCTTTCTCGACGCCACGTATGGCCTGAGTGGCGCAGCCGACCTCTTCCAGCACCTGCCCGATCTCCGCTTTGCTGAGGCGGGACAGAAACGCTTCGTCCGCCGTCCAGTGGTCGCGCATATCCAGTTCGATCGCCGTGGCTATACGGTCGGCATGGGCGAGACGGGCGGTGCTGCTGTCCTGCTTGCTCTTGACCGCGTTGAGATTGGCAGCAGTGACGAAGGCCAGCAGTTCAAGTAGCTTGTCGACACCCTGCTCCAGAAGCCATGCCCACAGGGCTGCGCTGTCGCCGGGGAGGATGTCTCCCCACGCCTCTTTCATGGCTTCCCAGGCACCCAACGCCCGCGACTCGCCCGGCACCTTGAGGGAGGCCGCAAGAGCGCGCTGCTGACCGATGATTTCCACTGCGGCTTCGCTGGAATAGAAGCCATGGAGAAAGATACGCCCAACTAGCGGATACAAGAGTGCCGCGAGGGCTACATGCGGTCGATGGGCGAGCTCGGTCCGCATGGCTGCCGTCCGGATAGCGGTCAGTTCCTCGACCAGTACCGCGGAGTAGCCGGTCTCGGCAGGGGTGGCGGTAGGGGAGGGGAGGGACTCAGCCTGTTCCAGATCGCCGCGACGAAGACGGTCGAGCGCGCTCTTATCCTCCGCTTTGACCAGCCCGCGAGCAACCGCCACGTCCCCGCCATGGTCAATGTAGACAAGGGCACCCGCGAAAGCCTGTTCGTCGGGACCATACGTGCGGGCGGCGTCTTGGGCGGCCCCGATCTTGTCCTCCAGTACCCTTAGTTCCGCTTCGTCTGCCTCAATGGCTTCGTCACCTTCGACGTAGGCCTCAAGCTGCTCCCGCAATGCGCTGGCCCGCTCACCCAGCGCGTCAATGGTCGCCTGCTCGTCATCCGATAGGCTGCGCACATGCGGATAGATGCGCCCGTAGTCGCACCTGTAGATTACGGAGGGATCGAGGCTCTCCTCCACCCATTTCCAGCCTTCGGCTTGGATGGCCGCCACCTCGCCGTCCAATCGGCTGATGGCCAGTTGCGTCAGCAGCGGCTGGTCAGTCAGGAAGATGCTGGTCTCGTCGGCGAAGAGATCACGGAGGATGCCGCCGCCTGCGGCCTCGTATGCTTCGATACTGACGAATTTTACAAGCCGGTCGTTGCCACGGACATGCTCATGGGTCAGCAGAGCACGTAGGTTGCGTGCGTCTCGCAGATAGGCCGGTGAGTCAAACCACGCCCCTTCCTGCGCCTCATGGCTGTCGCTGATGGCGAGGGCACGCGCCTGCTCCAGACCGAGGCCATCGTCTCGCATGACGTCCAGCAGCTTCGGGGACAGGTCGGCGAGTTTCAGCCGCTGGCGCACGGTGATGACCGATTGCCCGAACCGTGACGCGATAATCTCAACCGGCATGCCGCCTTCGGCCAGCTCGCGGAAGGCGAGGATTTCATCGACGATGTGCATGGGTTCCCGTTGCACGTTCTCGGCAAGGGATAATTCAATGTCGTTGTCTGCATGCCTGATGTTGCAAGGGATTTCGGTGTCAGAGGCCAAGCGTCCTTCGCGAGCCAGCAGACGAAGCGCTGCGAGACGCCGTGACCCTGCCACGACCTCATACTTGCCTTTCTTCCCTTGCCGAACGGTGAGATTGTGGAGGAGGCCGTGAGCCTCGATGCTGTCGGCCAGTTCCGAGACGTTCGCCGACCCGTTGACGCGCCGCACGTTGGCCTTGCTCGGCATAAGGCGGGCGAGGGGAATGGCCTGCACCTCGTTTTGAATGGTGAGCGCGACGAACGTGCCGGCATCAATCGTGTGAGACATGGTTTCGATATTCATGGGACTACCCTTCGTTTGTGTAACGGACCGGAAACAGGACCTGGTCCTGCTTCCCGGGGCCGCGCGAGTGGTGGGGCTGGAAGGGGACAACAGGACTTCGCGGGGAACCGGCTGCACGAAGCGAAGCGGAGGAAGCTGGGCGGAAGGCCTGTTTGGGGGAGAGAAGGGGCAACGCCCCTCGGCCCCCTTTCACAGGAAATGCGCCTTAAGGCTCCAAACCTCTTTCTTGGGAGAACGCGGAATTCTCGTCCACGGGGCGGGTATAGCGAGATGATCGCGGGACTGTTCTTACGCCCGATCGATGCGTGGACGGTGATCGGCCGCCTCGTTAAAGGCGTCGCCTTCTAGCGGTGGTCGTACCGGAACTTAGTCAGGCCACCGACATCAATTGAGGAAGAGATGGCAGTCAAACGTATCGCCACCAGAATTGCGGCAGCACATCCCGACAACCCTGCCGAGCCAAGTGAGCGTGAATTCTTAGGCATGATGTTGAGGAGTAGCCAGAATGAATAGCGAATTGGAGCGCCGTTACATGAAAGTTACATAAACGGCGCTCTAACCGAGAAATAGCAGACAAGTCATTGAAAATATTGGTGCACCCGGCGCGATTCGAACGCACGACCACTTCCTTCGGAGCCGACCCAGGACGTATTTCAATAACATCGAAATTTGTCTAAAGTGCTCAAATGACGTCATTTTATCACTTAGTGTAATCGTCATTACTTCACTTTCCATGTAACATTTGCTATAAATCCGTTACATGGAAGTTACATGAAATGCCGAAAATCTATCTGAACGAATATTTACTTAACAGTGCGAAATGCCCCTCTGGAAAAGACCAGGAAATTTACTGGGACTACCCGGTCGCGACCGATGGAAGCATCCGCAATGGATCGGTATCAGGACTTGGCCTGAGGGTAACTGCACTCGGGAACCGATCTTTCGTCCACGCCTACCAGTTCAACGGAAAGCGCTACCGCAAGTCGCTTGGATCAACAATCCTTCTCAGCGTCGCTTCGGCCAGACTGGCCGTCGCACAGAGAGAGCGACAACTCGAAGCGGGAGAAAACCCAGACTTCGACCAAACGAACCCGCGTCGTGCGCATCTGCTCACCATCAAGGAGGCCGTTGACCGTTACTGGGCGAACCATGTGACCGAACTGTCACTGGGATATCAAGACTCTTTCATTACCTTCATTGCGCAGTGGAAAAAGCGGCCCCCAGCCGTTGTCTCGAACCGCGGACATAACAGCCGGCGCAGCTATACGGATTTCGGGACAATGTTTTCCGATCGGCCTGTGGCATCCCTCAAGCCGCTGGACATCGAACGCTATCTCAAGCAGTTCACGTCTGGCCACACCTTTAATAAGGCCCTCCAGCATACGCTGGCCCTGTTCAACTGGGCGATCCGTATGCAGCTGGTGGACATGCGCAATCCCGCGAACCCGATCCGCCGGCGTAAAACCGTTAGGAAGCGCCGCGATTACTCGATGGAACAGATCAACCAGATTGCCGCTCACATCTTCTATCCTGTTCTGGAAGCCGTTCCGGATTTCGAGGACCGGACTGGATTGGCCAAGCGGAACTACGCTCTGGTCATCGGGCAGGCGGCCGCGGCGAACGATCAGATGCTTGAACTCTGCAACTACATGGGGATCCTGTTCCTTACGATGGCGCGGCCAAGCGACCTCAACCTGGCCACCTTCGCCCATTTCGACCTCGAAAAACTCATCTGGCACAAGCACAACACCAAAGGCATCAAGCTCTCCCGCGCCGCCTATGAATACGCATATCGTTCCGTGCCAATCCACACACGGGTCGCTGCCATGGTACGGACTCAGCGCGAGCGATGGCCCGATAGCGACCTGGTGTTTCCGTCCCACGGTGACAGCGCCAAGCCGCGCGACAACTTCCGGAAGGGGCTCGCACGCTTCAAAAAACTTAAGGGCGTTCCGGATCACTTCCAGCTCTACGACCTGAAACGCATTGCCATTTCGCTGATGCTAACAGGGCAGGGGGTCTCCCATGAAGCCATTTCTCACTATGTCGACCACAAGGGCAACCTCGAGACCACCATGATCTACGACCTGGGCCTCGTCGACCCGCTCCGCCCGGTCACCGAGCGGCTGGGCGCACTCCTCGGCGTCTAAACACGCGTAGTGATGTCGTCCGCTACCGGACGCCGGCTGCAGGCTGAGCGACCGAGCAGCCATACAGATGCTTTCCGCATTGATTTGACCCGGTTGCGATTGTTGCTGACCTGACCTTGCCACAACTAGATCTCACATCGCAGGCCGCTGCGAATGCCAGAGTGGACCAATGTACAGATGAACCACTGGTCAAATCATCTCCAAATTCAATAACATAAAGGGATAATTAATTTCGGCCCGATCGATCCAGTGCTGTCCATTCACCGGCCAGCGTACCGGTTCGATGATTTATCCTAGAAAAAATTTGCTTAATTTTCCAAATTCGCCAATTTGTCTCTTGTATATGGCTTTTTCTTTATTAATATCTCGCCCAACCGTGGGGTATTTAGATGAATACTGCTTTCTGCTTTATAATTTCAGCTAGTTTAGTGTTATCTGGTTGCGTCAGCGCCCCTCTAATTTATTCAATGAATGGCGATCGACACAAGTATTGGGATGGCAGTGTCGCCAAAGCGGCAGATACGACGACTTCTTGTACAAACCAACTTTCGTATCTTGCACAACATTATTCACAGCCAGAACTTATGGCGATCGGCGACAGCCTCTACAACGGGGTGCAGTCCCTTAGGATCAACTGGTGGTTGTCTGAATGGGCGCCGCCGTCTCTTGTCGCTATACGACTTGGACTTATCGAGGAGAAAAATAGCGACAGAACCGGTGACCGGAATTTTTATGGTCCTCAGTATTACACGCAGGATGCCGCTCCGGGCGCTACGCAGAGCTATGGCTTTAATCTGGAGAATATCCCTGGACTGACAGGACTTTTGTCGGCTCCGCGGAGGCAGGCCGAAGCGTTGAAATATCTCGCTCTGCAATACCAGCCGCCAAACGGGCGACAAATGGTTGATAATATTGCTTTCTCTGGCGCCAACTCATCGGACATGTTCGCTTGGAAAGCGGGAGACTATCGCCGTGCAGCAATCGACGCGATTGCTAGGGCTGCCAGAGGGGCTGATTTCGGTGCACTGGCAGACGCTTTTTTGTACGCAAATGCATATTTTGTTCTCAACCCGACCAAAAACACCTGCCTTGATGACCTGTCTGCACTGGATCAAGTCGAGCTGAGACAACCCAAGCGATTGATGATCAATATTGGCTCAAACAACGGCCTTTACCGTTTGGCATTTGAAGCCGCGAGTCTCGATGACGCAGCATGCGACACAAAATTTGAGGATAAGATCACAGTCACAAAACGCTGCAACGCGGCAACGATCCGGGAGTTCATCACTACTCGATATCTGGCTGATCTGCGACAATTGTTCCTGCGTTTATCGAAAATTCCGAGACTAGAGACTGTCTATTTTAATAACCTTGCACTTCCGAGCCAACCAGCGAACTTGGTGTACGACGGCAAAAATTATAAAAGCAGTCTTTTCGGCACTCGAAATGTTTCTCCATCGGAATTGAATAATAATGATGAATTTGTTCATCAGGTGAACAATAGCGTGTCCTCTCTCATCGAACAATTTAATCAACGTTCGGGTCCGAACTTTGTATATGTTGATCAGTCTGGAACCTTGGAGAATTTTGACTACAAAAAGTGCGTTGATGAGAAAAGCGCAGATCGCTGCAACGAGTTTCGACTTACGATTAGTGCTAAGAATGTGCTAGGGCTGACGTCCGGTCGAGATGTAAAACTCGATAATCGCCCATTCGAACCAGGGGGGCAATCAGGATATGTCACCGGCGCATCGTTGAGCACGAAGACGAGTCAAGGCGGCCTGTTCAGCTTCGATAATATGCATCTTTCGACGGTCGGCTACGAACTGATGGCCCAGACCGTTCTTGCAAACATGAAGGACGATCCGCTGTACATTCCGGCCTTCAGGGACGGTCGAGACACGTGTCCCAATCGGGGCGAAAAGGGCTTCGGCAACGCAGCAGAAGGAGCATGTGCTGCGCTCCTGACAACGCCTGGCTGGTCCTACGCCGACGCTACGCGAAGAGAGTTTAATTTCCTGCGTCTCGGAGGGGAGGACGAGTCCAAGAGAAAAGAGTTTTTACGGGCACTTCTCAACTTCGTAAGCCGTTTTGCCAACTGAGCGATCAATCAAGCGGTGATATATTACCGGTAATGAGACTTATACACTATTCTCGTGTTGCGGCCGGCAGGCCGCGACAGACTCGTGTCAGTAACCACAATGTGTTCCGTTCAAGGCATTTCCAGAGTTTCCGACCAACCTCTATTTCTACGACCTGAAGAGCATCGCCGTTTGCCTGATTGAATAGCCCCGAGATTTGTAGACACCTTCTTTCCTAAATTTGAGGCAAGAAGATCACCATGAGCAAATCGAATTTCAGCGAAGAGTTTAAGCGCGACGCGGTGCGTCAGATCACGGAACGCGGGTATCCGGTTGCGGAAGTTTCGCAGCGGTTGGGTGTGAGCCCGCACTCGCTCTATGAGTGGAAGAAGAAGTTCTCCTCGGCGTTTGGCAATCAGGGCAGCGACCAGGCCGACGAGATCAGGCAGCTCAAAAAGGAGCTGGCGCGTGTCACCGAGGAGCGCGACATATTAAAAAAAGCGACCGCGTATTTCGCCAGGGATGCAAAGTGAAGTACGCGTTCGTTGCAAAGCATCAGGAGCTGTTTTCGGTGCGGACGATGTGCCGCCTGTTGCGTATCCATCCCAGCGGCTTTTACGCCTGGCTCCGGATGCCCTTGAGCAAGCGGGCTTGTGAAGACAAACGGCAAATTGGGCTTCTGCGGAAAGCCTGGGAGGAAAGTGGCAAGGTCTACGGCTACCGCAAGCTTCATGACGACCTGCTCGACCACGGCGAGACATCCTGCCCCAACCGGGTTGCCCGCCTGACGCGGATCGCCGGGATAAAGGCTCAGATCGGATACAAGCGCCGTCCTGGAATTTACGGCGGCAGGCCTTCCATTGTCATCGACAACACGCTGGCTCGGCAATTCGACGTCGCGGCCCCGGACAAGGCCTGGGTCACCGACATAACCTACATCCGAACCAACGAAGGTTTCGCCTATCTCGCGGTGGTGATCGATCTCTATTCCCGCCGCGTCATCGGCTGGTCGATGCAGAGCCGACAGACAACGGATGTCGTGCTGCAGGCGCTGCTGATGGCTGTCTGGAGGCGGAAGCCAAAGGAAAAGGTTCTGGTGCATTCGGATCAGGGATCGCAATTTACCAGTATGGACTGGGCAGCATTCCTGAGGCACCACAATCTGGTTCATTCGATGAGCCGGCGGGGCAACTGCCATGACAATGCCGTGGCTGAGAGCTTCTTCAATCTGCTGAAGCGCGAGCGCATACGGCGAAAAGTCTATCGATCACGAGACGAAGCCAGGCAGGACGTGTTCGACTACATCGAGATGTTCTACAACGCGAAACGCAAACATGTCAGGAACGGGATGCTGTCACCCGTCGAGTTCGAAAAACAGCAGAAAACGTAACCCGAGGGTGTCTACGAAACTCGGGGCTATTCAAGCCGCAATTCCCGATTTTGCTGCCTATTTGGAAGAATTGCCAGAGGGCGAGGCGCGTACAGAATTTGCGATGAACTTCGTAACAAACCTATGGGGTGGACGCAGAAGTGCGGCCAGCACTAAGTCTGGCTATCAAACACCCCGACATTTGAAAACTCTCTACCTGTTGATGCATGATCACATCCGGCGAAGCGAAGACATTGATCGTGCTGGCAAAGGCGTCTATTCCCCAGATTTGCGCGACAAGGCGCAGGACTCGAGGAACGGGCTTTTCGAGCTGCTGAAAAAGATACCCGGCAAGGAAGCATTCCTGGCTCTGCAAGAAATATCGCAATGCCACCCAGAGGTGGAATCTCGTCCATGGATGGCACATTTAGCAAAGGTGAAGGCCGAGCAAGATTCGGACATTGCGCCGTGGATGCCTGCTCAGGTCCGCGACTTTCATGACCACTTGGAGCGAACACCTGCAAGTCACCGAGAGCTGGCGGAGCTTGCGGTGATGCGATTCCTCGATTTGAAGGATGATCTAGAGAACGGTGACAGCAGCATTGCGGCAATACTTAAAGCTGGTGCGAAGCTTGAAACCGATATGCGGAAATATATCGGGCGTGAGCTCCGTGAAAAGGCTTCTGCTCGCTATTCCGTTCCGCAAGAAGAGGAGTTTGCTGATGCCAAGAAACCCGACATCAGATTTCACGGTATGGGATTCGATGCACCCGTTCCGGCGGAGTTGAAGCTGGCCGACAAGTGGACCGGCCCAGAACTTTTCGAGCGACTAGAGAATCAGCTTTGCGGCGACTATCTGCGTGATAACAGATCAACGCGCGGCATTTTCCTTCTCGTGCGCAACGGTGAAAAGGCTGGGTGGGACGTACCAGGAGGAGCCAATCGAGTTGACTTTGAGGGCCTCATTGCTGCGCTCCAGAAGCGGTGGCAAGAGATCGCGCCTGCGTTTCCGGGCGTGGACGAGGTAACGATTATCGGCGTAGACCTCCTAGAAAGGGCTTCCTAGATACGTGGGGACGACAACACTTTGTTCTGCTTCAGCTATTTTGCGACGACTCCGCCAGTGACAAGGGAGACAAACGGCTGTTCATGGCTGGCTATCTCAACCGAGCCGACAGATGGGAGCTCTTCTCCAACGCATGGCGGAGGGGCTACAAGCCCAATCATCGATTGCCTACTTGGGAATGGTGGAAGCAAACAACCTGCACGGCGAGTTTAAAGGATGGACGGAGGAGGCCCTCGATTAGAAGCTAAAGGGTTTAGCGCGCGTCATTAATCATTTCGAGCCGCTGTCTTTCCAGTTCACGAACAATCGCGGGAGCATTCTCACGTTCTCACCCCCGTCTCTCCTCGCGGTCTAGGAAGAGTGTCTCGCACGAAGCGATTTCTCACTACGTTGATCACAAGGGCAACCTTGAGACGACGATTAACTATGACCTTGGTTTGCTTGATCCTCTTCGTCCCGTCAGGGAGCGGCTGAGTGCACCGTCGGTTCTCTAAACAAGATTCACTGTATGCCACGGTGCAACAAACCGAGTTGTATTCGAGACTGTGAATTTTCCCTTGAAAACAATCTAAGGGTATGTATTAGATTATCCCTGCAACAGTCTCGGCTTTCCATAGCTCAGATTGAATATTTTTTCTGTACGCATGATTTGCTCGTTTGTCTTCGAGATGTCATTTCTCGATGAGTATCGTTGTGGTTATTTTTCCTATGCATTGCAAAGAGCAGGGGGATGCGCAATGACCAGCTTCACCGTAGCCGATATAAAGCTTAAAGCGATCGATAAAAGCGGCTTGAGCATCGAAGCCATCTACCATGTGGCCGATGAAACGTATGCTATTTATGCCAATCAGGCACGCCTTGCGATCCAGTATGCAGACGACCCGAAACTCGCGACCGAGCAACGCTTGGCCCTTGCTCATCTGGCGCCGTTACGCGGCGAGATCCACGGACTTATCGACGGCTGGCGAAACGGTCTCGATACACTATTCGGGAGTTGGCGCCGCGACAAGCTGAAAGCGCGCGCGCGGCGCTATGACCGACGCACCGCAGACGCACTCGTTGTTGCCCTTCAGGGCGATCAGGCGAGCGCCGAGGTTTTGCTCCAAGGTATCAAAGCGGAAATTCTCGACGAGAGAATGTCCACAGGTCGCGCGGAGTATGTTGTCTTCGCAGCCATTGCCGCTTCCATTGTTTTTATCTTACTCGGTGGTCTCCACCTCAGCGGTTTTCCGGCTTTTATAGCAAAATACGAGATCTGGAAGGCTTCAACGCTCGGCTGCCTCGGCGCATTCTTTTCAATTGCGACCATGACTAGCAATCGGACGGTTCGCTCCGATCTAAAACTGCGCGATAACTTCATCGATGCGTTTTTAAGGATACTTATAGGGGCGATTTCAGCTATCGTGCTGTTCTCTTTGTTCCGTAGCAAGATTGTAACCCTTGAGGTAGGCGCGGCCTCAACAGCGAACATCGAGCCTTACTTCCTAGTCGTCGTCGGTTTCCTGGCAGGCTTTTCGGAACGCCTTGTTGGTGACCTGCTCACCAATCAAGTTGAGGCACGCCTGACAACCGCAACGTCGAATCGGACGCAGGCAAGTGTTGCAGCCGAAACGGCCGGTGCCGCTGAAGCTAAAGCTTCTGTCAATGAACGTAACCCGCTCGGCAAGGCAACGGTGGAAGCGTCCGTTTACGGTGAGCCTGAGGCAACCGATCGTCACGAACATGACGATACTTGCCTCTGCGACAGCGGCTGGGATGAAGACGAGGCGACGGACGACATCGAGTTGCCGGAGGCGACGGGCGGCGTCGAGTCCAAGCAGGCGGCCTGACCCCGAACCCACACCCTAATCTATCAACCTGACTTTAATCGATCGGTGGTGAGCCGCATGGCGTATTCCCTGTTATGGTTGCCGAAAGTTCTCCGTGATGCCGGCCTGAAAGTTGCAGAAACCGATGGCTGGACAAGCCGCGGCCGAGCCGAGATGGGTACCGTTCGAGGTGTCATGTGTCATCACACGGGCACCGCGACCGCGGGCAATATGCCGACTCTTCGGACGCTGGTCGAAGGTAGAAAGGGTCAGCACCCGCTCAGCGGCCCCTTGTCTCAACTCGGCCTGGGACGAGACGGCACCTTCTACATCATTGCCGCCGGACGCGCCAATCATGCCGGTGAGGGCCAGTGGAACGGCATAAAGACGGGGAACTCAAGTTTCATCGGTATTGAGGCAGAGAATGCTGGAATGCGCGCATCACCCTACCCGGATTGGCAGATGGACGCCTACCGCCGGGGCGTCGCAGCGATCCTTAGGCATATCGGTGCCGGGCCTGACATGTGTTGCGCGCATCGAGAATACGCACCCGGCAGAAAGCCTGACCCACTCTTCAACATGGATATTTTTCGATCAGCAGTCGAAGATATCATGGAGCTGCGTGGAACGACCCGCCCGAGCACGCCGGCATTCGATACCGCATCAGGCAGACCCACACTCAAGCGTTATGCCCGCGGTCAGGATGTAGAAAAGGTTCAGGAACTCCTGGAGATCACCGTTGATGGAAAGTTTGGCCCCACGACCGAGGCTCGCGTCCGCCGCTTCCAGTTCGCCCATGGTTTGCGCAGCGATGGCATTGTCGGTCCACTGACCTGGGCATATTTGCTGAATGACGATGACGTTAAGCCCGCACAGCCTCAGCAAGGTCTTATCCCCCCGATCGCTCATTTGCTGCTGGACCAAATTGGTCAGGTGGAAGCGAATGGCGATTATGAAGCAGTCTTTGCGCACCGGCAGCACGAACTTCCGAAGGCGCTTACGGAGATGACGGTGTCGGAAATCATCAAGGCGGGACCTAGCTGGAGCCGACGGTTCGGATCGCCGGCCTGTGGCAAATACCAATTTATGACCAATACATTGATCGATTTGACCAAGATGGAAAAGTTGACCGGCAGCGAGCTTTTCACCTCAGGGCTGCAGGACAGATTGGGGTATGCTCTTCTGCGTCGGCGCGGGATAACAAAATTCCTCGCAGCCGAGCGATCAATTACAGAGTTTGGTCTGGAACTCGCCAAGGAATGGGCTTCGTTCCCGGTGCTTGCCGATTGCATGGGCTCGCACCGCCGGGTTCGGCGCGGCGAGACTTTTTATGCTGGCGATGGACTGAACAAGGCGCTGGTGAAGCCGGAAGAGGTCGAGGAGTTACTGCGTAAGAGCGTACCCTGATGTTTCCAAGGCAATCTTTCCAGAGCTTACAGGAAGTCAGCCGCCGATCGCGCCCGGCAAGTGCAGGGCAGGGCCGGTTTGGATGATGGGAGAGGGACCGTTCATGCGGATTGTATATCCTGAAATTCATCACCGAAGCTCTGACATACTGCGGAATATTGAGGTACACAACCCAAGCCTTTTTGCCTTTATGGCCGCGTAGCTTAACCTCGCTCGTCAGAGGATTTTCTGCCGGATCGCTGCAATCTGGAACAATGTGGATGGCGTGAACGATCTTGTTGCATGCCTCTTTGAATGTCAGAGGCAATGAGGCCTCATCGTTTGTTACATCTGGCGTCAGTTCTCCGCACGAGACGCTTGTGACGTTGAGAGCTGGATCTGATGCTGACCGCAGCCCCTCGGTATGCTCCAGCTGGATCCAGTTGGCGATCGCTGTGCCAATTAGCAGATGCGTAATTTCATCAACGAAGAAACCATCCCGCATTTTTCGGAGAGGATCGGCATGATCCTCTCCGGCCAGGTTAAAGATCCGTTCGTCGCCCGCGAACGCCAGAAAGAGCCGGTAGATGTCTCTCGATGCGATGGAGGCGCTAAGTTCGAAGTTATTACGGCCCTGCAACAGGCGTTCTCCTTAATATGATCAGCCATTCATCAATCAAATTTTCTTGGGAAGAGTGGTGGTGTAGTCGGTGCGAACGGTATCAAAAAACTCTTGCGTTTCCCGATCGATTACACTTTCGTAGGTAGCGCGGAGATCTTCATAGTTTTTCTTCCAGTCATCGCTCCCGACCTCAAGGCCAATCACCGTGATGCGATAATTTTCGCGGGCACGCTTCAGCGTCTCCCTCGCAATGTAACAGGTCGCCCAACGTTGATCATACCGAAAAATCCGGCGCAAGCCGTCTGCAATGGCAAGTAAGATCGTAATAATGAGCGCCAATATTTTTATCTCGGGCTCGTGTAAACCCAGTGCCCCTAATCCGTTTCCGCTGCTTGATACCACTGCGACAGGCGCCAATGCGGCACAAACCATGACAGTTATCGAAAGGCCGCGCTGCGCATAACGGCACCATCGCGTAGTCTCAGCGTAATACTCCATAGCGCCATTTACATAGCCAAGAAGCTTTGTTTCCCTTGCCTTCCAAGTATCCAATAAGTTTTTGTCATCCATGTAGCATTCCCCTGTTGAGAACAAAACATAGTTTTTATTACAGAGAAAATATACAAAATGAAGCTACTAATTTTTTAGGGAAAGATCATGGATTTTGTGCTTCTGACCCGTCCGGATGATAGTCTGATCGCCATCAAGATTGAGGAGATCGTGCATTTTGCACCTGTCCCATCTTCCGGCCCGCTCCAAGGCCTGCTGCCAACCGGCACGCGGATTGTGTTCAAGAACCAGACACATCAGGATGTCATAGAGCTCGTGGATGACGTTCTCGCTGCTATCCGATCCGCTTAAATCAATATCCGTTCCACCTCGTCCAGGCTCACGTCATCGCTGCGTCGGTCGTAGAGCTGCGTCGTCCTGGTCGAGGCGTGGTTGGCCATGTGCGCGGCCTTTTCCAACGTGCCACCATTCTTGAGATAAGCGGTGATGTCGGTGGCGCGGAAGGTGTGGCAGCACACCGCCGTATCTATCCCGGCCGCTCCAGCCCGGCGCTGGATCATCGCATAGACATTTTGCCTTGGACAGGTGGCTTCCCGATAGCTGGCCGGTGCCTCGGCCGATCGTCTGGAACAACGGACTGCGCAACTGTTCCCGCAAGCCACCCGCCTCAATGTAAGCGTCCAGGTATTCCTCCAGCGTATGATGACAGGGTATCTCGTGCAGCTTGCCGCCCTTTTCACGGAGGCGCACCTACAGACAGCGGTTCTGCACGTAAACGTCCCGCACCTCCATGCCGATCGCCGCACCGAAGAAATCCAGTAGCGGCAACGGGGCCCATTCCGGTTGGGGGCGAAATGGCACGATAAGCACATCAGCCCTTGCCCCAATCGAACCGGTGCGAATTTTAGACTCAGAAAGCCCGGATTTATATGGGGTGATCGTTGTCCAAAACATACCAACGTTCTACGTCAGGGGCGCCTCGTCAAGGGCGAGAATTCCAACAAGTTGCTCCACCATGCCTGATAACATGGCTATAAAAAGCCCTGTCGATCGCGCCTGTCAATTTCCCCATATCAGATAGAAGCCGTCGCACGTCCTTCATCGTAATGTCAGGGGGAGCCGAATGCGCAAGGGCAGTTCGAAAGCTTTGAAAGCCCTCTATCATGGCATCAACATCCCGTCGTAGCAGTCTGCAGAGTTTATCTTCAATTCCGTCGAGGCCGGCACGACCGAACAGCCGCTTAATGTTTTTCAGTGTAGGATAAGTTGTCTCCTTATACAGGAGTTCCCCATTAAAATAATGAGGCAGTGTCGAGCTCGAATCCAGAACAGGCCAGTTTTTATACTCACTCGCAATTCCAGTACTAAGAGCTCTCTCCTCCCCACCGTTGTAATACTTATTAAAATGACGTTCGAATTTCTTTGCCGCTAAATACCCGCGCGTGTTTTCGGGAAGATGCGCATGAAGCGCCTGCGTCCGGATTTCCTGCGCCCAGCTCTCAATAAGTAGCTTTAGATATGTTTCCAAAGCTGCGCATGTCTGAAAGATGGCACACTGGTACACCATGTCTCTGACTTCTCGATATTCAGTACCCAGTTGCTTTACCTTTTGGCAGTTTGCCAGCACTAAAATGGCTCGCTCCTCAAAATCAAGTCGATGAGAACTTCGTCTATATACCATTCGTGTAGCCATCCAAGAAGTTCTTAAACGTAGATATCCTATAAGCTACTGATGTTTCGTCACTGGTCGCCCGCTTTATACTATTAGAGAAACGCTCATCCTTAAGTAAAATGGCAATCTTAGATCTTAATTCAATTGGGTCATATCTTTTATCAATTATAATTTGATTATTTGTTTCCGAAAACGCTATCATCTCTGCGTCATACAGCGCGGAATTGAAAGCCGTAACGGTGTTGAGGTCTTCTTCGAACAATCGAAATGTTAGCTTGCCGAGAGCATGCTCGGCACGATCGACGGTTGAGGTGAAATCTTCTGACCATACTGTTACGGTAGCGGGCGCAGCAGCTTTATGCGTGCTACTAAATTGGTCGAGGAAGCTTGAGAGCGGCTTCGTGTAGTTTGCTCTCGAGTATCGAAGAGCAAAAAATCTTAAAACCAGCTCGGCTCCCTTCATCCGTTTATCAACCCGGATCCCAACCGCTTTCTTCCACTTTTCATTTTTCGTAAGCTCATCAAGCTGCTCAATAAGATATCCGAAGTTTATTCCATGGCGGAGTTCTTGTGAATTGAGCTGAACAGAGCCAGTGTTTAGTCGCTCAAAAACGTCAAACTTAATTTGAGGATGGGTGTCTCTGAGAATCGTAATACAGCGAAGTGTTCGATTAAGAATATGATCTCGAAATCGCGGATCTAAGGTAGACCAGCTTTGGCCATTCAGTTCGGGATAAGTTGTCAGCCCTTCCAGCTGAAAGGCATCGTTCATAAACAATTTTATACTAAGAAGCCGCTGATTTCCGTCAATTACCATCAAGTCGTTATTGGTATCTTGACTAAAGTATACAACCGGGATCGGGCACTGAATAATCAAGGACTCAAGCAATCGAGAAGCCTGCATCCTGGTCCACACGTACCCGCGCTGGAACTCAGGGATCTTTAACTTTCCGTTCGCAAGATACTGGTAAATGGATGACACGGTAAGGTCGGCTGTTTCGGTGTGCAAACGTCGCTGCTCAGGCGGGATGTTTCTAAGCTCGAGCTCTTCCGGTGGCTTAACGGCAGGAAACAACCTATCCGCCAATGCCTTCTGTGTCTCGTCCATCTAAATCTCTGCCTCACTGATTAAACAAAAGCGATTTTTGCTAAAATATATGCACGAGTCTATGCGATTTCGTAAGCGGGCGGCAGTTCAAAAAATGATTTCAGGAGAAGGCACGAGATCCCTTAAAAAGCCTTCGACGATGCGCGGTTCTTGAAGGTAGGGATTGGTGCTGCCGTCGTCGATACAGCACTGGCTGAAGGCGTCGTAAGGGTAACTTAAGATCAGTCTTGCGCGTCGCATACATGCAAGCACGTAGATCCGGCGCATAAAAATTCTTCAGGTGAATTGGCACTACGAAATGATCCAGCGCCACGCCATTCCCTCTTAAATCAGGATTCGCTCAATTTCGTCCAAGCTGACGTCGTCACTGCGGCGGTCATAGAGCTGGGGTGTGCGGTTCGAGCTATGGTTGGCCATGTGCGCGGCCTTTTCCAGTGTTACGCCGTTCTTAAAATAGGCCGTGATGACGGTGGCCCGGAACGTATGACAGCACATAGCTGTATCGATTCGGGCCGCTTCGGCTCGCCGCTGGATCATCGCATAGACATTCGCCTGGGGCAGGGGGCTCCCCGATTAGTTGGCCCGTGCCCCGGCCGATCGTCTGGAAAAAGGGCTAGGCGGCTGATACCGTAATCCACCGGCCTCTAGGTGGTCGTCCAGGTATTCCTCCAGCGTATGGTGACAGGAACTCACCGGCCGCGCGGGCGTAGGAGCGGCGGGTAGGGGGATTGCGGATACTAACGGTGAAGAATTCAACAAACCGCATCCGGATAACGGCTTGACGTCATTTTCGGGTTGTGGGGCAATGAGTTGCGGTGATCATATCCGCACCCATTTCCATCAATGAAAGTCACAGCCCATGGAAGCACTGCGAGCCCTCGTGCTGTCCGAAGCGCAACTGCGCGACATGCTAACGGACGCCGCCCGCGAGGGAGCAGCCATGGCGGTACGGGAACTTGAGGCCCGCCTGAGCCAGAGCCCCGAAGAGGCAACCTTGCAAAAACTCCGGGCCTATCTGGCCGATCCGACCGCCGTGCCTGCCCCACACGAGCAGTGGGCCCACAGCGGCATCATCCGCCAGATTGAACCCACGCCGCGGGGCAAGCCGAAGTCGACCGCCTGGTTCATGAAGTTTCAGCGGGAAACGGCACTCAACGAGTGCTTCAGCCGTCCCAGTCCGGCCTATGGTCGCCGGCGCGAGTGGTCGTTCTTCGACATCGGTCTCGCCTGGAACGCATACTATAGGCGCACCTAGCCGCAAGGGCGGAAATGGACAACCACGAGAACCGCAAGGTTCTCTCTTTTTTGGCATGGCCGATCCTTAGGCGGGAGAGCCGTCCGTCAACCGCATAGCGGCGCGCATGCGAGGTCTTCCCGCCCGAACGGGGATCCCGATCGGCGAATGGCGGTACAGAACCGGCCGTCGCGACGACCGGCAAGTCTGTGCTCGGGAGACCGCTTGCGGCGGCACACGACTTGCGGGGCGGCGTAGGCCGGTTACAACCGCCGTATTTCGCCGATGGATCCCGGGCGGGGGCGGAGGAACGTTCGCTGGCGCAAAGCCGGAGCGGGTGAGGTCGGACGAATATCGTCCGACCGCGCGGACGGCGGAAGGGCCGTCACTCGCCAATCCCATTGGGGAGTGACGGACCCGGCGGCATCCACCGTGGAAGCGGCTTTCCCGCAAACGACACCACATGACACCGAAATGAAGCGACCGCTTCGCTTCGCTTAAAGCGTCATTTTGGAGGCAATCGACTAGCCAAACCGGCGAGCCTCCGTCCAGTATCCCAACAGGTCACCAAAGACCTGATCCATCTCACCAACCGTTTTCCCATTGAAAAGGAGTGCAGTATGCACAACCACGACATCCGTGCGCCGCCAAGGCGGCGCCATTTGCCGGCATCTTCTTATGAAGGTGCCGGCCGCCCAGCAGGGCAAACCAAACAGGCCAGCTCCCAAGCTGGCTCGGGCGGCTCTTACCGCAGAGGAGACATAGTCAGATATTCCGGCCTCGGCCGCGAATGATCTTCGCGGGGTGACCTGATCTACGGACAGGCATCGGCCATCAACACTCACCGCAAAATGGACTTGAGCAAGATGGACGATCTCACCATGGACCTGGTTCGGCTGTGCCGTCGGAACCGGGACGGCTCTTATGGCACCCAGAAAAACCGCCAGCGCGGTCTCACCGCAATGGCCGAGGAACTCGCCGATCTCGGCTACCGGCTTCCCACTGCCGGCTCCCTTAAGCCGAAGCACGCTGATGCCCTCGTCGAGAAATGGCTGAACGATGACAAGACGGATGCCAGCATCCGTAACCGGCTCACCTGGCTTCGCTGGTGGGCCGAGAAGACCGGCAAGGCGAGCGTTATCCACCGCGACAACCGTCATTATGGCGTTGGCGAACGTGGCGACACGATCCGCAACCGCGCTAAATCCCTCGATCACAAGAAGTTTCAAGCGATCGAATGTCCTTATATCCGGGCTTCGATCATCCTGCAGGTCACTTTCGGTCTGCGCCGCGAAGAAGCCCTGAAGTTCCAGCCGCAAACCGCGATCCGCAGCGACCACATAACACTGCAGGCCAGTTGGACGAAGGGGGGACGCGCACGCACCGTGCCGATCACCACCTTGCAGCAGCGGCAGGCACTCGAGCATGTCGCCGCGCTCATCAAGGGCAAAAGCTCGATGATCCCAGACCATCTCACCTATATCGAACAGCTGAAGCGTTTCGAGTATCATACGCTGAAGGTGGATCTCCGTAATACCCATGGCTTCCGCCATGCTTATGCGCAACAGCGGTATCAGGTGCTGACCGGAACATCCTGCCCGCTTGCCGGCGGCAAAAGCTGGAAGGACATGACAGGGGAAGAGCGCGAACGCGACCGCACGGCTCGTCGCCGGATTTCCGCGGAACTCGGACACTGTCGGCTGAAGATTACCGATACCTATCTGGGGAGTGCGTTCCGATGAAGCGCGCCGAAGGCAATTTCCTTATGGCGACCAGGATCCGCACCGACTATGCCAACCGGATTTTCAAACCATCGTTGGTCGCGACCGCGATCGATGAGGTAGCCTTCAAAGGTTTCCGACAGTTCCGCATTGTCCAGGAATTTCCGTTCGATCTTTCCGACACCGAGGCCGCCGAGACACTGGAACAATGGCTCGACAGCGAGCAGTTCCATTATACATGGCGGCCCACGTACATCGAGCAGGACGCGTGCCGCCCTCAGGTGTCGACGGAATACCCCGAACTGACCATTACATGGTGATCGCTATGCTCATTTTCTTGATAATTGCAATCTTGTTAGTTGTGCAATTTCATTCGGTAATCGTCAACCTGATGGCGTCTTCTACGCATCGCCCTCATCATGGCGAAGTTCACGTTCTTCCACTTTTTTTTCTTGAGCGTTTTTTTGACTAAAAGCGATTTCTGCAAAAACCAGATAACACTCAAACGGAAGATGCTCCCATTTCAGATCTGGGTCCGATGCTGTCCGAATTTTTTCTAAACTCATAATTAATATCTCCTTTCTGAAAAAGGATCATATTGTATTGCACATAAAGGTAAATACCAAAGTATTATAATATACTGTACCTAATTTTATAACAATTTATATTATCTCAGTAAAATTGGAATTACGAGGAACCACCTCAACATGTAAAAAAACAGGAAAACTAAAAAATCTAGAAATTTGCATATTTCTGAGAATTCTGCGATCCATTTGCGTCATGCCGTAAAGGACGCCTTATGGCCAACTGGAAACCGTTTGAAAACCTTAGATCAAAAATAAAATATATTTTAAATGAAAAAGATACGCTTGTTGAGCATCTCTCTAATGAGGCCATATCGCTTTCTGCAAATGGTCTTTGGGGAAAGTCTCTTACGACTGGGACAAGTCGTTCAACAATAAGAGCACTGTTTGAACGCAGTGATTTTTCCAAAATGCCCTTTGGATACGACGCCGTCATCGCTACTGTTGCTTGGAAACTGATATTTCCTGATACCAAGCCAAGCATTGCTGAGATCGAAAAAAAACTGAATATTCAGGATTTACATTCGAACCAGTTTTTTGGCATTGTTCGAGATCTATACCCGCAGGATAAATCACATTTCGGTATTTGGCAGACAATAAAAATTGCCAATAATACTGAATTTCATGATGATCAAGATACTCCATCTACTGAAGAACTCAGATCATCATTGACCGTTATACACTACGATCTGCGAGAAGGATTAAATACATGCTGCTTACTGCTTGGCCGTAGGTCCGATTGGAAGGGCGGCGTTAATTTGTATCGCACTAAAGAAGGAAACTCATATCTCGATATATATGGGGAACGGGAAAGAGAACCCGTACGCCAGATTTTCCACTATAATGAAGGTAGAATACTCCAAGGTTTGAATTTAGGCGTAGCGCATGTAGCTGGAGATGAATCAAGCCCCATAGCAGCGACTCGACTAATAATGAGGAGATCGCCTGTATTGACAGCATACTATCTATTGAATTTCTCAAATTTAAGAACAAGTACCGATGACAATCTTGTTGACAGAGATTCCGATAATCGCTCACTTTTATCGAACTACATATTCAATGTGGAATCAGATAATAATATGTCCGGTTACGCTAGGACTGAGCCTAGCATAGCTCAAAATACGCTGGGAACACTATCATTCAGACATAATGATATTATGGAGCTCTTGAAATCGAAGTCGAGGACATTTTCTAGCGGTGGAGGGATACTTCTAGATAAGTAGGGCCGCTGATGCGGCCCTACTTATCTAGATATCGATATTCTTAAAGTAACAATCACCGCACATTCCTGATACGTCAATTACGGTAAAGTCGCAGTTTACGGATTTTAGTAGAGACGCGGCCGTTAACGAGAAGCTGCGACCTGCATAGATCGCAGCATTAGCTCCCTGCTTATCTCTGGCGTTCACGTCAATCCCATAGCCTAATAAGAACCTTATCAGCTTGCAGTCCCCCCTATAAGCTGCGAGCATTAGCGGGGTCACCCCATCATACGGAGTAATTTTCAGGTCAACACCTTTTCGAATTGCTCTTTTTACGAGGGATAGACTGATATTGTCTTTGTTATAAAGTTCTGATTTATAACGATTTAAAGCAAATTTAATTCGCCTTTCGTGTAAACTTGCGTGCATATTATGCTCCGTGCCCCAACATCTCGCCGGAGGGCAGATGCGGGTCATAGACCATTTGAAAATGTTTATGTCTCTCAGAGATGTTTGTGTATTATAAAATATAACACATTATAATAACAGCTGACAGATATTAATTGATAGTATCGTGTTCATCATAAGGCACTGAACTAATGAGTCTTGAATTAACAGATTTTTGTCCGGTCAATTATACGAACATATTGCGTTCTTTTAAATGCATTGGATATCAATTTGTAAATTTTGACGCTGTAGTCGATAATGATAAACACGTAATTATTCGACATGATGTTGATTTCTCCTTAGATTATGCAGCCCGCATTGGAGCTTTAGATGAAGAGCAGGGATGTTCAGCAACCGTTTTTGTCCTAGTTGGGTCCGAATTTTATAACGTGTTCACCCGCTCTGCACGTGAGAACTTACAAATATTGAGCCGCCAAGGTCATGAGATTGGATTACATTTTGATGTCACAAATTATCCCGGGTCCATGAAAATATGGGATGCTGCCGCCCGCAAAGAATGTAGCGTTTTGGAAGATATATTAGGCGAGGCCGTTCGTTTTACAGCATTTCACCGTCCAGGAGCCCGTCCAGAGCTCTTGGGGATGCCCGGTCTATTTGCCGAGCGAGAACACGTCTACGCTCCAAAATTTTTTCAGAGAATAGGTTATGTTAGCGATGGTGCAGGCAATTGGTCACACGGCCATCCTTTGGCTCATGACGCAGTTCTGAAGGGGACCGCTCTGCAACTCCTTATGCATCCATACCTATGGGTAGGACCTGCGCAACAATCCGCCTTACAGCGGATAGAGGCGTTTAGGGTTGATCATGAGGAGTTTTTAAAATCAGAACTGAGAAGGAATCTTCGATATTATCCTCAATAGCAGGAGGACATATGCCGTTCCTTTTGCCTTCGACATCAAGTCGAGACAGGTATCACATCACTCAAAGCATTCCACCTCGGCGAGCTTCGGCCAATCAGATGCATTGGACGGCAGTAGGAAACGTCCTCTAAAGCCTAGCTTTCAACCGTTTGGCGAGCCGGTGAACAGTCGAGCTTGAGCAACCGGTGGCATTCTGGATGATCGTCCAAGTCGTACCGTTGCGCAGCATTGCCATTATTGCCCTATTGCGCTCGGCGTCCTCGCGCCGCCCTTTGTAAGCGCCTGCCGCCTTGGCAGTAGCAATGCCCTGTTTCTGGCGGTGACGGCGTGTGTCGTAGTCCTTGCGCGCGATCGCCGCGAGCATGTCCAGCATCATGCCATTGATGGCATCGAGCATCCGGTTGTGAATGTCGTCGCGATCGGCCAAGACCATCCCCCACGAGGTCGGCAGGTCGAGGGCCACGACGCGGACGCGGCGGCTGTGGATCTCCTGCTTGAGCCGATCCCAGTCGTCGGCCGACAAGCGGCTGAGCCGATCCACCTGCTCCACCAGCAGCACGTCGCCTACCTGGCAGTCGGACAGGAGACGGAACAGCTCCGGACGCTTGAGGGTCGCACCGCTCTCGTTCTCGATATAGCTCGCGGCAATCTTCCAGTCCCGCGCGGCGGCGAACGCGCGCAGCTCGTCGTGGGCACGGGTCGCGTCCTGCTCCTTAGTGCTGGCACGGAGATAGGCGCGAATGAACATAGGACAGGCTTTCACTTCGTTTTAAGTGCTTCGATAATGCCTGCTGCGATTTAAGTCGTCAAACACAATTTAGCGAAGTGCGAAAGTCCTACTGCGATTGAGGTATACATAAATCGCATACTGATTAGGCTGATCCTGGCTAGAAAAATCCGGAAAGGACCAGTAAATTCTGGAGTTTTCTGGACATTTCCAATAATGACCCTGTATGACCACATCTGTCCGTTGCGCCAAAGTTGAAAATTCATAAATAAGCACTACTAATTGGATTAGAGAGAAAATGCCGCCAAAGAAGAAGGAGCAGTTGGGCCTCTACCCCAACCTAAGGGAGCATCGCACGAAGTTAGGACTCTCAATAAAAGAGTTTTTGGCTAAGGTCGAGAATGCGCCTTCTGAAAAATCGGTGCGTAGGCTTGAGAACGGCGTGCCAATACGGCTTACGACGGTAAACAAGCTTTTCAATTCCGTATCCTCCTTCAGTGGATTTGGTTCTCTTGTTCGTGAGAACGAAATCAATGTGATTGAACTTTAGGGGTGTATGATATACACCTGTAAGGTTCACAAGGAGCCATCATGTCTAAATTTTTAGAAAAGCCAGTGCCGCCTTCTCGTGACGACACCAGAAAGGCTGTTATGCGTGACCATGAATTAGCAGGTCGCGAACAAGCTGTACGGTATACCAGAGGCAACGTTGCTATCCAGCAAAATGCCTTCGTTACCAAAAGAGACGTTGAGGAAGGTTTGGCTGAGCTGAACCCGCACCACTGATCAATTAACCCATTTAGAGGAGGCCGCTTTGTGCGGCCTTTTTTTGTATGCGCCCTTTCAACGAAATAGTTCACGACGAAATTATTCAGCTCAATGAGCGCTGGAGACGCATTGAACGCCTTTTAAAGAAGGCCGAGCGTGTACAGGATTCAGTTGCAATAGCTGCGATTAACGAGTTGCGATATGCAGGTAGGCAGCTATTTGTCGTCAGTTCGTACTTTACAGCGACCGCTGCTATGGCGCCCGCCCAGAAACGCTCTATCCAACGTCGCTTGGTTATTGCCGATCAATACCTGAAAAATGCTGAGCATGATATTGTTGATGCGCTTGTAAAGTATTTTTTAAAGGTTACGTCGGAAGCCGACCAAAGAATTGGTCGCGCTAGAATCACTGAATACTTCATTGAATACCCTTTATTTTGCAAAGATATCGTCGCTTGCTATGATCTCATTGAAGAAACCAGAGCTGATGAAACGAAAAGATTCGTAAATTATGAAACGATCTACGGTACATATTTCGACTTACTTGTGAATCGCTACAGAAATTTCTTGGAAGCTGAAGTCAGTGCTAGATTTCAACAAGAGACGATAAAGTTTGAAAGGGATTCAGCTCAATATGCATTGCATGAAGCTGAGCTCGAAAAGGAAAGATTGGATACGAAACGTCGTGAGGCCGAAGATCGGAACGACCGGCTGTCAATTATCAATACTAGAATGGCTGTATTTGGAGTTTTTACAGGAATTGCGACAATAATTAGTATTGCACTCGCGGTTTACATTTGGAGACACACCCCGGCTGAAATTTGTGTAGCACCCGCGAGCTTAGTTGATCTCATACTGTGCAGGTTTTGAAGACTCAAGCCCGGTCATTGATGCTAATCAGAAACGGTGAGTAATTGGTGCTGCTGGGTCGTGAAGAAACCAGTGCATAAGACGATCTCCCATTCTAGATGCTTGGGTCTTCTGTGGCCGTGCCCTATGGTTGGATCTCGCTTCCCAGCATTTTTGGAGGAAAGCTTGTACAATTATAACCCTTTTAAAAAACAGATAGGCTTGATTGAACTTGAAGACCTTGAAACCTTGAGGAACATCCCGGAAGGATGGTATATAGAATATAAGCAAGAAATTCCAAATGGGCGCTCAATAGCAAAATCAATTAGTGCGTTCGCAAATACTTATGGAGGGTGGCTTTTCTACGGTATTAAAGAAAGCGACGATGGGCGCAGAGTTATGGGAGCGTTGCAAGGTATTCCAGTTGCGGAAGTAGCCAAAGCAGAAGATGCGATTCGGCAGGCTGCTAGTTCTCTAGTCTCACCATCACCTCATTTTGAAACAAAAGTTATTTTTGGAGACGCCACCTCAGCACTGCTACCTGAAACACATGCGGTTATTGTGGTTGGAGTGCCATCTGGCAGCAATGCTCCATACGTTCATGGTACTGGTGCAATCTATCGGCGTGTCGCTGACTCATCGGAGCCACGACCAGAAACCGACCGGCATTTTCTTGATCTACTATGGGAGCGAGGCAAGACCCGGCGCAGTAATTTCTCAAAATTCGTTAAACGAAAGCCGAAGCTAGCCAAGTCAGAAGCTGAGGTAAGTTCCCTGCGAATCTTGTTCTTTCCTGATCCATGGGACGAGAAGGAGATATCTACTAAACTAGATTTTTCCTCTTTTTCAGCATTCATGGGAGATAAAGCTCATGGAGGTGTTACCTTTGATAATGTCTTTACGACTCGTAACGGCTTCATGGCGCGACATGTCCAAGACAATATTCCAACTCGTACGTTGCATTCTTGGAGGTATTACAACGATTGTACGAGTGAGGTCGTACTTCCATTGAGTAGTCGGTGGATATCAGACCTACCAGAAGCAATGCTCTATCTAAAGGGATATGAGCATAACAAGAAATTTCTGAGGAAATGCTATGAAACCAAAATAACCGGCTTTTATCTCGTTGATCTATCGCAAACATATTCAATAATTCTGGAAATCTTCCGACGCAAGAAAGCCCTCATGGAAGCAGAGGGGCTCCCTTGGAACTTGTTTTTCAAAGTTCAGATCAACAATTTTTGGCGAAGGGTGCCATATGTCGATCTTGAAGAGGCATCGCTGTTTGTAGAGAAGTACGGGATCCCGCTTGTCCAGAACAAAACAGCATACGTCCCGGCTGGCTCGGACCCAGACTCCTGCTGGGAGATTACTGCTCCAAGTGCTGACGAAGAGCATCCCGAGACACAACTTCAGGTAGATTCAACGGTTTTATTCCTGAACGTTTGCGATGCAGTTGGTTTGCCTTGGGAGGCATTGGGCATAGGGAAAAAGTCAGACGAGAAAAGACCTGACGCATTGGCAAGGCTTTTAGATCTTGGCTTCAGAGCACACCAAGTTAATTCTGCGAGAATAAAAGAGGACGACTAGAGGTCGTCCAAAAGAGCGTTGTTTCGCAATTACCGCCCTCAAATTGATCATTGATACTGTCTTAAATCATTCTCCCCACGGTGAAGCCACATAGCCGTGACTGTATCAAGGCACTGCTTCAAACCGCCAGAAGTTCATTCCATCGAGTTGTGTAAGCCGGAGATCGCTGGTCACTCCGGAGCGCCCACGTCCGCTTTAGTCCTCCCGCCGCAAATCCCACCGTGCCCCGCCCATAACGCTTGTTGAGAGCGTCCAGCTATGCCATCAGTTGCACCCGCTCCGGACTGGCGCATGGAACAGCGTACCCTGTACGGCCTCCGCCCTGTGCAGGTCGAGGCACACCACGCCCGCCTTCTTGTAGCTGAACCCCGGCTGCCAGATCCGAGCGAGACCGTGCAGCGCTGCACGGATCAGCCGCGTGGTATCCGACATCGCCACCGGCAGGTGCACGGTATGCTGTCCGGTGTATTGCTTGTCCTGCTCGCGGAACCGGTTGGTGGTAACGAACACCTGCAGGGCAGGGGTCACCAGCCCCTCGCGTCGCATTTTCTCGGCTGCGCGACTGATGTAGGTCGCCACCGCCTCCTGCATGTCGGTGAGAGTGACCACCGGTCGGCCGAACGATCGCGACGCCATGGTAGTCTGGCGGTCTGCAGCCTCCAGTTCCAGTGCCATGCAGGAGATCCCCTGCAACTCCAGCACCATGCGCTCCATGACCACGCTGAAATGGGACCGGATCCATTTCGGGTCCATGTCACGCAGCTGGACTGGTGTCGTCACGCCAATGTCACGTAACCGCGCCTCCATACGGTAGGCCAGCCCCCACAGGTCGTTGAGCTTGAGGCCGGTCAGGGCGGCGGTCTGCTCGGCCTCCGTCATCAGCGCCAGCACCCCTCCGCTCTCCGGCGTCTTCTTTGCCAGCCGGTTGGCAACCTTGGCCAGTGTCTTGGTAGGCGCAATGCCCACGGAGACCGGGATCCCGGTGCACTGCAGCACGGCGGCCCGCGCCTCGCGCATCTGCCTGTCCATGCGGTCTTCCAGCCCGGCGAGGTTCAGGAATGCCTCGTCGATCGAGTAGATCTCGATGTCGGGCACGAACCCGCCGAGGATGCGCATGACGCGCCCGCTCATGTCGCCGTAGAGGGTGTAGTTGCTGGAGCGCACGATCACGCCCTCCCGCTCGAATGTTTCGCGGTTGAGGTGCCAGGGCGCGCCCATGGCGATGCCAAGCGCCTTGGCCTCATTCGAACGTGCGATCACGCAGCCGTCGTTGTTGGACAGGACCACCACCGGGCGGCCACGCAGTTTCGGCTGGAACACCCTCTCGCACGAGGCGTAGAAGTTGTTGTAGTCCACCAGGGCAATGGGCGGGGGCATGCCTAGAACATGCGGATCGAGCGCGTGATCACGCCCCACACCTCGAACTCGCGGCCCTCGCTGATGACGATGTCGGAATAGGCGGGGTTTTCCGCGTGCAGCAGGATACAATGCTCGCGCACCAGGTAGCGCTTGATCGTGAACTCGCCGTCGACCAGTGCCAGCACGATGCAGCCGGACACGGCGTTACGGGCGCGGTTCACCACCGCGATGTCGCCGGGGAAGATGCCGGCGCCGGTCATGCCGTCGCCGGAGGCGCGCACCGCGAACGTGGCCGCCGGGTTCTCGATGATCAGCTCGTTGAAGTCGAGCGGCCGGTCTATGTAGTCGTCGGCCGGGGAGGGGAAGCCGCAGGCGGCACTGGTCGACATCAGGGGCACGGTCTGCGCACGGACGCCCTCGACATCGATGAAGGCGTTGATGTCGCCGGCACGAATGCCGCAATCGGCAAGCCGCCGAGCCAGATCCGCCAAAGGCACGGGAAGCCGCACCACCTTGGTTTCCGGTGCGCGTGGCCGCCCGGCATTGCCGCGCCGTCCTCCGTGTGGTCGCGCCAGCTTCATAATCCCATTCCCCATCTTGATTATTGTTACAACAATCACACAGGCGGCGGGTTCCGTCCAGCGGTTCGTTAGTCGGCGCGAACCTTTCGGTCGGTGTTCACACGAGAAGGTCAATCAGCGTCGTCACCCCTATTTCAACGTTAGGGATGACGACGCTCCGCACTGTTTCGACGCAGCACGGGCCCGCTTGCGAAAGCGAGCAGCTATTCATAAGAGTATCCGGGCTCGGCGCGCTTTCATAATCGGGCCATTCTTGCATAATCTGGCCATAAACATCGCTGCGATCATCAGATCGACATACGGCTTCCAAAAGGTTCAGAGCGACGTCCGCACCATATCCAAAGGTTGCTTTCAACAGGCAACCGTGATCCTCTAAGCCGGAGTTAGGAATAGCCGGAGAGCAGAGCGTGACCAGCAAACCAATGCTGCGCATGATGCAGGCGAGTGAAATTCCGGCGTTTGTCGATGCGGTCATTCAGACAGGTTGTGATATCTGCGCCTGCGGCGATGATATTTACACGATCGGAGATGCCGACCTGTCGGACGAAGATTACGAAATCGCAGCCCCTCAGCTTCAGGCAATCAACGAAAAATTTGGCGATCGGGATTATCTGCGGCGGGAGATTGTTGCTCACCTGCGCTCACTGGGCCGTTACCTCGATAGTGCGGATGTGGAGCACTGGAGTTTGAACGTTCCGTCGCAATGAATGCATTCGGCATATTTCTCGGTACGCCGAGAGGCGAGTGCCTAGCCGCTGGCTCGTTGCGGCCCTTGTCTTTGCGACGCTGAAAGCGGTATCGAAGCAGCTAGCCCGTTGGCTGAGGAGAACAAAATGCTCGACAACCCGCCCGGTGATGATCCGGTCATCACGCTGACCGCCCGGATTGTCGCGGCCTACGTCACGAAACACAAGCTGCCG
>NZ_SLYH01000017.1:0-46130 GCF_004343445.1 Rhizobium sp. PP-CC-3G-465
CTTATGCCGGAGCATGTTCGCTCCAAAGCCCTCATCGCTCCCCCAGCTTTCGCCCCACCACAAAAGCCGCGCGGGCGGCCGCCGAAAAATCCTCAATTCGCCATGTCGTCGACGTCGGCATAACTGGGGAATTTTACTTCGGCACTTCGGAGGTGCGGACAAATTCTTGGACTGCTTATGCTGCAATTCCGAGATTTCGGCGGTATTCGGCGGGGCTAATGCCGCCCAGTGAGAGTTTTATGCGATGCTGATTGTACCACTGGATGTAGGAATCTAGCTGCTGCATGAAGTCGTCAGCGGTCGTACTGGTCCAGGTGCGATTGTAGTACATCTCGTTTTTCAGCCGCCCAAAGAACCCCTCGCAGGCTGAGTTGTCCGGCGAGCACCCTTTGCGTGACATAGACCGGGCCAGCTGAGCCTTCTGCATGCGTGACAACCAGCCCGGCCAACGATAATGCGCACCCCGATCTGAGTGCACAATAGGTCGGCTGGGACTGCCGGTGATTGTTTCGATTGCAGCATCAAGCATCGTGTTCACTAGCTGGGCGTCCGGACGCGTGCTTACAGACCAACTGACCACCAGCTCATCGAAACAATCAATCATGGGCGACAGGTACACTTTGCCTGCTGGCAGTTGGAATTCGGTGATATCGGTCAGCCATTTCTCGTTCGGCTTCGCAGCGTGGAAATCACGATCGACCAAATTTTCCGGCGCGGAATCCAGTTCGCCCTGATAAGACGTGTATCGGCGCCGCCTAGCCGTGGTCACGACCAGCTGCTCCTGCTTCATCAAGCGGCGTACCACCTTTTCTGAGACCTGTTCTCCGTCCCTGGCCAGTGCCGCATGAATGCGTCTGTAGCCGTAGCAGTTGCGGTTGGTCTCGAAGAGTACCACAATGGTCTGGCGAAGATCTGCGTATCGGTCCTCAAGGGAAAGCAAAGACCGATGATAAAAATAAGAACTGCGGGCGAACTCAAGCCGCGTGAGGAGTTCGGGTAATGCATATGTGTTTCGCAGGGCATCAACCAGCAGTGCCTTTTCCCGGTTTCCCAAGAGCCGCAGATCGATGCCCAGATCTTTTTTTATGAGTTCGTTGGCCTTCGTAAGCAAGTCATGTTCGAGTTGAAGGCGCTTCACATCACTACGAAGTGCCTCAAGTTCACGCTCGAGTTCGTCTCTTCTGGCAGTCGGTGGTAACTCGCGATGGCGTGTCATGGATGCTGGGACCTCACGACCAAGTTTCTGGTTCTTCCAGTCGTACAACGTCTGCCGGCTCACGCCTACCTTCTGAGCCACCGAGCGGGCGCTGTCACTCCTGGCGCACAAATCGATCACGGCCGTTCGCTTTTCCTGCTCCGATCTCGTGCTAACGTCTGAGCTGACGGTAAAAACTCGCCGCCTGCCGCCTGGTTCATATTCGTCGATCCAATCCGAAAGCTTTTGACGGCAAGGGTAGCCAAGCGCCTTTATGGTCCATGCTAGGCAACGGCCATGCTCCAGATAGTGCTCAACCGCAATCCTCCTTTGCTCATCCGAATATCGATGTTTGGTGCGCACGTAGCCTGCCGACAAGTCGTCGCCCCGTGCAAATTCGCGATGCCAATGCTTCAGAGCATTCTTTGTCGGATAGCCTAACTGACGGATGGTGGCATTCGCCCGTTTGCCGAGCTTGATATAGAGCTGCACGGCCCTCATGCGGTCTTCGTACGAATACATGAACTATCTCCTGTTAGTCCAAGTTTTCGTCCGCACCTCCTTCTGGGGAAAATTCACGCGGCATTGACACGCGTGACGCGCAAGGGCGGTTCCCACGGCTCTGCCCGCTGGGCCTCGCGCTGGCAGCAGTGGCGCGGCGGTGCGATTACCGGCGAAGGCGTCATCCTCGGCCGGGGCGCGTTCCGCCGTCTCCTACGGTTCTCGACCGACGGCATGGTGATGGTGTTCGCGGCCATGGGCGTGGGGCAAGGGCCTCGGCGTCGTCATCCCCTCCCTGCTCACCTATCGCGGCTCGATGCTGGTGACGGACCCCAAGGGTGAAAACTATGCCATCACGCGCCGCCGCCGCGCCTCTTACGGGACGGTGCGGATGCTCAATCCCACCGACCTGATCCATTCCGACTGCTACAATCCGATGGACATCATCCGCAAGGGCACACAGAGCGAGGCCGACGATGCCGCCTCTCTGGCAAGCCTGATGGTCAAGCCGGACGGGCGGGAATCCCATTGGGACGACAAGGCCGCGTCCCTTCTGAATGCGCTTATTCTCCATGCCCTGCACGAACCGACCGCCAGCCGCACCCTTGCCAGCGTGCGCCGTCTGGCGGTCGGCACCCCGAAGTCTTCCTCGCCACGCTAACCGAGATTGCCACCGAGTCTCCGTCCTTGGCCGCCCGCGAGATCGCAGCCTGGTTCCTAACCAGTGCCCGGGGCAAGGAAGACGAGTTTTCGCCGGAGTTCCGCTCGGTGCTGTCCAACACCCAGAAAGCCACTGAGCCGTGGTCAGCCGGGTCTCCGGCAGGGCAACTGTCACAGTCCTCGACCTTTGACCTGGCTGACCTCAGCCGAGAGACCGTCACCCTCTACCTGTGCGTGGATGAGGATTTGCTGACCGTTTACGAACGCTGGCTGCGCGTCATGGTCGGCTGCACCATCAAGACCCTGACCCGCGTCAAGGCCAACCGGCCGAAGCGCAAGGTCGTGCTGCTCCTCGACGAGGACGCGGTGCTGGGTCGGCTCGATCCCCTGGAATCCCAGTCCGGCCTGCTCCGTGCCTACTGCACCCCCGTGCTGATCTGGCAGAACCTGCCCCAGGTCCAGAAAATCTACGGCGACGACGCCAGAGCGTTCCTGGCGAACGCCTCCGCGGGTGTTTTTCGGGGTCAACGATAACGATACCGCGCAGTATGTCGCGACGATGGTCGGCCACACCACCACCCTCTCCAACTCCACCAGCATCAGCCAGTCACGTGACGCCTGGTCGCCGCGCAACCGGCAGGAAGGGCAATCTGAAAGCGGCTATTGGCTGCTCGATCCGGCCGAGATCCAGCGCCTGCCGCTGACGCGCACGATCGTCAAATTCCGCAACGTGCCGTTCTCGATCTTCGGCCGCCGCATCGATTACCGCAAAAGCTGGCGCTGGTACACTTGGTGGGACCGCTGGGGCGGCGCACAGCCGCGCGGGTTCACGACCGAACCTCCCGAACCCGCCGACGATGAAGATGACCTTCCGCCGCTCGCGCCTGCCCGCGATCGGCGCGACCGTGTCCGCACACGCCCCTTCGCGAGGATAAACCCTTTTCCAAGACCAAAAGCGAGGATAAATCGAATTTCGCTCGCTTTTGGTCCATCTGCCTCGATTAATCATCGCCAATTTACTAGAAACGCCAATTCTTCTCGTTTGAATTCGATATCTTACCGCATTAGTTGTTGGAGTATCGATAGTAGAGGTAACTTTATGACAGACAAACGATCAAGGGGCCGCCCGCGCGGTACAGGTGCGAACGACATCCCTCATCTCGCCAAGATCGCGGACATCATGTTTGCCGACAAGTTGACGAAACCGACCACGGCGATGCGCAGGTATCTTGCCGCCGCTGGCAGGTCAAATGGAAGGAGCATGGTGAGGAGCTTCTGGAAGCAGCGCGTAAAAGGGCCGAGCCGGTAAGGCGATCGGTTCCGCGCACGTTGCCTTTGTCTCGCCTCGAAGAATTGGCTTTGGGGAACTTATCGGGCCCGATTACCCAAGCGGTTGAGTGTTGTCGGATAAGAGATGGCCTCACAAGCTGGAAACATCGTCTTTCATCGATCTCATTGAAAAAGCCCGCCAGCAAGGCGCGTTTTTGGACCATGCGCTTGCAAAACAGAATGCGCTCAAAGCTGCTTTCGGTCAGGATCATCGCTCGGTCCTGCTCGAACTGAACCAGCGTAAGGATCTCCTTAAACGTGCTGGTGTGCTGAAATAATTACTCATCCCTCGCACTGAACACTCTGTGAGAAGCTGTAGAATCTGGTCGGCTGAAGCTGTGCTTTGCACGGCCCCGGCCGAAAGGGCAGGCTGTTGCCCATGTTATGGAAAGGGCAGGTTGATGGAAAAGGATACGCTCGAAGTTACAGTGCTCGGGATGTCGCTCAAGGCGAATGGAACGGTTGCCATGATGATCCTGGCAGTGTTGTTGCTGCTGGTTTCGACCCTGGCAATGTTTGTCGCCGGACCTCAGCTTGTTACCGCCGTCGCTTCCCGGCTGGGATAGGTCTTGCGGTGCACAAAGCTACCAGAATGGCGAATGAACGCCTGCGCGTTCTCTGCTCTGGATAAGGAGCCGCTACAGATGTCCACGCGAAAAAGGGCGAAGACCCTTTCCTAGTGGGTCGGAGCTTCAGCTTTTCATCCGCTCAACAGCCCATAACAAGACTTCTGGGTTTAGGTTGCTGGCCCAGAGTGAAAGGTGCGGGACATTGGCGAATTGAAGTTCGCGCCCACAGAAGATTGCCCTGCCGCGATGAGCCTGCCACGTAGCGTGTCCGGCAGGTCGGCTTTCCATAGACAGAACAGCGACAGCTTTCCGGAAGTTGTCGATGCCGCCAAACGTCATCAGAAATTGGGGCTGAACGGCATTCAGAAAAATTGCGTGGACCGGCAGGCATAGCGTTAATTCGCTGGCGAAATCCGCATGGCTGTTTAGCCGTGTTGATCGGGTGAACACCAGATTTGATGCCGGTACCGAACGCGTCTCCAGCCCCATGGTCTGGCACAGGCCCTGAACGCGCCTTTGCAGAGGTGCGGTACCGGCAGCCTTGAGGTGACCACCGGGTGACCATTGCTCATCGATGTAGGCATTATGCCCGTTACGGGATTGGGCGAGAGATTCGCGCACTGTTGCCCCCTCCGACCCGCCAGGGTTCAGGCCAAGCAGGTAGACCGGACTGGGGACGAGCGTCGCTTCAGCCGAGTACAGCACTTTCCCGGGCCGATCGAGCAGGCCGACGGTTTCTAGGTAAGCTTCGGCATCCTTCAGCGGACTCATGCGTGTTACCTTGCGAGAAAAGTAAAATTCTAATGTAGCCGGGAAACTCCGTACTGTAAAAGCCGGACGGTCTATCCTACCATTACGTCCAGCTCTTCCCAGCGTGACAGATCATGTTCGCTGACGCGCTCCTGAACTGCAGCCAGCAGCCAGCCGCATGCCGTTACATCGTTGGCAGCTTTCAGAGGAGTGAACCGTTCAAAACAGGCAACGGTACGTGGACGCCTGCCTTCATGATCCGGCAGGATGCCGATCACACACTGGGCTTCCCGATAAGCCGCCGCAATACGGAGGCGGTCACCCATATCGGCCTCGGCGATGGCATTGCTGGCCCAGGCTAGCGAGATAACAAGGTCGGCGGCTTCGTCGTTCATGCATCGCCCAGGCTAGTCCGAGCAGCGGATCGCATTTGCTACTCATGGATAATTGATGCATTGCACCCAAGACGTCACTGCGACGATACGTTTTGGCTCCAGTGGTCAATCTCCGAGCTATCGAGATAGCGCCGCAGTGATCTCAGGTACGCAACAATCTCCCGCCGCAGAAAGTCCCGGTCGCCAAATTTTTGGTTGATTGCCTGAAGCTGGGGGGCTGCAATCTCGTAATTTTCATCTGACAGATCGGCATCGCCAATTGTGTAAAGATCGTCTCCGCAGGCGCAGATGTCACAACCCGTCTCGATGATGGCGTCAACGAAAGCCGGGATTTCACTCTCCTGCATCAAGCGCGGTTCCACCTTACGGGCCATCCTCGCCTCCCCCAATAGTCCTAAAACTGGGACACAGACAATCATGACTGCCTGATAAAGGCAACCCTTGGATGTCTGACGCATGACGGCAGTTCCGAACGAAATTTCGCGTTCAACGACGCAATATGTTTCGTTGGAAGCAGAAATAGCTGTGCCATCATACTAGGATGAACCTCCCTTCTTCTCCCAAGCGCCTCGAATACCATCTGTTCATTGATGACACCGGCAGCGGCGATCCGGATCACCGCCCCTCAGAAACGCGCCGCGACCGTATGGATTGTTTCGGCCTGGGCGGCTTCCTCATTAAGGAGGTAGATGTGGAAGGCCTGAAGGAGGCTCATGCCGCGTTCTGTGTCAGGCACACCATCGATTATCCGCTGCACTCCCAGGAAATCCGGGGCGGACGCGGTCAGTTCGGCTGGCTTAAGAAGCCGGAAAACGCCCGCGTGTTTTTCCCGGAGTTGGATGCGTTCATGCTGGGGCTGCCGATCGTCGGCATTGCTGCCGTGATTGACCGCCCCCGCTACGTGGCCCGCTATCGCGAGCAGTATGCCGAGCGGCTCTGGTTCATGTGTAAGACCGCCTATTCAATCTTGATTGAGCGGGCCGCAAAATATGCCGACAGCCAGGGACGTGTCTTAGGGGTATTTTTCGAGGAATGCAGCAAGCACGAGGATCGCGAACTGATCCAGTACACCGAGGCGCTCAAATCCGATGGCATGCCGTTCGGCAACCAGCCGTCAGGGAACTATGCCGCCCTGTCACCTGAGGATTTCCGGCGTATCGTCATGGGTGAGCCGAAACGCCGAACCAAAAAGACGCCCATGATTCAAGTGGCCGATCTGATCCTGTATCCCATGGCCAAGGGCGGCTACGAACCCACTTACAAACCGTATGTTGATCTGATGGCGGCAGGAAAGCTGATTGATGCGCTGTTGCCGCCGCAGGACCGGCCAAGCCTCGGCATCAAATACAGCTGCTTTTCATAGAAAAGGCCCCTTTCGGGGCCTAAATCCATTCGGCCAGCGCTTAGCGCTGACCCCGGAGCGTTGCTCTAGGTATAAAATAGGCTTTGAAGACAAAAATTGCAAGCCGTTTTGTTATTATCAATGATATCAATCATTTGAATCCGTAAAATCATCAGAAGGCGGTTCGTTGGGTGGACCTATTTCACTAAAAGCTGCCGCCGCGAGTTGAAAGGTTTGGCAAATCTCAAGGATTTCGTCGGGTTTGAAATGTAAGTCGTTTCCAATCCCCACTCGTTTCTCACGATCCTGTAGTTCAACCCTTGTGGCAAAATCGCCATCAATATGCTGCGCTTGAACGAGCGTGCCCATTGGCCCCGATACATCAATACGTTGATCGGGCGGGCCATCTTTTATGGAGGTCTTCGGCATAAGCCATCTGACGACCATTTCCTGACCATCGGTCGTGTCTGGCACACCTACAACCCCTGCACGATGCGCTAGAGCGGCACCCGATCTGACTGAATCGCACTGGCTATTCAAATCATGATTTGGCTGATTCAATAGGAGCCGCCGGATGGAGGCGGCGGATATGTCGAAGGCTTTATCAATGGATTTGCGGGTGCGTGCTCTTGCTGCGGTTTCGCAGGGCCTGTCGCATCGGGCGGCGGCTGAACGTTTTGAGGTGAGCGCCGCCAGCATTAGCCGCTGGCGCAAACTTGAGCGTGATTAAGGCGATGCCCGGCCTCATGCTCTCGGCGGAGATCGGCGCTCCGCCCGCATTGATGCGCACATGAATGCCATCCTCGAAGCCTTGGGTCCGGACAAGGATGCGACCATCGAAGAGGTGCGGCGTAGCCTTGCCGGACAAGGACTGTTCTTCGGCTTCGGCACGATCCAGCGTTTCTTTGCCCGTCACACCATCACGCGTAAAAAAGAGCGCGAACGCCTCGGAGCAAGAATTGCCGGGGGGGCATTGCCGAAGGAAAAACCGGGGCTGCAGCGCTGGGATCGCTCGGTGCGTTACGCTTTGATCGTTTCTCTCCGAGCCCCAGGTGCCGAGATTGACATCTATACGCCGATTGCCATCCAGCTTGGAATTGAAGTTCCGGCGACGTAGCCTGTACTGCCTCGCGACGACGGAAGTTCAACCCATCGAAAATAGCTACGCTTTTCAGCTTACGCAAACACCGACTTATCGGCTCATTAGCCTTTCGATAGCCGAGACCGCTAAAGCTCCGCTAATATATGAGCCAAAAGCTTGAATTTTGCTGTCCTTCGTTCCATCGGCGAAGTCAACCACAGATTTAATTACGAGCCAGTTCGGTTGTGGTTCCAATGCTTCATGACACGCCCATGCGACCGCAAACGCCTCCATATCTACTCCGAGCATTTTTCTTTGTTGCGTAACAACTCCGGAAAAAAATTCTTTGTGGTTTTGAACTGCAGCGCCTGAAGCAAGCGGTGCTACATGAAACGTCGGAACAACCTCTGGCCGATAGCCGGGGCTCTTTCTATAAAGTTCCTCTAACAGAGCTTTGTCGTTCGAAAGTTCCGTCAATACGCCAACGACTCGAGCTGATGCCGCAGCGTGAAATGGCGCCGGCTCGAAAACGACTTCACCGTCAACCTCGGTGAACTTCCCGCTGCCGTAATCCCAGGTCAAATTAGCGCCAATCGCGTCACCTAGTTTGCAATCACCCCGACGACCAGCGCAGACACCAGTCATGACCACCAGCTTGGGTTTGAACAATGTAATTGCTTTCGCTGCTGTCACACCTGCAGAGACCAATCCCATCTGCGGCAGACACATACAAATGGCCGAAACCGTTTTATCGCCGAACGGCATCTGGGCAGACCAATAAATTGCAGGATCTCCAGGGAAAGTCACAACTTCCCATTTACAGCCTGACACAGTATGCAGCGCAGTTAACTCCGGATCCAAGAGCGCACAGACGAAAAGCAACTCACACTCGGGCCTCACCGTTGGGACGATATCGCTCTTCGACTGATTACTCTGATACTCCTCACGCGCTTTAAGATATTGGAGCTTTTCCATTAGGCGCAGCTTCCAGGTGGTCTTGGACGGTCCGACCTCTTCGACGAACCAAGACTTAGCTGCAAAGTCCTCCTCGGACGCGGCAAGAGCCTCGAGATTTGAAGTCAGACCCACAATATGTTCTGGGAGTTGAACATCGTTGCCGCGATTAATGCGCTTCAGCAGATCCACGCCTCCTGAAAGGTTCGGCGCCTCCCCCACTCGGTTTGGGAGGTACATATCGATGATCAACAGGTCGAAGTAATTGCTCTTCAGCTCTTTCAGAGCGGCCGCTGCTGTCGTGGCGACCGTTATGCAATCTTCAGCGATGTCGGCATCCCGCAAAACAGCGCAAATTTCGACAACTTTGGCATTCTCATCGTCTACAATTAAGATCTGCATTTAAGTATCCAAGCTCATTCGTACATCTTTGATTGCTGACTTCCAGTCCGCTTGGCCAGACGAATAATGCACAGCCTGCACAAATATTCGCGGGTATCTCTCACGTAATTCAGCGTCCAAACTATTGAGAGTTATGAGGCGGGGCGCAATGTCGAAGGTTTCAAACATCGAAACGATCACTACCTTGGTCGCAAACGACATGCGGTTGACCCGCATAACGAATTCACGACCAGCAAAGGGCATAAGCTCAATGCGAGATCCCTTGCTTTCATCAGGAGCATAGTTGGGCAGCGTCATATCGAGAATGATAAAGCCAGGCTTGGTATCACGAGCTACGCGAAGGCCGGATATAAGGGCCGATGTGACATCCAAGTCGTCCGCTGGGAACTCGGACGAATAGTACTCTACAAGTGATGCACGCTTTTTTGGATTATCCTCTACGATCAAAGTTTTCACCGCAGTTACCCTCTAAAACTGAATAATTCTGAATGTCATGCCGACGCGGAATTTTTCAGCTTCGTGATCGACTGAGATTATGGTGTTGGGTTTTCCATCCCGGAGAGTGGACCGCGCCACTTTTGCCAAACCAGAGCCACCCTCTTTGGGAAGCTTTTTCTCATATTCTCCTGTTCGGATCTTCTCGTTGTTGTCTGAGGCCGCTTGTTCAGCCTTATCCAGGTCTTTGCAGTCACTGACGAATTCGACATCTAGCGCGTCGTCGCCGGACATAATCATGTGAATATTGACAGTCGGTTGTTCGACCTCTGAATGAGCGTAGACATTGGTGAACAGCGCTTTGAATACCTCGATCAATACCTGCAGCGAATACGTAACCGATATTCCGGTGTCGCCAGAAAATGTAACACGGGGCTGGAAATCAGGATAAAGGCGGCAAACTATCTTCTGAGCCGCGCTTATGATTTCTACCAACCCAAGAGGCTCCACGTCAGTGGAGCGAGCAACATTATGCCATGAAGATATATCTCTTACGGCATTGCTGAGTTCCTGACGCGCCCGCATCAGAGCATCCGAGAACGGGGGCAGCCTCTGCTGTCCCGTGGCTTGGCGGACATCGTCCTCCAGCTCGTCGATGAGTCCGTTCAGTTCATTCGTTAAAACGTTTTCGATAAATTCGCGAGCGTCGCTCAAATTTTTTTCTATAATGGTCCAAAATATGGACGTGAACTCGTTAATAAGCGCCTCAAAGTCAACGACCTCAGCAAATCTCGCACACGCTGAGAGTACCGAAGCTTCCGACCAATCGGCAACGATCAAACCCTCTGGCTTATCGGGTCGCCGCACTTGCAGAAGATCATTTTTGATAGCTTCTAGCTTGTTATCGAACTTCTCTGAGAACCGAGCCAAAATTGGCCCAATTTTTTCCCCGTAGTACTCATAGCCGTTGTCGATAAAATACCCCTTCCAAAAACAATCATCCGGATAACCGAGTGGCTCTTTCGTAGTGAGAATATTTTCTGCACTGAGTGGGCTCTGAAGATGAGCCTCGACTGCACCATGGCGCATGCCGAGACTAAGATAGGAATCGACACCGTAGCGAGGATCCAGCGCATATTTTTGATTCAGTTCGGCCAAGATCGTCCGAGCTATGTCGAGGGACTCGTTGTTAGGAACCTTGAACGTGAACGTTTCGGACTTTCCCGAAGTCAAATGAGCGATAAACTCAACATCAGCATTTTTCTCGACTGGCGGCAGTCCAGCGTCAATAAAGTCTTTTAACCGATTGAATTTTGGAGACAGCTCCGTCAGCGCCCACGTCGCGAGAGCTTGCTCGTCACACTGTACTTTCCCCACATGAAACCTTTGAAGAAGCTCTTCGATCGTCTGTTGCCCGATGATGGCGTGAACCTCATCGATGTAATCGTCTTCGCGCTCGAGATTTGCCTGCGCAAGATTGAAGAGCACTTTGATACGCTCTTCCTCCATTTCTGCCTTTGACAAAAATTCCAGTGACTGCCTCAAAGAAGCGGATGTGCAGGATTCACTGAGAAACGCGATATCGATAAGTTCTCCGATCGTTAGGTCGCTTGGCTTGCTAACTCCTCTCTCGTTCAAATGCTGCTCTACCGCGATATAGACTAGGTTCTGCCCCTCGTCTCCAAGACTTCCCGCAACACGCGATAGTGCAATCGCAGCCCGCGCGTCGTGCCCAACATCGGCTACCTCGTCTTCTGTGATACTCGTTGAGAACAGGCTCGCTGGAAAATAACCCGCAGCTAGCGGGTCTCGACTTGTGTAGTTGTAAAGGAGAATTAGAGTGTCCAGAGTTCTTCCTTCGCTGATGCCGCAGATGCAGGCGATCCGGAAAAGCTCCCGATTTTCATAAACGGAATCTGAGTTCCCAACCTCGACCAACATAGTATCAAAAGTGAGCCCTACAGGTCGGCGCTCGATGTGCTCCGGGTTAAGTTCCATGCTTTCGAAATGAGCGCTCGCTATTTCCCTGCGGTAAATGGCCGACTTTACATCTTCCAAGTTTTGCGCGGACTTCATCGCGAAAAGCGAGCTTGCGAGGTATGCCCGAGGAGATTGCGGCTGATGGAAAAACTCGTTCGCGAGGGCGATATCAAGCTCGCGATCAGGGGCAGAGGAGACGCCGTCGAGCACCCCAATACTGTCGAGCAGGTAGCCACACCACCTATTCATGATAGGCAAGAGGAGCGTCGATTCGACGTTTTCAGCTACCATATCTCGCGCTTTACCTCTCCAGTCACCTGTAGCGCTTAAGAGCGGAATGAAGTCAGCGGAAAATGGGAAACTATCGGGCGTTGACGAATTCGGATCGGACGTCACCAGATTCGCCAGAAACTCGTATTGGTCAACCAACGGAAAATACAGAAGCAACGGTGATAGCTTTGCAGCCACCTCCAGGTTCAAAGGCGGATTGAATGTGAGGTAGTATAGTAATAGGTTCAATTCGTCGTCGACCATTTTGGAGAAGATGAACCTGTTTAAAACCTCCATAATGTCGACCGGGTGCCGATCGCCTTCTGACGCAATCCCTTTGCTGTACAGTATGATATTCGAGATCGAAGGATTGGAGACATAGACGCTTCCCTGCATCCAACGCCGTTGAGCATCTAGCCCCTTGGACTTGGCTAGCGAGAAAAGAGCTTGCGAAGCCGCCGAGTAACTCCACATGCACGTCTGCATCTCGACTGTGGCACTCTCGAAAGATGATCTGTGGTCGGTTACCTGATCGATGCTGGTGTAAGCATTTCGATTATGCCTTTCAATTTTTCGCTGTGCTGCAGTGATCGCCGCAATCTGCCACTTTAGTGCATCTTCAAGACGGTCGCCTGCGGCAAGTACATAATCAGGGAGCTGCGACGGGGTCCGGGGCAACAACGACACCAGATAGCGGCGATATTTATATCGCGCCAAGGTCCACTCAAGCGTTCGACTGAGAGCTTCAACCGAAGGAGCCTCATTCCGAATAGAAAGTAGGGCGTCGTGCGCTCCCTTAGAGACACGTACTTGGCGTTTTTGAGGGGTTAGAGCTGAAGAGCGAACTCGCGGCTTTTGCGCTTTTGTCCGTTTACGGTATGCCATTATCAATCCGTCTACTTTCCGAACCGCAGTAGACTCCTGGTTACATTTGCTCTCTACGCAACTCAAGCCTTCACTTCAACTTCTAGGTGATCTGCACAAGAATCCATCTATTCTTCCACTAAAGCACGCCCCACGCCCGAAACCTCCCCCTCCCCGTCATCTCCCTCAGCCCCAGTTCCAAAACAATCCGCCGCGCCGCCTGCGGCGTGACGTCGAGCGTTTTCGCTACCATCCCGGCCGACACCAACGGTTTTGCCATGACGAACTCAACCAGCTCCGGCAGTTTTGAAGACGATCGTTTTCCCACCAATTCGCGCTCCATCATCTGCCGAGCGAGCGCCAGCCGGTCATGCTCTTTCATGCCGATCTCGGCCGCCGCCAACAATCCATGCGCGATGGCAAGCAGCCGGGTCTCACGATCGCGATGGCGGCGGCGATCGACGGGAATGGTTTTGAGGTTGAGATTGATGGCGGCGAGGTGCGCGCCTGACGTGACGCCGGCCTGGCGCAGGATCGACGCGGCAAACAGCCGACCGAGCCACGGCGCGTGCTGAAGGACGGAAAGTTCGTTCCAGGCATCAAGGACGATGATCGCCTGCAGCACCGCCGGCAAGTTTCCGGCTTGGCGCAACACGCTGCGCCATTCGTCGAGCCGGGCATCCTCGTCCCAATCGAGGTCATAGACCAGCGGATCTTTTTCGGCCGCGCCACTCCGGCCGGGCCGTGTTGCGTTCGCGATCGCCGCTTCCGATCGGGCCAGCACCGCATCGATCGCGGCGTAGTCGACACCCGGAAGGTTCTCGACGTCGTCGACATGTTCCCCTCCCCTTCCGGATTCTTTGCCTCGACCGCGGACCGGACTAAACCGGCCGGCTCTATCGCCTCGGCTCCGACCTGACTTATGTCGGACATCTGTCGCAAAGTTCGGATACCGTCTACAGACAAGGCCCAGGCCGGGAGCTGAGCTGCGATGCGCCGGCGGGTGCGAAGAACGTCGCGGGCGATGGTCAGTTCGTGGGTCGGCGTGCGAATATCCTTTGTGGCGTCGTGGAGTACGAGGTCATCGAGGTGAACAAGTTCGCCATCGATCCACAGCGAGGCACAGGCGTCGGTGAAGTGGGAGCGCTCAATAAAGCCCTGGCCGACAGGCGGACGGGCGATGCGCTCGTCGAGACGAGTGAGTGCGGTAGCGGCCTCAAAAGCCGGCCGCATCAGGGCTGTCATGCTGATTTTCGCGATATCATAACCCATTGAAATCATGGTAAATGATTTCTTATACGAACTATATAATGAATATTACGGTTCCTCACATTGTATCATTGCCAGTTGGCGTTATAACGTCCGATAAGTATCCCTTGTCGATGGTATATAAACTACGCTGAAGCCAATATACTTAGCCGAGTGGTGCCTCTAGCTTATCCTTTGCGATGAGCCACGTGACCGCTTCCTGTACGGCTTGCATCGATGTATGCCGGGGCACGAAACCTAGGAGACGCCGCGCTTTTTCCATCGAGCAGTTTGGGCTGCGTGCAATATGCTCCCATGTGGCTTTTGCGTCTTCGGCGTTCTGGCCAGCCGCCCATTGGTCATAGGGAAGGAATTCCAGGTTCGGTTCATGACCGAACCAGCGAGACATGCCTTCCGCATATCCGCGCAGCGTCAGAGCCTTGTCGGAAACCGCGTGGAAGGCCTCGCCGATTGCCGTTGCACGAGAGGAGATGGCCGCCATGAACAAGCGGGCGACATCTTCCGCATGGACATGATGAACCGTCTCCAGGCCGAAGTTCGGCAGGACGACTGTTTCACGCCGCGCCAGCATGGAAAACACCTGCGAATTGAAGTTGCCCTGCGGGTTGAGCGGGGCCCAGCCCGGTCCGACGATGTGGCCGGGATGAAGAATAGTCACGGGAAACCCGTCCTGATGCGCCTTCTTCAACAGGTAGGTCTCGATCTCGGCTTTCTTCACCCCATAGTCGCCGAAGGGATATTTTGGTGCGGCTTCAACGGTCGGTACAGCAACAGACGTGCCGTGGGTCCAGATCGTGCCTGTGTGAAGGAAATGACCGACATGACCAGACAGCGCTTTAACCAGCATTTCAGCGCTGGGTTTTGTGAAGCAAATCATGTCGATGACGATGTCGGGCTTCAGAGACCGGATATCCTTGCCAAAAGTACCGGCGCGCTCCAGCGCCTCCCGATCCATTTGCAGACGTTCAACCCGACGCCAGGCCGTGTGCGGCTGGTAGGGTTCGGCCAAGCCGCGACTGATGGCGACAACCTCATACCCTGCTTCAACAAGGGCGGGGACGAGGTAGGTCCCGACATGTCCCGTTGCTCCAATCACGATCACACGGGTCATAACGTCACCTGACTTCCTGGTTGATGGAGGCTCGTGTCCGGTAACGTGCACCTGTCACTCGGGTTCCGAATGGTCTGACGTGTGGAAACGCTCAGCTGCATGGAGTTGTGCAAGGTGCACGACAGGACCGCCGGTCTTCCAATCGGATCATAACCGCCGAGGCTACATACGCATTTCCTTGTATACGTTCTGTTAACAGGATCGCATTAGCAGGCTGGCCCCGGCCTCGGGCCGATCGAGTTCGACCAATTGTGGATGCCGTATGCGAAAGCACATTGCCTCACCCCAAACCCTCCAGCGCATGATCACCCAGTTCTGCCAGGTCAGGATTGCTCCTGTTGCGACACAACGCGACTGCCAGAACATTCGGGGCTACCTGCTGTCCCTTATTGCCAGACACATGCGGCCACCGATAAACGCCGGGCGCACGGATTGGCGGCAGATCGCCGATGATTGTGATCTTCGGCAGGAGATGTCGCAAGCATTGAAGCGAGCGATGCAGCCGGGACTTGACGCAATCGAACGCTGGATGCGTGATATCGGCGAGGCGGAGCCGGATCCAGCGCCATCCCGGCGAACTCAACGAACACAACAGCAGCCGAGAACACCGGTTGCGGACAAGACAGCGAGGGCCAAACGAGCTGTCAAAGACGTGCCATCATCCAGATCGCCAAGGACACTGCGCAATACGGTATCCACAGCGGCGCCGTCCCTGTCCAAGCCTGGACCAGATCCGCAACCGATCGACCCCTTCCCCGAGCCACTCTTCAGCCAAGGGCAGGATCCTGCTTCGTTTCAAGAGGCACTGAGCTACCAGATCCGCCGTTTTGGCGAGACCTACTATCGCCTGCATAAGGCCGTCGTCCATCCGGGCGAGGCCTTTGACAAGACTACGCTGCTGAGCTGGATCACCGGCATGAAGACGCCGAGGACGCTGGAAAGCCTCGACATCCTCAACCGTATCGAAGCCCGCTATCGTCTTCCCCAAGGCTACTTCAAAGCCAAGCTGCCGCATGCCGCGCGCGCAGCATCGGGCCATGACGTCGGTAGCGACATCGGTCCAGCGGAACGGCGTCGATTGGCTTGGCACCTTCCGGACGACTTCAACAGTCTGCCCCATTCCAAGCGCGAGGAGATCCTCGACTGGGTCCGCCGCGTCATCATCACTGGCGCCACCGACTACAGGCGGTATCAGGCAGCCGCCGTCCGCCAACGATACGCCATACGCTTTCCCGGGATAGCCTATGGCGGCGGCCCATCGACCAGTCATAACCTCCTCGCACCTGTCGACGACACGGATGAAGACGATGTCACTTCGATCGAGGATCCGGACCTCCTGTCCGGCGTGATCGATGCGCCGCCGGCCCTGGCGATGGAAATGGCCGATCTCGTTAGCTTCAAGACGTCGACGCTGACGGCGCTCGGGTTTCAGCGCCACGGGGTGTGGGGTGAAGAGACGGCGTCCCAGAAGATCGAGCATCTCGGACTGATGTTCGGCGCCCTTGCCGCCTCCCCCGGCAGTGCCGTGCGCGGGCGTGGCGTTCCGCTGCCGCACCTGACCTTCGGCATGCTGGTCTTCCCTGGCATCTGGGATTGGTATGTACAATGGCGTGAACGACGCCGCGGATTTTACACCGCCTGGGAAGTCGACATGCTCAGCGTTGCGCTGTCTTTGACCCGCGAGGGAACCGGCTGGCTGCGGCAGCATCCCGAACTTCTGCAGCGCGTTCGTGCCGTGCCCGGCCTGATCTCGCAGGCCGAGATCGATGACGCTCGCAATGATTGGCATGCTGCCTGCGAGCGTTTCTTCCAGTATGCCCGTCATCGCTCGAAAGAGATCCAGCGGGTCATGCGCGTCCACCGTGATCCGTTCGAGCCGATCATGCCGGTTCTGGAGGCGGCGAGCCCCCTTGCCGAATACCGCAAGATCACCGAGGAGATTCTTCAGCGGATGCCGGACGAGCGCCGGTATCCGCGGGCCGCAGCCGAAGCCGTGCGTGCTTTCCTGATGTTGCGTCTCGGCCTGCATCTGGGGCTTCGCCAGAAGAACCTGCGCCAGCTCCTGCTCTGCCCCCGCGGTCATTTTCCGCGCTCCGAGCGGCGGCTGCAGGAACTGAAGCGAGGCGAACTGCGCTGGAACGACCGCGAGCGGGGCTGGGAAGTGCTTATCCCGGCCAACGCCTTCAAGAATGCCCACTCGTCGTTCTTCGGCTCGAAACCTTTCCGGCTGGTTCTGCCCGATCTCATGGGGCTCTACACGCATCTCGACGCCTATGTCGAACGACACCGCAGCGTCCTTCTTGGAAACGCGCGCGATCCCGAAACTTTCTTCGTCAAGACGGTGAAGACCACCAGCAAGGATGCGGCCTACGACCAGACGACTTTCTACGAGGCGTGGCGGCTGACCATCCAGCGGTACGGGATCTACAATCCCTATACCGGCCGCGGCGCGATCGAAGGCCTGCTGCCACACGGGCCACACAATGTTCGCGATGTGCTCGCCACCCATATCTTAAAGCAGACCGGCTCCTACGAGCAGGCAAGCTATGCCATCCAGGATACGCCCGACATGGTCGCCAGGCACTATGGCCGGTTCCTGCCGCAGGACAAGGCGGCGCTGGCGGCAAAGATCCTCAATCAGGTCTGGCAGGCGGCTTGAGGTACATGTGCCCCTCGCGCAGGCGCAGGTCTAACATGTAAAGCGAGCGGCTGATAACCGCTCCCAATTGCAGCTTCGTCACTACGGAAACGGGTGATGCTTCCCATCCACCTGCGGGCTTCCGAAGTCCGGCTATATCCGATTACTTCTCGACGATGTTTCCAAGGCTGCTCCCCGGCCCCTTCAACGCCGTACATGCTGAGAACCAAGCGTCCGGGTCATCGCCGAGGGCAGTTCTCAACCAAGCAAGGGTCATGCGCTTCGTTGCCTCGAGCGCATCCGGCAACTCGACCTCTGTCTCCTTGGCGTCGAGTCCGGCAATGCCACCAAGGCCGTGGCCTACGCCATGAAGCGTAAGAAGCGCGTGTGCACCAACCGCGTCATGATAGGCATCGGCGTGCCAATCCGGGCCACGGGGCGTAAAACGCGGGTTGTCATCTGCCCCGCAAACGACCAGGCTCGGCGTCGTGAGGTGTGAGAAGTCGAGGTCAAAGAATGGAAAGCGCGCGGCGTTCTCTTCTGTCAGATCCTTTCCACCACGTCCGGGAGCGGTGAGAAGGATCCCAGCCTGGATGCGTGGATCGCTAAAAGTCTCTCCGTGGAGTTGCGCGCCCAGGAGCAGGCTCACCGTGTGGCCACCGAGAGAATGTCCTGCCGCCGCGATGCGGCCATGGTCAAGCCGGCCAGAGACGGCCGGCGCGCGCTCTTCGATCTCTGACAGCCGGTCGATCACTGTCCGAATCTCAGCGACGCGCTCGCGCCAGAAGAACGGCGCTCCTTCGGCGTCTTCAGGAAGGCCGCCGACGCGTGAACTCGCGTGAGTGGGCTGGATGACGGCAAAACCGCGCTCTGCCCAAAACTGCGCCATATGCGCGTAGCCGTCCTTCGACGGAACGTAGAATGAGGGTCCGAATCCATGCGACAGAATGACGATGGGGAGGCGATCGCCTTCTGCCGGTGCAGTCAAACGCAGTTCCAGAGGCGCCCGTCCGTCGATGTCGAGGCGGATCGGCGAGTAGGCTATCGTGAGGGCTCCGTCGGGCGTTGGGATACGGCGCGCGATATCGATTAGATTGTTCGTCGTCATGTGTGGTCTCCTTGTGCGCCTTCAGGATGGACGACGAGGGCAGGATTATCTATATCTGAAAGTCCGTACTGATTGAGTGAAAGTCCAGACATGTCCGATCCACTCGCCGAGATCGTCTCGCTGCTCAAGCCCGTGCCATCGATCGCCAAGCTGGTTGTTGCCGGCGGGGCATGGTCGGTCGAGCGTCGCGAGCTTGGTAGTCCGTTCTATTGCGCGATTGTGGAAGGACGCTGTCTGCTGACGATCGCCGGCAGATCGCCGATCATTCTCGCGTCCGGGGATTTCGTTCTCGTGCCGCAAATCCACGAATTTACCATGAGCAGCTTTGAACCGCCTCCGCCGGGCACGCCACCGCAACGGCTGGAGACCAACCCCGGAGTCTTCCGCCTCGGCGATCCTGACGCACTGGCCGACGTCACAGCCATGGTGGGTCACTGTTCCTTTCTGGCGAACGACAAGCAGTTGCTGAGCTCGCTGCTGCCGGACATCGTTCATGCTCGAGGCGAGGGGCGGCTCATGGATCTCGTCGGGATGATTCACGCCGAGATGGTCGGCGGACTTGCAGCGCGGGACATGATCCTGAGCCGGTTGCTGGAGGTTCTCTTCATCGACGCTCTGCGGAGTACAGGAGGGGCTGAGACATCTCCGGGATTGTTGCGCGGGCTTTCCGACATGCGCCTGGCTCCAGCACTACGACGCATCCATCAGGACCCGAGTGGAGGCTTGTCCGTCGAGGAACTAGCAGAGACCTCCGCTATGTCTCGGTCGGCATTCTTCGACCGCTTCCGAAGGCAGGTGGGCGTCCCTCCGATGGAATACGTGACGGGCTGGCGCATGGTGCTTGCAAAGGACCTGTTGGTCCGGCGAGAGGCGCCGCTGGTCGAGATCGCAACACGGATCGGTTATGCCTCCGCCAGCGCGTTCAGCGTCGCATTCACACGGCATGTCGGTGTCACGCCAGGGGTGTTCGCCCGAACAGACTGACCTCGACAGCCCTGTCTCGCCGCCTATTTTGTGCTCGTTCTGCCCTGCAATGCCCACTTCGAAAGCGCACAGCCGACACGAAATCGCTGTAAGGCATGTCCGCTTTCAAGTCGGTCTCTTATCGAGTGCGTTTTGCTGTACCCGACCAACTCCAGAGCGGGTACAGCGTTTCGGCGGCTCCCTAGACTTGCCGCAAGCCGCCTTCTACGCATAGTTCAGCCTCGGCGATGTAGCTTGCATCATCACTCAACAGGAACAAGGAGGCCGCAGCCACTTCTGACGGCTTTGCCATACGACCCATCGGAATCGGAGCAACAATTGCCGCGCGAGTGTCTTCCGCGACAGCAGCCATCATGGCCGTATCCGTAGGGCCGGGTGCAACGACGTTAACGCGAATACCTTTGGGTTCGAGTTCTGCTTGCATGAGCATCTAGTCTAACGAATGGATGTTAAGTCGAACTCGTGACGTGTTCCGGTGCTCCGCAGTGCAACCAGCAATCAGGCCCTCAACGCATCGACGACGATCTTGAACGCCGGCGAGTTCTGGCGGCGGCTCGGGTAGTAGAGGTAGTAGCCGGGAAACATCGGGCACCAGTCGTCGAGGATCTGGATGAGTCTGCCAGCGGCGACCTCGGCGGTGACGAGGCTTTCCGGCACATAGGCAATACCATAGCCTGCGATGGCCGCATCGATCATGGCGTAGGACGTGTTGAACGTAAGCTGACCTTCCACACGGACCCTGACCTCACGGCCGTCCTTTTCGAACTCCCAGGCGTAGAGACCGCCGGCTCGCGCCTGCCGGTGGTTAATGCAAGGGTGGCCGACCAGTTCCTGGGGCGCCTTTGGTGTCGAACACGTCCCCAAGTAATCCGGCGATGCGACCGCGACCAGCCGCCAGTCAGGGCCGATGCGGACCGCGATCATGTCCTTGTCCACGCTTTCGCCCAGCCGCACGCCCGCATCGAACTTCTCCTCGACGATATCGCGGAACCCGTTATCGCTATTCAACTCGACCTTGATATCGGGATACTGACGTAGCAGCGGGCGAAGTTTCGGCCAGACGATACTTTCCTGGGCATAGTCCGACAACGTGATCCGCACCGAGCCGACAGGTTTGTCGCGGCTCTCCATCAACTCGTCGATCTCGGTTTCGAGTTCCTCGATGCGCGGCGCAAGCGAGCGGATCAGGCGCTCTCCCGCCTCCGTCGGAACAACGCTTCGCGTCGTGCGGCTCAAGAGACGCAGCCCTATGCGAGCCTCAAGCTTCTTGATCGTATGGCTGATGGTTGATTGCGACGTACCAAGTTTTGCCGCCGCTTTGGTAAAGCTGCGCTCTTCCGCAACGGCGAGAAACCAGAGCATGTCGTTCAAATCTTCGCGCTTCATGACCGGCCGCACCACCCCTGCATTGATGTCGATCATCGATAAGTTCAAGCGAATTGCAATGGGTAATTTTCGGTCCCCATTAAGCTTATGTTGCGGTCATGACATCGAAAGCTGTGAAACACACTCATCTCGCCAGTGATCCAGACCTTGAACAACAGGTCGTTCCCGCTTCGCCCCTGCCGAAGGCCGCCTGGGGCGCGATTGTCTCGATGGCGCTCTGTGTTGCCGTCCTCATCGCCTCGGAATTCATGCCGGTCAGCCTCCTCTCCCCTATCGCAACCGAACTGGGGGTGACGGAAGGCCGGGCTGGACAGGCGATCTCGATCTCCGGCGTCTTTGCCGTTCTCACAAGCCTCTTTGTGTCCGGCCTGACGCGCAGGCTGGACAGGCGGCTGGTGCTTGCCTCGTTTTCGCTGATGCTGGTGATTTCAGGAACCATCGTCACGTTCTCTCCGAGTTATCTCGTCCTAATGATCGGACGCGCCCTGCTGGGCGTGGCGATCGGCGGCTTCTGGTCGATGTCCACCTCGATCGTCATGCGCCTCGTTCCCGAAGATTCCGTTCCCAAGGGTTTGGCCATGCTGAACGCCGGAAACGCCATCGCCGCCACGATTTCCGCACCGCTCGGCAGCCTGCTCGGGAGTTATATCGGCTGGCGTGGCGCCTTTTTCGCCGTCGTTCCGCTGGCGCTTGTGGCTCTCGTCTGGCAGTGGGTCAGCATGCCTTCGGTACCGCCGCGCTCCGCCGATACGACGTCCTGCATAAGGTCTTCCAACGTGTTCCGGCTTCTTCTTCGGCCGGAAGTCGCCATCGGCATGGCGTCGATCCTGTTGCTCTTCATGGGGCAGTTCGCATTGTTCACCTATCTTCGCCCTTTCCTTGAGACGGTCACCGCCGTTTCGATCTCGACCCTGTCGCTCCTCCTCCTCCTGATGGGAATAGCAGGTGTCGTGGGCACCTACGTCGTCAGCCAAATGCTGGGCACCCGGCTCTTTCCCGTCCTGATCACGATACCGTTGCTCATGGCCGTGATCGCGCTGGGCCTGATCGCCTTGGGATCGTCCGCCACATCGACCGCCTTCCTGCTCATCGGCTGGGGCCTGCTCGGCACGGCGGCACCGGTGGGCTGGGGCACGTGGCTGAGCCGAACCATGCCCGACGACGCCGAAGCCGGCGGCGGGCTGCAGGTCGCAACCATCCAGCTCGCCATCACGCTCGGGGCCTCGACAGGCGGCGTGCTGTTCGATGCGACGGGCTGGTGGACGACTTTCCTGTTCGCAGCCGTCCTACTGGCCGGCTCTTCCCTTCTCGCCGCAGTGGCTTGGCGTTCCCAATGTCGCTGACATCCCGCGACACCCGATCATCTTCCGTCGCCCCCTGAACCAAGGACCCATCGATATGACTGATGAAACTTACCTCGACGACCTGAAAACTCCGACGACCGGCATCGATCGTCGCAACCTGCTCAAGATGACGGGTGCCGGCGTCGCCGCTCTCGGCACGATCTCCATTTTCGATACGATGACTGCAAAGGCTCAAGACATGTCCAACGGCGCTTCCAACTTCTACACCAGCGATCGGGTGACATCGCAGAAGGTCACCTTCAAGACCCAGTACCAGACCGCTGTTGCCGGCAACCTGTTCCTTCCCAAGGATATGGACCAGGCCGCCAAGAATCCGGCCATCATCGTCGGCCACCCGATGGGCGCCGTGAAAGAGCAGAGCGCCAATCTCTACGCCACTAAGATGGCCGAGCAGGGCTTCGTCGCCATGTCGATCGACCTGCCCTTCTGGGGCGAGAGCGAAGGCCAGCCGCGCAATGTGGTGTCGCCGGAAGCCTACGCGGAAGCTTTCAGCGCAGGCGTGGACTTCCTCGGCTCGCAGCCTTCCGTGGATCGCCAGAATATCGGCGCCATCGGCGTTTGCGGTAGCGGCAGCTTCGTCATCAGCGCCGCCAAGATCGATCCGCGCATCAAGGCCGTCGCCACGGTCAGCATGTACGACATGGGCGCCGCGTTCCGCGATGCGCTGAACAAGTCCCAGACGGTCGAGCAGCGCAAGGCCTTCATCGCCACGGCAGCCGAACAGCGCTGGGCAGAAGCAGATGGCGCCGGCATCCAGCACATTGGCGGCACCACGCTGGAACTGACGGCCGAAACTGATCCGATCCAGCGCGAATTCTACGACTTCTACCGCACGCCGCGCGGTGAATTCACGCCGGCGGGCGTGACCCGGGAGACGACGACGAAGCCGAGCCTCAGCAGCAGCGTGAAGTTCATGAACTTCTACCCGTTCAACGATATCGAGACCATCTCCCCCCGCCCGATGCTGTTCATCTCGGGCGACCAGGCCCACTCGAAGGAGTTCAGCCAGGAGGCCTACAACAGGGCGTCGGAGCCGAAGGAACTCGTCTGGGTAAAGGGCGCCGGCCATGTCGATCTCTACGACCGTGTGAATTTGATCCCCTTCGACAAGCTGAAAGGCTTCTTCGACCAGCACCTCGCATAAGCCTGTAAACCGCCGACGATCTCGGCCCCGTTTTCATGCTTCTCCTCCCGGCCGGTGTCCGCGCGACATCCGGCCGGAATACCGGCTCGTCGTCCGACAGGCAGGTTTCCGTACGGCCTGCATCGGCCACCGGCCAAAGGCCTTTGCCGTCCAGCTTTGAAGGATGATCGCAATGCATGTTTCCCGTTGGTCCGGCTTGCTCTCCGTGCCGTTCGCGATCGTCCTGACGGGCGCCTTTTTCGCAGAAGCCGAAGTGTCGCCGACACCGGCGCTTGCGGCTCCGAACGCGGTTACGTTTCCGCCGCTAGATGAGCTTAAGCATTACACGACCGTTCGACGGGGTGTCACCCGCGAGCACATGCTGACGAGCGCTGCGGCGCTTGCAGCCCTCAAGGCGGGCGAACCGGTTCCAACGGGGACGCACATGGTTCTTGTCGATTATCAGAGTGACGTTCTCACGCGCTACCTCGTCGCGCAGAAGATCGGCGCTGGCGCAGATCAATGGGAATATCAATGGTTCTGGCCTGACCGAACCGTGAAAGCGGACGAGAATGTGGCTCAATGCTATGCCTGTCACCGTTCGCGCCGAGCCGAGCAGTTCCTGTTCACCCTCAGCGGCGCTCTTGCCGATGATGACACGCTCTGACGCCTGCAGGCTGCCGTCATGTTTCGATTGTGGACCCGCCGCATTCTTCTTCCAGCGAGCATGGCCGCGTTGCTCATGCTCTCGCTCGCCTACTGGTGGCTCGACAACGGACCGCATGAGCTTTTCGGGGCTGCGATGTTCACTCTTCTGGCCTGGCACCTGACCGTGAACCGGCGGTGGTTCATGAGGCTCGGGACGGGGCGTTACGACCTGCATCGCTGGGCGGTGACGCTCGTACACGCATGGCTCGCCATCCTCATGACGGTGCTGGTCTGTACCAGCCTGCTGATCTCACGGTCCTTGCCCGGCATGCCGCCTCTGACGGACCAGGTGGGCATTGTCGAGCTTCACTGGTTCTCGGCCTATTGGGTGGTGTTGATCGTGGCCGTTCATGCCGGCAGTCACTGGACACGCGTGATGACCACGGCGCGAACGGCTCTCGGGGTTTCACCGTCCCGCATCAGGACAGGCATGGGGCGTCTTGCAGCTCTGCTCCTTCTCGGCTTCGGCGCATGGAGCTTCGCCGTGCTCGGCGTATCGACCAAGCTGACACTTGGCTACAGCATCGCCTTCTGGGACTTCACCAGCTCCGTGACGCCGTTTTTCGCCCACTGGACGGCCGTCATGGCAGGGGCGGCCGTTCTTTCGCATTACGCCATGGTATCGATCAGGGCACACCGCCAGACTTCACGTCCAGCAACGAGAGACCAGATATGAAACAGCTCGCACGAACGACATATTCCGCAGTTTTACTCACGCTTTTCATGGGAGGGACCGCCTTGGCCCAAGATCGTATCCGCATTTCGTCCGAATGGGGCGATGTTACCGCTGAACTCGCCGACAACGCGGCCGCCCGCGCCCTCGCCGGCATGTTGCCGCTGACGATCGAGATGGACGACCATCTTCGTCAGGAAAAGACCGGCAACCTGCCCTCCGCCCTGCCCTCCGCGCCGCGCCAGCGTGCGTTCTCCGCGGGCACGCTCGGCCTGTGGAGCTCCGGCGATTTCGTCATCTACTATCGCGACGGAGAGGTTCCAGCGCCCGGCATTGTCATTCTCGGTCAGGTCAAGGGCGACGTCTCCATCTTCGACCGGCCCGGCAAGGTCACCGTCAAGGTCGATAGCGCGCGCTGAGGGTCTCCCGGGGGGAGAGCGGGAGGCAGATCCGCTGCACCCGGCTTTCATGGGCTCGGCTCATAAGTCCTATCAGGTGCCGGTGTCTAATCCGGAAGGATACCGTCGCCATATCGTTGAGGGGACGCGCTCGTGCCCGCCGTAAACGAAAGGATTTTCTCATGAAGCAGCACCTCGCCGCTACGGCACTCTCCCTCTCCCTGACCGCCGCGCCGGCCCTTGCTGACGATCGGAAACACCCGCTCGCGACGCCGCCGGTGACGCTGGAGGACATGAAAGCGGTATCGCCGGCTTTGGCGGACTATACCGCGACCTCAGCCATCGGCGATGTATGGAAGCGCCCGGGACTGGCGCCGCGCGATCGAAGCGTGATTACGGTCGCCGCCCTGATCGCCAGAAACCAGCCTGCCGAATTCGCGTACCATTTCAGTCTCGCGCTCGACAACGGGGTCAAGCCGGCAGAACTCTCGGAGATCATCACGCATCTGGCGTTCTATTCCGGTTGGGCAAATGCAACGGCAGCCGTGGGCGTGGCAAAGGATGTGTTTGCCGCACGGGGCATCGGCCCGGATCAGCTTCCCCCGGCAAGGCCGGCCCTGATGCCTCTCGATGCAGAGAAGGATGCATCCCGGCGAGCGACCGTCGAACAAACCGTCGGTCCGACGTCTCCCGGCCTGGCCGAGTACACCAATGATCTTCTGTTCAAGGACGTGTGGCTTCGGCCCGGTCTGAGCCCGCGCGACCGAAGCCTGATCACGGTAACATCGTTGATCGCCAATGGGCAGGTCGCTCAGGTCCCCTACCACCTCAATCGCGCGATGGATAACGGCCTGAAAACGGAAGAGGCATCCGAACTTCTGACGCAACTCGCCTTCTATGCGGGTTGGCCGAACGTCTTCTCCGCGGTCCCCGTGGTGAAAGACGTCATTGCAAAGCGTGCCTCCTGATCGGCAAAAACGAAAGACCGGGGCATTTCCGGTGAGCCCGTGTTCGCCGGAAATGCCCTAGCCGCGTTCGCGCAATGCGTCGAGGACAATCGAGAAGGCGGCCGAGGGCTGCCGTCTCGACGGGTAGTAGAGATGATAGCCCGGATAGTACGGGCAAAAGTCGCCCAGCACCTGCACGAGCCGGCCCGCTTGAAGATCGGGAAGGGCGAGGCCCTCGGGAATGAACGCGATCCCGTAGCCATCGCATGCCATCTGCAGGATCTGCCTGACCCCGTTCGACGTCAGCTGACCGTTCACGCGCACCTTGAAGTCCTGACCGTCCTTTTCGAACTCCCAGGCGTAGAGGCCTCCCTTCGTCGGAAGCCGGAGGTTGATGCAGTTGTGGCCGGTCAGATCCTGCGGCACAATCGGTTCGGACCTATCCGCAAAGTAGGCGGGCGCGCCGACCGCCACCATCCGCTGGTTGCCGCTTATCCTTGCCGCGATCATTCCCTGAGAGATGATCTCGCCGAGCCGAACGCCGGCGTCGAAACGCTCGGCGACGATGTCGGTCAGGCCATAATCGACGACGAGCTCGACCCTGATTTCCGGATAGTTGCACAGAACCTTTTGCAGCTTCGGCCACAAGACAGTGTCGATCGCAAAGTCATCTGCCGTGATGCGGATCATTCCCGCCGGCTTCTCCCTGAGATCGCTCAACGCGAAGAGCTCCTGCTCGATCTCCAGAAAGCGCGGCGCCATCGTTGCCAGAAGCCGCTCGCCTTCGGGCGTGGGCGAGACGCTTCGCGTGGTTCTCGTTAGAAGACGAACGCCGAGACGCTCCTCGAGCCCGCGGATCGAGTGGCTGATTCCGGACTGCGAAAGGCCGAGCTGGGCCGCAGCCCGCGTAAAGCTGCGTTCGCGTGCAACGACCACGAATGCCATGAGGTCCGTCACGTTTTCCCTCAGCATGCCCGCACCTCCTTCATCAAATCCTTGCAGGCGACCCGCCGGCATGGGCGCAGTTCGCTTATGAATGACACCCATATCTCTCTTCACGTTCTGCCCGCTAATCCCGAGGGCCGCACATCACCATCTCCCGCACAGGCGCAACGCCGGCACCGGCCGGCAAGCGCCTGGAACGAACCCGCGAAACCGACAGAAGGACGATATGATGAAACTCTTCGCCACGACTGCCATGATAGCCTGCACCTCATTTGCAGGAGCGTTCGCTCAATCCCCCGAAATCTCTCAGGCCACCGCGACCTCTCAGGCCACCGAGATCTTTCCGGCTGGCTCACGCGCGAGCGCCCGGGGTCCTAAGGCCAACTTTACCGGTTCGGTCGTCGTCGATATGCTTTACCGGAACAACGCGCATACAGCCAATTCAGGGGCGCTCGTGACATTCGAGCCGGGGGCGCGATCGGCGTGGCACACGCATCCCGCAGGACAGATTCTGATCGTGACATCCGGCGCCGGCTGGGTACAGGAAGAAGGCGGCGAAAAGCGCCGGATCCGCCCGGGCGACGTGATCTGGATGCCACCGGGCACGAAGCATTGGCACGGGGCAACCGACAAGAATGGCATGAGCCATATCGCTGTCTCCAACGTGAAAGACGGCAAAGCCGTCGACTGGATGGAGAAGGTCACCGACGAGCAGTATCTCGACTGATCCGCCATCCCGGTTCATCCGCTGGCCGGGCGATGGAACGTGTCGCCCGGCACCGCGATGCCGGCTTACGCGGTCAGGGCTTGTATTGCGCGTCGGTCACGTGTTCGAGCCAGTCGACGACCTTGCCGTCGAGGTGCTCCTGGATCGCAATATGCGTCATGGCTGTCGTTGGAGATGCGCCATGCCAGTGCTTTTCGCCCGGTTCGAACCAGACGACATCACCCGGACGAATGGCCTCGATCGGACCTCCTTCGCGCTGAACGAGCCCGGAACCCGCAGTGACGATCAGCGTCTGGCCGAGAGGGTGCGTATGCCATGCCGTGCGTGCGCCGGGTTCGAACGTGACGAGGGCGGAGGCTCCCCGACGGGCGTCGTTGGCAGCGAAAAGCGGATCGATCCGGACTGTTCCGGTGAACCAGTCTTCCGGGCCCTTTGCGGACGGCTGAGATCCATTCCTGTCGATTTTCATGGAATTCTTCCTGTGTTGGTGGCGCTGGGCATGGATGCGCCCCGCCGACGTCCATCACCCCGCCCTTGACCGGGCAACGGAAATGACCTGTTGGACGGCGGCTGAACACCAGCCGCCGTCCCTTGCGATCATGCGACGTCGGGAAGCTTACCGATCAGTTTGTCGAGCGTCAGCGGGTAGTGTCGGACGCGAACCCCTGATGCATTATAGATGGCATTGGCGATCGCCGCCGAGACGCCGCAGAGACCGAGTTCGCCAACGCCCTTGGCCTTCATCGGCGACGACATCGGGTCCGTTTCGTCCATGAAGATGACATCCTGGTGCGGGATGTCGGCGTGGACCGCCACCTCATAGCCCGCAAGGTCGTGATTGACGAAGAAGCCGCGACGCGTATCGACCGCGAGTTCCTCCGAAAGCGCCCCGCCGACCCCCATTGTCATGGCGCCGATGACCTGGCTGCGCGCGGTGATCGGGTTCAGGATTCGACCGGCGGCGCAGACGGCCAGCATGCGGCGGACACGGCTTTCTCCCGTTGCGACATCCACGCCGACCTCGACGAAGTGAGCGCCGAACGTCGATTGCTGATGTGTCTGGGTCAGATCGCCCCATGTCATCGTGTCTTCTCCGACGAGGCCCTCGTCTCCCACAGCCTCGGTCAGGGGAACCGAGCGATTGCCGGAGCGGACCTCGCCATTCTCGAAGACGACGTCGTCGGAGTTGAAGCCGAGCTTTGCCGCAACGGCTTCCCGCAACTTCACGCAGGCGGCATAAACGCCCGACGTGGATGAGTTCGCGCCGAACTGCCCGCCCGAGCCGGCCGAAACCGGGAAGCGGGAATCGCCCAGCTGCACCGCGACCCTGTCCATCGGCAGACCCAGCATCTCGGCGGCCGTCTGTCCGATGATCGTGTAGCTGCCGGTGCCGATGTCGGTCATATCCGTCTCGACGGTGGCAATCCCTTGCCTGTCCAGCCGCACACGCGCGCCGGATGGCAGCATCATGTTGTTTCTGAAGGCGACCGCGACACCTTGGCCGATCAGCCAGTTTCCTTCGCGACGCGCGCCAGGCTTGCCCCGGTTGCTCCAGCCGAACGTCTCGGCACCCAGCTTGAGACAACCGATGAGGTTGCGGTGCGAGAACGGCCGCTCCGGCTTCTCGGGATCCACCTGCGTATCGTTGAGGATCCTGAACTCGATCGGATCGAGGCCCAGCTTCTCAGCCATCTCGTCCATGGCGATTTCGAGGGCCATAAGACCGGGCGCCTCTCCCGGCGCGCGCATCGCATTGCCCTCCGGCAGATTCAGCGTCGCCAGCCGCATGGCCGTCATCCGGTTTGCACCGGCGTAGAGCAGACGGGTCTGCGCAACAGCCGCCTCCAACTGGCCACCCGGCTGGTCGCCGGACCAGCTTTCATGGGCAATCGCCGTTATTTTCCCGTCACGCTCCGCTCCGATCCGGATGCGCTGGATGGTTGCCGGGCGGTGGGTGGTGTTATTGATCATGAAGGGCCGCGGCAGGGCAACCTTGACCGGCCGCTTGGCCGCCTGTGCTCCGAGAACCGCAAGAACCGCATCCGAGCGCAGGAAAAGCTTGCCGCCGAAGCCGCCGCCGATGAAAGGCGACATCAGGTGGATCTTCTCCTCATCAATGTCGAGTGTCGTCGCCAGATCGGCCCGCCACCAGTCGATCATCTGGCTTGATGTCCATACCGTCACCTCGTCGCCGTTCCACGCAGCGATGGAGGCGTGGGGCTCCATCATCGCGTGGGACTGGTCGGGCGTCGAGTAAGCTTCGTCCAGGGTGATGGCGGCACTGCCGATGGCGGCGTCGAAATCGCCGACGGAGGTGTCGGGCTGCTGAGAATCCGCCGGCTTCTCCGCCGTCTTCATCGCCTCCTTCAAGTCGAAGGCTCCCTTTTCTTCCGCATAATCGACCTTCACCAGCGCAGCCGCCGCGCGGGCCTGCTCGAAAGTCTCGGCCACAACAACGGCAATCGCCTGGTGGTAGTGCTGCACCTCGTCGCCGCCGAAGAGCTTTGCCGTATTGAACTTGCCCTTCTTGCGCTCCCCGACGGCCAGCGTCGTCACGACAGCCAGAACACCGGGCGCTTTTTCTGCGGCGGCGATGTCCAACGACGTGATCCGGCCGCGTGCGATCGAGGCGCCGACCGGATAGCCGTAAGCGTAGGGCGTGGAGGCGTCATGCCACTCATAGGCGTATTTTGCCTGGCCGGTGACCTTGAGGTATCCATCGATGCGCGGGATCGGCTTGCCCACGACTTTCATCTGGTCGATCGGATTGGTTGTGGCTGGTGTGTCGAACTTCATGGCTCAACCCTTTGCTTCTGCAATGACCGCCCCGAGCGTGCGCTCGACCAGATCGATCTTAAACCTGTTGTGTTCCGTCGGCCGCGCATCCGCTAGAAGAGCAGCCGTTGCGGGCCTTGCACCTTGCGGCAGCGCAACGTCTGCCGCCTCGACCCGCCATGGCTTGTGAGCGACGCCGCCGACCGCGACGCGGCCGGTCCCGTCGGGCTGGATCACCGCACCCACGGAAATGAGCGCGAACGCATAGGACGCGCGGTCACGGACCTTGCGGTAGATGTGGCGGCCGCCGAGCGGCGCGGGCAGGACGACACCTGTAATGAATTCGCCCTGCTCCAGAACGGTTTCGATATGCGGGGTATTGCCCGGCAGGCGGTGGAACTCGGCGATCGGCACCGCGTGACGCCGGCCATCTGGCTTGACGGTTTCCACCACGGCATCGAGAGCCCGCAAGGCAATGGCCATGTCGCTCGGATGTGTGGCGATACAGGAATCGCTGACGCCGACGATGCCGAGCTGGCGGCTGAAGCCCTCGATGGCGGAACAGCCGCTGCCCGGCTGGCGCTTGTTGCAGGGCTGGTTGGTATCGTAGAAATAAGGACAGCGCGTCCGCTGCAGAAGATTTCCTGCCGTCGTCGCCTTGTTGCGAAGCTGACCGGAGGCCCCGGCGAGAAGTGCCCGCGAGAGCAGGCCATAGTCTCGGCGCACGGTCTTGTCTGCCGCCAGATCGGTGTTGCGAACCAGCGCACCGATGCGAAGGCCACCCTCCGGCGTCTTCTCGATCGTATCGAGGCCGAGACCGTTGACGTCGATCAGATGTGTCGGCACCTCGATCTCGAGCTTCATCAGATCCAGGAGGTTGGTGCCGCCGGCAATGAACCGTGTGGATGGATGGGAAGCAGCCGATGCGGCTGCGGCCTCGATCATCGAGGCGCGTTCATATGTAAAGGCTCTCATGCGCGTGTCCCCGCGACGTCAGTGATGGCATCCACGATGTTGGAATAGGCGCCGCACCGACAGATATTTCCGCTCATGCGTTCGCGGATTTCCTCTGCACTCGCCGAGGCCGGTGCGGTGAGATCGGTCGTCACGTGGCTCGGAATGTTCGCCTTGATTTCTTCGAGCACGGCGACGGAGGAACAGATCTGTCCCGGCGTACAGTAGCCGCACTGAAAGCCGTCATGCTTGACGAAGGCCGCCTGCATGGGATGGAGGTTGCCGGGTTGTCCCAGGCCCTCGATCGTGGTGATCTCGTCGCCCTCATGCATGACGGCGAGCGTCAGACAGGCGTTCACGCGGCGTCCGCCCACCATGACGGTGCACGCTCCGCACTGCCCGTGGTCACAGCCCTTTTTCGTGCCTGTCAGATGCAGGTGCTCGCGAAGCGCGTCGAGAAGCGTCGTGCGGTTATCGATGTTCAGCTCTCGCCTTTCACCGTTGACGGCAAATGCGACCGTACTTGTGAGTTCGGTTTCCGTCTGCGATGTCTGTGCTGCCGCCGACAGCGGCAAGGCACTCGTTGCCGCAGCCGCTGCGGCCGAGGTTATCAGCAGATTTCGTCGGGATATTTCCAGTTGCGTCGGGTTTAGCATGGCCAGCTCCAATCCAAAGAAGGACGTCAGGCGCTACGACCGGCAGCGCAACACTAAGTTAGTGAAACCGCCGTCAATGGATTACCCCCTCATTTCCGAAAGGGCTTATCGACCCTGAACATGGATCATCGCAATCTTTTCATTCGTTATTTTTAATGTGAGATGTTTCCGAGAACGCGGTTGCCATCATCTCGGTAGAGCAGACAAATGGAAAAGCCGACTGCCATTCGTACGGCGAAAGCAGAGGGCCTTCAATGTCCAGATCATCTTGAACAACCGTAACGCCACGCCTTCTTGTCCACTAGGATTTGCGGTGTCGGAGAGCGTTTGAGTACGGTTGCGCTCCCCGTGTCTTTTCTACACGGTGGTGGCACGTCGGCAACGTCGTCCAAGTTCCTGACGACGAAACCTACCCGGCGGGCAGGTCTGCAGCGTATCCTTGGTAATCGGGACGCTGTCATATCTGATGACCTGGGCTTTCTGCGCCTTCGGGCCGGTTGCCCCTCAGACAATACCTGAACATCGGGCAACCGAGAAGCGCCGGGCATGTGAAGACGGAGCCATCGAACTTCCCTTTGGCGACGGCGGCATTGCCTGCAGCCGATCCACCGCCAGTGGACATCAATTTCACCTTCGAGCCGGACGCCTGTATCAAGCCGGCACAGCCGAGCGCCATGTCATCGGCCTAGCTGAAGATAAGATAGAGATTGGGCACCTAGCGACCATCTCCTTGCAGAGCTCCACGCAGGACACCGGTGTCCAGTCTACGGCAATGCCTCGACAATTTCATCTTTGCCAGGCGCGGCGCGTGATTGCCCAACACGTCGAAGGAGCCGGCCTGCATATTATCGAGCAGATGCGTTTTATCGCCTGCCCCCGCCCACGCGGAACGCTGGAAAACAAGATGAGAGGATTTTCCAAGAGATTGCATCCATTCTCGCAACAAGGATGTGCCATTGGCGATGATCATCTACTTTCAGTGTCGCTAGGCCGATGAGGCACTCTTGTATCACGGTTAAGCGCTAGTAGCGGAAGTAAGCCGCGATCAAACATTGGGAGGCGTCTCCAAGACGTCTTGTTCAAGTAGGTGGTTAATGCCACTGGAACGACATCGCCGGATCGCTTGCCTGCCAGCTAATTCCACCGAAGACAACCAGATCTCGATCAAAATCCGTTCAATCGGATTGACTTGATTTCCTGACAGGAAGAACGTCACCTCGCAACGAGGAACGGACCGGCGCATGCTCCCATGAAACCATATCGTCATACGAATTCTGGAATGTCATCTGATATCGTAAGGCCTCTTCTATGAGTGCAGCACCACAAAGGGGGCGCCGCTATTCGAGTGACGTCATCGACATCATCAGGGCTCAGATCAAGGAGGGCGTCTATGCGGTTGGCGACAAACTTCCAACGGAACCGGCGCTGGTCAGCCGCTTTGGCTTCAGTCGGACCGTCATTCGCGAGGCGATCGCAGCGTTGCGGGCCGATGGGATGGTCGAGTCGCGCCAGGGCGCCGGGGTTTTCGTCGTCGCGTCGCGACCCGGTGATCCGCTGCAGGATCTGTTCAGCCGGGAAACGGATAGAATCTCCGACATCATCGAAGAACTGGAGCTTCGCATCGGCGTCGAAGTCGAGGCCGCAGGCCTTGCCGCCTTGCGTCGATCGCCTGCACAGGAGGCGGAGATCCAGGCGCAGGTCCAGCGTTTCGGAGATCTGATCGACATGGGAAAGCCGACGGACGAGGTCGATTTCCAGTTCCACATGGCGGTGGCCACCGCCACCAACAATGCGCGCTTTAGGTTGTTCCTCGAGCATATCGGCCGCCGGATGATCCCGCGCGTGAAGTTTAAAAGCGTCATGGGCGGCGTCGATCCGCTGCCAAGCCGCGATCATCCGATCTTGGATGAGCATCGCGCCATTGCCGATGCCATCTCCGCCCAAGAGCCTGAGCGTGCCCGCGAAGCTATGCGCGTGCATCTTCTGACCGGCATGGAGCGATACCGATCTCTGGTATCACGACCAAAGCATAAGCTGCCGGTTACTGATTGACTCATTCCAAAAGTCATAATACGACTTAGGCTTCAACGAATGGGAGGTTCTGTTGTCGCCTGAAGAAATCAAATCTGCCATCGCATCGGGTCTCTTGTCGTTTCCGGTCACCCATTTCCAGACGGACCTGAGCCTTCATCTGGAGAGTTACAGCCGACATGTGGCGTGGCTTTCCGGCTTCGAGGCGGCGGCGCTCTTTGCGGCCGGTGGCACGGGCGAGTTCTTTTCCCTGTCGCCCGAAGAAGTCGGTCTGGTCACCAAGGCGGCGAAAGAGGCCTCCGGCAGTGTGCCGATCATCACGGGCTGCGGCTACGGCACCTCGCTTGCCATAGACACCGCGCGCCAGGCGGAGCGGGCCGGCGCAGACGGTCTGCTGCTGCTGCCGCATTATCTGATGGAAGCGTCGCAGGAGGGGATCTACCGGCACGTCAAATCGGTCTGCCAGTCCACGCCGCTCGGGGTCATTCTTTACAACAGAGCCAATTCGGTTGCGACCGCCGATACAGTCGCGCGGCTTGCCGAGGCCTGCCCGAACCTGATTGGCTTCAAGGACGGCACCGGACGGGTCGATCTGGTCCGTCATGTCACCGCCAAGCTTGGGGATAGGCTCTGCTATATCGGCGGCATGCCGACGCATGAGTTGTTTGCCGAAGGCTTCAACGGCGTCGGCGTCACGACCTATTCTTCCGCCGTGTTCAATTTCGTGCCGGCGCTGGCGCAGCGCTTCTACAAGGCGATGCGAGCGGGCGACCGGGCGACGATGGAGGATATCCTCAACCGCTTCTTCTTCCCGTTCGCCGCTCTGCGCGACCGGGAAGCCGGCTACGCCGTTTCCATCATCAAGGCCGGCGTCGAACTGGTTGGCCAGACCCCGGGGCCGGTTCGTCCGCCCCTGACGGACCTGACCCCTGACGAAAAACAGATGCTGGCGAGCCTCATCGAGGCTGCCGGCGCCTGACGACGGTGCCTTCGCCTCGCATGGAGGGGCAAGGGCCGCATCTATCGGACGAAAGCGCCGGGACCATCGCGCGCAGCGGTCCGTACGACTTCAGACGACATCGTGTTCAATCGGGAGGAGCAACATGACTGGCATCACATTACGTCTTATCACAGCAGGCCTGCTGGCGGCAGCGTCAGCATCCTATGCCATGGCGCAGGACGCCACGGCGATCCGCATCGTGCTGCCGGAGCAGCCGGCGAATCTCGAGCCCTGCGGCACCATCATCACCAATGTCGGGCAGATCCTCGCCCAGAACGTGGTGGAGCCGCTGACGGTCATCGATGCGGCCACCGGGCAGCCTCGCCCGAAGCTCGCGACCGAATGGAGCCAGGTCGATCCGCAGACATGGCGGCTGAAGCTGAGGGACGGCGTGACCTTCCAGGATGGCGAGCCCTTCAACGCGGCGGCGGTCGCCTTTTCCATCGAGCGCATGACAGGCGGCAAGCTGAACTGCAACAACATGGCGAAGTTCGGCGATGCCAAGCTGACGGTGACCGCCGTTGACGACCTGACTGTCGAGATCAAGTCCGATCGCCCGGAGCCGATCCTTCCCACCTTGCTCAGCGTGGTCATGGTGGTGTCGCCGAAGACGCCGGCCGACAAGGCCGTCAACGATCCGGTCGGCACGGGACCGTTTCGCCTGAAGACCTTCAATACGCAGACCGTCGAACTTGTCAGTTTCGACAAATACTGGGGCGACAAACCGAAAGTGACGGCCGCGACCTATGTCTGGCGCGCGGAATCCTCGATCCGGGCCGCCATGATCGAGACCGGCGAGGCCGACCTGACACCGTCGATCGCGATCCAGGATGCCTCCAATCCGGAAACGGATTTTTCCTACCTCAACTCCGAGACGACGGCGATCCGCATCGATGCGGCGCAGCCGCCTCTTGACGATCTGCGCATCCGCAAGGCCCTGAACCTCGCCATCGACTGGGACGGGCTTGCCCAATTGTTCGGAGACGACATCAAGCGCGCGTCGCAGATGGTCGTACCCGGCATCAACGGGCATGACGATGCCCTCACGCCATGGACATATGATGCCGCCGAGGCCAAGAAGCTGGTGGAAGAGGCAAAGGCGGCGGGCGTCCCGGTCGAAACCGAGATCACTCTCATCGGCCGCAACGGCATCTATCCCAACGGCTCGGAAGCCATGGAGGCCATGGTCGCCATGTGGCAGGACGCCGGGCTGAACGTGAAGCTGACCATGCTCGATGTCGCCGACTGGCTGCGGTACCTGCAGAAGCCATACCCGGAAAACCGGGGCGCCAACATGCTGCAGATGATGCACGACAACAACAAGGGCGATGCGGCATTTACCATTCCGATCTTCTACCGCTCGACCGGCAACTATGCGACCGTGAACGACCCGGCGCTCGACAAGCAGGTGGACGAGGCCCTGGCGGCAACCGGCGATGACCGCACGGCGAAGTTCAAGGCCCTCTTTGCCAAGGTCCGCACCGATGTCGTGTCCGATATCCCGATGTTCCACATGATCGGCTACACGCGCGTCGGCAAGCGCCTCGACTGGAAGCCGGATATCACCACCAACAGCGAAATCCCGCTGGCCAATATCGGCATCAAGTCCTGAGCACGGAGAGACGCGCGGTGCCTTGCCGCGCGTCTCTCCCCCATGCCGGCACTCTGCCGGCTGATACGGTCTCAAACGAGGGCCTGCCATGCTCCGCTATCTCGGACGTCGTGCGTCGTACAGCCTGATCTCGATCATCGGCCTCGTCACGCTCGTCTTCTTTCTGACACGCCTGACAGGTGATCCCTCCGCGCTCTACCTGCCCCTGGACGCGAGCGCCGATGCGCGCGCCCAGTTTGCACGGCTGAACGGGCTCGATCAGCCGGCGATCGTCCAGTTCTTCACCTATCTCGGCAATCTGGCGCAACTCGATTTCGGCCAATCCCTTCGGCAGAACCGCTCGGCCATGGAGGTCGCGCTGGAGGCGTTTCCCGAAACGCTGAAGCTTGCCTTTTTGGCCATCGCGCTTGCGACGTCGCTGGCTATCGTTGTCGGATCGCTCGCTGCGGCGCGTCCGGGCAGCTTGTTCGACCGCATCGCCAGCCTCGTGTCGCTGGCCGGCGCCAGCGCGCCCGATTTCTGGATCGCCATCGTCGGCATCCTTCTCTTCGCCGTCGGGTTCGGGTTGCTGCCGACCTCCGGCACGGGAAGTGCGGCGCACTGGGTGCTCCCGATTTTCGTGCTGACGCTGCGGCCGTTCGGGCTGCTGGTGCAGGTGGTTCGCGGCACGATGCTATCGGCCCTGTCCGCCGCCTATATCAAGACGGCCCGGGCCAAGGGCATGCCGCGCCGCGAGATCATCTTCGGCCATGCGCTGCGCAATTCGCTGCTGCCGATCGTCACGGTGGCGGGGGATCTTGCGACAGGGCTCGTCAACGGCGCGGTCGTGGTCGAATCCATCTTCGGCTGGCCGGGCATCGGCAAGCTGATGATCGACTCGATCATCCAGCGCGATTTCGCGGTCGTCCAGTCGACGATCCTCGTGACGGCCGTCGCGATCTTCCTTCTCAACATCGCAATCGATCTTCTCTACGCATTCCTCGACCCCCGCATCCGTTACTAGAAGGCACGCCCGATGACGCTTCTTTCGGCTCCCGTCGCGGCGATCTCTCCGCGCATGCCGCTCCTCTCCTACCTTTGGCGCGACAAGATGGCGTTTGCTTCCGCCCTCTTTCTCGTGCTGCTTCTGCTCCTGGTCCTGTTCGGCCCCTTGCTCGTCGGCGACGCCGCCGCACGGCTCGGCCTGCGCCAGCGTAACCTTGCGCCTTTCACCTTTAATGGCGGCTTTCTCTACGTGCTCGGGGCAGACACGCTCGGGCGCCCCATCCTTGCGCGACTGATCGTCGGCGCGCAGAACACGATCCTGATCGCTGCGGCCGCCGTGTTCAGCTCCATGCTGGTCGGCGGCGCGCTCGGGCTGATCGCCGGCTATTCCGAGCGCTGGTACAGCCATGTCATCCAGCGTGTCGCCGATGTGATCATGAGCTTTCCCTCGCTTCTCCTCGCCCTGATCGTCCTCTATACGCTCGGGCCGAGCATGACGAACCTCGTCATCGTGCTGGCGATCACGCGCCTGCCGATCTACCTGCGAACCGCCCGCGCAGAGGTGCTGGAGCTTCGCGAGCGGATGTTCGTGAGCGCGGCCCGTTCGATGGGCGCTTCGCCGGTGCGCATCGTCTTCCACCATATCGCGCCGCTCGTTCTGCCGACGCTGGTCACGATCTCGGCCATCGATTTTGCGACCGTGATCCTTGCCGAGTCCGCGCTAAGCTTCCTCGGCCTCGGCATACAGCCACCCGATTTCACCTGGGGTGCCATGGTGGCGAACGGGCGCGGCTATCTGCAGACGGCGTGGTGGATCGCCTTCTGGCCGGGCCTTGCGATCATGATGACGACCTTGTCGCTCAACATTCTCTCCAACTGGGCGCGCACCGTCGCCGACCCGCAACAGCGCTGGCGGTTGCAGGCGCTGAGAAAGACTGCCCGATGAGCAAGATCGACGACGCGAGAATGCCCGCACCCATCCTTCAGGTTGAGGGACTGACGGTCGACTTCCTGTCCGATGGCGATCCCGTCCGCGCGGTCGATGATGTCTCCTTCCATGTCGCGCGCGGCGAGACGCTGGTCATTCTCGGCGAGAGCGGCTCGGGCAAAAGCGTCAGCACCAGCACGCTGATGGGGCTGGTCGATTGCCCGCCCGGCCACATCGTCTCCGGTCGCTGCCTGTTCGCTGGCCAGGAGCTTGCGCGCCTCGATGAGGACAAGCGGCGCGCCCTCAACGGACGGCGCATCGCGATGATTTTCCAGGATCCCCTCGCCTCGCTGAACCCGGTCTACACAGTCGGCCGACAGATAGAGGAAGTCTATCGCAGCCATGGCGAAGGCCGCGGCGACCTGCGCTCCCGGATCCTCGACCTCATGCGCCGCGTCGGCATTCCCGAGCCCGAGCAGCGCGTCGATCATTATCCGCACCAGTTCTCCGGCGGCCAGCGCCAGCGCATCATGATCGCCATCGCCATCGCGCTGAAACCCGATATCCTGATTGCCGACGAACCGACCACGGCGCTCGACGTCAGCGTTCAGGCACAGATCCTGGACCTGCTGCGCGATCTGCAGCGCGAGACCGGCATGGCGCTGGTCATGATTACCCACGATCTCGAGGTGGCGGCGTCCATGGCGGACCGGATCATCGTGATGAATAGCGGCAAGGTGGTAGAGGCCGGACCGGCCAGAGACGTGTTCGAGACGCCGCAACACGCCTATACCCGGAAACTGATCGCCGCGCTGCCGCATGGCGAGGCTGCCGATGCCGGTCACAAGCGCTCCAGGGAACGCGCCGAAGAGGTGCTGCTGAAGGTGGAAGGGCTCGGCAAAGACTACGTCCTGTCATCCGGCGCGTTTGCCGGAAAATCGGTGTTCAAGGCGGTGGAGGATGTCGGCTTTCATCTTTGCAAAGGCGAAACGCTGGGTATCGTCGGCGAGAGCGGCTCCGGCAAATCGAGCGTCGCGCGCATGCTGATGCGCCTGAACGAGCCGACATCGGGCAAGGCTATCTTTGCCGGGCAGAACATCTTCGATCTCACGGGGAAAGACCTGATGGCATTTCGTCGCCGGGTCCAGATGGTGTTTCAGGACCCCTACGGCTCGATGAACCCGCGCATGAGCGTCCGCTCGATCATCTCGGAACCGTGGCAGATCCACGGCGACATCCTGCCACGCGCGCGCTGGAGAGACCGTGTCGTCGAGCTTCTGGAACTCGTCGGACTGAAGGCCGAACACGAAGGACGCTACATCCACCAGTTTTCCGGCGGACAGCGCCAGCGGATCGCCATCGCCCGCGCGCTTGCCAGCGAGCCGGAACTCATCATTTGCGACGAGGCGGTTTCGGCCCTCGATGTGTCGATCCAGGCGCAGGTCATCGATCTGCTGGCGGATCTGCGCAACCGGCTTGGCCTGTCCTATATCTTCATCACGCATGACCTGCCGATCGTGCGCCACTTCGCCGATCGCATCCTCGTCATGAAGCAAGGTCGTATTGTCGAGGAGAACGAAACCACTGCACTCTTCGCCACGCCCCTCCACGATTACACAAGAACGTTGCTCAACGCAGTTCCGTTGCCGAAATGGCAGACTCGGAGAGAAACTGCTTAGCTCTATCGTGGACAGGTTGCCGGGGTTTGATCTAGGTAACGATGAAGATCTAGCGTAAGCATTCGGCGGAGGCGGTGAAGTGCCGCGATGGCATGATATGATTGCACCCATCCAGATCAGTGGATGCCTTGATGCGCTCGTCGTTACCTCCACTGCCGCGTTTTAGGCCTAGCAGGCAGCATCCCTTTCTGGTGTCAGACGTCTACTTTGGGCGGCATGCTGCTGTCGGCGCAGAGCGGAGGACGCATCTCAGATCTTGCCTGTTGGCAGCAATTGGGCTCTCTGGAAACGACTGTTATACAAGAGGTGCGGCCGAGCAAGTCAGCTCGTTGTCATAGGAGACGTCCGTTGCAGAGTCTTAAAAGTGGACGGTGGCTCAATGAGCCCACAAAGGCAGATGCTTCAGATACCGAGCTTTCCGTGACGACGGACGCCAGCACCGATTTTTGGCGAGAGACACACTATGGCTTTGTGCGCGACAACGGCCACTTCTATGCATTCCAGACCCAAGACGATTTCACCGCCCAGGTTCGAGTTCAGGCGAATTTCGAGCATCTTTACGATCAGGCCGGTCTCATGGTCAGGCTCGACCAAAGACGGTGGGTCAAGACCGGGATCGAGTTCTCGGACGGATATGGCTTGCTCGGCAGTGTGCTTACGAATGAAGCCTCCGACTGGGCAACGGGGCGTTATGACGGCGACCCATCAGATTTCTGGATAAGGGTGACCGTCCAGAGCGGCGTTCTGAGGATACAAGCTTCACAGGATGGGCAGATGTGGCCACTGGTCCGCCTCTGCCCATTCCCTGAAGCGGACCATTATCTCGTTGGGCCAATGTGCTGCACTCCCGAACGTGCAGGCTTGGAGGTCAGATTTAGCGAGTGGCGATTGGGGCCGGCCTTGGGCAAAAACCTTCACGACCTGACGTAGCCGCCAGAGCGCTTTATTGAGAAGCTACAGCGTCTGCTTCTGGCGCAATTCACGCAGATTTTCCCGAGGCGCATTCCTGACCGACAATCATCCTCGCCAAAGTCGAGAGTACTGGTGGTCGCCGCCTGGGAACCTACATCATAAATCTCTGAACCAGTGAGACGACTTCATACGCGATAACGCCTCCACCACAAGATCTGGTGCAGCAATCCATACGGCGCCCAATCCTACATGCAGCGCTCCGATTGTCATCAGAAAGCTTCGTAACGGCTCTTTTCGCGTTTTGTGGCCAAGTACTTGCTGGGCGGCAAGGGCTCCAAGGCTTCCACCGACAATAGCCAGCCAGAGCAGCGTGCTTTCGCGAACGCGCCACGCTCCCTCGACCGCAGCTTTCTTATCCCACCAGTAGAGGCAGTAGACCGCGACGTTGACGAGAAGATAAATGAGAAGGAGTGTCAGCTGTGTCGGTTGGTACATAGTTGCGGGCGTTAACTGCCGGCTAATCATTGCCTCGATGATTGACGTAATGTTCTTTGGGACGCAGCCTGCCGCGCGTTACTTGAACGGCATCAAATGGCATAGTGCCAGAAAGGGATCGTGAGCGGTCTGATCTGTTCCGGAAACTCACTCCCTCGTAACCGAAAAAGCTCTGGGTCCACTTGCGGGCAAGACGTTCGGGACGTGGACACGGGCAGCGCATATCTTGTATCCTACCTGTACCCGTTGCCGAGCGGCGAGCTTAAACGGAGGCCGCGATGCAATTCTTTAACCGCATCTTCCGCCGCACGCAGGCCGCGCTGACGTCCTGGCCCGACGGCCCCGCGCCGGCTGAGCTCCAACTATGTCCCGATGGCATGAACCCGATCCTCCGCCTTGCGGACGATTGGCGCTTACCCCGTCACGAAACGCGCATGGAGGTCTTGGCGCGCTACGGCGTTCTTCCCGATCCGATCTACCAATGGCCAGCGCTCGTCATTACCAACGCCGAACCTCCACCAGGCGCACTCGCGCCCTGGACGGCAAGCGCCTTCGAGCGCATCCCACCCCAGTTTCCGATCACTCGCTTCGCCGCCCTTGCGTGGTTCAAGGACGACGCACGCGCCAACCTTCGGCGCGTCGCGGACCATCTAGCGGCATCGCTCGGGCCCGCGCCTGTCGGTCAGCGGTGGAACACAGTCGTCGCCGCGTGGCGATCGGGGTTGGCTGAGGTCTCGCTGACGGCCTGGCCGCCGGACTGGCAGTCGCATGGCCTGCAAAACCCGTCCGAGGATCGCGACCCGCGCCTTAGGACTGCCTGCCACGTGACGCTGACGACCGGCTTCCGCCTGTCTCTCAGCGCGAGAGAACGAGAATGGGTGACAGGCTTCCTGCCTCTCGCGTTCGACCGGGATGTCGGGACAGCGCGCATGGCACAGGCTGGCCGCCATGCGCCGGGCGAAACGGAACTCGAGTACGTGCGCGATCCAGAAGACCTGGTCGACGACCGGCAGCGGATGCTTGGGTTGTCAGCCGATGGCAAGGCGCTGATCGTGGTTTCGGATCAGCTCTTCGTCATGCCCCGCACCGACATTCTGCATCTTGAGGTCATCCGTATGACGCCGGCCAAGGGCGGGGGCGGCTCGTCGCTTCATGCCCATTGTTGCACGCATGCACCCGGCGCGGACAGCCAGTCTGTGTTCCTAGCGCAGCACAGCGATCCCGACGGCATGACGGCGCTTGGGCAAGAACTGGGCGAGCGGCTCGGTTGTTTGGTCGAAGTCAGCCCCTACTACCCGGATTGCTGACCACGGACGGATGACGGCTGAGACCAGCGTCGATAAGATGCCGGAGCGAAACGAACAGAAGCGGGCTCGCAAATGAAAGGCAGTATGATGCGCGCATACCGGAGCGAGACCGGAACCAGGTGGCGTGAAGGAGCCCTTCACCGTTTACGACGGCTCGGCACCTCCGAGCTTCTCGTTCTCCTTCTCGTCTTGCCGGTCGCAGCGGAGGCGCACGAGCCCGGTTACGCCGACGCAAAGATCGCCTCACCCGCACGCACGAGCCGGGCGGGCGTCCGTCTCGCCTTTCCTGCCGGTGAACTGCCGCGTCGCGGAATGCTGGTCGCGACCGGCAACGTCCTGTCGCCGCTGGCGCGCTGGATCGTCATTGATCTCGACCTCATGACGATCCGGCAGGCAACGACCCGTCTGGCCGACGCAGGAGGGCTGGTGGAGATTGAAACCGAACGCACCGATGCCATTTCGGAAGACGAGCGGCGCAACGTGATCGCGTCGGGCAACGAGGCCTGGACCACGCCGGCTCCCGATACGCCAGTGCTCGGTGAGCCGACGGACCGCCTGTGCAGCTTCGCCCTGTTCGATGGCGACGACGTCCTGCAGGAGGTCGGGTCCGATTGTCCGAGACCACGCCTTGTCGCGGTGCTGGAAGCGTTGGCGGCGTCCGCCAACGGGCGAGCGAGTTCGCAGGGGCATGCGCCGGCTACCTCTTCCGCAGAGGCGTCGATCGGCTCAGCGCATCGCGAGCCCGATGGCACGCTGGTCCTATGGCTGCGAGCCGAAAGCGAAGCCGGGTCCGTTGTCGGACATGGTGAGTTGCGCTACCCGCCGAGCAACCAGCACTATGACCGTGTCCTGCGCCATTTGGGTCCGATCCCGCCGGGCGGTGAGGTTCTCGTGTGGCCGTTTCCACCACACTGGCCGGACGAACCTGCGTTGCCTCAGCGACCAAGGTCGTAGGTCACGGTGACGATCACCTGGGGGCGGTCGCGACGCGCACCCGGTTCGTCGGCACGGCTGAGGACCAGTGCCAGCTTTGGCTCCTTGCGCAGTCGGAAGAAGGTCGAGACCATACCGCCTTGGCGCTCCTCGCCGATGCGTTCCCAGCGATCGGAGACGTCCGGTGAGGCGGCCACCGCTTCGGCCGCCGGCTGGAAATCGACCCCGCCGCCGCCCGTAATGTGGCACATCGGAATATCGCGCGAGACCACCAGCGCGTAACCCTCGTTGGGTCCGACATTGATCCGCCAGTACCGGTTGGCGCGCCGGAATGGCTCGGGTGGGAGGAGGGGCTCGGGCAGGCTCTCGGTCTCGAACACCGCGCCGCCAAGATCGATGGCCGCGAGGAAGCGCGCTGGATCGTTTAGCCAACTTGACGGGTCGAGGACCCAAATCTCGCAGCCGCGCAGTGCGCCTTCCAGACCGCTGCGCAACGGATCCGCGACAGGCCCATCCTGCGCCGATGCGGATCCGGAGATGGCAAGCAGCATCGTGGATGCGAGCAGCAGGCGGGACAAACGGTCCATGTATATGCAGCACCGCAAGCACAGCATCATCGGTTCTCCAGATCCTGTGAGGCGCGCTCGGCTCTGATCATGTCCGCTTCTCGGCCGATCTGCTCGCGAAGGGTCGTCAGTCCTGCCCGCATCCGCTCGTGTACAGCCGGATCCAGCGAAGGATCGGGATAACGGACGTCCCAAAGGAGCACGGCGTCGATCGTCCGCTGGAGCTTGGGGATGTCGCCGAAGGCCCAATTGTTGACGGGCGGCCCGAGTGTCTCGAACAGCGACGAAAACAGAGCGGGTTCGCCGGTCGGGTCCTGAGCTGGGCTGGCGTTCAGGCGTGAGCGCCAGCGAAGTTGTCCGGCATAGAACCAGAACGTCGCCTCGTCGCCCTTGCCCGCCTGCATCAGGGGTGCCGCACGCAGCATGATTGCACTGGGCAGCGCGTGACCCGCAGTCTCGGCACCTGGCGGCAAGGCTGGCTCCTCTGCGAAGGCAGGTGGCGGAGCAAGAAGAAAGAGGGCTGCCGCTATGAGGTGCGGGAAAATGGTGCGATAGGGCATGTGGCGCGGCGGCTCCCTGCGACTTCTGCCGATACACGAGGCTTATGCAGTGAAGTGGAAAATGTGAACGGTAGCTTACCGGGATTGGACGAGCAATCGTGGAAAAGCTCGGAAGGGTTACTTCCGGTCATCCAATCCCTTCGCAAAACTCGGTCGCGAATGCTAGCTTTTTGCGACCGGTTTTTGCGACATAAATTTTCCGAGAAATACATTGTCGCTGATTTTGTCGTGAATATCAGAATACTTGCGACGGCCGCCAGGGTACGAGTTGCTTACAACTTGGTTCGGTCCCTGCCTTGCCTCCATTGGACGAGGTAGCCAAAACCTGGACCGATCAGCGCTCCGCCAATAATCCAATGGATCAATGTTAGTGGCTTTTCGTCGGGATCATGCCCTGTCACATAAAGGAAGAGAAAAAACGCGACGACACCAGCGAACATGAGAGTGATCGGGAATAGTATGCTTTTACGGAAGCATTGCGTCATAGGTCTCTCCTATCAGTTCATAGTCACGGAGTGGCTGGCCCTACCCTTTAATACCAACCTCCATTGATGCTGACTCTCGGGGTTCCCAAAAGCCGACGAATCTGAATCGGTAGCGCAAACAGGAGGTTTGCGATGGGTTCAGCAA
>NZ_SLYH01000018.1:0-44933 GCF_004343445.1 Rhizobium sp. PP-CC-3G-465
AATCCCGTCGACGGCCAAGATCGTCCGCGGAAGAGACCTCAATAGGGGAAATGATTGTAGCGCATGACATAAGGCATGGACTTAAAGCCAATCACCAAATCAGGGCAGACGGCCTTCGGCGGAGGCATACCACCAAGGGTGGAACGCCACGTATCGTTGCCACCGGCATGTCGGGACGGGACGAAGCCGAAACACAGGCGCGCCTTGAGGCTTTTAATCAACCGATCCAGCGCATTCGTGGCCGGATCGAGAAGATCTTTGGCACATGGAAACGAAGCTACGGTCTCCGCTGGATGCGATGGCGAGGGCTTGCCAAGGCCGGCGTTCAAATTCGCCTCACCGCGATCGCCTACAATATGAAACGCAGTTTGAAGATAATCGCTATGGCCGGATAGCGGGCAAAAACACCACTGACGCTCATACCAGAGCGTCAGAAGACACAGCCAGCGCCGCCGGCGCTGATATCTTTGCGCACTTTCCCGGAAAGCTGAAAAAATCAACGCAAAATGCTTCCCGCGCACAGGTCTCATTACAAGGTGCCGGCTCTCAAGCGAATGGCAGTAACAATGCAGCGCGAAGGCCGGGATTGTTCGACGAGAGAACAATGTCCCCACCATGTTGCCTAGCTATCGCCCTGGAAATAGACAGCCCCAGTCCGACGCCTCCAGTGTCCCTGCTCCGCGAATCTTCCAGTCTGTAGAAGGGTGCAAATACCTGTTCGCATTGCGTCTGCGGGATCCCCGGACCTTTGTCATCCACCCTGATTTCGATCGCATCGGCAGCAATCTGGACGCTCACTGCGGCGCTTCCGGCGTAGCGAAGAGCATTTTCAATAAGGTTGCGGACGGCGCGCTTCAGATTGTCGGGACGGCACCGATAGCTGATTCTGTCGCTGTCTCTGAAGTCAACATTGTAATCAAGTTCGGCAAGATCATCGCAGAGACTTCCAATCAAGGCTGCAAGGTCAACAGCACGCGTGGGCTCCGACGTCGCCTCACTCTTCGCGAAAGAGAGGGTAGCCTCCGTCATCGACTGCATCTCGTCAACTGTCGCCAAGATCTTCTGTTGAAGATCTGGGTCTTGGACAAACTCTGCCCTCAGTTTCAACGTTGTGAGCGGTGTTCGCAGGTCGTGCCCGATCGCTGCAAGCATTCGCGTTCGGTCGTCAACAAATCTCCGAAGCCTTAACTGCATCCGGTCAAACGCCTCATAAAGCTGACGGATGTCGTCGGGAGAGCCGGGCGGAGAGATCGACGTTTCCTCCCCTCGCCCAAGCGCTTCGGCGGAAACGGCAAGTTCGCGAAGCGGGCGCGCAATGCGGTTGGCGACCAAAGCGCCGATGATGCTCAGGATCACTGCGGTTATGCCGATAGAAAGCATCGACTGCGTGCTCCAAAGATTTGGGGGGGTCTCCTTGTAATATGCTGCGTTGAGCCACGATCCATCGTGTAGCCTCTGTGCAATTCCCATCCCCTCCTGGTCCGCGAAATGCACGAATTGCGCTCCGGGTATCGCGTCAACAGCTTTGAACGGTTGCCAAGAGGTAATCGATTCATCACCATCTGCGGGCTGCCCAGCAATGCTCGGCTCTGCCTGCAATTCGGTATTATTCGCGGTGATGAGATCCATGATGGAAAGGTCCAGATTGGCCTTAGCCGTTCGATACCAGCTTGATGGATCCGGCAAACCATCCGAGAGCCAAAAGCGCGCATATCCCGTTGAACTCGCAATCAGGACGTTCCGGCGCATATCGTTTGGGACGGTTTGCAACACGCCAGAAAGTGCCACCGTGCGACTAACGAAATCGCCTTCGATCGCTTGTCTGATCGCGACTTCGCGCTGCCGCGACGAAATGAGAAATGCGATCGTCTGGCCCATAAGCAGGGCTGCCAAAATGAAGACAATGAATTGGCCGGCAAGGCTCTTTTTCCACCATGTGGTCACTGAACTGTCACCTCGACCGAGAGGCTGTAGCCGCCGCCCCAATGCGTTCTGATAATCGTCGGATTTTTGGGATCGGGTTCAATTTTCTTGCGGAGGCGGCTCACCTGATTGTCGATACTGCGATCAAAGGCGTCGGCGGAACGGCCAGCGGTATGATCAAGCAGTTCGTCACGCGTGAGGACAATATGAGGGTGATCGAGGAACACCTTGAGCAGACGAAACTCCGCCGTGCTCAGAGCTACGCCCAGGCCCTCATGTGACTGAAGCTCGCGTCGTCGAACATGAAGGTGCCACCCGTGAAATCCGATGACTTCGTCTTTAGGCGGTTCGCGCACTGTCGTTGAACTGCAGGCTCGTCGTAACACCGCTCGAACGCGCGCGAGAAGTTCCCGAGGATTAAAAGGTTTCACCAGATAGTCGTCCGCGCCTAATTCTAGACCGATGATACGGTCAGTATCGTCAGCCATGGCCGTCAGGAAAATTATCGGCAAATCGCCACTTGCCCTGATTTGCCTGCACACAGAAAGTCCGTCCTCGCCGGGCATCATGATATCGAGGATCAAGAGGTCAGCGGAACTCTTCTCGAGGATCTTTCTCAACGCAGCACCGCTTTCTGCTGCGCTAACCTTATATCCGTGTTGCGTCAAATAGGCCGCTACGAGGTCGCGAATTTCTCGGTGGTCGTCAACGACGATAATGTGAGGTTCAGCATCCATAACGGCATCTCTTGGTTAGCTAATCATATTGAGTACACCTGCGACTGCAAAATCAACAGTCCAAAGTGTAGAAATGAACGATGGCGACACCTCCATGGACCGCGCAACCTCGGTCACCGTATCGCCGTTGAAACCGTTTGATGCCACGATCCGCCTGGCGATCGATAATCCCCGCACGCACAATGAATAGCCGCTTGTTGTTGTCTGGAACCCATAAGGTCAGCCTGCATCATCGGTGTGACGTTCCGCCTCCAATCATAGAGCACGTCAACGGATACGATACGCCTGCAGCGTCGCAGCGATTTGTCAGCGATCTATCAAGTTGTCGCGGTTTTCGCCGCACGGTTACATTTGTGACGCGGCGTGAGTTTCGGCCTCTGACCCCGCTGTCTTATGGAACGGCTAGAGAACGCAATTAACATCGAACTGCTGGCGTCAGCGTCGGCCCCGAACACATTACACTTTGCGACAAACTATGACCTCGCGGACAAAGCTCTGCGACAACCCGCGGGTAGGGTCTGTCTTGCCAATATGATTTAGCGCGTCAGTAGCTGGACGTTACTCACTGCGCAGCTTCGAAGCGAACCTCGTCGTTCGTCATATGGCGTACTGCCGGCCGAGGAGCTTTGCAGAAGCTTCCCAAACAGGGATTTGAAGCGGAAGAAAATAATGTCGAACAACGATGAACCCCATTATGTCACCCGCTGTGTCGACACCGTATCCATGGGTTTCGAACGCTGGGCGGTGGATTTTGCCCTCATAACAGTACTCTTTGGGGCGTTTCTTCTGTCGGGACCAGCGCCCGCCACCGATAACGCGCTCATTTCAGATCCTGAGAACTATGCCAGTGCGAGAGCGCCTGACGCTCCTTCAGAATGTGCGGCGGCCGACCACATTTATGAACCAACGACCTAAACCCTATCACGATCTGAGCCTAATCCATCTACCGCAGCGCCCTAGTATATAGGTGATGCCAGTCGCATTCGCTTAGCAGGGAAAGCCGCTTTGTAAGCGGTTTATTCCGACCAATTCCACGGAGTTCATTATGCAAAAACCTGGACATCTCGATATATCCCGGCGCGATCTAATGGTCGGAACGGCCGCAGCTTCGGTAGCGCTTGGCACGCTTCCAGCCACGGCAAAGGCCCAAACAGCCAAGAATTCTGAATCTCTTGTTGCCTCGACTAGCGTCCAGTTCACCGTGAATGGCGCGGCGCATCATTTGGAACTCGACAACCGCACGTCACTTCTCGACGCATTGCGCGAACATCTTCATCTGACCGGAACCAAAAAGGGGTGTGACCACGGCCAGTGCGGCGCATGCACAGTGATGGTCGATGGACGCAGGATAAATTCCTGTCTGACACTCGCGATTATGCATGAGGGCGACGAAATCACCACGATTGAGGGGCTCGGCACGCCGGAAGACCTACACCCTATGCAGGCGGCTTTCGTCAAGCACGACGGTTTCCAGTGTGGTTACTGCACGCCCGGGCAGATCTGTTCCTCCGTCGCGGTGCTTGCGGAAATTCGAGCGGGTATCCCGAGCCACGTCACTACGGATCTGACGGCACCGACGGAGGTAAGCGACGTCGAGATCCGTGAGCGGATGAGCGGCAATATTTGTCGCTGCGGTGCTTACCCAAACATTATCGAAGCCATCAATGAAGTCGCAGGGAGACCGGCATGAGATCCTTCACGTATGAGCGCGCCAATTCTCCGGCGGAAGCAGCCGCTGCCGTCGTCCGCACCAATGGTGCGAAATTCATTGCCGGCGGCACCAATCTCCTCGATCTGATGAAGCTCGAGATCGAGACGCCGACGCATCTGATCGACGTCAACGGACTGTCGCTCGACAAGATCGAAGCCACACCCGACGGGGGATTGCGCATCGGCGCCCTCGTTCGCAACACCGATCTGGCTGCGGACGAGCGCGTTCGAAGCGACTATGGTCTGCTTTCGCGCGCGCTTCTGGCGGGAGCCTCTGGTCAGTTGCGCAACAAGGCAACGACGGCTGGAAATCTGCTTCAGCGTACACGCTGTCCCTATTTCTACGACACCAATCAGCCCTGTAACAAGCGCCAGCCGGGAAGCGGCTGCTCCGCGATCGGTGGCTTTTCCCGGCAGCACGCGGTTATCGGTGTTAGTGACGCTTGCATCGCGACGCATCCAAGCGACATGGCCGTTGCCATGCGGGCACTGGATGCCACAGTGGAGACGGTTAAGCCGGACGGCACGACACGCGCCATTCCTATCGCCGACTTCCACCGGCTTCCCGATGAGACTCCGCATGTCGAAACCTCGCTTGAAGCGGGAGAACTGATTACAGCAGTGACGCTGCCCGCGCCCGTTGGCGGGCGGCATATTTATCGCAAGGTGCGTGATCGCGCCTCCTACGCGTTTGCGCTCATTTCGATTGCCGCGGTCGTACAGCGTGACGGCACCGGTCGCGTTGCGGTCGGCGGCGTTGCTCATAAGCCGTGGCGCAATGAGGCCGCAGAATCGCAACTGCCAACCGGCGCCCAGGCGACGGTTAGACAGCTGCTCGAAGGCGCGAGGCCCACCCATGAAAATGCGTTCAAGGTGAAGCTTGTCGAGAGGACGCTTGCCGCTGTCCTGACAGAAGCGAAGGGATGACCCGATGAGATTTGACACTCCCGCCACGACCAATCCGATCGACCAGGGGAAAGTCATCGGTAAACACATCACCCGCATTGACGGTCCCCGAAAGGTCACAGGCACGGCCACATATGCATACGAATGGCACGATTCATCCCTTGACGCGGCTTACGGCTACGTCGTTGGAGCAGCGATCGCCAAGGGTCGCATCTCGTCGATCGATCTTGGTCCGGCTCGCGCATCGCCTGGCGTAATTGCTATCGTTACGGCCGAAAGTGCCGGCGAACTTGGCAAGGGCCGGCTGAACATTGCAAAACTCTTCGGTGGCCCTGAGATCCAGCATTATCACCAGGCTATCGCCGTCGTCGTGGCGGAGACCCTTGAACAGGCACGCGCGGCAGCAAACCTCGTTCGCGTTGATTATATCGAAGAGCAAGGAGCATATGATCTCTCAGCGGTGCGAGATTCGGCAATCAAGCCCGAAGATGGAGAGGCCGATAGCGCCGCAGGGGATTTCGAATCTGGTTTTGCCGCGGCACCGGTCAAGCTCGACGAGACCTACACGACCCCCGACCAGGCCCACGCGATGATGGAGCCGTTCGCTTCGCTTGCCGTATGGGAGGGAGACGAACTGACTCTCTGGACATCAAACCAAATGATCGCATGGACAAGGGCAGACCTTGCGGCAACACTGAAGATGGATCAGAGCAAGGTTCATTTGATGTCGCCCTTCATCGGCGGAGGTTTCGGCGGCAAGCTCTTCTTGAGGTCCGATGCAGTATTGGCTGCGCTTGCCGCGAAAGCGGCAAAACGCGCGGTCAAACTCAGCCTGCCGCGCCCACTGATGTTCAACAATTCAACCCATCGCCCGGCAACGATCCAGCGCATTCGCATCGGCGCCACGCCGCAGGGCAAGATTACCGCCATCGCGCATGAGAGCTGGAACGGCAACCTTCCCGAGGGCAAGCTCGAAGTGGCAGTACAGCAGACGCGCTTGCTCTATGCCGGCGAACATCGCATGACCGCGATGCGGCTCGCGACGCTCGACCTGCCCGAAGGCAACGCCATGCGAGCACCGGGCGAGGCGCCCGGTTTGATGGCACTCGAGATTTCCATGGACGAAATGGCCGAGAAGCTAGGGCTTGATCCCGTCGAGTTTCGCATCCTCAACGACACCCAGGTCGATCCCGAAGACCCGAAGCGCCCGTATTCTCATCGTCAGTTAAACGAGTGCTTTCGGATAGGTGCCGACCGGTTCGGTTGGAACAGGCGAAACCCGAGACCTGCACAGGTCCGCGACGGGCAATGGCTGGTTGGGATGGGCGTAGCTGCCGCCTTCCGGAACAACATCACGCTCAAGTCGGGCGCACGCGTCCGCCTCGATGCCGATGGTGTCGTGACGGTTGAGACCGACATGACCGATATTGGAACGGGGAGCTACACCATCATTGCCCAGACTGCGGCCGAGATGATGGGGCTTGGAATGGACAAGGTCGCCGTCCAGCTTGGCGATTCCCGTTTTCCCGTCTCTGCCGGTTCAGGCGGTCAATTCGGTGCCAACAGCTCCACCTCCGGCGTTTATGCTGCCTGCGTGAAACTGCGCGAAGCTGTCGCCCAGCGACTAGGCTTCAACACTACCGAGGTGGAATTCGCGGACGGCATGGTGCGTCTAGGCAATCGTCAGGTACCGCTTGCTGAAGCAGCAAGGGGTAGCGATGTTGTCGCCGAGGATTCCATCGAGTTTGGCGACCTGGGAAAGCAGTTCCAGCAATCAACCTTCGGTGCTCATTTTGTTGAAGTCGGCGTCGATATCAATACGGCCGAAGTTCGGGTCAGACGTATGCTTGGCGTCTGTGCAGCGGGCCGCATCCTCAATCCCATTACAGCACGCAGCCAAGTCATCGGCGCCATGACGATGGGGGTTGGTGGCGCTTTGATGGAAGAGCTCGCGGTCGATACGAGGCGAGGATTTTTCGTCAATCACGACTTAGCAGGTTACGAGGTACCTGTTCATGCGGACATTCCTCACCAGGAGGTGATCTTCCTGGACGAAACCGATCCGTATTCGTCGCCGATGAAGGCCAAAGGGGTCGGCGAACTTGGCCTCTGTGGCGTCGCGGCCGCGATTGCCAATGCAACCTACAACGCCACGGGCATCCGCGTACGTGAATACCCGATCACGCTGGACAAGCTGCTGCACGCCATGCCCGAAATCGGGGCGTAAATCTCCCTTTGGGCTTGCACTATCTTCCAAGAAGAAAGTCACAAAATAGACGGTCCTGCAAATACTTCGAGACCGAATGCTGTGATAACGGCGGCATTCCTGCCATTTGCGGCGGCATCGAGCGTGTCGCCGGATACCGCAACCGCTCAGATCAAGCACTGAAAGCAATGCCCTAGTGTATTTGTCCGCTCTGGGGACGGCGCCGCCTTCGCCGGTTCGCGCATTTCTAAGCGCCCATGATGTCTCTGGAAAACCTTCATTCCGATCATCACTCATGGTGGCTTCGGCCTTCGCAGCAGTCTTGACGTTGTAGCTGGACACGCATCCGGCGCTCGGGTTCTGGAAGGATTTTCCCTCCAAGCCGATCGGGAGAGCAGGCTCTCGCTGCCGTCACCGGTTGGCTGAACGCCACGTAGTTAGCCTGGTCGTTGATCGGTATCAGCGTTTCAGGAAAAGCAGAAAGTACTCGAAAATGCGATTTGATACGCCAGCGACCGTTAATCCGATCGACCAACTCAAAGTCGTCGGCCAGCCGATCGAACGTATCGACGGCCCTAGAAAGGTCACCGGCACGGCGACTTATGCCTACGAGTGGCATGACTCAAAACTGAACACAGCCTATGGCTTTATCGTCGGCGCGGGCATTGCCAAGGGTCGCATCGTGGCCATGGATCTTGCCGCCGCGGAAGCAGCGCCGGGCGTCGTCGCGATCGTAACCGCCGAAAATGCGGGAAAGCTCGGCAAAGGCGACTTTCTCGCCGCAACGTTGCTGGGCGGACCTGCCATTCAGCACTATCATCAAGCGATCGCTCTAGTCGTCGCCGACAGCTTCGAGCAGGCCCGAGCGGCCGCGCAACTTGTCCGCGTTGAATATGCTGAAGAACAGGGAGCCTTCGATCTCGCGGTTGCCAAGAGGACGGCAGGCCCTGCCGGGAGCGGCAGTGCCGATTCATCTATAGGCGATTTTGACCGAGCGTATGGCGACGCCGATGTCAGCTTGGATGAGACGTACACAACACCTGACCAGGCTCACGCCATGATGGAGCCTCATGCAACGCTTGCGCTGTGGGAAGGAAATAACCTCACGCTCTGGACATCTCAGCAGATGATCAATTGGGGTATACGGGACCTGGCAAAAATTCTCGATATGCCGGAGGAAAACCTGCGGCTGGTTTCCCCCTTTATCGGCGGTGGCTTCGGCGGCAAGGCAACGGTGGCCGCAGACGCAGTTCTGGCCGCTCTAGGCGCGCGTGCGGCCCGACGCCCCGTCAAGGTCGCGCAGACCCGGACGCTGATGTTTAACAACACGACGCATCGGCCAGCAACGATCCAGCGCATCCGGCTGGGAGCAAGCCGCGATGGAAAGATTACGGCAATCGGGCATGAGAGCTGGTCGGGGAATATCGCGAAAGGCCTCCCGGAAAATGCCGTCATGCAAACCCGTCTTATCTACGCGGGAGCAAACCGCATGACTGCCCTTCGCCAAGGGGTCCTCGATTTGCCGGAAGGAAGTTCAATGCGGGCGCCTGGCGAGGCGTCCGGAATGATGGCACTTGAGATCGCGATGGATGAGATGGCTGAAAAGTTGGGGATCGATCCTATCGAATTCCGCGTCATCAACGATACGCAGGTTGATCCGGAAAATGCCGACCGTCCCTTCTCCAGGCGCCAGCTGAACGAATGTCTTCGCACCGGAGCCGAAAAATTCGGTTGGGCCAACAGAAAGCCCCGGCCCGGCCAGCACCGCGATGGGAGGTGGCTGATCGGGATGGGCGTCGCCTCGGCCATTCGCGGCGACGGCTCACGAGATTCTGCGGCACGCGTACGGCTGGATTCCGAGGGTGTGGTCACGGTGGAAACCGATATGACCGATATCGGGACAGGTAGTTACACGATTATTGGTCAAACAGCCGCGGAAATGATGGGGCTCCCAATGTCGATGGTGGCGGTTAGCCTCGGCGACTCGCGTTTTCCCCGGGGCGCCGGATCGGCCGGACAACGGGGTGCGAATTCATCGACATCGGGGGTCTATGCGGCTTGCATGAAGCTGCGTGAAGCCGTTGTAGAAAAACTTGGGCTGAATGTGCGAGACGCCCGGTTCGCGGATGGCCACGTGATTTCGGGTGACCGCCGCATCCCCCTTGCGGAAGCAGCGCGGGACGGAAGTCTCGTTGCCGAGGACATGATCGTCTTCGGCAAACTTGGCGAAACTTACGAGCAACAGACGTTCGGGGCGCAGTTCGCAGAGGTCGCTATCGATCCCTACACGGCCGAGATCCGCGTGCGGCGTATGCTGGCAGTCTGCGCTGCCGGGCGAATCATTAACCCCAGAACCGCCAGAAGCCAGGTGATTGGTGCAATGACGATGGGCGTTGGCGCCGCATTGATGGAGGATCTGGTTGTCGATAAACGGCGCGGCTTCTTCGTCAATCACGATCTTGCTGGCTATGAAGTTCCGGTTCATGCTGACATCCCAAATCAGGATGTCATTTTCCTAGACGAGACAGACGAAATGTCGTCGCCCATGAAAGCAAAAGGTGTGAGTGAACTCGGGCTTACCGGTGTCGGCGCGTCGATTGCCAATGCGGTCTACAACGCCACAGGGGTCAGGGTTCGCCAATATCCGGTGACAATCGACAAGCTTTTGCAGCAATTGCCAGAGGTCAATTGAGCCGATCTGGTCACAGCATCGGCGGAGGATTTTGCGCCGATCGTTTGCGGGCAAAAGCCATAACGTTGCAGGCTGAGCTTTAGAAGTTCTGCAGTGAAAACTCACCGGCTCGACTATCGCCAGACATCGTATCGATGCGCGAAGCGCGGGGAAAGGTTCTGCCGGTGAGACAATAACCGTTGCAAAATATACCGAGGCAAACTGCGTCGATCCGGATACCTTCGGCGCGTAGTCCAAGACCCACGCTCTTGGTCAGGCCTACGACACCGTGCATCGACGCATGATAGATCCCCCCGTTTCGCGATCCCGACACCCCCGAGCGACAACTTGGACGATCAATTTGATTTTGCGCGCTATAGTTCACTTCCGTAAGCGCGCAAGTCGGCCCTGCCACCACGTGTAAACTAGACCCGGTATCTCAGTTCATCGACAAGAAGGCGGAAGGCCAGCGATGCCTGCCGCCGCGTTGGATAGTAGAGATGATAGCCATCAAAGGGCTCGCACCAATCCTGGAGCAGCGGGACAAGTGCGCCGGTGCCCATGTGCTCCCTTACGACATCCTCAATCAGAAAGCCGATGCCGTGACCTGCAAGGGCAGCCTTGATTATTAGGGGGGTACAGTTGAGGACGAGTTGGCCATCGACCTTGACCGCTATCTCCCCGCCTGACTTCTCGAATTCCCACCCATAGATGCTGCCGCCGCTGACGAAGCGCATGTTGATGCAACGATGGTTTGCCAGTTCTTTCGGCGTGGTTGGTATGCCATTCCGGGCGATGTAGCTTGGCGAAGCGAATGCAGCCATCCGCAGCTTTGGCCCGATACGGACTGAAATCATGTCCTTTTCGACCCTCTCTCCCATCCTGACGCCTGCATCGAACTTCTGACTGACGATGTCAACGAAACCATTATCAACATTGAGTTCGATATTGATGTCTGGATACTTGGTAATTAGCCGGTCAATTGCGGGCCACAGCACGGACTCGGCTGCATGTTCAGACAACGAGATGCGAATGGTGCCTGCGGGTTTTTCCCGATACTCGTTCAAGTCGGACAGGCGCTCTTCAATGTCGGAAAGCGCTGGCTGGAGTATATCGAGAAGCCGTTCTCCAGCCTCCGTTACCGCCACGCTACGTGTCGTGCGCGTCAGAAGCCGCAATCCTAACCGGGTTTCGAGACGCCGAAGTGTATGGCTGAGACCAGATTGGCTGAGGCCCAGTTTTTTCGCCGCACCCGTGAAGCTGCCTTCCTCGGCGACAGCAAGAAATATCGTCAGGTCGGCAAGATCCTCGCGCCTCATGTATACGCTCCATATTGATGACCTTCAGTCATATACCTTAGTCCCCGTCGGTGTCTAATCCCCGGAGTGCAAACCGGGTAGAGTTGCCGCAGGTTCGTTGAGAGCAACTGGCGTTTAAGCTGAAAGGGCAACGGCAATGAAGCTGCGATATTTGGGAAACGACAATCTTGAGGTTTCCAACGTCGGCTTTGGGTGCATGGGTCTGAATTTCGGCTATGCGACGAAGGTGACCAAGGCCGAAGGCATCACCCTTATCCGCGAGGCAGCAGATCGAGGGGTCAATTTTTTTGACACAGCCGAAATTTATGGGCCTTTTACCAATGAAGAAATGGTCGGAGAGGCGCTAAGCCCCATTCGGGACCGCGTCGTGATCGCGACCAAGTTTGGTTTCGATATTGTCGATGGCAAGTCGCAAGGGTTGAACAGTCGCCCCGAGCACATCCGGGAGGTAGCCGATGCATCGCTCAAGCGGCTAGGTACTGATGTCATCGACCTGTTCTATCAGCACAGGGTCGATCCGAACGTGCCGATCGAAGATGTTGCAGGAGCCGTCAAGGACCTGATAGCTGCGGGCAAGGTACGACATTTCGGCCTTTCAGAACCGGGTGCCGAGACAGTTCGTCGTGCTCATAAGGTACAGCCGGTTGCCGCCCTCCAGAATGAATACTCGCTCTGGAGCCGAGGTGTTGAAACCAATGGCATCCTTGAGACTTGCGAAGAGTTGGGTATCGGTCTGGTGTGCTACAGCCCGCTTGGCAAAGGGTTTCTCACCGGCGTCATGAACAGGGACACCAAGCTTGGAGAGGGCGATTTTCGCTCCATTTTACCACGCTTCACACCGCAGGCGATGGAAACCAACCAGGCACTGGTAGACCTGCTGAAGCGCATCGCGGCTGAGAAAGGTGCCACTCCGGCGCAGGTTGCGCTTGCTTGGCTGCTGACGCAGAAGCCTTGGGTCGTCCCGATCCCGGGCACAACGAAATTGCACCGGCTGGAGGAAAACATCGCTTCGGTCAATCTTGATCTTGATGACGGCGATCTGTTCGAGATCTCTCATGCGCTTGCCGATATGGACATAGAGGGTGAGCGCTACCCGGCGCATCTATTGGCGACGACCGGACGCTAAATTGTCGCAACGCGGGCGGGGCGTCGCCGCTCTACGGGCAAGTTCCAAATTCACTATACAATCGAGGACCAAAATGCGCATCGCCAGATTTGCTGCAACTGTTAGCGTAATATTTTTTCTGACCGCAAATTTAAGCTTCGGGGCCGATACGAAGAATATCGAGTTCTCTGGAGACACGATCTACCCCGAAAGTGCGTCCTGGTCTTCTGAACAGGGCACGTTTTTCATCGGTTCGGCCCAGAACGGTTCGATCGGAACTGTTGACATGGACGGCAATTACAAGACCTTTATTCGCGACGAAGCTCTCCCATCGACCTTCGGCATCCATGTCGATGACGCGCGGGATCACCTCTGGGTAACTGTCGGTGACTTGGGTAGATCCGAAAAATCCTCTGTGGAGACACAGGGCAAGCTGGCTGCAATTGCGGTTTTTGACAGCAAGACGGGCAAGCGTCTCGCCTTTTACGACCTCGCGTCCGTGGGGCCCGGCGTTCGCAATGCCAACGACGTGGCGCTCGATCCCGCCGGAAACGCCTATGTTACGGATAGCTTCGCACAGGTGATCTATCGCATCGATACCACCGGTAAGTTGACCATTTTCGCCGATGCCCCCGTACTTAAGACCGGCGACATGTTCGGCCTCAACGGCATCGTCTATCATCCCGACGGCTATCTCCTGGTCGGCGCCTGGAACAGCGGTGAAATATTCCGGATCAGCATCTCCGATCCGGCGAAAATTAGTAAGGTGGCATTGCCTGAGACCTTCAAGGGAATGGATGGCATCAACCTTACTGACCCCAACCATCTTGTGGCTTCGGTCAATGTTGGTGAGCCGCGTGCCGTGGAAATCGCCTCCGATGATGGCTGGACCACCGCGAAGGTGAATGCAACGAAGCCCGCTGTAAGCACCTTCCCGTCTGCGGTCGCAGTCGTTGGAAATGAAGCTTGGGTCCTCAATTCGCGCATCGACAGCCTGCTTGATGCCAGCGCCGAGAAAGTCGATCAATTTATCTTACAGGATTTCAACAGCTCAGTAAGTAAGTAGGTCTCGACATCAAACGCCGGGTCGAACTCCTTTAGAAAGAACTCGGCTGCGTTCCGCGACCACGCGACAGTGAGTTTATCGCCGAGGCCTTGCCTTCTCGGTAATTTCGAAAATGCTACGAGTTCGCCGAATGAAATTGACAGGCGGATCATTCCCTGCACGACGCATCGGAGATTTAAATGCAGAAGAGAATTCTCGGAACAAGCGGCATGGAAGTGTCGGCACTCGGTTTTGGATGCATGGGGCTGACCTTCGGCTATGGCCCCGCCACAGATAGGGAAAATGCGATTACCCTGATCCGAGCAGCCTACGAACAGGGCGTGACATTCTTCGACAGCGCCGAAGCCTATGGCGCCGCCAACGAAGAAATTCTTGGCGAAGCGGTCGAGGCATTCCGCGACAAGGTGGTTCTAGCCACCAAGTTCGGCTGGAAGAACGGTACACCCAAGGAAGGTCTCGACAGCACTCCAGCGCGTATCCGCATTGTCGCCGAACAGTCCCTCAAGCGGATGAGAACAGATGTCATCGACCTCTTCTACCAGCACCGTGTCGATCCCGACGTTCCGATCGAGGATGTCGCGGGCACCGTCAAGGACCTGATTGCGGAAGGAAAGGTCAAGCAGTTCGGTCTGTCAGAAGCGGGGATCCAAACGATCCGGCGCGCACACGCGGTCCAGCCCCTGGCAGCTCTTCAGAGCGAATATTCATTATTCTATCGCGAACCGGACACCGAAATGCTGGCCGCCTTGGAAGAGCTCGGCGTTGGCTTCGTGCCATTCAGCCCTCTGGGCAAAGGGTTCCTGACCGGCAAAATTGACGAGAAGACGGAATTCGGCGACGGAGACAGCCGAAACAGCGGACCCCGTTTTTCGACCGCGGCCCGCATGGCCAACATGACGCTCGTCGACCTTCTGAAGCAGATCGCCGAAGACAAGCGGGCAACGCCGGCGCAGGTCGCACTTGCCTGGCTCCTGGCTCAAAAGCCATGGATCGTGCCGATCCCTGGCACTACGAAGCTGCATCGCCTCGACGAGAATATTGGCTCTGCGAAAGTCGATCTTACCGAGGCTGACCTGGAGCAGATCAGAACGGCAACGTCGAAGATCGTCGTTCAGGGCGACCGCTATCCCGAGCACCTGCAGAAGCTCGTCGGCCGATAGGCCAGAGAATAAGCGTCAACGAATAATATCGAAGACATTTTTGACTGTTCGCGCCAGTCGGTAGGGTCGTCACAGTTGCACTCTTTTGAGAGTCCTGACTGAGAGAACCTCAAATCAAGTGCCATAATCAACAGTTACGGCAGCATTCTCACGATTTTCACACGTTGTTGCCGTAAATAACAAGGCGGACGGATCGTCATGGCAGATACGACATTGGATACACTCTCTCCATCAACCAACTGGGCAGCGGTATGGGCAACCGGGCTCGGTGTCTCGAGCCTGACGGCAGCCGAAATGCTTCCTGTCAGCCTGCTAACGCCGATGGGGACCGACCTTGGCATCACCGAAGGCATGGCGGGCCAGGCTGTGACCGCTACGGCCGTCGTCGCGCTAGTGACCAGCATCTTCATTGCGGTCACCACACGTGGCCTTGATCGCCGCACTCTCCTGCTGTGGCTATCGGCGATCCAAATCCTCTCGAACCTGACTGTGGCGTTCGCACCCAACCTGTTTGTGCTTCTCATCGGGCGAATGTTTCTCGGCCTGTCGCTCGGCGGCTTCTGGGCTTTGTCGGCGGCTCTGGCCATGCGGTTGGTTCCTGAAGATGCCGTGCCAAAAGCATTCTCGATCATCTTCGGCGGCGTCTCGGTCGCGACGGTGGCCGCCGCGCCGATCGGAAGCTATCTCGGCAGCGTTATCGGCTGGCGTGGCGTGTTTACCGCCGCTGCTGTGCTGGCAATCATTGGATTCGTTTGGCAGTTCGTTTCGCTGCCATCCATGCCGTCCCGTGGAAAGGCGCGGCTAGCCACCCTTTTCCATGTCCTGAAGCGTCCCCGCATCGGCCTGGGTATGTCGGCGGTTGTTCTGGTCTTTGCCGGGCACTTTGCCTTCTTCACCTATCTGAGACCGTTTCTGGAAACGGTCACGAATGCCGGCGTCAACGGGGTGACGCTCATCCTCCTGGCATTTGGTATCGGCAGCTTCGTTGGAACCTCCGCCTCTGGCTGGCTGCTCAAGACGAACCTTTGGCTAACGCTGTGGCTGGTGCCGTTGTTGATGAGCGCGCTCGCGATTGCGGCTGTAATCCTCGGCGGGTCTGCAATCCTGATTTCGGTCATCGTCGCTCTGTGGGGCTTCTCGTTCGGCACCATCCCCGTCGGCTGGTCAACGTGGCTAACCCGCACCGTTCCAGACGAAGCCGAGAGTGGCGGAGGCCTGCTGGTGGCCGCCATTCAGATCGCGATGACCATTGGCGCTGCACTAGGCGGAGCGATCGTTGATGTCAGCGGGATTACCGTCGTATTCGTCTTCAGCGCAGCGATCCTTCTTGCCGCGACAGTCGCGGCGCTGATTGCCCTTCAAGACCTTCGGAAAACTTAGTACTGAACAGGGACACCATGTATCCTTATTTCAGGGAAGGTCGCACTCGTCGCCGGAACAGGCCTCGACCTCACGGCGGCTGAGACGCTGCCTGGTCGTCCGGGCCAAGTAATTTCGGGCGGCCCGCTCAGCAAGGCGACGGTGAAGACCATCCTTTCGATGAAGGCTGCAGCGGGGACCAAGTCTCCCTCGTTGCCTTGATTACAATTCACGATAATTTCGTAAGGTTTCGGCATAACTCTGCGACAGCCCCTCGCTAGAGTACACCTAAAAAATCATCGGATCACCGAATTGGAACTGTCCGCCCGTCCGTAGCAAGCGATCGAGGTGGTTCGACCTCAGGAGCCGACATGTCTAGTCATCAAGACCCACAATACGTTACGCGATGCGTTTTTAGCGTCTCTATGTCGGTCGGGCGCTGGGCCCGGCATTCGAGTGCGCAACTATCCCATCACATTGGACAAGTTGCTCGAAAAAATGCCGGCAGTGGCCTGATCTGCAGCGGTCACAGGAAGACGTGTCTGCCCGGCAATGATAAGGATAGAAGAAATGCGTGAACGATTGCAGACCTTCGCTGAGGTCGAAGCCGCTCCGAAAGTGGCCTTCGTCTCTGACGATCCGCAACAAATTCTACAGTTCGCACTAGACTCGTACGAGAGCGGCCTTGGGGCTGCTCTCGTCACACTGGTCGAAATCCGCGGTGGAGCGGCGCGTGCCCTGGGATCACAAATGGCGGTTCGCGGTGATGCTCTTCATTGTGGCTACGTGTCAGGCGGCTGCACAGAGGCCGCTGTCGCGGCTGAAGCGGTTGCGGCGATTGCCAGTGGATTTGATCGCTACCTTCGGCTCGGCGAAGGCTCAAAGTTTTTCGACATCGTACTTCCGTGCGGTGGCGGCATAACGGTAGCGATCCATGTTATTCGCCAGGCAAAAAGTCTGCGAACGGCGCTTACTCAGCTCGAGCGTCGTGACCGGGTTGGCCTCATCTACGATCCGGCATCGCAATCTCTTGCTGCCGTGCTCTCCGCAACCCGGTCCATGTGGGAAGGAGGCTGCTTTGTAACGTCGTATCGGCCAAAGACAAAGGTTGTTTTTTCAGGCGGCGCGATCGAAGTCGAGACAGCTGCCGGCTTGGCGCGCGCCTGTGGATATTCCGTTTGCACGGATTACGGCTTCAGCTTCACGTCGCAGCCGAAGCTTGCCGATGTCATCGACATGGACACCGCAGTCGTGATTCTTCATCACGATCTAGACCGCGAAATCCCTGCCCTGAAAGGCGCATTGGCCGCCAACCCATTTTATATCGGCGCGCTCGGAAGCCGCCGTACCCATGAACGACGAAGCGCGGCACTTCAAAGCCTTGGCTACAAACCTTCCGATATCGCCCGCATAAAGGCACCGATCGGGATCTTCGCGAAAGCTCGTGATGCAACATCTCTAGCACTTTCGGTGCTTGGCGACATTGCTGCGGCTCGAGCCACATCAATCTGAAAAGAGTGTGGATGGACAAGTCTAAATATCCCTCGCGACGCGCATCCATAATCGCGGCGGCTGAACGAGCCGCATTTTGTGGCGTCGCGCTCACCTTTGCAGTCGGCGACAGGCTGCGGTGCCTTGAACCAATTGGCACCCGCTGTTGAAGCGGCATAAGCTGACGGCGCCCGGTGATTGGTCAGCGTCTCGTACTGAGTTCGAGCCAGTCAAGCTCCTGCTCCACTTGGCGATAGGGACCGTCGCCGATCTGTCCGGTATTGCGCAAGGTGTCGATCGCCTGTCGGGCATGCGGCACGATCCTCTGCCGAAGCATCGCATCATCTGAGCCATGCGGATCTCGTCCGGCAGCCGCCTCATCGAGCTTTGCTCGATATTCCGTCCGTATCCGATCAGCGGCAGGGCTATCATCTCCTTCTAAAGCTAAAAGAACTGCCGTCAAAGCCGTGGTGCGTGCGATCGAGAGTTCGTCCTCCTCTGTCGTGTCAGGGTTCATCCCAAGCCAGTCGAGAAGTGGCTTCAAGGTCAAACCCTGAACTACCAGTGTCCCGAGCAACGAGAGCGGTGAGCAGTATGAATTCTCGGAATGGAAAGTCTTGCGGCAAGGCAAGAGCGGCCGCTAAGGTCACAATACCGCGCATACCTGACCAACCCACAACCAGCGCTGCCTTCATGGACTCGGTTCGCGTCATGGCACCGGGCATCGACTGATCGTCGCGGTAGAAGACGCCATACAGCAGAACCCATGCGAGACGAACGACAATCACGAGGCTGAGGATCGCGAATGCAAAGGCGAGCCAGTCGGGATGTTGGCCGGCTTTGAGCATCGGTAGGATCGGACTTAGTTGGAGCCCGACCAGTGTGAAGGCCAGTACGTTCAGAACGAACGTCACTGTTGTCCATGTCGCAAAAGAGCTGACACGCACATTCGCCGGCATAGAAAGTGTAGAACTGCGCGACGCTGTTATTCCGAAGGTAACGACCGTTACTACCTCTGACAGATGCAAGCGTTCAGCCAGCAGCCAGACGCCGAAGGTTGTGACAAACTGCAGGATCGTTGCGGTCGGAGCGTCCGCCACCCGTCGGATCAAGCCCGACGTTAATTTCGCCAGCAACCAGCCGACGATGACGCTGCCGATGGCAACCAGCAGGAAGGCGGGCGCCACCTCGCGAAAACTCAAGCCGCCGGTTGCGATTGTCCCGACGGCCAGACGGTAGATCAGAAGCGAAGAGGCGTCGTTGAACAGACTTTCCCCCTCAACCACCGTGCGGATACGATGCGGGGGATTGACTTGCCGCATCACCGCCAGGGCCGCGACAGCGTCAGGTGGAGCAAGCAACGCGCCGAGCGCAATCGCTGCCGCCCATGGCATATCGGGCAGAAAGAAGCGCGTAACGACTGCCACTGCCAACGTCGTCAATCCTACTGCCATAACGACGAGCGACATGACGGGTTTCCAGCTGCGCTTTAAATCGCGAAGCGACATATCGTGGGCGGCGTCGAGTAGAACCGGCGCCACGAACAACGCAAGAATCAGATCGGGCGGCAATCCGAGCTCGGGGAGGCCCGGTATGAAGGCAAGCGCGACGCCACCGAGCGCCAGAAGTGTCGGATACGGCACTGCCATCGAACTCGCAAACATCGACAGCAGAGCTGCGCCCAACATGAGTGCGAGGAGCAGTTCAAAAGTTTGCAATAGCTGCTCCTCGTTGTTGCCAAAAGTGTGCCTGATGTTTCAATACCAAGGCAACCGCCCCAATGAGGGCTCCTTATTTGGCGTCCGTACCATAGTAAAAGATTGTGGTAGCACCGCCATCGATCAGGAAATCGCTTCCCGTAATGTATCCGCCTTCGGACTCATGATCAGCGCCTCATGCTCGGTTCTAGCCGAGTTACGATCACCGGTTGATCGCCGAAATCAGCATGCGGTTATGCTCAAGACTTATAAATCGGGCGAAGGCTGCGGGTTTCGGTTGCTTGCACTATGCGCTGCTTAGCCGAAGTCTTTTATGCAGCTTCTGACCTCTTCCGTGAGAAGATGAAGACGCCCACAATCAGCAACGTTAGGATCATCATCGCCGACGACGCCTGCAGCGCAAGCCGGACGCGATCTGCAAGCAGCTCCGAGCCACCGAGATTCACGTTGGCCGTTGCGGCATATGCCGTAATGATGGCAATACCCAACGAGGTGCCGACCTGTTGCGAGACATTGAGGAACCCCGACGCCGCGCCAGCGTCGTGACGTTCGACGCCCGCGATACCCGAAGACGTCAAGGGAGCCAATGTGCCGCCCTGCCCGATCCCGACCAGCATCATCGGCAAGAAGAGCGCGGTCCAATAGCCGGAAGATGGTGTGACGAACGAAAGCAAGAGTATTCCGATGAGGCCACATCCGATGGTGAACATCATTGAGGTTGCACTGCCGAAACGTCTCATCAACCGCGGGGCCAACATCGCTGCCGCGAAGTTAACAACGGTCGATGGCAAGAAGGCCAGACCGGCCATCGCGGCGCTCATCCCCAGGACGCCTTGCATGTACTGGCTGATGAAGAAGTAGAAGCCGATATTCGCGCCGAGGAAGAGTGCTCGTGCCACATAGGCTGCGCTGCGCTCGCTGCTTGCGAACAGACGGAGCGGAATGAGGGGAACCGCCACCCGCATCTCAACCACCACGAACGCAACGAACAGGACTGCGCTAGCAACCAGTAATGGGATGGTCCACGGATCGGACCATCCGACCGTCGCTGCGCGCTCGATCCCAAGGAGCAGGGCTCCGATCGCTATCGTCGAGGTGGCCGCTCCGAGGCCGTCGATCCGGCCGGGTGAGACTTCGTCGGATTGGCCGTAGCGCCTCAACGCCCAAATCAGTAGCAGGCCGATCGGCACGTTAATAAAGAACCCGACGCGCCACGACAGCAGGCCTGCAAAGATGCCGCCGATGACAAGGCCTATGCTCGCCGAGACACCGCCCGCCGCGGCATAGTATGACAGGACGCGCGCCCGAAGCTCGCCGGCGGGGAACTCGGCCTGGAGAAGCGACAGGGTGGAGGGTGCCACGATTGCAGCGCCCATGCCTTGGATTGCCCGTGCAATCACAAGCACTGCCGGCGATGGCGCGAAAGCGATAGCGGCCGAAGATAATGAGAAAACTGCCAGTCCCGCTGTAAAGACGAAGTTTCGACCAAAGACATCGCCTGCCCGTGCGCCCAGAAGTAGAAAGCCCCCAAACGTCAGGGCGTAAAGGCTCGTTATCCAGGACAGACCCACATCTGTGAATCCGAGTTCGGACTGGATCTTGCTCAATCCCGTGAAGACAATTGAGTTGTCCACGACAAGCATCGAGAAGCTGATGAGGATGATCCAAAGAATCGGCCGACTGCCCACTGGCATTGGGATATGGTCGTTACTCGGCATTGCGGTGTTGTCCTCGCCTAAAAAAATGTTGAAACCCGGCGGCCGCTAGAGACCGGGAACGCAAAAGCTTTCGCGGCTGACCAGGTAGGCAGCAGGATGTGAAAACCATTGTCAGGCTCTGCAAAACCAGATCTGATAAGGCGGTGGCCGCTTGAGCGGCCGCCGCGACGTGTAAAGTTATACGCGTAACAGCGTCTTGATGGCGCGGCGCTCGTCCATGGCCTTGTAACCCTCAGCCGCATCAGCGAGCGGAATTTCAAGATCGAACACCTTGCCAGGATTGATCTTCCGGCTCAGGACGAGATCCATGAGGTGGGGCAGGAAGCGGCGCACCGGGGCAGGTCCGCCCATGAGGCCGACCTGCCCGAAGAACAGCGACTGGCCGTCGAACTGTACGCCGTGCGGGACGCCCACATAACCGACCATCGAGCCGGGGCGCGCCACCTGCAGCGCCTGGTTCATCGATTCCTGTGTGCCCACGCATTCCAGGACGGAATCCGCACCGATCTTTCTCGTCAGCGCCTTGATTTTGGCGATACCTTCATCGCCGCGTTCGGCGACGATATCTGTCGCGCCGTATTCGAGGGCGAGGTCCTGCCGGGACTTGTGCCGGCTCATCGCGACGATGCGCTCAGCACCCATCTGCTTGGCCGCGAGCACACCCATCAGGCCGACCGCGCCATCGCCGACGACGACGACCGTCGAGCCCGGCTGAACGCGGGCTGCATCGGCAGCATACCAGCCTGTGCCGAGCACATCGGAGACGGCGAGCAGGCTTGGAATGAGATCTTCGGACGGCATTTCGGGGGTTGCGAGCAGCGATCCGTCCGCCTGAGCGATGCGCGCATATTCCGCCTGCGCGCCCGTCATAATTTCGCGGTGTTCGCAGGAGGACTGAAAGCCGGCGAGGCAATGCGGGCAGGTGTTGTCGGACAGGCAGAAGGAGCCGACGACAAACTGGCCCGGCTTGATGGTCTTCACCGCACTGCCGACTTCAACCACGATGCCGCAATATTCATGGCCCATATGCATCGGCTGCGCGATGTCGTTGAAGCCGCGGTATGGCCAAAGGTCGGAGCCGCAGATACACGAGGCGGAAAGCTTGATGATTGCGTCCGTCGGATGGAGGATTTTCGGCTCGGCCACTTCCTCGCAACGAACGCTTCCGGGAGAGTAAAGAACGGTCCCTAACATTGGTTGGGCTCCTTTTAATGGGTAATTGATGCCGCCAGACGCATCCTGCCACGGGTGTCGGCGACGCGATGCTGCTTGGTGATTGTATGCGCAAACGGATGGCGCGATTAGCGCCATAGATCCGAATGGGTCTATGCTTGAGGAGCATATATCCGTTCGAACCGTCGTGTCGCAGCCGTCAAACCAGATTGCCTTCGTAGGTGGCCATCATCCTGATCAGTTACCTGATGATCATTCTGGACGTGTCGATCGGATCATTACAGAACCGACGACTAGGCAGTATTGCGAGCGCGAAATTTAGGTAACCGACTGAAATCAGAAGATACTCACTAGTAGTGCGGCTCCAGGCGCACTGCATCTGTCGCTGACGCGAGGTCGTGGTCGGCAATGCTGTGGCAACGACTAGCAGAGCTGCGCTTTCCGACAACGTTCCTGGTCGCCGATCGAACTCACCGGCGAAGCGACGTCTTCAGCGCAGCGATCCTTTTTGCCGCAACTGTCGCGGCGCTGATTGCCCTTCAAGACCTTCGGAAAACTTAGTACTGAACAGGGACACCATGTATCCTTCATTTCAGGGCACGCTCGCCCTTGTCGCCGGAGCAGCTCTCGGCCTCGGATTTGCCCCTGCAGTGGCATTCGCCGAACAGGCGCTGCCACCGTCTGGTCGGCTACGGAAGACAACGTCCAAAAGGCTGCCGAGGTCCTCTCTGCCGCGAGTCATACCGTTCTGCCGATCACCTGTGATGTCTCCAATCCAGAACACGACGCGGTGATCGGGCAAGCCGTCTGGCCTCGCTACGATGCCGAAAAGGACAATTATCTCGGCCTGTCGCTGCCAAAGGCGATGTCACAGCCATTTGGCGATACCGACAACTCGAAGTTCTGGGATAAGATGGGGCTATATCAAGCTCGGCGGTTTCTTGTTCGAATTCGCCGATGACCGCAATGTCAGGGCAGGAATGAATAGGACATCGATGCTGCGCGCCAGTGTAACCGACCTTTTGGCGTTCATAGCGGTTGCCCGCGAACGAAGCTTCACAAGGGCCGCCGCTCAACTCGGGATCAGTCAGTCGGCACTGAGCCACACGATCCGGGGCCTTGAAACCCGGCTTGGAGTGCGCTTGCTCACGAGATCAACTAGGAGCGTTGCGCCGACGGCCGCGGGAGAGCAACTCCTGGAAACGATCAGGCCACGCTTCGAGGAGATCGAAGAAGGCCTCAACCAAATCGCGGAATTTCGAGAGAAGCCGAAGGGATCGTTCCGTATCACTGCCACGACCTTTGCCGCGGATACCGTTCTTTGGCCGGTCCTTCGGGATTTTTTGCCGAAGCACCCCGATGTTCAGGTCGAAGTCGTTCTCGATTACGGACTGACCGATATCATCACCGAACGTTGTGACGCTGGAATCCGTCACGGGGGCGAGGTAGCCCCGAACATGATCGCGGTTCCGGTCAGTCCGGAACTTCGCATGGCTGTTGTCGCGACACCCGCTTATTTCGAGCTCCATCCCGTGCCGCTGTCGCCGCATGATCTCACCAATCACAACTGCATCAATCTGAGGCTGCCGACGAACGGCGCCTTCTATGCTTGGGGATTTGAGAAAGACGGCAAGGCACTGCGTGTCCGGGTGGAGGGCCAGCTTGCCTTTAACGGGTCGTATCAGATCTTTATCGCCGCACTTGACGGTTGTGGGCTGGCATACGTGCCCCAAGCCCTTGCGCAGCCGCACGTCGAGCAGGGTCGGCTGGTCAGCGTGCTGGAAGACTGGCTGCCACCAACACCCGGTTATCACCTGTACTACCCGACGCGAAGGCAGTCTTCTGCTGCCTTCTCGCTTCTGGTCGAGGCCTTGCGCTATAGGAGCTAACCCGGGTTGAGAAGCCCGCTTCCGTCCTAGTTCCGTGATCGTCACCAGTGTCGCGTGGCGTTTCTCAAACAGGACCCGCGATGCGTCTGAGAGTTGCGCCGCAGTGTCCTGCATCGATTGCCGAAGGTTCGACGGCAGTCATCGTTCGAGCCCCCGACAATCTTGATATCCCATGGTGACTGGTGGTCACGGTCACCGATCAATAAACTCCCTGCTGATCCCAGAAGTCACAATGATGATCGGCGACGAAGCGGCCAAGCGGAAGAATTTGTGGCGATGGCAACTTCAGACGCAGCACATTCTGCTGGCTTGGGTCGTATTTTGGCCAATGCTTCCACTGATTGGCGTTTGCGACAGTCGTCCAATATCTGACCATTTCGTCGGAAAGCTTTTCCTGGAGAGGGTTCAGCGTAACTGGCTGACCCATGGCACCACCATGATACCCTGGAAAGAGATATTGCAGCTCGGAGGTGTGGGCAGCCCCTAATGGAAAGGTCGTGGGCTTCAGATAGGATGGTGCCGTCCTGTCGGCAAACTCATACGCGTACACAGGGGATTTTGCAGATACCCATCGATTGAGAGCAAGAGCCGGGCAAGCAAACAGGTAATCGGTAATTGCTGCCGCATAAGCCTCGCTCGGCGAGTTGTAGTTCGCAGTTGAATATTCTGAGAGGACTGCGGGCGTGAGGGCGGCTTTAAAGAACGCCTCCACCGCCTTTGGAAAGCCTTCCTCGGTCATCGGTTGCCCCGTTTCGTTTTCAGGGAAACCGACGAAGAAACTGCCTTCATCGCGCGTCGTGCCGCTCACCAGGGTAATGTTGTTGAATTTGCCAGCTCTTAAGGCTTCGCCGGGCGCAGTCGGATAGAAATCCCCATCAATGATACCGTTGCTTCGAAATGGCCCCTCTGACGCAAGGATCTGTCCGACGGTGAGGCCGCGCAGACAAGCGGCGCTCTGATCGCTACAACCCGCCGCATTTGCAAAATTCGTTCCCTTGAGTTCAGCAGCATCAAGCGGCGTGACACCGGCAAAGTTGGGATATTTGATCATCTCGGAAGCGCCGCTCATGCTAATCGCATGCTGGAACTTACCCGCGGACCATGGCGATACGACATGAGCTATGACGCTGCTGCCGCCTGAAGATTCGCCCGCGATGGTGACATTGCTTTTGTCGCCCCCGAAAGTCGCGATGTTGCGCTGAATCCAATCCAGCGCAAACGACTGGTCCATTCGTCCGTAGTTGGCGAACGGATGGCCTTCCTTGTCGATAGCAGGGTGAGCGAAGAAGCCGAACATTCCTAGTCTGTAGTTCAGCGTGACGACGACAGCGCGGCCTTCGAGCGCAAGCTTGCGGGGATCATGGTCATCCGACTGCCCCACGGACAATGCGCCGCCATGGATCCAGACAAAGACAGGAAGGCTCGCGCGCCCTGCAGGGATCGTGCGTGGCGCATAGACATTCAGGAAGAGGCAGTCCTCTTTCCCGCCCGGCGTTGCAAACGCCCCCAGATTTGCATTTTGAGGGCAGGAACTCCCTGCTTTCGTAGCGTCGAATGTCTCCCGCCATGCTGCGGGTGCCCGCGGAGGTTTCCAGCGGAGATCGCCAACAGGCGGCGCGGCATAAGGAATGCCGAGATAAGACCGCAAAGTTCCGTCATCCACCCCCTGAAGTGGCCCGCTATCAATCTTGACGGCGGATGTGGGCTGGTCGGCGGCGACAGATCCAATGGAGCTGGCTAGGAAAAGTGCGGCCGCAATCGCGGAGCGCTTGAGAAGTGTGGTCATGCGTTAAGCCTTTTGAAATTTGAGATCAGACCTAGTCGTCGTCACTGGGGCAGCGCGTAGGCGATGATCTTCGTACCTGCCTTGGTATTGAGCGAGGGCTTTCCGCCTGCCGCGATCAGCACGAACTGCCGTCCGCTTTTCGGGGACTTGTAAGTCATGGGACTGGCCTGGCCACCTGCAGGAAGCCGAGCCTTCCAGACCTCTTGCCCGGTCGACGAGTCGTACGCCCGGATCGCCTGTTCGACAGACGCCGCGACAAAGACGAGTCCACCCCGTGTCGTCACCGTGCCGCCGGAAAAGGGCACGCCCATGGTGATGGGCAATTTCGACGGGATGCCAAATGGGCCGGAGTCGCGAGCGGTACCGAAAGGCTTTGTCCAGATCATTCGCCCGGACGACAGATCGACCGCACTCATGATGCCCCACGGCGGAGCGGTACACGGCGTTCCGAGCACCGAGAGGAATGGTGCAATCTGTACCGCGTAGGGTGTGTTGACCATCGGGCCACGCGGACCGCTGTTCGGCCCTTTGCCGCTGACGATCTTGAAGCCACGTTCGTCGGCCTGCCTGCGGGTGAGCAATTGCGTCAGGATTCGGAGGCGCATGGAATTTACCAACATGATGCCGCGGTCGACATCCACCGAGATGCTTCCCCAGTTCACCCCGCCGCCGTATCCCGGCTGGACAACCGTCTGCCGATCGAGCCCGATCGGCGTCAGCGTGCCCTCGTAACGAGCCTTCCTGAATGTGAGGCGACACAACATCTGATCGATCGGTGTGATGCCCCACATGTCCCTCTCTTGCAGATCCGCGCCGCGGAAGGCAGGCATACCGACAGAGAACGGCTGGGTCGGCGACAGCCGTTCTTCCGGCACAATGCCGCCCTGCGGGACGGGCCGCTCTTCAACCGGCTTGAGCGGTTCGCCAGTCTCGCGATCGAGAACGAACATCTCACCGCGCTTGGTGGGCTGGATCAGGGCTGGCCTTATGCCGTTTGCCGTCGGCATGTCCACCAGCGTCGGCTGTGATGGCACGTCGTAGTCCCAGAGATCGTGATGCGTGGTCTGAAAATGCCATCGGACCCCACCTGTAGCTACATCGACCGCAACGACGGAGCTGTTGAATTCGTCGTCGAACGGACGGCGGTTTCCACCGAAGAAGTCAGGCGACGAGTTGCCTGTCGGGAGATAGACAAGTCCCAACCTCTCGTCGGCACTCATTGGGGCCCAGCTATTGGGGGTCGAGAGCGTGTATGTTTCGCCCTCCGGCGGAGCAACGCGGCGATCCGGTCGGCCGACGTCAAACGCCCAGGCAAGCTCCCCCGTCACAGCGTCGTAGGCACGCACCACGCCCGAAGGAGCGCCCCAGAGCTGGTTGTCGAGGACGGCACCGCCAACGACGACCTTGCCTCGAATGACCTGCGGCGGGGAACTCAGATAGTAAAGGCCAAAAGAGAATTCGCCCAACCCGTCCATAAGGGACACGTGGCCGTTCTGACCGAAGCCTGGGCATGATTGCCCGGTATGCGCATCGACGGCAATCAGGTCTGGTGCCTGGCTCGGCGCGAAAATGCGTTCCGCGCATGGACCAGTCGCATTCGGCACCTGGTAGTAGGAGACACCGCGGCACGGCTTGCCAGACTCGGTGCTCCCCGTCATTGCATGACGCCAGCGCTCCTGTCCCGTGTCGGCATCGAAGGCGACGATGGAATTGTAGCCATTGCACACATAGACGGTGTCCCCCACGACGATCGGGGTCGCCTCGAGGCCGCCCGTCGGCCCTGGGATTGCCGGACCCGTTTCCGCTTCCCACGCGACCTGCAGTCCTGAGACGTTGTCGACGTTGATATCTTGCAATGGGCTGAAGCGCGTGCCTCCGGCATCATTGCCGAAATGGCGCCAGTCAGTGCCGTCAATGGTTGCCAACGGCTGTGCCAGAGGTTGAGGGACCGGGACACGTCCGCCTGTCTGCCACATAGGGTCAATTGGTCGGTCAGGACCAAGCGCGTTCAATTCTGCACCGACGGGGACCGCCAGTACCACTGCAACCACGAATGCGGGCCATCCACCAAACCGACGCAGAAGACCCGGAACGACTACCTCGGCGTCGCATGGCACGAATAATATTCCAAAGCCGAGGACAAAGGGTGCGACGAGGCGGGGCACCAGTTCCCAAGGCTCGAATCCTACTTCCCAGATTGACCAAGCAACTGTCGCGACAAGCATCGCGCAATAAAACCAAGCGCCCCTCCTGTCGCCTCTCCATAAAAACGCACCGCTAGCGACGACGGCTAATCCGGTAATGCAATAGTAGGGGGATCCTCCTTCGGAGATAAGCAGAACGCCTCCGCAGATCAACGCAATACCGATCACGAGCAGGACCGCCGAGTAGAGACGCCTGAACCAGATGGCGATTCTACTCGTCGACGGAGATTGAATTGTCATGCGGCTGCCTTCCGAAAATGATGCTGGTAAGATCGAAAGGCGGAGAGTAGCGCGCCGCGCCGCGCAGATAATCGGCTCCCAATCGATTACACTTATGAGCACGGTTCATGGACAGAGTGCCGAAGGCCACCCGCTCCTAGTGAATCATGTCGCGTAGCAGTTAGGTTGTTGCCCGAGAATCAATTGGCGATCTCCATTCATGGGCTCACTGCATAATTCCTATCGGATTTCAGCCTCTAATCGGGGAGCAAACAGGTCCCACATTTCTCTCTTGGACCTGATTTTTTCATCGCGGGTGAAAACCGCTGACTTGAGGAAGTCGAAAATGCGAGAATAAGGACGCTTTGACATGGAATACAGATATCTCGGCCGGGCAGGCCTAAAGTCGGCCCGCTCTGCCTCGGAACCATGAACTTCGGAGAATTCACCGACGAAGCAACGAGCTTCCAAATCATGGACAAGCGCGTGAGGTCGGCATCAACTTTTTTGATACAGCCGATGTCTATGGCGGACCGAACGCGCGGGACATGAAGAAGGGTTACGGCGTCTCCGAGGAGTACATCGGACGGTGGCTGGCTCCGGGCAGTCGCCGGGAAAAGATCGTTCTCGCTGCTAAGGGTGGCTAGCAGGATCTCGCGGCGATGCGATCTTCTATTTATGTACCGTGCGCATATGTCCATGCAGAATTGAACATCTAATCCTTCTGAATGAGCTGCGCTACCTGTCGTAGAATGCGCGGCCCGCAACATCATGCCGATGTCGAGGTGATCAAACCCGACCAGATCAACCGCGCCTACGAGCGGGTCATGGCGAAGGATGTTTGCTACCGTTTCGTCATCGACATGTCGTCCGGCCTCAAGGCCTGAGACTGCACCCATTTACCCGTACAAGAAAGGACGATCCATGAAACAGCTTACAGCAACGGCCATCGCTCTCGCCCTCTTCGCATCGACATCGGCCCATGCCGAAACATCACAGTTCTCGCAAGGCGGCTCGCGCCCTTCGATGAAAGGACCCGAAGCGACCTTCACGGGCTCGGTCACGGTCGACCCGCTTTATTCCGACAACGAGCACACGAGTCATACGGGCGGCCACGTGACGTTCGACCCGGGTGCCCGCTCGGCATGGCACACCCATCCCGCAGGCCAGATCCTGATCGTCACGTCGGGGACTGGCTGGGTGCAGGAGGAAGGCGCTGAAAAGCGCGTGATGCGGCCGGGAGACGTTATCTGGTGCCCGCCCGACGTGAAGCATTGGCACGGCGCGACCGCAACCACTGGCGTCGGCCACATCGCCATCACCAACATGAAGGACGGCAAGAACGTCGCCTGGATGGAGAAGGTATCGGACGAGCAATATCTCGACTGACCAGTGAACCGGGGTCCTTCGATGAGACATGCAATGACATTGACCGGCGCGCTCGCCTTGGCAACCGCTCTGACATCGTTCGAAGCTCGGGCGCAGGATCTTTTTCCAGTGTCCCCTGTTTCCGCCGTCTCCAGCTCGGACTGGACAGCCGAAGTGGCTGCCGAAGGATTGGATTATCCCTGGGAGATCCAGGAGGGTGAAGGTCAAATCTGGATCACCGAAGCCGCGGGCAACGTCGTCTCGATCAAAGACGGCCGTCTTGCCCGCTATTCCGTCAGGACTTCGGATCTCATCGCCCGCGAAGGCGGCGGCGGTCTGCTCGGCATGGCGCTGTCGAAAGACTTCGACACGAGCGGCATCGCCTACTTCTACCAGACCTACCGGGTCGATGGCGATCTCGCGAACAAGGTCATCGAGGCGCGCTTCGACGGAAACTCATGGCTCGAAACGCGGGTTCTGATCGACGGGATTCCGGGCCACCTTCTCTACAACGGCGGCCGGGTCGCGATCGGTCCGGACGGAAGTCTCTATGTAACGACCGGATGGACGGAGAACCGCCAGCGCCCCCAGGATGTCTCTAGCCTGGCGGGAAAGGTCCTGCGCATGACGGTCGACGGCAAGGTCCCGGCCGACAATCCCTATCCCGGCTCATATGTCTATTCCCTCGGCCATCGAAACCCGCAGGGACTTGCCTGGGATCCCGACGGTCGCCTGCTTGTCGCGGAACACGGGCAGTCCGCCCATGACGAGATCAATCTGATCGAGCCCGGACGGAACTACGGATGGCCGATCGTTTCGGGCGATGAAAGCCGTCAGGGGATGGAGCGACCGCTCCTTCACTCCGGCAACCAGACTTGGGCGCCGTCCGGTATCGCATTCGCGGGCAATGACCTGCTTGTCGCGACGCTCGTCGGCAAGGGCCTTTACGCTTTCGACGAACGGGCAAAGACCCTCAAGCCGATCTTCACGTCCCGCGACAGGATCCGAGACGTTCTGCCCGTCGGCCGCGACATCTACCTCATCACCACAAACCGATCCCCGCGGGCGGAAGGCCCGTCCGAGGATCGGCTGCTGAAACTAACCCGGACACCATAGTCCGGCCAACGCATCGATACGACAGGAAAACCAGGAATGACATTCGACTTTCAAAACAAGGTGGCGCTCGTCACAGGCGCCGCATCCGGCATGGGATTGGCCACTGCGAAGAAGTTCGCCGCCGCAGGCGCAGCCGTAGCGCTCGCCGATGTCGACGAAGATGCGGTCAAGGTTGCTGCGGCGGTACTCGTTGCAAACGGGCACCGCGCCATCGGGATCCGCTGCGATGTCGCCAACATGGCAGAGGTCGAGGCGATGGTCGCCGAGACGATCGCAACCTTCGGCGGTCTTGACGCAGCCTTTAACAACGCAGGTGTCCAGAGCCCCGTAGCGGAGACCGCGCTTGCCGAAGCTTCCGACTACGACTTCGTCATGGGCGTTAACCTGCGCGGCATCTGGAACTGCATGAAGTACGAACTGCTGCACATGCGAAAACAGCGCAGCGGCACCATCGTCAACAACTCGTCTCTCGGTGGCATCGTCGGCATCGCCGAGCGCGGCATCTACCATGCCTCCAAGCACGGCGTCGTCGGTCTGACGAAAAGTGCTGGCCTCGAATACGCACCGAGGGGCATCCGCATCAACGCCGTCTGCCCCGGCATTATCTCGACGCCGATGGTCACAATCATGCTCGAGACGCAACCGGAGGCCATGGATGTGATGATGAAGGACGTTCCGATCGGCCGCTTCGGTACGGCCGAGGAGATCGCTGACGCCGTTCTGTGGCTGTCGAGCCCTGCCTCGACCTTCGTAATCGGGCACGCACTCCCGGTCGACGGCGGCTATACGGTCCGCTGAACGCGAACGAGGATACGATCCGATGACACGTGATATCGACGCGATCTCAAGGCCAGAACCAGCTTCGAAAGCTTCGGAGATTTGGCTCATGACCGTACTGGGCGTGCTGCTGGCCTTCGCGTCGATTTCGACCGACCTCTACCTGCCCGCGATGCCGGGCATGAGCGCCTCCCTGAATACGACGCAGGGAAACCTGCAGTATACGGTCTCGGCATACCTAGTCGGCTTCGCCGCTGGCCAGTTGATCTGGGGCCCGATTTCCGATCGTTTCGGACGGCGCATCCCCGTCGCCATCGGGTTGGTCCTGTTCATGTGCGGATGCGCAGGTTGCGCGCTATCCACCGACGTCGTCCAACTAATTGCGTTCCGGATCCTTCAAGCCGTTGGTGCATGCGCAGGGGTGGTGCTGGGACGTGCCATGGTTCGCGACCACTTTGGTCGGGAACGCGCAGCTGGTGTGCTCTCGACGTTGATGACGATCATGGCCGTCGCGCCGCTGCTAGGACCGTCGGTGGGAAGCCTGATCCTCAAGGTGGCAGAATGGCAGGCCATTTTCTGGACCCTTGTGTTGGTTGGCTTCGTCACCTTCGTCGTATTGTTCACGATCCCCGAGACACTGCCGCGAGATCGACGCAACACCGCAACCCTTGGCGCAGCATTTGCAGCCTATGGCGGATTGATTACCGAGAAACGGATCATCGCTTATGCCGGAACGCTGGGCTTCTTCTACGCCGGTGTCTTCGCCAATATTTCGAGTTCATCCTTCGCCTATATCGACTACCACCACCTGTCGCCGCAGGTGTTCGGTCTTGTGTTTGCAGTCGGCACGGTGGGTCTGATGGCATCGAATTTTGCGAACGCGCGCCTGGTTGAGCACTACGGAAGCGACCGGATGCTGAGGCTTGGAGCCATCGGGGCAGCTGTGGCGGGTCTGCTTCTCGCGTTCTTCACTGCGACGGATATCGGCGGGATCTACAGTATGGCTTTGAGCGTATGGCTATTCACTGCCATGAACGGTTTCATCAGCGCCAACGCGATCTCAGGTGCGCTTGCCGATTATCCGACACGAGCGGGCGCTGTGTCGGCCGTGATGGGTTCTATCCAGTATGGCAGCGGTGTTGTCGGATCCGGAGTCGCTGGCCTATTTGCAACAGGGAGCCCGTGGCCGATGGGAGCAGTGATCGCCATCAGCGGGCTTGGCTGCCTGGTAAGTGCGTTATTTCTTGGAACGAATTCTCTGGGATCTGTAACCCGTAACCGCTAAGCCGCGCGCCTTGACAGGGGTTGATTGACGACGGTACCAGGCGTTAGCGTCTATCCAATATTCGCCAAGGGCGTACTGGTAACCCTGTGCTGATGGCGGAATGTTAACAGAGTTCCGCCGTCCAACTTGCTCGGAATCGCGGCCCGTTGGAACCTTAGCTGTTTATTACCGCAAAATTTTTGGCCACTCCTGCATTCCGGGAAGAGCCGCTTACACAGTTAAAAGATGTTATTCGTCAACACCATAAATGTAGCCACGATGTTCAGCGCGGAATGTGAAAAAGGTTCAAATCAAGTTGAAACTCATCAGTCAAGCCATGCCGATGCGATGGGTTGACACTCGCGCCCCGCTACAAGGCGGCCCTGGGAGAACGGACTCTCGGGCCGACCCATCAATATAGTGGTAGATGCGACGCTCTTATCCTACCAAAGCGACCCGCTTTTGCTTGCTGAAGCCCGACCGAAGTCGTCTTTTCGCCCCCAGCTAGGGGTAAAGAGGGTTGCCCGCGCATTCTCGTCACGTCAGTCGCCGTAGCCGACCACACTCTTGATTTCGAGAAAATCATGGATACCGAAATCGGCATATTCGCGGCCGTTGCCGGACTGCTTGTATCCACCGAAAGACGCCATCGTGTCCCATTCGGGATAGTTCAAATAGACAGAGCCGGCGCGCATGCGCGAAGCGACACGACGGGCTCGCGCGAGATCTGTCGACTGCACATAAGCGGCAAGGCCATAGACCGTGTCGTTGGCAATACGAATGGCATCCTCTTCATCCTCGTAGGGAATTATAGACAGGACCGGGCCAAAAATTTCTTCGCGCGCCACCGTCATGTCCGGATCGACGTTTCCGAACACCGTTGGCCGGATGTAATAGCCGCAGTTCAGGCCATCTGGTCGTCCACGACCACCCGTCACGAGCGTCGCGCCTTCACTTATGCCGGCTTCAATCAGACGCTGGATCTTGTCGAACTGAAGTTCGCTTACGACAGGACCGAGATCCGTCTCCTCGGAATTCGGATCGCCCGTGCGAAACGCTTCGGCCGCGATCTTCGCGATGCTAAGCGCCTCGTCGTGGCGGTCCTTCGGCACCAGCATGCGCGTCGGAGCATCGCAAGACTGGCCTGTATTGCTGAAGCAGCCGCGAACCCCCTTCGTCACCGCAGTCTCGAAATCGGCATCGGCGAGGATGATGTTCGCCGATTTGCCGCCGAGTTCCTGCGCGACGCGCTTAACCGTATCGGCCGCCGCCTTGGCGACGATGATGCCCGCACGGGTCGAGCCGGTGAAGGAGACCATCTCGACGTCGGGATGAGATGCCATAACCTGCCCGACATCGGGGCCTGTGCCGTTGACGAGGTTGAACACGCCTCTCGGCACGCCCGCCTTGTGCATGATTTCGGCAAATACGATGCCGGAGATCGGGGCAATTTCCGATGGCTTGAGCACGACGGTGCAGCCGGCAGCAATCGCAGGCGCAACCTTGCAGACGATCTGGTTGAGCGGCCAGTTCCACGGCGTGATCAGCGCGCAGACGCCGATCGGCTCCTTGACGACCGTCGTCGTCCCGCGCTTTTCGCTGAACGAATAGTTTTCAAATGCCTTGATCGTGGACTCGAGGTGGCCGCGGCCCGCCCAAGCCTGCGCGTCGCGGGCGAAGGCGAGCGGCGCGCCCATTTCGGCGGATACGGCCTGCGCTATATCCTCGAACCGTGCGAGATAAACCTCATAGACACGATTCAGCAGGGCGAGCCGCTCCGCCGGCGTCGTGCGGGAAAATGTTTCGAAGGCGGCCTTTGCCGCGGTGACGGCCTTGTCGACATCCGCGGCTGAGCCAATCGAAATCCGGGTGAACGCCTCTTCCGTGGCAGGATTGATAACGTCGAGCGTTTTCGGCGCGACGGGCGAAACCCACGCGCCATCGATGTAGAAATTCTCGTGATTGCTCATGGGAGCTGTCCTTTCTGTCTGTCGAAATGTTAGAGGCCTCAGGCAAGCACGATGCCGCCCTCGATAATGGGTCCTGTTTTGTCAAAGCGATCGAGGGCGAAAGGCTTCATCCGGTGATCGATCCGGCCCTTGACGATCGCATCCGCCAGAAGCTTGCCGGCGGCCGGGGCACCAGCGAAGCCGTAGGACCATCCAGCCGAGAACCAGAGATCCTTCAGATCGGGATGTTCGCCAAGCAGCGGTGCATAGTCGGTTGAGGCATGAAACTGCCCGGCCCAGTGGCGCAGGATGCGGACCTCGCCCAGCTGTGGGAACATGTCCAGGTAGACCTTTGCCATATTGGCCATGACTGGCACATCGACCTGTAGCGACATGCGCGGCATCTCCGGCACCTCGGTCCCCCCTACCACTTCGCCGCGTGAAGTCTGGTGAAAATAGGCAAGACCGTCGATCAGCGCGATGGCGGGCTTGATGAGCGGGCGCGTCGGCTCCAGCGCCATCGCCTCGATGCGCATGCCAAAGCCATTGAGCGGCACGGCCGCCATCGCGGCAATGTCCGGATTGTTCGGGCCGGCGCAGGAGACGACACAGTCCGCCTCGATCCGGTGCTCGCCCACCAGCACTGCACTCATGCGTGCGGGCGTGCGCTCCAATCCGGTGATCTTTGTCCGGTAGCGAATGTCGACGTCATTGCGCTGGCAGAATGCCAACAGTCCCTTCATCACGGCATGATGCGGTGCCACGCCTCCTTCTGGCTGGTGTTGCACAGCCCGCACGCGCGACTTGTTGATCGCGGGAAGAAGATCGTCAATCTCGCGGCGAGACAGCATCGAGCTTTTGACGCCAAGGCGCTTTTGAACCTTCAGGCCCGCAAGTAACATCGCCTCGCTTTTTTCCGTCTCTGCCACCACGGAGTAACCGCGCTGCGTGAACATGACGTTCTCGCCAAGGCGCTTCGACCAGCTCTCCCACTCCTTGACGGTCAGAACGAAGAGTTCCGTCCACGCCTCGGACGCAAACCCCGGTCGGATCAGAGTGCCATTGCGGCCCGAAGCGCCACCCTGCCAATAGCCAGCATCTAGGACAAGTATATCCCGCTGCCCCTGCTCAACTAGATTGAACGCAATGGCGAGCCCTTGGATGCCGCCGCCGATGATAACGACAGAGGCGTGTTTGGGAAGCGGCTTGCTCATCGGTCGGGCTCCACAAGTCCAGCAAGGCCGGCCGCCTGCGCTACCGTTATCGAGCGCCGGGGCGGCCGGTGTGTGGGACGGGCGAACATGTCGGGTTCGACACCGACCCGTGCGGCAAGCAAAGCCAGCATGTGCTCCCAGCACGGAAAGCCCTGGCAAGTCCCCATGCCGCAGGAGGTCAGTCTCTTCAGCACCTCCGGATCCATCTCACCCTCGTCGATATGGCAATAGAGTTCACCGGCCGTCACATCCATGCAGGGGCAGATCAGCGTGCCCGGGTGAAGATGCTTGCTGGCGGCGATGCGTTCGTCCCCGAGCCCAGCCGCACCGACGACGGATAGGGTGCTCGGCAGCGGATGCCCCTGCATCTGAAACATGCCTTCGCCCGAAGCCTGGAACCCCAGGCTCGGGTCGATCCGCCAGGGTCCGGCATGAATGACCGCATCGCATTGGACCTCGGCGCAGACACAAATTGCCGTCACGCGGGAGCGGCCTTTGATTTCGATGAGCTCTTCGATAGGGCCGCAATGAACGATATTCACGCCGAGCGAAGCAAGGCGTTCCGTGATCTCCGTCTCTGCTCCTGTTCCGAGGACGGCGACACGCCGTCCCGGCATGACACGGTGGACGGCGACAAGCTGAATGGCGGCATGCGCATCCAGCACGCCGGGCAGTTGATTGCCCCTGACCAGCGGCGGCATCGAACGTCGCCCTGTCGCCAGCACTGCTGTCCGAGGGTCAAACACCACGGCGCGGTGCCTGTTATCATGGGGTGCCGCAACCATGAGTGCGCCACCGCGGTAAATGCCGAAAAGCTCCATTCCCGAAAACAGCCGTACCTGCGGGTCAAGCGGCGCAACCACCGCCCCGACGTTGCCCGCGAAACGCGCAAGCCGATCGCCGCGTGTCACGAGCGAGACTGTTTCGCCGCGCGCAGCCCGCCGGTTTGCCTCGTTGATACCGGCAGGTCCCCCGCCCACCACCAGACAATCGACCTTCATGCGTTCGCCGGAGATCGACCGGCCTTGGCCGGTCGCATCGGCAGGACGCGCCACGCCAGCGAGATTTGCCATCGCCCGTTCGGCGATCCGATAGGCAAGTCCCGATTTCGGCATCCAGGCACCGTGTTCGAAACCACCGTAGACGGCCTTCTCCGGCACGATCTGGGCGAGCTTGAGAAGGTCGAAGCGAGGCGACGGCCAAGTGTTTTGCATCTCGGCGACAAGCCCCTCCTCGACACTGACCTGATCAAGGCGAACGTTCGGCCGCCCGTTGACGCGGGCAAGTACGCCGGTCGGATACGACCCGCTATATCCGAGCGGGCGGTGGATCTTGCGCGACCGTGCGAGCGTGGTAATTCCTTCGCGCCACAGAGCGGCCGCGACGCTATCGCCTTGGAGCGCCTTGATCCGGGAGCCGTTCCAGAGAAACGTGACCTCCACCTGCTTGTTACCGTTCATATTCCCCCCTTGCCCATGTGCTTAAGCACCGATGACGACGATGTCATCGACCGTCCATGTCATGCAGATCCGGTCCCCTGCACTCATGGCGGCGACCGAAGCGACATCGCGGCTGCGAAGATTGACCTTGCCGCCGTCGCTCATCCGCACGACGAGCCTGTACTCGACGCCGAGGTAAATCTTGTCCTCGATCACCCCTTCGGCAGAATTCGGCGACAGAGGCCCTGCCGGCGCCAGGCAGATCCGTTCGGGGCGCAGCACAACGCAGGCCTTCTGCACCTTCGAGAGCGTCGCGTATCGGGGATCGCTCTTGGGAAGGCTCGCCATCCAGCCATTGCCCTCCACGAAGACGCCTTCGCCCGTCGAGCGAACGTCACCGCGCAACAGGTTGGCTTCCCCAATAAAGTCGGCGACAAACTCGGATCTCGGTTGGAGATAGAGTTCGTGCGGTGTGCCGAGTTGCTCAAGACGCCCTTCCTTAAAGATGGCGATACGATCACTCATGACCAGTGCCTCTTCCTGATCGTGCGTAACCGAAACCACCGTCGCGCCGACCTGACGCGTGATGTGCATGATCTCGATCTGCATCTGGCCGCGCAGCTTTTTGTCGAGCGCCGCCATCGGCTCGTCCAGAAGGACGATATCCGGCTTGAACACGAGAGCGCGGGCGAGTGCGACCCGTTGCTGCTGACCGCCCGACATCTCTTTCGGATAGCGCTGGGCGCAATGCGCAAGGCCTACGATTTCCAGCATCTCCATGCTGCGCTTCTCCCGCTCCGTGCGCTTGATGCCGCGCGTTTCCAGCGGATATCCAACATTCGCGAGCACGGTCATATGCGGGAAGAGTGCGTAGTCCTGGAACATCATGCCGATGTTGCGCTTTTGCGGCGGCACAAAGGTCATGTCCCGACCGTCGATCGACAAGCGACCGGAGGTCGGTTGAATAAAGCCCGCAATGGCACGAAGAGAGGTTGTCTTGCCCGACCCAGAAGGGCCAAGCATGGTGAGAAACTCTCCCTTGCGAAGCTCAAAGGACACGTTGTCAAGAGCTACGACCGGCCCATAGAGCTTAGACACCCCTTCGAGCTTCATGGCCGTGACGGTGGCGTTTTGAACGGCGTTCATGATTTGCCTTCCCTGAATCGATACGAGAGGAGAACGCCCAGCGCCGACAGCACGATGAGAATGGCTGCTACGGCGGCCGTTGCGGGGTCGAGGTTGGTGCGCACCTGGTTCCAGATCATGATCGGCACCGTGCGCGTCTGAGCATCCGCCAGAAACAGTGCGATAACGACTTCGTCCCACGAGGTAATGAAGGCAAAGACCGCGCCCGACAGGACGCCGGGCATGATCAGCGGCAATGTGACCCGCCGGAAGGTAAACCAGCGACTGGCGCCGAGACCAAGGCTGGCTGGAACCAAGGAGGGGTTGACCATTTTTGAGCTTGCCAACACGGATACCACGACGAAGGGTATGGCAAGGACGGTATGGGCGAACACCAGCCCGATGCGCGTCGCGACCAATCCCCATCCCGAAAACACCATATACATCCCTACAGCAAGGACGATAACGGGGGTGACCATCGGGCTGAGAAGAAGACCCATAACAAGGCTTCTGCCGACGAAGCGATGCCCGTGCAGTGTTATGGCAGCGACGGTCCCGATAACGGTTGCCAGTGTCGCGGCGGCGAAGGCGACGACTAAGCTGTTGATGAGGGCAGCCTGCCAGTCCGGCGCACCGATGACGTTGCCGTACCATTCGAAGGTAAAGCCGATCGGCGGGAATTCGAGCGTCGACGTCGTGGTGAACGACATCGGAACGATGATCAACGTCGGCAGCAGCAGGAACACTGCGGTCAGACCAACGAACGACCAGAAAAGGGCCCGTCTTAGTTTATCCATGTCACGCCTCCCCTCGCAGACTGCGGTTCAGGAGGATCGCCCGCACGACACCGAACAGACCGAAAGCGATGCCGGTCAGCACCATGAGGACAACGGCCAGGGCAGCCCCAAGGCCAAAATTGAGCTGCTCGTTGAACTGCCCGGCAATCATCTGCGCGATCATCATATCGCGGGGGCTCCCGAGTAGGGCCGGCGTGATGTAGAAGCCTAGAGCCAGCGTAAAGGCAAGGATCGCCGAGGCCATGACACCCGGCAGGGACAGTGGGAGATAGATCCGCAGAAAGCCCTTGAGCCAACTCGCGCCGCAGATCGAGGACGCCTCCATGAGGCGCAGATCGATCTTCTTCATAACGGTGTAAAGCGGCAGGACTGCATAGGGCAGGAGGATGTGAACCATACCGATGATCACTCCGGTTGGCGTTCGGATGAGCCGAATTGGCCTGTCAATCAAACCCATTGCGCTCAAGAGATCGTTGATCAGGCCAGTGTTCTGTAGCAGCACGATCCACGAGAAGCTGCGCAAGAGCAGGCTCACCCAAAAAGGGATCAGTAACGCGACCGTGAGCACAAGCAGCACCGAGCGACCGCCATGCGCCATGGCATAGGCATAGGGATAAGCGACGGCAACCGTGACCACCGTGACGATGAGCGACACCCGGAACGTCTCGCCAATCACCCGCAAGAAGATCGGCGTCGAAAAGATCTGGTTATAATATTCCATGCTGCCGCCCGGCAGCGAGATCGCGACCAGCTTCAGCAGTGGAAAGACGAAGAAAAGTGCGAGGAACAGGATCGAGGGCACAATCAGCCAGAACGCCGGCGTTGGCCGGAAGTCCCGCCGGAACCCCGCTACTTTCGGCATGCTGCGATCATCAGTTGATATGGTCATCGTGTTTCCGAACCGCACGTTAGGGAAGGACCCGCTCGACAGGCAGGCGGGTCCCTTGCCAAGAAGCCTTACTGCAGAAGCCATTCCTGGAAGCGAAGGTCGATCTTCGCACCGTTTTCAGCCCACCAGTCGGCGTCCATCAAAACGCGGGTATCGAGATGGTCGGTCGGCAGGCTGCCCTTGAACTTGTCGTCGACGGAAGCCAGCGCATTCTTGTTCGACGGGCCATAGGGCATGTATTTGGTGAACTCGACCTGCTGGGCGGGCTCCGTGAAGAAGCTGATCGCCTTCATCGCGGCGTCCTTGTTCTTCGTGCCCTTCGGAACAACCCAGTAGCCGGTCTGTGATGTCCAGTTGGTCCAGTCAATCTTGATGCCCTTCTCTGCGACATTGACCGCGCGGCCCACCCAAACGAGTGCCATGCTCGCCTCGCCGCTTGAGAGCAACTGCTCGGACTGTGAGCCGCTTTCCCACCAGACGATATCTTCCTTGATGGTGTCGAGTTTCTTGAGCGCACGCTCGACATCGATCGGGTAAAGATCTTGAGGCTCCACGCCGTCAGCTATAAGGGCTGCTTCAAAAATTCCGGAGGCGGCGAATTTCCAGACGGCGCGCGATCCGGGAAATTTTTCGGCATTGAAGAAGTCCGCAAAGCCCTTCGGTGCTTGGTCGCCGAATTCCTTGGTATTATAGGCCAGAACCGTGCCTTCGATGTCGGAAGCCACGCGGTAAGTGCCTGCCGCACCGTCGATGAACTTCGACTTATCGACGACCGAATAATCGATTGGCTCCAGCCATTGCGCATCGACGTCGAGGCCAAAGCTGTCATCTGTCAAAAGCAGATCGAGCGTCACATTACCGGTCTCGACCATGGCCTTGAGCTTGGCATTGCTCGACGAGCTGTCTTCGACGATTTTGATGTGTGGATTTTGCGCGAGAAAAGGCTGGAAATACGATTTCGACTGAGCCTCTTGATAAACGCCTCCGTAGCTTGAGATCGTCAGTGTGGTGTCTGCCGCGCTGGCAGCCGTTCCTGCGAAAATCATCGCCAGCGCGGTCATTACAAACGTGTTACGCATGTTCGTTCTCTCTTATTGTTTGGTGAAAAGTCTTAGTCCCCGACGGCTGCCTGTACCGCGATTTCGACGAGGATGTTTTCAGCAGCAAGGTTTGCCTCAACCGTCGCCCGCGCGGGCAACGCATGTTCGGGCACCCAGTCCTCCCAGGCCGCGTTCATCGCCGCGAAATCCGCGACAACATGCTTCAGCCAGACCTGTGCAAAGAGGATCCTGGACTTGTCAGTCCGGGCCTTTGCCAGAAGCTCGTCGATCCGCGCCAGCACCTGGGCGGTCTGGCCGGCAGCATCTTGGCTGCGATCTGCGGGAACCTGCCCTGTGACATAGGCGATCCCGTTGTGAACAAGGACATGGCTCAGGCGTTTGCCGTTCGATTCAAAGCGTTGGATGGGCATTCTTACTCCTGGGTAATAGTTCTATGTCTGGTGGTTTTTTATTGCGCTGGATGGCTTGAGCCCCTTCGCAGCACTCGAAATCGCCCGGGCCGTGTTGACGACCTGCGGCGCGAGCTCCGAGAGGACCTGCTCGGGCCGCCAGCGGCTGAAGGGCACGGAAAGATTAATGGCAGCCAGTGGCTGCCCGTCGGCATTGACGATGTTGGCGCCGACGGCGATATCACCGACGTAGATTTCCTCGGTGATCAGGGAAAATCCGTCCGTTCGCGCACGTCGCAGTAGCTCGAGTATTTCAGCCGGGTCCGTCACAGTATGTGCGGTAAAGGCCACCCGGTTAGACCGCTCGATATACGAGGCCGCTACCTCGACCGGCAGGCCTGAGAGATAGGCGCGCCCGGCGGCGGTGCAGTACATCGGAAGGCGCTGGCCGACCGGAACATGGATCGGCATTTCCTTGTGGCTCGTGAAGCGGGCCACATAGATCATCTCCGTGCCCCAGGGCTCCAGCAGGTTGCAGCTCTCGCCCGTCTGGCGGTTCAGCTGCTGTATAAAGGGATTGGCCCTCTCGATCAGTTCCGCGGTTTGAAGATAACCGGTGCCGATTTCCAGCGACTGTACTGTTAGGCGATAACGCTTTGAACCACCATCACGCGCGAGGTAGCCCAACGCCTCGAGCGTGAATACGGAGCGTTGGATCGTGCTCTTGTTCAAGCCGGTGGCCTCAGCCAGCTCCAGCAGATTCATAGCCGGCCTAGAAGGGCCGAACGCGGTCAGAACGGAGAGACCTTTTGCAAGAGCGGTGACGTAGAGGGGAGAATCTTCAGCTTCTGTCATTGTACCTGATCGCAAGAGGTTGTGGGGACGTGCAGTCATAGCACTCCCCCGCTGTCACGCTGGCATAGAGGCTTAGCGGCATGTTGAAGGCCACCCGATGCGTAGATCCCAAGCAACTTGCTGGACGTGGCGGCTTTTTCCATTACCGGTCACCTCGCGCCTGATGCGCCTCGCGCGCATCTTTGACGTGGAGCCAGCGATATGCCATCCATTGTCCGAGCCGGATGAACGAGGCGAAGGGATAGCGCTCGGGCTCCCGCGCGAGGAACGAGGCGCCCGTCTCGAACGGACGTCCCGCCGCCATCAGCGCAAGTTTCGTGCCGAGATGGATGGAGAACGAGACGCCGCTGCCCGCATAACCGCCGGCGGTAAATACGTCGGTCATCCCCGGCACCTTGTAGCAGAATGGAAGGGAGTTCCGGGTGACCGCGACCCAGCCGCCCCACCAATGATCTACACTGATCCCGGCGAGCGCCGGAAACTTCCGAGTCATGGCCTCATAGAGGTATTGCCGGTGACGGGGTGCAGCGGCATCCTTGCCGGAGATTGCGCTTCGCCCGCCGAATAGCAGTCGATTGTCTGGTAACCGACGATAGTAGAACAGCAGTTCGCGGGTATCGAACATGCACTTTTCGGAAGGAAGGCTTGCCTCTACCTGAGCGTCGCTCATAGGCGATGTCACGATGATCTGCGAGTGGACGGGCAGCACGCGTGACGCCAGGCGAGCATGCAACCTCGAGGACGTGTAGCCATTGGTTGCTACGATGACGCGTCTGGCGCGAATGGTGCCCGTCGGCGTCACAAGACGGTGCCAATCCCCCTCGGTGATCCAGTCCGTGACAGGCGAATTGGTGTGGATGCGGGCACCATGGCTGCGCGCCCTACGGTGGAGGCCGCGCGCGAGTTCCAGCGGGTTTAAGGAAAAGCCGTCAGGGAGATGGAGCGCACCATGGCTTTCCGGCCCCTCGTGTACCCCGCGAAGGCCGCTCTTGTCGACATATCTGGCAGGATAGCGGAGAACGGTGTTGTAGAGCTCTTCCTCCCGCCGGAGCGCATCGGCGTGCGCGCCGAAAGTCGCCACCTTGTAAACCCCATCGGGCTGCCTGGCGCACTCAATCCCGCTGTCCGTGATTAGACTGCGGACCGTATCCAGACCCTGGCGGAGTTCCTGGAAGTAGGCGCGCGCTACGTCTGCGCCATAGATTTTTACCAGACTTGACCAAGGGACGCGGCCCCCGGAAATGCGGGCAAAACTCCCGTTTCGCCCGCTGCAACCCCATGCCGATGACCGGGCTTCCAGCACTGTGGCCTTGATCCCGTGATCGCGCCCCAGCGCCAACGCCGCAGACAGGCCGGTATATCCACCTCCGACGATAACAACGTCGACGTCGAAATCACCTGCGACAGTACCGTCATCCTCGGGATCTCTCCCGCTTACCTTCAGCCAGTACGAGTCGGGATCGGACTGTGTTTTTTTCGGAAAGGCGTGAACTAAAGGATCATACATCTGCTTCTCATTATCGCCTAGCGATACTTAAATATCGATATAATGAGTTGATATCAATATTTTCGCTTTGTCAATATCGCAATGCGTTAGGGGGCAGAAACAAGGGTTCTCGGGTCAGCACAGGTGCGCTGGTAGAAACCAGCCAGGCTTAGGACCTATAAAATACGTGCGAGGTAGCCGTCGTGCGCCGTAGAGGGCCTCGCGTCCAGCTTGTCTAAAGAGCGCGGCAGCTAAAGTTGGGGAAGAGAGGCGAGAGGCTAGGATTTGTTTAACGAACCACACCATCGCCGACATTTGGGGCCGACGCAGAAAACCCGCCCAAGACCTGAAATACCACCTCTTTACCATAACCGGTAAGCCTGCTTTTCCTTTATCCAGGATCAGTTCTCACTGACTGCGCTTGTCCCACGCTAAGAGGCCAGCTTTTGTGGGACTGTACTTAAAAAGCCGATTCGGCAATTTTGGGTTTCTGCTGTTATCGAGGAAACCGCCGAGCATGAGCCGGTCTAGTGCCGGTCTCTCTAGAGGTCGCACACGAGAAAGGAAAATTCATCCCTAAGATCACGGCGGAAGAGTCCCGCAAGATGCCGAGCGAGGACAACCAGATTTTGCTTTGTCAATGAGCGACGTTTGAACTGACTTGTCATCGCCGTCAGCAACGTAGATCTTTTCACGGATATGCCACGGTAATGGCGGAACGCTGCCGCCGTGTGCACCATTATCGATCGTGGTCGAGTAGCTATGCCATTCGGCTTCGCCCTCACAGATCCGGGCGGGCGGATTTCCCGCACCCGGCTCTTCCCGAGAGTAACCCGCGTCATCT
>NZ_SLYH01000019.1:0-42811 GCF_004343445.1 Rhizobium sp. PP-CC-3G-465
TTTGGCTGCGAAATCTGAAAAATCTCGTCGCCCATAGAGTTCCGGCATTGAACAGCGCAGGACTTCATTCCCCAAAAGAGTTTTTGGACGCTCTGCGGGAGATTTGCGACGGTGGTCGGAAATCACGAACGACTAAAACTATTGAAAACGCTCCTGATCGAACATCCTTGCCAGCCATTGCGTCCCAATATCGGCTTCCTGCTCTGAAAGCCCTGAAAACCCAAGCATCAGTCCTGGCGCGGGAGAGCTGGAGACATGCATGGGAGAGATCGGAATGACGATAACACCACGCTTTTGCGCAGCGTTCGAAACGGCAACATCGTCACTCCATATTCCGGCACTCCGCACCGTCAGGTGAATGCCCTGCTCCGGACTGGAGACGTTCAAATGGTCACCCATACGTTCCTGTAGGAGGTGGGCAAGCAGGTCACGCGAGGCCCGGTGGCGCTCTCTCAGCCGTCGAAGATGCGCGGGAAAATAGCCTTCGTTCAGAAAATCGGCCACGATGCGTTGCGGTAGCACCGGGGGGAAGCGATCAAGGATCGGACGCACCGCCCGAAATACCTGCGTTAGATCGGGTGGCACCACCAGATAGCCAACCCGAAAACTCGGCAGAAGAGATTTGCTGAAGGTTCCCGCATAAATGACCCTGTTGGCCTGATCGAGTCCCTGCAACGATGCGATCGGATGCCCATCGTAGCGAAACTCGCTGTCGTAATCGTCTTCAATAATCCAGCAGCCGTTTTCCCGCGCGTAAGAGAGTAGTTCCAGCCTGCGCGGGAGGGGGAGAGCCGCTCCCGACGGATATTGATGCGAGGGGGTGACATAGATGAGCGCTGGCGGGTCTACATTGGCACGGACCAGAGCTTCGGTAATGAGACCGTCCCGATCTACCGGATACCCGACGATTTTGGCTCCTTGAAGGATCAACGCATGTCTTGCGGGCGGGTAGCAGGGGTCTTCCACGAAAGCGGTCTCTCCCGGCGTAACCAGAACGCGAAAGACGAGATCGAGGGCCTGCTGAGTTCCAGATGTGATGAATACCTGATCACTGGTGCAGCGCACACCGCGCGAGGCGGTGAGATACGCAACGATAGCCGATCTTAGCTCCACTTCCCCCTGAGTGTCCCCGTATCCGTCGCGGGAATAATTCAGGTGCCGGCCGGCAATACGGCTGAGCAAGCGTGTCGTTCGTTCATCATGGACAATGCGGCCTGTTGTGAAGGGCAACTGCTTCGGCGTCTCAAGGCTGGTCGCCAGGGAAAGGGCCTTCGTCGCTGCCGCCGAAACGGTGCGGCGCGGCGAATCTGTGCTCTGTCGCGTCAAATTGTCGGGCTGGCTGAATACGTCAGGCAGACCCGGTGAAACATAGGTGCCGGACCCATGCCTGGCGCTCGCATAGCCCTCAGCAATCAGGATTTCATAAGCTTCAGCGACGGAGCCGCGCGATAGCTTCCATTCCTTCGCCGCCAACCGGGTCGAGGGCAGTCTATGTCCCGATCCCAAGCGGCCAGCCATGATGGCGTTACGCAGCGAGAGATAGAGCTGCCTTACAAGAGAAATTTCCGACTCCGGATCGATGTGTGGAAGAAACGCCGCCGAAAGGCTCTCACGTCTTCGCGTCTGGCTCATTGATTCCTCCAAAAGTGGCTCAAGGAAGGAGCGCGGAGTGGCGCTTAAATAATGAACATTATTGCTATTTAATAGAGCCACTTCAATCTTTTCCGAGGCTCAAATGACTTCTATGCGCGCCGCTTCCGCGCCATTCCTGTTCGCAGGCACCATATTTGCCGCAGCCGGATATGGTGCGACGTTCCTGTTCTCGGCTTACATCCGCGCTCGTGGTGGAGATGACATCGATACCGGCTTGGCCCTGGGCGCAGCGATGATCGGCACATTTGCCGGCGTTCCGCTGGTCGGGTGGTTTTCAGGTCGCATCGATGCCGCACGAATGACGGCAATTGCCGCCGTGTCGATCGCCTGCGGTTTCCTCGTACTGGCCTTCGCTGGCGCCCACGGGATTGCCCTTAGCCGTGTTGCTGGTGCTTTGATCGGCCTTGGCTGGGGCATGTTCTACATCGGCGCGCCCATGGCATTGTCCGAGCGGGTGACGGACGCCGATCGAGGGTTCTGGTTCACGCGCTTCGGTGCATTCCAGATGGCAGGAATCGGTGGCGGTCCTGTGCTCGTCAACCTCGCCATCGGGGATTTCGGGCTGGCAATCGAGACTGCTTTTCTGCTGGTCGCATTTGCTGCGCTGGCCGCGAGCATTTTATTGCTGGCATTCGGCAACAAATCTCCCCTTCCGAGGCAAGGGCAGGCGATCCGCCCGTGGGTGCGTGACATCGCACGCATTGCGCCATCACACACCATACGGCCAATCTTGATGGTCGGGCTTGGAGCCTGCGTTTTCTCGGGCCTGATGAGTTTCCAGAGTTCACTGGTCGAGGGTACGAAGGCCAACGCCAGTTCGTTTTTCATCCTCTATGCGGTCACGGTTGTCGGAGCGCGTATTACGCTGGCTCGCTTTCTTGCAAGGCTACCGCAGTCTGGCCTTGCGATCGGGCTGCTGCTGGTCATGATTTGCGGTGTGGCGGCGATGTTCGGAGTTCCTTCGTCTCCTGTTTTTCAGATGGTGTCGGCGGTGCTGACAGGCATCGGCTATGGCCTGGTCTATCCCGTCATTCAGACATGGGCGGTCAACAGCGCCGCGCCAGAGCACCGGCATGCGGCTCTGACCTGGTTCGTCCTCATTTATTTTGTTGGCATATTCGGCTTCCCCGTTCTCGGCGGCTGGATTCTGGTCAATTTCGGAAAAGGGGCGCTTCTATCGGCTTTGCTGTTCGCGGCCGTTCTGGAAGTTGCTATCGCTACGTTTGCGATCACCTTCAGGAAAAGCGCTGTGCTACGGTAATGAGAATATGGAACTGTAGTTGGACGGCCTGATGATGGAAAAAGAGAACAATCCCAAAATACGTATTGCCGTGATTTATGGCGGCCGATCGACCGAGCACAACGTGTCGGTTCTCTCTGCGACCAACGTCATGAATGCGCTGGCCCCTGAAAAATACGATGCCATACCTATTTTCGTCACCCGTGAAGGAAAATGGCTACTGAGTGTTTTTGAAAGTGGCACGCTCGCAACTCCGTCGATCGGCACAGAGGTTTGTTTCATTCCAGGGGGATATGGGCGGGTGATCGCCCTTCCTGTTGATCGCGCTGCCTATGAGCCGCCAAAGATTCATATCCTGTTTCCTGTCTTGCATGGGCTTCACGGCGAGGACGGCGCAGTGCAAGGGCTGGCAGAGGTAGCATGTGTGCCACTGGCAGGATGCGGCATACCCGGCTCCGCCAACGCACTCGACAAGGACATCGCCAAGCGATTGTTCAATGAGGCAGGCGTGCCAGCCGCGCGTTCTATCACAATACATCACGGTGCAGCACCAACGTTCGGTGAACTTGCGCGGACGCTCGGTCTACCCATCTTCGTTAAGCCGGCTCGCCAAGGTTCTTCGGTCGGAGTCAGCAAGGTTTCGAATAATGCGGATTATGAGGCCGCCCTTTCAGAAGGCTTTCGGCACGACAGAAAGCTTCTCGCGGAGGAGTTCATTCAGGGGCGTGAGATCGAATGTGCCGTTTTAGAAAATATTGATGGCTCCCTGTTCGTGTCGAGGACAGGTGAAATCATTCCGGCTGAAAGCCATGGCTTTTATACCTATGACGCCAAATACATAGACTCGAACGGGGCAGCGCTAAGGGTGCCGGCTGAGTTACCTCACGAAGTTGAGGAGAAAATCCGAGCCTATGCGGCGAGAGCGTTCCGTGCATTGGGCTGCGATAGCATGTCGAGGGCGGACTTCTTCGTCACAGAAGACATGCGAATCCTGGTCAACGAACTCAACACGATTCCCGGATTTACGGACATCAGCATGTATTCGAAGGTCATGGCGGCAAGCGGCGTCAGCTATACCGAAACGATTGACCGACTGGTTGCCCATGGCTTGGCGCGCGCGAGCCGATCCCTCTGAATTTTCGCGAAAGTCCTGAATCTCCGACGTTGCGGAAGTCGGGTTTATTATGTGATCAGAAATAGGACAAGGCTTGCGATCGACTACCGAAGGCCGCTGCTCAATGCTCCGGAAAAATTTTCTACCCAAAGGTTTGAACCCATGAGAAAGCCCCGCATCGCCGTTGTCCTTGACGAAAACACGAGTTCGGGCGGGACTCACTATGAAGCCGCGAAGGGATATTTTTCGAGCGTTAGGAACGCGGGCGGATTACCCTTTGGGGTCCCATATCTTCACGAAGTAGTGGACGTTGTCCTGGCGGAGTTTGATGGGCTGGTTTCTGTAGGGGGCAGGTTCGCTTATCCCGATGATTGGTACGTCGATAATGCCAGCTCCAAAGCGCCGCCGTCTGAACGATTTGAAGTCGAGAAAGCTATCGTCGAAGGCTTCCTTGAACGAAATAAGCCGGTGCTTGGGATATGTGCCGGAATGCAGATGCTTGCCTGCTTGAATGGATGCCGTCTTACGCCAGATCTTCGCGCATCGAATCCAAACGCCCTTGAACACGACAAGCGGGGTTATTTTCACCCGATAGATATTGTCCAAGGATCCAGCCTTGCGGAGGTGATCGGAAGGCTGCGTATCGAGGTGAACACCTTTCACCGCGAGGCAATAGCCCAATTGTCTCCAGCAGTGAATGCTTGCGCGTATGCGGAGGATGGTATTGTCGAGGCGATCGAGATCTCAACCAATACCTTTGCTATTGGAATTCAGTGGCATCAGGAACTGCTGGCAGAAATGGATCATCCCGGAAATCGCCTGTTCACCGGCTTGGTAGAGGCGTCGTCATAAGCACACCGACTTCCAAACAGGGAACGTAACAGCGTGGAATCTGGATCGCGAAGTGTCGCTAAACTCTGTGGTTCTAAATTAAGTAGCTATTCGCTTGGCTTGTCGCGGAAATCCTACAGACCGTCCGAAAACTCAAGGCAGGAAAATTTCGTTAGAAAATGATGCTAGCAGCTTCTCCTGCTGCCACCGTCTATAGAATGCATCATATTGAATAGTCGGAATGCCGGAAGGAAATTCTACGTAGGAAATTTCATTCTGAGTTTTCGGACGGCCTGCCTAATATTCGCGACAAAATCGCGGGCATTGAATTTTCACTGGAATTTCTGATCGCGGTAGGGACGCCCATCGCTGAGCGCCCCCCGCACAGATCCGTACGTGCGGAATTCCCGCATACGGCTCCTACCTCCGGTGTTTGACGGCGAAGCGTTCGCTGGGCCGAGGATGACGGATGAGCGGTTTTGGGAGCCAGTCGTCAGCCAGCGTCTTCATCCGGACCCATGTCATCGTATCCTTTTGGCTGCGTCGTCGAAGCGACCGCCGCCATAGATCAGTGACATAGTGACGGAATACCGCCAGCGCCGCGCCATTGTCCGGCACGGCGTGATAGTTGAAGAAACCGGTAACGACCTGCCTCAGCCATTTCCCTTGTTCAGGAATGGACTGGTGCAGTCGCCGTCTCAACTCCCCCTTTATGTCTTGCAGCCTTGCCTGCATGCGATCCCGTCTGGTTCGGCGCTTGACGACGAATTTACCCCGACGGGATTTGCTGCAGATGAAGGTGAAGCCGAGGAAGTTGAAGGTTGCAGGCTTTCCGAGCCCGACCTTTCCGCGCTGAGCCGCTGCGAAGCGGCCAAACTCGATCAGGCGGGTCTTTTCCGGATGCAACGACAGCGCAAACTCCTGCAGTCGCTCGCGCATCTCTTCCCGGAAGCGGCGGGCATCGTTCTCATACTGGAACCCGATCACAATGTCGTCGGCGTACCGTATGATGATCATGTCGCCCTTGGCCTTCTGCCGTCTCCAGCGGGCAGCCCACAGGTCGAACACGTAGTGCAGGTAGATGTTGGCCAGGAGCGGCGATGCCACCGAGCCCTGTCCAGTCCCTGTCTCACTAACCGTTACCACCCCATCTTCCAGAATCCCCGCCTTCAGCCATTTCTGGATCAGGCGGATGATGCGCTGGTCGCCAATCCGATGGTTCAGGAAGCGGATCAGCCAATCTTGGTCGACCGCATCGAAGAACGCTTGGATATCGGCGTCCAGTATGTAGTTCACCTTCCGTTCGTTCAGCCCAACCATGAGAGCGTCCAGCGCATCGTGCTGGCCGCGCTCAGGGCGGAAACCATACGAGAAGCCGAGGAAGTCCTCCTCGTAAATCCCGTTAAGCACCGCGATCGTCGCCCTTTGGACGATCTTGTCCTCAATGGCGGCAATCGCCAGCGGGCGTCGTCGCCCATCTGCCTTGGGTATGAACCGCCGCCGAGACGGCTGAGCCCGGTATGTGCCCCGATGGACCCGTTCGTGCAGTGCCTTGATGTTATTATCAAGATTTGCCTCGTAGCCCTGCCACGTCACTCCATCCGCACCGGCCGCCGCGCCGCGCCTTAAGGCTAAGAACGACATCCGGAGCAATTCCGGTGTGATGTGGTGATACAGGGCGGTGAACCGCTCCGTCTTCCTTTGCCTTGCGGCATTCCGTACGCGTTCGAGCGCCTGTGACACACTTTCCCGGTCCTGAGCCCGGCGCGTGCTTTGCTCGTTCGCGTTCCCCTTGGTCCCGGCCCTTGGCTTCCCCGGCTCCGCCACCGGCTCTCCGGTGTTGTTCGTCGGGTTCACAGCTACTATGGCCGAGTCTGACTTCTCATGTCCGTTCATCATCGGCTACGGCTCCTCGCCTTCCCGATGCGGACCGGACGGGGCATCAACCGCGTTCGGCCGGGCATGAGATCTCCCGGTTCCCGTACAAGGAGCGTCTGCACATGCCAGGGTCTGCGACCACGCCGGGTCGTCCAAGCACTTGCGATAGCGTGCTCGTGCGTATTGCCTTCCGTCTTGCAAACAACGTCGGCACCCGGAACCATGACTATTTCGCGGCTCAATGGCTGGCCTATGCATTCCCCTACCGACGCTTCGCCGCCGTCCTCGCGGACGTCAGCGCACGGCTCGGGGCCGGTGTGGGTCGCTAATCCTTCACCGAAATGGACTTGCACCATATACTCCTTGCCGGTCTCCCGGCGCACTTGCAAAAGTCTCTCGCAAAATAGTTAGTTTTGCGAGAGACTTTTGCGAAAATTGGCGTGACGCTTCTGACCCTTTGTTGCCGGAAGACTTGCGTTCATACAACAAGTGACGCCTTGGGCTGCATTTGATAAATCTACTTTGGCTGGCTATCAAAAGTTGAGGCCATCTCAGAGGACCAGCCCGTGAGGCTCTTCAACAGCACGATTGCAGCATTTGTCGCGATAGCTATGACCGGCGCAGCCGAAACGGCCAGGGCGTCGGATTTGGTGTTCCCCATCAGGTTCGATGAATTCTCCACGCCCATGGTCGAGCTGGAACTGGACGGCACGGTTGTCGCCCTGATGCTGGATACGGGATCGGCCGAGGGTCTGCATCTGACGCGGCCGATGATCGAACGGATCGAGGGCGCGCGGCTCACAGGGGAGACGCAAAAGTCGAGCAACATCGCTGGCGACGTGCAGGAGAACGCTCGTTTCGTTGTCGATAAGCTGACAATCAACGGCCAAACATTTCACGATGTCTCGGGTGTCGAGTTCACGCCTTGGGCTGTGACAATGATGGGTGCGGACGAGCCGCCCGTTTCTCCGGTAATCGGTCTAAACCTCTTCGAAGGGCGTCGCATCGTCATCGACTACCAAGCCTCAACGCTGACTGTTTCCGAAAGTGGGCCGGAGTTTGACGCTGGCGGCAAGGGTGGGTGGACCGAGGTGCCGCTTCGACGAACAGAAGAAGGATTGCTCCTTGACGCCAATATAGGTGGCCAGGCGCAACTGATGTCGCTCGACAGCGGTGCTTCAATGTCGATGGTGTTTGCTGACCGCATCGACGCTGCGGCTTCATCGGTTCCCTGCCGAGCGATCTATCCGAACTTGCCGGAAACGGATTGCGAGCTGGTTCCGGTAGAGACAGAGTTTGGTGGCTTCCGCCGCTCAGTTCACGCATTCCTAATGCGTGACGACCCAGGGAAGTTCGAAGGTGTTGGCCTGCTTGGCGGCGACTTCCTTTTCCAGCACGCCGTCGAAATCGATCTGAAGGTTGATCGAATGTTCGTGCGCGCTTTCGCACCATAGGCGGGACAAGATCGCGGATGACGAATTGAGCGTTGTCGCGAATGTTAGCCAGGCCGTCCGAAAACTCAGAATGAAATTTCCTACGTAGAATTTCCTTCCGGCATTCCGACTATTCAATATGATGCATTCTATAGACGGTGGCAGCAGGAGAAGCTGCTAGCATCATTTTCTAACGAAATTTTCCTGCCTTGAGTTTTCGGACGGTCTGTAGCAATTTTGCGATAGCTGGGCTTAACTGTCAGCGCCGCGCTGCTGGGCTATCGCCATAGCGAATACCCCGTTTCCGACGCTCCAGTCCGAATAGTCGTTTTCGTGCATAAAAATGAAAATGTCTTTGGGCGACACAGCCGCCGCCGCTTCAAGGTTCCGGGTGATGGCAGCATAGAGATCGCGTTTCATGGCATCGCTTCTGCCCCTGCGCATTGTGATTTCCACGACAATCAGGTTTTCGGAACGGGCAATGCCGTTGAAGCTTCGATCATAGAAGAACTCGCCGTCTTCATATTCGCTAACAAGATTGAACAACTCATCCTTCGGCATACCGATACCCTCGACAAGGGCCTCGTGAATTCCTTGTACGATCTGTTGTTTCCGTGATTTCTCTGTTCCTTTAGGCATGGCTGTTCTGACAAATGGCATGGTTCACCTCATCGTTTCAATGAAGCACTATCTATCACCACCAGTGTGCTTTGCTTATTGACAGTTCGGCCGTTTCATTGTGAGTAAAATTCACATGAAAAGCCGTAAGAATCTACCCGTCGCCGCCCTGAGAGCCTTCGAGGCCGCTGCACGGCATGGCCAACTGTCATCAGCCGCCGAAGAACTCGGGGTGACCCACGGGGCGGTTAGCCGCCATGTCAGCCATCTTGAGACATTTGTCGGCGCAGAATTGTTTGAGGGAGCGCGAAACCGTCCGAAGCTCACCGCAGAGGGCCGGGTATTCGGCTTTGCCCTGACTGCTGCTTTCGATCAGATGGAGGACGCGCTTCGCATCATCGGGCGAGGCGATCGCGGCATTTTGGACGTGGCCTGCCTCAGCACCTTTGCCATGCGTTGGCTTATTCCACGTCTTCATGGCTTTACAGCCAGGTATCCACACTATGACGTGCGCCTCGCAACGGATGATCAGCACGCACGCAATCACATCGATGTTCAGATTCTGGTTCTACCTGGGGAAACTGTTATTCCGGAAAACGGTTCACTGCTTTTCCGCGAGAAGCTGGCGCTGGTCGTCGCGCCATCGCTTGCAGCGGATAACCGGACCGATGTGCTCGCGCTGCCTCGACTAGAGACACGGACGCGGCCTGACGCCTGGCGCGAATGGGCACGTCTGACGCATACAGAGGGGCATAACGAAACCGGCGGAACCCGAATTTTCGATCATTATCACATGACCATTGAGGCTGCCCTCAACAGCCTCGGCATTGCAATCGCTCCCTGGCATCTGGTGGCTGAGGACGTTGGCTGCGGTCGATTGCGCGCACCTTTTGGGTTTGTGGATAGCAACTATGTTTATGCCGTGCAGGTGATCCGGCTGGGAAGACCGAAGACAGAGCATTTCGTCAAGTGGCTTAAAGAGATCGCCCATCAGGACAGTCGCATATTGTAGGATATCTGCGAATCCGCACGGACTTCAGAGACCAACCAATCCCGAAAGTGCGCAACGGCGGGTCGTTGCAACGCCTCCGCCGTGCTCACGGCGTAATAGGCGAAGTTCGTCGGCCACTGGATTGAGATGGGCCGCACGAGACGCCCGGAACGGAGATCGTCGTCGGCATAGGTATCGCGGACCAGGGCAAGTCCTTGTCCTGCTACGGCCGCCTTCACCGTCAGATGGTCGTCGGAGAAAGAGGGGCCGGGAAGTTGCGCAGACACGTCCTCACCATATGCCTTGAACCAGAGCCGCCAATCCGCACGATCAAGGTCGTGCAGAAGAGGAAACCCAAGGCAATCGGCAGGAATCCTGATAGGGGCGCGGCTCTGAAGAAGTTGCGGGCTGGCGACAACGATCAGCTCGGGAGCGACGAGGGGGACCGACAGGAGCCCCGGATAGTCCCCAAGCCCGTGACGGATCGCCATATCCACCGGCTCGCGCTTCAGGTCCACAATGCGGCTGTCGGTTTCCAGCTCGATGTCGATATGGGGGTGGATCTTCGAGAAGCGCGACAGGCGCGGGACCAGCCAGTTCGCAGCAAAGGACGCCATGGTACTGATCCTGATGCGATGACTGGATGACCGCTCCAATCCGCGCCGCGCGCCGTCGATCCTGAGGAACGGCTCGTCCAAGACAGCGAACAACGTTTGCCCGGCCTCGGTCAACGTGACACCTGTCGCTGTTCTCCTGAACAGCCGATGCCCCGCCTGTTCTTCCAGTTCCCGCACCCTCTGGCTGATTGCACCAGGCGTGAGGGACAAAGCGATGGCGGCATCCCGCATCCGTCCTGATCGGGCCACGACAATGAACGTTTCGAGCAAGGAGAGCGGTATTGTCATGGGGCATATTTAGCACAGCTAAACATGCCCGGTAAAACCGTCGTTTGCCGATCGTCGCTTGCTCGCGGAATTGTCCTCGCAAGACATGCAGGGGAAATTTCATGGATTCGAGCCGATCATCGACATCAATTCAGCAATGGGCGGTCGTCGCGTTCAGTTTTCTGGCTCTCGCTCTGGCCTTCTCGGCGCGGGCCACGCTTGGAATGGTCATGCCGATCTGGTCCCAAGAGCTTGGCTGGTCGCGCAGCTTCGTTTCTGGATCGGCTGCGGCGGCGCTGCTGGTCATGGCGGCAGTCGCGCCGTTCGCCGGCCGTCTGGTCGATCAGCATGGAGTTAGGTCAACGCTCGCGCTCGGCCTTGCCCTTGTCGGGACCGGATGCCTGATCGTCTCGGCGACCAGCAATGCCGCCGTTTTCGTTCTGGCTTTCAGCGGATTGTCGGCGCTCGGCTTCGGGATCGTGGCAACGCATGTGGTATCAACGGCCATCGCAAGGCAATTCGACACAAACCGTGGGCTTGCGACGGGCATCGCCACCTCCGGTTCAACAGGCGGGCAATTCCTGATCGTTCCCCTGGTCGCGGCGGTTCTGACTGTATTCAGTTGGCGGTGGAGTTTTTTCGCCATCGGACTGGCCTGCCTCGTCCTCATCCCGCTGCTATGGCGGACACTGGCGACAAAGGATGGCCACGGGGAAGACGTTTCCTCTTCCATGCCATCCGTCTCCCTGAAAGACGATCTCTCCGCGATCCTGCGGAAACCGGCTTTCCATGTCTTGTTCTGGAGCTTCCTTCTTTGCGGCTACACAACGGCCGGCGTGATCGAAACGCATTTCCTGCCCTATGCTTCTTTCTGCGGTTTCGGGCCGGTTCCAAGCGCTGCGGCCTATGGCGTCCTGTCGGCGGTCAACCTGCTCGGCATGATCGGGGCTGGCTGGCTGACCGATCGGATGAACCGCGTCGTTCTGCTTGGCTCGATCTACATCCTGCGCGGGCTGACCTTCCTTATCCTCATGAATGTCGGAGCCAGCTATGAAATGCTGGTCGTCTTCGCGATGTTGTTCGGCGCTGTCGATTATGCGACCGTTCCGGTCACCGCCAGCCTCGTCGCCAGCCATATAGGCCTACGCGTCATGGGTCTTGCTATGGGACTGATTTCGGCGGGGCACTCGCTCGGTGCGGCGGCCGGCGCATATTCGGGCGGATACATCTTCGACCTGACCATGAGATATGAGTGGGTCTGGCTGATCTCGATTGGGCTGGCAGTGGGGGCGGGCCTTATGGTTTTCATGCTGCGTAACCAACCGAAGCAAACGATAGAGGTCTCCTGACAGGCCGTCCCGGAAATCCCGATTTTTGTTCGATATGTTGGCCCGACTTCTGCACCGTCGCAAAATCAGGATATCTGCGACAGGCTCCGCTCTGCACGGTGGGCCTTACGACCCCCGTTTGCCTCGCGCTAGTAGCCTTTCTCCATCTTGTCGGATCTCTCCACCCGGGCCAACGAACCGATAGAGGGTCTGTCTCGTTACCCCCAGTTCGGCGCACAGCTCCGCAACCTTTGTTTCCGGCTTCCCCATCGCCGCCTGTGCAAGCCTAAGCTTTGCAGATGTCATTTTAAATGGTCGGCCGCCGTTGCGGCCGCGCGCCCGCGCCGCCTCAAGGCCGGCCTTGGTCCTTTCGATGATCAATGCCCGTTCGAATTCGGCCAATGCCGCGAATATTCCAAACACGAGCCTGCCATTGGCCGTTGAGGTGTCGATCGTCGCGCCTTCGCCGGCAAGCACCTTGAGACCAATATTTCGCTTCGTGAGTTCATCGACCAAGTTGACCAGGTGACGGAGATCGCGGCCTAGTCGATCGAGTTTCCAGACAAGGAGAGTGTCTCCGGCTCTAAGAGCCTTAAGGCAAGCTGTCAGTCCAGGACGATCGTCCTTTTTTCCAGAGGCGGAATCTTCATAGATATTGTTGCCGTCAACACCGGCCGCAACCAGCGCGTCCCGCTGTAGATCGTGAAGCTGTGTGCCGTCAGATTTTGAGACACGGGCATATCCTAAAAGGGCTGTCACATTAACGCTCGTATTTGTTACAGTCAGTGTGACGGCGGCGAAAAACTAAAAGCGCGTCACATAACCCGTGTTATATTCTGTGTCATGTAAACCTACCTCGATTTAGATATTATGACAATATAAGTCATTGAGAGGGGAGAAAGGCGCGCTGCCCTCTCTCCCCCACAAGCACTAAACCGGTCTCCCCATGCTTCAGCCTGCGGCTTGCAGCACCGGTCCGATTTTCTACAAAAATCCAACGCGGCCCTTCGGGTGGGTGATCCCCCTCCGGTTTAGCGCTTGTCCCCCTCTCTCCAGCTGTTCCGCACGAGCTCGGGAGCAGGACCAGGTCCTGCCCTCCCTTCGATTTGGGAGGCCAAACAGTTTTCGGTCGGTTTTGTGGATAGGTGTAAGATAATGAAGCAGGTATTGGGAGACGGTTCGCTCTTCGAAAAGATGGAGCGCCACATTGCGGCTCAGAAGGCGACGGCAAAGACAGTTAGGGAGTGGGACGAAAAGAGAGCGGTTAAGCGCATGAGCCCTGTGATTTATGCGGCGGCTTTGGCTGCTGCGTCCAAGGAAGACGAGGCAGCACGACTATCGATCGTTATGCACAAGCCAGCCGACCGAAACGAATCCGACCGCAAACTCGAATATATCGCTGCCTATATCCTGACGACCCAGGCAGCATTGGATCCAAGAGAAATGCAAGTGATCGAAGAGGTGGCTGACGGATAGCGAAGATCGCTTTCCAAGCCACAGCGAATTTATGCGGGGACAATCTACCGAAGCCACGCTGGCGCCGTCATGATAGATAAAGCTGTTCATTCTCTTGACTGTTCCAAGGTCATTCTATGCGTTCGATTGTATTTGCCATCATGTCTTTTATGACGTTTGTTCTGGCCGGGGGTGTGAATGCGCAGCCTTGGCAGAACACCGATCCAGCATCTGAGGGTTGGTCGATTGATGGGCTGAAGGCGGCGCAGGCTTACGCCACCAGCCTGAAGCCCACCGCCATCATGGTGGTGCAGGATGGCAAAGTCATTGCCAGTTGGGGCGACGTATCGCGCAAGGTGAATGTTGCATCTGTTCGCAAGAGTTTGCTCAGCGCCCTCTACGGGATCGCGGTCGCAGAGCGCCGCATTGATCTCGGGAGCACCCTTGCGGATCTTGGCATTGATGACAAGCGTCCGGCGCTGACGGCGACCGAGAAACAGGCGACCATCCGCGATCTGCTTATGGCGCGATCTGGAGTCTACCACGTCGCCGCCTACGAAACCGCTGATATCCGCCAGAAGCGGCCCGAACGCGGAAGTCATGTCCCCGGCTCGTTCTGGTTCTATAACAATTGGGACTTTAACACGCTCGGAACGATCTACCGGCGGCAGACCGGCGAGGACATTTTCCAGAGCTTCGCGAAGCGCATCGCCGCGCCGATCGGCATGGAGGATTTTTCGGCGCGTGACGGTAGCTATTCCCTCGATAAATCCTCGGTTCATCCGGCCTACCCCTTCACCATGAGCGCCCGCGACCTTGCGCGTTTTGGACAGCTTTTCCTCAACGGAGGCCAGTGGGAAGGCCGGCATGTCATTCCCAATGCTTGGGTGCGGGAATCCACCACGGCGCTGTCGCAGCCATCCGACCACAATAGCGGTTATGGTTACATGTGGTGGACGCTCCGCACCGATCAGTGGGGACAGGGCGGTGCCTTCAACGCTGGCTACGGCGGCCAGGTTGTTGCCTATGTGCCGGAAAAGCGGCTCGTGATTGTGCAGACCGTGGACCCGGCTCAGAACAGGCGCGGTATCGAAATGCGGGATTTCTTCAAGCTTATGCGGAAAATCGCCGCCGCTGCTCCATAGATGAGGCCAAGTGCGTTCATGCGTTTTCCTTTCGTTGTGCGATCTGCCGCGACCTTCCTTCTCCTTGCAGCGTTTTTGTTGTTCGGAAACTCGGTTGCTTCAGCCTATCAGCAACACAGCGTCGAGAACGGGAACGGGAAGCCCATCAAAATTGCCATATGGCTTCCCGAGACGGCCAATTCAGGCAGCACGGCAATTCATCCACTGGTCCTTATCTCACACGGAAACGGGGGCGGCCTTGCAGCGCATGCCGATACTGCCGAAGCGCTTGCGGATGCCGGCTACATCGTCGTCGCGATCGCTCACCCCGGCGACACCAAGGGCGATGATCGTGACCCTGCACGCAAATGGTTGATTGAACGCATCGGCCATGTCACCCGGGTCCTCGACTACCTGCAATCCGAATGGGAGGGGCGCACTGCGGTTGATAGATCCCGGATCGGAGCTTTCGGATTTTCTGCTGGCGGCTTCACAATGCTGGTTGCGTCCGGGGCGTCTCCGCGTGCTGCTTTGGCACAGGAATATTGTCGGAAAGCCACCGCTGAATTTGCTTGCAGGTTGAAGCTGGACGCTGAACTTTCGCGGGTAGTCGGAAAAGACGCGGGTTCATATGCGTGGCATCATGAAGAGCGCATAAGGGCTGCTGTCATCGCTGCACCTGCGTTGGGTTTTTCGTTCGATAGAGATGGGTTGGCTAAGGTGCGCATACCGATCCAACTTTGGGCCGCAGAGAAAGACGACAGAGCACCTGTTACGGCAAACACAGCCCTCCTTTTGGACAGGCTTCCAACCACGCCCGAATACCAACTCGTAAAAGGTGCGGATCACTTCGCATTTTCCCGGCCATGTGAGCCCGGAGACGAAAACAGGCGCAGTTGTAAGGGGCCAGCTGGCTTCGATCGCGCGGCCTTCCACGAACAATTTAACCGGAAGGTTGTCGAATTTTTCAATCGCGCTCTCAATGTCGCGCCAAAACAATGAACGTGTGGAGGTAGCATGCGGCCCTATCGTGGAAATCTCTTTGCCATTCTGGTTTGGCTTTTTGCTTCTGTGATCGCAGGAAATGCGAACGCTGAGCCGTGGCAAAGCATCAATCCTGCATCGGCCGGCTGGTCTGTTGAAAAGTTGAAGGAGGCACAAGACTATGCCTCCAGTCTGAAACCCACGGCGGTCATGGTGGTGCAGGACGGCAAGGTGGTCGCCAGTTGGGGCGACGTGTCCCGCAAGGTGAATGTCGCCTCCGTCCGCAAAAGCCTGCTTAGCGCGCTTTATGGCATCGCGGTCTCGGAGGGGCGCATTGATCTCGGCAACACCCTTGCCGACCTCGATATTGACGACAAGTCTCCGGCGCTGACCGGAGCGGAAAAACGGGCCACGGTGCGCGATCTGCTCATGGCGCGATCCGGCATCTACCATCCGGCCGCCTATGAAACCGGCGACATGCGGCGAAACAGGCCGGAACGGGGAAGCCACGCGCCCGGCACATTCTGGTTCTACAACAATTGGGATTTCAACGCACTCGGGACGATCTACCGGCAGAAGACTGGCGAGGATATTTTCAAGAGCTTCGCGCAGCGCATCGCCGAACCGATCGGCATGCAGGATTTCTCAGCGCGGGATGGCACGTATATATCCGAGCGGCATTCCAGTCATCCCGCCTATCCGTTTCGCCTCAGCGCAAGAGATGCTGCCCGCTTCGGCCAGCTCTATCTCGATGGAGGGCGCTGGAGCGGTCGGCAGGTTATTCCTGCGTCCTGGGTGAAGGCGTCCACCACGGCTTATTCTTCTACCGATCGTGGCAGCATGGGATACGGCTATCTGTGGTGGACGTTGAACCCCGATGTCTTCGGCCCCGGTGCGGCGCTGGCGTCCGGCTACGGCGGTCAGGCGATTGCCATCGTGCCATCAAAGCATCTGGTTGTCGTGCAAACCGTCGATCCGACCCAAAACGCGAAAGGTGTCCGGACAAGTCATTTCGTCAAGCTGTTGCAGCAGCTCGCCGCCGCTGCGCCGTGACGCGTGATGATGCGGCGGGCGGGTACGGAGGATCAGTTTGGCAGATGGAGCTTTGCTGCATCTGCCCTTCTACACCTCGCCCTTTGCGTCCTCGCATGGCTCTTGCCGGTTCCAATGCAATTGCCTTCGCCACAAGAGGAAAGCGTTCAGGTGGAGATTGTGAATCTCCCGCCCCCAGTTTTGGAAGAGAGGCACGAACCCGCGCGCCAGCCACCTCTCGCAATTCAGAAGGATGCCGTACCAGTAGGCAAATCCGAGGAAAAAGCGACGCCGACAGTTCCTCAAGAAGCCGAGCCACAGGATGACACGCCGGCGATGGTGAAGCCGACGCGCATGTTGTCGGAGAAGGTTCTCGATGATCCCCGTAGCCGAAAGGCAAGAAAGGAACTGGCAGCCCTCGCACCCGCCGACCAGATCGAACAGCTTTGCGGCCTCGAAGCCATGGCCCAGGTCGGCGCTTGGAGCAAGGAGCTTCGGCCCGATCGTTTGGTAGCCTATGCGATGGCTGACCCGAAGATGATCGGGGACGCCTTTTCAGCAGATGGCGCAGCGCTTCACAGCAAGAAGGACTGGTACGCGCTTAAATTCAAGTGCGAGCTGACGCCGGATCACAAAATGGTCTCAGCGTTCGAGTTTCTGGTTGGCGAACCCATTCCCCATGAAGAGTGGGCCGAGCACAGCTTGCCCGATGAGAGTGAATCGCTCGATTGATCGTTATCCGTTGTTCGGAAGCACGAGGCACGCATAGGAATGACGCTTGAGCGCCTTGCAGGCTGAAATGGCCGCAGACCGGCTGCCGAAACCCGTAAATCTTGCCCGATAGAGTGTGTCAGAGCGGCTTGTGGTCCTCTGCGTATAGGGGGAGATCGCGCCATATTTACCGAGAGCATCCGCCTTTGCTCTGGCAAGCAGGCTCTGGGCGGCTGCATTGGAGTCGGATGCGGCGATCTGGATTTCCCATCCGCCACGCTCGCTTGTGGCTGTTTTTGCCACCGATACAGAGATCGAGTTCGTTATGTCGTTGCTGATCGAAGCAACCTCAATTGGAGCTGCTCGATCGGCCACTACAGGGAGCGGGATACTTCCCTGGGCAAGGTCGAAATCGGTTTTGACGGAGAGACGAGCGATCGCTGTGCCGTTCCGAACTGATGCTTTCGGCATTGTGGCATCCAGCAGCGAGGCCATCCGAGCATCCCGGCTGCGAGCTGTCTTTCCACCGAGGACGACCCCGACAACATGTCTGCCATTGTCGTTCACGGCACTGACGAGGTTAAAGCCGGAGGCATTGGTGTAGCCGGTCTTGATGCCATCCATACCCTTATAGCGATACATTAGGTTGTTGTGGCCGGTGATCTTGCGTCCGCGAAACATGAAAGAGCGTTCCGCAAAGAGCTGATATTCTCTTGGGTAATCCCTCATCAAGGCGATAGCGAGTGTCGCCATGTCCCGCGCTGTCGTCACCTGGCGGCCATCGGGAAGGCCAGAACCATTGCGAAACGTGGTGCGGTTCATACCGAGCTGGCGGGCCTTACGTGTCATGATATCAGCAAATTGCGCTTCCGATCCGCCAAGATGATCGCCCATCGCTTCGGCCGCGTCATTGGCCGATTTGACGATCATGCCGAGAACCGCCTCTCGAACAGTGAATGTTTTGCCTGCAGGGACACCAAGTTTCGTCGGAATGGTGTTGGCCCCGTTTTTTGTCATGGTGATGGGCTGCTCCCACGACAGGCGGCCGTTGTGCAGTGCCTCAAACGTCAGATACAGGGTCATCATCTTCGTGAGCGACGCGGGGTGATTTATAACGTCCGCATTCTCGGAACTCAGCACCCTGCCTGTGTTCGCATCAACAACAAAATGCGCAGAACCGGCATAGGCCTGCGCCGCGTAAATATTCATTGCGGCTGCAACAGCGAATGCGACCAAGGACCGCTTTATTAGTCTGCAAAACACATTGCGCATCGTTACGCCATCCTGATGCTGATGATTGATGGCGAATTAATAGTGCCGTATTTGCGCAACAAGAAAGCTAAAATTTTACGAATTGGATTCGTATTTAAGAAAGCATGAATCGTCCCGCCGTCGTGGATATTCCCTGAGTCCGGTGTCAGCTCGCAGTTGCCGCGACCGATTGAGCCCGAAAGCGACGGTGAACTCCTACCGGCCGAACCACTTCTAATATCCGTTCGCAACCCAATCGCCTGACGCGGATTTCGAATATCCAATAACGCGATCGAGAGGTTGGGCGGACGGGGTAAACTTAATGGACGTAAGACAAGACACTCCCGGCCCGTCTGGATTCTGGTCGCACTCGCCAAGTCGTATTGAGATACGGTCCTCAGATCCGCGAGTTCGCATCGGATTGGAGGAGTAGGCTCGGCGGTATGCCGCCAAGGCCTCTTCTTCGCTCGGGGTCTCCAAGGCCGGAGCTAAAAACTCGCGCGGCAGAAGAGACGGATCAGCTTCTATGGCTGCTACAATTTCTTCATGCGTGGGTGCGCGAACTTGCGGATCTGGTTGCGGCATCAAAACGTAAGTTGCGCCGGAGCCGGCAGCAATGCCAACGCCGGTAGCGATTACGAGTAGAATGTTCTGGTTCATGGCGCTGGCCTCATAGATTGAGGTTGAACCAATGGCGTTCCTTCACGCCTTTGTCGTTCGGGATATCGAAGTAATAGGGGTCAGCCCTGATTGGCCGTGGCTGCGTGATGACAACTTGGCAGCTGTTGCCAAAGCCGTTGTCATTGTTTGAATTAAGTTCGCGGATTGTGATGCCGGCCTGCTGGTTCGCGCGTTCGTTCCCGTAGAGCGTCCGGAAAGCGCCGCGGTTGCTGCACTGGTTGATCGTCTTTGTGCATACATTCGCCTCGCCACCGCCAAAGAGGGAGTCGTTGTCGCGGCCAGACGATGCCCGTCCGGCCTGAAAACCGGCAGGGCAATCTTCAAAAGGTTCATGGCCGGGTTTCCCGGCTTTAGCTTCTTCGCAGATCGGCCACGAAAAGCCCGGCTTCTTCATAGCCGAAATCAACTTCTGCATCGGCGGCACGCAGTACCCAACCCCCTGCCATGAAGGGTTTTTGGACGCTGCGCAAAGGAGGATCTGGCACCCCCAAGACGCATCTTGCGCCCTTGCGGCAGGTGTCATGGCAAAAGCCGCAACACCTGCGGCGACAAAATACAGAGCTTTCATTAGCTTTCCCTCTCTCATTCGTTCACTGCGGAATTGGCCGGTGTGAGATCTTGGCTTCTATCGCGTGGGGGTCTGTTCGGTCGGAGGCCGCATAAATGACGGCGGCGATCAACGAGAATGCTGCAAACCAGAGGATACCGACGCGGTAGAGGAGGGGGCGGTTTGGGATATCCCTGCAAACCGCCGCAAATGCAAAAAAGGCGACAAGATAGCTGTCGAAAGCGAGATGACGCTCGGCCTGGAATAAGGCTGAGACCGCAAGGAGGACCAGAGCGCAGGGGGCGTGGATCCACCACAAACGTTCGCAGGGCACGATCAGGGCGAGCGAAAGTGGAATGGCAACCAATAGCGCCGCCATCGGATCGACCGCGAACGATGTCGCGATATGTGCGATATCCGGCAACTATCGATCTGTCCTCTTAGGTTTGTTGCGTGCGTCATCAAACGGCGGCGAGATTTCGCTTTTTCGTTCAGCCAAAAGGTTGAAATCCGCCAGAGGCCGCCGCTCAAGGGTCTTATCAACCGCTTTGCGCCGCCATTCGTTCATGTCGAGCACATAGGTGCCCCACATTCCATAACGGGCGGCCATGGCATCGTGCTGATAGGAAAGGTACTGTTGGTTGGCGTAGGGGGAATCCACTCGCGCCCAACCTACGCGCAGCATTTCCGTCGCCACGTCCCGGCCTTTGACCGTGCATTGAGCGAGAGGAATGCCATCATTCCCATACCCAAGCGTCGTGCAGACCGTCACCTTGTTGCCAATGGTTCGCTTAAGCCAAGCTTTCGCAAGCGGCCCACAGGGAACCGGCATAGGCGCTTGGTGCTTTGTCCGGTCTACCCACTTGGGGTGGAGAGCCCATTGCGGAAGCTCGCATGCGTCGATACTCGCGAGGCGGACCTTATAGCCAAGTCCGAGAGAGCCATACCAAAGAGTGCGGCCGTCCAGAACGGTTACAACGCCTTTGAAGACCGGCAACCTGACGGGCGCGGAATCGACGGGTGGTGCAACGCGCCCCGAGTAGCGCGGGGTATAGTATTGTAGGTCGGCGGCCATTGAAGGTGTGGCAATCGCAGCGATAATGACGCCGAACAGTGGAATATGTTTCATTGCTCCGCCTTCCTGGCGCGCTGATTGGCTTCTCGGCTGAGGGTAATCGAAGGGTGCTGGACGTCTTTGAACTGCCAGAGACCGGCCTTTTTCTGCTGGGCCATCTGTTCGGCCACAGAGTAGGGGACATGATATGGAAGTCCGTCGCTCTTCAATGCAGCAAACGCGTACCCACTGCTGACGAGAACCTGCCCTAGATCCAGCCGCTGGCTCCCAACGGTCGCGTAACAAATGACATACGAAATGTTGTTTGCCTTAGCGACTGGTGCGCAAATCGGCTGTGTGTCCTTGATATAGGCGGCAAGAACAGCAAGGGACGCCTCGCCGCAATCGCGAGTATTACCGTGGGCATCGGTATAGTTGGTGCCGCGCAAACATGACTGTATGCCATAGAGACGGAACCGCTCTCCATTGGACACCCATGTGTCTCCGGTCTCGAGCGTTATCCCGTCTGGCTTTAAATCGAAATAGCCCTCCGGGGCTGCGATAGCCCAGGAAGGCATCAATGCCGCCATAAGAAGAGCTATCCGCCTCATTGCGACTTTACCCGCGGATCAGCCCACATGCCGAAGTCGCCCTTTTTCCCGAGCTTCTCGGCTTCCTGTAGATCAGGCCGCTCCACCGAACCATCAGGCTTCTTGGCGAGACGAAGAGCGCCCAGAGAGAGAAGCTGCTCTTCGAAATTATCGACCGAGTCCATCGCACCAGGGTAATTGTAGTACCCGTAGCACGTCGCATTCTGCATCGTCGCCCCCTGCTCGCTGACGAAAGCGCGGCAGAAAACGACCTTTGGGCTCTGCAACATGACCTGAAGCTGCTTAAGAGCATAGTCATCACAGGTTCCCGCATAATCTTCGGTCCGGTTGACCAGATCCCCCTTACACGGCTGGAGACCGTACAGATGTACTGTCGTCTTATCGTCAATCTTGAAGTCGGTTCCGGATACCGCCTTGAACCCTGAGGCTGTTGCATAGCCCTTCCGGTCAACGACCTTCCCATTGCCGTCATAATACTCGATCACCAAAGCCGTCTTACCGGGGGCGGCGAGCGACTTGACGTAATCCTTGTTGATTGCCGGCGCGGCAAAAGCTTGTGTTGCCATTGCGCAACTTGCGAGTGCGGTAATGATGGTCCGTATCATTTTCTAGCCCTAACCATCTTGGTACAACGGATTCCCTTGAGAAAGGGGGTTTAACACTGGCACAAAAACTTGTAAGTCTGAGCCAAATCGGTATCATACAAGCATCAACTTAATCGGTTTTCTTCCTAATCACAACACCGTTTGGCAGGCGGAGACGATGGAAAAAAGGGCTAGCATGGCAGGCTTTTCAGGCACCACCGTCCTTTTTGGGACAGCTCTCGTTACGCTGTGGTCGGCCAACTGCGCATATGCCCAAGATGCTGTAAAAAATACCAGAATAGCCAGCGGATACAATGAAGCAACAACGGCTGAGCCACTGTCACTAGCTACCAACTTCGCGGAAAGATGGGCTGGGGAGCCTGTCGCAGCCAAAGAATTTGTCTTGGGCGCTGATGGCGTAGTGAAGGACGCGAACCAGCAGAAAGAGATGACCGAAGCGGCCGCTTTGCCGATTACTAAAATTGGCGCAGCAACCACCCCCTTCGTGGATGTGACAGGATCAGAAGCCGACTCCCCTATCGCTCCTCGTGCCAGCGGTTCACTTAGCCAAATTGGCGCAGGAAATGTGTTAGCTTCGCCCGTGGTGGGGACAAAGGAGTGCGGGGCGTCTCCGATGACGCCTGACGAGATCAAAGCATTGGTTGTAGAAACCGCGCGCCGCCATCAGGTTGACGAGGGGTTTGCTGTGGCGATTACATGGGCCGAAAGCCGGTTTGATGTGGTTCGCAACTCTCCCAAAGGTGCGCGTGGCCCCATGCAGCTTATCCCTGACACCGCTACGAGGTTCGGTGTCGTTGATGTCTGCGATCCTCGGCAGAACATCGAAGGCGGTATCAAGTACCTCCGCTTCCTGCTCGATGAGTTTCAAAATCCTCTGCTCGTAGCCGCCGCATACAACAGCGGCGAGAACCGGATCTACGAATATGGCGGCGTGCCGCCGTTTCAGGAAACGGTCGGATACGTAGCAAAAGTCCTCAATTTTCAGCTTGGCCTTCCGATGCCTACGGGCAAGCGGAAGGCCGGAAATGTCGTCCGCGAGGCAGCGGCGACGAATACGGCCAACGGTAGCGGGGTAATTGCCGTTGAGAAGACCGGCAAGTTTGTCGGCGGCGTGATGCACTTCTAAGGAGAGAGTCAGATGAAAAGTGTGAAGTTGGGTCAATCCCAGGCGGTTAAGGTGATCGCGCTTCTCGGCGTGGTCGCGGCGGTACAGATCGTCGGCGCAGAGCTGGCTTTTGCGCAAGGGGCAGGCGGGGGCGGTAGCGGTGCTTTCGGCCCTATCCAGACCGCCGTGCAGATGATCGTGGATTTCATCACTGGCCCATTTGGCCGGTTGTTGGCGATCATCGCCGTTATCGCCCTGGGCTTCATGGCATTTGCCGGTCGTTTGTCTTGGTTTACTGCCGGCGCGGTCGTTATTGGCATCGGGCTCGTCTTCGGCGCTCCGGCCATTGTTGATCAGATGATTTCTTCGGTGGGCGGGCAGTAAGTTGAGCGAGTTCTCGGATGAGAAGCCGGCGCTTACGCCTTTGGTGATCGGTCTGACCCGATCACCTACCCTATGGGGCGTGCCATACATGGCGGTGGTGCTGATCATCGGCCTCACCATCATCGGCTGGCTTGCGTCAAACCATCTTGCCGCACTTCTGCTCGCGCCTGTTGGCTACCTCGTCCTTTTCTCGCTTTGCACATGGGACGCGAAAATTCTCGACGTGCTTCAGGTTTCGTCACGCAAGACCCCCCGCACTCCCAATAAGCGCTTTTGGGGCACCAACTCGTACGGACCATAATCATGCTGAAAGTCGTCAAAGAAGAGCTAGGATTTGGGAAGGTCGCCGGAAACGAGCGGCCTATGTCCGTTCATATTCCCTACATGCGGCATGTCTCGGACACGGTGATAGGTCTCGAGAATGGATCACTCGCCAGTGTCATCAAGCTCGACGGCTTGTTTTTCCAGACCGAAGACCAGGCCGAATTGAATATGCGATCAGTCGTCCAGAACACGATGATCCGCGCGCTCGGCTCAAGCCGGTTTTCCCTATGGTCAACCGTGATCCGTCGCGAGGTCGAGACCGAGATCGGCGGAACGTTTGATCAATCATTCTGCGACATCCTGAATACGCGATACATGGGTCAGCTTCGCAAGAAGCGCATGTTCACAAACGAGATCTACTTGACGATCGTCCGTTCGGGCATGCGCGGGGCGCTTGGTGTTGGCGACACGCTCAAGCGGATTTTTACGCAGTCTAACAAGGACGCAAAAACACAGGCCACTCGCGAAGAGGTAACGGACCTAGAGGAACTGATCGGCAATATCGTCCGTGAACTGAGTAAATACGGAGCCCGTTCGCTCGGCATAACCTACCGGAAGAAGTCCGACGATACCGCAAAGATCGAGGGGCAGGAGGAAGAGACCAAGGGCGAACCGTATTCCGAGCCCTGCGAATTCTTCAATTCTATCCTCACGGGTAGCGTGTCTCGGAAGATGCGACTGCCGCGTATGGGCATTCGCAACTTCATTGGAACATCTCGTCTCCACTTCGCCAAGCGCGCTTTGCACGCGCATGCCGCCGTGGACGAAGATTCGCGGTATGGCGCACTGCTGTCCATCAAGGAATACCCTCCTTTCACTGGACCCGGCATGTTGGACGGACTGTTACAGGTGAACCACGAGTTCATTCTGACGCAGTCGTTTACCCTTGCCGACAAGCCGATTGCGCAGGAGCGCATAACGCGCCTTCAGAGACAAATCCGTGCCTCGGACGAAGCTGGGACGTCTGTAGAATCTGACATCAATTTTGCTCTCGACAGCATGCTGAATCAGGAAGCCGTATTCGGCTTCCACCATTTTTCGCTACTTTGCATTTCCCGGGACCTCGAAGGCTTGAGCCGCTGCGTTTCGGAACTTGGTGCATGCCTCACGGACATGAACATCAACTGGCTGCGTGAAGATCTGAATCTTGAGGCTGCGTTTTGGGCGCAGTTGCCCGGCAACCACTCCTATATTGCTAGAAAGGCGATGCTCTCCAGCTCGAACTTCTCGGGCCTGTCATCGATGCACAATTTCGCCAGTGGTCAGGCGGAACGTACGCATTGGGGCCTTCCCATCACTATCCTTGAGACGACATCGCAGACGCCCTATTGGTTCAATTTCCACCGCCGCGATATCGGGCATTTTACCGTCACAGGACCGACAGGCTCGGGTAAAACTGTCGGTTTGAGCTTCCTGCTAGCGCAGGCCATGCGAGTTTCTCCAACGCCGCGCGCCGTCTTCTTTGATAAGGACCGCGGAGCCGAAATCTTCGTTCGAGCCATCGGCGGATCTTACGAGATCCTTTCCCCGGGGACACCAACTGGATTCAATCCGCTCCAGTTGAAGAACACCGGACCAAACAGAGAATTTCTTCAGCGCCTTCTCAAGGCAATGCTCGGTGGACGTGATCGCCGCGACTTCACCCAGGAAGATGAAGATATCATCGAGCGCGCTGTCGTCCGCCTCATGGAAGAGCCGGCACAACAGCGAAACCTCACCAACCTCGGCAACCTGCTTATGGGCCGTGCACGGGCGGACGCAAACGATCTCTATTCCCGCCTTCGTCCTTGGATCGAAGGTGAGAAAGCGTGGCTCTTTAACGCTCCGCACGATGTGCTGTCCTTCTCCGGCAGGACCGTATTCGGCTTCGACATGACCAACATTCTTGGCAACGAGGAGCTGCGAACACCCGCACTTATGTATCTCTACCATCGACTTGATGAACTGCTGGATGGCAACCCCGTCATGTTCTTCATGGACGAGGGCTGGCAGTTGCTCCTGGACGACACCTTCAGCGCGTTCATTGTCGACAAAATGAAGACCATTCGCAAGCTCAACGGCATCGTAGGCTTTGGCACTCAGTCGGCCGCCGACATTGCAAAATCGAAGGTGTCCCACACGCTAATTGAGCAATCATCCACGAACATTCACTTCCCAAATCCGCGTGCAGACGAAGAGAGCTACATCAAGCGCTTTGGTCTCACGGTGAAGGAATACAACTTCATCAAGAATACCCCGCCCGAGAAGCGAACCTTCCTGATCAAGCACGGCAATGACTCCGTCATAGCCAGGCTCGACCTGTCGAGCATGCCCGATCTGGTGAAAGTCCTGTCCGGGCGAAAGGAGACGATCGAGGAGTGCGCTGCACTCCGCGAGCAATACGGAGACGAGCCGGAAAACTGGTTGGCTAAATTTTGCGGATGGGAGAATGCTGAATGAGGAAAAGTCCCACTCTGGTGCTGCTTGCTACAGCCATGTCGATTGGCGCTCCAAGCGCAGCCTTTACGCAGGTTCCAATCACCGACGCCGCACTAACGGCGGACGACACGGTGAGGGAGAAAACAACCGACGACATCAAGGAAACAGACAAGAAACGTCATTCTGTCAGCACGAGCGTCACTTGCTCGATGTACAAAAAGGGGAAGGGAGGCGACGCGCCGTCTGCCGCGCAAGCTAATCCGGAGATCGTCGGCCTCGTAAAGCGCGTTGCCCAGGAAGAGGGCGTAGACGAAACGCTGTTCATGTCTCTTGTCTATCAAGAGAGCCGCTTCAACCCGTGCGCAAAATCACCGGTAGGCGCGACGGGTCTATCGCAGCTTATGCCAGGAACCGCGAAGGACCTCGGCGTTGACCCAAACAACATTGAAGACAACCTTCGGGGCGGCGCGCGGTATCTCAAGCAACAGCTGAAGCGTTTCAACGGGAATACGAACCTCGCTCTGGCCGCTTACAATGCTGGCCCTGGCAACGTGCAGAAGTATGGCGGCATCCCACCATTCAAAGAAACCCAAGGCTATGTCGCGAGCATCACGAAACAATGGATGCCGCAGTTTGGCGGGTCGGATACCTCCAACATTCCGATAAACTATGGAGGAGGCAGCACAGCCTTCTCGGGTGCTCGTGACAGCTCGATGCACGCTATGGCGACGAGCCAGTCCATCACGGAAAGCAGTGGCAATGTCAGTTCGTGGTTGCAGCAGCTCGGGCAGATGCAGACGGGCACGATCCAAGACAGCTGGGACCAGAACTCAGGGGCGCGAAACGCGAATCTCGAAATGATGAATCAGGTCATTCGTCTTGGAGCGACAATGGCTGAACTCATGAACTCGAAGAACGCGCTGGATCTCGGTGAAAGGTCCGGCTCGTCTCGCACGAGCTCGGTGAAGAAAAAAGACGATAAAGACCCCGAAACGGTGAAGCTCTGTGACCCGGCGCTGAACGTAGAATGGAACGAAACGGAACAAGCTTGCGTCCAGAAGAGGGAACGGGCGTCCGAAATGAAACTGATGTTGAGTACACAATAAAGGAGAACTGCCATGAAAAAGACGATCGCAACGGCGTTTTCGCTGGCTCTAGCTTCGACAGCGTACGCTCAGGTCCCCACAATCGACAATGCTAACCTGAAGGTTGCTCAGGAAACATCGAAAACAACGACCGACATCCTCGATACCAACAAGGAGGTTCTTAAGACGGTCGAAGAAACACTTAAAGCCGTAACGGGTGACCGTGGAAGCGTGCAAAGCCCTATGCAGAACCTTGCTATCGGCAATGGCTTTAGTGTTTCCCAGATGCCGTCCTTCGACAGCTTGATGAGCGGTGGCGTGCCGAATTTCGGAAGCATGGGCGGCGATATCGGCAAAGTAGCCTCCACATTCATCAACGGGCTGCAGCTGGTGAAAAACCTTTCGGGAAAGGCCGATAGCACGTTCTCAGGCGATAAGTCGTATGAGGAAGTGATGAATACGGTCCTTGGTGTAGCTGCTCTGGTGACTGGATCAAATCAGGCTGTGCAGCAGCGTACGCAATCCTTCCAGCAAGCGGGTCAGCAGATCGGCAAGGCTGAGGATATCAAGGGCTCGATCGATCAGAACACGCAGCTCCAAGTTCAATCGGGGCTGGTCCTGAACGAAATGATTGGCGTCATGAATGGCACCGTTCAGTCGCTTAATGCCCAAAATCAGCAGCGTCTTGTCGATATGTCGAACTCGAAAAAGGCGATGACCTACGGTGATTAAGGCATTCGAGATAGCGGGAACGGTGCTTCTAGTCGCGACCTTGACAGCCGGGCTTGCCGGCTGTGGGACGGCCGCGAAAGAGAAAACGGCACCATGCAAACGGCCCGCCAATATGACGTCTTATGCTGAGGATCCACGTCACGACTGTGGTCCGATGACAAGCGTCAATGGCGAACCATCCGCCGCTCTGGCGGCCATCGGCACAATAGCAACTGAATAGGATGTTGGGCGATGGAGGATTTCCTCGGTGGGCTTTTGGATCGGATCGAAAAGACGGGCGCTGACTTTACGCGAAGCGCCTATGAGGTGGTTTCGAGCGAAGTAACGCCGCTTCTAACCGTGCTACTGATCGCCTACGTCGCCTACTACGGTCTTCAACTGATCATGGGGACGGCTCGGGTCAGTGTCGGCGAGGTCATCAGCCGTGTGGTCAGGATGACGCTGATCGTTGCTTTCATAAACTCATGGGGCAACTTCAACACATTTTTCTACACCTGGCTGAGCGATACGCCGGAAGATGTTGGCCGCGCCATTCTAGCTGTGAGCAACACAGGCATCACGGAGCCGACGAACGGCCTTTCGATGATCTGGGAAACGGCCAACAAGGCGGCGGGGGCCTTTGCTGAACAGGCCGGTTATTTTTCCGTTCTTCCGGCTATGGTGGGTTTTCTGATCATGTTTGGCGTCGGCGTGTTTATCGCGGTCGCTCTTGCGATCCTTTTGCTTGCGAAGGTCATGATGTGGGTGCTGCTAGGAACCGCCCCCATTTTCATCGCATGTTTGTTGTTTCAATCCACCCGAAGCTACGGAATGGCGTGGTTTCAAAGTGTGCTGATGTACGCGCTTATTCCGTTGTTCGTTTACGTGGTTGCTGCGTTCCTGATCTCCGCAATGGATCCAGAGTTGACGAAGGTCACTGCGGCGGCCGACCAGCGCAGGCTTCAACTCGATGATGTCGCGGCTTTCCTTCTTTTGTGTGCTGCAGGTGCCTTTGTCCTCTTCAACATCCAGACGCTTGCTCAGGGGATCACGGGCGGCGTCGCGGCCGGAATCGGTCAAGTGGCGCGAACTGTCGGGGGCCTGACAGGCTTCAGTGCTCCAGCTGCAATGCTAACCGGCGCGCGTAGTGCCTCCGGCACAGCTGGCCGACTCGGCATGGAGGCACGCGAGCGGACACAAGCCGGCATGCGGGAAAATATTCGAAATGCAAGTGCGAGTGCGATGCAAAATCGCATCAGTAGCAACAGCGTGCCGCGCTAAACGCAGGCTGTTCAGAGGGGTTTAAGGGCTAGACCATGGCAGATTCAAACGAAGCTCTCAGGAGCTATTTTCAAGATGGCGATAAATGGGAACAGGAGATCGTAAAGAAGGCAAATCGCTCAAGGACATTTGCTTGGTTCGTTGCCATGATAATGAGCGCCATCACCCTTATGTCGCTCGGGACATTGGTGATGTTGGTGCCGCTCAAGAGTTTCGAACCTTACATCGTCGAGGTCGACAAAAACACCGGCTACATTGAGGTTAAAACCGGGCTCACGCGCTCTGCAAACCTCACTGACCAGCAGGCTGTCACTCAGGCCAATGTGGTCCGTTATATCCGCTCGCGCGAGGGTTATGACCCGTTTGCGATACAGCAAAACTTCGGAATTGCCGCCCTCCTATCAACGGCAGACGCCGCTAAGGAGCTCCAAGACGAATGGAGCGCGGCCAATCCGAACAACCCAGGCAGGCGCTTGGGCAGAAACAAGAAGATCACCGTTGACGTTAAGTCGGTCACGTTCTCGAACGCTAGCACCGCGCTGGTCCGCTTCTCGACCACCGAAAGCTCTGAGAGCGATAACATCACACGGCACTACATCTCTGTGGTCCGCTTCCGATACACGGATACACCGGAGCGCAACGATTGGCGTTTTGAAAATCCGCTTGGCTTCCAAGTCTACAACTACCGACGCGATCAGGAAACGGTTACGCCGGGAGCAGCAGGATGAAAGTCAGACTATTTTTCACTGCGGCCTTCATGGCCGTGACGATGAGTCACGCCTTCGGCGCACAGCAGCCTAGGCCGGGCACGTTGGATTCACGCGTTACGAGTGTTGTCTACCAGCCGAATAACGTGGTGAAGGTCTCTGCGACCTACGGCATCTCAACGATGATCATTTTTGATGAAGATGAAAAGTTCGAGACGATCTCGCTTGGCGACACCGATAGCTGGCAGGTCGCACCGTCTGAGAAAGGCAACATCCTATTCGTAAAACCAATTGCGAAAGGTGTTTCTACGAACATGAATGTCGTGACATCCAAGCGGATCTACTTCTTGGAGCTGAATGACTACGCGCCGACAGACGAACGGAAGGTCTTCGGTATCCGTTTCGTATATCCGGAGAAGGATTTGAACGCATCTCTGCGGAAAGAGGCGGAGTTTAGAGCCGCGAATCCGAACGTAAGCAATATCGACAAGGCCAATGTAAATATCGACTATTCATTTTCGGGTGATGCCGCTTTGAAGCCGTCTATGGTCTTCGATGACGGGAAAAAGACGTTCTTTAAGTTCAAAGGGCGCGTACCAGCGATTTTTGCGGTTCAGTCCGACTTCTCTGAGACCCTTCGGAATTTCAGAAAAGAGGGCGAATACATCGTCGTTGATGGCACGGCGACGCAATACACGCTGCGAGACGGGAACCAATGGACCTGCATTTTCAATCTACGCAAGCCCGATTTTGCAGCCCCTGCCCCTGACATCATGGCTCCAAAACCTGATCCGGACGCAAGCAAGCGCAGAAGGAGCGGCAACTAATGAAGCGCAGCCCCGAACTTGAAGCTATGGCGCAGGCTGACGAAACGGATGTCAGCAACAAGAACGCAAAACGGAACCAGACGGCCGGAATGGCTGCTCTGGTGATTTTCGGCGTTATCGCCGCATACATGGTCCTTGCGACCTCGAAAGATGAGCCGCGGGATAATTCCCAGTCGGATGAAGAGTTTCGCACCACGACGTTCCGGCCGCCTGGCTTCGTGCGCGATGGTGAGCCGCAACCTGCTCCGGAACAGCCGGTCGTCGTCCTGCCGCCACCTCCGCCACCTCCGCCGCCACCCGAGCCGCCAGCCGACACGACAACGTTCAACGTGCCGCCGCCACCAGTGGCTCCGCCTCCGACCGTGGAAGTACCCAAAGTGGAGGAGTTTCCCGAGCGCTTTAGGTCAAAGCTGATCACCATGGACCAGAATTTGGGAGGCAACGGGAACGGGTCGCTGGACGGGTCGGCCAACGGCCAGCCGTTGACGGTTGCCGGCGAGGACAAGAATAGCCAATATCTCTCCTCCGCGAGCGCGATAGGAGATCGCAGCGCCAAGGCTAGACAGCTGAAGCGCCTCGACGCTTTAGTGCCAGAAGGCACACTTATTCCAGGCATTCTGGAAACAGCCATCGTGAGTGATCTTCCCGGGCAAATCCGCGCCATTACATCTCAGGATGTCTACTCGTTCGACGGCCGGCGCGTGATCATCCCCACAGGCACCCGGCTGATTGGCGAATACCAGTCGGAGGTTACGCGTGGACAGAAGCGTATCTTCGTCGTCTGGACACGCCTGATCCGTGACGATGGTGCCAGCGTGAGGCTAAACTCAATCGGAGCGGATAGCCTCGGTCGGTCAGGATTGACAGGTCACGTTGATAACAAGTTCCGGGAGCGCTTCGGCGCTTCCATCCTTCTTTCGATCGTTGGTGGCGGCGCAAGCTATCTGACGGGATATGGAAGCGAACAGAGTTCAGGTTCCAACAATGACGATGCGCAGCGTGGGGCGGATCTCGCTCGCGAGACGATCGCACAGACGTTTAGCGACATGGCAAACACCGTGCTTTCGGAAAATCTCCGTATCCCCCCAACGATCAGCGTCCCACAAGGCGAACGCATCTTCATCTTCGTGCGCCAAGACCTCGATTTCAGCGACATGTACGACGATCCGGTTACAGAAGCGATGAAGGAGATCAAACGTGAACGCACCGGCAGGTAATCCACTGGTTCATGATCCCCATTATTTCCTGACCCGTTCGTTGGAGCCCATCAGGCCATTTCTTGACGATCCAAAGGTTGTCGAAATCGCGATCAACAAGCCGGGCCACGTTTACGTGGAACGGTTTGGCGCGGACCATATGGAGCATCATCTTATCTCTGCTCTGACAGCGCAGGAAATCGAAAACATAGGCGAACGCGTCGCCGCCTCTACGAAACAGTTTTTGAACCAGGCCAACCCCATCCTAAGCGCTGCGCTCCCGACTGGTGAACGAATTCAGGTCGTTTTACCCCCCGCAGCTCCTGACGGTGGATCCATTACGATCCGAAAGCAGGTCGTCCAAAACTTCTCCCTCGAAGACTACAGGGATAACGGATCGCTGGATAAGGTGTCGGTTGCCGTCGGGGGATTGAGCGACGTCGATCGCGAGCTCATCCGATATTTGCGTGAAGAGAAGATCTACGACTTCATCCATACCGCGATCACAAAGCGGGTATCGATCCTCATCAGCGGCGGTACGTCTTCGGGCAAAACGACATTCTTAAATGCCTGCCTCAACTCGGTTGACTTGAATGAGCGCATCCTGACACTCGAAGACACGCGGGAGCTGTTCCCACCCCAGAAGAACGCGGTTCACCTGATTGCGTCAAAGGGGTCACAGGGCACTGCCAATGTGACCATTCAAAACTTGCTCGAGTCGGCACTGCGCATGCGTCCTGACCGCCTTTTCGTGGGGGAGATCAGAGGCGCTGAAGCTTTCTCTTTCCTGCGTGCCATCAACACCGGTCATCCGGGCAGCATGTCCACAGTTCATGCGGACACCCCCATGGGGGCATATGAGCAGCTTGCCATGATGATGCAGCAATCCGGCATGTCGGCTGGCTACTCGAAGCAAGACTTGATGTCCTACATTCAAATGGTGATCCCGATCGTCATCCAGCTCCGCCGTGAAGGGGGCAAGCGCGGCGTTTCGGAGATCTTCTTTGCAAGAGATGAAGCATGACGAAAGGCTTCAAAGCCGTCTATCTTGCGTTTTGCCTCGCAGTTGCCTTTGCGGCCTGGATGCTTGGATATGGCGCTGGCCTCCACTTGTTTTACGGCGACGGCAGAATTCTCGACACGACGATACGAAGCAATCCTTTCGCCCCAATCCAACAGTTCTGGGCTTACAGCGATAATCCTACCCTGCAGAAAGTCGCCTTGGGATCATTGGTGCCGGCCTTCGTGATTGCCGCAATTACTGCCTATCTCGGCCTTAGGCCCGTCACTAGTCCATTAGGGGACGCCGCTTTTCAGGACATCGCGGGTTTGCGGACGGGGAAATGGTTCGGCAAGAAGGGGCACATTTTCGGTCGCTTCGGCGGCAAGGTTCTGCGGGCCAAGGATGATCGTCATCACTTGATCATCGGGCCGACCAGGTCCGGTAAAGGTGCCGGCTACGTCATCCCGAATGCCCTCATGCACGAAGGCTCGATGATCGTTACCGACCTGAAGGGAGAGGTCTTCAAGGCGACGGCCGGCTATCGGAAGAAGAACGGTAGCCAGGTTTTCATTTTTGCACCAGGCTCCGAGCGCACGAACAGCTACAATCCGCTCGATTTTGTGCGACCGGAACGGGGCAATCGAACAACCGACATTCAAAACATTGCCAGCATTCTTGTTCCGGAGAACACGGAGTCTGAGAATTCTGTATGGCAGGCCACCGCGCAGCAGGTCCTCGCCGGCGCGATAAGCTACATTCTCGAAAGCCCCTTTTACCGGGACCGCCGCAATCTCGGCGAAATCAACTCCTTCTTCAACAGCGGCGTGGATCTCCAGGCCTTGATGAAGCACATCAAGGAGAAAGAGCCCTACCTCTCGAAATTTACGGTCGAGAGTTTCAACTCGTATCTTTCACTGTCTGATCGGGCCGCTGCATCGGCCCTTCTCGATATCCAGAAGGCTATGCGACCCTTCAAGAACGAACGTGTTGTCGCCGCAACGAACTTCACGGACATGGACCTTCGATCCATGAAGCGGCGGCCAATAACGATCTATCTCGCTCCGAACATCACTGACATCACACTTCTCAGGCCCTTGCTGACCCTGTTTGTCCAGCAGGTCATGGATATTCTCACACTCGAACATGATCCAAACTCCGTTCCCGTCTATTTCCTTCTCGATGAGTTTCGCCAGCTGAAACGCATGGACGAGATCATGACGAAGCTGCCTTACGTGGCCGGTTACAAAATCAAGCTCGCTTTCATTATCCAGGATCTAAAAAACCTCGATGAGATATATGGAGAAACCTCGCGGCACTCGCTCTTGGGAAATTGCGGCTACCAGTTGATCCTTGGTGCAAATGATCAGGCGACGGCCGATTATGCCTCACGAGCTCTCGGCAAGAGGACCATTCGCTATTCCTCCGAGTCTCGCACCATCGAAATCATGGGACTTCCACGGCGGACGAAGGTCGAGCAAATTCGCGAGCGGGACCTCATGATGTCTCAGGAAGTCCGGCAAATGCCGGAAAACAGAATGATCCTGTTGGTAGAGGGCCAGCGTCCAATCTTTGCCGAAAAGCTCCGGTTCTTCAACACCCAGCCATTCAAGGCAGCTGAAGCCTATGCCCAGGCTCACATCCCGAGCGTCCCGGATATCGAGTACCTTCCATCGAAACCGGTCCCGGCGACGACTGCAGAATATGAGAATGCCGGAAACGCAGCGCCGGTAGCTGAGCCTTCGGCTGCAGTCCAAACGAACACCCCGGAAGCCGTTCCCGCTCAGAAAGAGCCGGAAAAGCAGATTCCCGCAACAGAGGCGCCGGAGCCAACGGAAGCAATTGCGCCGGCCGCCAATCCGACGAAGCGTATCGTCAACCCGGCGGCGTTCACCTCGAAAGCCAAAACCACGCCCGCAGCCCGGCCCAAAGCCGCGCGTAAGCGCAATAGCGCAGCGTCGGCTGACATCGCACGGCGAGAAGAGATTGAAGCGCTGCATTCCCTTGCAGCACAAAGGCTTCGCGAACAGGTCGAGAAAAACAGCATTGGAAAGAACCCGACGAAACGTAAGAATATCATGGACGTGTTCGCCGCAACCGTTCCAGACCCAGAGACAGCCTAAATATGAGACGGCCCTGAGAGTTTCCGCTCTCAGGGCCGTTAAGATTTCTACTTACTAGAAGGCCTAGAACGGCCAGAAGCCTGCAAGGTATTGGCCCGCCTCTGCGAGCCAGATCGCAGCCGCCTCGTACCATCCTACAGCCGTCTGATACGCGAAACTGACAGCAGCAAGAACGGCAATAAGCGCAAAAATCGCAACGATGCCCTTCCCTACGGCTTCATCCGACTTTCTGTTCTCCGTCTGAATCACGTATCGCTCCGTCATGGCCTATTACCGCTCACGATCGTCTCGATCGCGGTCCCTCTGTTCGTTTTGCTCGCGCTCAAGTTCTTCAAGACGAGGCACGTGCTGCTGCGCAGGGTCCGTTCGCGTGGTTTCCCCTGCTTTCTGTCCCTCACGCTCTTGTTTTACACGATCTTGCTGCTTTTTTGTAGCCTCGATCGTATCGGCCAGCTCGTGCGCCTCGCGCTCGTTTGGAAGTTGGCCTTGCTCCTCTTCCGCATCAAGCTGAAGGTCGCGCTGACGATCGTCAGGAACATCAGACGTGGAAACGGTCTTGTTGGTCGTGCTTTCGTCTGACCGACCGTCTTCGCGGTCGATTTTTTCGACTTCGCTGCGAAGCTCTGGATCCTCGATAGCGACATCGCGAAGGTAGGCGTTTCCGTCGGCCGCGAGCTCGGCGGCACGCCGCAGCGCTGACCTGAGCCCGGTCTCGTACATTTCGAGGTCTTCTTCAGAAAACTCGCCCGATTGTACTAGCGCGATACCTTCTCTGAAATGCTCGACATCGATCATCGCATCATTGCCAGCTTCAACAACCACTTCGCCATGCTTGGCAACAGCCTCATCCCACTTCTTGCTGACCTCGTCAGCCTCGTTGGCGAGGCGTTGGGCGTCATCGCGGACAGCGTCGGTGGCGAGGGCTTCACCTCGTCCCTCTGCTTCCCCACGCTGATCCCTGCCGTCAGCAAGCGGTTCCCGATCGGCATCATTGCCAATATCTCTGTCACCAACGCGCTCGGTGAGCTCGAGCATTTCGCGTCGGAGATCCACAATCTCTCGGGCTGTAGTGGCAACCTCATCGAAACCGGCTCTGTCGTCGGGTCCAGCGCTTCGCTCAAGTCTGAATAGAGCTGTTTCGACGGTCTTTTCGTATGATTCAAACTCCTGGCGTGTCTGCTCGCGCATGTCCTCTGCCTCCAAAAGCATCTTCTGCAATGATATCATATTTGTACGGAAATCGCCGCCGAAATCCGAGTGAACGACTGTTGAATTATTTGCAGAATCCAGCTCTCTGAGCCCTGTCTCAATGACATCACGATGTTCAGCTGCGAAAGCTACAGTCCGCCTATCACCGGAAACCGCAGCTATTTTCTGCCAGGTCTCCTGAGCCTTGACCGTGTACTGCCGACTACGATCACTTGACGCCAAGGTGCGTCGACCGGATCGCTTTGCATCGTAGCGAGCCTGGGCAGGTTCACTTGTTCCAACATGCTCGGTCCTACCGTCGCGGTTTACAGCGCGAACCTGATTACGGGTGTAGGCAGGCGCTGAGGCGAACTCCCGTCGATCCGTCATTTCCATATTGATGCCGTGATCCCGCGCCTTTTCGGCCATCACTTCACGCCATTGGCGGAAGGTCGTCGGCGTTGTCTCGATCCGGTCTCCGGCTTCTGATCGCATCGTGACGATAGCGTGAGCATGGACATGCGGACGCTTGCCCCCCTCCCCTGCTTCTTTGGTGTCGGTTTCAGGGTCGTGCATCGCAAAGACGTACCGATGTCCAGCAAACTGGTCAGCGAGGAAATCTCGAACAGCACCTTCAAAGGCTCCTGCATCTGTTCCGGCACGGGCCGACATGATGACATGCATCACATCACGGCTTTTGCGGCTGTGAAGCTCTTCGCGCCACTCCTTTTGAACGAGATCTCCGGCCGCTTTACCGTCTGCTATTAAGCGACCGCGATCATCCCGAACCTCTGCACTGTCCACGATAAGCTCCCGAACCTTCGTGGTGCCGTAATCGACACCGTTTCCATAACCTCTGAAGGAAAACCTCGCAGCGCTCAGACCTGCGACTGCGCTAGCGTCAAAACTTTGCTGCACGATCCCGGCCGCCTTGGCGTCGGCTGTAAGCCTCTTGCCCTGCCCGCTTCGTAGAACGACAAGGCCATCAATCGTCAATGAACCATCAGCGCGCTCCGCAACGGCATAAGCGTACCGCCGGTCGCCAAAACCGCTCGATAGGATATCTCGCACCCGGCCATGCAAATCCTGTCCATCAGCACTGGCGGCTACCTCCACCGAGAAGCTTCCAATATCTCGGCTCTCCGTCCGGTTCTGAAACAGGTGGTTCCAGTCGCCCCGAACACGAGCAAGATCTTCACGGCCTTCAAGCTTCTCACCGTTTTCATTCTCCACCTTCAGCTCACCGCCACGCGAGACGTAGTTGAGCATCGATCCAACGCGTGCGCCGCCGCCATAGGAGGCCATTTTCACAACAGCTGGCTGGCTACCCTTCGCGACGCTGGTAAGACGCGCCTCCATCGGTCGGCTGGTAGCCGCCGCGATACCAGAAGGCATGGAGATCGGGGGAAACTGCATGCGAGGCATCCGCATAGGTTTCACCTTGGGTCCGCCTCCCCCGCGCTTAACCTCCTTGATCTGATGAACGTACTTGAAGAGATTTTCCTCGGATTGCTCCGCCTTTCCTCCAAGTGACATCTCATGCAAAAGCGCTGCGCGCTTCTGCTCCCATTCACTCGTGAACGCGCCGAAAAAGAACTCCACCTATTCCTCCCCACGCCGCTGATAGCCAGCACGTCTTGAAAGCGATCGGAGTTCAAGCATGACAGCGGCCTGAATCGACTGAACGTTAGCAAGGTTGATATCAAGCTCACTCGGATGAACAGCCTTCCCGCTGTTCAGGGCTCGCGCGACCTGGTTCAAGTTCACACCGATCTTGCGCATATCTTCCAGTAATGCCGCCATAATAAGCCGGTCGTCACGCGTCAAAATCGGCCTCACGCCTGCACCCTCCAGCAGCAGCGAACGGAAGAATGCCGAAACGCTCATATCAGCCGCTTTGGCCGCCTCTTCGATCTTTCCATGTTCGGCATCAGTAAGGCGCACGTTCACAAGCCGGGCTTTCCGGGACTTGTTCACAGACGTCACCAAACTGTTTTCACTCATTAGCCGAAGGCTTTCCAGAGCAACGCGAAGGCATCGAGGGCCAGTCCCTCGATAGAAGCATGCAAAATGTAAAACATTTTTGCGTATCCTGCCACCCCTAAGACCACAAAATTATAACCCCCTCCATCCAACTTAGTCCCACTGATACCGACGCTTACGCATCGGCTTCAAAGCATTGAAACGCTCACCAGGGTTCACCGCCAAAACCGCTAAGAAGCCCTTGGTATGGCAGACGTACTCACCCGCAAGGGACGCTCCGCTCTACGCCCTTGCGGCTTCCGTTCGCCTGCCAAAGTCGGCCTTCACGCGGCTCCGGGGTTCACCACTCGAACAGGTCACATGAGAAAACCACACGATAGGTCGTGTGGTTGCCCAGTAGCCTTTTTCCATGCCTGCTCCAACATGAGTAGGTCGTACGTCACAAGCACTGCATCGTTTCATGTCGTGCCGTCGAAACGTGGTTCCGATCTCAACAAACATGTTGACGAACTGCACGTCAGCACCCTATTTTCTCGTAGTAGGTCCGTGGCTCATTTATTCGTCGTAAGAAAGCACCGTGTTTCACTGCCGTTGTTTAGATCCCAACAACCGTGCGCGTTGACTTGAGCTCATCCACAATACCGCGAGACGGAAGGGGTGCTCCCACTTCTTCGAGGCTCAAGGCAACCAGTCTCTTCGGGAAGACAAAGGGGTAGCTATGGCGATTTGTATGTCCGCAGTGAGTGGCAAAGGCGGCGCAGGAAAAACGACTGCTGTCATCCTGCTGGCCGGAGAATTTGCTCTGGAAGGCAAGACTGTCCTGCTCATTGATGCCGACGGTAGGCAGAATCTCTCCACGTGGTTCCAGCGGTCGATTGATAAAGACTATCAGCCAGACGGCATAACTCTTGTCACTGCAGCCCAGGACGCCGGTATTCGGCATATACTCGACCAGGACGCCGAAAAATATGATGTGGTGATCATGGACTCCCCCGGTCAGGACACCGTCACGAGGGATACGATCATCTCGGGCTCCCATGTGGTGGTTACGCCGGTCCAGCCATCGCAGGACGAGATTCTTGCCGCAGGACAAGCCGCAAGCGACGTGGCGGAAATGAGTGATCGGGTAGGCCGGGACATTCCCCACCTCATTTACAGGACGCGGATAAGCATGCCGAACCGCGCCCTCGAGGAATATCGATTGATCCGCCCGTTCGTCGCTAACCTTCGCTCGGGCGGCTACAATTCGCATCTGCTCGAAACTGAACTTGTAGAACGGAATCCCTATCGAGAGATACGAACCGGCTATGGCACCCTCCAGATGCTCGAGCTCACAGAACCCGTAAAAAAGGCCAGGGCAGAAGTTCTTGCCCTTAAACAGGAAGTCGAAGGCTTCCTCCAGACCAACGCAAGGAGTTGATGCAATGGTGAAACGCGATACAAGCGTTACAGATTTCGCGGTTGCGCCTCGCAAGCCGCGTCAGGAGTTACCAGCCGCTCAGGTTATGCCCCTAAAGGCCCCACAGGACGCGCTTGTCGCACCCGGGCCTCCGTCACAAGAAATAGCCATCAACACCGTCCCGGTGGGCCGGGAAACCATCGTTGCCCCTGATCGGGCAGAGATTAAGCCGGCGCCGGAACAACGCGCCGGAAATTTGATTTCGCCCGATGAGGAGGTTCGCCGGGAGCGCACAACGACGCGGGCACTCCGTCAGGAGTCATCCCGTGTCCGCCTGCAGGATCTGAAGCAGACGAAGGCAAGGGAAAGCAAGCACTTCGTGAACTGCCCCTTGGACTTCGACACGAAGCAGCGCCTTGCCCGCGCCGCTGTTGAGAATGAAATAAAAATGACCGTTATTATCAAGACGGCCATAGACCATTATTTGCGGGACAACGGATATTGATCCTAGACCCCAAATTCCTTCTTGGGGTTGCCTTGGGCGGGGTGCTCGGAGCTATCCTCGCGCCGCAAGCGGCAATGGTCGGTATAGATCGTCCCGCGCTCAAACATTCGATCTTAGCGCGAACCCTGAATGAGACCGATGTAACCGATAAGGGCGACTGGCCGACTGACCAAGCGGCCAAAGAGCAACTGTTTATCCTATCCAAATGGGATATCAAAAACTCTGGCCCCCAATCTTCAGTTTCCGTCAATCGCTGTATTAGTTTAGCTCGAAACGCCATCGCATGTGAGATGACTGCTAAACTCGGGTGGCTAACAAAAGATACCCGGTTGGAAGGAATCTTTGAGCGGAAAGATGACCGTTGGTCTCTAGTTTCGATCAGAACTAAATAGCTGGATAATTTTGAAAACAAGCTATATTGCGCTCGTCGAAGCGCTGAAGTACGAAAATTTTGTTTGCCAATTTGGATAACTTTGCAACTTGCCGCCGATTGTGCACCTAACCCCCAAATTGATAGAGAGACGATTTGGTGATTCTTAGGAACAGACTGGTGCCAAGTTGGTTCAGCTTGGTACATAATACCGCTCGAAGAGTGGATTAAGGCTGAGGGTGATGTCGGAAACGCGGGACCTAATGAAATACAAGAGTTCGAAGGGCCTCGTTGAGACAACCGACGACGAAGTAGACCGGCCGCTTTATCGCCGCCCTGGCTTCGAAGGCATCGTGTGCTTTAAAGAAATGGACGAGAGGCTTGCCGCGTTTCTGCGCAAGGCTCGCGAAGATGAAAAGCTCACCAGGGCGGACTTCGCCTCAATTGTCGGTCTCTCGACAGCCGTGTACGGTCGCTACGAACGCGCGTTTTCAAGGATGACAGTCACACGGATGATCCACCTGTGCGAGCTCCTGGGTTTTCAGCCCATCGATATGCTCTTCGCAGTCGCCCCTCATCTTTACGGACGAACGCCGGAAGAGGCAAAAGATCACCTCGAGTTGTCGCACCTTACGCGGGGTCTCCCACACGAGGCTGTGAGAAACCTGATTGGCATAGTCGCGCGGATGACCCCGGAGGACAGGTCGGATAAGTGAAGTAACGAGGGAGGGCCTCGCTTAACGACGTTACCAATGCGGGACTTTGCCGAGGGCGTGACTTGTTATGTAGAAGGAAGATCAGAGCCATCGCTGAGGTGAGCCGAAGATGCATACAACCAGGACGCTAGCAATCCGCTTGGTCTCGTTGGCTGTCATAATGGCCATTTATGGGCGTAAGCAGCCGGCCTACGTGGCCTTTGGCGAAACATCGGAAAGCCTGAAATTGTAAAAGGCCCCCACTCACTTCGAGATGGGGGCCTAAGCACTGCTTAGTTTCATTGTATTGGCCTTCTTAAAGCTTTGGACCCTTTGGACTATAGGCAGAAAATACGGCGTTAATAGTGGCGCGCAATGCGCGCCAGTTGAAGAGAGCAACATCGATAAACTTGATGCCGGTATGCCAAGTCGTAACATCGTCACGCAAATCCTCGCGGATGGATTCAGCAACAGTCCTACTGAAGTTCCGGGCGCAGAATCCGATTACGGCATTTCCTTGCCGATATCCGCGCCTCCTTCCGGTTCTCTCGATCATGCCGATGCCGAGAAACGCCGTGATCGTGGGGGCGGAGAATACGCAGAACCCGATCGTAGACATCGAGTGCTCGATATTGAATATCAGTTCAAGTAACCGCATGAGTTCGATTGATGCCGACATCACGATCACGAGGCCGACGCTATACAGCATCAGCGAGCGCCTGAATCTTAGGGCCTTAGCTTTGGACATTTATGTTGCTCCTGTGGGTTCGAAGGTAGCCAATCTATCTTGGCTGTTAGTAACCGCTCTGGAATACGTTCGTATTCCATCTGAGGTCGGGATATAGGCTGTTCTCGGAACGTCTGGATGACCTGGATACGAACCGGTTGTCGTCATTACCAAGCCCTCTTCCGTCATTCGGCGAAGCTGAACATAAACGGCTCCTCGCTTGATTCTGCGATGCGAATTAACCAAGTCGGAGCCGTATCGATTGCCTCCCTCAATCATTGATTTGAGAATGACGATACGGATGTCTTCGCGCTTGAGGAGTTTGAACATATTAGTTGGACCTTTCCCCGTCGCACTGGCGGTAAAATCCGAAAAGAGCGACCAGTTGGTTTGCACATGATGTGGCCTGCATATAAAGACCCTCTGTTACCGACGAAATTGTCAGCATTGTTTTTATTTCACTTTTTGCGGTTTTTGTCAATTCGGATCTATTTTCCAAATTTCTTTGAAATGAAAACTCAGCGAATTTGGGACTATATCAGCCGGGCTAACTATCGGAAGTGATGTAAAAAATCGTCGGAGACGCTGATCTAAAAATTAACTAAACGAAACGCTTTTTTCCAAGATCTAGCTCAGCGGCTAGACGGATTTTGTATGATCAGCATGCGTATTCCGATGAAGCCGGCCACCTATTCCGACACGAAGCCGGCCACCCATTCCGATTTCATTCCGGCCACCGTTCCGATTTGAAGCCGGCC
>NZ_SLYH01000020.1:0-35151 GCF_004343445.1 Rhizobium sp. PP-CC-3G-465
CTGGGACGGAGGTGTGCGGCAGTTCCTTATCGACGAGCAATGTGATCCGGAAAGGATCGAACGCATCATGGCGGACCAGCCTAAATCATAAGCTCTGCGGCCTTCGCCGGATGGATACCATGCTTCCGCTCCTCGCCAAGGTTGAATTCACCTATCAGGTCGAGCTCGATGGCAAGGCCGGAAATGCCAGCAAGCCTCAATGAGGCAAAGCCGCGCCCTTCGGGGCGCGGCTTCTCCATCGCGCTCCCGATGCATTCGGTCCGGTCCCGTATCCGACGGCGGTTGTTGTGTATAACCGGCGAAAATCACACCTCATAACGCGTAACAAAAGCGTTTAGAGTGTCATTTCGCTCCCTCCCGGACCGACCCCGAGCTGAGTCATGACCACACACTGAAACAGCATCTCACCCGTTCTCAGGGGCTTGGGTTGAGCCTGTAGGAGGGTGATGGTCCAAAACGCTGATATGGGGCCGGCCGAGGCTCGGATTTACCCGTTGGGATATGAGATCCTGATTGCCTGGCTAGTCCCCGTTAGCGGACTAGCCAGCCTCATCGAAGATGATTTCTCAAAATCATGGTCGGCGATGCTCGGGAGGTTCCAATTATACGTCAGATCGAGGGAGTTATTTCAACATATCCGATCAGTTCGGATGAATAGCTGCCATCGCCGTTCGCTGCCCCCTTGTGTTTTAGCTCACGCTGCAAGGTTGGCTCGACGACTCGACCGAACAAATCCGCGCGTTGCTCAGGTTGGAAGGTTGGCGAAGCCGCAAGTGCATGGAGATATTTATCGCAAAGACGCTCGACCGCAGGGAAGCGCGTTCCGTCCGGATTAACGGCAATTGGCTGCACTACCACGCGACGTTCACCATTTCCCGCGGACGTTTCCACCATCCACAGCGATAGCAGCACAGGTCCTTCAACATCGCTCGATACGGCAATGCCGATCTCCTCCGGGGGCACAGTACGCCAACGCCTTAACTCCTCCTGCACCAACGGATGGTCTATCCCCATAAGTTGCAGATCATCCCGACTTGTTGCCGCCTCACGATTGAGGGTGAAGCGGGCGAGGCGGGTGCCCTCGAAGGTGACGAGATCGTATGTACTATCATCCACCTTCACAAGCTTCTGTTGGCGGTCCGCGACGGCTGCCGTGAAGAAACGCAACAGCCTATCCAAACTGGATGACACGTCCGAAAACGGCTTGTAGTCATCCAAACTGAAACCATCGAGGTCCTGAAAAAGATCGAAGACAACTTGCCTTGCTTCACGAGAATTGGAGAGAGCGGCCTCTAGTTCCACTTCGGTTCTCTTCAATTCTGGATCAGAGAGTGCATCTTGATACAGGCGATCGTAGTTCAACCGCTCAGATAACTGCCCAAGAATCTGCGCCCGCAGATCCTCCGCAACATTGCCCTGCTCGTCGACCTTGCCCACAGTCCGCGCGATTTCGGTCAGCTTCTCGTCCAGCAGCAGGAAGATGCGTCCCTCAATTGTGTCCGAGAGAACGAGGTTATAAACCTGTGCCGTGTGGCTCTGTCCATAACGGTGGATGCGCCCGATGCGCTGTTCCATGTCCATCGGGTTCCACGGCAAGTCGAAGTTAAACAAGATACGCGCGAATTGCAGGTTGATACCTTCACGGCCTGCCGCTGTGCAGACTAGCACGCGAGGTCCTTCCTTTTGGCGGAAACGACGTTCTGCCGCCGCCTTGGCCCCATGATCTCCTCCGCGTAGCACCGCAACGCCTTGACCGGGGAAGGTCTGCTCGATTTCGCGGGAGATCATGTCCACCGTACCAAGATAGGTGGCGAAGATCACGATCTTCTCGTTCTGGTTCTGTCGCCAAAGCGCCCCTAAGCCATCGAGCAGCTTCTGCATTTTAGTTTCTCGCTGAAGCGGAAACACGCCCAGAAGATCGCCAATACGCAGACGCTCTTCTGGCAGGTGCAGATTGACAACCGCGGAAGCCGCCTCTTCTGCATGCGAGGCTGAATATTCGCTGTCATAGGGATCAGAAGCCATCTCCAAAGCCTCCTCGTCCAGCTTCTTGACCAGCCTATATTTCAAATCGGCCAGCACGCGATCCACCTCGCTACGCCCAATGCTGTCGCGCGGCAAATTGAATTCTTGGTGGATCAGTTCCCGCGCCTCCTCTATCAGCCGCTCCCGACCTTCGATGTCCAATTCCTTGTCACGCAGCAACGCCTCATGCAGCGTCAGCATCAACAAGCGGCGCTTTAGCGTGCGGCGCACAGCCGCAAAGCTTGACGCGGCGATCTTCTGGAAGATCGCCATCAGGAACCCAAGTGCCCGCCCCTGGTTGCCTTGACGGCGAGCGAGATCGAAGCCGTCCTCTAGGTACTCGCGCAGCTTTTCGTAAAACAGACGCTCTTCCTGCGCCATGACAAAGGATTCGGTATGGACCCAACGCCGAGCGAACAACGGTGAGCCATCTGGTTGGCAAGCATCGGCTTTGGTACGACGGAACATCACTGTGTTGAGCCGGTGGCGGTTGTCCACCATCTCTTCGGGGCTGCGGAACAACGTCGGATTCAGCAACTGCGCCAGCATCCAGAACTGGAAATGGTTGCCTTGGTGCGGTGTGGCCGAGAGCAGAAGCAGATCGCGCGAATGATCCTTCAACGCCTCCGCCAGCTTATAATTCTCCGTCTTCCGAACCTTGCCCCCAGTACGGTAGGCAGTCAGGTGATGCGCTTCGTCGAACACCACCAAATCCCATCGCGGCGCATCTAGTAGCCGCTTGATGCGCGCCGGTCGCTTCAATGTGTCGATGCTGGCGATTAGCCTATCGTGCTTTGCAAAAGCGTTGGTCTTGCGATCAGTGATATCGCCCTCGGAGCCGAACACCTCGAAATCGAGATTGAAAACCTCGTTCAGTTCGCGGTGCCAGTTATTTACGAGGCCGGCGGGCACGACCATCAAAGCGCGGTTTAATTCGCCCCGGCTGGCAAGCTCGCGCAGGATCAGTGCGGTTTCGATGGTTTTACCCAACCCCACCTCGTCGGCGATTAGATAACGCCGAGGTGAGGCCGTGGCGATGCGGTGAGTGAGCACAACCTGGTGCGGTAGGAGGTCGATCTTGGCTGAGGTCAGAGCTGAGGCGCTTTCCATCACAGGAAGTGCGTGCGCTTCGTAAGATAGCCACGCCTTGCGACCGCGCTCCGTGCTGCCCTCCACCGCCCGCAGGATGCGTTCGGTGCGCGTTAGCTCATGCCGCAGTGAAGCTATCGGGACACGGCGTTCGCCGACACTGAAGAAGGCCCGTAGATAGTTATCACGAGCCTGCTCAAGGACGACGCCCTGACCATGCTCGTTATGGGTGATGCGCTCACCAGGTTGGAAATGAACCTCTGCCGTCACGCCACCACCTCACGTTATCCGCAGGTGGAACAAACCCGCCGACTTACCGCCATCGCGCAGCAGGATCTCCTGCGGATATTCGTTGGCCTGCCCCCACAGAACGCGGCCGAAGTCGATCTGATGGCCATGCGGCGCATGGCACAACCAGCTCACCTCATCGGTGGCTGCCTGCGCCTTGATGCGGTTGTGGCCGCTGGGCAACCAGAAGGCCAGCGCGGCGTCGCCTTCGTACTCGTCCTGAAAGGAAAGGATCGCGGGTTTGATTGCGTCACCCAGCCACGCCTCTGCATCCGCTGGGGTAAGCAGGTCGAGGCTACCATCCAGCCCTGCAACCACCAGCGTCTTGCCCCCATTGCTTGGTAGATCGTCCGGCCAGTTGCCAACCGCTCGTAGAAACTGTCGCAGGCTCCAGACCTCGCTGGCCGCACAAATCTGGTTGCGGGCTTCCTCGTCCCACACCCAACTGGCGCCGCGTCGCTGCCATACCGTGTCCAGCACTTGCCTCATCGCGCATAATCCTCATCGTCACCGAAAAGAGACGCCTGAATGGGTTGAGGCGCTTGGCTGGATTGCCAGGTCTTGTAGATCGACACTGCCCGGGAGGCTGCGTTGCGGGTGGCCTGGTCAGGGCCATTTCGGTGAAGCCATTCCAACAGCGGTCGCAACGCGACGTGCGGCTTGAAATTTTCATTTTTCAGCGTATCCGAGGCATTGATTCCGCTGTTTTCGGAGCACGCGCCGATGAGCACCAGCGCCTGGTCCATATCGGACGTCAGGCGGCGACGGTGCTTGCCAGACCATTCTCGAGCGAACTCCAGCGGGTCGACACGTGTGAAGACCTTGTTCTTCTCTGAGCACCAGCCGCGCTGCACAAACTCGTCCGGCGTGGTGATAGATCCCTTCAGGAACTTCTGCAATTGATCGCGCTGGAGATCGACCGCGCTGCCGAAGGTGCGAAGAAACTGGCGCGTAATCGGCTCGGCGTTGACCGGCGACGGCTCCTTACCCTTGTCTGCGTCCTCGTCGATCAGTTGATTGATGCCCACCAGCGCATCCTTGACGGAAATAACCCGGCCTTCATCGACGTATACCTTACCGTAGTGGCGCGAGAAATATTCCAGCGCCTTGCCACGTCTTATCACCTGGAGGTCTGCAGCGGGGAGACCTTCCTTAGCGTGGTTTTCCAGCATGGCCTGCAATTGGCGTACATCTGCCATCACTTCACGCCGCATCCGCCCCCAGCTCACCGGCTGCGGATCCTCCGTGCGTTTCCGGCAAACATGGATGATATCGTACTCAATAGTCTTCGAACCGAACTCGCCTTCGCCCTTAGTTTCGTCGGACCGAATTGGATAGGTCGCTTCGAGGTAGTAGCCAGCGTCGAACAGCGATTCCAGCACCGCCACCCACGGTTCGTCTTCACTGTGGTGGAACGTAAACGCAAGAATGCCGCCTGGCTTCAAAATACGATGTGCCTCACTCCAGCACTGGGTAAGTAAACGTCGATAGAAACCATCCGCGTCTTCGGGCTCGCGTGCTTTGTTGGCGACCGCTTCGAGTGATTTCGGAACAAACTGAGGGGTGAAACCGCCCGGATACTTATCTTTAAGTGCGAGTCTGAGCCAAACATAAAAAAATTCCGACAGCTCAGAGTAATGGAGCAGACCGCCAAAAGGAGGATCGGTAATCACAAGGTCGATGGTGTTGTTTGCAATATGGCCAAGATCAGTCGACGAGCATTGTTGAACTTGCGCGCCGGCTAGATAGTCACCTGGATAAACTTTTTCGCTCTTTCCGACCGAGATTAACTCCGGAGTCGATTTTTTTAAGTTCTCAATGGCCACTAGTTCCCAAGGATCTTTGGCCCATTCACCTCCTTCAATTATTGGTGTCACCGCCGACCGCCAAGGTCCGTATCCAGTTGGGCAAAAGACCCCCACTTCAACTATGGTTGGCTTTGGATGGAAATTATTGTTCGAAAGTGCCGGCGCGTAGTGGTCCTTCGTGATGTGCCAAAATGAAAACATATTCTGATTGCGAACATATTGCTGAAATGCCCCAAGCACGTACTCACGAACCTCCCATGGATGATCGCCAATATTCAGAATCGCTTTCAAAATTTGCGTATGAACCAATAGCTGCCGAGGGTTGAACATGTCTGACCAATTCAGGTAGCCGTGTTGGGGTAGTGGTTGGCGCTGGTGGGTCATGTGACCGAAAGGAATCTCGCTTCTTGGCCAATATTCCTTGAGATCTGCGTTCTTGCGCTGCTCCCACTCCGCTTGGGCAGCATCTAATGCACTGGCATTAGTGACAGGAAGGAAGAAACGCCCCCCGTAGGGATTTCCTGCTGATTGGAGTTTTGGCGAGTAGCCCTGTAACGCATAAACACTTGCTGGGGCAGTTTTCCTTGTTGCTTCAATCGACGTAACTATAGGTTGCACTGTGCCGCACGCTGCGCACGCAAAACTTCCGGTCTTCGGAACATTACCTACACCCGAGCTGAAAGTGACGTTCGTTACAGGACAGGTCACTTCATCCGGTAGTGGGCCACGCACCTCTAGCAAACGAACCTTTGATGCCCGTTCCTCATTCCAAAGCGCAGAGGATGCTGAATCGTCTTGAGCCGAGCCGCCGAATGATTGCCCGTTAATGTCTTGCTTGGCAGAACCAGCAAGCCATTCTGGATGCACGAGGAGGCTGAGCTCGACCCTCTTGCTCTTGCTCTTGCCAAGGTTAACGAGCTCCATATGGCCGCAGTGCGGACACACCACGCCCTTGCGCCGATCAAGAATAGAGAAAGGATGTTCAGAAGGAGCCAAGTACAGCGGGACATCGGGTGCCATCCGTGCGGCTGCTTCCTCGACATGGAATTCGGCGCCGCACTCGCCGCAGCTATGTTCCCAATGCTTGACGGTAAGCGTCTTCACAGCCATCACCGGGCTGGCCATGATCGGTGTGCGGTGGCCGCAGCCGGTCACCTGACAGGGCCCATGCTTTGCCCAGAAAGTGTAAATGGCCTCTGGCCCTTCATACTTGTAGTCCTTGCGCTCATGGCGCGGGATCGACAGCGGATCGAAATCGGCGCGCATCGCCTTGTTGGTCGGCAGATGCGTCCACGTCCCTTTTTCGCCTTCAGGGCCGTCGCAATAATAGTACGGCATAATCTGCGGTTTAACTTCTGCCTCAATGTCGGCGAGAAGTTTCTTCACCTCGCTCAGATCGACATCGGCCAATTCCTGCTTAACCACGAACCAGGCTACCGGGTTCAGGTCGTTGCCGATCATCTGCATCCCGAGGCGCGAACCTTCTACCAGGGTGGTGCCGCCGCCCATAAAGATATCGGCAACTTTGAGGTTCTTGAACGCCCCCTTCTTCTGGTGATTGGCGTAATAGTTGTCCCACACCAGCTTCGCCGCATGCGAAGGATCTTCCGGCGCTCTGGTCGCCGCTGCAATCAGCATCGAGCGGAACACGCTGGATCGCCGTCGCGCCCACCACTTAGACATTTGGTAGATGGGCTTGCCCGCATTCCCTTCTATCACTGCGACCTGGTTGACCGGCAAAATCGGGAAATCGACCTCAAGGCAAGTCTTAGGGCGGTTCGGATCGTTAAAATCGACAGTTTCGAGTGCAACAGTCTTGCCTGCTCCGACAGCTCTGGCGACCTCTTGTGCGAGTATTTCTTTCTTTGTGGCCATTAACCGTAATCCTTACTTGGTCAGCTCGACGAAGGGCGACAACACCTCTAACAGGGATAGGCCGCCATGCGTAAGCGTAGGGTAGCCGCCGGGGCTGCGCCATTTCCTGCGGCCTAACGCCAATAGGTACGCGCCGTGCGGGCTGTCGATTTGCAGCGCTACGGGCGGCACGAAAGGGCCGGTATCACCTGCACCAACCTTGCTGCGCCCGCTAGAAAAGGTCTGTTTGAGAAACTGACCGACCTCGCCGTCCGCATCTGGGAAATATCCCGTTGCGGCATAGCCGTGATCGGAGGTGATAACCAACCGCCGTCCGGTGGCAAGGCGTTCTACAAACGCCCAGAAATCATTGCTAGTTAGCTGCTCGACAGCATTTCGCGTCAATGGTTCCAGCCCCTGGCCGGCACCCGAGCCATCGTGCAGTTTGGCATCGGGCCAATGGTGCCAGAAGATTTGATTGGGCGCGTTGCCGATCAGCGCCTCGCAGTCCTTCCACGGCAGATCGACAGTTTCCGTCTGCGCCGGTTGCAGCCGATGAGCCAGACCGCCGCCATTGTTTTGGAGCTTGCTGCGGCTGCCGAAGCCGAGGGCACGTGCGAATTGGTCGGTTTCGCTCGGCAGTTCGGAACCGTGGGCGCTAACCTCATGAAGCGTAAAGCCGCGCTCGTTGGCCCCTTGCAACAGCCATGGTAGTTCGCGTAGCGAAAGTCCATCGAGGATCAGCAGAGCCTTGGCGCTGAAAGGTTCCGCCCACCAGCGCCCCAATCGATCCGAAGTCCGTTCGACGCTGCCACCGAAGGCCCGCCACAAATCCCAAGCGCTGGATGACAGGAACAGATCCAACTCACCGATTTCGCGGTCGCGCCTGACGACCTCGCTCGCCGCATTGGCTACGGCTAGGGGCTTGGATGTCACCTCGACCACGTGGTTGACAATGACCCGCCAAGCATCGGTTTCCGTGCCTTGCTCAAGAGTGTGCAGTGTACTGACCGACAGGGCCATTAATCGCCTTCCTTTTCAAGGTTCAGCTCAAAGGTCATGCCGTCCGGCAGCTTCCTGAGCAACTCCTTGAGCTGCGCGCCGGTGGCGGCCGACACCTTGATCGACACATCGGCAACGCGGGTGGCTGGTCCGATGCCCCAACTCTCAATCCTGCCGATCAGGTTCAAGGGCGAGGTAGCCGGATTGGCGAGGGGGATGCGCGATGGAGCGGTGGGGCCGCCGCCGCCAAAGATCCCGCCCGGCGCGGGATTGGGAGGAGAACTGGTGTCATCGCCCTCCGGCATCGGCGGTGTGGGAGGCGTCGGCAGAGCCGTACCGTCGCCACCGAAAAGCCCGCCTCCTGCCGTCGTCGTTGGCGATGACTGAGTAGCCCCGCCCGTTACGGACACGGCGGAGGGCAACATCACGAACACATCGTCGAGATGCCGCCCCGTAAGCGAAAGCTTGGGGCGTAGGCGTCGCCATGCCGTATCCTCATCCTCGCCCAGATGGGTTTGCAGATACTCCATCCCGCGCACGTTGAGAGCGATCTTGCCCCTGGCACACAAGCGCAGTAGGCGCTCTTTCATCGCAGTTTCGCCTAGCCACGGAATACAGTCTTGGCCAGCGGGGCGCGGCTCTTGCAGCTCGCGCAGCAGCTTGCCGACCGCTTCGTTGTTGTTGGCGAACTCGATCACCAACTCTTCGAAGTCCTCGGGGACAAAGAGATCGCTGGTCAACGCCTCTTCGATTGCCTCGGGGATCTGCGACCCTTGTTTGTCGAGACGCTCGACGCTGAATTTGCACTGCGCAGGGTCAGCGAAATTCCAGCGCGACAGGACCGCGAAGCGGTCGAACCGCTTCTTAAGATTGTCGCGCAGGGTGCTCTCAAATTCCTTATGCAGCTTCCTGTATTCAGGATTTTGGCCACCCCACTCCTGCGCCTTCATTTCGGCTCGGGCAAGAATAAGTAGCTCGCGATCCAGAAAAGCATTTGTGCTGCCGGCACGTGGCAGCAGAAAGCGCACGGTATTGCGGCGCTTCTGCAATTGCTCCTTGAGCCAACGCCCCAATGTGGCATCGAGTTTGTCCGGCTCCTCGGGCAGCACTAGAATAGGAAGGCGGTCGTCCCATCGGTCAGGATGCTCCACCTCATCGAGCAGGGTCCACGGATCGTTGGCCCAATTTCTCGGCAGAGCGATCACGCGAAAAGTCTTGGCAACCTCGTCGCTGCCAGCAATGACGTAGCGTACCTGTTTGGCTAGCTGCGCTTGATCGGCTCCATCGGCGAAAAGCTTGTCGTTGCGCGCATAAGCGATCACTTTGGCGCGCGGGTTTTCCTCCTCCCGGAACAGCAGCTTGGCGCCTTCGTGGTGTATGTTGAAACTGTTCTCAACAATGGTCGCAAGTTCGACCTGAAAAGCGTTGTCATCCACCGGCTTGTTGCGGGTGATGTCCAGTTGCAGCATGGCTGGCTCCGCTCCTGCGAGATTGCCTACGGCAATTGAGCGTAGCCATAACGCGCCGACGATCTCTTGCAGATGTGGCACGACACTGGCGTGATCATGCCTCGCTTCCGTCACTGAGATGATATTCTGCTGCGCCTTCTCGCGCAGCGTGCGGTGATGCTGGTTGGCGACAGCTTCTAGCAATGCACCGATGCCCGAAGAATCATCCTCCAGCCGGAAATCGGCGGCGGTGAGCAGCGGGGCATTCTCGCCACGGCTCTTGAACAGGTTCGCCAAGATTCGGATCAGATCGCGCGTTTCCTGCGCGTCGGTGGCGATAAGCACCTGCTCTTCGAGCAAGCGCAGCAGATGCGGGGCGTAGGGCCAGGACTCAGTGAATTCCTGACGTTTGCGCTCCTGCTCGGCCGGTGGCACGTCAAGAAGACGGAACGACTCGGAAACGTGCTGCGCGACGAGCGCTTCAATGGTGCCATTGGCGATCTGAAGACGATTGTCGAACAAGCGGTGCAGTAGCATCCGGCGACGATCCTGCTGGATGCGCTCTGCGCTACCCCCCGCTTTGAAATCGATGGCTACCGGGTTTACGCGATGTACCTGCTGATATGCGTCACTGCCGCCATTCCGCACCGAAATCACTAACACCAAGAGGTCAGGGCGTTCTTTAGCAATCTCGGAAAGGATCTGGATAAAGTTGAACGCCCAATGCTTCCACGGATATTGCTTGGTATTCGTCAGGCCATCGTACCACGTCTGAAATTCGTCCAGAAGCAGCATCGTAGGCTTGTGCTCTAACAGCTCCATAATGATCTTGTCGGACGGAATTTCAGTCTTGGATGTGCCCTGACCTTCCCATTTTCCCTTGATGAAAGACCCATGGGGATGGTTCTCGAACAGCACATCCCACAGGAACTTGTAGCGCTGACGGTGTAGGCTTTCGCCGATGACGTGCATCCCGTCACGCAGCGCGATGCTGCCGATGGTCGGTTTCGCCAACTTTGTGGCCCACTCCTTGAGCCATCCCCCTGTGGATGTGGGATCAGTCACCGCATGATAGAGTGCTGCCATCAAGTGCGATTTACCGAGACCGCGGTCTCCGATAACGACTACAGGGCGACCTTGGTTAGGGCCTACCGCCTCAATCCCTTTCAGTAGGTCATGAGTGGGGTAAGTAATTTCGAGAAACTGCTTAGCAGCAATCTGGGTCGCCCCCGTTTGCTGATCATTCGACAGTTCGATGGCGGTGCCTTTGAGACGCTTCCCCCGAAATTCCTCTCTTAAAGTTAGCCCTAACATGACCTATACTCCACCTTCCGCGGTTGAAGCACGGAAAGGCTCAACCCTGATTTCATTTGCTCGACGCATGACCTCCGCCAACTCATGATCGAGCTGCCGCACCAACCATTCGCGGGCTGGTCGCCCGAAAGCTTTCTCTAAACGGAGCGCCATCTCTGGCGAGATACCCGAGCGCCCGTTAAGCAAATTACTGAGCGTCTGCCGATCCACGCCCAAGACTCGCGCAGCTTCGGTTACGCTCAAGTTATGCTTATCAAGGCAATCTTTTCGAACGAGAGACCCTGGGTGCATTGGCTTAAGAATCCGAGCGACTTCCACCGTAGGTAGCCATATATTGATAATCGACACTCGACAAGAACCTGCGGACTAGACCATTCTTTTTACCCTTTTCGGATAGTCATAGCTGCTCTCATCGTGTCAGAGCGTTGCAGGTCCCCATATATGTGATAATGTCCTTTATCAGCCATCTAGGTTTTTGATCGGAAAGATGTCTTCGCCATAGTGATGAAGCCTCGTATGATGCCGTCGGCATATCCACCGTACCCTTAAAGGGTCTTCGGATTGGTCATGATGGGCATCGACCGCCTCGGCTCCACACACCTCACACCTTTGCTTTTCCAGCTCGCCTGCCTTTAACTGCCCGCTGCACAGCAAGGTGAGCATCATATTTGTCCGGATTGGCACGACGCCAATTCGCTTGACGGGTATCGGTTTTCAGCATGGCTACATACTACCTTTTAAGGCTGTGTACTCGTCAGAGACGTACTTATGTCATGGCTTCGTGTCTTCTTTGTTTGCTTTTGGGTGCAACAGACAGCCCTACGTTAGCTTCGCTATAATGCCTTGGAGTAGGCGTAAGGTGATATCGGAGTGGACCGTCTCATATTTGAGTTGCCGAACGGCGAAGGCATAGCCGGCGGACAGAACATCTTTGTCACCTGCACCAACGTCATGAGCCCAATCTCGGCAAGCCTCGATGACTGCACCAAGAGGATTGCTCGCGATGTAGCGATCAATGTTCGGCCAGTTTTCAACAATCACCGCCAGGTCTTTCGAAAAACCAAGCCGCACTGCCTCCGGATGAAACAACAGACTCAGCTCTAAGGTCACCGGATCAATACAGGTATAGCCTGGCCCAACATCTCCAAAATCGATGATAACCACCCCACCATTGGCATCAACGAGAATGTTGCCACCATGAAGATCACCGTGGATGCAACTGATCGAAGCGCGGAGCTTCGAGGTCTCCGTTGGCATGACGTTGTCGATCGCAAACTTCTTGCAAATCGCTTCAAAATCGTCGTCATTCACCACGCGGCGACGAATGTCGTGGATTCCGACCTCCTCCACGTGACTGGCTTGCGACCAGCGTTCGAGACCCACCCGGATAGCCTTGACTATGGTTGCCGCGTATTTCGGATCTCGGGCGATCACATCGAACAAGGTCTCACCATTGTCATCGGCCAGTGTATAGAAAAGGCCGGCATCTCCTCCTACCCCCTTATCGATGGTGCAAAACACTGGAGGAAACGCGCCAATCTTCAATCGCTTAACGTGCTGTTCATAGGCCAAGCTCTCCACCTCGACCGAATTGTTCGTTCCAAGTTTTCCGGCACACACAGCGATATGTTTGCCGTGTTGATCCTTGGCGATCGCGCGAACCACCCGGGCACTGGAAAGACCGCCACTGAGAGATTTGATCTCGCAAGATACGCCACCGGCCTTCCGACTGAAAATCTTCAGGATGCGCTTTTGCTTTGGGGTCAAACCGAGATCTCGCCCCCGGGTATCTAGCGCCAAGTCATCTGTTTCGGCGATCGTTGCGGCAAGCTCGCTAACGCGTTCAATAAGCTTATCGACCTCTTCTTTGAGGAAGTAATCGACCGTGTTCGTCGCCTTACCATCACCCCACAGGTCGATATTCTCTCCGAATCGAGCGAGCCGGCGCGAAAATTCGTCCGGTTCGGATCCCGTGAGAATGAAGGTTGGGGTTCCTGGAGCGATCTTGCGCACCTCGTGGAAGACCGTCTGACCATGCTCGGCAGCGATGTCAATGCTACCCTCCTCGGCCGGAATGGTCAGGTCCAACACGACCAGATCGAAAATGTACTCGTCGAATGCAGCGAGCGCCGCATCTCGTGTCCGGACGTGGACCACCTCCGAAACGCCCTTCAGCTCCGCAAGCAGGGGACGGATCTGGGTTACGAACGTTTCATTGTCTTCAACGAACAATATGCGCATCACTTCGAAACCACCTCAGCTCAAATCTCGCGCCACCGCTCGATCCATTGGTCAGATAGACATCACCTTCCATCGTGCGCATCGCATGCTGCGCCGTGGCCAGGCCGAAGCCAATATGATTTGCTTTGTGCGTTATTCCCATTTTCATAGCCGACGCCGGGTTGCCTTTGAAGCCCGATCCGGAATCAATAACAGCCAACCAATCCTCCGAGCCAGCGCGACCCCAGTTGATAATGATGGCGGGTGCCCGCGTCTCGGCGTTTTCACTCGCAGCCTCGGCAGCATTTCGAAGTCCATTGCCGATCGCCAACAAGAGGCGATCGCGATCGGCCACGACTTGGAATGGCGTCGTGCCAGCCACTGCAATGAACCCTCGACTTCCCTCTTCCAACATCGAAATCGCTTCCGAGATTAGCTCGTCGATATCGAAAGACGAATACTGTGGCACAGCGGAGGCAGATTTGAGTTCCCTGACACCGCGCAGCAACGAACTAAGCATCTCGATCAGCTTGCGGGACTCAGAGTCTTCATAGTTATTGACCTCGCGCGGAAGTCTTACCCGAAGGGCGCCGATGATAGGCGACAATTCATGAATGATCGTGCCGGTGACCTCTTCGACCGCCTCGGCTCGAATGTCTCGCATCAAATCCGCGGAGGGCTCGACGGCCTCCGCGACATCGGCCGGCGAGTTCATGGCAGTCGATGTCGCCCGCTCGATTGCCCGCGTCAAGGCCGTGCGAATCCAACGAATAGGCTCGTTCTCATATGACCGTTGAAGCTGGTCCAGGTCGTTCTGCCGCGCGTTTAAAGCCATGAAGCGTGCGCCCCGAAGACGTATTTCGAGCTCAGAGGACTGAAGGGCGCTGAGAGCTTCTGCCGTATCCATTAATGGTGATGATCCTCGTAAAACTCCGCGCGACGTTCGAAAGCTTCGCGGCCCCCCTCCATGACCTTGGTTATCGCTTCGACGGCCTCTATGGCGTCGAGAGGCTTACAGACCTGCACAAATCCGTTCCGTCCATCGGACGACAACTCGATTACCAGTTCCGCCCCACCCAGAACAGGAATGTTGGCATTGTGGGTCGACAAGATGATTTGTGTTTCAGTTTTCCGGTTTCGTAGAGCCTTCACCACCGTTGTGGCGATGTAAGCATTGTCGAGGTGGTCTTCCGGCTGGTCGATAACCAATATTCTTTGACTGTGCTGGAGCACCATCGCCAAGATCACGGTGCAGCGTTGGCCAGCCGATAGGCTCTCGATGGGTTTGTATTCCAGGCCATCGAGCAGCAACATTTTGACATTGTCTTCAATGTCGGAGGTGACAATGTCGGCCACGCCATTGTCACGAAGGTGGCCAAGAAGTCGTGCGGCACGATCGCGGGGTAACTGCGCTGCCTCGGCGAGGCCGGTGTAATCGTTATTGTCCACAAAGCGTATAAGCTCTCTCGGGCTGATGCGATCCGAGATGATGTCAGCAAGATCATTGTACTTCATCCCGCTTCCACGCAGAGCGTCAGTCACGGCTTTCGCGTATTCACCAAATTGACCGAGAGGCTCGACCTCGATCCTGATTTGGGGAGCAAGTGCGGCACTGATTTCCTCCGCTGCCTTGGCTCGGTTTTGATATCTCTTGTTTCGAACGGTCTCCAACTCCACCAGCCGCTCGTCGCGGCGAGAACGGAGCTGTTTCAGTCGTGTTTGTCGATCCTGGACGATCTTCGCTTTCGCTTGTAACTGGCCCAACGCGGTCTGTGCTTGTCCCAGCTGTCGAGCAACGACCCCAGCACCATCGGCGACTTTACTAATTTCAGCACGAAGAGAGCGGGCTGTTCCATCATTTTCCAGCCGCCGCTTCTGAATCGGTTCGCGCTTCGCGCTGGCCGCGTTACTGAGACCGTCGAAATGGCTCGATATGGCACGTACTGAATCGACGAGCTTGGCATACCGGTCACGAAATTCGCCCAGCGGATCGGCAGTTTCGTCTCCGTCCCAGCCCTCCAGCCCGAAATCGTCGTCGACTAATGCTGCCAATTGCGTCGCCCAATTGTCCGCCGTCGTTTCGAAGCGACCAAGCATTTCCTGCTCGATTGCCAGGGAGGTCGTTTTGGCGACCACACCCCCGAGGGCTTCCTGTTTCGCGGCCATATCAATAGAGGTCGCTTTGAAGGCCGCTTCTTGTGCGACCAATTCCTTGATCTGATTGGTAATCGTGGTGATTTGATCGAGGCCGGAGCTCGAACTCACGATTTCTGCTTCAAGGCTATCGATCTCCTTGAGAGCCGATCTGACAGCGCTGATAGCGGCGGCCTCTTCTGACTTCTGAGACCCGCGTCCGCTCACGAAGCTGTCTAGCAAACGAAGTCTGCCGGCATCGCTCAATCCAAGCGTTTCGATCTCAGTCTGTGACAAAACAAGTGGGGGTACGAATTTTTCCTGGGCTCGCGGTTCATCATCGCCAGCGCCGCGGCTAACGACGATTGTCTCGAAGAGGTCCCCCAGGCTGACGCTGACCTCACCGCCATTCAGTATTGCCTGTGCATGGGATGCAGAGCGCTTCTCCGCTTCCGAGGTATGATTGCGCGCGGCCAGCGCGAACCGTATCAGCTCAATGATGGATGTCTTCCCGGTGCCCCTCGCCCCGATGATGACATTCAGGCCTGCCGCGAACTTTAGGTCGAGGCCGTCAAGAAACCCGCCCTCGACCTGCATCCGCTCTATGTGCAATTTCCCGCCTCCGAAGCTGACATTACGTCTTGTTTTCTAAATTCATTACTGCCGGATCTGGCATGCGTCGCTTGGCTTCATAAACTGTCGATCTTGCGATGCCCAACTCGCGCGCGATAGCTGTCGGCTTTTTCCCCTCGGCGAGGAGCTTGCCAACCGTTAGTGGGTCAACCGACGGCCTTCGCCCTTTATAAACACCGCGCGCCTTCGCCGCTTCGATGCCTTCGATTTGTCGCTCGCGTCGAAGGTTGGTTTCGAATTCCGCAAAAACACCCAACATATCTAGGAACGCCTTGCCAGCTGCCGAAGACGTATCGATCGCCTGCTCTGTTGCCCTCAGCGCCACGCCTTTCGATTTCAGGTCGCGCACGATATCTTGGAGATCGGCAACGGACCGCGCGAGCCGATCAATGCGGGTCACAATGAGCGTGTCACCATCGCGAAGGAACTCGAGGAGGGTCACCAGCTCACAACGCCCCGCACGCCGCGCACCGCATTTTTTCTCAGAACGAATTACGTCGCAACCTGCCGCGCGCAACGCTGCCTGCTGGACAGCTAAATCCTGACCGGCCGTGCTCACGCGTGCATATCCATAGGTAGCCACAAGAAACCGCCCGGTTTGAGTCTAGACCACCCGAACATATCGTCCGACAACCCAGAAAACAACCCTATTCGGACACAGAATTCGTCTGAAATGGGCGTCCGCGAGCGCTGTCGCAAAAATCCCCCGCCAACACTGGACTTTTGCGTATCACATTTGCAACGAAGATTTCTGAGCGACTTAGCCAGGTGCAATCCGGGCCGGAAAGTCAGAACTTGCTCGACAATCCTAAGACATCTTGCATGTCATATTCACCGGGCGCTCGCCCTACGATCCAGCGCGCGGCGGCCAACGCGCCGCGCGCGAACATGCCGCGATCGAGCGAGGAATGAGAAAGTGTCACCACTTCCTCGCCGGCCGCAAACAAAACGCTATGCTCCCCGACAATGCCGCCGCCCCGCAGGACCGAGAAGCCGATCTCCCCGACCGAGCGCTCGCCGGTGATACCGTCACGTCCTCGTCGCTCGACAGATGCGAGCGAGACGCCACGGCCGCGCGCAGCTGCTTCCCCTAGCATCAACGCCGTGCCAGAAGGGGCGTCGATCTTCCGCCTGTGATGGGCCTCCAGAACTTCGACGTCCCAAGCTTCGGCCGGGAACTTGTCTGCGACTTGGGCGACAAGGCCGACCAGCATATTCACGCCGATTGAGAAATTGCCGGAACGCACAATTGGAACTCTGCGTGCCGCCTCACCGATCCGGGCGACTTCCTCAGGCTCAAATCCGGTCGTTCCGATCACCAGCGCCGGCCTGCCTTTTTCTGCGCACAGACCGGCCAGTTCGGTGGCGGCGCTTGCCGCTGAAAAATCTAAAATCACATCCGCCGCCTCAAGAGCGGTCGCACGATCAATAAACCCATCGCCTTTGCTGCCGGTCCGCCCGAAGCTGCCGACATGCGTAAAGGCCGGATCGGTCGCAAGAATCGAGATGACGGCACAGCCCATGTGACCCTGAGCACCCGCAACGGCAATTTTTATACGTGAGGTCAAACCATCTCCTTGTCGCAAAATTCTCGAAACCTGCTACGCCTATCGCGATAGGTGCGCAGCCAGGAATTCAGCCGCGCTCTGGTGCGCTGCGCCGGCATTCCGGGTTCCCGATCTCAAGAAAAAGTCGTGCGCACCGCCCTCGTAAACATCAAGAGTGACAGGTTCGTCAAGATGCTGCGCCATCTGCTGCAACTCACGGCCGATCGACACCGGAAACGTCTGGTCGGCGCTGCCCCAAATCAAAAGCAGGGGCGGCAATGAGCGGACAGGCTGCGAATAGCCGTTCGGGAAACCGCCATCGACCAGCACCAGGGCGTCAATATCGCTTCGCCCGACCGAAGCCGCAGAAGCGATTTGCGCGCCAAGGGAGATTCCAAGAACTCCGACCTTGCCGCCATGGCGCGGTTGATTCTCGAGATGAGAAGCCACGCCTCGAACGGCGGAAGTCCAGTCAGGCAACCGCTGCGCATAATAGGCTATCCGCGCCCGCGCGCTGCCCGCCGTGGCGATGGCGTCGATATCGCCCGCCGACAGGACATGAACGAGATAGGCGTTCAAACCCGCCGCCCGGAACATCTGCCCGATCTCGCCGTAAACAGTTGCTCCAAAGCCCTTGCTGCCGCTCAAGATCAGAACCGCCGGGCAGGTCGCGTTCGCGCAATCCCCGAAGCTCTCGACTAGAACCCCACCGCTGGCCGTCGGCACGGTGAATTGCTGTCGAGCCGATTGAGCGTTGGCCCCTACCGGGAAAAAGGAAATGGCTAGGGTCGCGATGACGATATTGAATAGGCGCATGAACCTGTCTTGTGTGCTTTCGTCGCAAAATTACCGAGTTTTTTTGGGATTTTGCATCCGACTTTTACGACGCCCAAATCTGAGCCGCCCGCTTGCCAGAAACAACATTCCGCTTTTGTTCGTCAAGTTGGCCATTTTCGCAGTTTCGGGCCGACTGGGCCTTCATTGAGGGCGAAATTCTGTGCGGTTTTGCCGGAGGAAGTCGGTCCTGGCTTCCGCTTCGCGGCGCAAGCTAAGCCTCCTGCGGCTTCCTTTTTTCCGGCAAAAGCGCGTCGAGAATTCCCGCTTTCCCGGCCTGAAGAACGGCCGTCGCTATGCTGAAAGCTCCGATACTCTTCATCGTTCGTTTGGCTCGTCCCGACGAGCAAGCGCCTATCGGCACGCCGAGCGGTGCTCGACACGGCACACTTTCTCATTGCCCTAATTCACTTTGAACCAGATCTGCCCGTGAAGCGGAGCGTCCAACACTCGGAGCGTAGCGGGCAGATCGATCCTGGGAACCGGCTGGCCGGTTCACTTCTGGAATGAGCGTCCGAGAAGCGGACGCACGATTTTTCATACCTATCCGCTCTTACGACAGGTCGCGGATCGCGCCAATGGGCAAGCGCGCAAGCGCTGTCCCTCGTCTGGAAAAACGGTTTTCACCGACAAGCCGGCGAACCTTCCGTGTTTCCCTCCTCCGGACCCATGACCCGCTCCACCCCCTGACGGGAGCGGGCTGCGCCCTCCCCCTTCGTTCCGCCGGATGTGGGGGCACATCCTACGGAACGTAGGCAGAGGCTTCGCCCACTAGCGGGGCTTGCTCCCAAGGGAACCGGGAAAACATTGGAGATTGACCTATGACCGAGATCATCAGCATTCCGCTTAGCAAGCTTGATACGGACCCGAAAAACGTCCGTAAAACCTACAAGGCCGAGGGCGTCGAAAGCCTCGCAGCCTCCATTCTCGCCAATGGCGTTGTTCAGAACATCGTCGTGCGCAAGGCTCCCAAGGGCCGCTATTTCGTTACGGCGGGCGGTCGTCGGCGGGCTGCTCTCTTGCTCCTTGTCGAGCGCGGCCAGATCGCAGCCGATTATGCCGTGAACGCTATTTTAAAGACCGCCGAGGAGGCGAAAGAGCTTAGCCTGACCGAGAACGTGCAGCGTGAGGAAATGCACCCTGTGGACCAGTATGTGGCGTTTCAGGCCATAGTCAACGAGGGCAAGGCCATCGCGGACATCGCTGCGCGGTTCGGTGTCACTGAAATCATCGTTCGCCGCCGATTGGCCTTGGCGAAGGTCTCGCCGGTCTTGCTGGACCTGTTTCGCAACGACGAAATGACGTTTGAGCAGCTGACCGCCTTCACGGTCTGCGATGATCATGAGCGTCAGGAACAGGTCTGGGAGTCTCTTGATCGTTGGAGCCGCGATCTATCGCGGATCAAGTCGGCGCTGATGACAGACGAAATTGCTGGAAGCGACAAGCGTATCAAGTTCCTCGGCGGCCTCGAGGTCTATGAACAGGCAGGAGGCGCAGTGCGCCGCGACCTGTTCGATGCGCAGGGCGGTGGGTTCGCGCTTGACGTGATATTGGTTGAAAAGCTGGTCAGCGAGAAGCTGACAGCGGTAGCCGAGCCGTTTTTGTCGCAGGGCTGGAAATTTGTCGAAACCTACATGCAGCGACCCGACTGGATTTTCGGCGTCCCTCGCGTCTATCCGAAACAGATTGAGCTTTCTCCTGATGAACAATCGGAACGTTTGCGCCTGTGCGCCGAGCACGATGAACTCGTAGAGCTCATGGACCGTGACGAGGGTGAGGAAATCCATTCCGAGCGCATCGATGCCATCAGCGCACGACTGGATGAACTAGACTCGAAGCAGGAAGTCTTTTCCGATGAGGACAAGGCGAAAAGCGGGGTGGTCGTTTCCTTGGACTACTACGGAAGGCCGGATATTGCCGTTGGCATCCGCAAGCCGGGTGATGATGAACAGTCGGAGCAAACGGAAACGGAGGATGACGATAGCGGGTCCGAGGCTTCCGAAAAGGTTCAGGAAGTCGGCCCGCCGAAGATCGTCCATTCTGCTGTGCTGGTCGAAGACCTGACAGCGCAGAAGACCGCAGCGCTGCGCGTCGAACTTGCCAACAATCCCGATGTCGCTCTGGTCAGCGTTGTTCACGCCATGCTACTCGATCTTGTTTATCCCGGCACCTATGGCCGTTCGCGAGGGATGACCGCGTTGCAGATCGCGGTGACGCATGAGCGTCTGCAAGGTTCGATGAAAAGACCGGATGCGAGCCGGGCGACCGAGGAATGGGATCGGATTGCCGAAAATTTCGGTTATCAACTCCCCGGCGAGCCGGAAGACCTATGGGACCATCTTCTTGATAAGTCGCAGTCGGAGCTTTTGGGACTGCTGGCCTATGCCGCTGCGCACACCGTTAATGCGGTCGAGACGAAACATAGCTTCCGCAAGGACGCATGCGCCCATGCAGACCAGATCGGGCAGACCCTAAAGGTTGATATGACCGACTGGTTCGAGACGACAGCGGAAAGCTATTTTTCGAGCCTCAATCGCGCAGGCATTCAAGCGGCGGTGGCAGAAGTGAAAGGCGCTGATTTCGCTTCGCGTATCGCAGGTATGAAAAAGGCCGAGGCGGCCGCTTTTGCCGAAACCGCAATCAAAGGGTCCAACTGGCTTCCGTCGCTGGTCCGGATCGCGCCTGATCCGAAGGCCGAGAAGGATCAGACGGAACTCCGTTCGGAGGATGAGCAACCCTTCCCGATGGCAGCGGAATAGCCGCGCTGCTGTCAGCCGGTCACGTCCTCCAGCGTGACCGGCTCCCCTTTCGAAGCGAGGCAAGTCATGTTCGATCAAGTTCCCGACCCCACAAAAGCAGCCGAATGCTGCTGTCAACTCATTCAAGCGTATCTGTCCGATTCAGAGCATGTGGATTGGGGGGATGTTCAAACCGCAGTCAACACCGCTCTGGAAGCTTTTAATCTTCCACCCACGTTCTTCGAGGAACAGGCTCAAATCGCCTGATTCTTGGCTTTCACCGCCCCGCCCGTCTTTGGTCCGATACCAAAGGCGGGCGTTCTGTCATTTGCAAACTTAGTGCAATACCGGATGAAAAAGCCGGTTCATGGGTTCGGATCGTCGCGAAACGCGCCCCTCCGTTGAGAGGAGGCCCAGGCCCCCTCCTCTCAAACTCTCCGTCCCACCCGAGGTCAAAAAGCCCTTGAAAGGTGCTGTTAACCCAGGTTTGAGCCATTTCGGTAACGCCGCCGAACGCTCTTGCGCACGCCGGCACGAATATAAAGCCATGATTTTCAGGGGTTTTAGGCGGGGAAGCCGCATTGAAGTGCAAATTACGATTGAGAGAAAGCTCAATCGTTGCGCCAAGTTGGGTAATCGAGCTATGTATTGTCTCCGGCCGGAATCAGCTAATGCTGCGGCTCGTACCCTTTTAACCCAAGTCTGGAGAACACACAGGCCCAGAAAAGAGAAAACCGCTCCCGAGAAAACCCGGAAGCGGTCTGCAAAAAACCAAATAATTAAGCAGATTTGTTTTCGCAGACCCCCCTTCCCCTGTCAATAAGAAAAACGCCTTCTCGGTGTACGGCGAAGCCTTGTCTGGTCCCTTGAACAGGAGACAGGACAAATGAGGGAAGCCCTCACGAACAAGCGGCTAACTGGCCGCAGAATGACAAAGGAGAGAGCCGAGTTCCGGCGACTGGCACAGTCAACGGAAGTCGGAACGGTGACGCGCGGCCAGTTGGCGGTGTTGTCACAGAGCCTTCCATGCACTGGCCTAATTACCAGTACCGAAAGCCATCTTCTGACAGTGATCATCAACACCGCCCGGGCCGACGCCTTCGACAAGGGCGGGCGACCCATTGTGTTCAAGTCCAACAATCAGCTGGGGTTCGAGATTAACCGCTCGCCTGGGCGGGTCAGCCGTATCCTGTCGAGGTTGTTCGACGCCGGGCTCGTTACCATGCAGGACAGCGCGAATTTCAAGCGCTATCCGATCAGGGACGGCGAAGGCGTGATTTCAGACGCTTGTGGCATCGATTTGCGTGTGCTGATTGCGCGCTACCGCGAGCTCGACGCCCTAGTGCGGCAGAAGCGAGAGGAGAAGCGCGCCAGCGACGCCGCTGCCCGCCGCTTTCGCGACGCACTCAGGAGCGCCCGTTACGCGCTGGTGAATGCCGCCGATTTGACGAAAACAGCCCTCGCGAGCCTTGCATTTCGCATCGACCGTATCGCTGCCTTCGTTGGTATCGCCGGCAGAGCGCCCGCTTTTGATTTGAGGCGTGCAGCGAGCCTGCTTGAGTGGCTTGTTGGACGCTCTCTCAAGGCATCGAGGCGGCCGCAAAGTGTGTCTGATTATGATAAAATGACATGCACGAATGTCGAAAACGACATGCACAAACAGATTACAAACCCCCATCCATTTGACTTGAGTAAAGAGGAACGGCGTCCGGCTAACGCCGGACAACACAATTCGCTTAAGGCTGGCTACGCCAGCAAGATGGCTTTTGAAGAAAGCCTGACGAGAGGATCCGCCCCAGACAATAGGCAATCCCGCCCGCAGCAAGGGATTGTTGCTCTTGATGATGTGTGGAGGGCGGCGCCATCGTTGAAGGACTATTTCACCACCGCGCCACGCAGCTGGTCCGATCTCGCCCGCATCGCCCCGCAGATTTGCCGCTTGGCGGGTGTCTCAGAGGACGCGCGGCTTCGCGCCGTCGATCAAATGGGCCAACAGGCCGCCGCGATCGCCATTGCGGTCACGTTCGAGAAATATTCTCGCCGAGAAGTCAGCTCGCCCGGAGGGTATTTGCGCGCCATGACGGACCGGGCGGCATCCGGTGAACTCCATCTTTCGCGTTCCGTCCTCGGGCTTGCCGCCCGCAACTCTATGGAGGCCTTAAATTGAGAAAAAACCCCGTTTTTTCGGCACTTTTATTCGCTCTGCTGTTTTCACAATGTGCCGGCGCGGCGGAATATTCCGGTCGAGCACGCGTGATCGATGGTGACACCTTCAGCATTCGACAGCAGCGGATCAGGATTGCGGCAATTGACGCCTGCGAACGCTCGCAAACGGGGTGGAAGAATGGAGCCGAATGGGCGTGTGGCGTCGAAGCTCGCAGCTATCTCTCTCGCCTTATCGACGGGAAACATGTGACGTGCACGATCATCGACGAGGGCCAATACCGTCGCCTTGTCGGACAGTGCTTCATCCAGCAAACCGATATCGGCCTTGAAATGGTGAAAGCCGGCCAGGCGCCACTCCTCTTGCAGTATCTACCGCGTGGTAACTCAATGCCCTTTGACGCTTACCATCAGGCTGAAGACACCGCCCGAGGCAGACGTCTGGGCCAATGGGCGGCCGAGATCGACGCGCCGAGCAACTATCGCCGTTCTAATTCTCATCAGCAGCCCGATGACAATTGGACCTGGAACTGTCGAAATTCGCTTTTCGAAGCGCCAAATTGGCTAACTCCTGGAGGAAAAAGCCGATTGTTTTCGGTTGTATGCTTGCGAGAGTTGAATAATATTGGCGCAGGAATATGCGGTTATTGTTGTTGGTCGTACAGGTGACGTTTGGTAGACGCTTTCAGTAGACACCCCTCCAAGGCGGTTGCTCTTAATGCCCGTTCGCACAGCGACGCGGTTTGCGCAAAGCTGGCTGGCCACCAAATTTCCCCGCCTTCGGCTTCCTCGCGAAGCAAATTTGGCAGCCTTCCAGCCTCCTCCGCTGCGCTTCGGCCTACGGTGCGCACCGCTTTCCGCTGTGCCTTGTGAACGCTCATCGCAACCACCAAAGAGGAGTGACCACCATGAAAAACATCACCAACTACATCCAGTTCAACGGCGACAACATCGAAACCGCAGACGGTACCGGCCTCATCTCCACCATTGAGCGAGACCTGCCCATCAAGGTAACGCCTCTTTCTTCCACCAACGAGAGAGCCCCGACGCACCGCGTCTACGCAAAGTCTCCCGCAGGTCACGACCTCGACGTGGGCGGCATCTGGAAAAAAGAGAACGGCGAAGGCAGGCCCTACTACACGATCTCGATCAAGCGCATGGGCTTCAACGCCAATCTGGGCCGGTTCCCCGGCCAGGACGATCCTACCCTTCAGGCAATCATCGAGTGGGAACCTCGCGATTGATTGCGCAGAGAAGCCCGGTTCATGACCGGGCCTCTCACCCCGAAAAGGCTGAAAATCCGCCAAATAGCTGGATTTTTGGCCCTTTTCGTGTTAGGTTGAACAGTAACTGGAGATTTGTCGATGAACATTCATTCCACCCGTCCCGACCGCTCCCCGGAAGCCGTCGCGGCTCGAAAGAAGAGCACCGATCAGGCTCGCGCCATGAACATTCGCCAAGGCTATCAGGGCGACGACGCCCTGCTCGAAGCGGCGACTGCTGCTTATGTAGCCGGCGATCTCACCCGCGAAGAGTATCGCGCCCGCATCTTACCGCAGCCCAAGGGCTGATCATTTCATTCAAGTCTCAAGAGGCTTAAGGCCGTCTGCTAGCGCAGACGGCTTTTTGTTGGTTTACGCATGGCTGATGAATATCCCAAGGGTTCCTACACTTATCCGAACACGTCAGACGATCCGGATCGTCAGAACGTTCTTCGTAACAAGTTTGGTATCGAATCCAAATCGGAGCTTCGCACGGTCGAGTACCGTGCAACGCAGGACCGAATTTCCGAAATCCTTGAGGGTGATGGTCCCAAGGGTAACTTTGACGCCGCTCATCTCAAGGCGATCCACGGCCACATATTCCAGGACGTCTACGAGTGGGCCGGTCATACCCGGAATGAAAGCCCGGTGGTTGACGGAGCTCGTGTCGAGCCGATTGGCGGCCTTTCAAAAGGCGGAACGTCCTTCCTGCATGGCGCGCGTATAGACATGGGCCTTAATGAGGCGCTGAAGCCGATCAGCGATCCGCAGGCGCTACGGGCGGTCAGCAGGGAAGAATTCGTTGAGCGGGCCGCGAAAACACTGTCAGAGCTGAACTATGTCCATCCGTTTCGCGAAGGCAACGGAAGGACTCAGGAAACTTTCATCGCGGAGCTGGGCCGGCATTACGGGCACGACATCGATATGAGCGTGATCAGCAAGACCCGTATGATTGAAGCGTCCATTGCCACGACAAATGACCCTGCCAGCCCGGCGCTAAAGCACGTCATTGAGGATGCGATAGACCCAAACCGCCGCGAGGCGCTGCGTGGTGCCTTCGCGGACCTGGAGCAGGTCGGCGGGAAGCCCTTCGAGCATTATGTTCGGACTGCCCGCCCGGGCGAAGAGATCGAGGGCCAGGTGTTCGGTCATGACAACCGCGTTGCAACCCTTGTAACCGAGAACGGCATTATCGCTGTCGATCGCGCCGACCTTCCGGAGCGGATTCCGGCCGACGACGAAGAGGTGAAGTTCACCGCCCGATCTGACTTCAGAACCTTAGGGCGGCCGGCGCAGGAGGCCCAAGCGCAGCCTCAGAGCGTCGAGCAAAAGGCTGAACAAGCGCCACAACAGTCAAATCACAACGCAGAGCTCAAGGCCGTCGAAGCGCAGCATTTAGCAAGCCGTCAGCAGCAGAACGACCGGGACGACCGGGATCGCTAGACCGGCCTCCTCCCCCATGCAGCACAGGCAAACGCAACACCGTTAGCGGTCCGTGCTCCCTTGTGTTTGCCGTCTCCCGTTTCGTTGGGTGATTGACGGACAAGCTACGATAGCCCCTCCCCCATTCAACCGCTTCGCGGTCCTCCTCTCCGTTGCGGCCCTCCGGGTGCATGGGCTCGTCTCGGCTATCTCCGTTTTTTGCCGTCAACCAACGAAAAGGAGACGGCTATGCAGAGCAAGGACACCTACCAGCGCATTACGGATGCCATCATCGAGCAGCTGGAAGCAGGAACGAAGCCCTGGATCCGCCCTTGGCGCGGAACTGTTCGCTGCTCGCCGGTACCGCAGCGCGCCACCGGCGAGGCCTATCGCGGCATCAACGTGATCATGCTGTGGCTTTCCAGCCAGCTCGCCGGCTACGACGAGAACACCTGGATGACCTACCGGCAGGCTCAGGATCTTGGGGGCCAGGTCAGAAAGGGCGAACAGGGAACCCTCGTCGTCAAGTACGGGACCTTCACTCCGAAGGAGCAGGAAGCCGACGACAAAAGCATCCCGTACCTGAAGGGCTACACCGTCTTCAACGTCGAGCAGATCGATGGCCTGCCCGACCGCTTCAAAAGCCCGGTCGAAGATATTCCGGAGTGCTCCATGCCCCTCCTCGGGCATGTCGAAGACTTCATCGGTCGAACCGCTGCGAAGATCACCTATGGCGGCAAGCAAGCATGCTATCGTCCAGGTCCTGACGACATCGAAATGCCGGCCCGTGAACGCTTCCTAAGCGAAGTCCATCTTTACAGCACGGTCCTGCACGAACTCGGTCACTGGACTGGCGCAAAACACCGTCTCGATCGCGATCTTTCCAGCCGGTTCGGCACTGAAACCTATGCCATGGAGGAGCTCGTTGCGGAACTGTCGGCGGCCTTCGTATGCGCAGATCTTGGCGTTGAGCACGATCCGCGCGAGAATACCGCGACCTATCTGGAAAGCTGGCTGAAGGTTCTCAAGCAGGATAAACGGGCGATCGTCACAGCCGCCGCCAAGGCTCAGCCCGTTTCTGACTACCTTCATGGCCTTCAATCATAGAGGTCCACCTTGCGCCGCGATCAACTTTTACATAGCTGCCCTCAGCGTCTTCGCACGCGCAACCGCATTCTCGAAAGTTTACTGCGGTAAACTTGGGCCAAGGCGAGTGTGTATGTTAACTTCTCGTTAACCTTGTTTCGCTTGCCAGACTCGTAGAATCGCGTCTAAATGCACTTTGACGGCTGTTGTAGGCTTTTAAACGCATTTGAGGTTTTTCGCGGTGAATGTCGCACATATCGAAAAGACAGCGATTTCTGAAGTTGACCAACTCATCATTGGTCAGGCGAAGGAACTGTCTGAGAAGTTAAAGCAGCACCGGCTGGAGATGTATCCTCCGCGGGCCATGAAAGACCTGCGGGAGTTTCAGCTCGCTGAAGCCGCACGGTATGTAGGCGTTACTAGTGGCTACCTAAGGAATCTCTCGCTAGAGGGAAGGGGGCCAACGCCTCAAGTTACGCCATCAGGCCGCAGGTCCTACACCGCGGAACAGATGGAGGAGATGCGTCAGTTTCTTGAGCAAAGCGCCCGACCTGGAACCCACTATATACCGCATCGCCGAAATGGAGAAAGGCTTCAGGTAATTGCCGTCGTGAATTTTAAGGGCGGCAGTGGTAAAACGACGACTGCAGCACACTTAGCGCAGTTCCTCGCTCTGTCTGGGCACCGTGTCCTGGCCGTTGATCTCGATCCACAGGCGTCTCTGTCGGCGATCCATGGCTTTCAGCCCGAGTTTGACGTGCATGAAAACGAGACGATTTATGGCGCGATCCGCTATGATGATCAGCGCCGTCCCCTTCGAGATATAATCCGTAAGACAAACTTCCCAAATCTTGATCTTGTCCCGGGCAATCTCGAGCTGATGGAATTCGAGCATGATACACCACGTATCCTAGCGCAGGGGCAAGGCAGGGACTACGGGCGCATCTTTTTCGCGCGCCTTGATGAAGCATTGACGTCAGTCGCAGACGACTACGACATTGTTCTTATCGATTGTCCGCCCCAGCTTGGCTTTCTCACCATGAGTGCGATCTGTGCGGCGACCGCTGTACTCATCACCGTTCACCCGCAGATGCTTGACGTCATGAGCATGTGCCAGTTTCTGCAGATGCTTGGGGATATACTCAGCACGTTGAAGGATGTCGGCGGAAACATGAACCTGGACTGGCTTCGCTACCTCGTCACCCGACATGATCCTCAGGACGGTCCCCAGGCACAGATGGTGGCCTTCATGCGTTCAATGTTCAAAAATCATGTGCTCTTGAATCCAATGGTCCGCAGCGTAGCGATTTCAGATGCCGCTATGACAAACCAGACACTGTACGAGGTTGAGCGTAGCGCTTTTACCAGGGCGACCTATGACAGAGCGATGGAAGCGATGGATGCGGTAAATGGCGAGATCCTCGAGTTGATCAACAAAGCGTGGGGAAGGAAATGAGGATGCTGAAGTTTACTGCAGTAAACTCATTTGGTGGAGAGCGGCATGGCTCGTAAGAATTTGCTGTCAGGCCTTCTTGATGATGCGGATAAAAACCCGCCGTCTCTACCAATCTCTGACGCCGCTCCCACTACCTTACGTCCGACAACCAGAGGTCTCGGCGCACTGGGCGCAGTGACGCGTAGCATCGATGAGCTCGCGGCACGGGCGGACGCTGCCCGTGATTTGGAAGAAAGACTAGCGGCAGGCGAAACAATTGTCGATTTGGACGTCAATCTAATCGACAGCTCATTTATCAGCGACCGTGTTGGCATGGATGAAACGGGCTTCAGAGAGCTCGTTGAGGCAATTAGGGTTCGCGGACAGGATTCTCCAATACTTGTGCGACCACATCCCGACAGAGCTGGGCGGTTCCAGACCGTATTTGGCCACCGTCGCGTGCGTGCCGCCAAGGAATTGGGAATTTCTGTCCGGGCAGTCGTCAAGAAGCTCGAAGATAGAGACCACGTAATAGCTCAAGGACAGGAAAATTCGCAGCGAGCGGACCTGTCTTTTATAGAGCGCGCCCTGTTCGCCCGTAATCTCGAACTAGGTAATTTCGGCCGCGACACAATCATGCTCGCTCTCGGTGCGGATAAAACGACCGTGTCGAAGATGCTTTCGGCGATCGAAAGATTTCCTGAGGATATCCTGGCAACGGTAACACAGGCGAGGGCGCCAGGCCGTGACCGCTGGTATGGGATCGGCGCTGCATTGGGGGACCCTGCTATTGCCGCAAAGGCTCGAAACCTACTCTCCCATGACGATTACGTCGCAGCTTTGCCGGAAAGCCGGTTTGAAATGCTCGAACGTTTGATTCCGAAAGAGATGAAAGTCTCAAAGAAAGGTTCGACGGACCAAGAATGGGTTAGTCCGAAGAACTTGATAAAAGCAACCATCAAGAACAACGGCTCGGGTGTGACGATTGCGCTAAAGCCATTCAAGAATTCTGGTAAGGCGTCTGCTTTCGGCACTTACCTGACCGAAAACCTTGATCGTCTGTTCACAGCGTTCGAGAATGATCAACCGGAAAGTGGAGACTGAACCGCAAAAGAAAAAGGCCCCCAAAACGATACCGTCGTGGAAGCCCTTCTCGATACTAAGCACATCTAGAATCGCATTTCCCCGAATCCCAGTCAAGAGTCTTTGGCGCTGTTTTGGCGAGCGGACTTCTTTTGCCTTCGTGAAGGGCTGAAGAGATGCAAACAGGAAATATAACGACGCCCTTTGGGCGGCGGCCGATGACCCTTGCTCTGGTGAAACGGCAAATCGCCGTCTCAGAGATCAAGCAGGGCAAGAGTGCTGACAAATGGATGATCTTTCGCGACGTCAAAGAAGCGCGGGAGATCTTCAAGTTGCCCCCTTATTCGATAGCGGTGCTTGATGCACTGCTGACGTTCTATCCGGAAAAAGAATTGCGCCAGGACGCGCAGTTGGTTGTGTTTCCTTCCAACGCGCAGTTGATGGTGCGCGCTAACGGAATGTCGGGAGCTACCCTTCGTCGGCATCTGGCAATCTTGGTCGACATGGGAATGATTGTCCGCAAGGACAGCCCCAATGGCAAACGATACGCCCGCAAAGACGGATCAGGGGAAATCGAGCGCGCATTCGGATTTGATCTTTCGCCGCTTTTGGCTCGATCCGAGGAGTTTGCATTGGCCGCTCAACAGGTGGCGACCGATCGCCGCGAATTCCTCAAGGCCAAGGAGAGCCTTACCCTGTGCCGGCGGGACGTTCGAAAGGTTATAAGCGCCGCGATCGAGGAGGGCGCTGAAGGCGACTGGGAAGCGATAGAAGCAGTCTACCTTGACATCGTCCGACGGATCCCCCGCACCCCGTCAGCTTCCGACCTAGCGAAAATCCTCGACGAGATGCAGCTGCTTTACGACGATGTCATCAACCGGCTGGATTTGATGGCTAATTCGGAAGAAATAAGCACCAATGGTGCTCAGACAGAGCGCCACATACAGAATTCAAAACCCGAATCCATCAGTGAACTTGAACCTAGCTCTGGAAACGAGCAGGGCGCGAAGCCGAGTGAAATCAGTCGACCGAAGAGGGAGCCGATAAAGGCATTCCCACTCGGTATGGTGTTGAGGGCTTGCCCGCAGATAAGCGATTACGGGCCGGGCGGCCAGATCGCAAGTTGGCGAGAGCTGATGTCAGCCGCTGTTGTCGTTCGTTCGATGCTCGGCGTCAGCCCGAGCGCCTATCAGACCGCCTGCGAAACCCTGGGACCCGAGAATGCGGCGGCTGTCATGGCCTGCATTCTGGAGCGTGGGGGCCAGATCAACTCAGCAGGCGGTTACCTCCGTGATCTGACGCAACGGGCGGAGAAGGGTGAGTTTTCACTCGGCCCGATGCTGATGGCCTTGATGCGCGCCAATGCCGGGAACGATCGGCAGGCGGGATGACATGGTGATATTCAGCCCTGTTTCCGTCTCACGCAACGCTGGTGAGGAAGTTATCCAGCAGGACGTTAAACTCCTTGTGCTTTTGCCAATGGAGACCGTGTCCGGCATTTTCGACACGAACCGCTCCGCGGTTCCAGAGGTTCGCGAAAGTCAGGCTGTCGATGTAATCGAGATTGATCACGGGGTCGTCGGCGCCGTTGACTATGGCCAGCGGAATAGGGGAAGTTTCGACAAGGGTGCGCTGATCGGGGTGCTTTCCGGAAAGTGCCGCATCGATCATCAACTCGCGCGAACGCCCGTCTGTTCGTCTGACAGCGGTTTTCCAAAACGCATCGTGGACGGCATCGGATCCGAGCGCGAGCGTGACGACCATGTCGATTTCTTTTCCACTCAGGATCTGTTTCCCTGTGTAGGCGAATTCTGGATTGGGAAGAAAGCCGAGCGCTGCACCTTCGGGGCCAGGTGGGATTGGCGGTGTGCCGAAGATCATCGTGCCCGCGGCATTTTCCGGCAGGAGCCTCATAAGTTCCAGGGCGACGTGGCCGCCGAGAGAGTGGCCGAGTATGGCGAAACGATCGAGGCCGAGTGCTTCAATCACTTCGCAGATTGCAGCGGCGTATCCGTTGAAGTTGTACGTGCGCAGCGGATCGATGGCGTCGGAAGACTGGCCATGGCCCGGTAGGTCGACGGCGATGACCCGGCGTTTTCCGGCCAGCGCCTCGATCTGGAAATGGAATGTTTCCTTGCAGACCGAATTGGCGTGGATCATGAGGAGGGGGATTTCACTGCCGGCTGTGTCGAAGACTGCGATCTGTCCATGGGATGTCTCGATCGTTTGTTCACTCATCATCAATGCTCAGTGTTCACCTTCAAATTCTCGTCCTGACCGAGTTGCCGAAGGACCTAAACGATCTCTGTGACCACAATCTGAAGCTCGTGTTACGTGACACCCGCAAGCCACCATCCGGCAGGGTCCCGCCCGCCTGAATGTTAGAGGCCAATTTTCCAGATATTGGGCACATAGGTCGACTTTTACTGAAGTGTTTCAGCCCTCTTTAGATTCATGAGGTTCATAGAATTCCATATTTCTCACGGTGATATTTATGCGTCGTATTGTAGAAAAATCGATTGTCACCGGATTGCTATCGGTGTTGGCCTCGCTGGCGATCTCGTTCAGCATTGTGCCGTTGTTGGGCGGGCAAGTTGCGGGCGCGGGCCTGCTCATGACCATATTTTGTCCGCTGGCCATATCGATCCCGGCGTCGGCGCTGCATTTCACCCAGTCGGAAAAAGTGCGACGGGCAGAGGCAGCGACGAAAGAAGCTCTGAACAAATTGGCTGATGCTTATGAAACCCTCCGTATTCAGTCTCGCAGCGACGGCCTGACCGGCGTTCTGACAAGAAGCGCATTCATGGAAGAACTGGCTATGACAAGCCAGCGAGGTGGGACCGGAGCCCTGCTGTTCCTGGACTTGGACCACTTTAAGTCGATCAACGACCGGTATGGTCACGCGACCGGTGATGAAGCTCTTCGCTGCGCCGGACTTGTCCTCGCCCGCTACCAGAGCCAATCAGATTTCGCAGGACGTCTTGGCGGTGAGGAATTTGGACTTTTTCAGAGCGATCTGACGTTCGAACAAATGCTCGGTCGTTGCGAGGAAGTCCGGGAGGAAGTCGCCCGTATCGTCTTGAAAACACGTTCTGGCACCCGGGTGCAGATCTCCACGAGCATAGGTGCTTGTTATTGTCCGTCGGGCTTTGATCCATCGGACTGCTTAAAGGCGGCGGACGAAAATCTCTATCAGGCGAAAGCCTTGGGCCGAAACACGGTTGTCGCATAGGAACAGACGTGGAGACCGGACGATGGTTTCCGGCCGGAAACGAATATCCCACGCGCAAACGGAGCAGATTCCGGGAGCGGCGAAATGACAACGCAAGAGCGAGCGTCATTTGCCTGCCACCCGGAACCGATTCGCACAACGCCGAAAACCGAGATGTGCGATTTAGACTTTCGCGCATGATTGTGACGTATGTAGTTGGTCTTTTGATCAAACGACCAACCGTGCTGCCCGTCCCAGCTTGCGTTCAGTGTTGTTGTAGTAGCCCGACGCTTGAGTAACTGACTTGTGCAAGGACTGTTGCATTGCCTCGGGCAAAGGAACACCGCGGTTGGCCGCTTCGGTGAGATAGCCCGAGCGCAGACCATGTGCAGAAAACTGCGCGGGGTCCAGCCCGGCTTGCTTGACGCGTGTTTTCAGGATGAGGTTTACAGACTGCGGTGTCATCGCCCGCCGATCGAGATTGCCCCACTGGTCGATACGGCGGAAAACCGGTCCTGCTTCAATCTTCGCCTCTTCGAGCCAATGCCGGAGCGCGATCACGGGACGGCCGATCAGCACGACGTGTTCGTTGTCATCGGCCGACGTGGTTTTGGTGCGACCGAGACGGATTGTCAGGCAGGGGAGGAGAGAGGAGTGCTCGTCGGCAGGATTGGCGCGAACCGGTTCCTCGTCGACCAGATCCTCAACGCGCAATCCCGCTACTTCTGAACGCCGGCGGCCTCCGGAGGCAAACGCCATCAACAGCAGCGCCCGATCGCGCTGATCAACCAGCCGGTCGCCGGCGCAGGCGGTCAACAGCTTTGCTAGGATATCGCCGGTGACTGCCTTCTTGCTCTTTCTCTGACGTGGCCTGTTGCTGGCGCGAACGGCTAGCCGAAGCGCGCTTTTCAGCGACGGCGCCGAGAACGATCCGCTCAGGCCACGCCAGCGCGTCAGGATCGACCAGCTGGTCAGCCGCCGGCGAACGGTGGCCGGCGCATGCGGGCCGACACTTCTCAACAGCCCCCTGGCGCGAAGCGCGATCGCCACGTCTTCGGGCATGCCGTGATCGGGATTGGTTTCACGCTCGGACGGATCCCACAGATGGTGGGCAACGAATTTCAACAACAAACTTTCTGGAGCGGGCCAGGGGAGGGGATTGCCGGTCGCCACGGAACACCAGGCCTCGAGATAGGCGAGATCGGACGCCAGCGCCCGCATGGTGTTGTCGCCCATGCCTTCGCTGGCCAGATGTTTGAGCGTCGCGACGTCTTCATCGGTCAGAAGTTCGGCGAGCTGGTCGCGGCGATCAAACGGCAGGATGGCATCGAGTGCATCCAGTTCCTCAGCTCGTTTCAGGACGGCGTTGTCCTCGGCAGGCTGGATCTGCGAATTATGTTTCATCTCACATGCCCTATAGATGTCGCGAGTTTGCAAAAGTTCCGGAAATCCCGTATATTCCGGAACAAAGGAGTTCTGTCATGACATCCACTGTTACCGCTGCGGCGGTTTCGAAAAATTTCGGGGCTTATCAGGATGCGGCCGTTCGCGAGCCTGTCATTATCACCAAGAATGGTCGGCCCCGCACGGTTCTGATCGCCTATGAGGACTATGTGCGTCTGGCGAAGCGTGATCGTCGGGTAGAACTCTCGTCGGACCTCAGTGACGATGACCTGGCCGCCATTGAAGCATCGCGGATGGAGCCGGGTCTGGATCATCTCAATGCCGAACTGGTGACGGAAAAGCATGCTGCCGACTGAACCGAAGGTTGGCTGGCTGTTTCGATATTCGTATCTCTGGCATTGGCAGCATCTCGAGGGCCGTGAGGAAGGTGACAAGGACCGGCCTGTCCTGGTTCTGGCAATCGTCGCCGCGCTGGAAGATGGAACGCCGGCGGTGCGGGTTTTGCCAGTCACGCATACGCCGCCATCCGACCCGCAAGATGCTGTCGAAATCCCGGCCGTCACTAAGCGTCGCCTTGTGCTCGACGATGAGCGCTCCTGGATTGTTCTGACCGAAAGCAACCGCTTTGTCTGGCCTGGACCGGACGTCAGGTCGATCGACCGCGAAAGCGGCTATTACGGGGCGTTGCCACCGGCACTGTTTGAAGAGATCAAACGCCGGTTCGTCGAACTGGCGCGGGCGCAGCGCCACCGTGCGACGGCCCGAAGCGAGTAGCTGCCGTCCGGAGAGGCGCACATCGTCCCGGTTCTGTCTCTCGCCCGTCATTTTCCATCCTGTCTTTTATCGCTGGGGCCGTGATTTGCCCCGACTTTACCCCTGTCGATCAGCTTAATTAAACGGAATCAATTTCCTTGTAAGGATACAGTTTTTTACCTGCCGGGATCACTGAAATCTTTCAGATTGACCGGAACGCCTCAACACTGACATTGCGGCTGCCGCAAAACTCCTATTCTGCGACGTCGCTAAAGTCAGGAAAACAAGTGTCGCTTTAATTGGACAGAGCGTCCAAAAACTCTTTTGGGGAATGAAGTCCTGCGCTGTTCAATGCCGGAACTCTATGGGCGACGAGATTTTTCAGATTTCGCAGCCAAA
>NZ_SLYH01000021.1:0-31411 GCF_004343445.1 Rhizobium sp. PP-CC-3G-465
CGATGATCCACTCATCAGCCTGCCAGCAGCAAGCTGACACTCATCCGGCCCTCCGGGATGAGCCGTGGCCGTCTAAGCTACACCACTCCCTGGGACACGATCGCAGAGAGGCTGCCCTTCGAACTCACGCCTCATCGAAGGACGCGCCGATTAGCCTACTCCAAGGTGCTTTTTCGCCGTGAAACCTGTCCGGTTCCATTAGCGCCATGAAAGGAATCAAACCGCAACCATAGGCCTCAGGTTCGCGGCTCCGCCGAATTCGAGGTCAAGGCTATAGTCCGCCAATGCGAGGTCGTCGCCCTTGGCCCGCTCACCTTTCACAAACATCCGTGTTATCGTCTAAGCAACGTCCGAAAAAATATCGTCGATATGGAAAATATCATCGACTTCGATTATGTCCATCGGTGTCTTGTTCGGAAACATGAGCACTTTACCTGGGCTCCATTCAGAATACGCCCGGCGTACAAGGTCCATAAAATCGACCATACCTGCATTTGTTGAATTGCGCAGCTTACCGTCGATGTTATGACGGACGAGGTTCATGTGTCTCATCGCAACCAGTTCCGTCGGAAGCATGCGAAAGCTCTCCCGGTCACCGTGAAGGCTACGCGTCGGATCGACCAGGGCTGGATAAGCTGCACCATAGGAAAGCTCGCTGTCGACATCCAGTTTCGTTAGGAAGGCGCAGCACGTATTGTCGGGGAGAGCGGACCGATATATCGGACGCTTGATGTGAAGATAAGTTGAAACAGCAGTCGACTCCAGCCTCTCATCCTCGATTAACTGCTTTGCTGCATTAAATTCCGATTGAACGTAGTATTCGTCACAGTCTAGCGTAATAAAGTAATCTACGGCGGCACGCTTGGCTTGCTGCAATCCAATATTTCTTTTTGCCAACTCGTTAATTGCAGGCGAAAGAGACAGGTTCGGCCTGTAGTGAATGACCTCATCTACCAGACCGCCTGCTTTTGCCTCCTCGATGACGGCCTCAAGACCGGGGCTCGCCGGTATTCCGTGGTTTGAAACATATTGAACGACAACATTGATATAATCTAAGCAAGGACGAATGGCTTTCAACGATGGAAGCAGATGTTCTTCCGCGTTGAATACGTTATAGGAGGCACCATAGATCATTTTCAACCCTATGCTATCAAAAGAGATTCTACAGCGTTGCGATATAGCTGATGTTGGAACAACCACTCTTGCTGCACGTAGATTTGGGGGCTCTTCGTTATATTTTCCGATAGAGCCTCAATGAAAGTATCCAGACAGTAATCGATTTCGAATTTTCTCTGCATATTAGACATCATGCCTAATGAAGATTCTCTTTCGGTTACAATTTCTTCTGCAATTTGCCTTCCTGTTTTCTTCGCGCATGACGGACGGCCGGAAAAATTGTGGGTTCGATTCCTCTGGTAGTTATTATCCGTAAGGTAACCATCCCCTCCATGAGGTCCGTAGACATAGACGGGAAGCCCACCAAGCAACCCGTAGATGACGCTTTTCCCAATGGTGATCACAGCGTCCGCCCATGCGATGTCATCGGGCGTAACGAGGCGATAGACACCCGTATTCACTCCGAGTTTCTCAACATGCAGGTTATACTGTTCCCGCATATATGTCGCGGCATCTTCCAATTCCGGGACGTGATGGTTCGATACCAATAGGACCCTCACGAGTTCAGATCGATCCCGTTGCGCCAACTTAAATGTAGATGGTCCGGCGTTGCCGAAAACGATTTCCCTCCCGGTCTTGCCTTGTATGCTGACAATTGCTTCGAGCGTCTCTTCCGAATTGCAGAGGATGGCACTCGCGAGATCTTTCTCGAGCGCGTAGGTCGGCAATTCCAGCGGGACCGCTGGGCTCAGATGGGTGAAAATCACTTTCGCGGGGAGCGGACGGCCGACATAGCTTTCGATGTCAACTATTCCAAAGGTGACATGTTGGCACCATATTACGTCATAATCCCCCGGATCCACTCTGTCTCTGAGCTGAAATGCATCGATGCCGTTCTGTTGAAGAAGCGTGGCCATCGGCGACGTTAGCTTCATGCAGCCGACGTGGGCATCGTACCCGAGCTGTTGGAATGCCTTTGCTGCTTCCAAGATAACGACAGAAGAACCGGTAATATCCGTCATCCAATGGGTAAGGAACAGGATTTTTCTTGAAACAGGCATTCGTGGGTCTTTCATCGAATATGAGGCCTTGAGCGTAGACTATGCCAGTTCGCTGGTCGACCACCTTTGCGAAAGCTGGCTGCGGAAAGTTTATCACAGCAAAATAGGCTTACAGGGGCGCAAATTTTTGAGAAAGAATATCGGAGACCGAGCTCCCGTTTTGAGGAGAGTCGTGGGGTTTCAATCTCGGCTCACGCGGCCTGGTTTGCCATCGCCAGTTTGAGTCAAGATTCGCTGCGAACGATATCGTCCGGCGCTGAGTGCGAACGATGTCGATCTCAGGGCATGGCTTTCCGAGATACCCAGCGTGTCATGTCCATCGGTCACACAGAATGGTGGATGAGTTCTGATCAAAGTGAGGCGTATCGCGTTCTGGGAAGGTCTTCACACAGAACTGCCATCGCCCTACCCTCTCCGTTCTACGTCATCGGAGACTACAATGGCTATAACGAAACGGGATTTGTTGACTGGCGGCGGCGCTGCCGCAGGTGGAGCGATCGGCGCGGGAGTGGTGACGATGACATTGGCAAGGCAGCGAGCGTCAACACCTGAAGCGCTGGACGATCACGTCCGAAAAAGCGATCTTCTCGACAGTCCGTTCACATCGAGCAGCGGCGACGCGATGAGATTGCAGGACATTCTCGACAAGGCCGATACAGCATTACAGCTGACGTCACCCTTTTCGCCCCTGACCGGCGGGGAAAGTACACCGCAGCGGAAATGGGCTCAGCTCGGCATCAGCCCCAGGGACTTCGATGCTAGTGCAGGCACGGGCGAAGACGACACGGCTGCGTGGCAGTCTGCTGCAGATGCAGCGATGGCATCGGGCGGCAAATTCGATATTCAAGGTAAGTGGAGGATTTCGGTCGGTCGCCTCAATGTTGGTAACGAGCATTTCGAAATTATCGGAAGAGGCGACCTTACGCTTATTGCCGATGACACGCAGGTCTGCGGTTTGGAGATCACCCGGGGTAACTTCACGATCTCCGGCAGCATGACTGTCTTCGGCCAGTACAAGTCGAATTACGAACATGCCGTCTGGATGCATAACAGCACACAGCTTCAGAACGCCGATCTCAGCAAATTGGTCATCGTCGGAACGAAGGGCGGTTTGCGCGTCGGTGATGTCGCAAATCCCGGTTCGGTCACCTCCGAAATCACCGTCCATATGCCGCGGACCTATGGTGTCCCGCGTCCCCTTCAAGTCGAGGGCGCTCAAACATATCTTTCGGTTGTAGCGCCGCCCTGCCTTTCGGCCGATGGCTTCGGCGGTGATGGCGCATGGAACGCCCAGACCTTCCGGACCGTCTCCAATATCGGGTCCAACCTGATGATTATCGGTGGCGAAGTCATCCAACCCACTTCGGGCTCGGCATTGGATTACCTCGTCGAGATGAGGCCATGCCTCCAGGGCGGGGATCTCAGCTGGGGTCGGGTTACGTTGAGCGGTGTCGTCATCGAAGGCGGCGGGCCCTTGGCGCTGATCAGCAATCCGTTGAACCTCTCGGGTTCGCATTCCGCTAATGATAAGCCGTTTCTCAAAGTTGTCGGATGCAACGGCTATCACAGCCAGGACAACGCGCCGATGATCGATGTCCATGCCGGCTTCCACGGCGACATCATCTTCAAGGACAGCGACGTCTGGAAGAATGGTGCGGCACGCGCGCAGCCGAACATTTTGTGCCGCGGGGATCTTGCCCACGTCTATGTGGATGACCGGGGGTTCGGGAACGGCTTCAGGGGTGCGCTGTCAGGAACGGTAGGGGGCATCGTGCACTTCTCGAAGCGGATGATTCTGGAGGCCTACAGCATCCCATCCGCAGCGCTCGTCAACGGAACGCAGGAAATCCGCTATTTGGCGAAGGTGACCGGCGGTGACCTTGATCGGTTTGCAAATATCTACAACACGGCGAATGGCGTTCTAATTGTACCCGCCGGCGGCTTCAGGGAAATCAGCATCGAGATCGACGTACTCTATCCCGCGAACGTCAATGGCTTCATTCACATCTTCGAAAACGGCGAGGAGCTTAAAGCGAGGCCTTTCGCTAGCGGAATAGCGGCGGTTTCCGTTAAGGTTCATCGTCCTCTTGCGAACACCGCCTATACGTTTGCCCTTACCGTCGTCGCCGGAGCAGGAGCGATGCCGGACCCCCGCGCATACCGTCATGTGCTCGTCGTTGAAGCCTCCTGCTAAGGCGTCGTCTGCAGGATTCTGATCGATTCAGCCAATTATCGCGCTTACGACGTGCTGCGTGGCTCGATTTCGCTGGGATTGTACGGCCGTTCGGTGGTAGAGCGGAGACAGCTTGAACGGGAATGCCGTACGCGATCGTTTCGGATTCAGACGCAATATCCTTGCCATGCAAGAAAACCCTGCAAGGCTTGCTTGAGTAATGCTAGTCGCGACTTGGACGACAGAATTTCACTGTAGAAGCCCTGATAACCATTTTTTTAAAAATTTTTTCAGCGATCGTCGGACATTCAATCGGTAAATGAGAATGGCATTCGCGTTTCCTTCAGATCGCGCATTGTCAAAGATGGTTTGGCTTGGGAAAGCTGCTCCGCTGGGGTCCGGACTCATTAGCTGAGGCAATCCATATCCTCGGCGCTACAAGCTTGAGGGCGGCGAGGTAATTATCAGCACGCCGGTCGTATCGCGTCGCGAGGCCGCGCATCTGCCTGATACGGTTGAAGAACCGTTCCACGAGATTGCGCTGACGGTAGATCCAGCGGCTGAAGCTGAATGTCTGCTTTCGATTTACCTTTGCAGGGATATTCGCCAGCATTTGCGTTGCTTGGCAGAGTTACGAATGGCGTCGGTGTCATATGCCTTGTCGGCGAGGATCGTCGCGCCGGGCCGTAGGTCGCTCAACAGCTTTTCGGCCATCGGTGCATCGGCGGCTTGGCCGGCGGTGAGTTCCAACCGAACTGGTCTGCCATCTGCATCGACAAGATGCGTGGATCTTTGTCGTCAGGCCACCGCGCGAACATCCCATGCAAAGATCGGCGGATCCCCTTTTTTGCGTTGGCACCATGCTGGTGAACGCGAACACAAAAACTGTCGATCATCACGATGTCGCCATCGTAACGCTTTGAAACGGCGTCCAGAAGGCGATCCCAGACGCCCGCCTTGCGCCAGCGGGAGAACCGATTGTAAAGCGTCGTGCGTGGACCGTAACGCTCAGGCACATCTCGCCAAGACGAACCAGTCCTGAAACGCCACAGGATGCCGTTGATCAACCCGGCGGTCGTCGAAGCGTTCTATTTCACGGCTATTGTTCGGCAACAGAGATGCGATGATAGCCCATTCTTCGTCGCTCAATTCGTGACGGCGCATGGCAATCTCCTTTCAAGGAGATGGAATCACACACCGTCAAAAAGATGAACCCCGTTTATGCGGACACCGCCTAGGCGGTGAAAGTATATCGAGATGCTTACGAGAAAAATCGTCCCGGTGATCACGGCGGGTGGCAAGGGAACGCGCCTTTGGCCTTTGTCCCGTTCGACGGCGCCCAAGCAGTTCCCGCAGTTCCTCAGCGAGCATTCGCTGTTTCAGAAGACGCTGCAGCGTGTCTCGGATCCGGAAATCCATGAACCCGCCGTGATCGTGACGAATGCCGAATGCCGGTTCATTGTGGCGGAGCAAGCGCAAGCCATCGGCGTGCGTCTGTCCTCTATCCTCTTGGAGCTGGTTGCGGACAATACGGCGCCGGCGCTCGCCGCCGCAGCGTTAGTTGTCGCCCGCGACCATGGGGACGAAGCGATCGTTCAGGTGCTCGCGTCCGATCATGAGATCGAGGCGAACGCGACCTGTACGGATTGCATCCTGCTTGCGTGCGACACGGCGGCCGGCGGCGGCTGGTGACCTTCGGCATAACCCCGACCGAGCCTGCGACCGGGTATGGTTACATCGAGACGGGTGACGCGCTGGCCGGCGGCGCAAGGAGGGTTGCTCGTTTCGTGGAGAAGCCGAACCGTTCGAAGGCGGAGGCACTGCTGGCGACCGGCCGCTATCTTTGGAACTTCGGCATGTTCATGCTGCCGATTCGCCTGTTCCCGGAGGCTCTCGCAAAATTCGCGCCGGAGGTGCACGTCAGCGTGCTCGCGGCTGTCGAGGCTTCGCGGCGCGATCTCGATTTCGAGCGTCTGGATGCGGAGGCCTTTTCACAGGCGCCGGATATTTCGGTCGACTACGCGGTGTTCGAACGCACGGCGTATACGGCCGTCGTTCCCTCGTCTTTTCCCCGGTCCGATCTGGGCAGCTGGGACTCTGTCTGGGCCGTTGGCAAGAAGGACGCGGCGGGCAACGTCGTCGGCCAGAAGGCCAGCGTTTCGGATACCCGCAATTCGCTGGTTCTCTCGCGCGACATTCATGTGTCCGTCCATGGCCTCGATGATATCGCCGTCATCGCCAGCGAGGATGCGGTCTATGTCGGCCGTCTTGCCGACAGCCAGAACGTCGGCCAGATCGTCAAGGCACTCGCACGCTCGGAGGCGACCCGCAGCCTGACGGAGGTTCATCCGACCTCCTACAAGCCGTGGGGCTCGGACTCCTCTGTACTCAGCGGCGAGCGATTCGAGGTCAAGCGGTTGTTGATCGCACCCGGGCGCAAGATCTCGCTGCAGGAGAACTTTCACCGCTCGGAGCACTGGGTGGTCGTGAAAGGGACCGCGGAGGTGACGCTGGGCGACGAGACGCGGCTTCTCAACGAAAACGAGTCCATCTATGTGCCGCAGGGCGTCACCCATCGATTGGCCAACCCGGGCAAGATCCCGCTGGAGCTCATCGAGGTCCAGACGGGATCCTATCTCTCCGACGACGACACGGTGCGTCTCGATGACGAGTTTGGAAGAACTGATATCTAAATAAAATCGCCGCCCTTTGGATCACACGAATTTACGCCACAGCCCCGAGGCTCCCATGCGGGTCCAACACATACTTCGTCGCCGCCCCCTGATCGAAGCTCTCATACCCCTGCACCGCATCGTCCAGCGGAATGATCTTGGCGTTGACAATATCAGCGATGGGGAGTCGGTCGTGGAGGATGGCTTGCATAAGTTGGCGGTTGTACTTTAGCACCGGCGTCTGGCCGGTGTGGAAGGATTGCGCCTTTGCCCAGCCGAGGCCGAAGCGGAGCGAGAGGCTGCCGCGGCGGGCAGCATCGTCTACGGCGCCAGGATCTTCCGTGACGTAGAGGCCAGGAATTCCGATCGATCCGGCGGCGCGGGTGATCTCCATCATCTGATTGAGCACGATCGCCGGCTGCTCGCCGCCGGCATGGCCGCGGGCTTCGAAGCCGACGGCATCGATGGCGCTGTCCACCTCGTCCGTGCCGATCACCTGCGCGATCATGTCGCCCAGCCGGTCGCTTTTGGAGAGGTCCACCGGCTCGAAGCCGACCTTTGCGGCATGCGCCAGGCGCTCCTTGTTGAAATCACCGATCATCACGACAGCCGCACCCAGGATACGGGCCGAGGCAGCGGCAGCAAGGCCCACCGGTCCAGCGCCTGCGACATAGACGGTGGAGCCGACGCCGACACCCGCCTTCACCGCGCCGTGAAAGCCTGTCGGCAGGATGTCGGAGAGCATGGTGAGGTCGCGGATCTTCGACATGGCCCGGTCGCGGTCGGGGAATTTCAGGAGGTTGAAGTCGGCATATGGAATGGTGACGTAACGGGCCTGCCCGCCGATCCAGCCGCCCATGTCGACATAGCCGTAGGCGCCGCCAGCGCGGGATGGGTTGACCGTCAGGCACACGCCGGTGTCCTGCGATTTGCAGCAGCGGCAGCGGCCGCAGGCGACGTTGAAGGGCACGGAGACGATGTCGCCGACGTCCAGCATCTCGACGTCGATGCCTTTTTCAATCACCTCGCCGGTGATCTCGTGGCCGAGCACGAGGCCCGGCAGAGCGGAGGTGCGGCCGCGCACCATATGCTGGTCGGAGCCGCAGATATTGGTGGAGATGACCTTGAGGATGACCCCATGCTCGATGCGGCGGCCATCGGGCGCCTCGAGCTTCGGATCGTCGATGTCGCGTACTTCGACCTTGCCCGGCTTCAGGTAGACCACGCCTCTGTTCTTGCTCATGTCTTGGCTCCTCCATCTGTGTTGTGCCGCCGGCTGTGGCGACGGGCGCTCGTTTAGGATCAAGCGCACCGTCGATCGCATCCGCGCGAGCTGGCTCTCCCTGGCGGTGGCATAAGCCTTCCTCACGCCTTGCCGCTCCTCCGCAGCACCTCCATGGACACGCACCAGCAGACCACGCGCCGGCCGGCTGTGCGCCCGGAGAAGCGACATGCTCGCCTTAAGCGGCGACATCGCACACCCCGGGCGGTCGGCTGCGTTTGTGCCGGCAAACAGAGCACGTCCTTGCCCGTTACCCAAGTAAATTGGTAGATTATTGCTGTCGGAACGTGCTCCGCTCGCGCATCCTGAAGGCTGAATTCGAGGCGCGGAGGAGGTCTTCTGCGTGAAGGGGGCACATATGACATTGAAATCATTCCTCGCGGCGGCGGCCGTTGGTCTTGCAAGTCTCTCAATCGCGTCCGTTGCAGCAGCGGCGGATAAGAAGGTGGTCATCGGCTACCAGACGGATGCGCTGCCCTCCTCGGTTGCGATTGCCAATGGCGAATTCGCCAAGGCTACCGGCACCGAGATCGATTTTCGCAAGTTCAATTCCGGCGCCGAGATCTTTGCGGCCATCGCCTCGGGCGATGTGCAGATCGGCTATGTCGGCTCCAGTCCGTTTGCGGCTGCCACGTCGCGCGGCCTTGATGTGAAGGCCTTCTATCTCTCCTCCATCTCCGGCATCGACGAGGCGCTCGTCGTGCGCAACGGCTCGGGCATCGAAAGCCTCGACGACCTCAAGGGCAAGAAGCTCGCCGCCGCCCCCGTCTCGACGGATCATTACCAGCTGCTCGCCCTCATCAAGTCGCTGGGCCTCTCGGAAAAGGACGTCCAGGTCTTCGCCATCCCGCAGCCGGAAATCGTCGCCAGCTATACGCGCGGCGATATCGACGGCGGCTTCGTCTGGGATCCGGCGCTGACCGAGATGAAGAAGAACGGCAAGGTGCTGATCACCTCGAAAGAGGTGGCCGAGCGCGGCGCGCCGACCTTCTCCGCCTGGGTCGCTGCCTCGGACTTTGCGAGCGAAAATCCGAAATTCCTGCGCGACTATGCTGCCGTCATCAACAAATATTACGCCTCCTTCGCCACCGATAAGGCAGCCTGGGGGCCGGAAAGCGAGAATGCCAAGGCGCTTGCGAAAATCCTCGGCGGCACGGCGGAGCAGCATGCGGCAGCGCTGAAGAACCTCAACCTCCTGACGCCGGACGTGCAGGCATCGGCCGCCTGGCTCGGCGGCGGTGAGGCTTCGGGTGCGGCGAAGATCCTGAAGGACACGGCCCAGTTCCTGAAAGATGAGGGCAAGGTCTCGCAGGTTCTCCCGAGCTACGCGGCCTTCGTCACGCCGGACGCGCTGGCCAACGCCAGCAACTGATCGCGTCTTCAGGGTACAGACCCGTAAAACGGGTCTGTACCCAATAACCTCAGACGCCGGCGCTCCCCGCGCTGGCGTCGTATGCATGAGATCATCCTATGCTTTCAGTCGATCAGGCCAGCGTCTATTTCGCCACGCGCGACGGCCGAACCGTCCAGGCGCTGGACCGGGTATCCTTCGATATCCTCGACAGCGGCTTCGTTGTGGCGCTGGGCGCGTCGGGGTGCGGCAAGTCCACCATTCTCAATGCCATCGCCGGTTTCCTGCCTTTGTCGGAGGGCACGATCACGCTCAATGGCCGGCCGGTCTCGGGTCCCGGTGCAGATCGCGGGGTCGTCTTCCAGAAAGATACGCTCCTGCCCTGGAAGACGATCGCCGACAATGTCGGCCTCGGCCTGAAATTCGCGGGTATAGGACGCGCAGAACGGCGAGACCGCGTCGAGGAGCTGCTACGCCTCGTCGGCCTTGCCGATTTTGCCGCGGCCTATCCTTACGAGCTGTCGGGCGGCATGCGCCAGCGCGTCGGCATCGCCAGGGCGCTCGCCACCGAGCCGGAAATCCTGCTCATGGACGAGCCCTTCGGCGCTCTTGACAGTCTGACGCGCGAGCAGATGCAGGAACTGCTGGTAGGTGTGTGGAAGCGCACGGGCAAGCGCATCTTTTTCATCACCCATTCCATTGAGGAAGCGCTGTTTCTCGGCACGCAGGTACTCGTCATGTCGCCGCGCCCGGGTCGCATCGTCGGGCGGTTCGATCCGCCGTTCATGCGCCAGTTTGCGGAAAGCGGAGACGCGCGCGCGGTCAAGACCGCACCGCAATTTGCCGAACTGCGCGAGGAAATCCGCGCCATGCTGCACGCCACCGAAACCGTAAGAAGAGACGCCGCATGAGCGAAATCACCCAGGACATCGTGCTGCGCGCCGACCAGCTCCAGGCGCACATCGAGTCACCACCCCTCCCCCGCCCGGTCCGAACGGTGGAAATGACGAGCTTCGGCATATCGGGCCGCCCGGCGGCGGCCATCAGCCTTGTCACCGCCGTGGTCATCCTGTCGGCATGGTGGGCGACATCGTGGTTCGGCCTCGTTTCCCCACTCTTCCTACCGGCACCGGCAGAGGTCGTAACGCAATTCGCCAACATCTACCGCGACGGCTATGCGGGCGCGTCGCTCGGCGAGCATCTGTTCGCCAGCCTGTTCCGCATCCTCACCGCCGCCGCCATCGCCATCAGCCTGGCCATCCCGATCGGCCTGCTGATGGGCGTCAACCGCGTCGCCAAAGGCGTGCTCGACACGCCGATCGAGTTTTACTGGCCCCTTCCGCCGCTGTCCTACCTGCCGCTAATGATCATCTGGCTTGGCATCGGCGAAACGTCGAAGATCACGCTGCTGACGCTCGCCATGTTCGCACCCATCTGCCTCTCGGCGCAGGCCGGCGTGCGGGCGCTGCCCATCGAGCGCATCAATGCGGCGCGATCGCTCGGCGCCAGCCGCTTCCAGCTCTTCACCGATATCGTCTTTCCCTCGGCCCTACCGGAAATCCTCACCGGCATCCGCATCGCGCTCGGCATCGGCTGGGGCACGCTGGTCGCCGCCGAGCTAATCGCCTCCACGCGCGGCATCGGCTTCATGATCATGTCGGCCGCCCAGTTCCTCGCCACCGACGTCGTCTTCGTCGGCATTTTCATCATCGCCGCCTGCGCTTTCTCCTCGGCCGCCGCCATCCGTCTGCTGGAGACCGCCCTCGTCCCGTGGAAGGGGCGGACATGATGTTGGGGCACTCCCGGGAAGCGCTCTAACGTCTCGATCACCGGGAAAAATCCTGTCACTGTCAAGAAAGACTTGTCTTTCTCCTCTATTTCACCGCTAAACGTACCCGCGCGTCAGAGCCCAAACCTCACAAGGCGTCACCATGAAAACATCCATCGCCCACCAGATCCTCGCCTCCGCCAGTACGCTCTTCTACCGAGAGGGCATTCGGGCCGTGGGTATCGACCGGATCATCGAGGAGGCCAATGTCGCCAAGGCGACGCTCTATCGGCATTTCCCGTCGAAGGATCATCTGGTTGCCGCCTATCTGCAGGATCGGCACGAACGCGTGCTGCGCTCGCTGCACGATGTGCTCACCACAGTCGTCCCCCCGCGCGATCAGGTCGAGGCGATCTTCCTGCGGCTGCATGAAAAGGCCGACAGCCCGGAGTTCCGGGGCTGCGCCTTCGCTCTAGCCGTTGCGGAACACGGCGAATCCGAACGGGTCACGACGATCGCCCGCACCCATAAGGCCGCCGTCGGCGATGTCTTCCGCAGGGTCCTCGCCCAGGTCACAGCCGCGCCGGAGCAGCCGGCCGCACACCTTGCCCTGCTCTACGAGGGCGCCCTGTCCACCGTGGCCGTCGGGCGCGATCCGCAGGCCGTGCTTGTCGCACGCGACTGCGCTCTAGCCGTCTTCGACGCCGCGATATCTCCCGGTCTCCAGACCCGAATTCTACACGAAAGAAAAAGTGCATGACCAAGACCATCGATTACTTCTTCGGCATCGGCTCTCCCTTCGCCTTCATCGGCCTTGCTCCCTTTCGCGAGCTTGCCGAGCGCCACGGCGCCACCATCCGCCCCTATCTCATCCCTCTCATTGAGGACAATGGCGGCATCTATTCGCGCAACCGGCCAGAGCCACGCCGGACCTACTGGACAAAGGACCTGAAGCGCTGGGCGGCTCATCGCGGCAAGACGCTGACCTTCGAAAATCGGGCCGCCCTCTCCGACCCGACCCCAGCCGGCCTGCTGGTGATTGCCGCCATCGAAACGGGCAAGGACTGGCTGGCGCTGACCGCCTCCCTGCAGGAAGCCTTCTGGAGCCATGGTTCGGATATCGGTAAACCGGAAGTGCGTATCGCCATTGCCGACGCTGCCGGACTGGACGGCGCGGCGCTCGAAAAGCTTGCGCAATCGGACGAGATCCGCGCCCTCTGGGCGTCGAACAGGGACGTCGCCTCGGCCGCCGGCGTCTTCGGCCTGCCGACCTATCGCTTCGAGAACGAACTCTATTGGGGACAGGACAGCCTTCCCTTTCTCGAGCGCCACCTGAACGGCGAAGCGCCGATCGCCTGATCGCAGACGACCTGCGATCACCCGAATCCCCGGAGTATCTTATGTCCTCATCCCCCGCCTTTTCCTCGCAGACCCTCGAACAGGGGGCGCCTCTCGCCGCGCTGCTCGAACGGCTGAGATCGCGGTTCGAGGACCGGTTTTCGGCATCGCAGGCGTTGCGCGAGCAGCATGGCCGTGGCGAGTCCCACCACACGCCGGCCATTCCGGATGCCGTGGTCTTTGCGGAAACGACGCAGGAGGTGTCCGACATCGTCCGTCTCTGCGCCGAGGCGGGCGTGCCGGTCATTCCCTACGGCACGGGCACGTCGCTCGAAGGGCATCTAACCGCGCTTCATGGTGGCGTGAGCATCGACCTCTCGCGCATGACGAAGATCCTGCGGATCAGCGCGCAAGATCTGGACTGCACCGTCGAGGCGGGCGTGACGCGCGAGCAGCTGAATACGCATCTGCGCGACACCGGTCTCTTCTTCCCCATCGACCCCGGCGCCAATGCCTCACTCGGCGGAATGGCGGCCACCCGCGCCTCCGGCACCAATGCCGTGCGCTACGGCACCATGCGCGAAAACGTTTTGTCGCTCACCGTGGTGCTGCCGAGCGGGGAAATCATCCGCACTGGTGGCCGGGCGCGAAAATCGTCGGCCGGCTACGATCTCACCCGGCTTTTCGTCGGGTCCGAAGGCACGCTCGGCATCATCACCGAGGTAACGCTACGGCTGTACGGCGTGCCGGAAACCATCTCGGCCGCGCTCTGCTCTTTTCCAAGCGTCGAGCAAGCGGTGGCAGCCGCCATCTCCGTGGTGCAGCTCGGCATTCCCGTTGCCCGCATGGAGTTGATGGATCGCGGGCTGATCGACGCTGTCAACCGCTATTCCAGTCTGTCGCTCGACGTCGAGGACACACTCGCCTTCGAATTCCACGGCTCGCCGGCCGCCGTCGCCGAGCAGGTGGAGATGGTCGCCGCCATCGTCGAGGAGAATGGCGGCCGCGATTTTGCCTTCGCCAGCACGCCGGAAGAGCGCAACCGCCTGTGGAAGGCGCGGCACAACGCGTTCTATGCCGTCGTCTCCCAGCGCCCGAACGCCAAGGGCTGGTCGTCGGATGTTTGCGTTCCGGTATCGGAGCTGGCCGGCTGCATCGTGATGACGCGCGAGTTGCTAAAGGATTGCAGCGTTCCTGCCGCCATTCTCGGCCATGTCGGCGATGGCAATTATCATGTCGTCTTCGCCGTCGATCCGCAAAACAAAGCCGAACTCGACGAGGTCGCTGCCATCAACAAGGCGATGGTCCACCACGCCATCTCCGTCGGCGGCACCTCCACCGGCGAGCATGGCGTCGGCACCGGCAAGATCGGCTATCTCAGACGCGAGCACGGCGGCGCCGTCGATCTCATGGGCGTCATCAAGGCCGCCATCGACCCCAAGGGCATCATGAACCCCGGCAAGATCCTGCCCGACGACGCTTTCCTGTCCGACCATTGAGAGGACCAGAGCCTATGACGCCCTTCAAGACTCACAGCTCGCACTGGGGCGCCTTTTCCGGCCGCGTTCAGGACGGCGCACTCGAAATCCGCCCACATGCCGGCGATCCCCACCCCTCGCCGCTCCTCGGCAACCTGCCCGCCAGCGCCGATAGCCCCATGCGTATCCGCCGTCCGGCTGTGCGGCGTGGCTGGCTGGAGCACGGACCCGGTGCAGCCGCCGCGCGTGGCGCAGACGACTTCGTTGAGGTCGAATGGGACGAGGCGCTGGCGCTGGTCGCAGCTGAGCTTCGCAGGGTCTACGACACCCACGGCCCGCAGGCCGTGTTCGGCGGGTCCTATGGCTGGGCGAGCGCCGGGCGCTTCCACCATGCGCAGAGCCAGGTCCACCGGTTCCTGAACCTGCTCGGCGGCTATGTGAAATCCGTCAACACCTATAGCTCTGGCGCTGCCATGGTCATCATGCCGCATGTCCTTGGCCCCTATGATCACGTGGAGCGAAAGAGCGTCACCTGGGATGCCATCGCGCGCAGCTCCCAAATGGTCGTCGCCTTCGGCGGCATGGCCATCAAGAATGCGGATGTGCATGGCGGCGGCAACAGCGCGCATATCGTGCGCGACAGGATCGGCAGTGCCAGCGCGCGCGGCTGCCGCTTCATCCTCGTCAGCCCGCTGAGAGACGATTTCCCGCCGGAAGCGGACGGCGAATGGCTGTCGATCGTACCGGGAACCGACGTCGCGCTGATGCTGGGCATTGCGCATGTCCTTGCCACCGAGCTTCTGCATGACCGCGCCTTCCTTGATCGCTACACGGTCGGCTACCTCGCTTTCGAGGCCTATCTCACCGGCGCATCCGACGGCGTGGAAAAGACCCCCGAATGGGCCTCCGCCCTTTGCGGTATCGATGCGGAGACGATCCGCACGCTCGCCCGTGACATGGCGCGGTCAAGAACGCTCGTCACCGTCAGCCATTCGCTGCAGCGGGCAGACCATGGCGAACAGCCGGTCTGGATGGGCATTGTCCTTGCCGCCATGCTCGGTCAGATGGGGCTCGACGGCGGCGGCTACTCATATTCGCTCGGGGCGCTCGGCAATACCGGCAAGCAAGATCTCACTGTTCCCCTGCCGACGCTCGATCAGTTCCGCAACCCGGTCGCCGACTTCATCCCCGTCGCACGCATCGCCGACATGCTGCTGCAGGCGGGTGCCCCCTATGCCTATAACGGGGAGGCGCGGCGCTATCCGGATATCAAGCTCGTCTACTGGGCCGGCGGCAATCCCTTCCACCATCATCAGGATCTCAATCGGCTCCGCGCCGCGTTCCGGCGTCCGGAGACCATCATTGTGCACGAAACGGCCTGGACGTCGTCGGCCCGCCACGCCGATATCGTGCTGCCGGCAACCACGACGCTGGAGCGCGACGATATCGGCGCAGCCTCGGGCGATCCCCTGATGATCGCCATGAAACAGCTGATCGCGCCCGTGGGCGAGGCGCGGGACGACTACGCCATCTTTTCCGGCCTTGCCCGCCTGCTCGGCATCGCGGAGGCTTTCACCGAAAACCGCAGCGCCCGCGACTGGCTGGCCGTCCTCTACGACACGACGCGAAAGGCGCTCGACGCTGGCGGCCATGAGGCCCCGGATTTCGAGACCTTCTGGGCACGCGGCGAGCTCACTTTGCCGGTCAAGCCCGACACCGGCGGTCCCGCCCGCGCCTTCCGGGACGATCCGCGCGCCTCCCCGCTCGCGACCCCCTCGGGCAAGATCGAGATCTTCTCGCAAACGATCGAGAGCTTCGGCTACGAGGATTGCCAAGGCCATCCGCGCTGGTATCCGCCGCATGCCGAAGCCGAGGGCGCGGACCCCGCCCCGCTGCACCTCGTTTGCAACCAGCCGCATCAGCGCCTGCACAGCCAGCTCGATTACGGCGCCGTCAGCCGGGCGACCAAGATCGACGGCCGCGAGGCCCTGCGCATCCACCCGGCCGACGCCGCCGCGCGCGGCATTCAGGATGGCGACGTGGTGCGCCTCTCCAACGCGCGCGGCAGCTGCCTTGCCGCCGCCGTGCTCAGCGATGCCCTGCGCCCCGGCGTGATGCAGCTTGCCACCGGCGCCTGGTTCGAGCCGCACGATCCGACGGCCGAAGAGGCCACGTGCATCCACGGCAACCCCAACATCCTCACCCGCGACATCGGCACTTCTCAACTCGCACAGGGCTGCACGGGACAGCTCACCCGCGTCGAGATCGAGCGCTTCGCCGGCACCCCGCCGCCGGTACGGATCTTTGAGCCGATGCAGTTTGCACATCGTCCATGATGGTCATCATTGGAGTCACGCGCCACAATCAGCCGAAAACCACGAGAATGCACGCTCCCTCTGGATGAACAGACTATTCACCCTAGGTTCATCCCTTGCCACCTAATAGTAAGACTTACTTAGCAAGGATGACCCAATGACCAAGTTCACTCACGTTTTCGGCGCTGCCGCTGTTGCGGTCGTGCTGGGCCTTACAAGCTTCTCAGCCGCATCTGCCGCACCGATCGTGCCGGCGCCCGTTCAGCTGACCATGGACGCACAGCAGGTTCAGTATCGTCACCGCGACGATCGCCCTCGCTGGATGAAGCGCCAGGATCGCAGGCATGAGCGCCGCATGGAACGTCGCGAAGAGCGTCGGGGCTACTGGCGCGGTCACCGCGGCTACCGCGAAGCCCGTCGTGGCTACCGTCGCCACTCCGACGGTTACTACTACGCACCGGAAGTCTTCCGTCTTGTCATTCGATAACAGTTCAATGGCCGCCGCTCTGCAGAGAGCGGCGGCTCTTTCTTTTGTCGGAAGTCGACAGTGAAAGCGATTGCTGCCGCACAGCGCTAATAAATCGCTTCCTGTCATCTGATGTTCAGTCGCGGTCCACCAGCCCGGACGTATGTCACCACTCTCAACAGAAACATGAACTTTTTCGGCATCCGTGCCGCACGCAATCGCGTCCTCTATCAGGCGGTCGTGGTGGCCTTCGAACTTGCAAATGAAAGAGACAGCTCAAACCTTCCGCTCCGCGGGATCGTTTGCGACAACACCGTCTTGGTGTCGACAATGACCGACGGTCGAGACCATTCGCATTCTCCGTGAGCACAAGCAGCTCGATGAAAGCGTTTTCGGCAAGAATGCCGTCGCGACGTCAAACACGGCGGTCGAAGTCTACCATGTTGGGAGAGGTTCCACGCGTTCTCTCACTTCCCCTGTCAATGTAACAGACAATAAGCGCCTGTGATCATCGACCGGGACGACTTGAACGTGCTGTACCGGAGGCTGTAACCTGGCACGACCGACCCGACACTTTACCGGCAACTCTTCACACCGTTCATTGTGTGGAATCCTGCGGTAAAAAACGAGTGAGCTGAGGTCAAGCGCTGGGCGCGGTGTGGAACCATAGGCGTAAATCGGCGCCCGACACTTACGAGATCGGCCACCCGTCCGGTATACGATGAGCATGCCGCCGAATTCTTCCAAGATGCTGCCCTCGCCTACATGGTCATGACGGCGCTTTTGTATATGGGCGTGCAACCACGCGAGCTCTTCACTCTCTTACCGAGCGATGTTGGCGTGGCTGGACTAGAGAATGAAGAAGCCTTTGCTCATAACGATCGGATCATCGAAATGAAGCTGGAAATCGGCCACTTTATCCCCGTTCGTGTCCCCGTAAACATACGTGTCGGAAGCTTGTTTCTCCACGCGAAGTTCGCCAGCAGTGCCCGAGAACGCCTTCGAGCCGAGAAAGGAAAACCCGTCATTCTTGGCGTTCTTGGTGTTTGCATCAATACCCGATAGGTCGATGCGATCACCACCTGCGCCGGAGAAATCGAAGATCGTGTCGACGCCAAGTTGCGCACTGGACTCGTTCACCGTCTTGTAGACGAAGGTATCCTTGCCGCCTTCGCCATAAAGAGCGTCGGCGCCAATCCCGCCGATGAGTTTGTCGTTCCCGGCTCCGCCGACAAGCCGATCATTGCCGCGGTTGCCTGAGATAGTGTCGTTTCCGCTATATCCGAAAAGCACGTCCGAGGAGTTGCTGCCGTAGATGTCGTCAGCGCCAGCTAGGGCGGTTTTAACGGCTGACTTTATCGCATTTTCGCTGCCACTCTCTGCGAGCTTGATGATGGTCTTCACGGACAGATTGAGGCCGGACACCGATGCGTACAGCGAACTTCCGTATTTTTCAGTGAACCCCGTGACAGTTCCGCCCACCAGCCCATCGTCGCTGTAAGAGAAACCCTTGCCGTTGATCACGACCTTCAAGCTGCCCACATAACCACTAATCGTCGTCTTGTTGTATGATGAAATGTAGACATTGCCCATGGACGACAAATCAAGATCGTAGTCCGTCATGTCGAGACTGTAGTCTCCCCCGACCCGTATCGTAACGCCCATCGTCCCCTCCTGTTAATGTAAGCAGCATAACACTCTAAGATTGCACAAAGTCAAGCGGATGTCAGCCACATCAAGAAGAAAGCGACCTGTTTCGGTTGTAGAAACGTGCACTGCGAATGAATGAAACTGCATCCCCGGCTCGCGACGAAAATAAGAGTTTGTAAGCCATCAACGCTGGCTCGCCGAGTCCACCGGAAAATGCGAATCTCATTCGGGATGCTCCGGCATTCGACGCTTTCGCCGGTTGCCCTCGGTTACGGTACCGTCAAAGGAAACATCTTCGATGCCGTTGGCTTGAAGTGCACTCGTGATGCTGAATGGTGGCTCTGACCCGCTGAACGATCTGCCCTAGGCTTCGTACTAGCGCGCGCAATCTTCAAATGGCAGGCTTACCCATAAGATTCGCTCATTTCGCGACGATGTAGAGGAGGAGGATTTGTATGACGGAGAGCGAAGCAAAACAGGCCGCTGCAATTATTACTGGACTAGCGAATTCAGCGCGGGTTCGAATGACTCAAATCATGCTTACGGGTGAGATTCATGTTGGCTGCTTGTCGAACCGCGTTGGTCTTTCTCAATCAGCGACGTCACAGCATCTCAAGATGTCGAGGGGTTGGGAATAATTTCGCAGAGAAAAGACCAGCAGTGGCGATATTGCGCAATCGAGCCAAGATGGGTTGAGACATTAAAGCGGCTGCTTTCAATCGCTGAGGAGCATGCTATCGAGGACCATAGAAAGCCGGCGCGGCCGTAGCGGCACCCACCTCTCGACACGGTACCGGCAGCGTAACGGAGGTCGCTTATAGCAGAGTAGTTGCATAAGCCGCTCAAGGTTCGAAATGGTGTGACGATGAGATTGCCAACAATCCGGGAAACCATTCGAACGGCAAGTGTCAGAGATCAAAGGCCTCTGTTCGAGTTCTCGAAATCTTGCCGCTCATCCCGCACCGGTGACAGACGAACGAATTGAAGCGGAGCGGAAAGGTGCATATGCTGGACATGCCCTATCTGAAGGTGAAGCTCTGGAAAGCCACGTCATGCCGGTCGTTTTCCGATTAGACCGGACGAGGATACGCTCGACACAGCGATCGTAATCGTGAAAGCGACCTAGATGACGTTCCGCGGCACCTCGGCGTCGATATGACGTTTATCGACAGAATACGCGCAGCGAGGTCGCCTGCGCTCTGCTTCTGGTCCGTAGCAGCCATCCCAAAGCTCGTGCCGCAGCCGCCGGTCCTTGCATCATCTTGATCCCCGCCTGAAACGCTGATCCCGGCTATGGCGAAAACCGACCAAAATAATCTATAAATTCGATCGAATAAGAACAACTGGTCTTTCTCATCGCCCGCGCAGACCCCTAGTCTAGCCTTCAAGAAACGAGAGCCTGACACCGTGACCCGAGAGACAACAGCCCCCTCAGTTCCAAGATCCGCGACGCGCTTTTCAGCGCGGGGTGCCGCTCGTTGCCTTGCCATCGGCCGTACCTGTTGTCCGGCATCAGATCATTAACCAGCCAAACGATCGACATCCCGCAAGAGCCGAAGCCGGCCGGCGGGCCCCGAGAGAACCCGAACCTTTTCAGGAACCCCGCATGACCGACCGAGCCTCCCTGCTTTCCCCCACCCGCCGCCGCCTGCTGCGTGCCACTTCGGCCTTCACGGCGCTGGCACTTCTTGCGACGCTGGCCGGCCCAACCGCGACGCTCGCCGATGACGCCAAGAAGGAGGGTGGCGATATCACCTTCCTCATCGACTCTCTGGGCGATACCTGGATCCCCAACAACAGCGCGATTTCGAGCTTTCAGGGCCATATCTGGGGCCATGTGGCCGACAAGCTCGTCTATGTCGATGCGCAGGGCCAGGCGAGCCCCTGGATTGCCGAGCGCTGGGAGCAAAACGCCACGGCGACGGAATTCACGCTGCATCTCAAGCAGGGTGTGACGTTCTCGGATGGCACGCCGGTCGATGCGACCGCGGTTATCGCCAATCTCGACATCTGGTCGGCCGGCCGCAAGAAGGAGGGCATCAACCCCATCTTCCTGTTCCCGAAGACCTATGAGCGGGCCGAGGCCGTGGATGCCGCGACGGTCAAGGTCTTCTTTAAGAAGCCCACGCTTGGCTTCATCCCGACGCTCGGCTATCACGGATCCATCCTCATTTCGCCGAAGACCATCGCGCAGCCGGCGACCGAGCAGGCGGATCTCAGCAAGAGCTCGGGCAGCGGACCCTACATCGTGGAGTCCTGGAAGGAGGGCGATCACGTCACGCTCACCAAGCGCAAGGACTACAACTGGGGTCCGGCCGCCGTCGGCCACACCGGTCCGGCCTTCCTTGACACGATCACCTACAAGCTCGTTTCCGAGCCGTCCCTGCGCATCGCCTCCGTCCAGTCCGGCCAGGCCGACGTCGCCTACAACGCCTCGCCCCAGGAGCTATCGTCGCTGAAGGACGAGGGTTTCACGGTCGCCACGCCGCGCTATCTCGGCTTCGTCAACGGCCTCGCCATCAACACCAAGCTCGCGCCTTACGACGATGTGAAGGTGCGTCAGGCGCTGCAGGCGGGCATCAACCGGCAGGAGATCATCGACACGGTCTATACGCCCGACTGGAAGCTCGCGACCTCCTTCATCCAGAGCAACGTGCCCGGCGCGACCGACCACAGCGATCTGCTCGTCTACAATCCGGAAAAGGCCGAGAAGCTTCTCGATGAGGCCGGCTGGGTCAAGGGCGCAGATGGCGTGCGGACCAAGGACGGCAAGCCGCTGTTGCTGACGCTTCATTCGAACCCCTATCTCGCAGCCTCCAAGTCGATCGACGAGCTTATCTCCCAGCAACTCGGCAAGATCGGCTGGAAGGTCGTGATCCGGGCCTATGACGTGGTGACCTTCGGCGAGAAGGTGAAGTTCGGCGGTGCTGCCGTTCCGGCCTATGAGGTCACGCGCAGCTTCATCGATGCCGGAACCGTCGCCGGCATCCTCACCAATGCGAATAACGGCGAAAACTGGTTCGCGCTCGACGAGCGGGATACCGTCATCAACGACCTGCGGGACAAGATCGCCAGCGCCGACACCCTCGATGCTCGCGCGCCGCTGCTCGACGCGCTGCAGAAGTACGTGCTGGAGCAGGGTTACTTCATCCCCCGCACGGAAATCGTCCAGCGCATTTACGTCCAGTCGCCGGCACTGAAAGGCGAGGTCTACAACGGCGTTGCCTATGCCAGCTACTACACCGCAACAAAGAGCGAGGTCGGGCAGTGACAGCAGCCGTCGCAGGGGTCGCGCAATGAACAGCGCCTATCTCACCTATGCGGGCAAGCGGCTGGCCCAAGCCGCCATCGTCATCCTGCTCGCTTACGTCTTTACCTTCGTGGTCGTGAGCATTCTGCCCGGCGACCCGATCACCAGCGTACTGCGCAATCCCCAGAACGGATTTTCCGAAGAGGAGATCGCGCAGATCGTGGCGGCACAGGGCCTCGACAGACCGGTTCTGGAACAGCTCTGGTCGTCGCTGTCCGGCTTCCTCACCGGTGATCTCGGGCTTTCCATGCGCTCTCACCGGCCGGTGACGACGATGATCGCCGAGGTGCTGCCCTCGACGCTCATCCTGGCCACATCGGCGCTGTTCCTCGCGCTGGTGCTGGCGGTGGTGGTCGCCTACGGCACGCAGGTTCTGCCGAAGCGCTACGGGCAGGGCCTCCTGCGGGCCTTTCCCTCGCTGTTCCTCTCGGTGCCCAACTTCGTCATCGGGCTGGTGCTCATCCATCTCTTCGGCTTCCAGCTCGGCCTCTTCCGGGTCATCAATGCGGATAGCGCCTGGGCGACCTTTTTTGCCGCGGTCACGCTCGCCATTCCCATCTCGGCCCAGATCGCCGAGGTGCTGATCGCCAGCCTCGATCATGAAGCGGGCCAGGATTACATCGCGGTGGCGCGCGGGCGCGGACTTCGTCCGTTCCGCCTCTTCACCCGCCACCTCCTGAAACCCTCCTCGTTGCCCGTCGTCACCGTTATCGCACTCACCATCGGCGAGCTGCTCGGCGGGTCGCTGATCACCGAGACGGTCTTCGGCCGTACCGGCATCGGCAGCCTCGTGCAGCGCTCGGTCAGCACGCAGGACCTGCCGGTGCTGCAGGCCGTGGTGTCGCTGGCCGCCGTTGTCTTCGTGCTCGCCAACCTCATCGCCGATCTCGTCTATCCCCTGCTCGATCCGCGCGTGAAGCTGCTGGGGGCAAGAACCCCGCGCTCACCCGCGTCCAAACCCGCGGGAGCAACGGCACCATGACCCTCCTCTCCACGGCCACCGCCGCACACCTCGCCCCGGCACGCCGGCGGGCGGCGCTTCCGCCGCTTCCCGTCGTCCTGTCGCTCGTTTTCGTCGCACTTGTCATTGCCTGGTCGCTCGTGCCCGGCCTCTTCACCGGCCATGACCCGATCGCTGGTGTGCCGGCCGACAAGCTCTTAGGGCCAAGTCTTGCGCATTGGTTCGGCACCGATCATCTCGGCCGCGACCTCTTTGCCCGCGTGGTCTTCGGCAGTGCCTCCTCGGTCACCAGCGCGCTCATCGCCGTCGTCATCGGCGTTCTCGCCGGTGGCCTTATCGGTCTCGTTGCGGGCTTTCTCGGCGGCTGGGTCGACACGGTCCTTGCCCGTTTCGTCGATGTGCTTCTGGCGATCCCGAAGTTCCTGCTCGCGGTCATCGTCGTCACAGCCATCGGCTTCGACACCATCAATGCGGCCATTGCAACGGGCGTCTCCGCCGTCGCGGTCTTTGCCCGCGTCATGCGGTCGGAGGTGATCAAGACGCGAGAGGCGACCTTCGTTGAGGCGTCGTTCCTGTCGGGCGGCTCGCGCTGGCACATCCTCCTTCGCCACGTGCTGCCCAATGCCTCGCGCTCCGTACTACCGCTCGGCGTACTGCATTTCGGGGACTCCATCCTCGTCATCGCCAGCCTCGCCTTCCTCGGCTACGGCGACCCGCCGCCCGCCTCCGACTGGGGCCTGCTGATCTCGATCGGCAAGGATTACCCAAAATGGCCCTGGCTGGTTTACGCCCCCGCCCTCGTCACGATTGCCACAGTCCTCTCAGTAAACAGGATCAGCCGATGGCTCCGCACGACAGACTGACCACCGCCTTCCCCCGCAACGTTCAGGTGGACAAACCCACGCCGCTCCTTCACGTCGATGACCTCAACGTCTCCTATGGTGCGAACCGCGTTGTGACAGATGTCAGCTTTTCGCTCGGTCGCGGCAAGAGCCTGGCGCTCATCGGCGAGTCCGGCTCCGGCAAGTCCACCATAGCCCGCACCGTGCTGCGTCTTCTTCCCGGGGCTACCCGGGTCGAGGGCCGCGTGTCGTTCGACGGCGAGGAGATTTTGGGGCTGTCGGAGCGACGCTTCCGGCCTTTGCGCGGGCGGGCCATCGGCTTCGTGCCACAGGACCCGGGCAATGCGCTCAACCCCGTCCGCACCATCGGCTCGCAGGCGCTGGAGGCCGCAGCGCTCGCCGACGAGCGCGATCCGCGTATAGCAAGGGAACGCATCCTTGAAACCTTCGCGCAGGTCGGGCTCGACAATCCACAGCGCGTTTATGAGTCCTATCCGCACCAGCTCTCGGGCGGCATGCTCCAGCGTGTCCTGATCGGCTTGGCCGTTCTGCCAAGGCCGCTGTTGCTGGTGGCGGACGAGCCGACCTCGGCCCTCGACGTCACCATTCAGAAGCGCATCCTCGACCTCCTCTCCCGCCTTCAGCACGATCTCGACATCAGCCTGCTGCTCATCACCCACGATCTTGCGATCGCGGCCGAGCGGGCCGACAGCATCGTCGTCCTCAAGGACGGTTCGGTGCAGGAGGCGGGCAGCACGGCCACGGTCTTCGCGTCTCCCTCCTCGCCTTACGCGAAGAAGCTGCATGCCGATGTGCCGGCGCTCAATCCCCACCGCTATGCGACGCTCCGCGATCCCGGCTTCCGTCGTCTTGGCGATGACGGGCAGGTGCTGAAGATCTCGGTCCAGAATCTCACCAAGACCTTCGAGGTCGATGGCAACGTGTTGACAGCTGTCAACGACGTCTCCTTTTCCGTACCCTCCGGTACGACGCATGCGCTGGTCGGGGAGTCCGGTTCCGGCAAGACGACGACGATCCGGCTGCTGCTTGGGCTGGAACAGCCTGATAGCGGCGAGATCACGGTCGCGGGCGAGACGATCACCGGGCGCACGCACCGCTCGATGCAGACCGCCTGGCGGCATTTGCAGCTCGTCTACCAGAACCCCTTCACCTCGCTCGATCCGACATGGACGGTCGAGCGTCTGGTGCGTGAACCACTCGACCGGTTCAAGATCGGGACACCGGCCGAGCGGGCCGAATGGGTACGCGCGGCGCTTGTCGATGTCGGACTCGGTGCGCATCTGGTCACGCGCAAGCCGCAGGCGCTTTCCGGCGGTCAGCGCCAGCGTGTGGCGATTGCCCGGTCGCTGGTGCTGCGGCCCGACGTGATCGTGCTGGACGAGCCGACCTCCGCACTCGATGTCACCGTGCAGGCCGATATCGTCGCGGTGCTGCTCGAGCTGCAGGCGAAGCTCGGCCTTACCTATGTGTTCGTCTCCCACGATCTCGCGCTCGTGCGCCAGCTCGCCCACACGGTGTCGGTCATGCGCCATGGCCGCATTGTCGAGCATGGTACGGTCTCCGACATCTTCGAGAACCCGCGCGAACCCTATACGGTGGCCCTGCTGCAATCGATCCCCTCGGGAGCAGCCTCGCCCGTCCGGGCGCGCACCGTGCGGCCGGCAGCCCAGCCGGTGTTCGGGCAAGAGCAGATCGCATGACCGCCGCTGCCGCCACATCCTTTGCACCCACTGCCAACACCGCGTTCCGGGCGAAGACGCGGATCGGCTTCAACACTCGCGTCGCCTTCAACGACGCGGCCGGCCCTGCGCAGGGCCTGCGCGACGGCATCGCGCTCTACACGGCGGCGGAGCGGCTGGGCTACCAGTCGGGCTGGTCCTATCAGCGGCACTTCGATCACTATCTATCGTCGCCGCTGCCCTTCTTTGCCGCCGCCGGCCAGCACGCACGGCGCATCACCTTCGGCTCCGCCGTCATTCCCATGCGCTATCAGGACCCGATCCTTCTGGCTGAAGCTGCCGGCACCACCGATCTCCTGATCGACGGCCGGCTGGAACTGGCGATCGCCACCGGCGCCAATGCCGCCTTCGACGCGGTGTTCGGAACGGTCGGCACGGATGCGCGGACGGAAGCCAAGCGCCGGCAGGCGCGGTTTCTGGCCGCTGTGCGCGGCGAGGTGCTGCACACGGTGACCGGCCCCGGCGAAGGCGCGCCGGCGGGGACGCAGCTGCGCGTGACGCCGCACAGCCCGACACTTGCCGCCCGCATCCGCCAGGGCTCGGCCAGCCTTGCCTCCGCCGTGCAGGCGGCCGACCTCGGCATCGGCCTCGTCTGCGGTACCGTTCAACACGATCATGACGAGGGAGAGGCCTTCGGCGCCTATCAGGCGCGCTGCATCGCCGCCTTTCGCGCCCGCTGGCACGAGCTCTGGGGCACGAAGCCGCCGCCGGTCACGGTCGCAGCCTCCATTCTCCCGGCGACCTCGTCCGACCTTTTGGAAACCTATGCCGCCTACGATCTCGAGCGCCGGACGCTCGGCATTGCGGCGTCGCGGCCCAAGGGCGCGCTGGCACCCGCAGCCGTGCAGCCGCGGGGCTCGCAGATCTCGCCGGTGTTCCACGGCACGCCCGACCGGGTTGTCGAGGCGATCGTGAGCGATCCCGGCCTCAGCGCTGCCGACGAGATCATTCTCTTCCTGCCGCCCGGCTTCGGCCTTCCGGAGAACCTGCGCATCCTCACCGATTTTGCCGAGACGGTCGCGCCCAGTCTCGGCTGGTCGGCCTCGTGGTGATGTCCGGACGTTGGACTCGCGGCGATCGGACCGACTTGAGGAAGATTTTCTATAGAATCACTAGAAATAGAATGACCTGTCTTCCTCGTCCCGATATCGCGCCTTAGGCTGACAGCATCGACCGGCCCCGTATGCGCCGGCTACCTACCGTATGGGAGACACGCCTCGTGCCAGCAGAATTCATCAGCGTTACCTTTCCGAACGAATCCAACGACCTTCATCCCCAGCCACAGGCACCGATCGATCCGGCCTATCTGCAACGCTATGCGCGCACGCTGGACGATTACGGCTTCAACTACACGCTGATCCCCTATGCGTCGTCGTCCTTCGATCCCTTCACCATCGGCGCGACGATCCTCGCGCATACCAAGAACATCAACATCATTGTCGCTTTGCGGCCGAACACCGTCTACCCCACGGTCGCAGCGAAGGCGCTGGCCACCCTCGACCAGCTGAGCGGCGGACGCGTCGTCGTCCACTTCATTGCCGGCGGCAGCGACGACGAGCAGGCGCGTGAGGGCGACTTTCTCAACAAGGAAGAGCGCTATGAGCGGCAGGAGGAATATATCCGCATCCTGCGGCTTGTCTGGAGCGCGACCGAGCCTTTCGATTTCGACGGAAAATACTACCAGTTCAAGCAGTTCATCAGCAATGTGCGCCCGACCAAGGGGCATATCCCGATCTCGCTCGGCGGCTCGTCGGATGCCGCCTACCGCATCGGCGGCGCGCTCTGCGACATCTTCGGCCTCTGGGGCGAACCGCTGGCCGAGACGAAGCAGCAGATAGACCGGGTCTACGAGGAAGCCGCCAAGGCCGGCCGGACCGACCGCCCCCGCATCTGGGTCACCTTCCGCCCGATCATCGCCGAGACGGACGAACTGGCCTGGGTCAAGGCCCACAAGGTGCTCGACCAGCTGAACGCCAACCGCGAGAAGGGCCTCTCCCGCAAGCCCGTCTCGTCGGCACCGCCCGCCAATGTCGGCTCGCAGCGGCTCTTGGATATCGCCGCGCGCGGCCATGTGCACGACCGGGCGCTCTGGTACCCCACGGTCACGGCGACCAATGCGAGCGGCGCCACCACGGCACTGGTCGGCTCGCCGCAGACCATCGCGGATTCCATCCTAGACTATATCGATCTCGGCGCCGACCTCATCTCGATCCGCGGCTACGACAACTATAACGACGCCGTGGACTACGGCCGCTACGTCCTGCCGCTGGTGCGCGAGGGTATTCGCGCACGGGAAGAGGCGAGCGAACAGGCCGGCAAAGACGGCGGCAAGAAAGCGGCCGCCTGACCTCAAGGACCGCAAACCGGACACCGCCCGCGTCCGGTTTGCAAACGCCGCAAGCGCACCTTTCTGCATCCGCAAAGGTGCGCCATGCTGGATGTTATGCGAAAGCCAGAAAGCCCCGACCCCATGTCCGCGACCCCACTGCATCGTCCCCTCAACGTTTCCCCGGCCCAAGTTTCCAAGGTCCCCGTATCCAACCCGACCGTTCCCGAGGCCACCGTCCGCGCGGTCGCGGACGCCGCGCCGGAGGCGGATACATCCGGCCGGTTCCCTTGGGCGGGCATCGAGGCCGTGCACCGTAGCGGCCTTCTGGAACACACCGTGGCCACGCGCTATGGCGGGCCCGGCGGCACGCTGCTGGACGCTGCCACCATTCTTCAAGCGCTCGGCCGAGGCGATCCCTCCGTCGCGCTGATCAGCGCCATGACGCTCTTCAATCATCTGGGGCAGGCGGCGAAGGGCCACTGGCCGGACGATCTCTATCTGCGGCTGCTCGATCAGGCGAAAGATCGCCCGCTGCTGATCAACGCGGCCCGCGTCGAGCCCGAACTCGGCTCGCCGGCGCGCGGCGGCCTGCCTGCAACTGTCGCCCGGCGCACGGCCACCGGCTGGTCGATCTCCGGCCGCAAGCGCTTCGTTACCGGGGCTCATGGCCTCACCCACTTCCTCGTCTGGGCCCATACGGACGAGACGCCTTCGCGCGTTGGCACCTTCGTCGTGGAAAACGGCTTGCCCGGCATCGAGGTCATCGAGAACTGGAACAGCCTCGGCATGCGCGCCAGCGGCTCGCATGATGTCGCCTACATCGATGTGGAGATCCCGGCCGAAAACGTGCTTGATCTGGTCGATCCCTCCGTCGCCCAACAGGACAATCGCGCCCATGCCGGCATGACGCTCGCGCTCACCGCGCTCTATCTCGGCGTGGCCGAAGCCGCGCAGGAGGCCTTCATCCGGTTTGCACACGAGCGCGTGCCCGCCAATCTCGGTCATCCCATCGCCCGCACCGAGCGTTTCGTGACGCTCTCGGGCGAGATCGACCTGCTCGTCTCCGGTGCCCGACAGCTGATCTTCGATACGCTCGCACACCGGGGCGACGAAACCGAAGCGCTGATCCGCGCCCGCCTTCTGGCCGGCCGGCAGCTACGCGATGCCGTGCAGATCGCCGTGCGCGGCATCGGCAATCCGGGCCTCGGCGCCGATCTCGGGCTCGAACGGCACTTCCGCGACATCCAGTCCGTGCTCGTCCATGCCCCGCAGGAGGATACCTCCCTCTCGCTGCTCGGCAAAAGCGCCTTTGACCGCTGGGCGAAGACGGACGCCGAAAGCCCGACGGCCACGACAACGGCCGCGCCCCTCCCCGCCCTGAAGACCGCCTGACGCGATCGGACCGCCATGACCCGCTACATCATCATCGGCGCCGGCGCCGTGGGCGCAAGCCTCGCCGCGGAGTTCGAAACCCACGGCATCGCCTATGTCCTCGTCGGGCGTGGCGTGCAGATCGATCATATTGCCCGGCACGGCCTGACCTATCGCCGTCCACACGGCACGCGCCAGATCAGGCTTCAGGCCGTGAACACCGCGACGCCACCGGTGCTAAAGCCCGACGACATTCTGGTTCTCACCGTGAAGACGCAGGATGTGGAGGCGGCAACCGCCTTCTGGGCGTGGCTGCCAGTGGAAGGGGGCGGCCTCGCCGCTGATCTACCGCTGGTGACGGTGCAGAACGGGCTTGCGGCTGAGGATATCGCGCTGCGGCGATTTTCCCGCGTCTATGCCGCCAGCGTCAAGATTCCCGCACGCTACACTGTGACCGGCGAAGTCGTGGTTGGCGGTGCGCCGAACCTCGGCATCGTCACACTTGGCCGCTATCCTCACGGTCTCGACGATACCGCCCGGGACATCGTCGCGGACCTGACCAAGGCAGGCTATCTCACCGAGGCGCGGGCGGACATCACGCGGTGGAAGGCGGAAAAGCTGATCCACAACGTGACCAACGCCACCGAACTCTTCGCCGCCGCTCCGGATGCCCGTGCCGCCATTGCCGCCCGCGTGGCCGACGAGACGCGCACCGTGCTGCACGCCGCAGGCCTCGACCCGGCTGCCCCCTCCGAGCGGACGGTCGATATCTCCGGCTGGCACGTGGCCGAAGACAGCGGCATCGAGCATGGACAACAATCGACGTGGCAGAGCTTTACCCGCGGCTCCTCAAGCGAGGTCGATTACCTCAACGGCGAAATCGTCCGTCTCGCCCGCCTCCACGGCATCGCCGCGCCGCTCAACGAGGCGCTGCAGCAGGCCGTTGCCCGCTTGGCGCGGGATGGCGGGCGGCCGGGATCTGTGGGGATCGAGGTGGTTGGCGAGCCGTGAGCCGGATCTAGGTCGTCGGCAGTCTGCAGTCGGCAGTCGTAAATAGCGAAAGTATCGGGCCTGTCCCGAGGCTTGAAGGGGGGATGATGGGGCGTGGAGCCGACTATCTCTGGTACATTCCGAACGATACCAAAGCCGGGCATCGCGGGGATGTGGCGGTGGAGGGGCATGACAGTCTAGAGGCCCTGACAGCACAGGCGACGGGTCTGGAGGAGAGTGGCTGGACGGGCGCGCTGATCGGCACCGGCTGGGGTCGTCCGGATACCTTCACAGTGGCGACCGCGCTCGTTGCGCGAACAGAGACCTTCGAGCCGCTGATCGCGGTGCGCCCCGGCTACTGGTCGCCGGCCCATTTCGCGGCGTCGGCCGCCACGCTCGACGCTTTAAGCGGCGGCCGCATCCGCATCAACATCGTCTCCGGCAAGGACGATCTTGTCGCCTATGGCGACAGGGAGGGCGACCAGGAAGACCGCTACGCGAGAACGAAGGCGTTCATGCGGCTCGTACGCCGTCTCTGGACGGAGGAGGACGTAACCTATGCGGGGCGCTATTTCCACGTCTCCGGCTCCACCGTGCAGCCGCGCATCGCGGCACGGGGGGATCGTCTTCACCCGAAGCTACATTTCGGCGGCGCATCGGCGGCAAAGTATGATGCGCACCTGGCCGTGCAGCGAGCCGTCAAAGCGGGCGATCTTGCCAAACAACCCTGCGAGGTCTGCGGCATCGACACGGTCGACGCGCATCACGACCAGTACGACGACCCTCTCGACGTGCGCCGGCTGTGCCGCCGTCATCACACCCGCCTGAATCACTATGGCGAGGACATGTTTCCGGTCCGGACCGTTTGACGGAGCTAAGAGCGTCTACGCCATCTTTTCGGCCAATCCGTGAACACGAGCTCGTGTCCGCTCATCATCTTACCGGCTCAACCCGAGCCCCTTCGTTCGGCTGAGCCGCTGCTTCAACGTGTGATCCCGCGTGAGCTCCGCGATGCGGGTGCGCTCCACGATGCGGGCAACGCTCTTGATCGTCTCGGCCTGTTTTGCGATCTCAGGCCGCTTATCAAGCTCGGAGGCGAAGTTCCGCGGATCGGAATGCCCGAACCGAAGCGTGAGCGCATCGGCCACCCGCTTCGCTTCTTCCAGCGCGATCCTGCC
>NZ_SLYH01000022.1:0-28472 GCF_004343445.1 Rhizobium sp. PP-CC-3G-465
AATCCCGTCGACGGCCAAGATCGTCCGCGGAAGAGACCTCAATAGGGGAAATGATTGTAGCGCATGACATAAGGCATGGACTTAAAGCCAATCACGAAATCAGGGCAGACGGCCTTCGGCGGAGGCATACGAAGCATGATGGCGATGGAGAACTTAAGTTGGCCCTTATGGGCCAACTTCGCGATTTGCCGGTTGATGAACTGGCGAAGGCGGCGGCCGGTTTTCTGGCAGAAGGTTACGAGCGTTTTCATAAGGTGATCCTCCTTGGTGGTTGTGCGTAATCGCGAAGCTCGAATACGGCTGGAACCGCCGAGTGCATCGCGCAGCGATCGCAACGCAGCGAAGTGGAGAGGAGAACCCCTTGGGGTTGCACGCAAAGGCGGGGCCTGCCATATCGTGCGCAGCATTAGATTACGTACAGCCACCAAGGAGAGACCGGTAAACGCGGCCTTCGTAGCCCCGGCCGTCGCCTTTGCCTTCAACCGGCAAATCGCGATCCGACCGCAAGGGCGGATCTCCATCGCCGTCATGCTGCAGCGGTGGTGGGCACACATCAGGACGTCTCCGGCCGGAAACGCCAACAAGCCTCAATGAGCCGACCCGCTTGCGGGGCGTCCATCGTGCGGGGGAAGGGGAGTTTGAGGGGAGGGGCCGAAGGGGGCTCCCCTCATTGCATCCGCTGGCCGCTCGATGCGGTCAGCGGATGCCCGCAGCGCAAAGGCGGCACTGATTAGCGCGATAGGAACCTGTTCAGGCTCAGGCCCGCCAGTAAAATGTAGGGCGGGATAGCGAGCGAATAATGCCCGCAGTTTAGTTCCAGGATGTGGGGCGAAGCGCCGACACTCTTGAGACTCTGCATAAATCGGGACGATAGATCCGGCAAAACGACCGTGTCTCGTTTCGCGAGGACAACGTGAAGCCTCAAGTCGGGTCGCGCCAAGTTTTGCGCGTAGTTCTCCAGATTGAGCGGTCCCCATGCCCTTCTGAGGTCGCTTAGCTCGATATGAGGCGCAAGGCTGTCGTGGATAGATCGTGTCGCACGCCCGGTCCAAACCATATCAGCGAGGCTACCTGCTGTCAGAAACAGCGAGGCTTTCGACACGGCCGGCTCGTGCGCCGCGATCAATCCCGCGGCCCAGGAGCCCAAGCTCATGCCGAGAACGGAAATCTCTCGATAGCCTTCGCTTTTCAGCCAGCCAATGACTTTCCGTCCGTCGAAAACGGCTTGCCTCATGGACTGGAGCGTTCGCCCGAGATTGGCGCTGAGGATGTAGTCGGCATACAGCGAGCCGGGACGGCTGCGCTCGAAATGATAGGGCATCGCGATCTCAATCACGGTGATGCCGCGCCTCGAAAACAATGTCGCGATCTGAGCATTGCGGGCTTCCGCATTCCAGTGGTGGAAGATCACCAATACCTTTTTGCTGGACGCGCTTTCCGTGATTTTCGCCCACACGGTGTTGTTCTCGTCAACGTCCGTCGCGATGTCGGACGGGAACTTGAGCCATCCGTCTTTTCGGTCAAAGCCGTCAGCGCTCCCGCTCGGTCGCTCGAAGAAACCCGGATCGGAAGCGGCCTTGTCGGCAAGCAGACAAAATTCTTCCAGAGACGCGGTACTCTGCGCGCCGGGAAAGGCGCGGTCGGCGTCGATCACGAAAGACGTTGTCTTCTTGGCCTCGTCACCGCGCTGCGCGCGCCGCTCGTCCCAACCATCCAGCCAGCTATGAAACACGTTGATCGCTTTCTGTCTCGTCTGCGCGCCACCGCCCGAACTCCGGATCGAAGAGGGCGTATGTCGCAAGCAGGGTTGCGATACCAAGGAGGATCGAGAAGCCGTCAAAGGCATCGATCAGCATGTAGGTAGCGAAGAGCAACGCGACGACCGCCGACATCCGCCATAGCGGCATGTGGAAGCGTCTTGCAAACCGAACGGACCCGAACAGGAAGCCTACACAGGACGAGATCGCCACCAACAGACTGCTGAAATGCGTTGGCATTCTGTAGTGAAAGCCATTGCGGCCATTTGCATATCCGTCGAAGACAACAGAGATATCGTTCACGATCCACGTCACGATATCCTTACCATTTGAGGCCAGGTAGGCGCTTTGCAGCTTCATGCAGATGGCGACCATAATACCAACCGTGGTGCACCGGAATATGCCCTCCATCACTCTCAGGGCGATTGCACCGGCTTCCCGCTGAAACTCATCCGGTCGCAGCTGCGTTGCGCGTTCGATCGTCCAGAGGTCATGGAGGATCGTATGAAGCAAGATCAGCCCTGCGAACAGCAGATAGAAGCACAGGCACATGTAGAGGTATGCAAGGCCTGAGAAGACGATCGACATTGGCACCGAGACCACCTCGGGCCTGATGATCGCCAATGTGCTCCAACTTATTGCGTAGTCGCCACCGCCCTTCAGCAGCGGTATCAGATCCACCGCGATCCACTGGAAGATACCGGCGAAGGGAATGCAGATGACGAAAACGGCCCAATAGGAATAGGAATAGGCTTTGAGGTGACGGTTCCAATCGAGGCTGCTTTGGATCTTGTCGCCATGGCCTGCCAACGTCATCCGGCCAGTGCTTTTCCAGTAAAACAGAAGCTCCGTGACCAGCACAAAAAACACGGGCAAGAGGACCATGAAGAGAAAGGTCCAGTTGGGTGACCAAAGGAACCCGACCTGCTTCACGACGCCATCGACCCGGGTATAGATCGCGCTGTGAATACCCAGGATATAGGCCAGGAACCCAAGAGCCGACGCCCCTGCGAAGACCGAAGCGGGCAGGTTCAGGGGCGACCCATGCGTGAAAACGGTTTCAGACAATCGCCCGAGACTGAAACCTTGCTTTTGCCCCGGCGCTTCACCCTGCGCCGTATAGACAATCGTGTTGGTATCGGCGTCGGCCAATGGAAGATCCGGAATTCGATTGCGAGGAGTTTCCGCTCTCCGCGAATCCCGCCTTTTGGCGGCCAATCGAGATCGAGCCGCGCTGAGCTCCATCTGCCATTCACTCGTCTCTACCGGATCATCGCAGCCAAAGATCCTCGCAAGCCAGCGAATGTTGGCAGCGCTCACACCCTTGTCGTTCTCCTGAAACCAGAGTTGGACCGATCGCAGATCGACGCCGACACGATTGGAATCTATCTGCGAAATGGCGTCTGACAGAAGCTCTGGCGTCCATGGACCCGACGGAAAGCCGTCGCTATCCAAGGGGCGACCAGCCCCTGCAGCGGCAAGGTGCTTGAACAGTTCCTTGAAATCCCGCCCATCCTTAGGGGGCGCGATGAAAAACTTTCCGTTCTTCTCCAAAGGCTTACCAGCGCTGGTTTCGTTTCGTTTCGTGGAACTTCGTAGTGTATCGTGCCTTCATCCGCAAGCAGTGGTCTACGCTAGGACGCTCATAGATCAGTGAGTTGTTCAGCCATGATAGATTTGTCGTCATCCGATCCACGCTCATCCCGTCATCGCACGCACAAAGTGCTCATGTGCAAGGAGACCCTTGAGACTCGCCTCGCGGAGTTGATTGATCAGCACATCGCCACGCTCCATGCGATGGCAGATGGCGCTCAGTTTGACGACGCCCTGATGAGAGAAGAAGCGGAAGCCCGACAGGCAATCCTCCAATACCGTCCGCAGGGTGAGAGCGAGGTGAATGACAAGCTGACCTATGTCGCAGCTTACATTCTCAAAACCGGCAATGTTCTGACGTCTCAGGAAATGGATTTGCTCCTCGGCGCTCCACGCCGGATGTAAGCGATCCCACGCGTCCTGGCTGACCTCATTCAATCACGTCCATCACTTCGTGGTCGATGACAGCAGCCTCAAAGCCGGAATTGAAAAGAAGCAGCAAATTTTCCCTGTTCATGGGGGCCATAACCAGCTTCTCGATCTGGACTGGGGTCCAGGGCGTCTCTCCCTGACGCAAAATGTCTTCTCGAAGCTTCAGCGCGTCCTCTTTCGCGGCTTCATATGTGTCGAAGATATCAAAGCCGGCGTCGTCATCTTTCCAGCGTCGTTCGCCTTCGGTCCATCGGCATGGAGAATATGTGTAGAAAATCTGTGATACATCTTCGGACATGAGTATCTCGCGCGTTGCTATTGACGGTCACCAGCCGAGATCGGTTTCGGCAAAGTCGTTGCCCTTGTAAGCGATCTTCGTGCGGTAAGCTCTGGCGCAGGCATAGGTGAAACAATCGCCCATATTCAGTTTTGCCGGGTGATTGACGATCTTCCCGAACTGCTGTGCAGCGTCCAGCGCCTTGGTCCCCACATCTCCCGAGATCATGGCCTCCTTGGCTTCAAGGTCGGCGAAGAACTGATCGACCATCCTTCGCGCCTTAGCGAGCATGTCAGGCGTAGCGGGACGGTCGCGGCCTGTCGCCTCGGCCATACGCCGCGTCAGCGAAAGCGAGGCTTCCATGCGAACCACCGCCGACACGTAAAAGGGGCCGTCATGCTGTTCAAGCCGCTGCATCAGCTCGCCGGCGTCGTCTTCGCCGGCAAGGATTGCGACGGCCACGGAAGCGTCCACGAATAGCATCAGTCTTCGCCCCACATTTCATCCGTTTCGCGCTTGTGATCCCCCGGCGCGAAGGGACCGGCGTCCCGCGCCATCGCAAGGGACTTTGCCAGGCGCTCGCGCATGGGCAAGCTGCCCTTGCGGCTGGCGATTTCGCGCCTGAGGGCTGTTTTCACCGCCTCAACCTTCGATGTCTTGGTCAAACGGATCAACTCTTCGGTGAGAGTGTCAACTTCCGGATCTTTGATATAGAGCGGCATGGAGCATATCCTTTTCAGGATATTATCATATCCTCTTTTGGATATGCTCACAAGGAGCGGCAACAGTTTTCTGGGAAGACTGACATATCGCCGGTTGCACGACCTTGCGCGATTTGACCCGACCAACTTCAAGAGTGCGCTGAGACACAAAGTAATTTAGCGCCGGAATTCGCGAAAACCAGCACAAATGGCGCGCATATTGAAGAAAGGTTCATCAAATGATGTCACTCACGGCCATTATCGGCATTTCGGCAGGCGCGGCAGGCGTGGTTGCATTCGGCCGTAAAAAACAGCCGCAAAGCCTACTTAAAAAGGCCGGTGTCTTTTTTCTGGCCTTCGTCGGCATGCTGATCGTAATGCTGGCGGTCAATTTTGCCATCTTCTACGCGGCCCAAACCTGAAACTACGGGGCCGGAGGGGAGGGCTAAGCTCCCCTCGATCGGACTTTTGCCGCTCGACGCTCCTCCGAAGTTGGCCCTGATCAGTTGCAGGGCCATTCATTCGGCAGGAGAGGCCTCTTTAGGCATGTATTGCTCCTCCTCACCTGCCAGAAGCCAAGCAGGATTGACTTGGTGCAGGTCGTACAACGTCCTCATAACGGTCATCGGAATTTGGACTTCGCCGGTCAAATAGGCACTGTAGACCTCTTCGCTGACCTTCAGGGTAGACGCGAACTCGGCGGTCGATGTGCCGCTATCGTTGCGGACCTTCTCAAGGCGCTTGGCGATTTCGACTTTGAACGGCTCAAACGTAGTCATCTGATTTCTCCTTTGGGTGGGAGGGGAGCCCGAGGGGAGGGGCCAGGGCTCCCCTCGTTCGGACATGGGCCGCTCGATGCGGCTCAAGTCCGACCCGCGAACACGAACAGGGGCCAGTCTGATAAAACCGGCCCCAAGATACAAGCTTCGATTGGTGGGTTAGCGAACGATCCCCAGTCGTTCGCCAACGCTCGGCTGCGTTGGCGTCCCTCCTTCCTTGGTCAAGGCCATGATGACATCGCGGGTCAGGCCGTGAACCTCATAACCATCTGCGCGAGCGGCATCGATGATCGATTCAAGGCTCGGATATTCTTCGAGAAAGCCTCCAAGCCATAGCGCGCAAGCGTCCGTTGCCTCGTCGGGGAACGCCTGCAGGAAGTAGGTGCGCAACGGCGGGTCAAAACCGATTACGGCGTTTTCATCGGTTTGAATGTCTGATTTGACGGTGATAGGATATCGGCTCAATGTTGGTCCTCCTGCTGAAAGGGCCGCGCGATCGGCACGGCCAAGGGGCTATTTGAACAGCGGCATTGTCCGCTTTTTTTTCAACTCGGCGCGGTCGGCGTCGAAACGGTAGCCGTCCCAATCCTTCCACGGTTCCCAGCCTGTCGCGGTTGCGCGACCGTACCAGACGCGCAACCGCACCATACCGCCTTGCAGTTCCCTGACAATTTCGACTGTATGGCTCCCGCCAAGGCCGGACGGGATATCGAACACCTCGACGCTGCGACGGGCCGCCCGCGTAGACGCGGGCTTTCCCTCGCATTCATCGCAGAGGTCTTCCTCTCTTGCGCCTTTCTCGCTTTCCCAAAAACCGGCACCACAGCGTTTGCAGACAGAGTGCGTCATGGTTGCCCCCTAGAACCGGAAGTGGGCATAAAGGCCCTGATTGGCTCGGTGACTGGCGAGCGCATAGGCGCAGGCCTGAGCCACGTAATCCGCGTACTGACCTAGCGGCCAGCCTTCCGAACGGGCGACGATATCGGCGTTCAGATCGTCGTCGCTTGTGCCAACGTGCATATTTCCGACGATCCACCGAAGCTGCGAAACGGGAATGCGGGGGTCAAGTGGCACCGGCAGCACAGAAACCAGACCGTTTCGGCGGTTGGCGGCTTCACCAGCTGCCTTCGCCTCCTTTTCGGTTGGCAAATAGGCTTTGACCAGATTGCCGCGCTGCGCGTCGGCGGCGCTGAAGAACTCGTGTCGCTTGTCCTCGGTCGTATAGAGGCACCAGTCGGCGGCATTGCCGCCGAACATCGGGTCGCCCGTGCCGCAAAACTCCATGACGGTAAAAATCTGCTCGGTCATGTCTCGAATCCTCGATGTGTTGGGGGAGGATCAAGCGGCGCTGGCGCCGCTGATCTTGCTCAAGACGGTTTTGACTGCATAGCGTCCCGCCTCGTTAAGGTGACGCTGCCACGCGCCTTGCGAGGGCGACCAACGAAAGCCATGGGATTTGAGGATGCGGCGGGCGTCCTCGTCGGGCTTGCCGGGAAAAATCATCTGGATGCGGGCTATTTCGGTGTTTTCCTTCACCTCCACGGCTCCTGCGTCTGTCTCGACTTCCTCCGACCTGTCGCCGCGCTTCTTCATCGCGGCAAGGCGCGCTAGCCGCTGCTGCATGCGGCGAAGCTCGGCGCGGGTGTTGGTGGTGCAAAAGCCTCGTCGGCTCTGCCACGGCGCTAGAGTGATCCCCCGCGCCGCCTGTTCCTCCTGCAATCCGGTTTCCGCCACCACGCGAGCCAATATCTCGGCTTCGCTGGCATGGTCCTTTTCCATGCGGCGAATAATGGCGTTGGCGCGTTTCATCCTGTCGATGGACAAGGCCAGGTCGTCGATGCGCGATGCGATCCGCTGCAACGCTTCGGGGTCGCCGGAGCGGATCGGCTCACCGTCCGCCCCGTGGGGGTATGCCTTGCGTCTGATCGCCTTGCGGGCGCTCTCGGAATGTGCGGCGATATCGGCGCGGCGGGCGTCGGAAACCCTCATGCGCTTTTCGTTGCGCGCTATCGGGAAACGGGCGGGGCCTGTTATCATCCAGTTGGCGCAACGGCTTTCCGCTGCCCAATATTTGCGGGTGACGTCTATGTGCCGTCGCGTGAACGCCTCGATTTCAGGACCGGGAATAGGGGTCGCGGCCTCCTTCCATAGGTCCATGGCATAGTTTGCGAAGTCATTCAGGCGCTCGGCCAGCGCTTCAAGTTCGCGGTCGGCGCGTCGTTCGGGCGAGTGGGTGAGCCAGCTAAAATTATGCTCGATGTCCTTCGCCGCGATAGTAGCGGCGAAGGTGTCTGCAACGATTTCTAGTACCCGGTCGGCGGCTTCCCGCTCGAAGAAAGCGATGGTGATTTTCATTTCTTCACTCCCGCCATGACGGTTGGCATGGTGCGGGTGATCCGCGTTTGAAAGCCAAGCAAGGCACCGGCCAGAATAACGCCCTTGGGGGTGTGCTCGTCATTCTCGGGAAAAAACCGGATCAAGAACCGGCTTGCAGATTTTGAAATGCTTCGCGGCGTCCTCAATGGTGATTTGAGGCGGCAACAGGTGCGAGCCGTCCAGACTGGCAAGAACGAGCTTCCCTGCTAGCGGCTGCGGGTAGCCGTCAAAGGCGGTGAAGGCGGCTAAGCCGTCGCGCAAACCTTCCTCATCTGTAATAAGAACGTGGTGGCTGTCGAACGGTACGACCTCGACAAGCTGGCATCCAATCAGCTTGTAGGTTTGCGAGAAAGCGCTTTGCGCCGCAATCTCGACGGTTTGAATGGTCCCGGCGTCCGGGTCCAGCAGGTAAACGGTTGCTGTTTTGGTCATGTCTAGCCCTTTCATTTCCGCAAAGCGGTCTTCTCATGCCCCTCGTGGGCAGGAGCCCCGCTCCTGCTCCCGAGTTCGCGCGGAGCAGCGGGAGAGAGGGTGGCAAGGGAATAAAACGGAGGGGGTTCGCCCGCCCGTAGGCGAAGACGAAGGGTCGGCGCGTGAGCGTCGATCCTGCAGGGAGCGCAAAGCGCGAAGGAAGGACGGGGATACCGTTTTTTCGCTTGCGAGGGAGAGAGGGCAGCGCTCCTCTTTCCCTCATCCAGCAAGCAGGACACCGGAGGTGTCACCGTTGATCTACCCACGCGGAAGGGTTCTTCAGGAGGACATCTCAGCGATCGACGCGATGATAGCGAAAATAGCGGCCAGCGGAATGACGCCGCCAGGCACGGCCGCGACGTTGATCCAGAACTGATTGCTGGCTTCGCGGCTCTCGAATTTGCGCAACTCTTCGTAGGTGTCGAATTGCAGAACGCCAGCGGCATTTGTGTGCTCGAACCGCTCCTTGCGAATGGCGTGGAAGGTTCGGTTCGCTCTCAACACGAGCCATACGTAACCGGCCAAAGCGATGACTGCTGGAATGAAAATATCCACGACGATGATACCCCAGAAATAAAAAGGGGCCGCCCTGTTTCGAGGCAGAGCGGCCCCCTGCCGGCATGGCAGAACGGGCTAGTGTCCTGTCACAACCTGACCTCGGTTTGATGCAATATGGTATCTTGCGATCAAACTGTAAATGCCAGTGAATAGCCCAATATGGCGCAAATCATCATTTGTTTCGCGGCGACCGCCGCGGTGCGCAAGCGATCGTTACCCGCAGGGCGGAGACGCTTTTCCAGCGGCTCTGTGCCGAAGGTATAGAGCGGGGTCGCGAAGCGATGCGCCAAATTTAGCCGAAAACCTATGTTTCAGGGTTCCTATCACGTAGCCAATTCGGTAACAAAGAATCAGGCTTAGAAATTACAGCGCGGTAAAACCATGGCAGGTCCAACGATAGAAAACTGGGTTGAACAACTCGGCCTACAACTGGTCGAGGATCCTGATCTTGAAAAGCCGGTCTATCGGAAACCCTATCACGGCAAAGTCCATCTGAACGCGGAACTGGACGACAAAATCAGCACAAGCATCCGGGAAGCCCGCGATAAACGGTCTTTGTCACGTTCGAAAATCGCTCCCCTGCTTGGCTTGAGTAACGCGGTCTATCATCGCTATGAAACGAGTGTTTCCCGACTGACCGTCTCCCGCCTAATTCATCTCTGCGAAGTTCTGGACGCCACGCCAGAGGAAATCCTAGCCCCTGCCGCTCCGCATCTATGAGGCGAAAATCAGGAACATTCCCGGCTCCTGCAAAATACGATCTCGGAAATCCGACAGCTCGACACGGAAGGTCTTGAACGGATCTTCAAGCTGGTTGTCTTGATGGAGAAAAAACCGACACCCACGGCGGGCCGCTGAGATAGGGGCGCGGCGAAAGCCGCGCCTCTATTTCGGTCTCATTGGGTTGGCGTTGGATGGGGGCCGCGACCGCAGCGGCGAAGGTTGAGCAACACTTGGCAATCATCGCACAGACCATAACAGGGAAAGCCGCCGCAGGCGTCCGTAGGGCAGGGCTGCATGCAGCCCTATGAGATGATGATCCTTGCGGCCGCGCTCGCGCTTGCGGCCGCTCTGCTGTTGCGACGGCTGCTCCGGCCGAAGGCCAAGGAGCGACGTCACCGCCGCAAGCAGGACCAGGCCCGTCGCGTTCTGGCAAAGATCAACACCATTCCACTGATGCCGCAGCGCCTGGCATACCTTCGCAAGATTGATCCCCTGACATTCGAGGAACTATTGCTCGAGGCTTTTGAGCGGCGCGGCCATGTCGTTCGGCGCAACGCGTCCTATAGCGGTGATGGCGGGCTGGATGGTTCGGTGGTAATCGAGGGAGAAACGTACCTTTTACAGGCAAAGCGATACGGAAAACACATCAACCGCGCCCACGTGGCGGCCTTTGGCGCTGTCCTGGCTGCAAGGAACTGCAGCGGGATCTTTATTCATACCGGGCGCACTGGCGCCGGCGCGAAGGATGTTGCGGCCGCGGACCCGAACCTGACGATCGTCAGTGGTCAGCGGTTGCTCGACTTTCTCAACACGGGCGACATCGGTTGAACTGCGCGTTCGGTCGGATGCGTGATCCGGCCAAACGGACGACGGGCGCTGCTTTTGTCGCGGCCGTCGCAGAATAGTCGATCCTGCGTGCCATTGCCTGAAAGACGCTGTGTATATAAGGCGACGATATGAACATGCTTGGGGCCTATATCCCTGAAAACATTCCTTCACTGCTGACGAGTGGCGTTGGCGCGCTCATCGCTATTTTTATCGTGATGTTTGTCGTCAGAAAGATCGTCGGAATGGTTGCGATAACAGCGCTGATCATCGGCGGCTGGATGGTCTGGAATGACCCGACCCTGCTGCAGTCCGGCCGGGATACAGCCAATAGCTACCTTGATGAATGGCGGCATGGGCCAACCGAAGAGGATCGGCCTCGTTGGTGATTATTCGTGCCATCCGGTACAATGCGCATCAGATTCTCTCTCATTAGGCGAACTTAAAATAATCATCGCGCAATCCTCTATATTGCCTTTTGCTGTCGCTTGTGTTCCCTATTTGTTCCTTTCGCTCGTGTCTCGTGAAGGGTACTTTAGAATGCTTGCCGGCCTTAAAATCCAAGCGGAGGTTTACGTTCCGCTGATGCTGCACGGGCTTTGTGCCGGCTTCCCGTCTCCCGCAGATGACTACATTGACGAATCCATTGACCTGACGCGGCTCCTGATCCGCAACCCGCCGGCGACCTTCCTCTGGAAGGTTGATGGCAATTCCATGCGGGATGCAGGCATTTTCCACGGCGACCTGATCGTGGTGGACCGGAGCGTGACCGCCATCGATGGCGACATTGTCGTAGCGACGATCCACGGCGAACGGTCATTGAAGCGTCTGCGCATGAACGGCAATCGACCACGGCTACTATTTGAGAATAGCGATATGCCGCTATTCGACCTGCCGGAGATTGCGGAAGTCGAGATCTGGGGCGTCGCCATGTGTAACATCCACTGGCTCAGACCAAGGAAGCGGACATGACTTCCTTTGCGCTGATCGATGGAAATTCGTTCTACTGTTCCTGCGAGCGGGTTTTTGACCCATCCATTGAAAAGCGGCCGGTCATTGTGCTGTCAAACAATGACGGCTGCGCCGTTGCCAGAACAGCGGAAGCCAAGGCGCTTGGCATCGGGATGGGCGAGCCCTTCTTCAAGATCCGGGACCTCTGTCGTAGCAACGATGTCGCCGTGTATTCCAGCAATTACACGCTATACGGCGACATGAGCGCACGCCTCAACGCAATCTACCGGCAATGGTCTCCGGATGTGGAAGTCTATTCGATCGATGAGAGCTTTCTCGATATGACCGACATCAGACCGGCCGACCGGCAAGCATTCGGACGCGATCTGCGATCGACCGTCCAGCGCTGGACCGGGATTCCGACATGCGTTGGCATCGGCCCCACAAAGACACTCGCCAAATTCGCCAATCACGTTGCGAAAAAGAACCCTGAGCTTGGTGGAGTCTGCGACCTGACAGACACGGCCTTGCGGCAAGGCTGGCTCGATCGGATCGAGGTTGGCGAGGTGTGGGGCGTGGGTGCCGCCTCGGAACGCAAGCTGTTTGGCCTCGGTGTGGAAACGGCCGGCGACCTGGCGCGCATGGATGCGCGGCTGGCCCGCAAGCTTTTGAGCGTCGTCGGTGAACGGACAGTGCTGGAATTGCAGGGCCTATCGTGCCTGCCGCTCGAAGATGTGCCCCCGCAACGCAAGGGCTGCGCGGTGACGCGTTCTTTCGGAACGCCGGTCACGGATCTTGCAGGCATGCTGGAAGCGGTTGCGGCCTACGCGAGCAGGGCAGGCGAGAAGCTGCGCCGCTACGGCCTTGAGGCCACCCATATGGCAGTCTTCATGCATACGTCGCGCTTCAACGAGAAGGATCAACCCTACTCTGCGCAAACGACCGTGCATTTGCCTGAAGCGTCAAACGACACGTTCGACCTGATCCGCATGGCTCAGAGCGGGGCGCGCAAGATTTTCAGGGACGGCCATCGCTATGCGAAAGCCGGCATCATTATGAATGATCTTGTGCCGGCGCGGTCGCAACAGCGCCCGCTCTTTGACGCCCGCGATCGCGACCAGTCCGAACGGCTGATGACCGCCCTCGATGCGGTGAACACAAAGTTTGGCCGTGGCGCTCTCATTCCCGCCTCGGCCGGAATCAAGCGCAAGTGGCAAACGAAGTTCGACCGTCGGTCTCCCCGCTACACGACCAACATCAAGGAGCTGCCAATCGCCACGGCAAGATAGATCATGACCAGGAACGTTAGCCCCGAAATTCTTGCTGAGCTTCAGGAGCGGATAGATCGAATTGCAGGCGGTTCAGCAAAACAGCGTCCCCGTCTGCCATTTGGCGTCGAAGACATCGATAGCCGTATTCCGGGTGGGGGCCTTGCCTACGGCTGCACCCATGAAATTGCAGGGGGTGGAAGTGACGCGGTCGCTGGAGCCGTGTCGTCGCTGTTTGCGGCCGGTATCGCCGCACGCACGAAAGGCCATGTCATCTGGTGCCTGTCCCGAACCGACTTGTTCGCGCCGGGCCTTCAGCAGGCTGGCCTTGACCTTAATCGTGTCATCTTCGTCGAGTGCGCGACCGAAGAGGGGATCTTGGAGTGCGCGGAGGAAGCCTTACGCTTTGGGGGCCTTGGGGCGGTGATAGCCGAGACGGTGCGCTTGCCGATGGTTGCTTCCCGCCGCCTTCAGCTGGCGGCTGAACAGTCAGGCACCATGGGCCTGATCGTTCGGCGCTGACGCCGGCAATCTGAGGCGACCGATTATGGGCAGCCAACAGCATCGGTCACGCGCTGGCGCGTGTCCTCGATGCCATCCGAACCGCTTCCGGTTCCAGGCGTCGGGAGACCGCGTTGGATGATCGAGCTTATGCGTTCGCGGGCAGGCGAGGCCTTTGATGTCGAGGTAGCGGCAGGCGACGCTCAAGGGCGTCTGGCAAGCATCCGCGAGGAGCGTCAGCAATGGAGGCTGGCACAATGACGTTGCCACGGCTGAAGGATTCAAGGGCGAGAACGCTTCGGCTGCTGCAAGCTAGCTGAGTACATGGTCATGCGCGGATGGCACGCGCCACCATGTCAGGTGCTTGTTCAATCACTTTCAGTAGAAGCATTGCGGCTCGATCCGGTTGACGGCGGTTCTGCTCCCAATCCTTGATCGTGCCTGTAGGCAATCCATACCGCTTTGCAAAAGCGACCTGCGAAAGTTTCTGTCGCTTACGGATGGCTGCAACATCGATAGTCTCAGGGACGAAAACCGCGGCGGGCTCCGCCCGCCCCTCTGCAATTGCAAGTGCTTCCTCCGCACTTTGGATAAGCTCTTTTCCAAAGGTCACGTCTTTTCCTTTCTTTGTCTGTAGGCATCGGCCAGCTTGGGCAGGATGCGGGCCAGCTCGTTCCGCTCGGCTTTCGAGAGGTTGCCCTTTTCACTCTTTCCGTAGATTGCGAGTGCGAACACAGGGATATCTCCGCCCCCGAAGTAGTGAATGGTGCGGAATCCTCCGCTTTTTCCTTGACCTTCTCGGGCATGACGCAGCTTGCGTGCTCCGCCGGTTCCGGCCATCAGCGCCCCGCCTTCAGGGTCAGCGGCGATAACAGCGACGATCTCTTGGACCTCGTCATCGGAGAGGCCGCACCGCTTGGATTGCGCCAGAAAAACAGAGGTCTGGATTACGCTTTGCATAAAGCATCTGTACGGCAATGCCGTCTACTAAGCAACATCAAAGATACGGCAATGCCGTCCTGTGCTGCTGGAATTGCACTTCCGCGAAGTCCGCCCTATTCGGGCGGCTCGTCCTTCAACTGCGCGTCAAATGCAGCCTCTTCCGCTGCGAGTTGCGCTTCAGCAGCTGCAAGCTCGTTGAGGATCCACTGGCGCTCGTCCTGGTACACAGCGTTACGCAACTCGGCGCGCAGTTCTTGGATGTGGTCATAAGTGGTCATCGTCGGCTCCTTTGAATGAAAACAAAGGTGCGAGACCGATAAGGGAGGGCTTGGGTCAATGACCGCCGAAGGCGGCCTACGGGGCGTGGGGGAGCCGATTTCGTTGCGTAGCGGCGAAATTGGGGGAACCGCATCATTGACGCAAGCTCTCCCGTTCGGTTCAATTGGCCTATGTTGAGAGAGAAAAAACCTCTCCGTATTCCACCCTCTTTTTTCTTACGATCCTAGACCGGCGACCGGCGCTCTGGCCGCGCAAAAGCAGTGGTGCAGTTCCGAATAGAATGGTTGCCTGATCCGTCAGCACGATTGGTAGATCCCCTGCGGTCACGGTTGCATGACAAATAACCATGCAAAACAAGTCTCAGTTTGAGACTGAACGTAGAGGAACGACGACGAGCGCAAGCAAAGGAAACGACATGAAATCAAGGGTTCTTATCATCGGGGTCGCGCTCTTGGGCATAGTCTTGATCGCAACTTACGAAATACAAAAGCCGGTCAAAGACAGCTCGACGCTGAGAACGAGTGAGCCGCCTTCGCCCTCAAGCCCTCCGGCTCCTCGATCTCCAAATTGCTAGGAGCAAAGCTATCGGTTCTGACAACTGAAACCGTTTTTGGTTTGCAATTCAGATGGCCACCGACCATATGTCCCGTAGCTGATGCGCGGGTATCCTCCCAGGACCGACTTCAGCTGTTCCCCTCTGGAGGTTTATAACCTTCATACCTTAAGGGCCGCGGTTCTCCGTTGGCCCTTTTTTTCTGCGTTTCGGGCGTTATCCGCACTTGGCTGAAACAACTCGTCCGGTTTGCGGATCGCTTTCGATGGTGACGCGATCGTCCCTGAAATCATGCGTTACCATCATTCCCGGCTCGATCCGGCGAAGGCTCTTGGCCTTCGTCAGGAGTAGAACCTCTTCATCGGTGGGTTTTCGCCCGACAAGCTTCTGTGCAGCGTCCGTATTGCAAACGACTTGCGGTGAGGGCGACGTCGCCGTCTCGCCGCTGCAAGCCGCCAAGGTCGGCAGCAATCCGATAATCAGAAGGGGTCCGTATAATTTCGGCATTCGACTTTTCTCCGCTATTGCAGCGTTCGACAGATGGCTTTCGTCGCCGCCTACAGGGAATTGACGATCGGCATCTTCGTGTCCGTCCCATCGTAACGCGAAGAGTTTACTTCGCGCCCGACGCGATGAAACACGAGCTGGTCATCAATCTGACGATCAACCAGCAGCGACTTGGCGTCCTTCCCCTGAATATCCGGATGGAGCCAGGCGTCATATGACGCAGGATCCAAAATCAGCGGCATTCTCGTGTGAATGTGAGCGATATGGCTGACCGCTGGCGCGGTAATGATCGTGCAGCTGGTGCTACCAAGCTTATCATTGTACGCCCATAGACCCGCGAAGGAGAAAGGCTTCCCTTCTGGCAGTTGCAACAGCCAAGGGTCTTTTTTTCCGTCTTCGGCGTTTGTCGTCCATTCGAAATAGCCGTCGGCCGGAATGAGACATCGCTTCGATTTGAAGGGCTCACGAAAAGCGCCTGAGGTATCGACCGTTTCGATGCGAGCATTGAACATCGCTGCCTTTGGCAACTCCTTTGCAAAGAACGGCACGAGCCACCACCGTCCATAGTCGATCTCTAACTCACCAGATTTGCCCTTGTGGGTGAAATGGACGTCTTGGGTCGGGGCAATGTTGTAGCGGGGCCGCATGTTTGAAGCCGGAGGGCCGGATTGGTGAATGCTGTAAAGTCCGTGGATCTCGGCCCACGTCATGATGTTCGTAAAACGCCCGCACATAGGGCCTCCCTTATCTACCGAGTTTGCATCGACAGCTCTTTGAAACTGTCCACGATGTTGAGGATAACCCTCCGCCTTGCCGGATCTGTCACCTTGGCAAATGCCGTGTTGAGCTCGATACTCTCTTCCGAAACGAGATATCCGAGAAACTGTTGCTCCTCGGCAAAAACGGTCAGGTGCTGCAAAAAGAAGTAGCTGACTGGCGCATCGAGCGCCCTTGCAAACACGACCATCTCGGCAGGGTGGACGCGGTTCTGTCCCGCTTCATATTTCACGATCTGTTGGTGAGATAAACCGGCCACGGCACCAAGTTCACTTTGGCTAAGACCAAGTGCTTTTCGCCGCTTTCTAATCCTCTCGCCAACAAGGACATCAAAATCCGTCGCCTGCTTTGGCTTCAATATTTTACACCCTACAGCAACCAGTTTGTGAATACATAGTCCTTGTTTTATATAGGATTACGCCCGGCGTGAAGGCTGAGATTTGGGGAGCCTATTCTCACGGATATCGCCGCATGGTGCAGATCTGCAGAATGCATTTCCAAAGCCGCTATGATAATCGACAGAGCCGGCTTTAGCGGAGCCGCACGCGGAACAAGAGGGACCAATGAGCAGAGGCAGTGCAAAGACAGACGGGCCACACCCAGTCGATATACATGTGGGCCAACGGGTGCGGATGCGTCGGAACCAAATAGGGATGTCTCAGACAACGCTTGGTGAAGATCTCGGAATTACGTTTCAGCAAGTTCAGAAATATGAGCGAGGCTCGAACCGCATCAGCACATCCAAGCTCTATGAGATAGCGAATGCCCTAAGCGTGCCGATTACATATTTCTTTGAGGATTTAACGCCCGGCGACAAAGTTGAACGCGAGCCGGTCGCGGCACTCGAACGCCACAAGGAATACTTGTCAAGCAAGGAGGGGTACAAGCTCATCGATACGATGAGTAAGCTACCGCGTTCGCTGCGTCTGAAAATCTTGTCGCTTCTCGTCGTCCTTCAGCCCGGAGAGGATGAAGCGGACGATGATGGTTCCGACAGTTTGCTTTGACGGAGGACCGCACGACAATGGAAAGGCATATTCGAAACCAGGCTATCACCGAAGCATATGAAGCAGGGGAGCACATTACAGCGTTGGCGGAACGTTTCGGGCTTAAGCCCACCTCGATTAAACAGATTCTGAAGGACTTCAAATTTAACACGCGGATCCGCGGCGAACAAACGCTTCCCGATGGCGTCTCGCTGGTGGCCGCCGTTACGATTGTGCAAGCCATCGGCATCTGGCCGGCGCCTCCTAATCTCGATGAAATTCTGGACAGACGGATCGAACTCCTGAGATCGGCTGCACATGGAAAGCTGGTCAACATAGCGCTCGCCGAAATCCAGACAGCAAAGACATTGCAATAGATAACCGTATCTGGCCGGCTTGCGCCAACAGGGTTCATTGCGGCTGTCGCAAAACGCCGTATTCTGCGACGTCGCAAAATTCGGGAAAACAAGTGTCGTTTTAATCGGGCAGACCGTCCGAAAACTCAAGGCAGGAAAATTTCGTTAGAAAATGATGCTAGCAGCTTCTCCTGCTGCCACCGTCTATAGAATGCATCATATTGAATAGTCGGAATGCCGGAAGGAAATTCTACGTAGGAAATTTCATTCTGAGTTTTCGGACGGCCTGCCCGAGTTTTGCTCGATATGTTACCCCGACTTCTGCAACGCCGCAAAATCAGGATTTTCGTGGCGTATTCATGCTCAGGCTTTAAGCAGCGTTGAGCGGACGATGATGGGTTTCACGCTCTGGCAGCTTGATGTGCTGAAGAGACCAATTCGTGCCGCCCGGCGCGCTGGGCCAGCCACACGCTGAGAATGACAATTGTCGCGCCGAGGATCTGGGTCAGGCTCAGGGCCTGCCCGAGAACGGCCCAGCCGAGCAGGACGGCCGTCAGCGGGCTGAGGAAGCCGAAGGCAGCGACGGCCGCAGGGCCAAGCCGGGCGATCCCTCGAAACCAGTAGAAGTAGGTCAGTGCCGCCCCGATAAGGCCTAGCCACACGAGGCCGGCGAGGTTGAGCGTGGAGGGCATGGGAAAACCAGGCTCGAAGAACAGGGCAATCGGCAGAAGGAGCAGTCCGCCCGCCGTCAACTGCCAGGCGGCGAACGTTAGCGCCGAGACCGGCGGCTGCCATTTGCGCGTCAGAACCGTGCCCGCGCCCATCGAAAAAGCGCCCGTCAAGGCAGCCGCGACGCCGATGGGATCAAGGTCGGTTTGCTGTCCAAGGATCAGGAGAGCGACACCGACAATGCCGGCCAGCGCGGCAACGAGGGCTGACGGCTGCAAGCGTGTTCCGAGCATGGTTCGTGCGAGAAAGAGCACGATCAAAGGCTGGGATGCGCCGAGGGTGGCCGCAAGCCCGCCAGGCAGCCGGTAGGCGGCAATGAAGAGCGCGGCCCAGAACAGCGTGAAGTTAAGGCCCCCGAGGACGAAAAGGCGCACGAGCCATTCGGCGGGCGGCAGACGCCGTACCACGAGAAGCAGGATCAAACCGGCTGGAAGGGCCCGCAACATGGCGACCGTGAGCGGGTAACCTCCAGGAAGCATTTCGGTGGTGACGATGTAGGTGCTGCCCCAGATCATCGGCACGGCGGCTGTCAGAACACGATCTTTCCACATGCTACGCACCCCGATCTATCTTGACGTCAAGATATCTGATGAAAGCTTGATGTCAAGATATCTGGACGCTAGACTCTCATCATGGATCAGGTGGACCGCATTCTCGACCAATGGCGCCGCGAGCGCCCGGACCTCGATGTCGCCCCCATGGGCACGATCGGTCGGCTGAAGCGGCTCTCCGCCCATCTCGGCCTCGGCATGGATAAGGTCATCACGACCCACGGACTCAATGCGGCGAGTTTCGACGTGCTCGCGACGTTGCGCCGATCCGGTCCACCCTACGCGCTGAGCCCTTCAGCCTTGATGGAATGGACAATGGTGACCTCCGGCACGATGACCAACCGGATTGATCGGCTGGAGATGGCCGGGCTCGTTGGTCGCGCGCGTGATCCCGACGACGGGCGCGGTTCGGTCGTTGGCCTGACTGCCGAAGGGTTCGCCTTGATTGATAGGATCGTCGGTGAGCACGTTGCCAACCAACAGCATTTGACAGAAGTGCTGAGTGAGACGGAACGAAGCCAGCTCGATCGACTGCTTGGAAAATGGCTGACTGCGTTTGAGGGATAGTCTGCACCCTTTGATAAGTCGTGCATTTTAGGATTACGGCGCCGACTCCAGCCTGCTTCACACCGCTCGCAGGCTGTCAGCCATGAAGTCAGCGCGCTGCTCGATGCCCGCCAACGGAAGCTCAACAATCTGATAGCCAAGCCGGGTGTAAGTTTCAGCCATAACCCTGCCGGTCGCCTCGGCCTCTTGCCGGTCCTGCTTGCGCTCGGCGTCCTGCGCGAAAATGGCGTCCCAATACGGGGCGAGGAAAACTTGCTTGTTGTAGGGATGAATTTTCGCCGCCGCCTCGATATGAGCCGGAACAGGTAGACCACAGAGCGTGAGATAGCCGACGACATCAGGTATCCCCCGATCCATCAAGACTGGCGCGTGACTTTCGAGAGCGTCGTGGTAGGAACGCAGCTCCCAGCCCAGCATGAGCTCGGCAAAGATGGTCCGATCCGCCCAGGGCAAGGCTGGTCCACCAATCCTGACCTGATCTTGTATGATCGCCCGGCCCGCCTCGGGCATCGTGCTAAAGCCTCGCCGGGTCATAGCATTGATCAGACTACTTTTTCCGGAACCGGGGCCGCCGGTCACGACAAACATATGTTCGGCGTCTGCCATAGAAACTCCTTCCGCATACGCGGTGAAATTATGTTGATGCTGGAGAGTGAAGCGCAGGCCCGAACCGCAGTTCATAGAGGGGCTATGCGAAGGGGCTGCCTGATACAATTTTCAGGTCTGCCGCAGGGTCAAGTTAGCTCGTGGGAATGTTAAGTCTAGAGCGAAATACGCTGTCGCGAAACTCCCGCAGACCGTCCGAAAACTCAAGGCAGGAAAATTTCGTTAGAAAATGATGCTAGCAGCTTCTCCTGCTGCCACCGTCTATAGAATGCATCATATTGAATAGTCGGAATGCCGGAAGGAAATTCTACGTAGGAAATTTCATTCTGAGTTTTCGGACGGCCTGCCCGAGTTTTGCTTCAGATGATATGCCGACTTTTGCAGCACTGCAAAATCGGGATTCCGCGACTCTAGAGGCTGCTCTGCTGCACGAGCTCATCAAAGAGAGTGGCCACGGCAGGGGCGTCTGAGACGTCTCCGACCCTCACATCATGTTTCCTAGCGGCCACATACATTTCCGAGTTGTCGCGCAAAGATCGGTCTATAAATTTGTCGATTATGCTTCGTCCAGTCTCATCAGATTGAATATATCCTGCCTCGGATCGCATCCTCTCACAAAGGAAATCAGTGTCGGCATAGAGGAATACCCCTAACAACCCGTCGGAAATAAGAGGAGCTATATATTCGGGCCGAAGTGCAGAGCCTTCAAACACAAAAGGCATTTGACCATGGCGCGCGGCGTCGATCCGTTGTCGTATGCTCGGCCACATGTTCTCATGGTGTACCTTGAGAAACCAATAGATCGTTTCAGCTGAAAGGCGTGAATAATATTCAGCGACAGGAGGGCGCACGTCCGGCCAGGGTCGGCCGGGATGACGTGCGATGCTATCCGTCGAGATCACGTCACATCCAAGCTCTTGAGCCAAGCGCATTGCAAATATCGTCTTGCCGACGTTGGAACTGCCAGAAATCAAGACGCTCATCACGATCTTTCCTCAATATTCGCGACAGTCGGCCGTCTGAGCCTTCTCGAAATATTAAGGTGTATCTGATTTAATTCTAGCTAAATCATTTTCACCGCTATCGCATGAGGCCTTAGCACTGTCGCCTAAGCCACCCATGATGGAAATCGCAGGCGCGCTGTAGGACATGCAATGACGACAGTTTCCAGCATGAATTCCGCCGCCCTGCTGATCTTGCAGCAGACCAATTCCATAAGCGCGACCCAGCAACAAAAATCCGTCACGGACGACTTGGTAGCGGTTGCAAACGGCATCGGCGGCAAAATCGGCGCAACCAAACAGCCAAGCCAAACTCAATCTAGAATTTCCGAGTCAATGTTCAATCTGAACAATGTCAACGTAAACAAGCTTAAGCTCGATCTGATCGAGCGCGCTGGCAAAGCCCTCGGCGTTGACCAGAACGACTACGCCTCAAAAGACGAATTCGTTTCAGCAATGCAGGGCGCACTTTCAAAGCTCAAGGCGCAAGATGACGGTCAGCAGGCAATTGCGGTCATTGAGAAGGGCTTGGGCCTCGACAAACTCGGTGTCACATTAGAGGATGTGATCAACAGCGCGAAGAACCCTGATCGCGAAGACACATTGGACAAGGCGCTGGCAAAACAGGCCGGCAAGGAGAAAGAACACCAGAGCGAAGCGCTACTGACCGTCCAGCCGAACGAGATTGGCCTCTACGGCATCGCAAATGTCTAATGAGATTGCTTGCGACTTACGTCGGTTTTCAGCCGGCGCAACCGAACGCACGAAGCGCGTTCAGCCTATAGACGAAAATCCGACGCAGCGGCGATCAGACATCGGTCGCTGAAAGGTAGGTTCGCAGCAGATTGAGCCCGTCCAGAATCTTGCTGTTGAACGCCCTCTGATCCGAAGGCGAGATGTTGAGATTGAACGTCGCGCCATCGATCGCACGATCAACAAGCGCGCTGTAGTCGGCCGCGACCGACGAACCACCGGACTCGGCCCGAACCGCATTGCCGGCCAGATGCATCGACATCTGAAGGTGCAGCTTCGTCCCAAAATCCATGCCCTCGGTGGTCTTTTCCCAGGCATCCTTAACCGCTTGCGGCGCGTCGCCGGGCGGAAATACGAACGTGCTTGCCTCTCCGACCATCATCAGCCCATCACCATCGATGTCTCGCGCCATCGTTCTGGTAAGCAAGAGGTTGAGCGCGCCTTCTTCGGTAAGCGATGCTGGGTCTATGGCGGCGCCAAGCGAATTGATCGTCTGCAGCGCGTCCAGTTCATGTGTGCCGAGCGTGCGGACGAAGGCAACCGGATCGGCAAAGCCGCCGCTGGCTTCCGCCTTGCGTGCGATATCGAGATACGTCGTCTTCGCCGCGTCGACCCGGTTCATGTAATCGTCGCCCGCACCATCGACACGACGTTGGTGCGACCAGGTGTTGAAGTTCGTCTCAATCGCAGCGTAGCTGATGCCACGGTTGTCGAAAGGTGCAGTCGAGCTGTTGTCGGGCTTGCTGTCTCCTGGGGTCGCCATCAGGTCCGCAAAGGCATCCTGTCCCGCTTGATTACGGCGGTCGGGGAACGTCGCTATCCTATTCGACGTGGCGTTGCTTATTCCAGACAACATATAGCATTCCCTCCGATCTGATTTTTTGCGGATGACGGTTTAATTTTAGAAACTACTCACCTTACCTTGCTCGAAGCTTTTCCGCTTTCAAATTTTAGCCACCAATCTGAACGAGCAAAAATATATGTAGCCTAACTCTGTATTACTGCCCGGAGCGCCCTTCGACCACGGGCAAGATGAGTGCACAGCGCTGTTCCTTCCGGGTCTTGAACATATCCGAGATGCACTTATCCAGCACCTCCCGGTTCGTCTCATAGACCCATCCACCCGTCGAAATATCCTCCGCCTGTTTCGGATCGGCGGCCTCGATCATGCCGCGGCCAGCGCTGACACGATCACGACCCATGACGAGGCTGGCGACGTGGCTATCGGCCGAATACGGCAGGAAGCGCGGGAGGATCAGCATGAGGAATATGCCGAGAACCAGGCCGAATCCGCCCGCCGTCCACATCCGGATATCCTGGCTCCTCCGGTCGTAGGCGCTTTTCGTGTAAGTGGCGAGACGGTTGCCGGCGCGCTCGAGATCGGCCGCCTGGCGTTCGAGCTGCTGCGCGGCACTCTTCACCAGGCTCTCGCCGCTGCGCTCGAGCGCGCGGGCATAGTGCTCTGGACCGTTCTTGAGGATCGGCGACGCCTCGATGGCCTTCAACCGCTCCCCGACCACGGCCAGACCCTGCACGAGACGGCCGAGATCGGCGCTGTAGTCGGTGGGCGGCCCAAGCGCCTCGAACCGGTCGAACGCCGCCTCCACGCCTTTGCGGATCGTCGTCATTTCGCGGGAAAGATCGCTGGCGAGGTCTTCGACCGTCTCGCGCAGCGCCTCGAACGCCTGAGCCGGATCGGGGTCATTTGCGGGAGGGGACGGAATCCTACGCTAAGGTTTTGGCCAACGATATTCTCCGGTGAGATTGATGTGCTCCCATCCGAGCGGCGAGACATGGGCCAGCAGATCGGGCGATAGCAGTTTTCCATCGCGTTTCTGGCTTGCGACCACTTCGCCCAGTTTCATGGTGTTCCAGAAGATGATGATGGCGGCGAGCAGGTTCATGCCAGCGATCCGGTAATGCTGGCCTTCGGCGGATCGGTCGCGGATTTCGCCGCGGCGGTGGAAGCTGATGGCACGTTTCAGCGCGTGATGGGCCTCGCCCTTGTTGAGCCCGATCTGGGCACGACGTTGCAGATCGGCATCCAGAATCCAGTCGATCATGAACAGAGTCCGTTCGACGCGGCCGACCTCGCGCAAAGCCGTAGCCAGTTCGTTTTGCCGTGGATAGGAGGCGAGCTTGCGCAGGATCTGGCTAGGAGCGATGCTTCCAGCTGCGATGGTGGCGGCGATGCGCAGGATATCGGGCCAGTTACGCTCGATCATGGCCTTATTGATTTTTCCACCGATCAAGGGCCGCAAGTGAGCGGGGGCGGCCGATGGATTAAATGCATAGAGCCGTTTGGACGGCAGATCGCGGATGCGCGGAGCGAACCGGTAGCCGAGAATGGCGCATGCGGCAAAGACGTGGTCAGTGAAGCCGCCCGTGTCGGCGAACTGCTCGCGGATATGGCGACCTGCGTCGTTCATGAGTAAGCCATCGAGGATGTAAGGGGCTTCGCTTGCCGTCGCAGGAATCACCTGGGTTGCGAACGGCACATATTGGTCCGAGACATGGGTATAGGCTTTCAGGCCCGGGGTATTGCCGTATTTCGCGTTGACCAGGTTCATGGCCTCGCCTTGTTCTGTGGCGGCGAAGAACTGTCCATCGCTCGAAGCTGAGGTGCCCATGCCCCAAAACTGGGCCATTGGTAGCGCTGCCTGTGCCTCGACCACCATGGCCAGCGCCCGGTCGTAGGCTTCTCCCTCGACATGCCACCGTCCAATGCGGATCAGCTCCCAGAAGGTGTGGGTGTTTGTCGCGTCGGCCATTTTGCGCAGGCCGAGGTTCACCCCTTCGGCAAGGATGACGTTCATCAGGCCGATCCGGTCGACGCAGGGCGCTCCCGTGCGCAGATGGGTGAAGGCCTCGCAAAAACCGGTCGCGGCATCCACCTCCAGCAGGAGGTCGGTAATCCGCGTGAGCGGGATCTGCTTGTAGAGATCGAGCACCAGGTTCTCAGCGCCGTCAGGCGCAGCAGCTTCGAGCTTCTCGATATGCAGAACGCCGTTTTCGATCGACCCGCCGGGAATCGTTCCCGTGCGCGCTGCGCGCCCCAGTTCGCGCAGCCGGATATCGAGACGGGCTTGTCGATCTGCCAGCCATTCTTCCGGCCGCAATGGCACAGCGAGACGGCCACCTTCCGCGACAGCTTGCGCCGGAACAAGTGCATGTTTCAGGTCGCCATAGCGCCGTGATCTGGTCAGCCAGATATTTCCGGAGCGGAAGGCATCGCGTAAATGGAACAGCACTGCGATCTCCCACAGGCGGCCGTCACCAGCCGCCTGGGTCCGAAGATGGCGATGCCATTTCGAGCTGGGCCGCAAGAAGCCGGTATTTGCGGCATGGTTCGAACCGGTGCGCAAAGCCATCACCGCTTCAGAAGAGGGAGCGCGACCGGCGCAGCCCGCAGATTTAGCAGGCGCAACATGCGCGGAGCGTACCGCCGGAAACGATGATAACCGTCGATCACATGATTGAGAGGGTCGTCCGCCATGGTTGCAGTCAGCTTGGTTGCCATTGCAACAAGGGTCTTGAAGCCATCCCACCCTGATCCGCTCGCGATGACGTCGCCCAGCGGCTCGCCATCATCCTGTGCATCGACCAGGGCGCCGCCGATTTCGGCGAAGGATTTCAGGGCGTAGCGCACCGCGCTCGCTTCATCGGCGACCTTCGCCTGGCAAATGCGCTCGGAAGCACGGTAGAGCCTGCCGACGATCCGGTCATGGGTTTCTATCACGGCGTCGGCGAGCATTGCCTGCCATTCCGATGCGCAGACGGCCAGAATCGCAAACCGCCTGTCCTCGGGAAGATCGCGCATGCCGTCGGCGTAATATCGCTCGCCCTGCCTGCGCAGACGTGTCACCCGATGAGCAGGAACACCAGCCAGCAAATCCTCGGGGAGATCGATACGTTGCAGGTGTTCGAGCCGGTCGAGCAACCGGTTGGCCGACGAGGAGTTCGAACCCGGCTCGAACTGACGCAGCCACACGAAACGGGTCACTCGATCGTTGACCGTCTCTTCAAGCAATGCCAGCAACTGTTCCCGGACGGGCACGGACAGCCGACTGGCGATTCTCGTCTCGATCCGCCGCTCGGCATCGACCAGAGCCGTGGCGCAAAGCCGCTCGATCGTCGATGGTGCAGGAAGAATGGTGCGGGTGCGTCGGCACTCCTCCACGAACCGACGGGCCACATCCTCGTTCGATATTGCCATTTCGGCTTCCTGGAACAACCAGTCCTTTAGCTCGCGCGCTCCACGTCCTGAGAAGGTGCGGAATCCATAGAGCGCCCGCAGTTCGGAAAGATGCTCGTGCCGCGTCTCCTCGCGAGCGGCATAGTCAACCAGATCGTCGGCGTGCAGGCCCAGTTGCGCTCCGATAAAATCGACGATCTCCGCTGGTATCAATTCGCCAGGCGCCAACACCCGACCGGGATAGCGTAAAACGCACAATTGCAGCGCGAAGCCGAACTTGTTGTGGGGTCGACGGCGCTGCTTGATGTGCCCGAGATCCTCGTCACTCAACGTGTAGTGCCTCAACAAATCCGTCTGGGAAGTCGGCAGGCGCAACAGCGCATCTTTCTGCCGATCGGTTAGAGTGATGCGACGCGGCATCCATGTTTCCTTTTCAAAATCCGACGACATTAAAGACGCTTTGTTTATGAAGCTGGTTGAGATACATTTTCAGCGAACAAAACACTTGTTTCCGAAGCGCCGCCTCAAACCAACGTATAAATGACAGCGATGATTGGATATGCGCGGGTGTCGAAAGCTGACGGCAGCCAGGTCCATGACCTCCAGCGCGATGCGCTGATCAAGGCTGGCGTCGAGGTCGATAACGTCTATGAGGATTCCGCCTCGGGCAAGCAAGATGATCGTCCCGGTCTAGCGGCTTGCTTGAAGGCGCTGCGCGCTGGCGACACGCTCGCCGTCTGGAAGCTTGACCGTCTCGGTCGTGACCTGCGTCACCTCGTCAATCTCGTGGACGACCTCACAAAGAGGAACATCGGTTTGAAAGTACTCGCAGGCGAAGGCGCATCGATCGACACTTCCACAGCGAACGGCCGGCTGGTGTTCGGAATATTTGCCGCTCTTGCCGAATTTGAGCGGGCACTGATCATCGAGCGGACCAAAGCAGGCCTAGCGGCAGCCCGAGCGCGTGGCCGGAATGGCGGGGCGCCATTCAAAATGACCCCCGCGAAAGTACGCCTTGCTCAAGCAATGATGGGAAAACCTGAGACGAAGGTGGCCGATCTCTGCGCAGAACTCGGCATCACCCGTCAGACCTTATACCGGTTTGTTAGCCCCAAGGGTGAGTTGCGGGGCGATGGTGAACGTCTGCTCGGACGGAAAAAGATCACTTTGGGAGTAAGAAAATGAAAGAATTGGAGGGAGGGCGAGCAGGGCAGATTTGGCGCGATGGAAATACCGTCAGGAGGCCATCTGGTCCTTGGACGCCGACAGTGCATAGGTTCTTGCGCCATTTGCAAAACAGCGGCTTTACTGCTGCACCAATTCCTGTCGAATTAACGCAACATCAAGAAACCGTAACTTACGTCGAAGGGCGCGTTTGTGAGCATTTGGCGGATCGACTTGTTGGTTCGGAGCGGATGCTACGCTCTGCAGGCGAGCTTCTGCGTGAATTCCATTCAGCGTCGCGTGGGTTCCTGGACGTTGATCGTGAGATCCAAACGTGGATGCTGCCGCCGCAAGAACCTCCCGAGATTATCTGCCACGGTGACTTTGCACCCTACAATGTCGCAACTGAGGGCGATGTGGCTGTCGGGATCATTGATTTCGACACCGCACATCCAGCGCCAGCCTTATGGGATCTGGCATACGCAGTTTACAGATGGGCGCCATTGTCTGACTATTCCAACCAAGGCGTTGTGTTAGATGTCCGTGAACAATTGCATCGCGCAAGCATCTTTTGTGCATCCTATGGTGCGACAGCCGACGAAAAGCGCAGGCTTCCCGAGGCGATCTGCGGACGACTGCAAGCATTGGTGGATTTCATGCATTCAAGAGCAGAAGCGGGAGACTTAACCTTCGTGGAGGACGTGGAGGCTGGCGATGCCGCCATATACCTCAGGGACATAGAGTACGTGCAGAAAAATCGTGATCGGCTGTTGTCAGCACTCGGCTGACCAGAAATGAAAACCATCCCGTATATCTGTGCCCCTTTAATGTTCGGGGGCCTGAAGGCGACCAGGTGTTTACGAGCGCAAATCCAGCGGTGCGCTCGCCAACGGCGATGATGTAGGGCCAGCGGTCTCGGTCTACCCAATAGCTGTCAAAGAAACGGTATTCGTGGTCGACCTCGCCATACTGGCTTAGCTCGCGAAGATAAGCAGAGAGCATTTCCCAAACCTGAAATTTCTCAGATTCGTTTGCGGGATGAAGTTCAATTTCCAAGACACCCTCATAAAGACAACGAATGAGCGCAGAATCCACAAAATCGGGATCACTGCAATCAGCGCAAAATTATCAACCTCTCGCACATCTCCTGATTTTGCAGCGTTGCAAAAGTCCGGCTAACATATCGAGCAAAATTCGGGCAGACTGTCTGAAAACCACGCGTATTCTCTTATGGCGAAAGCAGAGATATCGTGGATGCCGGAAGCGATGCGCATGGGAGTGTGATGATCTTGGA
>NZ_SLYH01000023.1:0-27803 GCF_004343445.1 Rhizobium sp. PP-CC-3G-465
CCCTTGTCGGCGTTGCGGGTCTGATCACCGCCGTCAGGGCATGAAAAGGTGCCATTCTGTGCACTGTTGCAAAATACGGGTACAAAAGTGCTCACCAGCGCCTTGTCGGGCACTTTGGACATCGAAATCAGGAAAATCTCTTCACCCGTAGAGTTCCGGCACTGAAAAGGGCAGGACTTCATTCACGCGAAGAGTTTTAGGACGGTCTGCGGGATTTTCGCGACAACTACCGAGGAACGCCATGTCGGATGTAATTTCGCTTGAAGAGGGCCGACGCGCGTTCGGAGCGAACAGCGAAGCTTATAATGATGCAAGGCCCGACTATCCGCCGCGCGTCTATGATATTCTGCGCGATCAAGGCGCGGTCTCGCAAACGGCTAGAGTTTTCGAAATTGGCGCGGGGACAGGACAGGCTACCGCGCCGTTGCTTGCCTTGGGCTGCACGATAACTGCTATCGAACCGGACGCGCGGCTTGCCACTACCCTGGGCAATCGATTGAGGCCCTACGGTTCGTCACTGACCATCGTACAATCCTCTTTCGAGGACAGTTTGCTGCCTTCTGCTAGTTTCGACCTCGGCGCCGCCGCCATGGCTTTTCACTGGCTGCAGCAGGATAGCGCGCTTGCCAAGGTGTTTCGGCTTTTGCGACCCGGCGGTTGGTGGGCCATGTGGTGGACAGTCTTTGGCGATCCGGCTGACATGGACCCGTTCCAGCGCCGAACTCAGGCCCTTTTCCAACCGCTGAGCCGCACCCCCTCTCATGCTGGCGACTCCAATCGGCCGTTCGCGCTCGACAAGGACGCGCGGATGGCCGAGTTGAAAGCGGCGGGTTTCGGGCACGCGACATATGAGGAAATCAGGTGGAACCCAACTCTGACGACCCGTCAGGTCGTAGGGCTGACGGCAACGTTCTCGCCGGTCACCCGCCTGCCTGAAGCGGAACGATCACGGTTCCTGAACGAACTCGGACGCATCGCGAATGAGGAATTCGATGGGAAGGTTCGTCGGAACTTTGTCACGGCGATTTACCTCGCCCGCAAACCTGAAGAACTGTCGCGGAAATCCTAATTTTGCAGCGCTGCAAAAATCGGCTTATCATGTCGAGCAAATATCGGGATTTTAATGACAAGGGCCGTGGGCGGCGGTGTCTTGACCCAGCACAATCGGGAGAAGCATCGGATGGAAAATGTTAAGAAGATGGCTGACCGGATGCCAGCCGCTATACCCTTGCCGGAGGAATTCCTGGCGTTGTTCGAATGGATGGAAACGAACGATTTCCTCATGCCGAGCGGAGCGTATGTTGGAGATCATCTCGGCCTGCTCGGCACAAACGACGATGTGCAATCGGAGTGCGTCACCGCAATCCTCTTCCGCATCGCGACGCCTGCGCAGGCCCGAGAGTTCGGCGAGGGTTGGTTTGGTGACGTTGTCCCCGGTATCGAGCACCGGCTCGTTCCTTTCGCGCGAACCGGCGGAGACGGTTCATATGCTGCGTTCTGGCTTGACGATGAAGGTTATCGACAGATCGTCCACCTCGGTTCTGAAGGTTTAGTTTGTCTCCTAGGGAGGACGCCGCTCGATTTCCTTCGTCTACTAGCGATAGGTTATCAAGAGATCAGCGGCGATTGCTTAGGTTTTCCGGACGAGCCACCCGCTGAAGCTTGCGGCAACAGCGCCTATCGAGCATGGCTAGCCGATCGCTATGGCATCACGATTCCGGAGAGGGCCAGAGAGATTTTAGGCGACTTTCCAAACGAGGAAGTTGAAATCTCGGACGACCCATTCTGGCAATGGGTTCGCAAGACTCAGGACGAGCGTGACAGAGCATGATGACGTATTTCGCGTAATTCCTAATTTTGCAGCGCTGCAAAAGTCGGCTTGTCATGTCGAGCAAATATCGGGAGTTTCGCGACATAAGATATATAGTTGAGACGAAATGATTGAATAAAGAGAACGATCATGGATTTAGAAAGCCTCAACCCGAAGTTCTTCAAGATGTGGGAATTGCAAAGTAATGGAGGTCCAGATTTCTTTCAACCAAGCACTAAAGACGACATCGAGGAGATCGAGCGCTTATTGGAAACACGTATTACTGAAGACTATCGGGAGTTTTTACTGAAATATTCTGCCATCGGCGGCTCTATCAACGTCGGCGCGTATTTCTTCCCGTGTAATTTCAAGAAAAATTCGGTTATCATGGGGGACCTCTCCTTGGTGCCTTGGGCAAAACTGACCATCAGTGCTATCAGGGCTTACTGTAACCCTCATCCGGCTTTCGAAGGCGTTAAGCCGCGTATATCGCGCGAACTGCTTCCGCTCACACGCGACAACTCCTCCACTCTGCTGATCGATCTTCGCCCGGAAAGCTTCGGAAACGTGTTGTATCTCCCCTATGTCCGAAAGCAGGTGTTTGGTAAGCACGCAAATTACGGCTGGGAAAATGTCGGCTATGTCGCGCCAAGCTTCACTGACTTCATCAGGGAACTTGGCACTGAGGACGAAATAAAGGCGCGCTATCCGGATCGGAAAGTCGCTTAACCCTGTCGCAAAAATCCTGATTTTGCAGGGCTGCAAAAGTCAGGCTAACATATCGAGCAGAAATCGGGATTATTGCGACACACCCTGCAAATCAAAATACAGAAACCGCTCAGGCGAGCCATGAAAAAATGACGGGATGACCTGGTAAGTGCAAGGCAGCAGGGAACGTTTCTTCCCCTCATTTCGGGTAAAGCCCGCCGTAGTGGACGGAGTGGATGCCGTCGAGGCCGACACGACGCTCGCCTACGGCCGCCATATGCACGACCAATTCGGGATCGGCTTGATCGACAGGGGCGCGCAAGTTTCGCTCAGCGGTCGGGGTATGGTCGAAGCAGAAGCGGGCGACATCATCACCGTCAACCCCGGCGAGGTGCATGACGGCGCACCCATCGGCGATGGCGGCCGGGCTTGGCAGATGCTGTATTTCGAACCGCATACCGTCTCGGCCTTTTTTCACGACATGACGGAAGGACGAACAGGAGCCTTCGAACTGCCCAATCCGGTCATCCGGGATAGGAGCGTTGCGGAGCGCTACCGCTCACTTTTTGCCGCCATGACTGCAAGCTCCGGCACGACACAAAACATGCAGGCTGAAGAGCGCCTGTTCCTCATGCTTGAGCAGCTTCTTGAGGACAACAAAACGTGCAAGGAGGCACGATCCGTCCCGAAGGCGATTTCGGCGGCCATAGCGAAAATCGATGATGAGCCGGACGCGCGCCTCTCCCTGGACGATCTCGCACGACTGTGCGGAATGAGCCGCTTTCAGGTGCTGCGGGGGTTCGCCAGTGCGACCGGGTTGACGCCCCACGCCTACATGATCCAGCGCCGGCTCCAGATGACGAAAAGGATGATCGCGCGCGGGGATGATCTGGCGGAGGCTGCTGCATCCAGCGGCTTTGCGGATCAAAGTCATATGACGCGACTGTTCGTCCGCACCTACGGCATGTCGCCGGGGTCCTATGCGGCGGCGCGGCGATAAGCTCTGCCTGCAATTTCGTTCAAGACGAAAGAGCGTCGTAGAAGCGACAATGGCTCAAAACCTCAGCGAGCCAGCCACATGTCTATAGATATTCAATATGCCGATACGATGCTGTCTGAATTCCCGGAGCTTGCAACACGCACCCTCCATTTCGAATCCATCCATCCCGAAACCGATGGTTCTGATGCTATCGCCCGTTTTCATGCGGTTGCCGCCAGCCGGCTCTCCGCATCGTCAGAGGGCGAGTTCCCAGAAATACAGGCGTGGCGGCGTGCTTTCGCCAGGATGGGCCTGAAGCCAACACAATACAGGTGCGCCTCCGAAGCGCTGTTGCGCCGGTTTCGCAAGGAAGGCGATCTGCCGCGCCTTCATCCGCTCATCGACCTGTGCAACGCCGTTTCGCTGGCCTACGCGGTCCCGATCGCGGTCTTCGACGCAGCAACGATCGGCGGCGGGCTGGAAGTCCGGCCCGCAACCGGCGCGGAAATCTATGAGACGTTTTCCGGCGAGATAGAAAACCCGGAGCCTGGCGAAATCATTTTTGCGGATAGGAGCGGCCGAGCGCACGCCCGACGCTGGACGAACCGGCAAAGCGGGTACTCCGCCGTTCACAGCAAAACGATCGCCGCCTTCATCGTCGCAGAGGCATTGCACCCGACCGCAGCGCAAGACCTTGCAAACCTCATGGCGGAACTGAAAGCCGCCCTGCTTCAATCATGGCCGGCGTGCAAGGTGGCAGCGGCATGAGCATCGAGTTTCTGCTGACGACGTTCGTGATCGTCGCCTCTCCCGGCACAGGGGCCATCTACACGCTTGCCGCCGGCCTGTCGGGTGGCGTGCGGGCCAGCTTTGTCGCGGCATTCGGCTGCACACTCGGAATCGTGCCGCATATGGTAGCCGCGATCAGCGGTCTTGCGGCTTTGCTCCACACCAGCGCAACGGCTTTCCAGATCCTCAAATGGCTCGGCGTGGCCTATCTCCTCTATATGGCATGGTCCATGTTCCGTGAGCGAGGTGTCCTGCGCATCGACGGCGCTCCAATCGTCAAAAGCGACCGGCAGGTGATCGGATCAGCCATCCTCATCAACCTGCTCAACCCAAAACTCTCGATTTTCTTTTTCGCGTTCCTGCCGCAGTTTGTGGCGGTTGGGGAGGCCAGCCCGATTATGCTGATGCTGAAACTCAGCCTTATCTTCATGGCGCTGACCTTCATCATCTTTGCGGCTTACGGCGTGTTCGCCGCTTACCTGCGCCGCCACATCGTCTCGAATCCGATCGTTCAGCGCTGGATGCGCCGCGGCTTCGCGGCGGCGTTTGGAGCGCTTGCCGCTCAACTCGCTCTTGCAACCAAATGACGGGCTAACATATCGAAACAAAATTCGGGACTTTTGCGAAAACGAGGTTTAGCAAACATGATGAGCGAGACAAGCAGCTAGAAAAGAGGAGGTTTCATGTTCCTAATTCTTCCTCCTGCTCCCAAGCTCGCCACGCTGGTACACGCCTACTGGTTCATTGAAGACCTGCCGGGTGACTATGCAGGACACCTAACCCGAACAAGCCCCATCCCTCTGGCGGTGCTATCCGTCAACATGGGCCGTCCCAATGCAGCGGAGGATGGGGGTCTGGTACCGAGCGTGTCTTTTCTCGGTTTGCAGTCACGAAGCCGAGCCTGGCGTTCATGGTCAGACACCTATTTCGCCATGGTGATGCTAACAATTCCTGGGCTTGTCCGGCTGTTTCCCCATACCGGATCGGGTACTGCCGACATGCTGCTTGATCTCGCTGCCCTCACCGGCGAGGCTCCCGCACTGACTTTGAAAAATGGCGTCGGGCTGGAACAGGAACCGAGACGGATCGCAGCCCTGCTGGATCATTGGCTGATTTCCAGGATGAGCAGCATGCGCCCTGTTTCGGAGGGCAAGCAGATCGCTATAGCGCATTCAATCTTGCAAGGTGGCGAAACCGTTGAAACTGCCGCAGAGACTGTCCAGGTTAGTCGCCGGCAACTCCATCGTCTTTTTCTCCGACACCTTGGCATGGGGCCAAAGTCACTCGCAGATTTGGAACGATTGCATTCCAGCCTGAAGAGTGTTCAGTCCGACAGCGGCGAGTCCGTGCATGGGTTCAGCGACCAAGCACATCAGATAAGAAGCTGGCGACGGCGGCTGGGTCTAACACCAGGTGCATATGTCCGTGAGGCTCGCACGCCGCTGGCCGATCACTTCGGCACGCAGGGAGGCCCATCGGGGATTGCCTATTATTTGTGAGGCCGATTGTCCCATTTATTCAATACCGACCACGCCTTTCGACGAATATCAGATTTTCTCGAAGGGAGACCAAAAGACCCATGCGCCTTCATCTGCTTCTCCTGGGCATAATGCAGCCCGGCGATGTACCCGTTCCGGGTTACCTCGTTCAGACAACGAACGGCATTAACATCCTGATTGATACTGGCTGGCCACGGTCCTTTGTCGAAAATCCTCAAAATCCGCCGGGACTTTCAATCGAAATTAGGCCGGAGGATACGGTGGTCGCTCGCCTGGCGGCCATCGGACTCAAACCCTCTGACATTGATTATCTCGTATGCACCCACCTTGATGACGACCATTGCGGCAACCACGATCTGTTCACCAGCGCCGAATTCGTCGTACAGCAGCAGCAATATGAACTGGCTAAAGGTGGCCATCCCCGGTTTTTGGCCAATCGGGCGGCGTGGGATCATCCGTCGCTTCGCTATCGTCTTATCGAAGGCGACATCGAGCTTGTGCCGGGCGTGGAATTGCTGGAAACCAGCGGTCATGTCCCCGGCCATCAGTCTGTTCTGGTTCATCTTCCCAAGACGGGAGGCATACTGCTTGCTGCCGACGCCGTTATGCACCAGTCGATGGCGGAACCGACAACGCGTCAAATGTTTATAACCGATATGGATGATGAACCGTCTATTAGACGAAGCACGCAGAAGGTGTCAGACAACGCGGAACGCGAAGGCGTGGCATTCGTCGTCTACGGGCATGATGGTCAGCAATGGAGATCTTTACGTCATTCCCCGGCATTCTACGAATGATCTACCTGCCAATCTCCCCGCGAGGCCTCATGGCGGCCATGCCAATGCATAACTCCGGACTTCTGATGCGTTCACTGATCGGTTTGTCACATCATGGTCAAGGATGCTTGGTAGCCAAAAAGGCGCGGGACCATAATCGGACGACATTCATTGGAGGAATGCATGAAACACTTTGCTGCCTTGCTCGCCACCGGACTGATCTTCTTCCCTCTTACCTCGTACGCGGCCAATAACACTCCAGGACAAGGGGGCGCAGGAGGCGCTGGCGGTCAAAACGGCGGGAATGGCGGCATTGGTAACGGCCATAACGGTGGAGACGGAACTTCAACCATGCCAGGGTGTGGTGGTGGAACCGATCCATCGCCGGACGACAAGTTCTACATTCCAGGCACCAAGCAGGAATGCAATCCGAGTGACGATGATCGCCAGAAACTGAAATAGCTGCGACACGGGAGAAAGCGTTTGCAAGACGTGAGCACATCATCAATATCCTAATATTTGCGAAGCTGCGGCCTAAACTGTAGTTTCATGGAAATTGACGCTACTGCGGGGAGCCTCATGGACGGTTGGACATTGCATTGGCTAAGCGCTTCGGGTGAGCTTGATGATCATCGGGCTGACATCGTAGGCAACTTCGATGCGGCTTACCGGACGTTGTCCGGATTGCTGCCCCCGCCCCGCCTCGATATCCTCGTTCAATGGCTGACATGGCAAACAATACCCGAAATGGGGATCGTTGGTCGTGCCTACCGTGACACGCTGTTTGCGATGACTGTCGATCCCGATAATCCCAACTTCGCGACCAGCCTTCAGGATGGGGCTTTGCATCGCCAGATCGTCCACGAAGTGCATCATTGCCTACGCATGGCTGGGCCTGATGGCTACGGTTGGACGCTCGGTGAAGCTTTGGTCAGCGAAGGGCTTGCCGGGCAATTTGTCGGCCGCCTGCTTGGCACCCTTCCTGAGCCATGGGAAAGAGCTGTGCCGGCAGACCAGTTGCGAAGCTCTCCGGTCGATCTGAAAGCGCTTTCTGCCACCAATTATGATCATCCCGCATGGTTCTATGGTAGCGGCTCGCGTCCACGTTGGCTCGGCTATACCTTGGGGTATGAAATGGTCGGAAGCTGGCTGAAAATCGCAGGTGAGGTTGACGCCAGCATGTGGATCACGATTCCTGCTGCTGCGATTGTCGACGCTGCTGTGAAAGATGGTCTCGTTTCGCAATATCACTAACATTCGCGACAAAAATATCGGCGCTGAAATTACAGCATTATTTTCGTCGCAGAACTCAGACGCAAAAGTCAAAGTTTCGCGACTGAGTTTCGCGATAGTTTCTGCCGACCGAAATGCGCTCACGCCCCTGACAGGAAAATGACGCCAGCGATCAACACACCGCACCCGGCAATCCGCCATGGCCCGACCTTCTCGCGCAGGATCACCATGCCGAGGAGCGCGCCCACCATCATCGACATTTCACGCATGGGGGCGACCAAGCTGAGCGGCGCTCCCGATGTCAGCGCCTCCAACACGAGAATGTAAGACAGGGGCGAAAGCAGCCCCACGCCGACCGCGATCCACCAATAGCCGCGCATGGCCGCCATGGCTCGGCGAGGGTTCGCGATCACGAGCGGGGCCAGAAGGAAGAACCGCAGCAGGTTCGAGAACCAGTCCAGCACCACCGGGGCGATGCCAAGGATTTTGACGGCATAGGCATCGACCACCGTATAGGATGCGATCAGGCCGCCTGTCGCTGCGCCCCACCGCACGCCAGTTTGCCCGCCAGGACGCCGGAAGGCGGATAGATCCCCTTGCGTGGCGATGAGGCCGATCCCGACGACAACGAGGAGCAATCCCGCCAGCCCTTGCCCGGATGGCATTTCCCCAAGGATGAAGAACGCGCCGATCGTGGAGAGCATCGGGCCGGTTCCCCTTGCGACCGGATAGACCACCGACAGGTCCGCGACCTGATACCCGCGCTGAAGGCAAAGGCTATAGGCCAGATGAATCAAGCCGCTGAGCAGCAGGAGGACGACGCCGATCCATGACCAGGCAATGCCGTCGCCTTGTATGAGCAGGTAGAGCACCCACGGCGCATAGGCGACGCAGGCAATCAGATTATAGGCGAAGACAAAGACCGGGCCGACCGATGCGGCCCGTTTGGCGAGAAGATTCCAGCTTGCATGGATAAAGGATGCAAGGACAACAAGCAGCAGCGAGGCAAACGCCATCGAGACCTCCTTATGCGCCAAAGGCGCCGGTTGATCTCGACTTCTCCTCCTCTGGGATTTTGCCCCTCGGGTGCAGCCGTGGAACACCCACGGTTTCTGCAACGCTCGGTCCAGCGACGGCGCTGCCGTCCGGAACCCTAGTTGCCACTCGGTCGATGCGAAAACCTTAGTGTGCTCACACGAGCAATATCAAGCGGCACATGAAAAATCAGGATTCCCGCGACGATATTAACGTGAGCTTATCCTTCAGGCCGGAACCGGCTGCTTGCCGCTCTGCTGCCGCCGCGCTGGTTCGGCCTGATGAAGATAGACCGCAAACGTGTCCCACGGCGGAGTGATGGGAAGTTGCCAGAGAACGCGGCCAACCTCGCCCCGGTGATAGCCTCCATGTTGAGCAACATGGATTAGCATTTCCTCACGCGTCATGTAGCCCTTGTCGCCATCGGTGAAGGTGAAGGCCACTGCCTCGGAGAGTGCAGTGGTAGCGACTGTGCCAAGGTAGTCGAGATACCATTGGTCAGACGATATGACGGCGGCCCGCAGCTCATTCAGTGGTGGCGTTTCTTCGAGATTATCGGAGGTAAAGCCATGCGGAGTGCCTTGCAGATGACCGGCGAATATCCGCGAAACCACATAATAATGGCTGATTAGCCGAAGAGCGATTTGCAGCTCTGCTCCATGTTTCTCAGGGTCACAGCTTTCCAGCTTTTTGAATAAATCGACATTGGCCCAGGCGTGATAGCCGTAAAGAGTCTGGAGCAAGGTGCTCATTGCCATCGATCCTTTCGAGGTTTAAAAATGTGAGCAAGTCCTGCACATTCTCTACGGAGCTGATTTTTTGTCTACTCGCATTGCAAAGCAGCAATCCGTTATGCGTAAGGAGCCGCGACAGGCCCGGTCCCGCGCGACAGTCGAAACGATCGTTCAGGCCGGTGCTCGCATTCTGAGCGATGAAGGATGGGCGGGGTTTACGACGAACAGGATCGCGGAGCTGGCCGGCGTCAGCATCGGTTCCCTCTACCAATATTTCCCCGACAAGCTCTCTCTGGTGGATGCGATCCGCCATAGGCACATGGATGACAGCATGGGGGTCATGCGAAAAGTCCGCGCGGAGGGAGTATCGCCAGCAGAGTTCGCGGCGCAACTGGTGCAAGCCGTGGTCGCAGCCCATAGCGTGTATCCTGGCCTGCATCGTGTCCTGCTAGACGAAGCTCCTAGTTCTGAAGGGTATCGCAACCCCAACAGCGCATTCGAGATCGAATATCTCTCCTACTACGCCGAAGCCGTCGCCACGTACCGGAAGCGCCAGCCCAACCCAGTCGATCATGTCGCGGCCCGCGTGATTTCGGACGCGATTGACGGGGTGATCCACAATGCAGCACGGCGTGGTGCCATCGCCGACCCTGCGATGCAGACAGAGCTAGTCCGCTTGATCACCCTATATCTCGGAGAGCCAGCCCAAATTCGCGAATGTTAGGATTTTTGCGAATCAGCGGCGACTTCAGAAACCAGCCAATCCCGAAAGTGGGTGACTACCGACCGCTGCAATGCCTCGGCCGCGCTAACCGCGTAATAGGCAAAGTTTGTCGGCCACTGGATGGAGATCGCCCGCACGAGACGGCCGGTGCGCAAATCGTCGTCCGCATAGGCATCTCGCACCAGCGCAAGCCCTTGCCCTGTGGCAGCCGCTTTTACCATCAGATGGTCGTCAGAGAAGGATGGGCCGGAGAGTTCTGCGGAGGCCTGCACTCCGTGCGCCTCGAACCACAAGCGCCAATCAGCCCGGTCCATGTCATGCAGCAGCGGAAAGGAAAGGCAATCGGCCGGGGTTTCGATCACTGCGCGCCCTTGGAGCAATGACGGGCTGGCCACGACGATCAGCTCCGGCGCTATCAGCGGCACTGCGACCAGGCCGGGATACTCTCCAAGCCCGTGCCGGATCGCTATATCTACCGGCTCGCGTTTCAGATCGACAAGACGGCTGTCCGTTTCCAATTCAATGTCGATATGGGGATGGAGTTGCGAGAAGCGTGGCAGGCGCGGCACCAACCAGTTGACGGCAAAGGATGCCATCGTGCTCACCCTGACCCGGCGGGTCGATGGTCTTTCCAGTGCGCGCCGCGCATCTTCGATCCGGCGGAACGGCTCGTCCAGCGTGGCGAACAGCGATTGCCCTGCTTCACTCAAGGTCACGCCTGCTGGTGTTCTAGAAAACAGGCGGCACCCTGCCAGCTGTTCCAGCTCGCGCACGCGCTGGCTGATCGCGCCGGGCGTCAGCGATAGCGTGAGCGCGGCCTCCCGCATCCGTCCGGATCGGGCGACGACGACGAAGGTTTCCAGCAAGGGCAGCGGTATGGTCATGGCCATGTTTAGCACAGCTAAACACAGGCGGTAAAACCATCGTTTGCGAAGTGGCGCTCGCTCGAGGAATGGTCCTTCGATCTATCCGGGGGATTTCATGAGCGCGAAGCAATTACCAACATCATTTCTGCAATGGGCGGTCGTCGCCTTCGGTTTTTTGGCGCTAGCGCTGGCCTTCTCGGCCCGCGCTACGCTCGGCCTCGTCATGCCGATCTGGGCGCAGGAGCTGGGCTGGTCACGCAGCTTTGTTTCCGGGTCGGCGGCGGCGGCGCTGCTGGTCATGGCAGCAGTCGCTCCTTTCGCGGGTCATTTAGTAGATCGGCACGGGGTCCGGGTAACGCTCGCCTTCGGCCTGTCGCTCGTCGGTATCGGATGCCTGATCGTCTCCGCGACCAGCAACGCATATGTGTTTCTTTTCGCCTTCAGCGGCCTGTCGGCGCTCGGCTTCGGTATCGTCGCCACACATGTCGTTTCGACGGCCATTGCCCGCTTGTTTGACCGGAACCGGGGGCTTGCCACCGGCATCGCCACGTCAGGCGCAACAGGCGGGCAATTCCTGATCGTGCCCTTGATCGCGGCGGTTCTGGCGGTGTTTAGTTGGCGATGGAGCTTTCTCACCATTGGGGTCGGGTGCATTGCCCTGATCCCGCTTCTCTGGTGGACGCTGGCGCCAACGGAGAAGAGCAGCGCGCAAGCCGCCCACGAACAGGCGACATCGTCGCTGAAGGCCGATCTCGGCGCTATCGTCCGAAAGCCGGCGTTCCATGTGCTGTTCTGGAGCTTCTTGCTCTGCGGCTACACAACAGCCGGCGTGATCGAAACGCATTTCCTGCCCTATGCCTCATTCTGCGGTTTCGGTCCGGTTCCGAGCGCCGCCGCCTATGGTGCGCTTTCGGCCGTCAACATGCTCGGCATGATCGGGGCCGGTTGGCTCACCGATCGTATGAACCGGGTCGTGCTGCTTGGCTCGATCTACCTGTTGCGTGGACTGACCTTCCTGATCCTGATGAATATCGGGGCCAGCTATGAAATGCTGGTCGTGTTCGCCGTCCTGTTCGGCGCGGTGGATTATGCGACGGTTCCCGTCACGGCAAGCCTCGTTGCCAGTCATATAGGCTTGCGCGTCATGGGGCTTGCTATGGGATTGATTTCGGCGGGCCATTCCCTCGGCGCGGCGGCGGGCGCATGGTCTGGCGGTTACATCTTCGACCTGACCATGCGTTACGATTGGGTTTGGACGATCTCAACCGGGTTTGCGGTTGGAGCTGGCCTGATGGTGTTCCTGCTGCGCGATGATCGGAAGGCACTGGCACATGCCGTTTGAGCTTTCGCAAAAATCCCGAATTTTGCTCGACATGACAAGCTGACTTTTGCAGCGTTGCAAAATCAGGATTAACGCGACAGATGAGCCGCCAGAAACTCGGCCGCGCTCTGGTGAGCTGCGCCGGCGCTGTGGCTTGCCGATCTCAGAAAAAAGTCATGGGCCTCGCCGTCGTAAACATCGAGGATAGCAGGTCCACCAAGACGCTGTGCCGTCTGTTGCAGTTCCCGGACGATCGACAATGGAAACGTCTGGTCGGCGCTTCCCCAAATCAGCAGCAGCGGCGGCAAAGAGCGGACAGGCTGTGAATATCCGTTCGGGAAACCACCATCGACCAGCACCAGGGCGTCAATATCGGCACGTCCGACCATTGCGACCGAAGCGGTCTCCGCGCCAAGGGAGATTCCCAAAACACCAATCTTGCCACCGTGGCGCGGTTGATCCTTCAGGTAGGTGGCCACGCTTTGAACGGCGGACGTCCAATCCGACAACCGCTGCGCATAATAAGCGATCCGCGCCCGCGCCCCGCTTGCCGTGGCGATGGTGTCGAGATCGGCCGCCGACAGGAGATGAACGAGATAGGCGTTCAAGCCTGCTGCCTGGAACGTCTGACCGATCTCGTCATAAACGGGCGCTCCAAAACCTTTACTGCCGCTCAAGATGAGGACGGCCGGGCATACAGCGTTCGCACAATTCCCGAAGCCCTCGACCAGAACCCGGCCGCTTTGCGTCGGCACGGTGAATTGCTGCCGGGATGGCTGCGCGTTGACCGCAACGGCAAGCAGGGAAATGATGAAGGCAGTGATAGTGGCAATGAAAAAACGCATCAATCTAACTTATGGCTCAGTGTGGTCACGCCTAAAGGCTGTCGAGAGTCGCCAGTAACTTTTCTTGTTCGATCAGACCTTGGCGACCTTCGACGATGCCGATGCCAAGCCTCGCGAACGCGACCACGCGACCTTCGCGCTCGGCCCAACCGACAAACCAACCCTCCGGTCTGCTGCGCTGAATCTGTCCACGCGCATCGCGCGTCCAGCCGCTCCCTGTCTTCCCGTGGACACGCCACCCCGATCTTGTGCTGAAGGTCGGTACGATCGCCATTGTCTGCTCGATTGCAGCGGGGGAAACGGGCAGCTCGTGGGCCAGCATGCGACGGATGAACGTCGTCTGCTCGCGAGGCGAAATCGCTAGCGAGGCGATCCAGGCATGAGATAGCCCGTTTCGTTTCCCCGGCTCGCCCGAGATATCCATGTTGCCGTAATTAAAGCTGCCGACATAGGACGAGAAGCGTTGAGCGCCCAGGTTGCGGGCGAGTTCACGGGAATACCAAAGCACGGAGTCTGCTTGCCAAATGGTCGGATCGACCGGCTTCTTATCCCGCGCAGGCGCTCGCATGCCTTCCTGCCAATTCCACAGTGGGCTATGGGCGTCTGTCAAGATTCCCGAGTCATAGCCCATGAGAGCGAGTGCAACCTTGAACGTCGAGGCGGCCGTATATCGATGGTCGCACTCTCCCGTCTCTTCAACGGTCACCCCTGTTCGCGCATCAATGATGAGCGTGCATTCCTGTGCATAAGCAGCGCTGGAGATAGCGCTTAGTGTGGAGAAGATCAGCGCGGGAAAGCCCAGCGCCTTGGCAACGATTCGGATGTTCATAACGCCTCTAAGTCGAACTGCCTCTTCATGTTAGAGGCGTCGAGTTAGTGATTCATTTACGAACTCGCTTTTCGCGGAACGCCCGAGTTTTGCTCGATATGTTAGCCCGACTTTTGCAGCGTTCAAAAGTCAGGAGGTTTGCGAAGATAGCTCGTGGTTGGTGAGCTGGGCAGCAGCCTTCCAAATCCTCTTCGCTTGCGCGCTCGCCTTCGGAGCGCAATACAATGAAAAGGAATATGATAGGTCCGCTTCTGGAAAGCATATCGCCAGTTTTCCGGAGGCTATATCGGCCTCGACCAATGTCTCCGGCAACACACCGCGCCCGTCACCAGACAAGCAATATACCCGTATATCGGCCGCCATCCCATGTTCGATTTCCTCGGTGACTGGAACAGATACGCGGGAATTTTGCCAAATTTGGCCGATGTAGGTTCGGCGGTGCGAGACGTGTAGTCGAAGCGGCTCAGTGCTGTTGGCGTGTGGAGGCGCAACGATCACCAATTTTTCCCGTGCAATTTCAACGGACCTGAAAACGGCAAACTCCTCAGCCTGCGGTGTTGCGGGATGATATGCCACCAGGGCGAGATCGCACTCGGAACGAGCAAGCATTGTGGCCACCATGTCATGATTGGCCAATCGCGGCGCGAAGCTAGCTCTCGGAATCTGCTTTACAATCCGCTGCTTGAAGCGTGGAAACACGCTGATTGTCGCGCTGTGCGGCATTGCAATGCTGACAGCCTCCTCGGCTACACCCCAAGGCACCTGAGCACCTCTGTACTCATCGAGTTGCGAAATGATGTTTCTCGCAACCGGAATGAAATCTTGGCCGGCCTTCGTCAGAGCAAGGGGACGGCTGCGACGGTCGATCAGGTCGCGCCCCAGCCAAGTCTCCAGTTGTCGGATTCGCTTGCTGAGATTGGATTGGGTTGTGTGTCGTTCTTCGGCCGAGAGGGTAAGATTCATCGTATCGGACACGCATAGGAAATCGCGAAGGAGCTCACTATTCATTTATCCGCCCTGCAGTTTCCGAGCCTTGCAGACTATCCTATTCCAATACGCCTCTTGTTGAAAACACAGACGACATCAACCCGTCCCGAGCACGGGGACCCGGAGGCGTAGGCTGACGATCAGTATCCTGGATCAATCGAGCAAAGACAACGGTTTCGTCTCCTCGTTTTGCCCAACCGACATACCAGCCGAAGGGGGTTTTCAGCTTCCCGTCTGCCGTTCTGATGCCGCCAGCGCCGGTTTTGCCGAAGACGTGCCAGCCGCCCTTCACCCCTTGATCGAGGATTGTGCTGGTATTCGACACGGCCTCGTTGCTCACCGGAAGTTCATGCCGAACCAGTTTTCGAAGGAAGGCGACCTGCTCCCTTGGAGAGATTTGCAGGGAGGCGCTCAGCCAGGCGTGGGTCAGGCCATTGCTCTTGCCGGGCTCGCCGGACAGGTCCTTGTTGCCATAGTCGAATGCCTTCACGTAGGCCGTGTATTTTTCCATGCCGAGCTGAATGTTTGTCTGCTGTGAATACCAGATCACGGAATCTCGCATCCAACTTTTGGGGCTTTGCGAGTGCCGCCATTCGGGACGGGCGTCTATGTAGCCTTCTTTAAAGGGCAGAAGCGGCTTTTCCGGCGTTTCAAGAATACCGCTGTCGAAACCCATCAGGCTGATCGCTATCTTGAATGTTGAAGCAGGCGACATCCGTCGGTCGCAATCGCCCTCCTCAAGAAGCGGCTTTCCAGTTTCCGCTGAGACAACGAGCGTGCAGATTATGTTCGTCTCTGCCCATGACGGCATTGCGCTGCAAAACGTGAGAATGCAGGCAGCGGTAAGCAATTTCTTCATCGGACTTTCTCGGTAGGCACCCGCTTTCGTATCGCTATGGTGGCTCGGTTGTCCAAGTCGGATGGGGAATAATTGCGCCCTAGATTGGAATGGTACCTTCTGTCGCGAAAATCCCGAGTTTTGTTTCAGTTTTGCGCCTGATATTTGCGAGTGCGCCGGGAGACCGGCAAGGAGTATATGGTGCAAGTCCATTTCGGTGAAGGATTAGCGACCCACACCGGCCCCGAGCCGTGCGTTGACGTCCGCGAGGACGGCGGCGAAGCGTCGGCAGGGGAGTGCATAGGCCAGCCATTGAGCCGCGAAATAGTCATGGTTCCGGGTGCCGACGTTGTTTGCAAGACGGAAGGCAATACGCACGAGCACGCTATCGCAAGTGCTCGGACGACCCGGCGTGGTCGCAGACCCTGGCATGTGCAGACGCTCCTTGTACGGGAACCGGGAGATCTCATGCCCGGCCGAACGTGGCTGATGCCACGTGCGGTCCGCATCGGGAAGGCGAGGAGCCGTAGCCGATGATGAACGGACATGAGAAGTCAGACTCGGCCATAGTAGCTGTGAACCCGACGAACAGTACCGGAGAGCCGGTGGCGGAGCCGGGGGAGCCAAGGGCCGGGACCAAGGGGAACGCGAACGAGCAAAGCACGCGCCGGGCTCAGGACCGGGAAAGTGTGTCACAGGCGCTCGAACGCGTACGGAATGCCGCAAGGCAAAGGAAGACGGAGCGGTTCACCGCCCTGTATCACCACATCACCCCGGAATTGCTCCGGATGTCATTCTTCGCCTTAAGGCGCGGCGCGGCGGCCGGTGCGGATGGAGTGACGTGGCAGGACTACGAGGCAGACCTTGATAATAACATCAGAGATTTGCACGAACGGGTCCATCGGGGCACATACCGGGCTCAGCCGTCTCGGCGGCGGTTCATACCCAAGGCAGATGGGCGACGACGCCCGCTTGCGATTGCCGCCATCGAGGACAAGATCGTCCAAAGGGCGACGATTGCGGTGCTCAACGGGATTTACGAGGAAGATTTCCTCGGCTTCTCGTACGGGTTCCGCCCTGAGCGCGGCCAGCACGATGCGCTGGACGCTCTCATGGTTGGGTTAAACGACCGGAAGGTGAACTACATACTGGACGCCGATATCCAAGCGTTTTTCGATGCGGTCGACCAAAATTGGCTGGTCCGCTTCCTGAACCATCGGATTGGCGACCAGCGCATCATCCGCCTGATCCAGAAATGGCTGAAGGCGGGGATTCTGGAAGATGGGGTGGTCACGGTTAGTGAGACGGGGACTGGACAGGGCTCGGTGGCATCGCCGCTCCTGGCCAACATCTACCTGCACTACGTGTTCGACCTGTGGGCTGCCCGCTGGAGACGGCAGAAAGCAAGGGCGACATGATCATCATACGATACGCCGACGACATTGTGGTCGGGTTCCAGTATGAGAACGATGCCCGCCGCTTTCGGGAAGAGATGCGCGAGCGACTGCAAGAGTTTGCGCTGTCGTTGCATCCGGAAAAGACCCGCCTGATCGAGTTTGGCCGCTTCGCAGCGGCTCAGCGCGGTAAGGTCGGACTCGGCAAACCGGCAACCTTCAACTTTCTTGGCTTCACCTTCATCTGCAGCAAATCCCGCCGGGGTAAATTCGTCGTCAAGCGGCGAACCAGACGGGATCGCATGCAGGCGAGACTGAAGGAGATAAAAGAGGAGTTGAGACGGCGACTGCACCAGCCCATTCCTGAACAAGGGAAATGGCTGAGGCAGGTCGTTACCGGTTTCTTCAACTATCACGCCGTGCCGGACAATGGTGCGGCGCTGGCGGTATTCCGTCACTATGTCACTGATCTATGGCGGCGGTCGCTCCGACGACGCAGCCAAAAGGATAAGATGACATGGGTGCGGATGAAGAAGCTGGCTGACGACTGGCTCCCAAAACCGCTTATCCGTCATCCTCGGCCCGGCGAACGCTTCGCCGTCAAACACCGGAGGTAGGAGCCGTATGCGGGAATTCCGCACGTACGGATCTGTGCGGGGGGCGCTCAGTGATGGGCGTCCCTACCGCGATCGTTGCAGAACGAGCATTTCTGCGACAAAACCCTCGGACTTTTTATCACATCATTCCGGGTAGGGGCAAAGTCAGTATGATCATCGTCGTCGAGGGCATCAGTGCGGCCGGGAAAACAACTTGGTGCCGCCAACGCGCTGGCGAATATCTAATCAAGGAAAGCTACCCGGAGAAGCGCCCGGACAGGCAGCCTGATCCCGGTGAAGCGGCCCGCCTTTGGACGGAGTGGAATGCAAAACGATGGTCGGACGCTGTCGCAATGGAGCGGGGCAGGGGTCTTGCCGTTTGCGACACCGATCCGTTGAAACTGCATTTCTCTTGGGCTCTGTGGCAGGTCGGTGAGGCACCCGAGGGCGCGTGGCTTGCCCAGCTGGCGTTTACCCAGGAGGCTATCCGTAATCGCCGGCTGGGTTTTGCTGATCGCTACCTGTTCAAAAGGATCGATTCTCAGGTTGCTCAACAGCAACGGGACCTCGATACCGCCAGGTCGCGGCCGAATTTTGGGCTGCATCTGCGCCTGCACTCTTCGCTGGTGCGGTGGTATCAGACGATCGCAAAGGGGATGCCCGAGAGGCTGGTGTGGGAACTGCCGCAAACGCTTCCGCCGATCGAGGCGACGGCAAGTCCCTATCGCTATGATCTGGCGCTGTTCGACACCTTCGTCGGTCTGCTGCCCCGGGCCGAGCACAGGCCGTAGGCGATTTGCACACCGGACGCATTGCCGGTCCGGTCTATATATGATAATGTCCTGCATCACTCATAGTAGCATTGTCATGAACAGGTCAGGTCTCATGGAAGGGGCATGGCAGGCAGGTTCTGCATTCGGCCGCCAGCGCTTGCAACGCTCATGCACTCGTGATTGGAAACATGTCTTCCCCGTAGTGGTGGAGCCTCGTGTGATGTCGTCGGCATAACCACCGTACCCTTAAAGGCTCGTCGTATTGATCATGATGGGCATCGACTGTTTCGATCCCGCAGACCTCACACTTTTGCTTTTCCAGCGCTCCAGCCTTTACCGCTCTCTGCACGGCAAGGTGAGCATCGTATTTGCCGGGATTGGCACGACGCCCAATTCGCCTGTCGGGTATCAGCTTTCAGCATCGCTTTGATCTGCCTTGGTCGAGATTATGGAGGAGTTCACGGGTCGGCATCAGCGGTCCACCTTGACCAAGGCTGTTGCACGAGCTTGCGGAAAGTAGTTGTAGAACCCGGCCCGGCTGAGGCCCAGCCGCTTGGCGATTTGTGCAACGGGAATAGTGCCGGCGACGAGCATCGCCTTGCCGGCTTCAAGATCGGCCTCCGACAGCTTGCGCGGCCGCCCACCTTTCTTGCCACGTGCTAAGGCAGCTTTCAGGCCTTCCATGGTGCGTTCGCGATTGAGGTCCAGGAAATACTCGGCCATAGCACCGTGCACCTGAAGAGCAAAACGGCCATGGGCAGTCTCGCTATCGAAGTGCTCGGTTAGGCTTTGAAACTTGATGCCGCCCTTTTGCAGGCCGTCGATCGTGCGCATCATTTCGACGAGCGATCGGCCCAGCCGATCTAGCTTCCACACGACCAGAATGTCTTCCGCGCGCAGGTAGGCAAGAGCGGCATCGAACTCCGGCCGCTTGGTGCCGGCCCTGCCGGATTTTTTCTCTTCGAGAATCTTCTGGCAGCCGGCTCGCTGAAGCGCATCCCGCTGGAGGTCGAGGTTCTGGTCTGTGGTTGAGACACGTGCGTAACCGATGAGCATGTCCAGATTCTGATTCAATACCGATTATTGGTCAATAGAATAGTAGACATATTTTTTGGACGCGAACGACGGATTCCTGGAGCACTTTTATCCTCTCGGCTTTGATGTCCAACAATCGGTCGTTTATCGGACAACGGAGTGTGGGGCACCACTCGATTTAGATCTGCAGTTAGTGGCACTGCGATTAGGGCGCCCGGCGGCCGCTCTGCCGTTTGTTTTTCACGGCGCGGTTTGGGCATACTCGCGCGAGACGCCGGGCTTTTTGATGCTGGTGATGAGTGGCTCATTGATCGGATCGTAGATAGGGGCCTCCATCGACGCCCACACGAGAGCCGGAAACACCGAATTGAGTTATAACGATTTACGTTATTCAGTATAAGCTGCTTAACGGAATGGCGGTTTTCAGTGTTCCCTGGCGCACCGGTGTGGTACCAGCGGAGTGAGAAATGGTGGACGTAATATGGAATCAGATCGGGCTATCAGAAGGAAAACGGCGCAGAAGAGCGATTCCGTTGACCTGCAGACCCTCAACTTCAAGGTTCCTAACTCATTTAAACGTGAGTTTAAAGTTTACGCTGCCGAGCAAGGGTTGACGATGCTCGATCTGCTGAAGGAAGGCTTTGAGCTAAGCAAGAAGAAGCGCGGGGCGTCCAAGTGAGTGGTGTAGCGGGCAGCCGCAAAGTCTCACCCCGGATTGAGTGGCTCATTGACGTGGATCGAGCAGCTCTAAAGGTCGATGGATTGATCAGAGTTGAGGGGTATGTACAGTCTGGCAGGCCGATGCAGGAAGTCGCGACCATGGAGAAGGCGGCCCATTATGGCGCGCATTCTGTGCTCTTCGAGGCTGCGTCCGATGGGTCAAACAGCGTTGCTCAGGCTTTCGTCTTCGTCACCAAGGCTGTAGACGACGATCCCGCATTCGCCGAACTCCATCAGCGGCTCTGGAGCTGGGGCGGGGTGCCAATTCTGTATCGGCGTGCACCAGGTGTCGTTCAAATGTTCCGTTGCGGACACCGTCCTGATTTTGTTAAAGGCGGGCGACGGATTTTCAAGCCGTTCGATATCCTCAAGATTGGCGCAGATGTCGGGGAGATCGAAGCTTGGTGGGATGCCGAACTGATCCGCAACGGAACGTTGTGGGATGATCCCGATATGGCCGCGCGGCTGTTGTCAAAGGACAGCGCCGCGCATCTTCGTTTGGTAGCAGCCGTAAAGGCTATGAATAAACGACTAGCTGAAAGTAAGCTGCTCAGTGCTCGATTGCGCCGCCGTCTGCTCATTCTTTCATTGTTGATCGCTTATCTTGACCAACGTAAAGCGCTGCCGAACGATTTCTTTGCATCTTGTTTGCCTGGTGCAAGCGGACTACCCGCGGTCCTTGCTGACAGCACCGCCCTGTTGGACATGCTGTCAAGGCTCGAAGTGTTGTTCAACGGCGGCGTTTTCAAACTCGACGAAAGGGACCGGGTTGAAATCACCACTTCACCCGAATTAGGGCACTTCAGCCGCTTGATCGAGGCCAAGGAAGAAATGTCGGGGCAGTTGAGTCTCTGGGAGCTCTACTCTTTCCGTGATCTACCCGTGGAAGTCATAAGTCACATCTATGAGTTGTTTGTCACTGACCCTGCCGTCAGCGTCTATACGCCTCCGGCATTGGTTCGGTTAATACTCGACGAGACGCTGACCGACGAGCGCATTGACCGCATTATCGACAACGAAGAGACCGTTCTCGACCCAGCGTGCGGCTCAGGAATTTTCTTAGTGGAAGCGTTTAAGCGTGTAATTTTGCGCTGGCGCAAGAGGAATGGTTGGAAGTCGCCCGACGTCGATACTCTAAGGTCTCTTGTACAACGCATGCGCGGGGTCGATCTTGATGCTGGGGCGGTGGAATTGGCTACATTTAGTCTTTACCTGGCGCTCTGCGATGCCTTGGCACCAGAGGTCATTCGTTCCACGCCGCAACTATTTCCTCCGCTGCGTGGCGAGGGGCTGATCGAATCGTGTTTTTTTGCAGCTAAGAAGAAAGGTCTGTTCTCCGGTAAGATCGGGGTTATTGTGGGGAATCCTCCGTTTAAGTCTAAGCTAGACACGCTAGGCGCTCAAGATGCGTATGCTGAGTACGTGAAGGAGCATGGCAAGCTACCAGATTTGCAAGTGGCCTACCTTTTCCTTCATGAGTCGATGAAGCTACTTATGCCGGGCGGCGTTCTTGCAATGCTTCAACAATATAACCTTCTCTACAACGAGAAGCCGGATTTTCGCCGGATATTCTTCAATACGTGGCACGTGCGGGAAGTGTTAGATTTCGTCTCCATTCGGGGTCTGTTCAGTAAAGACACGAAGGTCGTAACCGTAGTGGCGCTGGCTGAACCAGCGCCGTTGGTAGGGACTCTCCTACATGCGGTATTTCGCCGCTCTGCCAGGGCCGAAGCTGGCTTCCGGTTCGACATTGATTATTACGATCTGCACCGGGTCCCGCGTAAGGCCATTCTCAGTGATATGACACCTGACATTTGGCGTGCCAACCTTCTCGGTGGGGGGCGAACCTATGCTTTGGTGAGGCGGTTGCGGGCAATGCCAACCCTTGAATTGCATGCTACGTCAAAAAATTGGGACTTCGGCGAAGGGTTCATTGAGGGCGACAGTGGCGTCTCCCGCCAAGCCGACCATCTGTATGATCAACCATTGCTACCGTCCGACGCGTTGACAACAAATGGGGTCGATTTCAAACGAATTACCGTGGTTGACAGGAAGCCAATTGAAGGTCCCCGTACCGAAAAGCGCTTCACCTCCCCTATGCTTCTTATTCGCGAGCACGCAGATCTTCCTCACGTGCTGTGGCGCAAAGGATACATGACGTATAAGAATAAGATCGTTGGCTTCGCGGCCAATGACGTGTTTGAGTTGGAGGCTGTCGAAAAATGGCTGAAGGCAGACCCTGTAGGCCTGCGGGCTTATGCAGCTATCATCAGCGTGCGGATGTTCAGTCAAAAAGCCACGACGCTTTCCTGCACGGATATCTACAATCTTCCTTTCGACCCCAACGCCGAAGATCTTAGTCTCAGCCCGAACGAACGGCTCGTCGCGACAGATGTCGTCGATCACTATCTTGAGTTTGTCCGCCGGGGGAGCTCTTCGAAGCTAGCCGAGCATGATGGTCGTGATGGAGTCGTGCGCTTTGCTCAACATTTTGTCGCGCAAATCAACGCGTTCTATCTGCGCAAACCGCTTCGGTTTGTCGGGTATGCGGATTTCGGAGGTACTTTGTGTGCCGGCTTTGTTTTCGGGGGTGGTGAGATAGATTGGTCAGGAACGGAGCAGCTAAGACATCGACTGGATGATCTTTTGCGCGAACGACGTGCCACATCTCTGACCACCACTCGGATCGCACGAATTTACGATGGCGATGCCATTTACCTATTGAAGCCGAGCCGCCTTCGCTATTGGTTGCCCTCAACGGCTTTGCGTGACAGTGACGATACCCTTTCCGATCTCAGGAGCCAAGGTTTCTGATGCTGGCGGATGAATTCGATCGCGTGGTCTCAGGAAAACTTGCTCCGGACGTTCATCATGCAGGGGATTGGCTCCTCGGCGTCATTGACTTCGTTTATCGCGCTCTGCCTTTCTGGCGGGATGATCGCGACCGCCGACTGGAGACGGCAGAGGACCTGCTCACCGGACAACTTTGCCAATTCCTCAACGGTGCTGCTCAACTTACTTCGTTGGACAGCATCGTATTCCAAACGGAAGTTGCCGACCCGGAGGTCCGAAATCGAGTACTTGACATAGCTGCATTGCCCCTCGGCTGTACAATTTGGATTGGCGACCAGCATTACAAAATATACGATCCCATATTGCCTATTGAGTGCAAGCGTCTCCCGACGCCTCGTCGGCACGGCAGAGATCCTCGTGAATATTTGCACACACTGATCGGTCAGACTGGTGGAGTACAACGGTTTCGGGCAGGCCTGTACGGCAGCCGAAGTTCGGTAGGTGCTTTGATCGCCTATGTTCAGCAGGAAACCTCTGACCATTGGCACGGCGTCGTAAACGCTTGGGTTTTAGAACTTGAGCGACAAAATCTTGACAGCTGGGCGGCATCAGAATGCCTAGACGCATATTCCCGAGATCAGCGCCGGAGGACCGCGCGTGCGCTTTCGGCACATGCTCGAAGGAGTTCCGAGGGTCCTATTACGCTACACCACCTATGGGTGGAAATGTAATTTATAGCTTATCCAATCGCCGCCATCTGATGCTCCTTTCTCCGCATCGCCGTTGAAAACGGATTTTGTCCGATTGCCGTTGGAAGCCAATGTTTACGGACAGGCTTTCGCGGAGCCGGGAAACGGTGGTTTGATGGACAAGTGTTGAGCACTGGTACGCTGAATGCGCACAGCAGCTTAGTTGAGGTAGTTTGCGGCAATCTCTGCCAAATCAAAATTACCGGTCCTTCCCCCAAGCTTCTTTGCCAAAAAGTCCTCAAGGAGACGTGCCCGTTTCACCTCAGTCTGCCAGCGCCGATACCCGTGACCCTCCTTCTCGAAATAAACGGATTCGACATCTTTACCGGCTAATTTGAGTGCGCGTTCAAATTCTTCTGATTGTTCAAAGCCGACGATACGGTCTTCCTTACCCGCTGTTAGCAAGATTGCTCCGGTCACATTTTGAGCATGGGAAATCGGTGAACGGTCTGTCATCTCTTGAAGGCTATCGGGCTTCCCAGGGTCTCCGAAATACTGGTTCATCCCGTCAAGAAATAAGCCCCAAGAGAAAGGATTGTTTTGCATCTGGTATTTGACATCCATCACGCCGTATTCGGCAATCGCCGCTTTGAACACGCCCGGGTCGCGCGTCATTGCTAGCGCAGCGGCATACCCACCGTAGCTGCCGCCCATAACTGCCATCGCGTTGGAATCGGCAATGCCTTGCGATACAAGCCAATGGGCCGCATCGACGATGTCATCTTGCATGGCTTTACCATATTGCCCGTAGCCCGCCTCTTTGAAGGCGCGACCATAGCCGGTAGAGCCTCGGAAATTGACCGACAGCACCGCATATCCCCGATTGGCAAGAAATTGCTTTTGATGGTCATACTGCCAGACATCCCTATCGGCGGGACCACCGTGCACCAACACAATGGTTGGCAGTCTTTCCGGCTTCACACCGTGGGGTATCGTCAAGAAAGCCGGGATAACACGGCCGTCTCGCGCGCTGAACGATACGGGCTTTGTTTTGGCTAGTTGATCCCTTTGTCTGCTGAGAGGAGAATCTGAGATATGTGTTGAAGTCTCGGTCTGAAGGTCGAAGAGGAAATACTGAAATGGCGTTTCGTCTTTCGACACCGCAATGGTAACGAACCGCCCGTCCGGTGAGGTGCCCAAGATATTGAAATCTGTCGGGTCAGTCTCCGTCTCAAGCAAACGTAAAAGGGCGCTCCCCATTTTAGATAGGCCAACATAGCGTGGATAGCCATCTCGAATGATAGCGATGTCGGCCGGCCCGGCATCCCACGAGAACGTGAGAAATTGATCAACATCAGTATGAGGGTCCGACAGTGTCACTGTTTCTACGGAGGATTGCTCGTCGATTTTTACAAGCGACACAAGATCACGATCTCGATTACTAAGCGCTTCCACGGGTAGCCCCGTAGGTGGAACGCTAGACACGATAAGCGTTTCGGACGGGATTGCATGAGCAAACTCCCGCCATGGCGCGTCGAGCGATCTGCGGATCTTATAACTCCGATCGCCGTTCTCGGCTTTATCGACGCGTATACCGGGCGAACCATCTGCCGCCGCTATCCATGTTTGCGTCGTGCCCTCATTTCGAATGAGAAGTTCCTTACCACCCCCATCAGGGCGCACTGAGTAAAGATCAACGAGGGCCGGATCGCGATCGTTTGACATAACGACGTTGTATTTATCGCTACTACGCGCCTGCTTAAGAAAGTCCCAGTTCAGGAATCCGCGCGGTGTGACATCAATCCAAAGGTCGCGACCTGGCAAATTCGGGTCCACCAGCCACAGTCGGCCTTCGCTGACCACATGAAGCTTGTTCTCAAACGCTGACCAGAAAATTGTAGCGGCGGGGCCATCAAGCGTTGAGACCACTTCTGGCCCTGTGCTGTCGATTCTGTCGGCACGACCGATGAACACAGTCTCACGACCCCATTGCACCCCCCACCACGCGAGAAGTGAACCATCGTGGGAGGGAATATACCCCCACTTTGCGTCAGTATTGGCGTAAAATTCTCGAACCGAAATCAGGTCCGGCAATGTATCGACCTTCAGCGCGGAATTGCGAGCACCGCTATCGATGCTCACCCAAATATAATAGAGATATGGTACGAAAAACAGTAAAAATATAATTACAACAGTAAAAAAATGAAACTTCTTTAATTTCATAATGTGAGTTGCTTTATAGTTCGATGATCAAAGTTATCCTTTAATAGAGAAAATACAGTGCCATCATAATCTAAATTGTACTGGCAGTCGCTTTCATAATCGTCCTCCGAAAATTCAATTATAAAAAACTTTTTCCCATTCTCAAATGGGAACGCATACTTGTCGTTTGTGTATTTTGGCTCTCCTCTTACCAGCCGATAGCCCAAAGGCTCTCCATCAATCACATTGCCGTCGCCATCTTTATAAGCCAGAACATATATTAGTTTTGGCATGACATTCAAATCAAATGGGTGATCCTGGTCGCGTTCCATGTAGTGATTCAGTAAGACTCTCTCAGCGCTCGGAGATACCAGAACGTTATGCTTAACTTCCACAGGATCACCCACTTAATGGTAGCGTGTATGCTTATCGGCTATCGGCTTAACGAGCCGCCGATGCCTCGTGGTGCTGGACTGGTCTTGTCGCAATCGGACCATCCACCTTTGGAAACCGTAAAGCTACCGACAGGTGTGCTGTAGTGGCAATCCGTGCCTTGCATTATCCCATCCATTCCGCGCGTAATTCCCGATAACGTACCCGAGTATCCGTACGATTTTGACTGGGACGAGCCACCGCCGCCGCCGCCCGATCCACCCCTTGTAATCGCGATGCCGAGGCGTTCTTCGATACTTCCAAACATGCGCGTACTTTACCCTTTCAATCAGTTGATTGACAAATGGCATAGGGCCACGAGGCCTATATTCGCTGAGCAGCGGCTTATTTGTCAATGCTATATTACTCTTATAAGTAGCACCTGATCATGATATGAAGTGGCAGAAAGAGAGCCATGGAGGGGGTGCATTTATGTCAGACAGAGAAAATTCTGCTGAGCCAACTCTTCGATTCTACGAAGTCTTGGGCATCATGACGGCACTGGCGTTCGAGTCCGAGTTGCATCGTGCTTGGTCGATCTCCGACTTACAGGCAAATTTCATTCCAGCAATTATTTTGGGTCATTGCAAAGTATATTTTGATCGAGAGCGCCACCCCTGTGCATTTGCAACTTGGGCTCTGGTTGATGACGAGACTCACCTCAAATTGCTAGTAGCGGCCTCTTCAAATGACCTAGCCGTCGTCTATTTGGGCGCGAGCGCACCGGCCACTGGTCACGTATGTTCAGTGCTGAAATGAACCAAGCCAGCTGCTAACGCTGCCGCCGCAAACAATACTGCACCGGTGCACAACGCCCATGTGAGCGATGTCCAGGTCAGCATGGCGCTGGAAAGTATGACCCCAACGGAGCTTGCGGTGCGCAGCAAGGCAAATACCTCTGCCCTCTTCGACGGAGGGGCCAGTCCGTCCAGGACGACCGAGTAGTAGGTACCCAGCGGCGCAATCATCAGTCCGACGATGACGCAGCCGACGATGGACAGTTCTATCGAAAGCTGTAAGCAGACCAGTGCCATCCCGGTCGCGGCGGCTGCAAGAAGCAAAACCACTGTTCGCCGCTGCGCAAGACGGTTGCGAACACTAATACCAACCCTCATTGATCAGAACCTATGAGCCCATTGCCGCTGACCGATGGACATGATCTTCCAAGGTCGGTCCTGCAGTGTTCGCCAAGCGTG
>NZ_SLYH01000024.1:0-19058 GCF_004343445.1 Rhizobium sp. PP-CC-3G-465
GCCCGTATCGTGGAGCGCGCCCGCATGGCGGAGCTCACGCGGGATCACACGTTGAAGCAGCAGCTCAGCCGAACGAAGGGGCTTGGGTTGAGCCGGTAGGATCGCGAGCGGTCATGCGGTTCGGATAGGAAACATGTCCTCGCCATAGTGATGCAGGCGGGTGTGGTGACGGCGGCAGAGCCAGCGCACGTCGAGAGGGTCGTCGTACTGGTCGTGATGCGCGTCGACCGTGTCGATGCCGCAGACCTCGCAGGGTTGTTTGGCAAGATCGCCTGCCTTGACGGCTCGCTGCACGGCCAGGTGTGCATCGTATTTCGCCGGATTGGCCCGGCGCCAGTTTGCCTGACGGGTGTCGGTCTTCAGCACCAATGGTTCGTCTCCCGGCCGGCGACTACTAACCGGCTTCGTTGCAGAATAGCGAATAATCCGGGTGCCTGACCCAAACAAACCTAATGAGACTTTACAACTGTGGATCTATCTCCATCATCCCATTGTATGCGAGCTCACAAGAGGGCTACATGGGCTCAATTTATAAGGAAATCCGAACTTGTTCAACCTGCTGATGATGGGGAACGACAGCGACTGGGATGTTGCGCTAGGTAGCGTTAACGAAGCCTCATTCCCTCTGTCCCGATACCTCGAATACACTGAGGAGGCTATCGAGCAACGCTTGAAACCGATAACAGAAGAGGTTGTGACGTTTCTATCGCGATTAGAAACGATTTTCATGAGCGAACTCCAGATCGACCAGGAGGGGCGACAGTTTGTTAGAGCTAGACTTGGTCGAGTATGGAATATCCGTATTGTTGGAAAAGAAATAGTCTATAGATTCCGTATTGATCAGCATTTTGGCGAACATACGGTAACCGACAGGCAGGCTTTCGAAAACACCTTCTCCTTCGGCAAATGGGAGCTAAGTCGGACTCACTGGGCCGTAAAGGACAGCGACCTTCCTACAACGCTCGCTAGCGCCGGTCTCGTACTGCCGCCGTTTGCGGTCGACGTCCCGTCTCCCACGGAGCCGCAGCCGCTGGCAGGCCCATCGTTGCCTGACGATCAACCTGCTTTGCCAGTCATAGAAAGTTTGGTCGGCTTCATGAACTACGTGCTGAGTCTGCCGTTCGCTCCGGATGAAGAGATCTTCTATCGCGGTCATTCGGATAGGCTCTACAAGCTCATTCCGTCGCTTTTCCGCAAGAACGAGAATGGAGACTGGCGCTACAGGCACAAGGAAGAAACGATCGTTCGCGAGCTGCTTACAGCCCAGGCAACAGCGTTCTCTAGCGACGAATACATGCTAGACAAGCTGGTGCGGATGCAGCACTACGGCTTGCCTACAAGGCTGCTCGATGTGACGTCGAACCCTCTGGTGGCCCTTTATTTCTGCTGTGCCGACGACAAGCGCGACGAAAACGGCAGCGAGGTGGTCGGTGAAGTAATTGTCTTAACCACGAAGTCGTCCGACGTGCGTTTTTTCGATTCAGATACCGTTAGCTGTGTTGCTAATATATGCCTTCTGACCGATGTAGAGAAGGATAAGATGAAGCCATCCCAAGAACTGATCGCTTTTAACGAAACCTCAGAATGCAAAAAGCTCTTGCATTTTATTCGCCGGGAAAAGCCATATTTCGAGGACCGTATCGAGCCTGGTGACCTAGAAAGAATAATGTTCGTCCGCGGCCGGAACACGAACGAGCGGATTACTTCACAATCTGGTGCTTTTCTATTGTTCGGCAAGGATTCAGTGTTGCCTGAAACTGGCTTTAGCTCCCTCAACGTCCGGCGAATGACAATCAGAAACAAAGCCGAGATTTTGCGTGATCTTGCAAAGCTCAACATAAAATCGAGCACGATCTATCCGGGTATTGAGAAGACGACTGCGGAAATTGCCAAAAAGCATGAGCTGGCGGCTGGGCCACCGAGCCGCTGATGACGTAATGGTGGCAGTACGCATTGCATTTGCATTCAATGCATCTTCAATGCTTGTTATTTTGGCAAGAGCAGCCACGCTATACAGACGACTTCCGCTGCCTGTACCCGCCGCTCTGCGAGGATCGGGATGATACGGTCCTTCTTCCTTCACACGATCCGGCTCTAGTTGGAAAATAGGCCTTCCGTCACCACCGATTGAGAGGTCATAAAGGTGGTAGAAGACAATCATAGGATAAGAGAGAGTTGTCGGACTCGTGCTCTACGTGTAGACTGATCGTTGTCATATTTAAGTTTTAGCGGTGGGCCGTTGGGGTGGAGCAGAGTGGATTCAACTAAGGCTAAACAGTGGGAAGACCGCTTCAAAGGGAAGAAGATCGACAGGTGGACGGTCAAATTGCTGATCGACAATGGGAAGTCAGCCGCGGTATTTCTGGCAGAGGACGATGAAAGATCTGTAGCGCTCAAGCTATTCGACGACGAGCTTATTAAGCGCTACGGCGACGAATCGCAGATTGCAAGGATTGAGAGGGAGTTGACTCTTGTCGGCAAGGAGCACCCCAACATGGTTCGGATCCTTGGCGGAGGTGTCTTCGAGGACAACCACTTCATTGTCATGGAATTCCTCAACGGCCCGAGCCTTGCCAACTGCTTGGCCGACGTTCCAGAGGCCAAGGTGCCTGCACTTGTCGAGCAACTCGTTTCCGCTTGTGAATTCCTAGAGGCCCACGATCTCGCTCACCGTGATATCAAGCCGGCCAACATCGTAATCCTTGGGGATTACGAGCGCCTCGTGCTCCTTGACTTTGGCGTCCTAAAGCCGGTCGGCGATTCCGATGGCCCGACCGATTTTGACGGTCAACGAATCTTCATTGGGACACTGCAGTATAGTTCGCCGGAATTTTTACTCAGGGAAGAGTCGAACGACAAGAATGGCTGGAGGGCACTTGCCCTTTATCAGGTGGGAGCAGTTGTCCACGACTTGATAATGCGGCGCCCAATTTTTGGAGAGTTCTTGAATCCTTACGCGGCGCTTGTCAATGCGGTTCAGTTTGAACATCCAAGTATAGCTAGCGAAACCGCACCGTCGTTCCTCGTTGACGCTTGTCGTATGGCATTGGTCAAGGATCCAGAGAAGCGTTTGGAGGTCGTCAACTGGGACTCGTTCAGGGCACCGCCGGCACTTTCTGCTGCTGAAGAGGCGCGCAAGCGGGTTGGTCAGCGTGCACTATTTGCACAAATACAATCAGTTGGCCCGCCTGTAGACAAATCTGCCGACGAAGCGGAACTTTTGGACACTGTCATCGAAGGCCTGAAGATTGAGTTTCGTCGAATTAGGCAGGGCAACGCAACTCTTATCCCGCCTTTGGAGATTTCGCGGACCGCGCTGCATTCGAGGGAATTGGTCGTGAGAATGCAAGCCTCGTACATGCTCAATCTCGCGGTGGGACTGGTGATCGACGTCAAAGTAAAAATTATTGATGCAGACGCCCAAGCAATAGCGATTTTCGTGTCCGCAATGCCTGGCCAGGAAATCTCAGCGGATGCACCAGAAACTGAAGTGTTCCGAGGGCCTTATAGCTCAGGTGCTGTGGGTGATCGAATCGAAGCAGCAGTCTTCATCAGCCTGGACCACGCTCAACAGAACATCGATAGTCCGGTGAATCTCGACCAACTGGGAGTTATGTGATGGAAGCATCATGGTGGAAGGACCTCGGGCAACTTGACGAGGATCAAACAAAGGTAATATCTCTCGGTGATAATATAGACCATCTTGTAATTGGCCCTCCAGGCTGCGGGAAGACAAACCTGCTACTATTGAGAGCAGCATACCTACACAAGAAAGGCACGAAGAATATTAAGGTGCTCGCGTTTGGGCGTGTCCTGAAAGAGTTCATTTCCTCGGGTACAGCTCACTATCCTTTCGCACCCGACAAAGTCCAGACATTCATGCGGTGGGCGTACGAAGTGCTTGCCGCGAACGGTGTCTCCCTTGAGGAGGAAGACGAATTCGACAAGATCAGAGACGCAATGTTCGCCAGGCTGGCGGAAATCGCAGCTGAAGGAAAGTCGGAAAACATCTACGACGTTATTCTCCTTGATGAAGCGCAAGACTATTCCGCGGAGGAGGTGGAGATCGTACGTTCGTTCGGTGAACGGATCTTCGCGGTCGGCGACAACAACCAAGCGATCACTAATAAAACTGGAGCGTTGGAGAAGCTCGAGGCCCTTGGTTCTAAGAAGTCGCCGCTTCGGCATCACTACCGCAACGGAATCAAGATTTGCAGAGTTGCAGACGGCATCAAAAATATTCTCGAGCATCCAGATGGAATGGAAACTACATCAAACTACGATGAGGGCACTTATCCTTCTACAGTCGAGGCTATTGGAGGGCTTTCGATTGAGGAACAAGTGAAGGAGGCTTTGCCGCGAATAAAAACGCAGCTCCAAGCATACCCAGGTGAGATGATCGGTGTTCTTTGCCCTCGTGGAAAGGACCTTAAGGCCGTAGCGGCGACGCTCTTCGCCAGCAACTTGGCTAACGAAGTTCAGGTCCAGCGGGCCGGCGAGTATACGTCCATGGATGAGTCATTTCCTATTGTCGTGAGTACAGTTCAGGGCGCGAAGGGATTGGAGTTTCGGGCTGTGCACCTGATGGCTGCTGATAAGCTGAAAAACTTCGCTAAGCAGAGGAACCTGACCTACACTGCTGTGACACGAGCAAAAACGACTTTGGTCGTTTATCATGACACCGCGCTCGCGGGCTATCTTGAGAAGGGTCTCAGAGCCTGTGAAATCGTGAAGCCAGTGGAGCCAGATTTGAAGGATCTCTTTAAATGACTCTGATAACCGTTCGCACGCTAAGCCGCGAGCAGTTTGTGCATTGGATGTCGTTGGCCCTGGCGGGAGCGCCTGTGCAGCCTGAGGAAGGCTTGCGGTTCAACGCGAAAGATGGCGAGGTAATGCTCGCGTGGCCGGAGGGCATTACCGATGCACGACCGATAGTCTGCTTGGAACGTGGCAAGTTCCGCGACTTCTTTGCCTTCGTGTCGACTTACTTCGGCAACGTACAGCCTTACACAGCATATTTTAGGGTTCTGCCGTTGGAACTGCTAGAGAGCCTTAAACACGAGCGGGTTGCTTTCCCTAAAAGCTTGGAGGTCGCCAAGATTGCGGCTGGAGCGAGCATTGCGGAAGCGTGGCTTGGTGCAGCCAAGAACGGCGACCGTGCCACGAGTGTCGTTCCGCCAGTACGTTCGACGCTTTCCTCAGTACTTGGCCAGTGCGTGCTCGCCGGCTACGAGCCTGTTGCGCTGGACTGGGTGCTGAACGAGTGGCTACAGATACGATCGATAGGGCAGGACATCGCTGTTGGACCCTCTACCGAAGCATCAAGCAATGCGTGGCAGTATATTCATGCCGCGATATCACGAAATGGGCCCGGCCGGCTGCAAGGCGGGATCGTGGAGTTTCTTTCGGTCGCACTAGACGTCGGCACCATAAATGGTGAGGCGCTCCATTATGCAGCGCGGGCAACGGGCTCGGGCGTCGACCTGCGATCAATGCTGGTTGCCTCAAGGGAGGAGCGGGTAGGGCGCTTCAACAAGCTGCTATCAGAAATGAAGAGCCGCAGGCGGTTTGGAGTGGACGATGAGTTTCTGGCGGGCCTCATGCTCGCAATCGCCGGAAACGGATCCTTCGACATGTTAAGATCTGCAAGAGAATTTGAAGGCTGGCTCGATGGCGCGGCTACATGGTTTGGTGTGTGTGCTTCTCTGTTCGAAGAAAGTAACGTTCTCGGATATGCGCATTCAGTAGGTCGAAGGATGGTAAGAGATATACTGGTAGAGTCAGATTTATTCGGTATGGTGTCCGCCGACATCTCATCTACGGAGTTGCGATTCATCTCGTCCGGAAAGGCGGATTTATCTAGCGTTATAATTGGTGGCAGCGCATCCATCGATGTTGAAATCCTTCCCAATGTTGTAAGCCGGCTCGCGCTTCGGGGAACTGGACAAGCACAGCAGCGTGTTGAGGACTACGAAGTCATATCTGGCGCACTCGACGAGATTGTTCGACTTGCTGAACGAGCGAGGAAAATTTCGCGCCGTTCAACACGCGACGAGCAACCAATGTCGGATAGCAAAGGTAGGAGTAAGCGCCCAAATCGATTGATCTAGGGCCGATTGGGGCACTTGAAGTGGCAAGGGGTGGAAGTGTGAGATTTAAAGGTAATGCTCGAAGCGGTGAACGAGCGTACTTGCATTGCTTTCGAATTGTTAAATTCAGATTAAATCCCTCATAACTCCCGTTCTTCTCAAAGGGGACATTAGGGTAGCATCAAGATGACCCAATCCAGATCCGGCGGTGAAAAGTTTGGAGGCCGACAGGATGTTCTGCGGTCCGTGACATCGCTGAAAGCAACGCATCTAAATTTGCGGCAGAGTTGATTTTGCACTTCGGAAGCAATGCGGCGTCACATATGAACCGTAGGTATCGAGCAGAGGCCTCTAATAATACGGCCTGCAACGAACAGATAATGTTAGTCACCCTTAGTGTCACCAACGTGCCAAGCCTTGCACCGATCCTGGGTTCGCGGAAGTTATCGTTGACCAAGCAAGCGGTCGAACCAGCGTTCAAGGCTGATCAGCCGGCCGACCTCGATATGATGCAGGACGCGGCGTTGTGTCTCGGTCGACTGCTTATCACCGGCTGTTGCGCCACCATAACAGGCTTTCAGCGCATCCGTGTTGATGTGAACAACACAGTCAAACATCGGATGATTATTGTGGAGATTTTCGCAAGCGCGCATCAGTCGAGCGGGATCGAACTCATTGGTCACAAAGACATACTCGAATTTGCGGTTCTCCGATTGAGCACTGATGTACTCAGCGTACTCGGTGGGAAACTGCTTCTCGCGGTCAGCGCGCACGCTCCATTTCGCTGTTACCAAAGTGCGCATCGATGGGCTAATGATCGCGAGATCAACCTTGTTCTCTTTACTACCGATCTTGGCTCGGTTGAAACCAGGGATGTCGTATAACAGACTGCGTGTGAAGATTTGGTCGCTGGGCAGCTTGCAAGCACGCCGTACAGCCTGCGCCAGAACATCCTCGAAACCTTCACCCACGAGGTTTTTACGCTTATTCTGGACAGCCAAATATGAGCGAACGCGTTGCGTGAGAGTATGCCAGGTCATTTCTGGCGGTTCGCTGACTAGATAGGATTCGAGGGCATCACGGATTATAGCAGTTAATTCGGGATCGCTACCTGGCTCCGGGAAGTTTCGGTTCACGTAAGGCGTACGTTGCCGTGACGCGACTTCGGCGAGCTTCGCTTCGCGACGGAGAACAACTGCAGCAAGATCGGAACAGGCCTTGATGAACAGCCAATCGATCGATTCGGGCAGGGCGTCGGGTGCGACACCGAGCGCCGTGGCAAGCCAGTCATGGAAGGCAAGCGAGCGGGCATACCACGGTTTACCGGGTTGAGATTTGTCGCTTTCGTAACAATGAGCAAGCCCTGTGGTCGGGTCGAGCCAAAGCAAGAGCCGATAGACATGCGCCCAGGCATTGGCTGGCTTAACATCTGCTTCTACAATGTCTGAGAAGTAATGATCTATAAGTCTATTGCGGTTATCAGCCCCGAAAGCACGATCCGCCGCTTTGTTGCTTTGCGCAATACCGTCAATTTCAGTCATCGATCACCCTGCATCGGCGCGGAGCGCGTCTCGCTGCATGCAAGCATCTAACTCGGCTTTTAGCGAGATCGCGACATTTTTTGCGAGCAGAGGCGGAACAGCATTTCCAACCTGACGGTATCGAGAGTGCGAAGGGCCGCCACTATGACGCCCTGGAAGACCGCCTCGACGTGGATCGCTAGTGAAGACAAAGCGGTCCGGGAACGATTGAAGTCGCGCAAACTCCCGCACAGAAAGCGCGCGCGCCACCTCAAAATGATAGACCGAGTCTGCCTTGGTGTTGAGGGTCCACGCCCACGTTCCAGGATGGAGGCGTCGATAGGCATAGAAATGCTTGCGCGAAAGCTTGCCTGAACCATTATCTTGGCCCCAGCGCTGGCCGGTCAGGAAGCGCTCGAGAAGGTGCTCGTCAAGGTCGCGATGATTGCCTCCCTGGGGTATTCCCTCTAGCCGCATTCGCGTATCAAGATTTATGCGTGGGACTTGAACGTTGGTGACGACCTCGCCGGCCTCCTCGCGCATTAGGCGCTGATAGGCGCTAGACGGCGCGGGCAGCTCTGCCCAGGCTACTACATCGTCACGGTTGCCAATCGGGAGGCAAGCTAAATCAGAAAGCGCCTGATGCGCAGTCACCACGCTTAGATCGTCTGGATCGGACAGGGCCTTGCCGAGCTGCATGCTCGGCAAGTTCTGTTGTACAACCAGTTGGTAGCGCGGCCGCCAGTTACCTGTGAACCGTGCTAGTGTGATTGATCCAGTTGCACTCGTGCCAACCACCAGCGGCGGGGTCATGCCCATGCCGATGCGAACGCCAATAAACAATAAGCGCTTACGGGTCTGCGGTACACCAAAATCGGCGGCGTCGGCTATCTGCGCGATGACGTCATATGTCCCGTCTAGCGAGAGATCTGCAAGGATCTGTTCACGGATACCCATCTGGTCCATCCCAGTGACATTTTCCATGACAAACGCGAGCGGTTCTGCGTCGCGCAATGTCTCAACAAATTCCCGGTAGAGTGAATTTCGCGGGTCATCGATAACGCGGCTGTGGTTACGAACCTGTGAGAAGGCTTGGCAAGGTGGCCCGCCCACTAGTACCGTCGCGCAGCGCGCTGCTGTTCGGATGCGCTCGCCCACTTCTGGGGTACGAATATCACCTAGAATTGCCTCGGCTTCAGGGAAATTGGTGGCGTAAGTCGCCAGTGCGTCGGGGTCGTTGTCGGACCCTGCGCGCACGTTAAAGCCCGCCTGCCGGAAGCCATCCGACAAGCCACCTGCCCCGCAAAACAGGTCAACGACCGCAAAGCCATTACCAACGGTTTTGGCCCTGTCTGGCTTCCTCCGGCCCAGTAGCGATACCGCAGTGGTGACTTTCGTCATCGTAACCGTTCCCCTTTGGTTGCACCTAAGTCCCTACTGTGTTCGATAGCCATTGACTAGTCCTCCGCACAGTTTCACTGAGATGCCGGTGTGTTGGGTTCCGCCAAAGCCTCCCATGGCTTTTGATGCGTGATGCTGAGCTTCGCAAGCGGTAACCCGAAACGATGCTAACCTTCTCTTATGTCGTCCCAAGGCTCATACTCAATTTTGACAATCTGCAGTCGCGCGTTTTTCTCCTCAAGACGCCATCGGCGTTTCAAATAAAATTCCATCGACTGGCGAACCACTACCACCAGAAAATCACCCGAAAAACCATACTCTTTGCGCACCACCGCGGCCTGTTGAGCGGACAGTGCTGCGTGGGGACGTAGGATAATGCGAGCTTGCGTGCGCCACTCTTCATCCAAAGGCAAAGCTTGCTCCAGCTGGCGTTCGTCAAATGAACTCGACGGGCTAAAGCGGATCGGAAGATAGTCACGATAAGCTTGATGCTTGAAGCTGAATGCGCGGAGATGGACGTTCTCCCCATCCGATGTGAACCGAACCGGTGCCAGCCACTGTCCTTCGTCAGCACCTGTCGTCATCGACGTGTAGGAAACATGGATTGCTCTTCCCGCACTCATCACATTGTAAAGTCGCGCCACGATTGCTGCGTCGGCTCGACGAAATGGCTGCGGAACCGAAGCCGAGCCACTTTCGCCGTCTTCGGCATCCTCCAGAACCTCAAAGTCGGTGGTTAGGCTGGCCGTCATCAGCGACTGATGATTTGCGCGCGCAATGTACGCCTTCCGCACGGTGTCATAATCTGGCGGAACGGGAGCCAATTGCAGGTAGGTCCGGAAATCAATCGCCGCCTGAGCGCTGGATATTTGAAAGCGCTCCATAAGGTCCCGCCGATTTGCGGCACCTCGCCAAGTCAAGCACCGGTCAAGAAAAATCACGCGCTCGCGTTGGGCATACTTAAGGTCATTGATCGTCATAGGATTTAACTAGCTTGACTCTCTGCTTCGGTCCATTTAAAAATTATACGTATAGAAAATAGACGTATTGGAAGCGCCAATCACGGAGTTGTCACGATGGCCCATCGATGGAGCCCTAGGAAATCGCACACGCGGCGTCTTCGCGACGGAAAGACCACTTCAGTTCGCGGGACCCTCGTCCGCCATTCAACAGGTGAAACATCTAAAAGTGGCAGCTACCACCATCCCTGCCCTTATTGCGGAACGGAAGTCGTCAGCGTTCGCATGCCGAGAGGCGGGTGGGTTCATTTCGAAGCGAGGCAGGAGCTCAGGAGCACGAAACATTCGTGCCTACATCTCGGTGAAGGAATGAGCCGGCGCCGAGACGACCGCACACTGGATCTTTTCAACACAGAGAAATGAGGTCAAGCATGCCTGCTTATCGTGACTTTGACGGCGACTCTGGAGTCATTTTCTATCGCTATGGCGGGGACTGGATTGAAGTCGAGTTCCAGAGCGGAATTCAGCGCTACTACACTTACACTTATTCCAGCGCTGGGGCCGGGCATGTTGATCAGATGAAGCGCCTTGCGGATGCCGGTGATGGTTTGAACTCTTACATCAATAAAAACGTAGCCAAACGGTACGCTGCGAAGCGATAGTCCTGAATCAGTAGTTTTTGATCGAACCCTACTCGTTGTTATCGCTCAGAAATCCTGGAAATTTCCGCGTAGAGCTACTCCGCGACCACGAAGCAATCGAAAAAAGGCTTACAAAAACCCAATGCGTATCCTGCACACGGCTGACTGGCATATCGGCCAAACCCTGAACGGTTGGTCTCGTGAGTATGAACACGAGGCTTTTCTAGAATCTCTGTGTAGTGTGATTTTGACGGAACGCGTTGATGTATTGCTTATCGCAGGGGATGTATTTGACGGCATCAATCCGTCGGGGGAAGCACAGCGATTGCTTTATTCCGCCATCGCGGGTTTCTTGCGTGCAAATCCCAAGCTGCAAATCGTGATGACCGCTGGAAACCACGACCCAGCACAGCGGCTTGAGGCGCCTGAGGCGGTGTTGAAAGAGCTTGGCGTGCACGTTTTGGGCACATTGCGGCGCGGGGTCAGTGGTATGGACATTGACCGGCATGTCATCCCATTGAGTGACAGCACGGGCATGGTCCGTTTGCATGTACTGGCTGTGCCCTTCCTGCGTCAGGCTGACCTACCGGGGCTGCAATTGGGTGCGACCGGCGGGGCCGAACCCGTGGTCACCGCCGCAGTCCGCGCTTTGCACATGGCTATGTCGGATGCCGCCGAGGTTCGCGCCGCTGGATTGCCAATCATTGCCATGGGGCATCTGACTTGCGCCGGCGGTCTCGAATCCGAAGGGGCGGAGCGGCGTATCCTTATCGGCGGTGAACATGCAGTCCCCCCCGACATCTTCCCGCCCGCTCTATCATATGTCGCTCTTGGCCATTTACACCGACATCAATCGCTTGATGGTGGAAGGGTGCGTTATTCCGGTTCGCCCTTCCCGTTGTCGGCAACCGAAATTGGCTATGATCACGGCGTAACGCTGCTCGATCTCGATCATGGGTTTGAACCGCGGCATATCCCTCTACTCCGACCCGTACCAATACATCGCCTACCCAAAACCGGTGTCGCATCGCTGGCGGACGTCTCCTCTGCTCTGAGCAATCTGGATCTGTCGCCCGACACACCGCGCCATGCGCAACCGTTCGTTTATCTCTCGCTGATCGCCGACCGGCCGATAACCCAGATCGCCGCAGAAGCCGAAGCGCTTCTCGAAGCGCTTCCAGTTCGCCTTGCAGGCCTTTCGATCACCAAACCCGGGACAGTCACCGCACCTGAACTGCCACCGCCAAGCCTCTCCGACACATCCCCGGAAGATCTGTTTTTTAAGGCTTTCAACCAATCACACGGCGTCGATCCGGATCCAGCGCATCTGGCCGCCTTTCGCGATGCCCTGTCCGAAATCTGATACGGAATTTCTATCTCATGCGCATCCTCTCCATTTCCGGTCAGAACATTGCAAGCCTTGCCCAGCCGTTCGTTATCGACTTTACGGCAGAGCCGCTGGCGGGTGCTGGGCTTTTCGTGATCACCGGCGAGACGGGAGCGGGCAAATCGTCAATCCTGGATGCAATGTGCCTCGCGCTCTATGGCGACGCACCACGCCTTGCGGGATCTGCAAGCGACGAAGTGCCTGACCCGTCCGGCAAGAACATCAGGGCCAGAGATTCTCGCTCTGTCTTGCGCCGGGGTGCGGCGCAGGGTTGGGCCGAGGTTCGTTTCACGGCACGCGACGGCCAGGATTATATCGCTCGTTGGCAAGCGCGGCGTGCCCGCGATCGGGTCGATGGACAACTGCAGAACGTCTCGCGATCGCTGGCGCGCGCTTCTGACGGGAAGATCCTTGCCAGCCAGAGCACAATCGTCGCTGAACAAACTGTGGCGCTGACCGGCTTTTCATATGATGAGTTTCGCCGCACGGTCTTGCTCGCACAAGGCGATTTTGATGCCTTTCTTCGCGCCGACACCAATGATCGTGCCGGACTGTTGGAAAAAGTCACAGGTACTGGCCTCTACCGAGCGGTCTCCTCGCGCATTTTTGAGCGTACCGAAGCTGCTCGCCGGGTGCATTCGGCATTGGTGCAGCGGCGCGAGGGGCACAACATTCTGACGGATGAGAACCGTGCGGCACTGGAGGATGAACGGCTTTGCGCATCACAGGCCAATCAACTGGCAGGTGAGGAAACGAAGACCATTCAGGCCGGACTGGCCCGGCATGCTCGCCATACCGAAACGTCCCGGCAAGTCACCCTCGCCGAAGCCCAGCTCGAACAGGCGGTTACCCATCAAAGCAATTCCGATGCAGATCGCTCCAAGCTTGCGCGAATTGAGCTGGCGGGCCCGCTGCGCGCTGAGTGGCAGACAGTGCAAAACAGCAAAGCCCGATTAACACAGGTCACGGACCTGGCCGCGACGCAAAAAGTCCTGTCGGATGAGGCCGTGGCAAATGCCGATATACTAAAAGACGTGGCCAGCCAGGCGGAGGCAGAACACGCGGCGCAGGAAGATAGCTTTAAGCAGTTTGGCCCGCTTTGGGATCAGGCGGCCACGCTAGATAGCCGCATCGTCTCGGCCAAGTCGGAACTGGAGACTTCCCGCTCGCAAACCGAAATATTGGAGCAGGACGCATCAGACGCCCGACATGCATTTCAGGCCTTGCAACGGGAAGATGCCGAAACCAGCGAAACTCTGCGAGCGACCGAAGCCGAACTGGCCGGCCTTTCCCCAGATTGCACATTGGCGGATAGCTGGGCACACACCCGCCAGCACATTGCGGAGCACGCCGAAGCGCATTCCAGCCTGACAAAGGCAACGACGGACATTGCCACCCATGATGAGCAGATCCGGACATTAAACCTCGCACTGACCGAACTGACAACCAAGACACAGGCGGACATGCAGGAGGAAGCGAAACTTCATCAGGAAACGATCGAGCACACAGATAAGGTAAGAGCCACCGAGGCCAGCCATCCACCGGGCCGCGGAATGGAACATCAGACGCTCGCGACAGCCCTTGCCGATATGCGTCGCGCCGAACACGACCACAATCTTGCCCAGTCGGATGTTGCTGCAGCAGAGACAAGCGCTATTTTTGCAAGGGAAGCCATCGACGTCGCCAAAGCCGATGCTGCCTCTGCTGGTGAGGCAATGGCAAAGGCGAGCGCGCATGCCGCCGCCCTCAGCGCTCCCACCCAGCGCGCCGACATGGCGGTGTCCGAAGCTGCCCAACAACTCCGTCTGCGTCTTGAGCCTGGAATACCCTGCCCGGTCTGTGGTTCCACGGATCATCCCACACATGCCGATAGTGCTCTTGCGGATCTCGCCGCAAGCCTTCGTGCCGACCTTGTCGCTGCTCGAGCCGCTGTTGAGGTGGCGCGGGATAAGCAGGCGGCAGCCCAACGTGCGCAGGATGGCGCACAAAAAGAACTTGAGCTGGCCGGAAAAAATGCACAGACAGCAAATGCCAAAATCACGGCCGCATTGGCCGATTGGCAGGTAGCGCATGGCAGGGCCGCGAAAGTTCCCCAGTGCCCTTCCCTACCAAGTCAGATAGGCGAAGGCCTATCAGGGCTCGATTTTCTGCTGGCCGCGGCGGACGTCGCACGGAATGCAGAGGCTGAAGCTCAAACGGAACTGGCCGATCTTCGACAAAAACTTGTTGAAGTGTCGCGCATGCGCGAAGACCTGCGCAAGATCATTGCCGGCCATGCCACTGCCCGGGAAGACCTGACAGCCAAGCACGCAGTCGCCTCCAGCAGTCGCGCGCTCAGCCTGCGCGCAGCCGAAACTGCTGAGGTACAAGTTGCCCGCCATGCAAAAGCGATTTCGCCGCTGCTGGAGCGACTCGGCGAAACCTTGGGTGATCCCGAACTAACTGAGCGGCTGGAAAACCGGGTCTTAAAGATCACCGGGCTTCGCAAAACCCGCGACGCGACTGCCGGCGCGCTCATTTCACTCGCCCTCCTAATAGCAGCGGCTGAAAGCCGGGCGGATAATTCCTCCAAGAACCTCGATCTAGGCAAAGACGCGGTCACCGCACGTCTGAACGCATTACAAAGCTTGCAGGCAGAGCGTGTACCGCTATTGGGTGGCGAAGCCACATCGACCCATCGAACCCAGCACAACGAGGCGCGCAAAGCTGCGGCAACCGCGTTGGACGCCGCCCGTGAAGCCTTTGCAGCAGCCATGAATGTTTCGGCGGCCGCGCAGGCCAAGTCCGAAAGTACCGCTGATGAATTATCTGGCGCCAAAAAAACGCTTAAGACTGCAGAAGCGACGCTCGCGAGTGCATTGGCCCTTTCGGATTTGGTCCAGGATGATTTGGACCAAATATTTGCCCTCAAGGAAACAGAGATTGTCGCCCTGCGGCAACGTCTTCGTAAGCTTGACGATGACGTTATTTCGGCGCGCGCCGCGCTGGATTCGCGCCGGAAGGATCATTCCGAAGCGGAGGCGGCAGGCCTGCCGGAAGATCGGCCGGAGGAGCTGACAAACGCAATGTCCGCACTGGATGCAGCCATCCAAACACGGGCAGAACGCATCGGCGGAATCGACAGCGAACTCCAACGTGATATTGCGGCGCGAGATGCCCTTGCCGGGCTGGAAACGGAAATCAAACAGGCACAAACAGAGCTGGATGTGTGGGACGCGGTGAACTACGCAGCAGGTTCTCGCAGCGGGGACAAATTCGCCAGGGTGGCGCAATCCATAACGCTGGACGTTTTGGTCGATCACGCCAACCACCATCTAATCGACCTTAATCCACGTTACCGCCTGCGCCGCGCGGCTGACCTCGCATTGCAGGTAGAGGATCGCGATATGGGGGATGAAGCCCGTGCCACGCGCAGTCTCTCGGGCGGCGAGCGTTTTCTGTTGTCGCTGGCCCTTGCGCTCGCGCTTTCACGAATGGGAGGCAAGGGTGGCCTTGCATCGACATTGTTCATCGACGAGGGGTTCGGATCACTAGACACAGCCAGCCTGGACTTGGCGATAGATGCACTGGAAAGCCTCCAGTCGCAAGGCCGGCAGGTCGGTGTCATTAGCCACGTCGAAGCGATGAAGGAGCGTATCCTCACGCGTATCGTGGTGAACAAACAAGGGAGTGGGAAGAGCGCCATTGAAGTCTACCTGGCTTAGCACTTGACTGGCCGCCCTCCGCTTTGGCGCAAATACTTCGCATTGACGGGGTCCTCAATCTCAGTCGGACCGCGAGGCGTTTCGCTTATAAGATTCCCCACGCCCGAAAGGGTCAACTTTCCGCGCCGATTGACAGGATGAGCAATTTTCGACCAAATCTGCCGCCACAACGCGTTCGGTATTCGACGATGTCGACAAGTGACGGCGATGACCTAGAGCGGTAGGGGCGGTTCGCCCACTGGCGGATAGGTCGAGGTGCGCGCTATATGAGGTAGGAGCCCGCTGCCGACCACAGTCTGCGTCGTAACGACGTCTTTGCGCGGTAGAGCTAATCCATCTATCCCTGAGGCGGCCAGCAGTTTCAAGCGCAAGGAATCAAATGTCCGAGTCGTCTATCTCAGATCATATAGGCAGGATTGGCGAGTCATGGTTCGACCTTCTGGCCAATAAAGCCAAACTGCTTGCTGGCCGGATTGAACCGGACCGCTTAGGTAGGGATCGCATCGTGGAGTTTCCCTCTTCGGAAAGGGTGGAAACCGAGCCTTTCGACATGCGCCGTGCGCCCCTGGGGTGCTCGATCCAGATCAAGAGCATCCTGGCGACCAACGACCGGGTGGCATTGACGCTGTCAGTTGCTGAAAGGCTGGCCGGCGACAATCGTCCGACTTTCATCTGCATCCTGCGCGTGGAGGAGGGATCCGACGAAGTCCTCGATATGCATCTCGTTCATCTGCTGGACGGCAATCTCTCGCGGATCCTGAAGCGTCTTAGGCAAGAGTTCGCGGAGGGCACCAAAGCGCTGAACAAACCCGAGATAAGCTTCGGTATCGCAGCTGGTCGTAAGGTTGAGCTGACCCCGGACGGCCTGAAAACCGCACTGCGGGAGTTAATCGGCAAGGACATGAATGCCTATGGTGCAGAGAAGCTGCGCCAGCGCGAGACGGCGGGCTTCAAGGACAGCGAACGCTATTCGATGAGCGTCACGTTCGAGGAGATGACAACCAGCCATCTCATCGATGGGATGCTAGGGTTGAAGCAATTAGGGGTGAAGGACCTTCAAGGTTTCGAGGAGCGGTTCAAGATCAAGCTCCCCGGTGGGCTGCCTTTCCCTAAGGGTGCCGAGAATGTCGTCATGCAGATCTGTCCGACCCCGGTGGATGCGGGCATCATCTCTATCTCCAGCCCAACCCGTAATCGAACCGTAGAGCTGAACTGTGATCTCATCACGCCTGCCTTGCCTACGATACCAGTCGAAAGCATGAAAGTAATCGCTCGAACAAAGCTTCTCGACGCAGTCGTCAGCGTGGAGGACGGGGCGATCAAGTTGACCAACACGTTCGACGAATTGAGCGCGCACGATGTGGACGAATGGTGGAAGCTGTTCAGCTTTTGGGACGCAGTATTTACCCACGACGCCAAGCTGAGTCTGCTCTCGAATGCCGGCCATCACCTATTTTCGGGATCGCCTGGGAGCGCTGAAATGATGGAGGAGAGGCCGGCATACCTAGATCAGGTTGTTGCCGTCCTAGGCATGGCGCGTCAGCTCTTGGATGAAAGTCGTTCGCTTAATCGCCTAGTCAGCCTACGCGATGTCATGCTTTCCGCCAAATCGATCCAGCAGACGCACAGCTTCTTTTTCAATGCTGGTGAACTCGGCGCCTTTTCGTTTCCGATTGAGATCACCGACCAGGTGGAGGAAGGCGAATACGCCGGTCTCTACGTCTCCGTACTTCGCTTGGGAGACGACGTCTACGCCTATGCACTAAAGCTCGCGCTTGTGCTTGACGAAGTGAGTGGGGAGTTTGTGTTCCGGTCGACGAGCATGACCCCCTTGGACATCTCGTGGATCGAGAACGACGAAGCTGCCTTACAGACGTACGCTAAACGCATTGCTAAGCTGAGCGGTTCTCAGATTACCATCCTTCCGGTCTTCAGTGTGCCGGATGAAGCCAGCGTGCCATCGGTCGATCAAGAATAGCGCGGGAGGTGGACATGTCGCGAATCGGCGGAACTGTCATACTGCACAGCGTCAAAACAACGTTCTGTATGCCAACCCCCCATTACTCCCAGGAGGGTGTCCACTATTCAGTTGTGAGCTTCAGTGATCCTTTTGACCTGGGGAGTGCCCAAAGTTGACAGTCAACATTCCACCGCAAATTGTTAAATTCATTGCCCGGACTGCTGCGTCCGCATTTGGGACTCTGCGAACGCAGACCGAGTGACCGCAATGAGGGCGCAAAGCAGACGTCGTCGTCCAACTCGAGAGTGACGGCATCATAGAATGATTTCGTTGACCGAGAGTGAGCACTCCCATCACGCTCCGTTCACGTCGGCGTTTTCAACGCCATCTAACGGTAGGGCCACATCATTCTCCCGGCCCTGCATCAGCCCGGCGTCCACCAGCATCTCCACGTCTGGCAAGTCCTGCAGCGTCTCCAACCCAAAGGCTGAGAGGAAATGCCGGGTGGTCACGTAGGTGTAGCTTCAAGCGTGTCAGGAGTTGCCAAGAAACTCAGGAGTTTCTTGCCGCATTCGTAGGTTTTAATTTGCCTCTAGCATCTCGGCTGAACGCTACCTTCATAGCAAACTGACTGACGAAGACGACCGGCACGAAAATCCAGTTGGCTACTAACGGCCCAAATGAGGGAAAAAAAACGGCCGCTAACGCGATCAGGCCGTAGCTCGATAGAGCTGTTGTTGCAGCTTCGACTGCAAAACCACCTAGAATCTTGAGCATAAGGTCACTCCTAATGGTGTCTCGAAAATTTACATGAGATGCATCAGCCATGCAACTCTCAGGATACTTGCGACGGCCGCCAAGCTATGAGTTGCTTATAACTTGGATCGGTCCCTGCCTTGCCTCCATTGGACGAGGTAGCCAAAACCTGGACCGATCAGCGCTCCGCCAATAATCCAATGGATCAATGTTAGTGGCTTTTCGTCGGGATCATGCCCTGTCACATAAAGGAAGAGAAAAAACGCGACGACACCGGCGAACATGAGAGTGATCGGGAATAGTATGCTTTTACGGAAGCCTTGCGTCATAGGTCTCTCCTATCAGTTCATAGTCACGGAGTGGCTGGCCCTAGTCCTTTAAGAGGTTGGCTGCCACCACGAACGTAGACCACAGCCCGTCGCAAAAATCCCGCAGACCGTCCTAAAACTCTTCGGGTGAATGAAGTCCTGCCCTTTTCAGTGCCGGAACTCTACGGGTGAAGAGATTTTCCTGATTTCGATGTCCAAAGTGCCCGACAAGGCGCTAGTGAGCACTTTTGTACCCGTATTTTGCAACAGTGCACAGAATGGCACCTTTTCATGCCCTGACGGCGGTGATCAGACCCGCAACGCCGACAAGGG
>NZ_SLYH01000025.1:0-18020 GCF_004343445.1 Rhizobium sp. PP-CC-3G-465
CGTCACCCAGCTCTATGCTGTCACCCGCGCCGTCCGCCAGTAGTCAGGAACACAAACTGGCCTCTGCCACAACGTGGCGTGTTCGTCGCGCTCACTATTAAACCGATATATGAAAACAGCAATTTTGATATATGGCTGGAAATAACTGGCGCGCTCTTCATCACGTGCGGACTAGGCATGCGGCTGTGGTGCACGCTTTACATTGGCGGCAAAAAGAACCAGGATCTGCTATCCGACGGGCCTTATAGCCTCTGCAGGAACCCTCTCTACGTCGGATCCATCCTGACGGCATTTGGGATTGGCCAGAGCCCATCAATGGTCCGAGATACGTGATCCGGTCCCCGGCCGCTCGGCCGAGGTCTATGCGGCGCCGATGTTTCATCGTTCTCTTTTCGTTCACGCCTTGAGAAGAGATAAGACCGAGTGGCGGAACAATCATCTACGTCTAATGTTCTTCGGCACCAACTGGGAGAACTTCATGACGAACGGACCAAGCAGCGACCTCATCGGACCAGACCGCGCACTCAAATGCCAGGAGAAAGTCAACGTTCCGGTCACGCGTCTCATCGACGACGCAGTCCTAGCCGGCTGGCGAACAACCGAGGTGTTCGACGCCCTAGAGGAAATCATTCGGAATCGTCGGCTGTCTTACGCGGAAGACGCCGGCGCGGCAGATGCCCCTTCAGAAATTTCGATGACCCCCGGCCTCGACGGCGCCACCGCGAACCTCTAAACCCACGCCAACAGCTTTCGCAGCGAAAGCAGAGGCGCCCTGCCAGACGCATCGGGTGGATTGGCGACCCAGCCCAGGCAAAGGCCTCGCTGTCGAACTGGAGGTGAAGCTGACAGCCGGGCGCTCAGGCCTGTCCCGCCAATCAACAATCAGGCCCCAAATGCACCATCGATGGTATGCATCGCACCGGTGACAAAGCTGGCTTCCGGCCCTGCGAGCCAAGCGACCATCCCTGCCACCTCTTCTGACGTTCCATGACGCTTGATAGCCATAAAACTGTGCATCAGTTCTTTCAACGGCCCATCCGCCGGGTTTGCATCTGTATCGATTGGTCCCGGTTGCACCACGTTGATGGTGATCCCGCGTGGCCCGAAATCCCGCGCCAAACCTCGCGCCAATCCCTGCAGCGCCGACTTGCTTAGTGCATAAGACGCCATGCCTGGAATGGGCATCCGGTCACCGTTCACGGAGCCGATGATGATAATCCGCCCTCCGTCCGGCATCTGCCGTGCGGCTTCGACGGCCGCGTGATAAGGCGCGTGGATGTTAATCCGAAACAGCCGGTCGATGACGTCAGGGTCCTGATCCAACGCGTCGCCGAAGACAGCAATCCCGGCATTGACCACCAGCACGTCCAGTGGACCGCTTTGGCGGACCTGAGCGATCACCGCGTCACGGTCGGCGCTATCCGTCAGGACAGCCACGCTACCTGTTTCGCTTGCAAGCTGCTCGGCAGCTTCACGCGATCCGGCATAGCTAAAGGTCACTGCCGCGCCGTCCGATACAAAGCGCCTTACGATTGCTGCGCCTATCCCCCGACTACCGCCCAGCACTAGAACGGACTTTCCCTGAAACACGGCCATCAAACCCTCCTTGAATCAATATGTAGGATCCGCTACATAACACCTCGCAAGGCACAGTCAAGGTTTATGTAACTATGACTACAGAATTACCTCGTTCTCGTGGACGACCCCGTCGTTTCGAAGCCGATCAGGCGGTTGCTACCGCCCAGGATCTGTTCCACGCGCGCGGCTATGATGGCCTTAGCGTTTCCGATGTCACAGAGGCACTTGGTATCAACCCGCCGAGTTTCTACGCCGCTTTCGGCAGCAAGGTTGGCCTGTATGCCAAAGTCCTCGACCGTTACGCTGCAACCAATGCCATTCCCCTTCAAGATCTCCTACGGTCCGACAGGCCGGTAGCGGAATGCCTTGCATCATTGTTGGAGGAGGCTGCGCGGCGCTACGCATCCAATTCCGCTACGCTCGGCTGCATGGTGCTGGAGGGAACCCGTAGCAATGATATGGCGGCGCGCGAAGCGGCATGCGTCTTCCACACCGCTGCAGAGCAGATGATCCGCGCCTGTATCGCCGCCAGACACCCCGATCAGGCGGAGCGTTGGAGCGACTTCGTCGTCACCACGATGGCAGGTCTTTCAGCCAGGGCGCGGATGGGGCAGAGCCTTGATCGCCTGCTCGCCACCGCACATCTGGCCGGTTCGGTTCTGACCTCTTCTATGCCGAGCACATCGGAAGATTAACTCCTGGAAACACCTCGAAGTTTGCGTAGGCCGGTAGCGATCGGTGTACTGGGGCTGGCATTGGCGCGATCACGCAGGCTGCGCAGCGTGCCGCGATCATATGATCAAGTAGATGCGTCAATCGGCGCGAAAAGTCGACCCCCGTGTCATGTTCCGTCTAATGACGACAACTGCTGAGATGCGGGCCTCTGGTCTGGAAACTGACCCCACATCGAGACGGGAGCAGGCCTGACGCTGCGTCTCTGGTCGCGACTGTGCCAACAATCGCTCCGCTGTTGTCGCTGATCTGGATCTCACCGAACACGATTAGGCGGATAACGGTATAGGGTCGTGAGCGGTCTAGTCCGGCCCGGAAGCTCCCTCCCTCGTAACCGAAAAAAGGTTATTGGTCCACTTGCGGGCAAGTCGTTCGGGACGTGGACATGGGCAGCGCATATCTTGCATTCTACCTGTACCCGTTGCCGAGCGGCGAGCATGAACGCAGGCTACGTTCCTGGACCGCCGCTTCCGCCGCACGCAGGTCGCACTGGTGCCACTGACGTCTTGGCACGACGGCCGCGCGCTGGCGGAGGTTCCATTACTTCCCAATGGCATGAACCCGATCCTCCGCCTTGCGGACGATTGGCGCTTACCCCGTCACGAAACGCGCATGGAGGTCTTGGCGCGCTGCGGCGTTATTCCCGATCCGATCTACGAATGGCCAGGGCTCGTCCGCACCGACGCCGACCCCACCAGGCGCACTCGTGCCCTGTACGGCAAGCGCCCTCAATCGCATCCCACCCCAGTTTCCGATCACCCGTTTTACCGCCCTTGCGTGGTTTAAGGACGACGCGCACGCCAACCTTCGGCGCGTCGCTGACAATCTAACGGCATCGCTCGGCCCGCGCCGGTCGGTCAACGGTGGAAGACTGTCGCACGATGGCGGTCGGTGCTGGCTGAGGTCTCGCTGACAGCCTGGCCGCCGGATTGGCAGTCGCACGGTCTGCAAAACCAGTCCAAGGATCGCGACCCGCGCCTTAGGACCGCCTGCCACGTGATGGTGACGACGGGCTTCCGCCTGGTTCTCAGTGCGAGAGAACGGAAATGAGTGACAGGCTTTCTGCCTCGCGTTCGACGGGGATGTCGGGACAGCGCGCATGGCTCAGGCTGGCCGCTTTGCGCCGGGCGAGACGGAGCTCGAATACGTGCGCGACCCGGAAGATCTGGTCAAGGACCGGCAAAGAATGCTTGGTCTGTCAGCAGACGGCGAGGCGCTGATCGTAGTTTCGGATCAGCTCTTCGTCATGCCCCGCACCGACATTCTGCATCTTGAGGTCATTTTAGGAGCGGCCACCGTGACGCTGGTCGTCAAAGACCGCGTGAATTTCGCACCCGGCCAGCCGGTGCACCTGCGGCCTGACCTTGGAAAGGTCCATCTGTTCGATCACGGTGGGATGGCACTGAGATAGAACGCCGCATCATCTGGCCACCGGCTATTTGCGACAGTCGCGGGTGTCGCTGGCCGTCTCCTGATAGATGCCTAGCGCCTGCGTTCTCCAATCGGTCAAGCTTGGTCTACAGCGTCCGATCTACGGTGCTGACGCCGGCATATCCGACAAGGCGGAGCCGTCTCGCATCCCGCACCTTTCCGTCGCCGATCATCGTGCCATCGTTGTGGTGAGACAAGTACTGCAACTAAGGGTTAGTCGACGTCACAAGACGATCCGAGCGGTACCATCTATTATCGTGAGTTGAGAACCAAACGTCAGAGATTGGGCTTGAAACCGCATCAAGATCCTTTCGGCGTCAGAGCCGTGGGCGAGATGCGGCATGAGACGTTCTTCCAACATGGTATGCTGCCCGCTGGAACTTGCGCCGATGACGACAGGATGGAAATCTATAGCGGTAAGCTCTCCAGCTTCATCGAAGGCGCATAGCCCGACCACGCTCTCCCAGATCTCCGGTGCCGTCCACTGCGACGTCTCAGATTTCACATGAAAAATGAAGTTGCCAAGACTGTAGAAGATCGGTCGGTTTCGATAGATCTCCACCGGCTGGAGAACGGGGGCGCCGTGGCTGACGAACATCGCTGCGCCCGCATCGATGCAGGCTTTCGCGATATCCCCGACCCAGCTCGACACCTGATACCAGTCAGAGGCCCAATGGTGATGATGAAGGTAGGCGATGACGAGGCCACCGTCCTCGGTTGCGCTGCGGATCTCCGACAAATGTCTGGTTAGACTGGCCTGATCGATCTTGACACGTCTCCCGAAATGCTCGGCGCGTCTGAAGATTGCACGGGCGATGCAAATTTCGTTCTCAGGATCGAGAGGCGGTCGGTCGTCCGGCTGGCTGTCATTGCCGAGGTCCATGTCGGTGTAGCCGATGCGGTCGCGGATCACGCGAAGGTAGTCGAATGCCTCTGCATCGACGTTAACGACCTTCGTCAGGTGTAACCGGTTCACGCCCGGACGCTCCGGCCGATCATTCGCTGCGTCCCCGGCGTACATGAAATCTGGTCCTGGCCCCGCATCCATGGCCACAAGTGCAACTTTCCGGCCGTTAAATGACCCCTTGCCTGCCCGAGCGGCCATGGTCTGGTTGCGCCCGATGCCGGCGTGCAGGAACCCTCGCCTTTCTACCTCCTCCAGCGTCGACAGGATCCCCGAGGGCCCAAGGTCGAAAGCGTGATTGTTCGATAGCGAGAGACCGTGGAAACCGAGGTCCTTCAAACTGTCGAGGACGACGGGCTGACTGCTGCCGAAGAAGGACCCCTTCAGCGGCCATCCCCCATGCTGACCATCGATCGTGCTCTCGAAGTTCGTGAAGGCGAAATCGGCCTTTTCAAGCAAATCCCCTACACTCTGGAATGCCAGGTCGTCGGTGTTGCGAATGTCGTGCTTGATCAGTGACTGGCCGGTCACGGCGATCGTGAATGTCTTTGTCATGGGGATGCTCCTGCGCTCCGAAAGGTGCTCAGCTGACGGAGGAAAATGAGGGGGTAGAAGGCGCTGTTGAGATACACCGCCGTCAGATGGTGAAACGCTCCGGACGGGCATCGATCAGGCAGCGCGTGTAGGCATTCGTCGAACGGCTGAATATGAACTCCGGCGAACCGCCATCGACGACGCTGCCGTTCTGGAAGATGTAGATCGAACTGCAGAGGGCCTGCACGAGCGCAAGATCGTGCGATATGAACAACATGGAGATGCCATCCTGCGAGACGGCTTGCCCGAGGAGTTCCACGATCTCGGCCTGCACGGAGACATCAAGGGCTGATGTCGGTTCGTCAGCAACGATGATGCGCGGTTTGGAGAGAAGAGCGCGTGCGATGCAGACACGCTGTTTCTGCCCTCCCGACAGTTGGTGCGGGTATCGGGTCAAAAACGGCATCGGCAATCCCAGGCGATCCATGATGACGCTGATGGCTAATCTTTCGTCCGTCGACGGTGCACTGCCAAACCTGACGCTCTCCGCCAAGGTGTCGCCGATCGGCAGGCGGGGGTTGAGGGACATTGCAGGGTCCTGAAAGATCATCTGAACTCGCCCCAGCATACCGCCAGGCTGTCTCCTGCGTGTGACGTCAACGCGTGTTCCGTCGATAATAATCTCGCCCTCGCATGCTGTCTCAAGACCCGCAATGATCCGCCCGATCGTGCTCTTGCCACTCCCGCTTTCGCCAACGATGCCGGTGATGACGCCGGGCTCGAGTTCAAGCGAGATATCCTGCAAAGCAGGCTTGCGCGGTTTGCGGCTCCAGCCGAAGCTCGTCCCGCCGAAGGCTTTGGTTACGCCTGACACAACAAGGATCGCCGCGCGTTTCGCAGGTTCCTCATCATCCGCTGAAGCATTGCTCGCAACCGCGAACGCCGGATCAGCGCGCGCCCTCGACATTCTAAGCCTAGGGACGGCAGCGAGGAGGTCACGCGTATAGGGTTCCACCGGATGATCGAGGAGCGTCGCTGTCGAGCCCTGCTCCACGACGTTTCCGTCTCGCATGACGACCACTGCGTCGGCAATCTCCGAAATCACACCCATGTCGTGGGTCACCAGGATGATCGAGACGCCGGTTTCCGCGACGAGTTCACGCAAGAGCTGCAGGATCTGCTTCTGGATTGTCGCGTCCAGCGCGGAAGTCGGCTCATCCGCAACGATAATGTCGGGTGTTCCTGAAAGGGCGATCGCGATGACGACACGCTGCCGTTGGCCACCGGATAACTGGTGGGGGTAACTGTGATACCGTTCGCTCGGGCTTTCGATCCCGACCCGGGTCAACAGTTCGATCGCTCGACCGCGCGTCTGCTTGCCCGAAAGATCGGGGCAGGCGGCCCGGATCGCTTCCGTCAGCTGAGCACCGATGCTCATCAGGGGATCGAGCGACATCGTGTGGTCCTGAAAGATGGCAGCGATCCTGCGGCTTCGAAGCGCGTCTCGCTCCTGCTCGTCCATCGCCTCCAGAGCACGACCCTCAAACAGGATCGATCCGGACGTTTGAACGAACTCCGGCGCGAGCAGCCCTATGATCGCGTTTCCGACTGTCGATTTGCCTGCGCCGGACTCGCCGATAAGCCCGAGGATCTCACCGCGGCGAAGGCTCAGATCGACGTTGCGCAGGACAGGCCTCGTCTGAGACCTTGACCGGTAGCTGATCGTCAGCTTCTCGAGCTCCAGTAGCGGTTTCTGCATAATATCCTTGATCATAGGGATCTGCTCCTTGGATCCAGTTTGGAACGCGTGTCTTCTCCGACGAAATTGATGGCGGCGATCAGGCCCAGCAGAGCGAGACCCGGGAACAGGCTGATCCAGTATTGGCCGGTCATGAGATATTGGAATCCAGCAGCCACTGTGGAGCCGAGGGACGGCTTGTCGATGGGAACGCCCAGTCCGAGAAACGACAGGGTTGCCTCAAGCGCGATCGCATGCCCGAGCTCGATGGGAATGAGAGTAAGTGCCGGAGCGATGCTGTTGGGCATGACGTGCCGAAGGAGAATGCGCCGCTCTGGGAGACGGAGAATCCGGACCGCGTCGAGATAGGATTTTCCGATCTCGCTCAACGCGACGGCTCGGGTGACCCTGGCATATGTCGCCCATTGAACGATGATGATCGCCAGTATGATGCGATCGATCCCTGGCCCAAGGGTGACGATGGCAATCAGTGCGACAAGGATCGTCGGAAGGCTGAGCTGGAGGTCCACGATGCGCATGACGAGGGCATCGACCCAGCCGCCGAAATAGGCTGCAACGACGCCCGCCGTGACGCCGACCACGGCTGCAATGGCTGTACTGACGATGGACACCAGCAGGCTGATGCGCAGGCCGTAGAGAATCGTGCTGACGATGTCTCGCCCAAGTCCGTCGGTTCCCAGCCAATAGATATAGCCATCGCCCCCCATCGTCCCTGGAGCCGCGGATGCCTCCCACCCGCGGATCTGGAGGAGATCATAGGGATTTTGCGGCGCGATGATCGGTGCCGCTAAGGCGATGAGGATGTAGGTGCCGAGCAGCGCCTTGGAAATAGGGATGCTGCCCGTTGGCATGCGCCTGCGGAGCGTCTCGATGAAATCTGTCGACATGAAAGATCCTTACGTGGAGAGGCGCACGCGCGGGTCGAGCACGGCATAGAGAAGATCCACAAGAGCGTTTAACGCGATGAAGGCGACGGAGATGAAGGTCAGTGTGGCCATCACGACCGGACGATCAAGAAGCTGGATGGAGTCGATGAGCAGCTTTCCGATGCCCGGCCATGCGAAGATCGTTTCCACAACGACCGCAAAGGCCAGCATGCCACCAAACTGCATCCCGATAATCGTCACCAGGGGAATGCTGATGTTCGGCAATGTGTGGCGGAACAGAACACGTCTGCTCGAGAGGCCCTTGGCTCGACAGAACCTGATGAAGTCCTGCCGTTCGACCTCGATGGTTCCGGCGCGCGCAAGTCTTGCGATGAGCGCGACGTTGGGAAGAGCAAGCGCGAGCGCTGGTAGGAACACGTGCCGTAGGCCGTCTAAGGTCACGACACTCCAGTCCTGACCGGCGAACGAAAGCGTAGCCCCGCGACCGCCAGATGGAAACCATCCCGTCAGCAGCGCGCCGGCCAGGATGAGCATCATGCTCAACCAGAAGGACGGAATGCTCAAAGCGAGAACACTGCCGCGCAGGATGGCGCGATCGGCTGCCCCGCCCTGATGTCGTCCAGCCCACAGGCCGAGCAGGACGCCCCCGGGAGCTGCTAGCGCCATAGCGATGACCGCAAGTTCCAGCGTTGCCGGCAGCTTGCTTATCAGCAGTTTGAAGGCCGGCAGATGGTAGACGTAGGAGGTGCCGAAATCGCCGGTGACGACGTTTCCCATGAAAAGGAAGTACTGTCGCCACAGGGGCTGATCCAGCCCAAGGGCGATCGTCGCGTTTCGGATGTCCTCGACGGTCGCTGTTTCGATGTTGACGACATTGAAGACGGGGTTGCCGACGCTGTGGATTCCGACAAACCCGATCAACGACATGACGAGGAGAAGCAGAAGGGCTTGGGAAACCCTTCGGGTGACAATGCTCAACATCAGCCGATCCCTTACTCTGCAGAAGGCAGGGCCTGCATGGCAGTGGTCCATCCGCGCGGATGAACAGCGTAGGACGACACCCTTTGCCCGTGGCCGACGATCAGATGGAAATGGTAGAGAGGGATGATGGGATCGTCGGCCATGACGAACTCGGTGGCTTCGGCAAGAGCCGCCTCGCGAGCAGGCCCATCCTCCAGGGCGGTGGCTTTCGCAAGCATCTCATCGAACGCCGGATTTTGATATTGTCCGTAGTTGATCGAGCCCGTCCCAAGGTCTGGATCTGGAGAGGCGAGCACGGCCTTCAGGCAGAACGTGACAGCTTCACCCGAGCAGCCTCCGTACCAGACCGGATAGGCGCCGTTGGATCGCTGCGTGGCGAAAACGGAAAAGGGAGCGACGACGGGTTGAGTGGCAACGCCGATCCTGGCCCAATTCTGGGCGACCGCTTGCAGGGACTCGCTGTCGCCGGGATACCGCCCGGCCGGGCCGGCGAGCACGACGTGAAAGCCATCCGGAAAACCTGCTTCCGAGAGGAGTGCTTTCGCGGCTTCGTAATTCGGCCGCTCGACAGCGAGCTTTTTGGATGTGCCCGACAAGCCCGCCGGAAAGAGCTGCGAAGCCGCCGTTCCAAATCCGAGCAAGATCTTGTCCGTGATAAAGGGCCGGTCGGTGGCCATCCGCAGGGCCTCGCGGACCCGCTTGTCCTTGAATGGATTCTTGATCGGGTTCCCGGCGTTGTCGGTGACCCCCGGCAGCTGCTCGCGTCCGACGTCGAATTGCAGGAAGTTGGATCTGGCGGCGCTGGTGCTGTCGATCGTCAGGCCACGGCCTTTGAGACCGGCGACATCACGCGCCGGGATATAGTCTGCAATATCGAGGTCACCCGTGCTCAATGCGGCCACGCGCGCGGCGGGGCTTTCGATCACGCGGAAGGAGACATCCGACCAGGCAGGTGTTCCACTCCAGTACTGCTCGTTTCGCGTCAGCTTGAGCCCTTCGCCCGACTGCCAGCTCTGAAATTTGTAGGGTCCTGTGCCGACCGGCTGCGATCCGGAGTTCAGATTCTCGGTTGTTGCAAAGCCGTCCTTCTGTTCGTGCATGATGAAAATGGACGTCAGAGACAGCGGCAGAGTTGGGGCGTCATCGGTCGTTTCGATGACGACGGTGAGGGGATCCGGTGCCGTGACCGATTTGATATTCTGGGTATAGTTCTGAAAGCCGCCGCTTGGCGGCTTCAGAAACGTCTGGATGCGATTGATCGAATAGATGACGTCCTGAGCGGTAAACGCCGCGCCGTCATGGAACCGAACGCCTTCCCGCAGCTTGAACGCCCAGCTGTTCTTGGAGATGCGCGTCCAGGAAACGGCCAGGCCGGGCTGGGGGTTCAATGACGCGTCCTGATTGACGAGACGCTCATAAATGTGAGCAAGCAACGAGTTGTTCTCGTTCAGATCCGCATAGTGAGGATCGAGCGTCATGAGTTTGAGCTGGGTGCCGATCCGCAGCTCGGCCGCCGCCGCGGCTGTGCAAAATAATCCGGCCGACAGTGCGACTGCGATGCAGCTCGCGACGAGCCGTCTGCGGGGTCGATCGAGGACTGACATGATTTTCGTTCCCTTCGTTTTCTTGTTTTTCCATGCGGATTTATGACGAACTCGAGCACGAGGTCGTCGCAATGGTCGGTATGGCGGCCGCACAGGTTGTCAGGCCGACGTGTCGCGGAAAACTGAGGGAGGGTTTCTTAGGGTGAATGCAGACAAAGTTCTGCTATTCTCAGAATCAGCCATGATCCGAGCTCCCAACAGCTTGATTGCGGTTAGGCTGTCCCCAATGCTCCAACATCGGGGATAGCCGCCCAAACAGTAATTCGAGCAAGCCACCACATATCAAACATTTTTGAGATGATCAATTTGAAATCACATGATGGTAAAGAAATCACCGGTTCGCAAATTAGAGCCGCTCGAGCTCTCGTGCGTTGGAGCGCGAAGGAGCTCGCTCAAGCCGCAGAAGTAGGAGTTGCGACTGTAAGTCGTGCCGAAGTGGAGGGCGGACGCGCCACTGTTACCATAGCGAATTTGAAGGCCATTCGATTAGCCTTGGAGGGCGCCGGTATTGAGTTCATTGCGGAAAACGGCGGTGGGGTCGGCGTCCGCTTTAAAGATCCGACGTAGGATGCGCGGCGGCTTGCTCAATTTTTTCCGAGCCGTGACGCACTCGTGTTGCGTCGCCTGTCGGCATTACGCCCAGCGCCATTCTTCTTGATCGCGGATGCGTTCGCCGGAGGTAAGGCGCCTCGATATCTCGGCCCAGATGGGGTCCCGGGTGAAAGCTGACAACTCGCCGCTGGTCTCGACAAGCGTTTTTTCGGCATAGCGTGCCAAGAGCGCCGAGACGCTGTCAGCAGCCTCAAGCTCTCGGTAAGGGTCGCTCCCTTCGGGTGCGATCACACGATGCCCCCACATGCCAGGTAGGGTGTCTCCCCTCATGTCCTTGAGAAGATCGTTCGCACCTGACAGCCGGACGCCGACGGCGGCGATGTGACGCAGCAAAGGGAGGTAGACGGTCTGGCGGCATCCACCCAGCACCCGCACGCCCGGCAGGATCGACATCACCAGGAAGGCAGTCAGAAGGCTGGGAAGAATATCGCGCCTTCGCAGCGCGCTCGCGAGATCAGACGGCGCGAACGTCAGCTGGAACTCCTGTTCGCGGCTACTCCTGAGGACGCCCCCCTCAAGACGCAGGGGGATGATCCTGTCGCGTTCCAATCGCCAGAACAGATCGGTCGTCCGGCGGACCCACCCTGCCCACGGACCGCTGTTCAAGCGGTCGATTTCGCCCAGAATGGCCTTGGCGACATCTGTTTTCCCGGCAAATCCGGTCGCCAGCCATGACTGTTCATCTTCGAAATGATCAGCCAGAAGGTCGGCGATGTCGAAGTCATCGAGTTGGAGCAGTTTGGTCTGACCTGAAAACCGGCCGTTCCAGAGGTGCTGATTGGCGACCTTGATGGCTTCGGCCGCCGATGAATAGGAGCCGGAGGGGAGTTGACCCAACAATCGAACTGCGGAAGCGTTGGGAGCGATGTTGCCTGCAGGGTCTGTAAGAGCGAAGCGGTATGGCCCGTTGAGGCATCCGATACTGGATCTGTCGATCCGGCTCCGGGGAAGCCCGAAGAGATTGAGGGGTGTGCCGTCGAGGCGCAGCCATCCGGCACCCTTTTTGGCGCTCTCACTGAAACTCGTCGTCGAGACGCAATAGGTGATGTGCCAGTCTCGCTCGCGCGCCTGAAGACCCATTAGGCTGAACAAATGGGTGTAGAAGGCATCGGGTTCGAACAGCAGCAGGCAGTGCGGGCCCGTTTGCAGCACAGGCTTTTCCTTCAATTCCGCTGCAGCGGCCTTGGCCTGACAGATACCATATCCGGACCGAAGCGCTGCAGCCTCCACGCGCTTTTGAAGGAGGGTCATCGCATGCGCGCGGATCGAAATGTTCGCAGCGAAGGGCGCAGTTTTGTAGGCGAAGGCGGCATAGTCTTTGATCGGGCGTGACCAGAAGCGCGTGGTGGACGGCATGAGGTTTGTCAGACAACGCCGGACATCATCTGCGCTGGCGGCGGCGCGGGCGCCCTCTGCCGCTGTCGACGTCATCTACGCTGCCGTCCTGTAAGATGCATGGCCGATGTCTCCACGCCAGCGGAGCGCGGCTCCAATCGGATCGGAGCTCGTGTCGACGAGCACGAGAGGAAGCTCGGCATAGCAATAGGCCGGCGGAAGCGCAGGTCTTTTCAGGAGAGAGATGAACGCGAGGATGGATGAGCGGGAATTCGACGAGACGATGGTATAGAAATTCCCGCTGTTCCAGGTGGCGACCGAATAGCGGAAGAAGGACCTCAGCGCGTTCGTGGTTGTCTCCAGATCCACCTGAAAATCGACCATCGTGTCGAGGATCTCGCTCTTCTTTTCCGAGATATTCGCACGCGAGAAATAGCGCGGCTTGAAGACGTCGTCTTTCTGTCGCTCGCGGGCGTCATAGAGATCACGGTCCGGGTGAGACAGCTTCTGGACCTGGATCAGCAGGCCACCGTCGCGGATCTTCGGCATGATGAAGTCGAGTTGCTGTACCCTGTCAGAGCCGTACATCTGGAATGTCGTGTCCTCCAGAAGAATGTCGAAGCCTTCGCGAAAGGGCTCGAGGGCATCGTCGCTGGCATAGCGCGCGTCGTCAAGTTCGAAAAACGGTCCCAGGAAGAAGTGGGCATGCTCGCTGCCACGCCGCCCGTGGAATGCCGTCTGATTGGCGGTCGTCGGGCTGCAACAGAGCGTCTTGATGCGTCCGCCGCCGAGGACGCCAAGCGTTCGGGCGAGGCACCCCGTTCCCGCGCCCAACGTATAAAGCGTTGCGGGGGACGATTTCGACATCCAACGGTTCAGCGCGAAAGAGAGCGTCGCAGCGCCCAGTCTGCATTCCTCTTCCAGTCTGAAGGGAATGCTAGCGAAGTAGTGGCTGTCGAAAGCACCCCATAAAGCTTTTTGGGTGTCGAAGAAAACAGCACACTCCACATCGAAATCCAGCATGCTCAGATCCGGCCGCGGCACTGCGACATCTGGCATGCCATCGAGCCCGCCGGCGATTCGGTCGAAAAACGCCGAAAAGGATGTCAGTCGTGGAGCCTGTCGCCAACCATCGATCGTGCTTGCGTTCGCCATCATCGCCTCCTTTAGAAGGGTTGGAAAGCTCGGCCGGCTGCAGACTCGGCTTCATGCCATTGTTTTCCGCCGCTGTTCGAACCTCATGGACGGAGTTTCACCTTGAAGCTGGACAGCCGCAATCTGACGGATCCTCCAGGTTGCACATCTGCCTTAAAGACCTTTGGATAGAGGCAGCCGGGCTCGTGATGGGGAGGGAGGTCCGCTAGATGTTGATCAGATCAAGGATCGTGGCGCGGGCAACCGCGTGATGGCTGGTGAGCGCGCCAAGCTTGTGCCGCGCCGTCCTCAAATACAAGCGGACGGAACTTTCCGAAATGTCCAAGGTGGCCGCGATCTGTTTGTGGATCTTTCCGGCTGCGAGCAGCTCAAGACACTGCTTTTCCCGCCGTGACAAAGCCTTGCTCCGGACCACCGGGCGCAGGCCTGTAACGCCAAGGATCGTCTCGTGAAGGTAGTAGGAGAGAACATGGAGGTCGTTGATGATCAGGGCCCTGAGGTCTGCCCAGTCCGGCTGCGTGAGATGGGAAGAAACGGAGAAAAATGCCCGTTCTCCGTAGGGGCCGCGAATAGGAAAGGTGAGGCCATTCGGACCGACACCGTGCGACAGGGCCTTTTCGAAAAAAAGAGACACATTGCGGTCGGTCCGATCGACGGATTCCCAATCGACCGGCAGAAGGCCGGCAAGGCTGACCCCGATCAGTGGATCGAGTTCGAAGAAATTACGAGCGACATAGGTGTCCACCCAAGCTTCGGGATAGGTTGTGAAGTAGAAGGGGTCGTGCTTCGACGGTGATTTGAATCTCAATGCGAGAAACGTCGCGTGGGAGAGGTCGTAACGCGCGCAGGTTATGCGCAGTAAGCTGTCGATTTCACCACGATGCTTCGTGTCTCTGATGTCCTCAAGCGTTAGGTGAAGGCGCAATCTTACTCCGATCGAGACGAGGTCTTACGTTTCGTAACCATAGTCTGATTTGGCGTGCACTGACAGCTTCGCATACCTGTCATATCCGACAATCTCGATGGTGGTTTGCCGACACAAGGTGAGAGAAATGGCAGAGCCCGAGGTCAGCAAAGACCGTATTCCCCCGGGGGTGCTTCTCCTAACGGTCGGAACTGGTTTCGTCACCCTTACGCGCGCCATGACGCTTTCCTTCCTCGCCGTGAAACTCCAGCAGACCTTTGGGCTGACGCCGACGATGATCGGGTTCTTGCTCGGTTTCGGTTCGCTTACGGGCGCCATCGCCGGACCTTTTGCTGGAGCGCTCTCGGATCGAACCGGTCGGAAGGTGATGTTGTCGCTCGTGCTGGGCACACTTTCCATCTCAACACTGGTTTTGGGACTGGCGGAAAGCGTCCTCCTGTTCAGCGTCGCGCAATGTGTCGCGGCGACGGCGATGTCCCTCTACGGCCCGCTGTCGCGGGCGTTGATGAGCGATCTCTGCACCGAGCGGACACGGCTGAAATACTTCTCCTGGCGGTACACGGCATCGAATGCCGGTTGGGTTGTCGGTCCTCTCATCGGCGTCGGTGCAGGCTTGGCATCAACACCCCTCTTTATCGTCGGAGCATGCGTTTACGGGGCGATGGCGCTCCTCCTGTATCGCTCATATCGGCCAGCCGCGGTCGATCCGGACGAGCCGAAAGTATCAACACCAGGTGTCATTGCGAGTATCCGGGAGGCGTTCGGCAACAGCACCTTGGTCTTTTTTACCTTGGGCAGCACGTTGTTCGTTGCCGTGTATGGCCAGTGGTCGGCAACGCTTGCTCCCTATCTCGTTAAAAACATGAAGGATGGTGCGACCATCTACGCATACCTGTTGTCCATCAATGGTCTCGTCGTGCTCACGGCGAGCGCTTTTGCCCGACAGACGATCGAGCGGGTGGGATCAATACGGGCACTGCTCCTGGGATCTGGCTTGCTCGTCGTCAGTCAGCTCTGTTTTTCCGTATCGGATAGATTGGCGGGTTTTGCCGCCTCTATGGTGGTCTTCACCCTTGGTGAAATTCTCGTGGTGCCCGCCGAGTACATGCTCGTCGACAGCATATCATGCGCCAAGAACCGCGGACGCTCCTTCGGGGCGCATTCCCTCTCGGCCGTCGGTGGCTTTATCGGGCCGACCTTCGGTGGCGCGGCCTTGGAACTGCTGGGAGGATCAGCAATGTTTCTCCTGTTTGCAGCCTTCATAATTTCGGGCACACTTTTCTTCTTTGCCGGCGTGGGAAAGCAGCGCTAATCACCCTCGAGTGTCGCAGTTCTGACAGCAGTGATACTCATCCATTCCGGCCTCCTGACAACAGGCGGTCGCTTTGTTGTCCCGATGCCAAATCCGTCGAAGGAATAAGAAGCGGACCCGCTCGCCGGGGGCTGTCGGTCCCGGTTTCCGACGGTGTCGGCGCTATGCTAAACCTCCTGCGGCAACCCTTTATCCGGTCTCACGGGAGGCGAACGGCTTTCGCGCAAAGCGCTGCAGCTGGTATGCCCCTTTCTTGGCTGATCCTTCGACATGGGCGGTCGCTCCTGTTTCTCGCTGCCGATCAGTCCGATACCTGCTATCGTTGCCGAGACAATGCCACCGCGGTGTCGACTCGGCCTTCGCGCTGGCCGGGGTTACGAGGACGATCTCCATCGTCGTGCCCGTATTTTGGGGAGAATGCTTCGCGCGCCCCCCGATCAATCAAGCGCCTCCGCTGACGTCGGCGTCGGTCCGCAGACGTTCGACCTCATCCATTTCAGGTCTCGACATGGCGATGAGATAGGCATCGGATCCGGCCAAGCCAACGCAACGAGTCTACACCTTCGATGGTGCCAGTTCACGCTGGTGTCTATCCGGCGGCGGCATCGAGGAGAACAAGCGGATCATCCGGTAGCGAACGCTGAAGCGCCTTCGCCTCTGCCCAAGGCAGCGTCAGCCACGCCTCGACCTCGTCGCGTGTCGTGAGGATCACCGGCATCGCCTTGGGATGGATCGGCCCGACGACCACATTCGGCGGGCAGGTAAGGAAGGCATAGTAGTCCTTGGTGATCAGGCCCTCCTTGACCTTGCGCACGCTCGTCCAGTCCTTAACCCAGATCCCGGCGAAGAACATCAGCGGCTCACTCGCGTTGCCCGCAAACCAAGCATTTGGCGTGCGCTCACCTTCGACCTTGGCGGCAGGGTTCGGCTCGGCAAAGCGGTTTTCGACCCCCAGCCAGCGCGTCCAGTGGCGGCTTGCGGTATTGCGCACATTGGTGGTGCCGCCATCCGGCTCGTGTTTGAGGAGCGCATCGAAGTCCACGTCCTTCCCCTTGGCGCGCAGCTTGTCGGCCCGCTTTGTCGCGGCCTCATAGATCGCCTGGCTTGAACTCGGCATGCCCCATCGCACGGCCGCGAGCTCGCGCACGCTGTCGGGTGCGTTGCGCACGATCGGCGCCATCCGGTCGGGGTAGACGTCGAGCGACGGCTCCATGTTGCCGATCATGTCACGGGCAGCATTGGCAAAGGCACGGATCGCTTCCTGGTTCGTTGTGATGTTGTAGAGGTTACACATCTGTCGCTTCCCGCTGGGATGGCTGATCGAGAGATAGGGTCGGGCGATCCTACCATGCGGACGAGATTTTACGAGTAACGACCAGTCGGGGAATGGGCGATGACGCGTCCTCCCCAGGCCGGTGCATTTCCTGTTGATGATCCGAAAGGTGGTCCGCGACTTACCATTCTGAATCAAAAGCGGAATCGCCAGCCTCTGCAGTTTTCCGATTATTTTCCTATTGAAGGCGGACTTGACTCCTATCGTGAAAAGAACAAGTCATGAACATCAACTTCGTTAGCGGCATGATGCCGCGCTTGTAACCCGCAAAACCTTGAGAGGAGTGCGTGATCGATGACGGCTGCCCGCGCACAGGTTCTCACCGAGCTTCGCGACCGGATCGCGACGCTGGAGCGCAGCGTTCCGCGACAAGCGGGCTGGCTGTCGTTCGGCGTGCTCGCCATCGATGCCGTTCTGCCGGGCGGCGGTCTTGCCCGTGGTGCCCTGCACGAGATCGCCGGCGGCGGATCCGGCACGGTCGATGGTGCGGCAGCAGCCCTGTTTGCTGCGGGGATTGCCGCGCGCACCAAGGGCAAGGTCGTCTGGTGCCTCACGCGGCCGGACCTGTTCTTCCCCGCGCTTGCCCAGGTCGGGCTCGATGCCAACCGTGTGGTCTTCGTGGAAGTCGATCGTGAGGAGGACGTGCTGGCTTCGATGGAAGAGGGCCTATCGCATGGCGGTCTCGGTGCTGTGGTCGGTGAACTCGTGCGCCTACCAATGACCGCCTCGCGTCGGCTCCAGCTTGCCGCCGAGAAGTCCGGCACGCTCGGCTTAGTGGTGCGCCGATGGCGACGGCAGACGGAGGCCAATGACTTCGGCCAGCCGACGGCATCCACCACGCGCTGGCGGGTCAGCGTGCTGCCGTCGGTGGCGCTGCCGGTTCCCGGTGTCGGCCGGCCGCAATGGTTCCTGGAGCTGATGCGGGTCAAATCGGGAGA
>NZ_SLYH01000026.1:0-17337 GCF_004343445.1 Rhizobium sp. PP-CC-3G-465
CTTATGCCGGAGCATGTTCGCTCCAAAGCCCTCATCGCTCCCCCAGCTTTCGCCCCACCACAAAAGCCGCGCGGGCGGCCGCCGAAAAATCCTCAGTTCTCCCTCGCATCCACATCGGCATAAGTGGGGAATTTACTTCCGCACTTCCTTCTGGGGAAAATTCACGCGGCATTGACACTCAATTCTGTTTGCGGACCGCTTTCAGGCCGCAAGGGCGTAGACGCGAATGTTCAACCGCACGCCCGTACACGAAATTCCTGACACTCCCCTCGGCGCGTCGAGCTACACCTACGCGGAAGCCACATGGACCCAGACCCTGCCGGACTGGATTGGCTCCCACGTCCGCATGTTCACCTTCTTCGACGGTGTGCCCCGGCTGATCGTGCCCGATAATCTGAAGTCCGGCGTCAACCGCGCCAGCTTCTACTATCCTGAGATCAACCGCAGCTACGGGGTCATGGCGCCTCATTATGGCGTTGGCGTCCTGCCAGCACGTCCGCGACGCCCGAAGGACAAGGCCAAGGTGGAGAATGGCGTAAAGTTCGCCCAGAGCTGCATTCTCGGCCGTCTTCGCAAACAGACATTCTTCTCGCTCACGGAAGCCAATGCCGCGATCGCTCAGATGCTAGAGCGCATCAACAATCACGTCATGCGCCGGTTGGGCGTCAGTCGTCGGAACCTCTTTGAGACCATCGAACAGGCAGCACTCGCTGGTCTGCCCACCGAGCACTACGAGTTCGCAGAATGGCGCTTGGCGCGGGTGTCGACGGATTATCACGTCGAATTCCAGAGCTTTTTCTATTCCGTCCCTCACAGCCTCATCCGGAGCCAAGTCGATATCCGGGCCACCGCACGAATGATCGAGATCTTCCATCGCGGCAAACGCGTTGCGGTGCATCAGCGCCGCTATGGTGGCCCGCGTTACGGAACAGACCCGGCGCATATGCCGAGTTCGCACCGCCGCTATGCCGAATGGACGCCGGAACGCTTCCGCCGATGGGGCGCGTCCATCGGGCCCCAGACCGAGGGGCTTATCATCGCCATTCTCACCAGCCGACCGCATCCGGAACAAGGCTTTAGAACATGCCTGGGGATACTGCGGCTCTACCGGGATATCGGTCATGACCGCGCCGAGGCCGTTTCAGCACGGGCTGTCGATATCGGCGGCTTGAACAGCAAGACCATCGCCTCGCTCATCGCCACCTACAAAGGCAAAAGACCTTCCACCGAACCTGCCGCCGTCGTGGAACACGCCAACTTGCGCGGTCCCGGCTACTTTCATTGAGGAAACAATCCATCATGCTGAGCAATCCCACCATCGACATGCTACGTGATCTTGGCCTTTTCGGCATGGCAAGCGCCTATCAAGAACTCGACACGCAACCGGAAGCCAGGCACCTCGAGCACGGTGAATGGCTCGCTCTTCTTCTTGAGCGAGAGACCACCGCACGCCGTCAGAAGCGCTTCGAGGCCCGGGCCCGGACCGCAAACCTCCGCCACGACGCCCAACTCGAGAACATTGACTTCCGCACCACCCGTGGGCTCGATCGCAATCTCTTCCTGAAGCTCGCCGGATGCGACTGGATCCGCCAGCGCCACAGCATACTGATGATCGGACCTGCCGGCGTCGGCAAGAGCTGGCTGTCTTGCGCTCTCGGACACAAAGCATGCCGCGAGGACTTCTCCGTCGCCTATCATCGCCTACCCAGACTGTTCGCCACGCTGGCCTTGGCGCGTGGGGACGGTCGATATCCGAAGGTGCTGAAGGCTTTGGCGAGAACCGACCTACTCATTCTTGATGACTGGGGACCAGAGAAGCTCAATGACGAGCAACGGCGCGACCTCCTGGAGATCGTCGAGGACAGATACGAGAAGCGATCCACCATCGTCACCAGCCAGGTGCCGGTCGAACACTGGTACGACATGATCGGCAATCCGACCATCGCAGATGCCGTCCTGGACCGGCTCGTGCACAATGCATACCGCATCGAACTCTCCGGCGAGAGCATGCGAAAGCAACGTTCCGTCACCGCCGCGGAAACAACCCAGGCTTGACGGCGCGATAATCAGGATCCATTCATTGCGAAGACCCAGAGTTCAGCTTGAGATGACCGGCTTCACGCCGGAATCGTGGCCGGAATGAATTCGGAATGGGTGGCCGGCTTCGCGTCGGAATAGGTGGCCGGCTTCATTGGAATGCGCAGCCAGGCCCCTCTCCTCTACGCCGCAGCACAGGAAAAGAGGAATGAGAGGCTGCCTTCCGGCCCCTTGGAGATGAAAAATATAACTTGACGATATTCTGCCTGCAGAATGATCAACGGGGGAGACTAGGAGAGGTAGCCGCAACAGACAGTTTCACTCCCAAATACAAAGCAATAACCTGGAAAATGAGACCCCGGTACTTGTAAACTCGCTTACAGGGTGTTGAATCTCAGCAAACTATTCGAGGATTCGCCCTGGCTGAACTGCGCCCCATTTCCGATAATTACGAACGCGTGACCTTGCACGTTTTGTTTGTTCACGGCCTTTCCGGGCATCCAGACACAACCTGGAAAAGCTCGGATCTAACGGAGCCAGTTTGGCCCAAATGGCTCGAAAACGACATCCTAGAGATCGGCTTATGGCTTGTGGGTTACCCCGCCGCCAAAACCAACTGGGCCGGTCACAGCATGCCTCTCGCAGACCGTGCGGGAAACATTCTCGCATTGCTGTTGTCGGAGCCGCGGCTAGCCACGGGAAATATTGCATTCGTAACTCATAGTCTCGGCGGGCTTGTCGTTGAGCAGATCCTCCGAACGGCCGAGCGCGATGCCGATACCGACCCTCGGGCGCATAGCTTTCTTTCCAGAGTCAAGAAGATCGCCTTTCTCGGTACTCCACATCGCGGCGCGCTTCTGGCGAGCGTTCTCACCAAAATCGGGTCAATCGTCCGTTCATCGGCGTCCACTCGGGATCTCATCACGAACAATCCGCAGCTCCGCGACCTGAACCTGTGGTATCGCACCTTCAGTGCCAACAACGGTATTGAGAACTTGCAGCTTGCCGAAGGTCGTCCTGAGACGCTCATGGGGATAAGGCTACCTGATGTCATAGGGACGATCGTTCAGCCAAATAGTTCGGATGCCGGTTTGCCCGAACTACCCATTGTTGTTGACCAAAGCCATCGGACGATTTGTAGCCCAGAAAGTCGCGGCAATGAGGTGTACATCCACGTCCGCGACTTCTTGCGAAGATCACCTGCGTCACCGCGCGGGAGATCGCTGCTAACTGGAAGCGGCCGACACCAATACCAGGACACTTCAGGAACTGGTTTCGAGTGACCGGGAGAAGAACGAAAAGCTAGGGAATATTGAGCGATCCCTTGAAGACTTGTCCTGGCAGCGCCCCAATCCGGCGCTGGTCGACGGTGAAGTCGAGCGCCAGCTGCAGACCCTTAGGAAAAGGCGTATGTTTGGTGGCGCGGACCCAGTAACCCGGGCGCGCAAACTTGCGGCTGACTTGCGCAGGGGAAATCTTTCCGCATGTAGCGCGCCCGTCAAATCAAAAACTCTGGCTTGGTGCGTAGTAGGCTTCGCAGTAGGCGCATCTGCCGCCGGTCATCTCGCCTAACGCAGTGCGGACCGCCTTAACGGCGTAGAGCTTGAACTTGAAACCGTCCCTACGGCCGTCGTCCTCGAAGTGGCGGATGGCGCGTGCGCGCTCATGCTCGGGGGCGGCGGAATCGGCCAGCTCGGGCGGGCATTCGGGGCGCGTCAGGACCTTCAAGGCACTTCTGTCCTGTTTGCGTCCAGCAGCTGCTGGAGGCGCGAGATTGTCGCCTCGGAGACAGCCCGGCGGACTTGCATACCTTCGCGCGCGGGCGCCGACCGAAGGAACTCGTCGGTCGCAAGAAGTGCGATCTGCTCGCGCCGATTGCTCCCGAGCGCCTCGCGGTCGCCGATGGTGTCGCGCAACTCCGCGATGCGCTCCGATGTATCGTTGGTTCGAGGCAGCGAGCGCAAGTAGTAGAGTTCCGTGAGTCGCGCCTCGACCTCAGGATCGAGCAGGCTCTCCAGCCCGAAGTGACGCGAGGTCAGCAGGTCCTCGACGTTCATTCCCTCGATCGGCGGCAAATCCTGGTCGATCATCGTGCCTTGGCCCGGGACACGCCGTAGGACGGCGACCTCCCTATTCCTGATGCCGCGGAGGACGAGCGGGTCGTGTGTGCTGGCGACGAACTGGACCTGTGGGAACGCCTTTCGCAGTGAAGAGACCATCCTCATCTTCCAGCGCGGATGGAGGTGTGCGTCGAGCTCGTCTATGAGGACGATCGCTGACGCGCTGAGCAGGTTTTCCCAGCGCTCGAAGAGCATCCTCATGATCGCGCAGGCCATCCCAACCACGGTCTGATATCCCGCAGACAAGTCGTTCAACGGCGCCTGGTGGCCGCCGACCGTGAAGAGAATGCGCGATCCTCGCTTCACGATGTCGCTCTCGTCGCCGATCGGCAGAAGTTCGCGAAGCGCCAGCGCGGCCGCGCCGAAGCGATGCTCGTCGAGGTCCAGCAGCCACGCTGCGGGATGCGGTATGCGGGCCACCGGCTGCAGGAGCGGCGCCAACTTGGCGAACCGCGTCGCAGGATCCTCAGCGCGTCTCGAGCGCCGCGGCTCCGCGTAGCGCAACGCCCCGAAGCCGAGGACGACAGCAGAAGGTCGGGGCGTCCCTTCGAAACTCTTGGAGCCCCGGTCGAAGTGGAGCTCGGTCGGGATCTCCTTGTCGAAGAACGTCAGCCGGACCCAGCCTTGCTTTGCTCCGATGGAGAGCACTCGCGATGGCCGCATGAAGCGGGAGGCCTCCTCCGCGCCGGCCAGCGCGAGCCCGATCGCTTGCAGGACGCTGCTCTTCCCCGCGGCGTTCTCGCCGAGCAGCATGAGCCACGGAGCCGCGTCCCCGGTTTGCTCGGCGAAAGTCACGTCCAGCTGCCGGAGCGACTTGAAGTTCCTGATCTCGACCCGTGCGATCGATCGGGCGTTGAGGCGGAAGGAGTCGGCGTCGAGGATCACCTCGTCGGCGCTCCGGCGTTCCTCGGGAACGGCGAAGTTCGGTTGCAGAGCGGGCCGGCCGAGCTCCCTTTCGTCGAAGGCTTGGCGAATGACAGCGACGTAAGGCGGATGGTCGTCGAGCAGCTTATCTAGAAGCCGCCATGTTGGGACGCGTCCGGAGCGCTCGGACGCTTCGATTGCCGATACCGTTCGACTGTATGTATCCCTCCGCTCACGGACTAGGGGCGCCCGGTTGAGATTGAGGATCTGTATCGTCGCAGCGCCCCTTTCGGTCAGCGCTCGGACGGTGCCGTCGGAACTAAACGAGAGGTGCTGCCCCGGGTCGTCCCTGCACGGATCGACGAGGATGGCCCGCTCGGTTTCGATGACAGTCTCTATGGGGGTCATCGGCTCGGCTCGCTCACCCTCGACTGGGAAGATCGCCCGCTTCGCGCGGTTGCACGCGGGGCAGCTAGCATAATGGTTCAGCCATTCCAGTGTAAGCCAAGAGTAGTGATCGGGACTGGCGGTGCCCTTAACGTCCGTCGCTCCGGACTTCGGCCTGAAGTGGTCGATCACCAGGTCGGCGGTTATGCCGATCGCAGACTCACATACGCGCACTTGCCGTGGAACGCCTGCTGAAGTGCCTCGCGGGCGGGTCTGACGACACGGGTCCAGAGCTTCTCGACCGGGTTACGCCGCTGTTCCCGTCGAGCCGGCGGCAGCGCTGCGTAAAATCGGCCGATCTCGAACCGACCTTCTTGGACGAGAGAAGACGGGTATGGGGACGTGGCGTCGCGTTCGATCCGTATCATGTTCTGCTGACCGCCTTCAATTCGCGGATGCGATCCAAGTCGCTAGGTGCAAATTATTACTAGCACGCTGTGAAGTCCAGCGACGATCGGTCGGCAGTGCTCTGTCAGAGAAATCACACCGGCAGGGTGCCATGGTCAGGTCCAATACTCCGTCGCGCAGCCCGTGGACCGCTACCCTAGCATCAGGCCGATTTCTGCGGTTCCTACGCTCGCGGGCTTCGTCCCCTGGTCCCGGGAGGGCTGGCAAACGTTATCGAGCGTCAGGTCGCGCGGCTTGCCGGCCGGATCGGTAAGGACCAGCGATGTAGGCGAGGCAACTTGGCGATCCTGAACCATCGCAATGCCAGAAGGTGTTCGGTCATCAGTAGCCTCTTCCTTAGCAATGGCCGATCGCGGGCTAAATGAGCGTCGGTTTTCAGGAGCGACAACAACGAACCCAAATGGCCGACATGACGGCGCAATGCGGTCATGAATCTGAACACACCGAATGGTGGAGGCTGGAAAGGCCTGTCCCGTTCTGGCAAGGAACAGCTGCTGCGACGGCAGTCGGATCACCATCTTTTCGGTTGCAACTTTCTCTGAAGATCGTAACTATCGCGAGAACTGAAATTCACATAACTCGGAATTATGCGAATTCGGCATTGGCAGGCGATTACTCCCAGTCGCCGGATTGTCGCGTCTGAACTCAATAAAATTGGAGATTTAGCAAGTTTTTCTTACGCGGTGTGGGTTCGAATCCGTAGAAGGAGCTCCACTATCTACGCGATGAGTGTATTTCAGACCAGGCAAGCCGATAACCGTTCAGGCGCAAGCGATGGCGTCTGCTAGCTCGCCCATTACCGAACTTCTCTAGATTCTTTCGAACGTTCAGGCTTGCTTTTCGTGGGTCAGCAGGGCCGTGCGCGTAGTTCAGCGTTTTCCGCTTCCAATTGGGCAAGACGCTCGCGCAGTGGACTGACGGCGGCGGCGATCTCATCTTCCGTAAAGCGCGGAGTGATGTGCTGTGGGCAGTTCCAGTCGAAGGCTTCGAGCTTCAGGCGGAAAATCCGCTCCAGCTTTGCTCTGTACGCACCATCCTTGACCATTTCTGTCAGTGACGGTTCGTCGTCCAGTGCAAGCTTCTCTACATGAGCATAGATCTTCAGGCGCGCGCGCCGGGGGTAGTCCATCAGGAACAAACAAGCGCGGTCGTTGGCCGCAAAGTTGCCTCTGCTGATATATTGCCGATTTCCGCGATAGTCGGCAAAAGCCAGCGTTTGGTCATCGATCACCTTGAGGAAACCGCGTGCGCCGCCGCGATGCTGCACATAGGGCCAGCCAGTTTCCGATACGGAGGCGATGTAAAAGCTGTCGCGCTCGCCGATGAACGCCTGCTCGTTGTCCGTGAACCGGTCGAATTCCCGATGCCCTCGGAAATCAGACCACATTCCATCGGCTCCCATTTCTGCCTGTGCCGCACGGACGCTTGGTGTCGTCGCAATGTCCATAAACCCATAGCCCACGGTCGCTCTCCTGTCACTGATTGTCGATACCGTCACTCTAGCTATTTCGTCCAGCGGGATAATCCGGTAACTTTGGATATTACCTAACCGAAAAATGGCAGAGTTAATGGATCGACTTGGGGCAATGTCGATGCTGATCGAGGTTGTGGACAGCGGCAGCTTTTCAGCGGCGGCAAGGCGCCTGCGTATTCCGTTGACAACAATAGCTCGGAAAATCTCGGACCTGGAGGCCGCCCTGGGCGCAAAGCTGCTGATACGCACGACACGCAAGCTTAGCCTGACCGACGCAGGAATAACGTATGTCGCGACAGCGCGCCGGATCATCGATCAGGTCAACGAAGCGGAGCGTGAGGTGGCCGGCGAGTTTACCGTTCCTAGGGGTGATCTCGTCATAACCGCACCGATACAATTCGGTCAGTTGCACGTTCTGCCGATCGTGGCTGATTTTCTGGCTCTTTTCCCCGAAATCAACATTCGTTTGTTGCTGCTGGACCAAAACGTCCAACTGGTGAACGACCACGTCGACATGGCCGTTCGGATCGGTAGGCTTGCCGACAGCGCAATGATTTCGACAACGATCGGGGCGATGCGCATGGTCATCTGCGCCAGTCCGCGATTGCTCGCAGTCCATGGTGTGCCGACGACGACAGCAGACTTACAGAGGATGCCGTGTATCACTTTTGACGGGCCGGGACCCTTGTCCGGATGGAACCTGACAGATCCGAGAACGAAGACGCCGGTTGTCGTTCCGGTCACCACGCGTCTTTTGGTCTCGACCGTCGAGGCCGCCCTTCGAGGTGCACTGCTGCATGTCGGCGTTACGCGGCTCCTGCATTACCAGGTTGCCGATGCTGTGAAGGCGGGCGACTTGAAAATTGTCCTCGAACAGTTTGAGCCAAGGCCTGCGCCGGTGAGCGTGGTGCATGCGGCGCGTGGCCAAATGCCGGTAAAAATGCGCAGCTTCATGGAGTTTTCGATACCACGGTTGAGGCGCGGCCTGTTTGAATTGCTGGATGCGAGTGATGAAAGGTGAACATTGCAGCGAGCATCAATCAGCGCCGCGTGATTGTTATGATGTGGAACAGCTCCACTTCAGTAAACAGTGCCGCAGAGATGTATTCTTTTTTCATATACGAACTGCGCATCGATACACTAAAGGCGAAGGCTCGGAATTTCCTTTGATATTTTTTTGGAAACGCGGGGGCCACGGTTCGTATCCGCTCAAGGCGTGAATGCCCATGGGAGCGGCCCTCGCCTCGCTTTATGTAGCGCGGCGGAACTGCCGCGATGCATGTCGTCAAAACGATAGATAGCGAAGTGCGATAAGCCTGCTGGGATCGAGGTATACCCAAAAGAAGAGCATCACCGTCATATTTATGAGGTATTTCTGTTTTAAGGCTCTGACAAGGAAGCTTCGTCGTTTCTCTACACGACGATCAATCGCAGGTATTGACATATATCCGGCTCGTATTAAGAGATGCGAATGCACCCGTAAGTCGTATCCGGAAAGCAGGAATCCAGTGGTGGGATCGAGAGAAGACGACCGCAAGGCACAAAAAGCAGCGCTTTCGATGCTGTTCGCAGCCATAATTTTAGGCCCCGCAGCCGCTAAAGAAAATACAGAGTTTTTTTCTCAGTGCCAAATTTTGCTTCCGGCTGCCGACAAATTCGAAGTAGAATGCACTAAAAATGCTGTGCCATTTGGTAGAACTTTCTACCCGAGCGGTCAGGGCGACGGGGAGGCCGAGTCATTTCGAGTTTTATTCAGTAATTATCGAGGCAATTCGCAGTTCATACTTGGATGTGTCATTAGCGGCAATCCGATGACTGCCCACGTAAACCTGTATTATAAGACCACTTCCGCACCTCTGCCTCCACTGACAAAAGAAAAGATCAAATATGTCGATTTCAACAACAATGTTGGACTCCTCATCAATGGGAAAAGAGTGGTCCTCCTTGCTATACGGCAAGTGGTAACACCTAAAATAAAAGAAGGTTTACCCGGAGTTCCTCGGAATTGCGATCAGGGCAGTATTAACAAAGGTCTGCCTTCTGAAGAAAATCCTACGATGGAACCCGTTGAGGGCAGCGATTCTCTTTTCAAGTACTGCTACTCAAATGCCTATCCGTGTGAGATCGAAAAGTATCATTCGTCGTTTGGAAGACCTGGCGGAAATATAACATTTTCGCCAGCGTATAAGCTATTTATAGATGACAATGGTAAGCTGATTGTACGGGATGAATACCGAAAGGAAGCTTGTAAAAGCTGGAAAGATATCTACAGCGATTCAGCGATAATACTTGATACTTGCGAATAGACTTACAAATAATCGAGGGTTAAATGTCTATATTTGTTTCACTGACACTGAGAAATTACAACGCTGCCAGCATCAGGACGAGCGACGTTCCAGTTGGACATGCAGGTTTCATTCAAGTCAATGACGCTGGCATCGCCACTTATTATGAGTATGGGCGTTACAATCCTGCAACGCAGAAAGGCCTTATAACTAATAATCCAAATGGTCCCACTGAAGGGAATATTCGCAGCGTACCGTTAGGGCAACTCGAAATTGGTCCTGATGGAAAAATTACCGCTATATCAATGAAGGCGGCGCTTGATACGGTATTCGGAACCTCGGGAATTTACACTAAAGATGTAGGGGCGGTATCTGTAGCTCAATTCAAGACGAATAGTCTACAAAACCAAAAGATATCCAACTTCATTGCAGACGCTAAGTCGAAAGTAAATGCGGGAACGCTTTCATACTCTCTTGCAGGCGTTAATTGCTTGAGATTCACCTACAACGCTGCGCTTGCAGGTGATACAAATATCAATCCAAGCCAAAATCCAAACGATTTCGCGGTTCCTTCGTTGGCTGCCGAGAGGATCCTACAAACTGCAAATGGGGGATACCTTTATTTCGGACCAAAGTCGGCTCAGGAAGGAGGGCTGTATGGTTCCTCGGACATCAATGGACGCATCAAGTTGGCGAAAGACGCCTTCTGGCAGGGGTACCAAGCTCTGAAAAGCTGGAGCCTGAACGACATTGCCAATGCCGTTATATCTCATGTCTATGATGCTAGTGGAACTCCGACAGCGTTGAACGTCAATCGCCCCTCAGGAACGTTGTTCCAGCAGGTAAGCTTGTACGATGGATACAAGACGCGTTTGACGCAGTTTAATCCAGCGGGCGTACGTGTGATGGACACGCTTCTAGACCCAGGCGCAGCCATCGGAACCGGTGCTAATGGCAAGTTGGATAGTGGTTTTATCAAAGCAAGTTACTACGGATCGACAGGGCAGCGAGTATTTGTGAGAACGGCTTGGTCGGACGGTACCAAAACGCGCGTGGCATTCGATAATGAGAACCAAGAGAGTTGGGCTGATAAGACTACAAACTACAATAGCTCTGGACAGGCAATTTACGTTAGAACAATGCATGATGACGGCACTAAAACTGTCGTAAAATACGATGATGGGAATGAGAGTTGGAAGCGGATTACGAGTGCGTATAATTCTGACGGACAGAAGCTTCGGGAACTTTCTGTGTTTGATGATGGGAGCCGTCGTTTTTCGACCTACGAGCCATCGACAGGACAGGTAAGAACGTCCACCACATATAATTCCGCCGGTCAAGTTACTGGTGGCCTCGGATCGTCTGGCGGATTCAACGGCGCATTCGGTGGAAACGGAGATGGGGACGGAAACGGAAGCAATACTGGCTACAACTCTACCAGCGATTGGGGTGGATGTGGCTTTACCGACAGCCAGGGTGTGACGCACCTTTGTGAGATAAGAGCCACGCCCGATGGTAACTATCCGGTCATGCTCGATTTGAATATGGATGGTAGCTTGGACTTGCGCCAGCTTCCGGAAATTGATCCTGCCGGTATCGAAGGTCCAGTCTTTGACTGGGACGGCGATGGACTTGCAAATGTCACCGCTTGGGCAGGCCCACAGGATGGTTGGCTGGCGATTGACCTTAGTGCTACAGGAGCAGCTGGCGCTGACTCAACCATCTCTCAAGCTCAGGAATTGAGTTTTTCATCGTGGGCGTCTCCAGCACAGACTGGCGGTGATCAAGTCTCCGACATGGAGGGCTTGAGGCTGGTGTTCGACACCAATCATAATGATTTACTGGATACGGGAGACGAACGTTGGAGTGAGTTCCGAATCTGGCAGGATGCCAATCAGAATGGCATTTCTGATGCAGGAGAACTTCGTACTCTCGAGCAGGCAGATATCCGGCTGATTGAACTAGTGCCATCATCAGATGGTCAACGGCAGTTTGCGGATGGTTCAAAGATCCTCGGGACGAGCAGTTTTGTGAAGACCGATGGCAGTTACGGGCTGGCTGGCGACGTTATGGTGGCTTACCGGCACGGTAACCTGAACTCGTAATCATTGGAACGTATTCAATGCTACTAACGGCTCGCCGCGCTCGGCGGGCCGTTCTTGCTCTAGCATGGCTACTTTTCCCTGGATTTTTTCATGAACGTTGATGACTGTTCCCCGGATTCGCTTGGTATTCCGGACTCAGAATTATCTATGGTCGACAGCGGACTTGCCGCTCTGTGCCTCATTGCCGGGTATCATCGTATTGCTGCGCAACCCAACGCTTTAGGTCGGGAGCTCGCGCTTAAGGAACTTGCGAAAGCCGATGATGTCCTACGAGCAGCCCGCCTTGTTGGGCTTAAAGCACGGACAGTATCGGGGGTAACGGCTAAACGGCTGCCAACGCTGCCGATGCCCGCGATCGCATGCCTGAGCGACGGCAGCTTTTCTGTCCTGGCGGGCACGATGCCGAACGGGAATTTAAGGCTGGTAGATCCACAAGATATGAAGGCTGCGGAACTCGACCCTTCTCAGGTGCTAGCGCAAACTGGCGGCAACATCCTCCTTCTGCAGCGCAAGCTCTTCGGGGCCGGCGCCTCTGCCACCACATTCGGCTTGAAGTGGTTCCTCCCGTCGATCTGGCGCTACCGACGATCTCTCAGCAACGTGCTCGTCGCCAGCCTTTTTATCCAGATTTTCGCGCTGGTAACGCCGCTATTTTTTCAAGTTGTTGTCGACAAGGTTCTGGCGCACCGAAGCTATTCGACCCTGACCGTCCTTGTGATAGGGCTTGTCGTAATCGGCCTGTTCGATGTCGTGCTCCAGTATCTCCGAACCTATGCGCTAACGCATACGACCAGCCGGATCGACGTCGAACTCGGCCGGCGGCTATTTCGGCATCTCCTTCATCTGCCTCTCAGTTATTTTGAGACGCGGGCCGCTGGCCAAACGGTGGCCCGTATCCGTGAGCTTGAGACCATCCGAGAATTCCTGACGGGACAAGGACTGTTTAGCGGTCTCGATTTTGTTTTTACCTTCGTTTTCATTGCCGTGCTCTTCGCATATTCCTCGACGTTGGCATGGATCGTCGTCGCGTCCATACCACTTTATATCGCCATCGGATTTCTGATCCGGCCCTTTCTGAAGGAGCGCATTGACGAGAAATTCGATCGGGGCGCTTTCAGCCAACAGCTGCTCGTCGAGTCCGTCGTCGGCATGCAGACGTTGAAGGCGGCAGCAATCGAGCCTGTTGTCGCCTCCCAGTGGGAAGAACGGCTCGGGGGATATGTCCGCTCGTCATTTCTCGCCACGATGCTAGCCGCAAAAGGCCAGAACGCCATCCAGTATGTGAGCAAACTGACAAGCGCTGCTTTGCTCCTCTTCGGCGCACAGGCGGTCATCAATGGAGAGTTGAGCGTCGGAGCTCTGCTGGCTTTCAACATGATCGCGGGCCAGGTCGCCCAGCCGATCCTGCGCCTGTCCCAGCTCTGGCAGGATTTCCAGCAGGTACAGATTTCAGTCTCCCGGCTGGCCGATATTCTTAACGCGCCATCTGAGCCCCGTCCCACCCAGCCGGTTTCCCTTCCGAAACCAAAAGGTGCGATCACCTTTAAAAATGTCAGCTTTCGGTATTCGCCCAACGGACCTGAGATTCTAAAAAATATCAACGTCGCGATCCAGTCGGGCGAAGTCGTAGGCATTGTTGGGCCTTCTGGCTCTGGCAAATCGACACTGACAAAACTGATGCAGCGGTTCTACATCCCCGGCTCTGGCCAGGTCTTCGTCGATGGCCAGGACATTTCTCAGATTGACCCGGCCTGGCTGCGATCGAATGTTGGCGTCGTACTTCAGGAAAACCTTCTCTTCAATCGGACGATCCACGACAACATTGCGCTGTCCAACCCCGCCATGTCGCGGGAAGCCGTTATCAAACTCGCCCGGCTCTCCGGCGCAGACGAGTTCATCGTCAAGCTCCCCAACGGCTATGAGACGATGATCGAGGAACGCGGCGCAAACCTTTCCGGTGGGCAACGTCAGCGTATTGCCATTGCACGGGCGCTTTCAACCAATCCGCCGATCCTGATCCTAGACGAGGCGACCAGTGCGCTTGACTACGACAGCGAGCGAATTGTCCTGGCGAATATGCGCCACATCGTGCACGGGCGTACCGTCATCATCATTGCCCATCGTCTAGCAACCGTGCGAACCTGCAACCGGATTGTTGGTATGTCCGACGGACGGATCGTCGAGGCCGGCACCCATGACCAGCTCCTGGCCCGCCAGGATGGCCTCTATGCGCACCTTTGGCGTTTGCAAAATGGAATGCCGGACATGCCTTTGGTGGCGGCACTATGAAGCGCTCGCCCGGATCTGCAAAGATGAAGCTCCGCGACAGAGAGTTTTTGCCGGCGGCCATTGAGCTCCTGGAAACGCCCGCCTCTCCGATACGCGCCGCGATGATCTGGCTTCTCTGCTCGCTTGTGACCATCACTCTGATCTGGGCGTATTTTGGCACGTTCGATATCGTCGCAACGGCCCAAGGCAAGATCCAGCCAACGGGACGAGTCAAAATTGTGCAGTCCGAAGAGACCGGACGCGTGATCTCGACATCGGTCGCCAATGGGCGATTTGTCCAAAAAGGGGAAATCCTGATCGAGCTGGACCCGACCGCGGTTTTGGCTGAGGAAAGAAGCGCCGCCCTTCGCGTTGCCGCCCTTGATGCGGAAATTGCGCGCCGGAAAGCTTCGCAGCGGCTGCTGGTGGCTCTGCTCAAAACAGATTTTCGCGTGTCGGAGTTTAAATCTGCCATCGAACCTGTTCAGTTCCCGAACGGACTGTCCGAGACGGCAATGGAGCGGGAGCGGGACGTTTTTGACGCTGATGGCGAAAAATTCGTCGGTCTGTTTTCAAGCCTACGCGCGCAATATCTAAAAGCGAAGGCACAGGTTGATAGCCATGAGGTCACGGACCGCGCGCAGAAAACGTTCATCTCCACCCTGAACGACCGTGTCGCGATGCGCAGCAGACTTGTGGACGTCTCAGCGGGAACCCGGGCCGCGGTGATGGATGCTAAGGAAACGCTGCAGGAAGCGGAACGGGATCTCGCGTCACAGCGCGGCCAGTACCACGAAGCAATAAGCAATCTCGATGTGATTTACAGCGAAGCACGATCGCAATTTGAAGTAGCGCGGTCGGAAAACATGGAGAAGCTGGTGCAGGCTCGCCGGGATCGAGATCTGGCTGTTCAAGACCATGCTAAAGCCAATCGCAGACTCTCGGCCATGATCATCAGAAGCCCGGATGCAGGCATTGTTCAAACCTCCGCGATCACGACAGTTGGACAATTGGTTACTCCCGGTTCGGAACTGATGCGCATCGTGCCCGACAATGCCAAGTTAGAAATTGAGGCCTACCTGCAAAACCGAGATATTGGTTTTGTTCAGGCAGGTCAGACGGCTGTCATCAAGATCGAGGCCTTTCCCTTCACCCGCTATGGTATCTTGGACGGGAAAGTCACGCGTGTCGCGACCGACGCAATCCCCGAGCCGGACGCCCGGCAGTTGGAAGAAGCGGCTGTCGAGAACTTGCAGTCGACCGTGCCCATCAGTAACGCGCAGCGCGTCCAGAACCTGGTATATCCGGTCGTCGTCGAGCCAACCAATTCGACCATCCGGATCGGCGAACGCTCAATGACACTTTCACCTGGCATGGCGGTCACGATCGAGATCAAGACGGGTCAGCGGCGCATCCTGGAGTATCTCTTCTCACCCCTTGCCGAGATTGCTTCGAGTGCAATGAACGAACGCTGAGCGAAGCTCGAAGCTTCCCCATGGAATAAAGGTATCAGGAATGGCGACACCGTTACAGCCGCTGGACAGAATGCAGAGCGCCATTCAGCTAGCAGCATTCCACTACATTGTTTGCCTGAAGGCAACGCCGAGCAACAAAGATCACACGCTAGCCACCAAGGACATGGAGTACTATTTCGAAAACATTCGAACAGCGGACAGCCGCATACTCCATTTTGAATTTCAAAGATGGGCGACCGGTGCAGTTCTGCGTGATCTGGTTGAGCATTTTTCAATATTCTTATCTGACACCTATCATACTGCTGTCAGTAACAGTCTGAACCGGACATTTGTTGTGTCACCGAAACAATTTCAACGGCGGGGAATTGAAGGCCAACTCGCCATCCTTGCTGCTGAATTCACCGTCGCCCCAGAGTGGGTAAGCCGGTTAAGTGGTTTCAACCGGGCTCGAAACTGCTTAGCGCATCGTGCAGGGATTGTAGGTGGTCCGGACACGACCGATGGTCAGGAAATGGTCGTCAGATGGCTTATGCCGAAGACCACCATAACAGATGACCCGCCCGACCAACGTATTGATGTATCCGGGCCAATGGGCACGCTCGTTCAAGCGCAGCATATTGATGGCGATTTTGCCACAAAGGTTGAACTACAGGATCGTGAGAAAAGGGTGAGGATTGGAGATGACTTGCATTTCAATCCCGACGAAATCTTTGAGATTTGCCAAACCTTTCAACTCGCGGCGGCAGCTTTTAGTGAAATGGGTCCACCCAACGGACTGCCTTCTGATGATTTTACGGCTTTAAATAATTGATATCATTGATAATAACAAAACGGCTTGCAATTTTTGTCTTCAGAGCCTATTTTATACCTAGAGCAACGCTCCGGGGTCAGCGCCAAGCGCTGGCCGAATGGATTTAGGCCCCGAAAGGGGCCTTTTCTATGAGAAGCAGCTGTATTTGATGCCGAGGCTTGGCCGGTCCTGCGGCGGCAACAGTGCGTCAATCAGCTTTCCTGCCGCCATCAGATCGACATACGGTTTGTACGTGGGTTCGTAGCCGCCCTTGGCCATGGGATACAGGATCAGATCGGCCACCTGAATCATGGGCGTCTTTTTGGTTCGGCGTTTAGGCTCACCCATGACGATACGCCGGAAATCTTCAGGTGACAGGGAGGCATAGTTCCCTGATGGCTGGTTGCCGAACGGCATGCCTTCGGATTTGAGCGCCTTGGTGTACTGGATCAGTTCGCGATCCTCGTGCTTGCCGCATTCCTCGAAAAATACCCGTAAGACACGTCCCTGGCTGTCGGCATATTTTGCGGCCCGCTCAATCAGGATCGAATACGCGGTCTTGCACATGAACCACAGCCGCTCGGCATACTGTTCGCGGTAGCGGGCCACGTAGCCGGGGCGGTCAATCACGGCGGCAATGCCGATGATCGGCAGCCCCAGCATGAACGCATCCAGCTCCGGAAAAAACACGCGGGCGTTTTCCGGCTTCTTGAGCCAGCCGAACTGGCCGCGTCCGCCCCGGATTTCCTGGGAGTGCAGTGGATAATCAATGGTGTTCCTGGCACAGAACGCGGCATAAGCCTCCTTCAGGCTTTCCACATCCTCCTCCTTGATGAGGAAACCACCCAGGCCAAAACAATCCATGCGATCGCGGCGCGTTTCCAGGGGGCGGTGGTCCGGATCACGGCTACCGGTGTCATCGATGAACAGATGGTATTCGGGACGCTTGGGAGAAGAAGGCAGGTTCATCGTGAGCGCGATGAACATCCCACCTTTTCTTTTGTGATTTTGGCCGCTTGATATGCTCCTTCATCGACAGGAGCGGAACGGAATGGTTGGAGAAG
>NZ_SLYH01000027.1:0-15817 GCF_004343445.1 Rhizobium sp. PP-CC-3G-465
TTGATCTGGAATTAATGTCAGCACTAATGCTGGTTCTAATGCCAGAACATCGCCTGATTTGGCCGATCAGAGAAATCTGCTCGCCGGACGCTTACTCCGGGTACGAGATCACTGCTGGTGAACTTATGTAAGCGGTCAGCCGATCACGTCTGATTTGAAGTTCCAAGGCATGAGCGCCTCGATCTCTGATACTGGCCAGCCCTGAGCGATGCGGACCAAGGTCTGGGAGAGCCAGTAGAGCGGATCGACGCCATTCATTTTGGCTGTCTGCAAGAGAGTGGCGACCGTTGCCCAAGTGCGTCCACCACCCTCACTGCCGGCAAATAGACTGTTTTTTCTCGTGATCGTTTGCGGCCTGATGGCACGTTCCACAATATTTGAGTCGATCTCGACCCGCCCGTCAGTCAGAAAGCGTTCCAGCGCCTCGCGCCGGGTGAGTGCGTAGCGGATCGCCTCGGCGGTCTTGGACTTGCCAGAGACCTTGCCCAGTTCCTTTTCCCAAAGATCAAAGAGGCCGGAGACGATGGTTGCAGATTTTTCCTGACGCAGTGTGGAGCGGCTGTCGGCATCCCGACCGCGGGCCTCATCCTCGATCTGCCACAACTCGGTCATCGCGATGATCGTATCCGTTGCAGCCTTCGAGACACCGCTGATGTGAAGGTCGTAAAACTTGCGGCGAAGATGCGCCCAACACCCTGCGAGCTGGATCGTTTCATTGCTGCCGGCTTTGGCACGCGTCTTGGCCAGACTGGTATAGGCCGAGTATCCGTCAACTTGCAGGATGCCGCTGAACCCGGAGAGATGCCGCGCCGCGCAATCAGCGCCCCTACTATCCTCAAAACGATAGGCAACCATCGGCGGGCTGGTTCCGCCATAGGGTCTATCATCGCGAGCATAAGCCCAAAGCCATGCTTTCGTCGTTTTCCCCGAACCGGGCGCAAGCGTGGGCAAGGTCGTCTCGTCGGCGAAGACCCTTTCTCCCTCCTTGACGCGCTCGAGGATATAATCGGCGCAAATCTGAAGTTCGAAGCCCAGATGCCCCATCCACTGGGCCATCACCGATCGGCTGATCTCGACACCGTCGCGTAGATAGATTGCTTCCTGCCGGTAAAGCGGAAGGCCGTCGGCGTATTTGGAGACGGCGATATAGGCGAGCAGCCGCTCCGTCGGCAGGCCGCTTTCGATGATGTGCGCCGGTGCCAAAGCCTGGAGCACACCATCGTGGCCGCGGAAGGCGTATTTGGGGCGGCGCGTCACGATGACCCGGAACTTCGGCGGCACGACATCCAGCCGTTCGGAGCGATCCTCACCGATCAGGACCTTTTCCAGTCCCTTGCAGCCGGCCGGGATCTCCGGTTCGATCACCTCCTCGATGCGTTCGAGATGAACGGCAAAACCCTTGCGCGGACGTGGTGCTCGTTTCGGCTTGTCTTTAGCCGCGTGATCAAGCTCGCTCTGGATTGCCGAAAGGCCGGTCTCGACTTCCTCGAAGGCAAAGGACACCTGTTCGTCATTGACGCCAAGGCGCAGCCGCTCGGAACGGGTGCCATGTTGTGTGCGCTGCAGAACCGTCAGGATCGATGTGAGATTGGTGATCCGCTCGTTGGCGCTCTTCTCGACGGTTTCCAGGCGGGCGATCTCAGCTTCGGCGGCGACAAGCCGGGCCTCCTTGACGGCTTGTTCGCGGGCCAGCGCAAGAACCATCGCTTTCAGCGCGTCAACGTCGTCCGGCAGGTCGTGAAGGGGCAAATCCATGGGAAGGATTAGAGCACAAAAACAGCCGTTTTCCCAACCATTACAGCGGCATGATTCATCTTGCCGCAGGCGCTGTCAGCCCGTCAACAGGGGCCGCCTGACCTTGGTCGGGCGGATCTTTTTCCAATCCATTCCGGCCAGCAATGCCATAAGCTGAGAATGGTCCAGACGTATCCGTGCCGCCGATATGCCCGGCCAGCAGAAGCCTTGATCTTCCAAGGTTTTCGAATAGAGGCAAACACCACTGCCATCCCACCAGACTATACGAATACGATCGGCCCGTTTCGACCGGAAGACGTAAAGCGCGCCATTGAAAGGATCGAGACCGCCATCCCTCACCAGCGCCATCAAGGAGGCGGCTCCCTTGCGGAAGTCGATCGGCTGGCACGACACATAAACCACCACACCCGACGCGATCATGCCTTGCGAACCGCCTGCAGAACCTTCACCAGGTGATCAGGGTCAAAATCGTCGCTGAGGCGCACCATGATATCGCCGATGACGATTTCCACCGCAGAGCTGCTGACAGTTTCAACGCGGGCGAACTTGATCTCATTGCCCGTTCTCTCCGTCAGGGGCGCAACAACTCCCGATGCCAGTGCGTTGCGACGCCACCCGTAAAGCTGCGAGGGATCCAAGCCTTCAGACCGGGCAACCGCCGAGACATTGGCCCAAGGCTGCAGCGTCGCGGCGACGATCCGCGCCTTTTCGTCATCCGACCAATCCCGCGGCTTGCGCCGACGTCGGACTGGTTCTGCCGTCAAAACCTCAAAGGATCGAGGCTGATTCACACTATCATTCATAGGACTCTCCGCATGACTCATGCAGAAAATCGCCGATCAGCAGTCCGAATGATACGTGGGGTGCACTACGCGCTTACGAAGCACGGAGCGGCTCTCCGGCGGCGGTTCGCCAAGGCCGTCCTCCCGGCAGCGGCAAGCTGGCGCCATTCGAGGGGTTCCTGATCGCCGAGGTCGAGGCCGAACCCGACATCACCATGCCTGAACTGGCAGGTCGCCTGATGGCCCGTCATGGCATGGGTGCAGCGCCGGCGGTCCTGTCGCGGCTGCTGTGCCGACACGGCTTCACATATAAAAAAAGCCCTGTTGGCCTCGGAATGCGCACGCGCTGATATTGCCGAGGATCGTCGCGTCTGGCGTGCCAGCCGCCAGCCTCGCATGCGTCAACAGCCCGGCCGCTTTTGTGTTCATCGACGAAACGTCGGTCAACACCAAGATGACGCGCTGCCACACGCTGGCGGACATCCCGTTCGTACCCTTCTATGACGTGGCGAACCTTCTCTACGAAGGCGCATGGGTCGCCGAGCGCTATGCCGCAGTCAAGCCATTCTTCGATACGCGGGAAGACGCGTTTCATCCCGTCACGCGCAAGATCTATGGCGGCGCAAGATCCCTGTCGGCTGCCGACGCCTTCAACGGCCTCTATTCGCTTCAGGCGCTAAAAAAGACGCTCGCTCCCGTCATCGCCTCCGTTGATCTGATCTGCGTTCCGACCGCCCCGCGCCATTTTACGGTCTCCGAGCTTGAGGCCGAGCCGATCCGCGAAAATTCGCGGCTGGGGACCTATACGAACTTCATCAACCTGCTCGACATGTGCGGCATCGCGGTGCCTACGGGCACCCGGCATGACGGCCTTCCCGCGAGTGTCACCCTGCTCGCCACCGTCGGCAAGGACGGTCTCGTCGCAACGCTCGCGTAGACGCTCCATGCCGCAAGCGGCCTGACGCTCGGCGCGACCGGCAGGCGGCAGCCCGCAACCGTCGATGAAAAACCCGAGATGCCCGACGGCGACCTGATCGACCTCGTCGTCGTCGGCGCGCATCTCTCCGGCATGCCGCTCAACCACCAGCTCGTCGATCTCGACGGGCAATTCTCCCGCACCGCCCGCACCACCGCCGATTACCGGCTCTACGCTCTTGCCGGCACGGTACCGCCGAAGCCGGGCATGATCCGCGTTGCCGAGGGAGAGGGCGTGGCGATCGAGGTCGAGATCTGGCGTCTGACGCCCGCAGCCTTCGGCCGCTTCGTCGCCGCCATTCCCGCCCCACTCGGCATTGGCACAATCGTCCTTGCCGACGGCACATCCGCCAAGGGCTTCCTCTGCGAGCAGGTCGCGATCGGAGCCGGCGCTGCGGATATCAGTGCCTATGGAGGATGGCGAGCCTACTGCGCAAAGGGATGATAGCTCTCTTTGCGCAAACACATTTCTTCGAGTGTCATACCAATCGGCTGCCAGATCCGCCGCTAGTTGCCTATCCGCCTTCACGCCTGGCAAGAATGCAGAGAAAACTCAGAACCGGCGGGACCGGGCCAGATCGAACCTGCTCCCGCGTAGCAGCCGATTGTCATCCTCCTTTATCGAGACGTTTTGTACCACCTCTGACATATTCTACCGTCGCCTTAAGGCCATCTTCGATATTGACGAGGGGACGCCAACCCGTTTCTGATAATATCAGCTGTGTATCCAGAAGGCTGACGGGAACGTCCACCGCCCGGGGAGGAAGCCGGTTGATTTGAAGACTACCCCCTCCCAAGCAGCGATCGATCATCTTAACGATGGCGTTGATGCTCACCCCGACGCCGCTGCCGACGTTGAAAGCGGGCACATTGCCATCGTATTTCAAGCATTCATGAAAAGCGTTTGCCACGTCAGTGATATAGACAAAATCACGGATATGTTCGCCGTCCCCGAATATGTTAAACGGCTCACCCGACATCGCAGAATTCAGCGCATAGGCTATGACACCTTGACCTCCAGCCGTCTTCTGACCCGGACCAAAAGGGTTAGCAATTCTCAATGAAACACATTTTATGCCGTATAATTTCTGAAACAGCTCCATATAGTGCTCGATCGTCAATTTACCGAGTCCATATATTCCTTCCGGTCTGGGCTGATAGTTTTCGTTCGTTGGGACCTGTGAGGCTTTTCCGTAAATCGTGCCCCCGGATGACGCGAAAATAAAGCGATTCACCGACTGCATTCTGCAAGCCTCGAGGGCAACCAAAGCCAATGCTGGCCCCGATGTGAAGTCAATGTACGGTTCTGCGTCGGCCCGTGCTGGAGAAGCTCCGCTTGCTAAACAAATCACCGCAGACTGTGCGTGGCAAGCACGGGCAACAGCTTTCAGATCAGCAGCATCGGCTTGAATCCAGTCCAAATCGATATTGCCTAGACTCTCCGGTTTTGGAGATCTGCTCAGCCCCGTAAGACGGTACCCTAGCTCGCTCAACCGCGCACAAACAGCCTTCCCGAGAAATCCACCTGCACCAATTACCAAAACGCGTTCTGTCATGAATACTCTTTTGTTAGCTACAACGGGCCCCGTAGCATGTTCTCGGTCATCAGGAGCTTCGATCGTTTAATTACCCGCAATAGAATAAAGTTAAAACGCCCGTATATTTGAGTATATCTCAATTGCGCTGCTGATCGCAGCCCGGTATTTTCTACCGATGAATTCCCCTGAAAAATCTTCGCGAACCCGGGCCGCCGCCTCTTTTGCGTTCAGTCTGTCCTCACCAATATTGTCAATGACAGAGACAAGTCGCTCGTAGATCTCATGAGCCGCGGCATCAACCGGCAGAGCTTCGGAACCTTGATAATCCCGAATAACTCGTCCGATATCGCCAACATCAGTCGATACAACGCTTACGCCCACGCTCATGGCTTCCAGCATAGCGAGGGGCACGCCTTCGTATTCAGATGTGATAAGAAGTACGTCGACAGCGATATAAAATTCTTCCAATAATGGGATATTTTCGATGCGCGTTATATTCGCAAGTTGATCGCGTGCAATCCGCTCATCGAGCAGCTCGGACAAATGTCCCTGCCCCACCATAACGAACTGAATGTTACTCCCGTTTTGTTGCGCTATTTTAGCGACATCGACAAATATCTGAGGTCGTTTCTGGTCCGCCAACCGGCCTACATAAGCAACCACTGGTCGATCGGAATCGAGACCGAAACGTTCGAGAGACCGCTCCCTGCTGATGTGAGGAAGGTTTTTCTCGATCCGAGCAGAATCGATCGGATGGTAGATAAGCCGTATCTTTTCGCTCGGGACATTCAATCGGCTTGTGAACGCATCTTCGATGCGGGAATTAACCGCAATAAACGAGTCGGAAGCCAGCACACCCGGATGGTCGAACCATTCGATCCATCCAAACTTGTCATCGTAGCATTGGTGATCGATGATAGCACAGTCCTTGAAAAGGCGTCTGATGCGAGCAGAGTGCTTCATCTGCCACATGCTGCCGTTTGTGATCAGGAGTGCCTTTGGCTGATATAGCGCCTTCAGCCAAGCCAGAGCCGAAAGCCTCGAGGTTTCATGGCAGGATTCCGCGAGATCAAAAACAGACTCGCATTGCTCCAGCACACGCGACAACCAACTACCCTGCGCTTCAAGAATAACTTCCGTGCAAACAACAACGTACGCGAATTCGTCCTTTGTTTGGCGCATGATTTCAATCAGTACGTTTTCTGCTCCACCCACCGCAAGCACGCTCGGCAGAACAAAAACAACTGGGCGAGTATCGTCTTCGCTCAAACCTGCCAGTCTCGATGGCGACACACGCTGCCCATAATCAAACGTCCTGTGCGTCAAATCCATCCCGGCATCCGGATCTTTTGAAACGATCACGTCCTGACCAGATTGCCTGATCACGGCGTTACGAAAAACGCTCGATAACGATACGCTGTCGCCCGTCGGCTGACGTGGCAAGCGTATTATTCTGCCTAACATCGGCGAGCTGTAATCGCCGCTCAGGATGCGCGCAGCAGACGCACGCTTGATGAACGAGATATCGCGCATATTGGGGGTACTGAAAATCGTATGATTCAGATTCGAAGCCAGCATAAAGAAGTCGTAGCCTCCCATCGCCGAGGCGAGAAACAGGTTACGAAGTTCGTTGTTGCTGACGATACTCACTGAGCTGGTCGGGGAGTAGATAAAATCGATGCTCTCGTCGACTTCTGCCAGACTAGACACCATTTTACTTCCGGGAAACAAGGTCAGGAAGCGAGCGATTTCCGTGCTCTTCGGATAATCGCTGACCACCAATGCTATACGAGCATCATCTGACAGATAGCGGTTGCCCGACAGGGCGACATTGACCTCGGAGGCACAGCGATGACGCTGCACGAAGGTCAAAAATTCATTCGTCTCGATGATACTCGCGAACATTTTGCGAGCCTCGTCCTTAACCCTATGTGTGCTCTCAGAGATCGTATTTCCACTGTGGATACGGTAGTTGCACCACATCGTGGGACTGTAAACAACGTTCCCGGTGAGCGTTGCACGTATGATAAAGTCCCAGTCGTGAATATATCTGTATGCCCGGAAACCATCCAACTTTTCAAAAAATTCTTTTTTTATCACAAGGTTGCTTGTCGTTGCAATAAAGTTCTGATTGAGAAGAGCTAGAAAATACTCGTTGTTTGAGGCGATCTTCTCAGGCGTCCATCCAACCGGCAAGCTATATTCTACGTCGTAAAAAGCGGATTTTTTTCCTAGCTCCCTATTGTCTGAATCTACAATCGCGCAATTTCCGAATACAACATCCGCGTTTGTGGCTTTCGCGAACTGGGCAAAATTCCGAAACCTGCCCGATGAGAAGCTGTCATCAGAGTTCAATATTGCAATCCACTCGTTCCGCGCTTCGCGGCACAACTGATTTATGCGATGGTGCGCTCCGATATTTTTTGGCGGATTGTCCGTCAAATTGCGTATCTTGCCAGGAAACGCGCTGGCGTAACTTTCGATTATGTCACGCGTCCTATCACTAGAGCCATCATCGGCTATCAATACCTCAGTAATCAACGGATCCGTTAGGCAAGACCGTATCGCATCGCCGATATAGTTCTGGTGATTGTAAGCTGGAATTACGACAGATATCATATAACTAACCTCATGTGCTCAATCAAATAAAACCGAAGCCCGGAACATTTCCGATCGCCTCAGATTCAATTGATCGACCCATTCTCGTACGGAAATCTTCTAAGAGATGCCGATACGCTGTCGTTTGCGCAGAGGGATTTTCCGTCTGCAACATCAAATAACCGTCCATGTAAGCCAGTTGGAAAATAGCGTTCAAGAAGTCAGCATGCCAGTTCTGACTGCCAAGCCCGTAATGCTTATCTATTATTATTGCCCAAGACTTGAGCCCCTCCACGACTGTCGAGTAGTGCTGCGCTAGCAACAAAGCTTCGCTGCCACTGCGGGGTGCACTTAAAATATCGGCGAGCGCCGGCCCAAGCAGCGCATTTTTTAACTCGGGGTGTATTTTGAACAGAACGTCCATCATGTGACCGCAGGAAACTTGCCGTTTCAAGAATCCCGCGACATCGTAATGGTGGTGATGTTCTACCACCGCGCTCGGCGTGTAGAATACACCAAAGTCCGGATAACGCTTGCTCATCCGGTAGGCAAATTCGCCGTCCTCGAAACCGTATAAGGTGAATTTGTCGGAAAACCCTTCAGACATCCAGTCGTCCACCATGGACGTCTTAACGGAGGCGTTAGCTGTATAAAAGCACCAGGGAGAATATTTCTGCCACGGCTTCATGAACCGGTAGCCGAACTGCTGCTGTCCTTCACCTTGGATTAGGCTCATTGTGAAGTTAGGCAGTGAGAATCTGTCGTCGGGCCAGATCACCTTACCTAGAACAGCATGACCGGGACTGTTGTCGATCTGATGAGCTTTGAAGTGCGCTTGAAACAGATGCTTGTTAACGGCGCGCGTGTCGTCACCGAGAAACACCACCAGGTCACCACGGGCCATCGTTGCTCCGGTGTTCCGCGCCATCCCGGGCCCTCTATTGCCCGTTTTCTCATACTTGAGCTTTGGAAATCTCTTCTGGAGCAACATCAAAACATCGCTCGTTTCGTCTACTGACCCGTCATCAACAACAATCAATTCGATTGGGTGGTTTCCAACAACACCCAGCAGATTTTCAGCCGTTTCTTGAATCAGTCCGGCCCGATTAAAGGTGGGAATAACAATCGACATCAGCACTTCCGAGCTGACGAACGACTGAACATTGTGTGGAACCTGTTCTTTTAACAATTGTTGCTCGATGACGAAGTCGATAGGCTCGCCGAGCTCTACGTTATCTGCGCTATACTTCACGCAGATGGAATGCATCTCCCCGTCATGGAAATGAGGGGGGATTTCGTATTCAAACGCACACTCCGGGAGGCCAGCAGCTGCGAGATCCATCCGGAATCCATTTGCGAGGACTTCGGATGACCTGATGCCGTCGATTTCGACAGCAACGACGAAGGGATCAGCATTATCGTCCGTGATCCAGCCGTGCAGGACTCCGTTAACTAGCCCGTCAACATTTCCTCGAACGTTCTGCATTAAGTCCTCGCTAATATCTCTGCTGCTCGTAACCAGCGCGCTGGTGAACTCTCTACCAAATGAAGATGCCCAATAGCAATCGGGGCAGCTGATTGCTCTGTCACCCCCGCATATCATACGAGTTTCCATGGTGCGAGTTCTTCGACTTACGGAGCTCAATCGATTCTGAGCGATCCCACTCGGTTCTCCACTCCTCTGCTGTGTTACCGGACGATATGGTTCCGTTGAAACATCCCCGCAGGTTGTGTGTAAGGCCCGTCTGGGATTACACTAGTGCTCGTGTCTTCCATGCGAAGACCGTTATGAAGACCGATGCCTCGCGCAAGCGTTTGGCATTCTCGATGGTCGCTCGAGCGTCTTTCCCATATTCTGACTCGTGCATCGCCTCGCGGACTGGACCCGTATGCGTTTCTGAAGACGGAGAAAGCCAATGTCTGCTGCAAAACTTGCCATGGAACCGGCGATCCCATGACGGGCAGATTTGACGCTGATGATCTTCGTCGTCTGCATTGCCGAGGCGAGCATCCAGCTCAGACGCGTCCATTTCTGGCGCCTGCCCTGGTCTATGTCGGAGGCGCGCACTCAGATGCAGCGCGGCTGGCCTACGTCATGCGGCAAATCGTGGGTGAAGGGGTAACCTGTTCGATGCGATCACCCTGACCCATTGGTCGGGACAATCCACACCGCCAGAGTAGGAAGCAAGCTCAGAGCGACAGGCACGCCCAAACCACACAGATAGTCATGACGGTCTGCCACAAGACCGGCCACGCCAGGGCAATGCTCGGGGAAATCGAACAGACGCACCGTCTGATGACAAGCGAATTATTCTCTGGCGAATGAACGTCCGTCAGGCACGTGACGAGACATTTTCACGCCGCTTTGGATGTGGCAAAAGAATTCCAAGAAGATTGCAACTCGCTATCCGCGTCTCTTCGGCGGCTAGATTTGGGTAGTTCGATATGCGATAAGCGCTGGCAACTTCGCTGGTTGAACTAAGGGCTCAATATGAAAAGCAAAATCTCTGTCGTGGTAACATCCATCAACCCGCCGACGAAAGCGCTCAAGGACATTGCGACAGATGGGCGGGATTTTTATTCGAAGTTCATCGTGATTGGCGACACCAAGAGTCCTGCCGACTTTTCGTTGGACGGTTGCGATTACTATTCCGTTGATGAGCAAACAGCTCTCACGCATAAACTAGCGAGCATTGCCCCAACGAAACATTACGCTCGGAAAAACATTGGCTACCTCGAGGCTATCGCTCAGGGAGCTGAAATAATCGTCGAAACTGACGATGACAACATACCCCTTCCGGAGTTTTGGGCGCCTCGTGAGCGCAAATTCAACTCGGCGCTGGCCACCGGCGGAAGATGGTACAACGCTTACAATTATTTTTCCGACGGACCCATCTGGCCGCGCGGTCTCCCGCTTGAGGATGTAAAGGCAGCGAGACAAACCAACTTCACCCTTACTGATGGAGCAGTCGATAGTCCCATTCAGCAGGGATTGGCAGATGACGATCCCGATGTAGATGCAGTATATCGCTTCCTGTTCGAGCTTCCGGTTAAATTCGACAAGGATAAAAGAGTAGCGCTCGAAAAGGGCGTTTGGTGCCCCTTCAACAGCCAGAACACGACATGGTGGCGCGATGCGTTTCCGTTAATGTACTTGCCGTTCAACTGCTCTTGGCGTGTATGCGATATCTGGAGAAGCTTGATTGCACAACGTATCGGATGGGAATGTGGATGGAAAATGTCGTTCCATAGTGCATCGGTATACCAAGACCGAAATGCACATGATCTCCTGCGAGATTTTGCAGAGGAAGTACCCGGTTATTTGAACAATAATATTATTGTGAATAAGCTACTCGCTTTGACTCTTCTCCCAGGCAAGGAGAATTTGTTAGAGAACCTGCGCCGATGCTATCTCATGCTTATCGAGGAAGGACTTGTGGGTCGAGACGAACAAGCTCTCCTCGACGCTTGGTCGCATGACATTGCTTCTCTGACTTGATGGTTCGGCTATCATGACGGTTGCACTTGTCACAGGCGCGTCGGGAATGCTCGGATCGGCGCTCGTTCAGAAACTCAAGCGTTTGGAAACGTATGACGTCATTTCGGTGACGCGGGCTGACGTTGATTTGCTCAAAGCTGAAGACGTAAGGGCGTTTTTCGAGGACGTTAAGCCGCAGATCGTGTTCCACTGCGCAGCCAAGGTCGCCGGCTTAGGGGGTAACAGTGCCTTCCCAGCCGAGTTTTTTGATGAGAATATCCTCATAAACACGCACGTTGTTCAGGCGTCCAGGTTAGCCGGGGCTAGCAAGTTTGTGGCTGTTTCTACGGCTGCTATATATTCCGATACCGCCCCGCTACCTATGAAAGAGTCCGATATATGGGAAGGTCCACCTCATAGCTCGGAAATTGCATATGGGGTTGCAAAGCGAGCGATGCTGACACAGCTTCAATCGTACAAGACGCAGTATGGGCTAGATTACGGTTATGCGGTACTAACAAATTTGTACGGCCCAAAGGATACGTTCAACAAAAACTACGGCCATGTCGTTCCTTCACTCATGTACAAATTTAGAGAAGCAATCAGTTGTACTGGAAATATAGAGGTCTGGGGGGACGGAACGCCACAGAGGGACTTTCTCCATGTGGACGATGCTGCGGAGGCGCTTATTCACGTAGGTGAACGTGGTTATGGCGCGTTTAACGTCGCCAGCGGATCGACCGTTACGATTCGTGAGCTTGTCGAAACGTTAGCCGACATCGTTGGATTCGACGGCGAGATCATATGGAATCGAGATAAGCCGAACGGTCAACTGTTACGGCAATATGATCTGTCCTCCATCCAATCCTTGGGATTCACGCCTCAGGTTTCGCTCTCGAAGGGACTGAAAAGCACCTGGGATTGGTACATTAACGGAAATAATGAGTAAAGGAATCAACTCGTATGAAGAAAGCCATGATAACGGGCGTTACAGGGCAGGATGGCGCGTACTTGACGTCGTTATTGCTGTCCAAGGGTTACGAAGTACACGGGATCAAGCGTCGGTCATCGTCATTCAATACTGCCCGAATTGATCACATGTACGTGGACCCTCACTCTGCCTCGGCACAGTTGGTCCTCCATTATGGTGACCTGACTGACTCGGCCAACCTTATTCGGCTGGTCCAGCAGATCCAACCTGACGAAATTTACAACCTAGCGGCTCAAAGCCATGTACATGTTAGCTTCGAAACGCCCGAATATACCGCGAATTCCGATGCGATTGGTACTTTGAGGCTTCTTGAAGCCATCCGAATACTTAAGCTTGAAGAGAAAACGAAGTTCTATCAGGCTTCAACGTCCGAGTTGTATGGTAAGGTTCAGGCGGTGCCGCAAAGCGAGACAACGCCATTCTACCCTCGCAGTCCCTACGCTGCTGCAAAATTGTACGCTTACTGGATAACCGTCAATTATCGCGAGTCCTATGGAATTTTCGCTTCGAACGGAATTCTCTTTAATCACGAGTCTCCGCTTCGTGGTGAGACGTTCGTCACGCGCAAGATCACAAGGGCTGTCGCGGCGTTTGCTCACGGACGGCAAAGTTGCCTGTTTCTCGGTAACTTAGATGCTCAGCGCGATTGGGGTCATGCGCGAGACTATGTCGACGGAATGTATCGCATCATGCAGCACAGCGAAGCGTCCGATTTCGTGCTCGCTACCGGCGAGATGCATACTGTCCGCGAATTCGTCGAGTTGGCATTCGGCCACATAGGGATCTCGCTCGAATGGCGCGGCGAAGGATTAGACGAAGTCGGCGTGCGCACTGATAATGGAGACATTGTCGTGCGGCTGGACCCGCAGTATATTCGACCTGCAGAAGTCGATCTGCTTCTCGGCGACCCTTCGAAAGCAAAGAGAGAATTAGGCTGGACGCATACCACAAACTTTACTGATCTTGTCAGGGAGATGATGGAAGCGGACCTCAACGACGTTATGCCGAAAGTCTAGATCGAAAAATGGTTAATTATCTCGTAGTAGAATGTATCGGTGGCTTGACTAACCGTCTAATGGCTCTGACGTCGGGAATGAGGTTAGCAAGCTACTACAACCTGGGTTTCAAGGTGTGCTGGGAAGCAGCTACAGAGTGTGGCGCCGAGTTTTCGGAGCTATTTGACAACGACTTTGAGCTGGTAGCGGCTTCGGAGCGGGAAAACTACGCCAACGGCGCTAGTATTGGTTTCGGAAGCGCGGGCTGGAACAAGGACCCTGTACTGCCAAAGCCCACTGAAGGCGAAAACTTCTGGTTAACAACACATGGCATAATCACCCATTCCAACGAGGCCAGAAACAGAAGCTTCTTTCCAGATTCAGGCGTTATTTTTGACGTCGGGCGTTATATGCGAATACTGCGCCCGTCTACTCTGGTACTCGAATCGGCAAACCGGGTGAAATTTACCCCTCAAAACACGGCTACACTACATATACGTCGGCCCTACAGCCGAGCTGTAAAGATCTCGGACGGTGCCCATGCCAATGAACAGAGGCTGTATGGCTCTATAACGGACGACTATTTCTGCGGCATTATCGAAAAAATGCTCGCTGCTGATGAGGAATTGAATGTCCTCCTTTGCACCAATTCCGGCGATACCCAAGACTGCATCAAGTCCCGCTTTGCTGATAAAGTTATAGCGTACGGTAAATCGTCGGATGCGTTAGACACAAGTCAGTCATCGTCTGCGAGAGATGCACTTGTCGATTTGATTCTGATGTCCCGTACATTCGGTATTGTTCGGCAAGTCGATACGCATTTCGGCCTTTACGCTAGCCTTACTAACTTGACACCCAATTTGGTGATTATCAGACAGGAAGAAGGAGAAGCTGAACTCGGTTTCCTTCGATACGGAGAAAACCAAGCTGTTGAGTTCGACCGCTCTCCTAAATCATTGGAGCGGTTCTGCGACAAAGAGACGAACTTGCTTCGCTACTGATCGAGATGTTGAAGTAGAGTGCAAATGCGTAGGGTCGCCGTTGACGAAATTCATGTATCACTTGATTCAGGATCTTTGGCAACGGCGGCTAGCACGTCCACTTTATTCGGGGTCATATCCGCATGATCTGAAATAGTCTTGGCATTCCTGCGGCACGAACGGTGTCACGATTTGGCCTCATGCATTTTCTCTAATGCATTGCTTGCAACTCGAACCGAGCAGCGAAGCGGTCAGCAGTTTCGCGGGCGTTCGGCATAGCCGATGTCGCGGCCGGCAATGCGCGTTGCAGACGTGAATGGTGTGCCGGGTCTCGGGTATGAGGGAATCATGGGCCAGCGTTCCGTCTCCGAGAACCGCCTGGGCGCGGATACAGGGGCGGCAGGGATGAAGGTCGCTGAGTTGCAACGCCGGACAATATCGCTGGCAGAGCGCCAGATAGCGCTGCTTGTTCAGCGAGTTCCACATCTCCGACTGGCCCGATCGAGGATTCTTACGTATGAGACGGTAGTCCTCCGTTCTTAACGGGACTCCGCAGTAGGATTCACGCGCCATTTTCAGTTTCTGGGCGGGTGTGATGCCGCCGATGCCCATATTGGGCCGTTCGTTGTTGGTGAGCGGCCGGCGAATTCATTTTGAGGTTTACGAGGCGCGGCTTAGGCTTGCAGCTTAGCGCATCTGCCATGACAGGCTCGATCATCTGGGCATCACGCCGTCTAGTATCGGTCTTTCGCCGGCGCCCACTGCCAGGGTAGCAAGTCCGCAAGTCAATTCTTGGGGTGATCCTGGATCCGGGTCAGGACGTCTGTGAGATAGGCCTCCGGATTGTGGCCATGGAGTTTGGCAGTCTCGATAATGGTCAGGATGTTGGCGATGCGCTCACCGTAAGCGTCCGGTGAGCCGGTTTTGGTCGTGTGCATAGTTGGCGCAAGTTACGTCACAGATGATTCATTTGTGACGTAACAGGGTATGAATGGCCAAGGTTGAGATCCTGACGGGTACGGAGCGACAGCGGCGGTGGTCGACAGAACAGAAGCTTTCGATATTGCGCGAAGCATTCAGCGCGGATGGCAACGTTTCGGACGTGGCACGTCGGCACGACGTTCTTCCGCAGCAGCTTTACGCCTGGCGAAGGAAACTCTTGCCACCCGAATTGAAGCCTTCAGAGACCGTATCGTTCGTCCCGGTGTCGCTTGTCGGGGGCTCTGAGAGCTTTAAGTCACGGCTCCAAGAGGAGCGGCGCTCGGTCTCGATGGAAAGACGTTGAAATTGTGTTGAGGAATGGCCGCTTGCTGAGAATTGCAGCGGACATGGATCTCGAGGTGCTATCGTCGCTGGTCGCTTGCGTGGAGGCGGCATGATCGGGCCTTCCGGGGGAACGTGCGGGTCTATCTGGCCTGCGGAGTGACGGATATGCGGCGCGGCATTGATGGTCTGTCGACGCTGGTTGAGACGGGGATCAAGGAGGCGCCGGGTTCCGGCGCAGGACGCTTCGCGAGAATCTCGGTCTCGGCAGTGCCCGCAGATCGACCCCAAGACTTGTCCAGGGACGGCAGGCCGCCGAGTAGAGTGCTTGGCGCCTTCTCCAGTCGCAGAGAGGATCGTGTCTCATGGAGTGGTGTAGCTGGATTTCATAGCCATCGGTGATTTCCGGTAGGGTCGGGTTGCTTAGAACCAACCTGAAGGACTCCACCGATGACCGACGAC
>NZ_SLYH01000028.1:0-14649 GCF_004343445.1 Rhizobium sp. PP-CC-3G-465
TGGCCGGTTATTGATTGGAATGGTGGCCGGCTTCAAATCGGAACGGTGGCCGGTCAATGATCGGAATGGCGGCCGGCTTCAGAGCGGAATCCGCAATCAGCACGCCCTATCGGTCGAACAGACGTCAAATCAGCGGCTGGAGTAAACATTGGTGATTTCGGACCATTGCTGTCAGCTCGATGGGGTTTTCTTTTCACACACACATTGAAGCCTGTCGCCGTTTTTGCGGTTCAATCTTCTCAGACCGAGTGATCCGTTATTCCCTATCTTTGTGAAGGGGGATCGCCATGGGCAAGTCACATCCGATTGCGTTGCGTGAGCGCGTCGATCGCCTTTCAAGGCCGACAGTGTCGTCTTCGAGTATGACCCGTGAAGGAGCAGACTGAGGCGGAGGAGAAAGAACGAGGAGAAGAGGAAAGCGTCAACAGCGTGGAGACACGTCGCGGTATAGATCGTCTCTCTAATCGAGGACATCGTCAATAAGTTCAAGACGCCGCCGGTCTATGGTTCCGTCAGCATTTTGTAATATGTGTCGAACGTTTTTGAGAAACCGGCGCCCACCGGTCTTGCCGGCAGCTTCTTCAGCCAACGAACGGAGCAATCGCTCATCCTGAACAATGCAAGCAAAAGATCCCGGATCAACGACTCCGTTCAAAAACAGGTCTACTAAGGCAACACGCAATCTTTTACAGCGATCCCAGCTAAACCAAAAACTAGAACTCGGAACCCTGTCATTCAGCAACTGCCATTGATCCGTCGTCAAGCGGTTTGCAGCTGCAGCTTGATAAACCTCCTGAAAACTTCTTTGCAACAACGCACTCTTAGAATGGGATTTATTGCCAAGTGCCCGACTAAGTAAGAACGTGAACAGCGACAAGGCTTGCTCAGGTGCCACTGTCCCAGAAGAGTTCTGATAGGCGGCAAACCAGGGATCGACGCCGATCTCGTTCGGCACGCTATCGGGAGTAAGGTGCTGGGCCAGCTGCACAAGGACTTCTTGCGGGACTTTTGCCGAGCCGGAGAGGAACTCGGCGACCGCGATTGGGTCCTTTGCAGACTGTATCACCCAAGCTGTATCCACCAAATTCCCGTTCTCTATCTGAAGGTGAACTTGGTCCAAAACAATCCGCGCTCCAAATATTGCCACCGCTTCGGCAGCAAGGTCCGACCGCGGAGCCTGCATCATGGCAGCCACGGCTTTCGCCGCCATATTGTTCAAAGAAGCGCACTGGAATGCGAGCGGACCGTCATTTTGGGACCAGAAAACAGGTTCCTGAACTATTTCAGGTCGGATGTTTAGCGCCTTCTTGATCATTAGCGGCGCGGCGGGAAGCCCATGAACGAGATCTGTGACGTTCATGGCGCGAATGGTGTCGTCCACAACCGTTCTAAAGGGGTCTGGTTCGTCGAGTAGCATTTCTAAAAGGACGGGGTTGCGGCGCCACAAGGCTGAACCGAACTCAGTTCCATGACTATCGAAGTTGGCACGGTTGATTAAATCTTTATGTGACCAAACGAAATCAAAAGCGTCAGGGCCAAGTTGCCCGATAGAGGAAACGGCATAATTGACCACCACTGCCCTAAGCGAGCCAGCCTCAGTTGCTCTAAGCTCGTTCTGTAAGATCGCAATCGCCTCGTCGACTGATACCCGCCCGTCAGCAAAACCGAGTGCACGAAAAAGGCGGCAGAGCGCGGGAAAGCTTTTGCGACCCGATGAGATGTCTGATCCTGATCGACGCAGAAAGTCGCGGAGACCGTCAATATTTGGTCTGCGCAGATCTGACAACGCGTCATCGATCCAAGTCTCTAGAGAAGACGAAAGGGTCTCAGCGTCGACGGTCCCGGAAAAGTGGTTCCTACCAGTGCGGTTTTCTGATGAGACAAGTTGGAGGTCAAATATGTTGTTATCAGACGACCTGTTGCTGATTGAGAGTGTGCAAAAACGAAAGCTTCTTCTCAGCCGAGGCCATTGCTGCCCCCAAATCGCAACAGCGGCGCGATCAGCGAGCGCGCCGCGGGAACGACGAGCAAAGATTGGACTCGGTGCACGACAGTAAATTCCGTATAGGATCGACCGGACCCAGGTGTCGTCTATGTCAAACTCACCGATCTCGGCAGATGGGCTAAGTGTCAACTGCTCCGAATAGCTGGTTGAGAGATGCACTTCTGGTCTACGAAAGAGGTCGAGAAGCTCTTCCGGTCGATCTAGTGAAGCAAGATCGGCAAAATTAATTAATATAGTGTGCGTCCAAACACATCCCGGCCTTGGCAATTCAGGTGCCGGCCAAGTCCGTGCTAGTGCGTAGTAGCCAGACTCCGTTAGGGGATAGCCGGTGATATACCCACTCTCATCGAGCCTCGCGCCCGGCCCCGAGATGTCGCTTAAAGAAAGTAGCGTCTTCTGGTCGCGTGGCTTCAGCGCCGCCGAGATAGCAAGCTGCCGGTGTCCGTCCGCATAGCCGTGTAGAGCTTGATCGAGCTTCAGAAGCTTCACCCTCTCAGCCATACCAGCGGCTCGGTCAGGTCATGCGTCGCCGGGATAGGTCCGAGCAGTTTGATCCGGGTGGAGGCGTCGTCTAATCTTCTCAATTCCTCGGCCTCGTCTCTTGGAGGAGCGCCTGCTTCAACAGAGTCGTAGTCGCCGCCTTGCGCACTGATACCATAAACTCGTGTCAGCCATTTGGAGTTCTGTCTGAGATATTGAGCGAGGAGCGGCAATTTCTCGTTTAGGAATGAAGTCGGATCCTGACCTTCCACTTCGACTTTGTCCCAGGCTGAGAATAAGACTGCCAGACGCCGCTGACCGACGTCGAGCGGCGGCGCATGCAGTGATTGCAAAAGCCCCACGAGTTGTACCTGCGTGGGTGCAAGACGTGGATGCCATGAAACCGTATTCTCAGCGGTAACGTCTAGTCCCAGTTTGCGGGCCAGATCGACTTCGTCAACTACCCAACTCGGTGCCCGTATGTTGTCCGCGTGGATGAAAAGCAAAACGCCGTTGGCCTGAAGCAAATCGGCGATCTCCGGGCTGCATTCCCGGTCTTCCCACATACGGCGATAGGCCTCACCAGGAACATCAGGAAACGAGATCTGTACCTGCTGGCCGACGTCATCGGTGAGATTCATGCTGACAAGACGAGTGCCCGTGAGACCTGTCCGATCTTGCTCCACGGCGTCCCGCCACCGCGCTGCGATAGCGTTCAAATGGGCAGCATCACCAACCCGCAGATTGGCGAAACGAAGGCGGGTTGCCACCTCGCGCGCAGTGACGAGGTGCCATAGCGCGGCAAGGAATGTTGTCTTGCCAGATTCTGGAAGGCCAATGATTACAACGGAGCGTTCGCTCATCGACTCTCCTCGATCTCATCCAATACTCGAAGCTGCGAAAATGCTCTGTTGAAGGATGGCACCGGTTGCTCTGCAAAATCAGACGTACTGATCGGCAACATCCAGAACTTCAAGAGGCCGGCGACACCGCATCCTCGCGGGAGTACGGTTGTCTTTGGTGCTGCGGCTATCTCGAATATCCCGACTTGCCCCAAGACATCGCTCAATGTTGTTTGCAAAGCCTCACACAAAGTTTGGAAATCGCGCTCGACCCGTTGCTGATTGTCCGCCCCACGAACGAGATCAAGTTTGGTAAGCACAATGGCGAGGTTCACACCGTTCGGAAGCATCCCGCCATCGTACATCGCCTGCATCATCATTAAAATGCTGCTTCGTAGATTGTGACGGCTCCCTGAATTCAGGAGCCGCTCGCCGTCAACCAGAATTGTAAGACAATCGGCGCGAGCTACTTCTATGAATTCAGAGGTGAGGCTCACATCGTCCGCGGCTTCCCGATATTCTTCACCTGCTCGATCACCAAGGAGGATAGCCGTCTTGTCTCCCTCTGCTGTCGCGAGATCAACGTGATAGAAGCGAACATCCCCGCGGGGCGTACGCGCGATGAAGGGGATGTCCCGACGCGACGCTGTTCGTGCGTCGTGACATGCCTGTTCGAATGCATGAAGCGTGTCCGACCCTGCAAAGTCGAGCCCCGCGACGGAAGCCATTTGGAATAGATCGTAGAGACCAGCTATCAAACTTGTCTTGCCAGTGTCACTAGGCCCGAGAATGGCGACCAGTCGGGCATCCCCGGCGCGCAGAAACCTGCTGGCCTCAGAGGCCTGAAGTAATCCCGCAGGCTTAAGATAAAGATGCTCCTCTTCGTTGCTTTCGATCTCCTCGACATCATCTTCGATTTCTTGAGCGACTTTGCCAAAATGGGGACAGCTCGTGATCTCCAGTCCTTCGACGCATCGCCCGCCCTCAGCAATACGGCAGTCAAGATTCGAGCATGTAATAGGGGCCGCACCTTCAGCTGTCATTTTATCACTCAAACTTGATGAGCAGTCGCTCGCGATAGAACTGCAATGCGAGGGAAAGAGGCGTCATGCTGTGGTCAGTGTCGAGAGCTGCCGTTGCAGCCCAGCCTGCGACCCACGCCTCACCCGGCCCGGTTTCGAGCTGGCGTTTCGCTGCTGCATGAAGGGGCATCGCCAATGGAGAGGGATTGAGTTCGCCGATGAGCTTTGTGAGCCAAGCGGTATCAACGGCATTAATTGCTGTCACAACCGAGAGTTTTTTGCGATCTTTTAGGCCCGCCCGCGAGAGAATGGCTTTTACCGAGTGAGGACCAGGAGAGAATTCCGTCATATTAGCCACTTCATGAGCAAGAACGAGCGGCTGGGCATCTACGGTGATGGCGTCGAATCCGCAGTCGTAATCGATGCTCCGTTGCCCCGTTAACCACCACAATAGCTGCAGTTCCTCATCTTGGACCTTCAGAAAGCGGTCGATCGCATATAGCGCGTTCGATTGGCGAACAGCCAGCTGCTTTATTGCCCCTCTCGTGGCGTCGGCGGCAAGCGTGAAGGCTGCAGCGACGCTGGTCCAGTCTGGAGTCTCGGTTATCTTCGCTGATGCTTTCTCGAAATCAAATTTCGGAGCATCTATGTATCGGTACTTGTTTAGATCCGGCCGATGCCCGTTAGATCTTGCCCATTGAGCAATCGCCGCCTCTCCAAGTTTGCCTAGGTCCATTGGCAGTTTTGGTTTCCTGGCTCCGCCGAATTCAGCCGTTGTCGCAGCGAGCGCTGCAGCTGCCCCTACGTCCTCGTTCACTTCCATCATAACCGCGAGGCAAGAGGCAGCGAGTATCTGCATTTCCCGGTCATTGCCTTGCATTTCAAACGTATCGTCGACGGCTTTGAAGAGCTGTCGAATTTCGCTTTCGGAAGAGGCCTGAGGAACTGTCCTGCTTTTGAAGGCCAGTCTCAGAAGTGTTTCTAACGTCTCTCTGCTTGCTTCGGTCGCGGTCTTGTAGACAGCTTGCCACCGTAATTGTCGCGTAGACTGGCCGTCGCCAATATCAAGGGAACTATACCAGCGAGGAAAATCTGTATGCATTATTTCCGTATCCACCCTATGTCCTCTCCCTCTTGGCAACTTCCGCACCTAGTTCACTCACCTGGTCCCTTTCGCCAGCTCTAATCAGCGCGCGGCCATAACGTTCAGGCTCGGGAACCGTAAGTTCGTCCTTAGTTATCAATCCGAGTTTCAACGTGATTTCGCGACGAGCGCTTGCTGTAAGGCTCCAGAACCGAAAAATGAGATTTCGTGTGCTTGGGTCACCCATGGCGGCCTCCGCATCGACTTCGTTGAGATTTGCGTCTGCTGTGACCAACGGGTTCGCTGGCGAGCTTACGCTAACTAATGGCTCCGCGAAACGTGCTTTTGCGCGAGCGTCGCCGGGAAAACGGATGGTGTGACTGAAGACGGTTTCGTTCTGAGCTGTAGAAACGGCCCGAAACCGGTCAGGATTGGATTGCCACTGGCGAAGGTGAGCTTCCACAACAATGCGTCGTTCGGTACCCACCCCTGATATACTGATGCGCACAAGGTTGTACCCCGGCATCCAGCCCGGCTCGTTTCGATCTGGATTTACTGCTCCCGCGCTGAAGCGCACGTAACCGTCTTCGCGGGTGATACGCTGCCGATGCTTATGGCCGAACATGTGTATCGACGATCGTCCACAAATTGCATCGTTGACGTCATCTTGATCCATCAGCCAATCAGGTGGGTGGTGGCAAAACGCGAGATTAACGACATCATCAACTGGGTCGAGAACGGTCTGGAGCGGGCTGAGATATAGGCTCTCACGGGTGTCGTTCAAACCTCTTTCCCCTGATAAAATAGTAGACGTTAGACCGAACACCCGGAGTGTTACGCCGTCTTCTAATTCGAGATCCTGCTTCCAATAAAGATGGTCAGGAAGGTAAACTTGACAGTTGAAGACTTTGGCGAAGTCATTGTACGCTGAAATCGGCGTCACTAGCGATCTTGCAGTATCAGGATCGCTGATTTGCGTTCTAAACTCACGCTCTCGCCACTGCGGATCTGCTTTTGAAATTGCCGCCTGCGCGTTACGGACTGCTGCCGTACGTAGGATGAGAGAACGGTCGACATCGTGGTTGCCGGGAATAACAAAAATCCGTTCGGGCGGACAGCCTGCCACAGCGGCCAGTTCCTTGATCCAGGTCATTGCCGTCGTGTATTCTTCCGGCGCACCTTTGAAAGCGATATCCCCGCCGATTAATATAGCCCCGGCGGAACCCAGTTCTGCAACGCGTTCTCGGACATCCTGAATGAGGCGCGTTCGATACGGCCGGTCCGGATCGAGATCGGGGTTAAGACAGTCCGGTGACCTAAAGTGAATGTCAGAAATATGAAGGAGAAGCATGAGCGCCGATCGATTCTATTAATTAGGCGCAGGGCTAAACAGCTGCCACCAAGCTGAGCTCGTCAAAGCGGTTTTAAATATCTCCCTGCAAAACTATCTAGAATAGAAAAGACTTTATTATGCAAGTGCCTAGCCGTTTAAACCGGCGTGAGCCGGCCCTCGGCCCAGACATTAGGTTTTTCACGACGCGATCAGGCTCCGCTGTCCCCACCTTCTCTTGGGCCTTGCGCACGTGGAGCCGAGATGGCTCAACGGACGCATCGGCGAGGTCGTCTGGAACCTTGCCCATGATCTCAGAGGCCACAAAAGGGATCACGTCACGGTAGCGTTCGATCAGCCAAGCCCTGTGGAACGTAAATATCGTTGGCATTGGCCGGGGGCGCGCCAGGCCCGCCTCGACAGTCCCCGCTGATGTCTCGTAGCCGATCGTCAGCTAGAGGGCGCAGGAAGTCGAGAGGCGTCTGGCCGAGGAGCCACACAAGCCCCCAGACCCCATTGAACCTGATCCTCCGAGCCCGAAATGAAGAGTGATACTGTTCCAGGGCGTTATCGGACCCGATGCGTATTTTCACGAAGTATCAAAAATACCGCTTGTTTCGTTTAACAAACATGCTATCTCCACCCAGAGAATTAAACATCGGGAGTTTTGATGGATGAAGAGCAGCTAATTCGGCAGCAACAGCAAGTGCTCGAAGTTTTACGAGATCGCGATTACTATCTGCGCATCTTAAAATCTGCCGGTGGGTCTCGCCTCAGCGAGGCTGGTCGAGCCTTCGTTGCCGAGGCTCTACGCCGGAATGAAAGGCCTTCTGATATCGCGCGACGCCTCGGCGTAACGCCTGCGGCTATCTCTAGGTATAGTAACGCGAGTTAGTTTAATACAAAGGGTTGCTATAAACTTTAAGGTAAGCGCCCCTAAGCCTCAGATTATAAAGATCCCGGCGTAGCTCAATGGATAGAGCCTCTGTTTTCTAGTGCAGTCCGACGTCGCAATCGGAGTTGTAACGGCAGAGAGATGCAGGTTCAAGTCCTGCCACCGGTCCCAACTCAAGACCTTATCGTTATTGTTCTCAAGGCACGTGCAGTTTCCAGCTGTCCCGACCGGCAGGGGTCAGGGTGGCAATAAACTGGCCCTGAGCGCGGCGGCGCACAAACGCAGCGAAATCCTCGTGATCCGCCCCTTTGCCGGCGCGAGGGGAGGATGAGCCGCCCGAATTTGCTTGAAGCCATTTTGACCGTGCAAGCAGAACTTAAACGAAGATATTTCGATAACACAATAAGGGCACCGATGTTTGGACCGCAACACCTTCCATTTGTCATCCGGTATCTGAACGGCATAGATTATACCTTGTCGAAAAAAATGGTTCGGAAACACCCGCCTGACGAGCCTTCACTAACAAATGAGCTTTGCGCGCTCCTTGACGCAGATACCCAGCGTAGCGAATCGTTGCTCGAATATAATATCGATCACCTGAACGCAGATCTTGCCGCATGTGGCGATGGAGTGGATTTCGAGGTAACAATCGACACCCGTCCTCACAACAGCGCGATGGAACGTCATGTGTCCCAATCCGATTTTGGATTGATCGTCAAATACGACAACCGGATTTTGCCTTCTGAAAGCTGGTCGACGGCATATCTGGTTCAGGCAAAAAGGCTCTTCCGAACCAAAAAGACGGGAGACTATGACAGCGGCTCCATCTTTCAGGCGACCGACGCCGCCCAACATCAGCGGATGGAGCGGCTGGCGGGGAAATTTGGGGCCGCGGCCATCAAGTATTGTCTCTACTGCCCACAAACTCCGTCACTCTCGGAGGAGACCAGAACAAAGGTGCGCGCGCTTCACTCACGAAATTTAAGCAGCCATATTTACGATTTCGCAGCTGGTTTGGCATTGAGAGACGCCATCGTTTCGGAAGGTGGAATCGACGCCGGTATTTGGATTAGCCCTGGCGAAATCAAACCCTCAAAGCTCTTGAGCCTACATGACGAGGCCTTCAAGTCTGTGCGCCCCTTCACATGGTTCTTCATCGAACATTTCATGCCGCGAACATCGAGAGGCCGCTTTGGCCTTAGCCTCGAGGGCCCGCCACCTCTGATCAACATGAGGGAAGATGATCGTCTCACGAGCATTATTAGCGGGAACGAGCTAGAAATTCGTCGTTTGATCGATGAACTGGCCGAGGAAGGCGAGGAATTGGCTGTTCCCGAATCCATCACGGTCCTCCCCAGACATACAATCACAATCAACGTGACCGTCGGAAGTTCTCTTTTTACCGATGCGGTAAGCGCAGGAATTGACTGATCTGCTTTCAGTTTGGCCTTTGGCGGGTGCGGTCAAACTTGCTGATGTCGTTTTGCAGGCTTGGCAACCAAGTGGTGGATGAAATGCCCTCGGGCAAACTCATGCATGTACCGTTCCCACATCTTCGCTCGCCAGACGCCGACCAAGCCACTATCGACGAGTGCTTCGTAAGACATCTTCGCAATTCTGACGAAGAGCCTGGCTCCATCGGGGCGCCGTAAGATCCCATTTAGAATTTTGCTAAAATGAATTTCGCGGTCGGCTACGAAGCGCGTCTGGGTCCATAGTTGAAATGCAAGCTCAGAAGCAACCGGCACGAGCGACGTTACGTCCACCCGAGCGTCTGTGACCGTCTCGGCTAAAGTGGAAAAGACGTCTGCGTCCATCTCTATTGCCAATAGCAACTCGGCCGGGCCAACCGACACGAATCCAATTCGCTGTCGATGGAGTTTTGCGACGAGCCGAACGTAGTCTTCATCTCGCAGCGCCTTGCATTCTCGCGACGCCAACAGTAACGGCTGGGTCCAGGAAGACGATCCCACGCCAAGATCCGCTGCCAACAACCGGATCCGTCGATCCTCAGAGATCATCGTCATGCCGGTCTCGCGCGCCGTCGCGATAGTGTCGATCGTCGAGGAAGACAGAAAATCTTCTATCTTCTCGTTGTCGTTGTCGTTGTAAAACACCGACGTTGGAAGCAGCTTCGTGTGCACTCGGACCCACGCGAGAATTGAATTGTTCGCTTCGCGAAGTGCTTGACGCTGCTCAAGCGTCGACTTGACCATCACAACGCCGTCGCCGTGCGCCTCGAGGGAACCGCCCTCTTGATTGAGCGCCTGATGCGCATCATCGGCTCGTTGTGCTAGTTCGTCTATTGTAGCTTGAACCGTATGGATCGTTATGGGAAGTCCCTCGACAAGATCGGTAAACTCGATCTCCTGCCATAGAGCAAGCGTCAGCGCATCGACGATCACCGCGGATTGACCCTCAAGATTTTCGAGCGCCTGTTGCCGTTCCGTTTGATCGCCAACGCAGCTATCCAGCCACACACCTGACTGGAATCGCAGGCCGCGCGAGGTGTCAATAGGATCAGATCCCAAAGCCTTCGCGACGGTGTCGATCGGGATGAGGTTTTCCGAGTAGATCTGAACCGCATCCGATACCAGTCGTGCCCGTTCGCGGGCCTGCTCGAAAATTGGCTCAAAGGCGTTCTTGCTATCGATGTCGATCGTAAAACGACCAAGGGCGCGGCTCTGAGGGAAAAGTCTCCCGTGTGCATCTAACGCCCGTCGGAACAACGCGACGAATTTGTGGGTAATCTCGCCGAGTTTCCATTCTACCGGCTGACCGATACCGCCGAGAAGAACGGTGGCGCCGACATTTTTACCGATTAAGCTCTTTGCAAAGGCATGGTCGGCCGCAAGGGCTTCGATACCCGGCAACGAACCGCTTCCGATAAGGTACATCACCTTCTCACCGTGATCGTTCTCCAGATACAAGACAGTATCTTCCCGGACGATTTTCAACTGAAGGAACTTGTCCTTTCGAAATTGGAGCAGGAAAAGCGACAGGTATCCCATATGGAGCCTCTCGCTCGTGCCCCAGTTAACGGCGAGTGCCTCGAAGCCAACGCGCAACGCGTCTTTGCGCCGACCATATCTGTTCAAGATTTGCGCGAGTTCGATGAGTTCCTCGCCATTCCCATCAAACGAGACGTGGGTCTTCTTTATCCAAGCAGATACCCGATCCTCATGACCAGCCCTAACTGCGATCCGAACCCAATCAAGCCGCGACCGGAGATCGGCCGTGTCGAGCTTAATTGCTGTCTCGAGAACCTTCAGTGCATCATCCAAAAGACCGGACCGCTCGTAGATTGCAGCACCGAGGCGGAGAATTTCCGGTCGCGCAAGAACCGCCGGACCGAGTGATCCAAACAGCTCCCGAGCGTTGGAACGTTCATCCGCCCGATATAGGTAAAAGAGGCGGCGGCGAAGAGGCTCCGATGGGCGGTCGACCTGGTATAGGCCGTCCAACAGAGTGGCCGCTCCCGACCAGTCAGCGTCGTCAGCCAGAGCGTCGGCCAGTTCAAAACGCTCCGTCGCGTCGAGCTTGTCGAAGCTGAATGCTCGCAACCGTGCAAGCGCGTCGGCTCGTGTCGGCTCGTCACCTGCTCTTCTAGCAATCTCTGCAACTTGAGCCTCGAAGCCTATATCCGTTGGAAACCGATGTCTCAGGCCCATCGCCAACTCTACGGCTTTTGCGGGTGTCTCCGTGCGGGAAAGGCTGAGGATCATGAGAGTTGCAGCATCCGGATTGGGCTCACCTTCGTCCACCGAGGCGGAAAAAGCTTTTTGAGCCCATGAATTAGTCTCCTCCCATTTGCGATGGGTCGCCGATACCGAAGCGGCGAGGAACCACGCTTCAGCATCGGAATCGCTACGTCCGGCCAGGCTGGTCGCGAGTTCGTAAGCCTCCTTGACGTTATTTCTGTGAATGTGTGCGAAAATGCATCGCTGTGTCAGCGCGGAATCCTGCGGCTCCAGCGAATGAACTTCGATCGAAAAGGCATCAGCTTCATCATCTCTCCCTGTAAGGCGAAGAGCAGCGCAAAGATTTGCGGCCACAAATGTCCAGTTTCGTCGATCAGGCCGCGTCTTTAATTGCCCCCATGCGCGCTCGAGGCGCGTTCTGCTTTCCTCAAGAAGGAACTGGTCAGCCGTCGAGACAGGCGCACCGACACGGACATCCTTGTTGTCCTCGAAGCAAGAAAGTATAGCTTGAGCGATAACCGCGTCCTTACGCCAATCTTGCACGGCGATGGCTCGGGCTACGCGAATGGATGCATCGAAATCCTTGTCAACGGCCACGAAACGGCGCTGCAGGGAGCTCGCGACGTCAATGTCAGCAGCTACTGCTGCGACCTTCAATTCGAGGTCGGCTGTCGCCATAGTCGCTGGCGCACTCTCTATAAAAATGTTTGCTGCAGAAAGGTTTGAAGGATCCAGCTCGATGGCACGCTGAGCAGCAGTGAACGCTTTGTCCGGGAGTCCCCGTAACAACGCTGACCGTGCCCTATAAGATTGGCCTGCTGCCGTCTCGGGGTCGCTCGCGCCAGCCTGAGCGAAGGCATCTTCGGATCCGTTAAAATCTCCAATCTGGGCTAGCGCCGCACCGAGATTGCCGAAAATCCTCAGCTTTAGTCGGCCTGGCGTGTCCTCTGAAATTTCATCGAGAAGCGCTCGCAAATTATCGACAACAAGCGGCCCGCCGCCGGCCCGGATCTGGTCCCGGAAAACATCAAGCTTGGCGTCGAGTGCCGTTGTCTCATCCTTGGTCGCGACTACCGCTGACGAAATCCGAAGTGCCTCGATAGCCGATGCTATCTCCGCCTGAAACTTGGAGGTTTGATCAGACGGCGGGCGTGCGGGATCAAGCACAGGTGTGGTAGCCGCAACCTGATTGTGAACGAGAAGCTCCCTTGCAACATCCGGGTAGTTCTGGGCGCGTGAGACAATGTCAGGCCACGACCAAACCATCACGCGAAACATGCCATTGCGAGCATGATCAGCACTGATCTCCTGCGCCCTTTGTTGCAGGGCAACGTCACGTTCGCCAGCATACGCGACGATGAGAATGTCGAGGTTTGGCCGGTATTTCTTGGCTTTTTCAACCTCCGCAGCAAGCTCGACGATACTCAGCTGACGTGGGTCGTCAGTTTCCGAAGCCTTACACTGCATTCCCGCATGGCTATAGCGATTGCGATTGTCGCGGCCGACAATGTCGACGCCGCGTTGATTTTGGCCGCTTCTGCCAAACGCCTCCGCATAATCGTCCTGCCAATAGTGCCGGATGAGCCTGAGGCAAAAGTCCTGAAAGACCAGCTCGCCTTTTAATCTGGTGTGTTGAATTTCAGACGTAGTAACCATTGCGAGGCAGTGCCGGCCTTTCAATACAGGAAGTAACCGGCCACAAGGTTTTTCGGAGCCGCGAGATAATAATTGTTCCGGATCGCAGCCATTTCTGAAGCGGACGTCTGGTTTCCATGCTAACGCTTATCATCCTACAACAATTCAATATATTTAAAAGCCGACACTCTCTCCGCGAGCATACTGGCCAAACGCTCGGGGGGCATCATCGAAACCGTTTTGATCCCGCGATGATATCGGCTGTTCACTCTGCACACCAGGTCCAAATTGCGACAAAGAAAAATCATGACGCGCAGCCCGATGACGCAACTCGAAGATTACTTTCGCCAAAAAGTCTCGCAAGAAGGCTTTGACCTATTTGCAGTATTCGCGCGGTTTGAATACGCGATGAAAAAAGGCGGGTTTCGAAGGCACGCCAGTCCGGACGCCGCATGGCAGTCATTTGCTGGAGCGCTCCCAGGGGATTTTTATGCTACAATGCAAGCAGCCCCCGAAGCACGAGTATATTTTGACCAGCCTCCCGCCTATCTTGTCAGGGACGCTTTTGACGGCGTTGAATGGTCCAAGACACCTGTCGTTGTGAAAGACGCGTCGAGCCTCTTTGAAGCTATCAAGGTCGCACGTAATAATCTCTTTCATGGCGACAAAGCGCACGACAATGATCGAGACACTAAGTTGATGGCAGCTGCGCTATTCGTTTTGAACTCGGCCTTTGCAGCGACGGAGCGCGATCCGAAGTTCCAGAGGTTTGTCAGCGAAATGGAGTTCGGTCTCTAGCATTTATGGAGGAACTCGCAGACGGTTGTGAAGTGTCCGACCCTACCGTAAATCACCGCTGGCTATAAAATCCAGCTAAATGCCCTGGAACACGATTTTTACTGATGCACGAGGTCGTTCGATCCAGCAATGCGTATGGTCGTTCCCTTACGGCATGTGGTCACCCATCTACCCTCCCGCTGAGCACCGTCAGCGGAATCTTCCCGTCATTTTCGAGGATCGTGATTGCTTGCTGAAGTTGTACGAAGCGAGCCGCACTTTTTGCTGCGGAATCGTATTTGTCGCCTTCTCCTTCAACAAATCGCCTAGCGGTTTCATCGCGTTGTGCAATCAGTTCGGAAAGGTATTTTTGCAAGATTTCAGACACGGCCCAGCCCCCCTAAGCATTTTCCCAAAGGTGACAGGAACCACGTGCAAGTCAAGCATCGTTGCGCAAACCCTGAAATGGATTGTAGACTTGACTGTCCTCGTACCCAATCCAAGTTTCGCCGCGAAAAGACGGCGACCCGTTTGACCAACCAGCCGTCAACCATAGAATGTCAAGCTGCTCATGAATCGCTGACGCCATGGGTGTTGCTAGATCTTGCAGAACAGCCACCGGCAGGATCACCTCGGGCTGCCGGATACGACGTCCGCCTGGCTGCTGTTGCGCCAACTGGACGTCTTCCGCTTCCAGTACGATAGAGGCGAGTGCGGGACCTGTAAGACCGAGCCCGTCGACGATCCCCGCCATTCGTTCTAAAGTGCAAACGATCAAAGCTTCGTGAGCGCGATGAACATCCCACCTTTTCTTTTGTGATTTTGGCCGCTTGATATGCTCCTTCATCGACAGGAGCGGAACGGAATGGTTGGAGAAG
>NZ_SLYH01000029.1:0-13261 GCF_004343445.1 Rhizobium sp. PP-CC-3G-465
AACGTCGTCTCGATTGATGCACCCACCATCCATGACCTCCGAATCATGGAGACCTATAGATTCAGAGCTATCGGAAAATCGCAACTGTAATGCTAGGGCCTGTTGAGATTCAGGATTCCATTAGTTGTGGTTTTCTGATTCAAGCTGCGGATGGACCGATATGTTTTGACCGACGCCCAATGGGCGAAGATGGCGCCACTATGCCTTGGCAAGCCGGGTGATCCCGGGCGTAGCGGCGGCGACAACCGTCTGTTCGTCGAGGCGATCCTGTGGATCGTGCGGACGGGCAGTCCGTGGCGGGACCTGCCGGAGGGCTTCGGTAACTGGAACACGGTGTTTCGCCGTTACCGGGACTGGGTGAAAGCCGATGTCTTCAAGCGGCTGTTCGATGCCTGCTCCAAGGAACCGGACATGGAATATGCGATGGTCGATGCCACGATCGTGAAAGTCCACCGCCACGGACAAGGCGCAAAAGGGGGACTTGCAGCCAGGCCATCGGCCGCTCTAAAGGCGGCATGACGACCAAGATCCTCGCGCTGACCGATGCGCTGGGCAATCTCGTGCGCTTCGTCCTCATGCCCGGACAGCGGTTCGACACCGTCGGCGTCGAGACACTCATCAAGGGGCTCGAATTCGGTGGCCTGATCGCGGATAAGGCCTTCGACAGCAACGTCATCATCGCCGACCTGAACAAGCGCGGTGCGCAGATCGTCATCTCCCAGCATCCACGCCGCGCCAAACCGATCCCTGTCGACCTCGACATCTACAAATGGCGACATCTCATCGAGAACTTCTTCTGCAAACTCAAGGAATTCAAACGCATCGCCATGCGTGCCGACAAAACCGACACCAGCTTCACAGCCGCCATCTACCTCGCTGCGGCCCTCATCAATTCACGATGAATCTCAACAGGCCCTAGAGCGGTCACGACGCCGATAGCGAGAGGAGGGGACAAAAACCCCAGCAGAGACGCCACGACAGGTGCTGCGACAAACGTGATCTCGTTGAGGGTCGCTGCGATGCCCAGTGATTTGAGCAAGCGTTCGGGCCCTGTGATGTAGTTGAGGATAGCGCGCATGTAGCCGCTGGCCGCTCCGTTGACGAAACCGGCGGCAGAACCGGCGATGATCATCAGGACGAAGGGTGCCTTCAAGGCGGCAAGAAAAGTGATCGTGGAAAAAGCAAGCGTCCGGATGACGACTAAAAGCTTCAGGTATGAAACAGCATTATAGGTTCGGCCAAGGCGAGCGATGGGGACCGCGCCCAGCACTTGCGCAGTGATCATTGCCATGACGATGGCCGCGCCGCTTTTCGCGTCGCCGGTCAGGGGTAGCGCCAAGAGAGCAAAGGCAACCGGCGCGGCAGCCTGGGGTGCGGCCAGCAAGGCATTCGACACAAACCAGCGACCGAGAATTGGCCTGCCCCCATTTGGTGATCCGGGTTTAATGTTAGTGCATGCTTGGTCTGTCCGCCACGGCTGGCGTTGAAGCAGGTCCGTTCTTGCGCGGCCACACGGTGGCTTCAGGTGCGGGTGGCTTGTAGTTCAGTGACGAGTGCGGACGAACGGTGTTGTAGTGCCGCCGCCAACCCTCGATAATGATCTTCGCCTCCTTGAGCGTGTAGAAGATTTCTCCATTGAGCAGCTCATCCCGGAGCTTCGAGTTGAAGCTTTCGCAATAGCCGTTTTCCCACGGGCTGCCCGGCATGATGTAGGCCGTCTTGGCACCGACCAGCGTAATCCACTCCCTCAAAGCCTTGGCGATGAACTCAGGGCCGTTATCGGAACGAATATGCGCAGGAATGCCGCGCAGAATGAAGAGATCGGAGAGCACATCGATCACGTCGACAGCCTTCAGACTTCTCTCGACCCTGATGGCGACGCATTCTCGCGTGAACTCGTCGATCACGTTTAACATGCGGATTTTCTTTCCATTGTGGGTCCGGTCCTCGACAAAATCGTAGGACCAGACATGGTTGGGGTACTCCGGCCGAAGCCGCATGCATGAGCTGTCGTTCAGCCAGAGACGACTGCGCTTGGGCTGCTTGGATGGAACCTTCAGCCCCTCCCGTCGCCATATCCGCTCGACCCGTTTGACGTTCACGATCCAACCTGCCTGGTGCAGCATCGCGGTGATGCGGCGATATCCATAGCGGCCATACTGGAGGGCGAGCGCCGTGATGTCGGCGGTCAATGCCGCTTCGTCATCTGGTGTCTTTGCGTTTTTGCGCTGTGTGGAACGATGCTGGCCGAGAACCCGGCATGCCCGCCGTTCGGACACACCCAGTTCTGCAGTGACATGGTCAACACAGGCACGACGGCGGGCGGGGCTTAGAAGTTTCCCCTGGCCGCCTCCGTAAGGATCATCTTGTCCAAGGTCAGATCAGAAACTGCACGGCGGAGGCGAGCGTTCTCGGTCTCCAATTCCTTCAGACGCTTCACCTGATCGCCCTTCAGGCCACCGTATTCCGCCCGCCAGCGGTAATATGTAACTTCCGTCACGCCTATCGACCGGATCGCCTCCGTTATCGATTTGCCCTGCGCATTCAGCACGTCAACCTGACGAAGCTTCGTGACGATCTCTTCTGCCTTGTGTCTTTTTGCTGCCACTTCAATGTCCTTCTTCGGCTCGTAAGCCATACTTCAAAAAGGGACCACTTCTCATGTGGCAGGCCATTTTCCTATCTCAATAGAAACACTCCCTCCAATCCGCTGCGCCAGCATCGCTCATAGCGGTGCCTATATGCAGATTGACCACGCAATGGCGAAGCTGTTCACCGCGCTTGCAGCGCAGGCCCTCATGGCGTCGGATCAGCGGATGCTGGCTGTCTTCTATGATGATCCTGACCTCATGCCGGTCGAGAACCTGCGTTCCCGTGCCTGTTCTCCGGTGGCCGATGGCGTCACGTTGGCTCCGCCGATCGAGGAGGTGATCGTGCGCGGCGGCCTCTATGCGCGGCTCCGCTATCGAGGCCCCTATGCGGATATGAAGGGTACCTATCGCTGGCTTCTTGGTGTGTGGCTTCCGCAATCCGGCCATGAACCGGACGATGCGCCGATGTTTGAAGCCTACCTCAACAGCCCGCAACAAGTCGCGCCCACCGAACTTGTTACCGACATCCACCTGCCGCTCAGGGTATCGTGATGCGCGGTGTTGCGGAATTGCCGGTCATGCCCGCTGACGTGGCGGCGTCCTTCGCCGCGTTCGCGGAGCCGGTTCGCATGCAGCTTCTAGGGGTTCGGCGGCTGATCTTCGCGACGGCAGCCAATACCAGCGGGGTCGGCCTGTTGACCGAGACACTGAAATGGGGCGAGCCCGCCTATCTCACCAAAGCGACGTGCAGCGGCAGCACGATCCGGCTTGGTGTTCCAAAGTCGCCGGCGGGCATAGGCGTGGTGCTGTTCAACTGCCGCACAACCCTGGTCGAGACGTTTCGCACGCAGTTCCCCGAGGCATTCCGATATCAGGGCAACAGGGCGATTCTGCTCGACTCTTCTATCCCGCTGCCGACTGGGCCACTTGCAATGTGCTTGGCCATGTCGCTCACCTATCGCTGTCGACGGAGCCCGGCGGAGAAGCTTCTACATGAGCGGACTTAGTAATTGTCGCAGATGTCCCAATTTTGCAATGCTGCAAAAGTTCAAAAGATGGATCCATTTGATCTGAACTACGTCAGAATCGGTCATAGACGTTATCGGGCCTTGTGTGATGGGTCTCCTCTACATGGAGAAGCTCCGTTTACAGAATAACGTGCAGACCATGCTTTGATCGTTCCACACTGGCAGCTCGATATCAGTTTGCTAGGCTTCCTCACTATGGCACTGCCGGGCCAGCCCTCCAGGGTCAGCCTCTCAGCCGCTGTCGCCGTCGATGAATATCATTGGCCAAAGTTTGCGATGGGCGGCGTTGGGGTAGAGCGCGGCATAGGAGGGCATGCTGGCAAGAAGGGTTTCGGCAAGTGCTATGCCCAGATCGCGCAGCGACAAATCGAAACAGGTCAGGCGAGGGGAGAGGTACCGCGCTTGCGGGCTATGGAGGCCGATGACGGAGATATCCTTGCCGGGTGTTAAGCCCGCTGCGTCAAGGCCTTGGAACACGCCCGCCACGCTACCGTCATTCAGTACGACGATGGCCGAAGGGCGATCGGGAAGGGCAGCAAGCTCCCGCCCGACGCGATAGCCTTCAGCTTCGTTCGGTGACGCTTTGAAGATCAAGTCGTCCTCCAGCACCAGCCCATGCTCTGCCAAGACTTCACGGCAGCGCTGTAGAAAGACATTGGCGAAATTCAGGTCGTCATGTGGACGGAGTATGGCGATGCGGCGATGGCCCCGCAGCGCCAGACGCGTCATCACGGTCTCTGCCATGCCTTCGAAATCGAGGTCAATGAAAGGCTGCCCGACGTCCGTCAGACTGCGGCCAAGAGAGATGAATGGGATCTTGCGCCGTTCGAGCAGCGCGAAGCGTTTGTCAATCCGCCGCGTGGCCGACAGCATGATGCCATCGGCAAAGCCGCGTGCCACCACCCGTTCGAGATATGCATCTGGATCTTCTTCCGAGGAGCAAAGCAGAGCGACGAGATCGAGTCCGTGACGGGCAAACACTGTCTGCACGCCGTCGAACACGCTCATGAAGAACGTATCGCCCTGCCCCGTGATCTCGTGCCCCGTCTGCATCATGAAGCCGATGACGCCAGTCGATCCCTTGCGCAGGGCTCGCCCGGATTGGTTGGCAACGTAACCGAGGCGCTCGGCCGCCTCCAGAACCCGCCTTCGCGTCTCCCCATTGACGTCTTTCTTACCGTTCAGCGCGCGCGACACCGTGCCGATCGATATATCCAGATAATGGGCTAATTCCCGTATTCCCTTTACTGCCACCTGCGCTCATCCTTCTATTTCCACAAATCCTATTGACACGGACACTGTTTTGTCCATAGTCTCGTAAACGTTTACGGCGGTCGAAAAAGGAGTTTCGATCTCGTTGGGGAGAATCTAAGTGACAGTATATAAAGCCGTTTTATGCGGTTGCGGAGCTATGGCTAAAGGGTGGCTCAGGGCTCTTGCCACACACCCGGATGTGGAGAGCCAGATCCAGATCGTCGGGCTCGTCGATCTGGATGCTGCTGCGGCCAAGGCGCTTGCCGACGAGTTCGGACTGGGTGACGCCAGCATCGGCACCGACCTCGGCGCCATGCTCGATGCGACCGGCGCAGATCTAGTCTTCGACGTCGTCGTGCCGGCAGCGCGCCGGGCCGTAGTGTCGCTGGCGCTGTCGCGCGGTTGCCACGTGCTCAGCGAGAAGCCGATGGCGGCCTCGATGGAGGAGGCGCGCGAGCTTCTGGCGCTGGCAGAGGAGGCCGGGCGCATCCATGCGATCGTGCAGAACCGCCGCTATATCTCCGGCGTCCGCCGCATGCGCCGCTTCATCGAAAGTGGCGCGATTGGCGCCCTGACGGCGGTCCACTGCGACTTTTTCCTTGCGCCGCACTTCGGCGGTTTCCGCGAGGCGATGCAGAACGTGTTGCTGCTCGACATGGCGATCCACACCTTCGACGCAGCCCGCTTCGTTTCCGGCAAGGTGCCGCAGTCGGTCTATTGCGTCGAGTCCAATCCCGCCGGCTCCTGGTACGCACATGGTGCGGCGGCGAACGCGATCTTCACGTTGTCGGACGACGCGGTCTTCACCTATCGCGGCTCGTGGTGCGCGGAAGGCGAGCGGACGAGCTGGGAGAGCGCCTGGCGGCTGGTCGGGTCGAAGGGCATGCTGACCTGGGACGGCGAAGAGACGTTCACGGCGGCCATCGCCGGCGATACGCCGGGGCTGCTGCGCGGGACGACGCCCGTCGAGGTGCCACACGGCGAGCATGACGAACAGACCCATGGTCACGCCAGCGTCCTCCTCGATTTTCTCCGCGCGATCGAAACGGGCGAGGGGCCCGAGACAGTCAGCCGCGACAACATCCGCAGTCTTTCGATGGTGTTCGGTGCCATCGAGAGCGCCCGCACCGGCCTGCCGGTCGATCTTACAGCATAAGGACGCCAACCCGTGAGCAATCCCGCAACTTCCATCCGCATCGGCACGATGATCAACGCCAGCGGCGGCGAGGCCGCAGCCCGCATCGGCAAGATCGCCGATCTCGGTTTCGAGAGTTTCGAACCGTTCTTCTGGCAGACGACCAACGGGCAGGATCTGGCCGAACTCGGCAAGCATTGCGTCGAGGCGATCGGCGATCGGGACATCACCATGTCCACGATCGGCATGTTCGGCAATCCGCTGGAGGGCGGCGACATGGACCTCCAGAGCTTGCAAGGCTGGAAGGACTGCATCGACAACGCCCATCACTTCGGCGCAACCTGCGTTGCCGGCTTCACGGGCCGGGTGCGGGGCAAGCCCCTGCCGGACAGCCTGCCGCGCTACACGGAAATCTGGAGCGACCTTGCCAAGCGTGCGGCCGACAAGGGCGTGAAGATTGCCTTCGAAAACTGCGCGATGGACGGCAACTGGCAGACCGGCGACTGGAACATCGCCCACAATCCGGATGCGTGGGAACTGATCTTCAACGCGACGCCGGACGACCATATCGGCCTCGAGTGGGAACCCTGCCACCAGATGGTCTACCTGATCGACCCGCTGCCGCAGATCCGCAAATGGGCGCACAAGATCTTCCACGTGCACGGCAAGGACGCGACGATCCGCTGGGACGTCATCCGCGAGCACGGCATTTTCGGCAAGGAAAAGTTCGTCTTCATGCGGACGCCCGGCTTTGGCGACAGCAACTGGACGGACGTCATCTCCGAGTTGCGGCTAGCCGGCTGGTCCGGCTCGATCGACATCGAGGGCTGGCACGATCCCGTCTACCGCGACGCGCTGGAAATGACCGGCCAGGTCCACGGGTTGAACCATCTCAAGAATTGCCGGGGCGGCAGCTTCGTCACCGACCCGCAATAAGACTGCCGGTCGGCATGGAGGATGCCGGCCGACCCTGACAACACGTAGGAGGAGAATATGACAATGAAGACATGGCTTGCCGCCAGCGCGATCGCGCTGATGACTGTCTCCGCATCCGACCTTTCAGCCCATGCCGAAGATGTAAAAATCACCGTCTGGTCGCTCGACCGGCCCGAGCAGCCGACGCCGAACCTGATCAAGGATTTCAACGCCCTGAAGAACGGCATTACGGTCGAATACCGGCAGATCCAGTTCGACGATGTCGTCAGCGAGGCGATGCGCGCCTATTCGACGGGCCAAGCGCCTGACGTCATCACCATCGACAATCCCGAGCATGCGATGTTCGCATCGCGCGGCGCGTTTCTCGACATGACGGACCTGATCAAAGCATCGACCGTGATCAAGACTGCCGACTATTTCCCAGGTCCGCTGGCCTCGACCGTCTGGGACAGCAAGAATTACGGCATTCCAAGATCGACCAACACGATCGCGCTTTATTACAACAAGGATCTTTTCAAGGCCAAGGGACTGGATCCGGCAAAGCCGCCGCAGACCTGGGCCGAACTGGTGGATGCCGCCCGCAAGCTGAACGATCCGGCCAAAAACGTCTACGGCCTGGCTTTCTCCGCAAAGGGCAATGAAGAAGGAACGTTCCAGTTCCTGCCTTGGGCACAGATGGGCGGCGGCTCTTACGAAGCGATCAACTCACCGGGTGCGGTCAAGGCGCTGGAGATCTGGAAGACGATCCTCGACGAGAAGCTCGCCTCGCCGGACACGCTGACCCGTGGCCAGTGGGAATCGACCGGGACCTTCAATTCCGGCAACGCCGCCATGGCAATTTCCGGACCGTGGGAACTCGACCGGATGAGCGCGGAAGCCAAATTCGACTGGGGCGTCACGCTATTGCCAATTCCCGAAGTCGGCGCCAAGCGCTCGTCTGCCATGGGCGATTTCAACTGGGCGATCTTCTCGACCACCAAGCATCCGGCCGAAGCCTTCAAGGTCGTCGAATATTTCGCCTCGCAGGACAAGCGGCTTTTCAAGGATTTCGGCCTGCTACCGGCAGAATCGACCATCGCGATCCCGCCAACTGGGAACGAGAAGAAAGATGAAGCGCTGAAGGTGTTCGTCGAACAGATGAAGTATGCCCAGCCCCGCGGTCCGCATCCGGAATGGCCGAAGATCTCCAAGGCGATCCAAGATGCCATCCAGGGCGCGCTGACCGGCCAGATGACCGCGCAGGATGCGCTCGATCAGGCAGCCGAAAAGATCAAGTCCATCCTGGGCTGATCCGTCTTCCCTCCCAGGGAGACTGCCGAAGGGCGGATGAGGAACGAGGGCCATGAGCTTTGCTGTGCGACCGGCATCGCCCCTCATCCGCCTGCCGGCACCATCTTCCCGCAGGCGGACACAGAAAGATGTTATCTACTCCCGACCGTGCCTCAAGCATGGCAAGCCCTCGTGTCCCTCTTGGGACAGAGGGTCAGTGGGGGCTGACGATAGCCAAACGGGGAAACATCATGAGACGCATCATTTCCAGCCTCAAGGATGGCAAGGGGTTCGACATCGCCCTGATCGCCTTTCCATTCGCGTTCCTGTTCGCGCTCGCGGGCCTGCCGCTGATCTACAACATCCTGATGAGTTTTCAGGAGGTCGATATGTTCAGTCTCGGTACGTTCTGGCGGCCGTTCGTCGGCCTCAAGAATTACGTAACCCTGTTTTCCCAGCCGGAAACCTGGCCGATCCTGTCCAACACGGCGATCTTCGTCGCCGCCTCGATCGCCGGGCAGGTCTTCTTCGGCTTCTCGCTCGCACTGTTCTTCTGGACCAATTTTCCCGGTGCCTCCTGGCTGCGTGGCCTGTTCCTTGTCTCTTGGGTCATGCCCGGCCTCGTCGTCGGCGCCATCTGGAATTGGATCCTGTCCGGTGATTTCGGCGTCCTGAACTTCGTGCTGCGGTCGGCCGGCGTGATCGACGCCAATATCTTTTGGCGGTCGGACCCGGATTTCTCGCTGTGGGCCGTCATCCTCGCCAATATCTGGCTCGGCACGTCGTTCAACATGATCCTGCTCTCGGTCGGGCTGTCGGCGATCCCGGCGGATCTCTACGAGGCCTCGGAACTGGACGGCGCCAATGTGTTCCAGCGGTTCTGGACCATCACGCTGCCCATGATGCGCTCCACCATCGGTGCCATCGTATCGCTCGGGCTGATCTTCACGCTGCAGCAGTTCGACCTGTTCGCGGCCATTACCTCGGGCGGGCCCAACAATTCGTCCAACGTCACCCAGTACTGGGCATGGGATCTGTCGTTCCGCCAGTACGATTTCGCGCAAGGGGCGGCGATCTCGGTGATCATGACCGTCTTCGTCATGCTCGCCTCCGTCGTCTACGTGCGCTCCACACGCCATGAGGTGCGCGGATGAGCGAGACCTTTCGAAACCGGCTGATGCTGGCCATCGCCCTCGTCTTGGCCGCGATCTACCTCTTTCCGCTCTACTGGATGTACGTGACCTCGCTGAAGAGCGGTTCGGCCACCTTCGCCACGCCTCCGGCCCTTTTGCCGCTCGATCCGCAGTGGAGCGTCTATACCTATGTATGGCAGACCCGCGACATGGGCCGCTACATGTGGAATTCGACGGTCATCGCCTCGGGCGCTGTGGCACTGATCGTTCTGCTCGGAACCGGATGCGCCTATGTTCTGGCGCGCTATCGCAGCCGCTGGGTGGATGTCGGCCTGTTTTTCATCCTGATGCTTCAGGTTCTGCCCGCCTCGCTGATGATCACGCCCATTTTCGTCGGCTTCTCCCAGCTCGGACTGCTCGCCACTCCGCGACTGGCGGTGATTATTGCCATCTCCGCCAAGAGCATGCCGTTCTACGTGGTGCTGGTGCGCTCCAGCTTCATGAGCGTGCCTATGGAGCTCGAAGAGGCGGCGCTGGTCGACGGCAATTCACGCGTCGGTGCATTCTTCAACATCGTACTGCCGCTCGCCCGCAACGGCATTCTTGTCTCCGCCATTCTCATCTTCATGCAGGCCTTCGGAGAATTCGTCTATTCCAAATCGATGATCCAGGACATCGCGTTGCAGCCAGCGAGCGTCGGCCTGAATTCCTTCATGGGGCCGAACACCAACGAGTGGAACAACATCCTGGCTTATGCCGCGATGTATGTGACGCCCGTCCTTGCCATCTTCGTCCTGCTTCAACGCAGCATTGTCTCCGGCCTCACTTCGGGAGCCCTCAAATGACCCACCAGATCGAACTTTCCGGCGTCAACAAGCATTACGGCGCCTATCACGCGCTGCGCGACATCGATCTGCGGATCAAGAAGGGCTCCTTCGTTGCGCTCGTCGGCCCGTCCGGCTGTGGCAAGTCCACGTTGCTGCGCTCCATGGCGGGGCTGGAGAGCATCACCAGCGGCGACCTGATCATCGCCGGGCAGACCATGACCAACGTGCCGCCGCGCAAGCGCGACCTTGCCATGGTCTTCCAGTCCTATGCGCTCTACCCGCATATGACGGTGGAGGAGAACCTGACGTACAGCTTGCGCATCCGCGGCGTGCCAAAGGCAGAGCGGAAGAAGGCGGCGGAGGACGTTGCCGTCACCACCGGGCTTACGACGCTCCTCAGGCGCTATCCGCGCGAACTGTCCGGCGGTCAGCGCCAACGTGTCGCGATGAGCCGCGCGATCATCCGGCATCCCAAGGCATTCCTGTTCGACGAGCCGCTGTCCAACCTTGACGCGGCGCTACGCGTCCACATGCGTAAGGAAATCCGCACGCTGCACGACCGGCTGGGTGCCACGTCGGTCTATGTGACGCACGACCAGATCGAGGCGATGACCATGGCCGACCACGTCGTCGTCATGCGCCAGGGCGTCATCGAGCAGCAGGGCGCGCCGCTCGATCTCTACGACCGCCCGGTCAACCGGTTCGTCGCCGGCTTCATCGGCTCGCCGGCCATGAATTTCGTGCCGGCGATGGCGGGGGTTGATGGGCGGTCGCTCGTGCTCGACCTTGGGCAGCCGCAGACAATCGCGCTCGACCGGCCGGTTCCGGCGGGACGGCGGCTGGTCGCCGGCCTGCGGCCGGAGCATCTGACGGTGGAGCAGGACGGCGTATCCGCGGGCCACGGTGCACTTCGCCTGCGGGTAGCAGCCGTCGAGAGTACCGGGTCGAACAGCTACATCACCACCGACAGCAAGCCGGAGATCGTGCTTGTCACCAATGGGCGCAGCCCGGCTGCCGTCGGCGATACCGTAGCGCTCGGCATCGCCCCCGCCCATATCCATATCTTCGACGCCGAGACTGAAGCGAGAATAGCCACCGAATGATGGGGTTCAGGTTTGGCATATGCTCATCGCCTTGATGCTCTAAAAGTGCACCTATGAACTTGGATAGCCTCAGCAGTCTCGAATGGGCGTCTCCCACGTGTCGAATGCGCAAAACAAACCCAGCTGTGAGCACTTGCTCGTCGCCCAATACAAAGCCTCTCAGGAGACAGTCTATTGCAAGATGGTGTTAAAGCCAGCTCACTACCGGTTTCACAGAGTGGCGATGTCCTGCAAGCCGGTGCCATATGCATGCGGCGTACGAAACTGGGAACACTGCAAGTGCTATTGGTCAGCAGTCGGCGGAGTGGCCGATGGGGGTTGCCCAAGGGTCATATTGAAGCAGGTGAAACGTCGAACGCCGCCGCGCAGCGTGAAGCCTTTGAGGAAGCAGGCGTGCGTGGCAGTGCTTCCGAGATGTCCTTTGGAAGCTTTACCTACACGAAGGATAGTGTTGACAAGCTTTTCCACGTGACGGTGCACCTCATTGATACGCACTCAGTGGCGCGATGTTATCCAGAGAAGGCTTTGCGAGCCAAGCGATGGTTCTCACTCGAAGATGCAGCGAGGCATGTTGGCCAGGCTGGTCTCCGCGAACTTATTCACGAGCTGGTCCAATCCAACGGACCGGGTCCACCCGAAAAACGCTGACGCGAACGGTCCGCTGTCAGCAGAGCGACATCTGTTTTCAGTACGACGTTGGAACTAAAATTCCCGGCGATAGGGGTGACAGCAACCGTACTTCTGGCATCGAACTGGCTTGCTTCTACCAGTATTGCCCGCCCCATCTGGACGATTACAGGCGCTATGACGACCTGGCCGGCGGCGACACCCGGGCCACAATACCTTTTGCCGGGCGCGCCGGTGAAATCGGGGAAACGGCTGGCGCCGTCGAGGTCTTTCGCCGGGAGGCACTGTGATGGTTGTCACACATCCGGCGTGATCACGCGCTAAACGTGGAGCGTTTCAGATGAAGAGGGGCCTCATATCCCATCGGCGTCCGAGGAACCCAGTTTCTGCCTAGGTCCTTTGCGCGAGCCTCACTAAACCGGAGCGATCCCGTGGTTGACAACGCTGCTGTGCCTTCCCTCAGACCTGTTGCGATCTCGCTGTTCAAGACTTTCTGGCATGATGCACGTTCCACGGTTCTGATCGTCGTCGGGACATCACTGATGGGTGCTGCTGCAGCGTAAGCATCCGAGGAGCGCCGCCTTGAGCGGTTGAGATGAATCTGTCGTTTTGTCGCTATGGACAGGCATAAGGACAGTTTTCGGACACCGGTTGGCCGGCTTGAAATCATCGACACAGGGCGTCGGCGGCGCTTCACCGCCGAGGCCAAGTTCAAAATTCTCGAGGAAGGCTTTTCTGGCGATGGTCGCCCGGTCTCCGCGACGGCTGAGAAGCACGGGGTTTCGCGCTCACAATTGTACCGTTGGCGTCAGTTGGCGCAGTCCGGCAGTCTTTGCCGCAATCGGATCGAAGGCTTCGTGCCCGCAGTGATTATACCGGACGTTCCTGCGCCCGTTTCGGCTTCATCGACTCCGGTAGTGGGTAGCGGTCGCATTGAGGTGCTGAGCACGAACGGCCGACCCGTCATTGTCGACCGCGAGGTCGACGTCGATGCGCTGCTGCGAATTCTGCGCGGGCTGGAGACGCTGCGATGATCCCGATCCCGACAGGCGTCCGGGTGTGGCTGGCGACGGGCTATACGGACATGCGATGCGGGTTCCCGTCCCTGGCGCTACGGGTGCAGGAGGTGCTGAAGCACGACCCGCTGGGCGGTCATTTGTTCTGCTTCAGAGGTAAGCGTGGCGATCTGATCAAGGTCGTCTGGCACGATGGCCAGGGAGCTTGTCTGTTCACGAAAAAATTGGAGCGAGGAAGGTTTATATGGTAAGCGGCAAGCTGAGGCCGTTCAGCTCGCGTAGTTCCAGGGCATGAGTGCATCGAGATCGCTGCTTGGCCAGCCGTTGGCGATGCGCTCGAGG
>NZ_SLYH01000030.1:0-12258 GCF_004343445.1 Rhizobium sp. PP-CC-3G-465
CTGCCTATGTCATCGCATGGTCATGCTGGAGACGAGCGCATCAAGCTAACTCTCGACGCGCTCACTTGAAATCAAAATCGCAACTGTAATGCTAGCTCTTCTGAGCGTCTAGTTCTGGCGCGAAATGGACACTGCCTAAGGCTCTGGACATCGAGGTCGTCGACGAGCCCAGTCTAGCGTAGCGAAAGCGCGCTCGTGCCTTTGGGAAGCAGCCCAACGTCTTGTGAAGGTGTTGACAACCTAGAGCAGCGCTGTCTGTCGTACTTGAAACCTGGCTATACTTATGCGTCACTGATGGCCATCATTGGAGATGAAAATGAAACTGCTTCCCGCCATTTCCCTTATCACTGCCATCACGATTGTTTCCGGATGTGCGCCGTCGCAGCAGCAATTCGAAGTCGCCCGTGAAGCCATTCGCGGTAGCTCTAAAGCCCAGCAAGCCGCAATGCAGGAGTGCTTGTCGAAAGGCTGGAACTCGAAAAGCAGGAAAGCGGCGGCTATTGTTCTCGACACGACAGAGAAGCTCGCCCCACGTGTTGCGTGTACGCGTTTCATAAATGCGATGAAGTCCGGACGTCTGCAATACGCCGACGCCGCAGCATTCAAACAAGGGCGCCCAACCCCTGAAATGATCAAGATCTTACAGGGCCGTTGATCGGTTGCCGGGCCGCAAAGCCCGGCTTCCTTTTTGGTGTGCAGGGATCCGGGAGGGGGGGTACATCGCGGCGAGACATAGAGCACTCGGTCAAGCGGCACATTCGCCCCTACGTCATTCCGCCTGCGCTTGAGGATCTAGAAGGTCTCATCAGGTAAATGGAACGTTGAGATCCAGCACACTCGCCTCATCGCCAACGATTGCTCAGTGGCTTTTTTGCTCGTCATTGGGGTTCATGTGTACGAAAGTCGACACACGCATTTATCACTCCGCGAAGCATTTGACCCCGCTGTAGGCGCCGAAGGCTGACGCCCGCTGGACAGGAAAGAACGAAAACACATCAGCATGTTACTTCGTAGCGTCTGGGGTCAACCTTCCACGCGGAGAGGGGGGGGCGGATAAAAAGTTGGACTGTTTTATAAGATCAGGCCGAGACTTTTACCATATTCGACCGGGCTGAGCGAGCCCAGCGATATCTTGATGCGCTTCTCATTGTACCAGCAGATATAGGCATCCACCTCGCCGACGAACTGTTCGATGGTCATGGCCTTCCATTCCCGAGGATAGAAGAGTTCGTTTTTCAACCGGCCGAAGAAGCCTTCGCACGCGGCGTTGTCTTGCGAGCAACCCTTTCGGGACATCGAGCGAAACAGTTTTGCTTCGCTGATCTGGGTTAGCCAGCCTGGCCAGCGATAATGAGCTCCGCGATCGGAATGAACGATTGGCCGTTCTTCAACTTCAATCACGGTCACAATGGCTACATCCAGCATGGTGTTGACCAGCGCTGCATCGGGTTGCGTTCCAGGCGCGCCTCGATCAGCATTTCTTCCTTCAAGCGGCCATTGCGGTTGCCCCCCAGCGAAAGTCGGTGGCGTCCATCCACATGCGATGGAGCACGATGCCGAGCTTACGCGCCAGAGCCACCTTCGCGCGCTTCATCCCGCGACGTTTCGCTACATCTAGCGCCCAGCGCTTCAGGCTGGAAAACCGCGTCGCTCGCGTCAGCATGATATGCGCCGCTTCGAAGAGCGCGGTTCGGACCATCGCGTCACCGACCTTGCTGACGCCTCCATCCCGGTCGGTCTCACCGGACTGATATTTCTTAGGGGGCAGCCCAAAGTAGGCGCCGACTGTACTCGATTTTCCAAAGCGAGTCGGATCGTCGACCGCTGATCGATATGTCAGAGCGACCAGCGCGCCGACGCCAGGCGTGCTCATCAACCGGTGGCAAATCTTGTCTGCCCGCGCGATCTTCAGCATTTCGCGGTGGAGCCTGGTGAACTCACTCCACAGTATCGCTCGGGCTGCCAGCATCGCGCCGATCACCGTCTCCAGGGTGGAGTGCCCTACGATCAGTTCCTGGATACGCGCCTCAAACCTGCCGCGGCTGACCTCGCCGACCTTCAGTCCGTAGCCGCGCTGAATCCCACGGATACTGAGTTCGACGTCGAGCAGCTTTCCCTGCAGAAGCTTACGCCCGACGAGTAACGCGCGGGTATCTTGCGATGCCATCGATTTTGCATGAACCTGCCGATACCAGCCCAACCGAGACGCCTGCAAGGCGTGCCGTCTGCGCGAACGCTGCACCAAAAGCTTTCGCCGCGTGTCGCGCCTCAAGAACGAGGCGGTGCTCGACCGCATGGCGATACGTCTTGCCGCCCGGCCCGGCATTCTGGACCGGCGGCGCGAAAGCGTCGAACATCCGTTCGGCACCATAAAACAATGGATGTATCAGGGCGCGTTCCTGATGCGACGGCTGGAAAACGTCCGAGGTGAGTTCAGCCTGACAGCGCTCGCCTACAACATCAAAAGAGCCATCACCCTTGTCGCCGTCGCAGGTCTGATTGCCGCCGTCAGGACATAACAGCCCCACTGTGCGCACTTTCTGAACCAAATATGGATGTCAAAGTGCTCAGCAGTGCCTTATCGAGCTCGTTGGGCATCGAAATCCGGAAAATCTCGTCGCCCACTGAGTTTCGGCATTGAAAAGTGCATGCCATCATTCCTTCAAAGAGTTTTTGGACAGTCTGCCCAATGCGACACTTGTTTTCCTGACTTTTGCAACGTCGCAGAATAGGGAGTTTTGCGGCAGTCGCAATGATCGCAATCGTCCGCTGGAACCAATTCCCATACCAACGCTTCGTCCGATGGGTAGAGCCCCAGCGGAGTGGGTGGGTGACCCTGATGCGATAATGAGTTCTCTAAATCAAACGACCAACCGAGCAGCGCGTCCCATTTTGCGTTCGGAATTGTTGTAGTATCCAGAAGCTTGAGTGACCGACTTGTGCAGGGATTGCTGCATAGCTTCGGGCAATGGAATGCCGCGATTGGCAGCTTCTGTCAGGTACCCCGCGCGGATTCCGTGCGCTGAAAACTGCGCCGGATCGAGCCCGGCCTGCTTGATGCGGGTTTTCAGGATAAGGTTGACTGACTGCGGCGTCATCGCGCGCCGATCGAGATTGCCCCACTGGTCGATACGGCGGAAAACCGGTCCTGCTTCAATCTTCGCCTCTTCGAGCCAATGCCGGAGCGCGGTCACGGGGCGGCCGATCAGCACGACGTGTTCGTTGTCATCAGCTGACGTGGTTTTGGTGCGGCCGAGACGGATTGTCAGGCAGGGGAGGAGAGGGGAGTGCTCGTCGGTGGGATTGGTGCGGACCGGTTCCTCTTCGAAAAGGTCCTCAACACGGAGTCCCGCGACCTCGGAACGGCGTCTGCCGCCGGATGCGAAAGCCATCAGCAGCAGCGCCCTGTCACGTAGGTCGACCAGCCGATCGCCCGCGCAAGCCGCAAGCAGTTTGGCAAGGATATCAGCGGTGACAGCCTTCTTGCTCTTTCTCTGCCGGGGGCGATTGCTGGCGCGAACGGCAAGGCGAAGGGCACTTTTCAGCGACGGCGCCGAAAACGATCCGGTCAGCCCGCGCCAGCGCGTCAGGATCGACCAGCTCGTCAACCGGCGGCGAACGGTCGCCGGCGCATGCGGTCCGGTGCTTCTCAGCAAGCCCTTGAAGCGGAGCGCGATCGCGACGTCCTCAGGCATGCCATGTTCGACGTTGGTTTCCCGCTCTGCTGGGTCCCAAAGATGATGGGCGACGAATTTCAGAAGCAGACTTTCGGAGGCAGGCCAGGGGAGGGGAGTGCCTGTCGCCAGCACGCACCACGCCTCCAGATAGGCGAGATCTGATGCCAGCGCCCGCATGGTGTTGTCGCCCATGCCTTCGCTGGCCAGATGCTTGAGCGTCGCGTCGTCGTCGTTGGTCAGAAGTTCGGCGAGCTGGTCTCTGCGATCAAACGGCAAAATTGCGTCTAGTGCATCCAGTTCCTCGGCGCGCTTTAAAACGTCATTGCCTGAAGGCGTCAGCTCAGTGCTCATGTTCGAGTGGCCCAACGACGGTGATCCCCTCGCCGCGGGCGGCGAGGGCCATCTTTCGGTCCCCGGTCGCCAGAGGCAACCTTTGCGTTCTGGCAAGCGCGACATAGCTCGCATCATATGCGGTCAGCATGTACCGGGCTGCCAGTTCCAGGACCAGGCCGTCTCCGCCCGATCCGGCATCCTCGAGCGGCAGCCCTCGCAACTGTGTCATCAGCAGGATAGGTTCGCCGGGGCGAAGGCGGCCACGCCGTTCGGCCACCAGAAACAGATTGCGGGTCTCAAACCAGAACAGTGCCGGCACGAGACCGACCGTCGAGCGTATCTCCGACATTAGTCGATCGGCTGCGTCGTGTTGTTCGTCGGGCAGAAACCAGGCGGCGGCGATGGAGGCATCGAGAACGAAGGACATCAGTAACGGCGGCCTTCATCACGCCATTTGCGGATTTCATCCTGAGTGGTGACAGGCCGGCCGGCGCGCTGGGCCTTGATTTCGGCGATCAACGCATCGACGTCGTTGTCGCGGCGGATGCGCGTAAGCCGCGCGACAGGCGTGTTGCCGCGCGAGATAATCACCTCTTCGCCGGCTTCGACTTTCGCCAGCAGCTCGGACAGATGGGTTTTGGCCTCGGCGACCTTAACGGTAACGGTCATGACGGATGCTCCAGGGTTTGTCTCTCTCGTCGAGCAGATGGTGGCTGGCATCGTTTTTCGACATTCCGCGTGATCATACGGCGGTTTCCGCAAGTTGGTCAAGGTCTAACCAATTCACTATCGATACTTGTAAAGTATCGATAGTGATGTACCGTAAATTCTGGTGATTGGCATGAGATGGGGAGCTTCTGCGTCGCCCAAGGCTTTGTATGAACCCCCGAAACGTGCCGATGCATTCTACAATGATGGTAGCGTCGCTGATGATCGGCCATGATGCACTACCCGAGCAGCAAGTCGAAATCTGCCTCGGTCATGGCGAGGGTCGGTTGGCCGTCATGGTCGAATAGGCTATCAGCCAGCGCCCGTTTTTTGTCTTTGAGGACATCCATTTTTTCCTCGATCGTGTCGGCTGCGACCAGCCGGTATACGAAGACCGGCTTGTTCTGGCCGATCCGATGCGCGCGGTCGATGGCTTGTTCCTCCACCGCCGGGTTCCACCAGGGATCGTAGAGGATCACGGTATCGGCGGCCGTCAGGTTCAACCCGACGCCGCCCGCCTTCAGGCTGATGAGGAAGACCGGTAGCTTTGCGTTTTGGAAAGACGTTACCTGTGTTGCACGGTCGACCGTATCGCCAGTGAGCAAGGCATAGGCGATGCCTGTGTCGTCCAACTGCTGCCGGATGAGGTCCAGCATGGATGTGAACTGCGAAAATACGATCACTTTACGACCCTCGTCCACCAGACTGGCGAGCAACTCCATCAACCGTTCGAGCTTGGCGGACCCTGCCGGCGCCGATGAGGATCTTTTCGTCTGAGTGAGGTTCAGCAGGCGCGGATCGCAGCAGGCCTGACGCAGTTTCAGGAGGGCATCCAGAATAACGATATGGCTGCGGGCGAGGCCTTTCTCGGCAATAGCCGCCTGAACTTTTGCATGCATCGCCAGCCGGATCGACTCGTAGATCGCCCGCTGACCGGTCGCAAACTCCATTTTTTCGGTGATCACTGTTTTTGACGGCAGATCTCCGGCCACCTCTTCCTTGGTCCGACGCAGCAGGAACGGTTTGATGCGGGCCGCCAGCTGGCGGGAGCGCACCGTATCGCCCTTCTTTTCGATTGGTGTCCGCCACTGGCGGGTAAAACTCTTGAGATCACCGAGAAACCCCGGCGCGATGAAGTGAAACAGCGACCAGACCTCGCCGAGGTGGTTTTCCAGGGGCGTGCCGGTCAAGCAAAAACGATGTGCCGATTTGAGGCCGTGCACCAGTTTTGTCGTCGCGGCATTGGCGTTCTTGATCACCTGCGCCTCATCGAGGAAAATCATGTGCCAGTCGCGGTCGGCCAGAATGGCCTGGTCGCGCGCCAGCAGCGGATAGGTGGTCAGCACCAGATCGACGGTGTCGACGCTGTCGAAATGCAGTTTGCGGTCCGCCCCTTGCAGGATGAGAATGGATAGCTCGGGCGCAAATTTCTCCGCTTCCGACGCCCAGTTGACCATGAGGCTAGTGGGCGCGACGACCAGAACCGGGGCCGCCAGTCGCCCGGCCGCTTTCTCGATGGCGATCAGACCGAGCGCCTGCACCGTTTTGCCAAGACCCATGTCGTCGGCGAGAATACCGCCAAGTCCGGCGCCTTTGAGAAACGCCAGCCATGCCAGCCCACGCGCCTGATAGGGCCGCAATGTCGCGCCAAACCAGGGCGGCAGGTCGACATCGGGAATGCCGCCGTGGTCGCGCAGCTTTTGTCCCAATGCGCGCACCCCTTCGCCGCCTTGCCACAGGATGCCGGCGCCTGCAGCGGCTTCCAGATCGGCGAGGCTGGCGGCATCGAGTGACGACAGCCGCAACCGGCCGTCCTCTCCAAGACCTCCGGTCAGATTGAAGAGATCGAACAATGTCCTGACTAGCGGCAGAATGCTGCCGACCGGAACCGCCAGCACCTGGCCGTCTGCCAGCGGCAGGAAGAGCGGCTCATCCTCTTCCAGCAGGTCGAGCGTCTGCGGCTCGATCATCGACAGCAATCGGCTTAGTGGGCCGATCAAGTCCAGCCGTTCGCCTGCTACGATGATGCCGAGGTCGAATTCAAACCAGTCCAGGCCGGAGCCTTGGCTGAGGCGGGCTTCGAACGCTCCATCCCCGCGCAGTAGCCGATAGGGAAAATCCGACGCAATCTCGATCCGCCAGCCCTGTCGCTCCAGGGCGGGGATCTCTTGATACAGTGCGTCGTACCAGCCACTGTCGCCCTCATCGGGCAGGAAATCCCTTTGGTTGGCGGCAGGGACGCCGTCTCGCACTTTCGGGGCGGGCAGGAAATTGGCGAAGCGCAATTGGTTCAGCGCTGCCTTTTCCGCCTTGGTGCTGCGATGGACTTCGACGGGCGTCAAACCGTCCATATGCAAAACAATGGCCTCCGTCGCACTCGCCGCCACCTCCCATTTGCCATAGCGAAACGCCACGCGGGCGATGCCGACGGTTTCGGTTTGCCCAGAGGTATAGATACCGGGACGGTAGGGGAGGGGTATCTGGACCGTTATCACCTGCAGAACAGGTTGGAACGGCCCTTTGACGATCTCAGCTTGCGCTAGCTGCTGCGGTGCTGTCGCCGCCAACCGCGCCCCGGCTGCACGCAACTGCGCGGCGACGAGTGGGACCTGTGCTGCCGGAATATCCGGCCCGTCCAGCATCTCGTAAACGACCATGGGCGCAAGCGCGGTCTCGATCCGGCCGACGACACCTGCCGCACTATCGACGTAGACAGGCGGCATGGCGTTGAGAAGCAGAAGTTTCTCCGTCTGCGACGGATCCTCAAGCTGCAAAGCGGCGCGCAGCGATGCGCCCTGTCCCGGCGCCCAGTGGACGTGGCCGGCAATCACCTCACCCTGGGATAGGTCGATGCCGTCGATCGTCATCCAACGGGCGCGGCCGGTGGCGAGGATCTCATCTAGAACTTCCCCGCCTCGCTCGGTCGTCAGCGCAAAGTCATGGCCATGCACGGCGGAACGCGGAGTCGACGTAATAACCTGCAGGATCTTTCGGTCGGCATCGCGCAAGAACTTCGCTTCGGAGCGGGTATGCCAATTCTCCAGATTATAGGCGGTTGATGTCGCCGATATCGTTCCATCTCTCAGGGTCCGGCCGGATCGGATATCGAGCCGCAGGTGAGGCATGGCCGTGCGGCCCCGCTCCGGCGACAGAATATAGATCAGCCGTTGCGGAAGTTGGTCTTTGCCGCGTTGGCTCCGGGCATCGACCTGGCGCAGCCGGTTGAGCCAATCGGCAACGGGAGGCGACAGTGACAGCGGGGCAGCCGGGGCGCCCGGTGCAGTTGGACTGCGCGATGCCGTAGATGGTACCGGTGTCATCAGCGCCGGCAACGAAGCCTGCCTTGTAACCGTCACCAGGCCATGCAGCAGGCTTGCTGCGACGTGTTTACAATTGAAGGCGACGGGGCAGGAGCAATCCCCTTCGATGACCACCCGGCCTGTGTGGTTTGGCTCGATGGATATGTTCAACCGATACGGTTTGCGGTCCGATCCCTGCACTTGCGCGGCAATGCCGTCATCGCCGTGCCACTGAAATGCAATGACGCGCCCCTGCCGCTGATAGGCTTTCCCTGCCGAAAATGCATTGGCGCCAACCGCGCGCAAAATATCGCTGTCAGAATAATTCATGGTGCCGTCGTCACTTGAACTGCGGGTATTGGCTTACGATGCAATATCGACCGTGAATTGTGAATTGCGCTTTTCTGTCATGGGTGTCGGGGACCTATAGCCCGGCCGCCTTGGTGAGATTGATCCGGAAGCGGTCACGTCGGCGCTGATATCTGCGCGTCATCTCCGCTGAAGCATGGCCGAGCTGCTTTTGAACGTAGCGCTCGTCAACATCGGCTGAGGAAGCCAGACCCGCGCGCAAGGAGTGGCCGGAGAACTTTAAGGCGCGCTCAAGTTCGCTCAGGTCGCCGCGAACACCGGCGGCAACAACGGCGCGCTTGACCAAGCGGGCGATCTCCTTGTCGTTCAGCCGCTCGGCGCCGATGGACTTGCCCTGTCCCGTAACGCGCCTGAAGAGGGGGCCGTGGCCGAGCTTTGCGAACCTGATCCATGTCTCGACGGCGACAACCGGGCAGGTGGCGTCGGATGAACCGCGACCGACTTCGACCTGACGCCATCCGGTCTTACCCCTCAGGGTGACGAGCATGCCCTTGTCGAAGATTTCGATCCAGCCTCGGCCGTCTTCGGTCTGATCGGCTTTCACGTCAAGACCAACGATTTCGGAGCGGCGTAGGCCACCGGCATAGCCGACCAGCAGCATGGCGCGGTCGCGCATGCCGCGTAGAGTGCTACGATCCAGCGTCTCGATCATCGCGATGATGTCCGCCGCCATCACCGCTTCCTTCTGCACAGGAGGCCGGGCGTGACTATTGCGGATCCCTGCCATGACCGTGGCGATATGGCGATCCTTGCGATCGAGCTGTTGACCGCGCTGCGTATAATTCCAGGAAAGGGACGACAGCCTGCGCCCTATGGTCGATACGGAGTTGGGTTTTCCGCCACGCTCCGCCGTTCCGGAGGAACACGCGGTGATATACAGCCCGATGGTCTGCGGATGCGGGGGGAGGAGAGGCAGACTGGATCGCCTGCACCAGGCGGCGAAATGCTTCCAGTCCGAGGCATAGGCCTTGCGGGTATTGGCGGAGCTTGCCGCCTCGACGTAGCCGCGAGCGCGATCGGTGAGATCCTGCAGGTGGCCCGGCAGAGAAGGGGAGGGAGCAGGTCTTGGCATATCTGCATTGAGATTTGTGTTATCCGCCATCATCAGGCCGCCTCGATATCGGTTCGCGAAAAGTCTGTACCGATAAACAGCAAAGGCTCGTCGGCGCGTTTTGCCAAGGCATAGGAAAAACAATTGGCGAAGTTCAACGACGCAGGATGGCGGCCCTTGCCGTAGGTTAGCCATGCCTGGGTCGCGACCTCCACGAGATCAGCATCGACAGGAAGAATGTCTGCCTCGATCTTGGAGAGCCACAGATCGATCTCGGCCAGGGCATGTTCGCCTCGACGGCTGACCATGACCATACGAGCCTCGAGCACGCAGGTCGCGGGGACAAGGCGAATTGGATCCGAGACAAGAGCCTTTTCAAGTCTAGCCGCTTCAGGCTCGTCGCGCAGGATGGCGACGATGGCGGAGGTGTCGATCACCATCAGTTCGGGATCCCATCCTCGTCGAACCCGACGATGTCCTCATCGTTCCGGTGGTCCAGCTCCGGAAGACGCGCCACTCTCTTGCGGATCGCTTGCAATTCGCCGAGCATACGGTCCCGGGAGCCTTCTCCGTGACCCATGCGGTGAAGTCGTTCGCTAAGGGCCTGGTGGACCGCGGCGGTTTTGCTGATCCCTTGGCGTCGTGCCAGCTCGTCCACGAGCGCTACGGTGGCCGGGTTTTTGATGTTCAGCGACATGACAGGCTCCAAAAATCTACCTTTTGATGTATTTCTACCGTACTATTTCGCACACGTCAAATATGTCCGATAAGTCAACGTTATCGGACGTATTTCGATGACGACAGACTGTGCGGCTAACGCGCTATAGGATAGCCTTATCCGCACATCCGTTCTATGCTTATCTCATGGATTCGCGCATCATCCCGACCGGTTCTTCACCTGCCCAGACCTTCGTCCTGCCGTCATGGTCGGCATCGTTGCGGTCTGCCGAGACGGAAGGCGACGCAGCCTTCTCTGCCGGCATCGCCCTGAAAACGCTGGATGATCCGGTTCGCGCCGAGCCGGTCTGGGCGGGCTGCTGGCGCGCGCGGTTAGCGCTCCGATCTGCCGCTGCGGCCGTGCGCCTGATGGGACGCAACGAGGCAGAAGCCGAGCTTCGTGATGCCGTGCTGATGGCGTCAGACGCCGGTGATCCCGGTCCTGCCGGAAACGTCTATTCCGCCTACAGGAAGCTTGGCGCCCGCAATGGGCCTGTGAACACGGCGTTCCTCAAGGAACTCGCCATGCTGCTCTCCCTGCGGTGGGACGATCATCTGGCCCGCGTGGTCGATCTGGTCGATGGTGCGCTGCAGTCGTCCCGATCCGCGCCCTTTGCCGCGGCCGATCTCGTCTCGGCCATCCATGCCGTTCGCCCGGATGCCGAACGCCTGGCCTGGGCGCTTGCCGACGGGTTGATCGCGCAAAGGCTCGGCTGGCAGAGGCCCTTGTTTCTCCTGATGGCGCAGCGCGGCGGACCCGCCTTCCGCACGCTGGGCGGCCGCGGGCGGGTGCGTCCGGGCGAGCCGGGTTTTGCGCGTGCGGTGTGTCTGGCGCTGGTGGAGGGTGCGCGGGCCGCTTTTCAGTCGGCGAGCGAGATCGATCGACGCGCCCGGCAGCTCGTGACGGTCGCGCCGAAACTGCGCACGAAAGGCAGGGAGGGTGTGATCCACCGATTGCTGGATGAGGATGCGGTATCGGCGTCCGCTCCCGGCGCTGACCTTTCGCGCTGGGCCAGCCGGCGCATGTTCGAGCGGCTGGAGGCTTCCGGTGCTGTGCGGGAGCTGTCCGGCCGCAGCACGTTTCGGATCTACGGGCTGTGACCATGGCGGGCGCAAGTACAGGCTCCCGCCGTCGCACCGGGAAACGGGACGATGATCGTGCCTTCGACCAAGAGATCGAGAACCTGCCGCCAGCGTTGCGGTGGCGGGAATGGATGATGCGGGTGGAGGCGGTGATCTTTGCGTCCGCGGAACCCGTCACGCGCGAAACGCTGGCCCGCGTCGTCGGCAAGGATTGCGCCATCGATCTGCTGATCGACGATCTGCGCGAGGATCTGGTCGGGCGGCCCTATGAACTCATCTCCGTGGCTGGTGGCTGGCAGCATCGTACCCGCAGCGTCTATGCTGATACCATTCGTGCATCGACGGTTGAGACGCGCTCACTGGCGGTGACGCTATCTCGCCAGGAGGCAGCCGTCCTGATGGCGATCGCCACGCTGCAGCCGGTCACCCGCGGCGAACTTTCAAAAACCTTCGGCAAGGAGATCAGCCGGGACACCATTGCGAGCCTGCGGAGCGCCGGCTTGATCGCTTCTGGCCCGCGCAGCCCCACCCCCGGTGCGCCATATACCTATGTCACCACCCGGCACTTCCTCAGCACCTTCGGCATGGAGACGCTGCAGGACTTGCCCGATATCGAGATGCTGGAGGATGCGGGGCTGATGCAGGGGCGGGGGGCTGATGTGGCGCTGCCGCTAGATAGCTTTGAAGAGGCCGACGCGGACGAGGCGTAATGGGAATGCTTGCAATCGCATTATGCGGTTTGATCTCAATTCTGCCCAGACATTTAAGTTGCTCGGCGACATCCCATGCACGGCATCTCCGGACATCGCAGCTATCGCAGAACTCCGTATTTTGCGACGTCGTAAAAGCCAGAAGAACAAGTGTCTTTCTAATCGAGAATTTTGCGACGGGCTGTGGTCTACGTTCGTGGTGGCAGCCAACCTCTTATACCAACCCTCATTGATCAGAACCTATGAGCCCATTGCCGCTGACCGATGGACATGATCTTCCAAGGTCGGTCCTGCAGTGTTCGCCAAGCGTG
>NZ_SLYH01000031.1:0-11396 GCF_004343445.1 Rhizobium sp. PP-CC-3G-465
GGTCGGTAGCCTCGTCCCGCTCTTCGTTCCCGCCGAATGTGCAAACTACTTCAGGGCTGCCGGATATGACCCGGATTAAACAGGACGCGCTCTAGATCGCCGAGGTCAGCCAGAATGCCTGCTTCCAAGACGCATGACGCCACATGCTCTGGTCACATCCGTAGCCATGGGCGAACATCATGGTCCGGCCGCTCGATCCTGCAATCCAGACGTTGTTGCGGCGATGCACGGACATGTGCATTTCGGCTCCAGTCGGTGGCTGTGAAAGCGCGGCATCTGGACTGCCAGCGTGCTTCCACCTCCTTTGCCTATAGCAAGATGCTCATCTGTGATAGAGCCACCCGCCTCTACTGTACGAAGCAACCGCCCTCGTGGCGAAGGGCTAAGATTCTATAACCTGCCAAGCGCTTTCGGGAAGCTGATGGACAGCACGAGGCCATCGTCCGTCCACTCACGATCAACTGTTCCGCCAAGCTGCTTCTCAACCAATGCTCCGAGAACCACACTTCCGAACCCTGGTGTCGTGCCAGCGGAGCCAGCCCCTCCACTCTCCCGCCAGATCAGATCCACGCCTCCCTCCGTGCTATCGCTCCAGGTAATAACAAGCCTTCCGCCCGGCTTCGATAGCGCTCCATGTACCGCGGCGTTGACAGCGAGCTCATGAAACACGAGGCCGAGCGGCTGCACTATCGTCGCTGGTACGGAGATCGAGGGGCCTTCCAGATGTACGCGTTGTCCGACGACCGGGTCGAGCTGGACGGAAATAGCGTCGCGCAGGGCGACATCCTGCCATCCTCTGTCCGCCAGCAGAACATGCGCACGCGACAACGCCTGAACCCGGTTCTGAACCGACGCGGCGTAGCGCGCCGCATCATCGGATCGGGTCAGACGAACGACACTCTCGACGACGGCGAGGACGTTCTTGGCTCTGTGGTCGACCTCCATGAGAAGGCGATGCTCGGACTCTTCGAGGCTCTGAATATTGCGAAACCGCGTCATGTCGATCTGAGACGCGAAGTAGTATGCGAGCATGCCGTCGTCGTCATAGATCGGACTTATGTGGAGCTCGTTCCAGAAGGCCGATCCATCCTTTCTGTAGTTGAGGATCTCGACGGTACACTCGCGTTCCTCTGCGACTGCGGCCCTTATCTCCGCGATCGAGGCGGGCAGCGTTCCCTTTCCCTGGAGGAAGCGGCAGTTTCTTCCCACGACCTCGTCGGCGGCGTAGCCGGTCAGCTTGAGGAAGGATTCGTTGGCAAGGACGATCGGATAGTCGGGCTGACGGGCATCGGATATGACCATCGGCATCCGTGTCCGCTCGAAAGCCGTCGCCGAAAGTTCCTTGTGATCGATCAGTCCTATCCGTGAAGCGGCCGCCGGCTCGTCGCCATGTATCAGTTTCGGCTCAGTCACTGCTGCCACCATCCCTTGTTCGCGTGTAACGACGTCGCGAGAAGAAGGTTGCATGTAATTCATCCCGGCACGGAATGCCGACCCTGGCGATCGGTGCGATGCGTTATCTTCAACAGACGACAGCCTTCCGGCACCAGATTTGCGTAACGACGCAGTAGGCCAGTCAAAGTCTGCCGACTGCAACTGTCCATACCGAGAACCACGCTGAGATGTCACCAGCTTCGTCGGGAACGATGGACGCAGCGCCAAGGTAGGCCGTCTTTCTGAATCGTCGGGGCCGGCTGCGCGTTCGATACGACCATTCAAAACGTACCGAAGGCGGGTCGGTTCGTAGAGCAGCACCCCTTTACCGCGGAAATATCCCGCGACGAGGCGGCACGTCCATGCCGCCATACTTTGCCTTATATTTGTTGAAGGTTGCATCCGAGATGCCGTGCTCGCGGCAGACATTGACTGTCCTCGCTCCCGCCTCCTGCTCCTTCAATATCCCGATGATCTGTTCTTCCGTAAACCTTGAACGCTTCATTCGTCCGTCTCCGGTTGTGACGGACCCTACCAAAATCTGGAGGAAGTTGAGTGACTCAGGTCAATTTCGGCGCCCCGCGGGCCAGTCGACGCTTGGCGAAGCGACTGTTGCATTGACAGTCATGCCAGCCGTGAACTACAGTCTGAGCGTCGAAAATGGCTGGCTTGGTCTGGGTAGGCCCAAGCCCTTTTCCCGCAATGGAGAAGTTCTGGTCCGCGCTCGTTGCGCGTGATCCCCCGGCAGTCCCTGCGCTCATATGCGCGTCGGGTCTGTTCGGTTGCCAGTCACGACGATGCTGCTCCAACAGGCCATTTTTGAAGGAGCAGTCCCATGTTCGTAATGGATCTATCGAAACCCGTTCTCGTTTACCTCGCCAACGGCGTGCAAGGCAGCGCCGTCGTACGTGCCACGCTCAAGCGCGGCTTTAAAGCTCGAGCGCTGGTGCGCGACAAGAGGCGTTTCGAGGCGTTGCAGGCGCTCGGAGTGGAGCTGGCGGAAGGCGATCTGTCCGATCAAGCCTCGCTGCGAGTGGCCAATCGGGGCGTCGGACATGTCGTGCTCCAGATTCCAACGGGATCGGAAGCGGATATGCGGGCACAAACCGAACATGCACTGGCGGCAGCGGCGATGGAAGGCGTCCAATCGCTCGTTCTCAAACTCGCCAGCGCCAGCCGGCCGACGCCCTGTTCGGAACCTAGCTTCGTCGCCAACGCGACGGTCGAGAATCTTGTCCGGCGATCGGGCATACCCTTCGCCATCGTCCGCCCGACCATGTATCTCGACAATCTGCTCAAGCCCTCGGCACGGGCGGATATCGTCGAACGTGGCGTGTTCGAGCCGCCGATCGCCGCGTCCCAGCGCATCGCCTGGACGTCTGCTGATGACTGCGCCGAGGCGGCGATGACGCTTCTTTCGAATGGCGTCAACGGTGGCGACCACGTCATCGCCGGGCCGGATAGCCTCACAGGCGACGAACTGGTGGCCCGCATAACGGCCGGGCTGGATCGTCCGGTCGTCTATCGCGCCAAGGCGATGGACGCATTCGAGCGCGAGGTCGATGCAGCGATGGGACCGGGCTTCGGCCGACGGGTGGCATCGAAATTCCGTTTCTTCGTCAAGCATCGCGATGAAGCGGATGCGATCCTCGCTGGGCCGTTCGCACGCAAGCCCGGACTGGACGGCTTCCACCCCGTCGATGTCGAGACATGGGTGCGAAGGCAGCGATCCGCGTTCCTCGGCGTCGATCAGTCAACGCAAGGCGGTTAACCGGGATAGGATCGAGAATGACGGTCGGTGAGATCTTGCTCCGGTATTCTCACTCGACTGGCTGACACCGGGGGCGTGCGCGACGTGTCGAAGCTCAGATATTTCGTGACCACGAGCGTCTGAATGAGCGCGACCATCGGGACTTTGCCGCCTGACAATCGCGGCTATGGATCAAGAGAGAAATTTCTCCTTACCTCCTGCACATCCCGTAGATCAGTTTTGAATGCCGTTTGAGATGGAGACGATCTTGGAGAAGAAGGCAATTTCATTCTTCTCGTTGTCTTTGTGTGGATCAGTGGCGCGATGGCACGCGCGCGTGCCGCTGCGCGTTAGGTCGCCCGTACCGGCGCCAAACTGGTGGCGACAAAGCCGATACCGTTCGCGCGGCTGGCGATGGCGAAAACGTCAGCGGCACCTTTACCGGAACGATCCAGCGCTCCAGCGGCAAGTTCGCCATCGTCGAGAAGAGCCACAAGTTCCCCCGGTTCCGTTGCGGCCGGCGATCGACCGGCAGCTTGGTAGGATGTCAGGCAACGTCCAGGGCGGATCGGTGTCGTGGCAAACGAGGCGGCGTAGGAAAGTGTGGCTGTAGGCTACCGGCTCGCGACAATAGTGGCCCGGCGAGTCGCCAAAGGCGCGGCGGAACATCGTGATGAAGTTGCTGGGGGCGGCATATCCGAGGGCGTCGAAGACCATGCCGACGGGATCCTCTCGGGCCAGCGTTTCGAGGGCATGGATCAAACGCGCCTGCTGTCGCCATTGGGCAAAGCTCAAGCCCGTCTCGGCCAGAATGAGACGTCGCAGCGTGCGCGACGACATTGCCGCCCATGTCGCTCATTCGTCGAGCGTTCGCTCGTTCTCGGGACGGGCGAGGATCGCATTGGTGATGGCACCAGCCGGATCGGATGGCATCGGCAAATGCAACCGCTCTTGCGGTGCCTACACGATCTCGTCGAGCAGAACGGCGCCGACGCGATCCTGGTCCGGTTGCAGAGTGACCGTGGTGTTCCATGTGACAGCCCTGCGAACCAGCGCGCCATCAATCCCCGATGCCGATCACAGGCGCGCGTCAGGCAGATTGCGTCCGGCGTCCGGGCTATGAAGACGCTGGGCGTGTCGCGAACAATTTCGGAACACACGATTATCCCCTGAGCATCTTCATTTTCATAATGTATGAACCTTTTACAATCCGAAGAGGCGCGCAAGCAAATCGTTTTGATCATTGACGGTCCAATCGCCGGCGAAGCCAAAGCCTCTCCTCAACCACAGCATCGCCTCGAAACCCGCGTTAATTCGCCGCGCCGTGCCGTAGGATTGGAAGCCGTCAGGCTTTGGCATGTTCTCCTTCACCCGGAAATGGTCACTTTCGATGACTTGCTGGAGGTGCTTGGTGACGTCGTGGACGGCATCCTGATGGAGAAGCTCTTCATCAATCGACGCTTGATCGCCGAGGGAAAAAGTATTGGCACCATCTGTGCCGATCTTTCATGGCGATAACACGGGCTCTTCTTTGAGCATTTTGTGGAAGAACCGCTTGGCGGCGTCGAGATCGCGCTTGGCGGTTAACAGGAAATCCACCGGATTGCCGTGTTGATCGATGGCGCGGCACGGGTAGCGCGATTTGCCGCGGATCTTCACATAAGTTTCGGCAATCCGGACCGAGCCGCAATGCGGCCGGCGAGACTGGCGCAGCCGTTTTTCGATCATCGGCGCATAAGCCGGTACCCAGCGGTTGACTGTGCTATGATCAACCTCGAAGCCCCGCTCGCGAGAAATTTCTTACAGGTCACTATAGCTTTGCGGGTAGCTCAAGTACCAGGCGACCGCCTGTACAATCAGCCAGGCCTCGAAATGCATGCCTTTGAAGTCATCCTTCGACTGGCGCTTCAGCTTTTCGGCAATGGCATTGAGAATCATCGCTACGCTCAACAAGTTTCGGAACGGAATTTCTCTTCCGATGGTCAACATAGAGTAAGTGAAAAAAATTTGCGACAGGTCCGTCCGTCTCGCTCTGCGACGATAGCCCAGAATGTTTTGGTACGTGAGGCTAACAGCCTTGTTCAAGCTCTCACGCGGGATCAGCCTGTCGTGGAAAGCAGGCCTCTGCGCTCATCTGCTCGGAGCCGAGGAGAGTGGAGATGAACGGCAGCGGAGACACGATCTGGGTTTGCAAGGTGACGTGAGAGAACCCCGGCAGTTCGTCGCAGGCAACGTCGTCTGAAAGCGAAATCATCTGATTGGTGAGCGAGATCCCCCAACCTCCAGCCTCGCTTTTGGCAAAGGCCACGGTGAGGTCTGGCTTATAGACGCCAGCCGTTGCGCAACCGTCGGCGCGGATACCCATGCAACGAGCAACGGTCATTGCTGTCTTATCAAGCGCGGTCTGGGTCCAAAGGACACGGCCGACCTCAACCGTCCCCAACAACAGCAGCATCAGCGGCCAGAAGACGATAGCGAATTCCACGGCTGTTGCGCCGCTGCGATCCTTGATGAAGCGGTAGGTCATGGGACTACTGCAGCACGGCAAGTGTTTGGATACGGATACCTTCGTTGCCGAAGAGACCAGCGGCGGGAAGGAGTGGCTTGTAGGGCTGCGTCAGTTCGAACGAAACATAGCGTGCCGACAGACTCTTGTCGGGGCACGCCGTGGCGCAGGGCACCTTGCTCCCCCACTGGACAGTGCCGCCGCTCTGTGTCGGGCACCGGCATTCGTCAACGGCGGACGCAGAGCCTTTCGGGGTCATTCGGCCATCGACGGATGTGTAGGTTCGGCCGCCATTGAAACTGATGGCCAACTGGGAATGTTCGGACTGACCTCCGCGCGCGACACGCAGCATGGTCGCAAACGTAGAGACGGTCGTGTCGGCGGTCGCCGCCGTTACCGCTGCGCCCGAAATCAGCGCGCGGTTGACAGCAGCGGAAACCGCTTCGTTGGCCTGCATTCGCGTCATCGTCGCCAGGCCGATCTCCGCCGTGCCTGCAAAGAGCAGCAGGAAGACAGGCGCGATCAGCGCGAATTCGACGGCAGAGGCGCCGCTGCGGCTTTTACGAAATCTGCGCAGATAGGCTTCAAAGCATCGGATCATGTCAACGAACCAGTTTGACGGAGTTCTTGGAGCCCGTGGCGCCAAGGAGCTTCTTGCATTTCGTGGCCGCAGACGTGCCTCCAGCAACGGTGATGGAACTGCCGATTATCGTGAGGCAATCACTGGCGGTACCGGATGCCGACGCCCCGCCATCCATGCGGATTGGACCATTCGGGAAATAGAAGGCGCCGGCGATGATACCGCCGCTGGCACCCCCGGTAAGGGTTGCGCCCGCCTTGACCTTGGCAGGACCCAGCACGGCAAGCTGGGCATAGGTACCGGATGTCGGGGAGACCAGCACCATGTCGTTATATCCCGCAGAAGCACAGAAAACCGTTCCGTCGCAAGCGCCTCCCGACATGCGTTCCTTGCCGGAAAGCATTAGTGTGACGTTATTCGCCAGAAGGCTCGTCGTGCGGCCGTTGCAGGTGGAAGAACCCCCGCTGCTCTGGCCGAGCGCGAGATAGCCGTCGATCAGGTAGACACCGGCGCCGAGTTCCAGTGCGCCTTGTACGTTTACGGAGCCGTTGATCTCGTGGCTGGCAATGGCAGGCAGAGCCAGGCAGGTGCCGCCTCCGGTTTCGATACGACCTGCAATCTCGAAGGTCGCGGCCGAACCCTTTGCGCCGGCAAGGATCAGCGACCCGCTCTGCACGTCGATCGCTCGGCCTGTCTGTGACATGCCGAAACGGTAGCTGTTCCGGTCGCCGCCTCCGAGCCGCGCGTCGAGCCCACCGCTGACCAGAATGCCCGCAGGAAGCTCGAAGACGGAGGGGCCGGCAAAGCTCATGATGCCGTTATTGCCACCGCATATGCTGAAGCCGCAGGGGCCCTTGCCCACTTGGAAACTTCCAGCACCGAAGCGCGCTTCGCTGCCGCCCATGGTGATGCCAGCGGAAACGACGTAGGTGCCAGCGGGGAAGCGGTAGTTGCCGCCACCCTGGCTCTTGATGCTCGTAAAATTATAGTTCGCGGCACCCTTTCGCGCGATGTCGCGGTTGAGGTCGAATTCGAGCAGCAGGCTGCTCTCTATCAGAAGGTTGCCGAAGGTGAACGTATCGCGCGATGCGTCGCAGGTGACCGTCCACGTGTTGTTGTCGAAGGCGGCGGTGCATCCCTGTCCCGCAAGAGCGGTGGCCAGCGCCTCGCGCTTGGTACGGTCCCAAGGGTTGAAGTCGAGGTCGCTGCCGCGAACGGCGCCCGGCGATGCTGGCCCTTTGAGGTTCGCGGTATCCTTTACGCTGGCATAGGCTGCGAGCACGCCCTTGTGGCTTTCCAGCGGGTCCGCCGTCGCCGCCTTTACAATCGGCGCAGGGCTCTTGTCAGCTTTCTGAATGCTTCGGCACCATTCTGGCTGCTCAGGGGCGGAAGCCGAATTGTATAGCGCCTGCTTCGTGACGATTGAGGTACCGCACGGCGAAGTAATGGTCGCGTTCGAGGCGATGGTGCATTCCGGCGCACTCAGCGTCGTGCCACCGGACATGGTTATGCCGGTGCTGGCGGGGTCGAGTGCGATGATGCAGGCAGCCTCTTCGGTTCCGCTGCCGATTTCGGCGAGAGAGGTCGTCTGGATGGTTACGTCGAGAGCGCCGACGACCGTTGCGAGATAGATGGGCTGTGGCGACGACACGACGACGGACACGGCTTTCGCCGCAGCGTTGCGCGGCGAGGTGACGATGCTGACAGTAACGTTTCCCGTAGGTATGCCGTGGAGTTCCGCAATGCTCTTGGCGCTCGCCTGCATTGCCACTTCACTCGTTGCCTTACCATAAGCGAGCGCGCCGGCATAAGAGGCGACATCCGTAACCCGCTGCTGCTCGATCTCCTTCGTCAGGAAATAACTATATTCCGTTGCGAGCGCCGCAAAGCCGATCATAATCGGCAATATGATGGCCGCGATAATCGCGACTCCGCCATTTTCGTCGTTCAATGTACTGGACACGGACGTCCTACTGTCAGTTTGAAAATTGATGAATAACAAAGCGATGCTGCTCACACTTTGCAAGTCCACCGTTGCCACTGACGATGATCCGATTGTACTAATATTCTCCTAAGTCTAGGGGTGTGCTGCACATAATTCGTTCGTTTTGTAGGATTGCGTACGCGGCGAGATCCGTCTCGGCGTACCCATACGCGGAAGGCCGCGGAATTTGGTTTCGCGCGGACGCACGGGCTAAAGTATGTTTACAGGGTGTCGTCTGCTTCATCGGGATTGCTGAAGCTGAACTCGGCGATGGCAGCGGCGTGGGTGGGGACTTGAAGGGCAAGTTCTTCAGGAGCGCCCTACGGCCACGACTCCATGGAGCGGAAGTGTCCCGCCTTCAAATGCTCGAGCGCGCGGTAAAGTCTCATGCCCAAACCATAACTGATATTTCTTATTTAGAATATCTCAATCTATTTGGTTGTCACATTTACGCAAGCTACGAGGACGACAAGGCAGCGCCTGTGGATTTTGGCGCGATTTTGATATTGTGGCCCTCACATGAAAGCGGGTCTGAGGGGAAGCGGTATGATCGGCGGGCCTCCTGAATTTGGAAACAGGGAGGCAGGGCCGTCGCCTCGACCTTCGAAATAGGGGCGGCGGCTTCTATCCATGCATCTTTGGAATCTAGGTTCCTTTTCGAATGCCTGATAACAGCTGCTCAAGCTCGCTATTGGCTCCCGCCGCGAGAACAAGGTTATCGGCCACTTCGATGATAGCTCTGAGGACTTCGACAGCTGACCAGCCCGGTTGGACGGCATTCTCCACCAAGTCCTACAAAGGCCTCTCAACGGACATTTGACAGAGAATGCGTCGGTTCTCGTCGCTGCCCGTGGCAGCTCGCTCCCGAAATATGATCACGCGACAGAGGTAGGCACTGCCAAAATGAATGACGTCGATCCACTGGCTTGGCTGACAAAGAGCTTATTCGAATGGCCAACGGATGGCTCGCCCAGGATATCGAGGCTCTTGTACCATGGAACTTCAATCCAGACGTCGGCCGCAAACCGCTTACGGTCATCTCCATATTCGAGCAGCCGTCACCCAGCTCTATGCTGTCACCCGCGCCGTCCGCCAGTAGTCAGGAACACAAACCGGCCTCTTCCACAACGTGGCGTGTTGGTCGCGCTCACCAGTGACGAGACGCCCAGGTGTCAGATCAGCTCAGTCGGACTTTTTTGTCACGCCTGCCGGCATGGTCGTACTAGCCTACAACACGCGTTTAAAGACTTCGTTAGCGGCGTTTCTTATACGCAGCTGACGGACGATGGTATGGAGCAGATGCTCTCAAGCGCTTGCCACTCAACTGACGTGCGGAACAACTTCCTCGTCAGTGTTTCGACGACAAAGAACTCATCGCTGGCATCAAAGCAAAATCTTCTCGGTAACACTGAACCAGTTACTGACAATCAAGGGACCGCTGCTGGTTGTGACGCATCGAACACTGCCGCTTGCAGCTCCGTGACGAGGATCAATCGGAGAAAGAAATCAGCAAATAGTAAATTGATTGAGCAGTACTGAGTTGTATTTTGACGTCTTTGGACAAGAATGTTCATATTTTTCATGAGCGAAAGATGCTGTGAAGTGGCGGATGACGAAAGCCCAGTCATATTAGCAAGTTCACCTACCGAAACGTCGTTTTTTAGCATAATCTTAATCATTTGCAACCGGGATTGATTTGCCACAATTGAAAGTAAGTTTGCTGCGCGTGCGGCCTGACAGGCATTCATCGAACATCCTCCATCTTTAGTGTCAACGTGCCAGCCTCGGTCGGACCAGCACTGCATCTCCTGTCCGAACGCCCGTAAACGGGTCCCTCGGTTCATAGGTGGTCTAATTATCATATAATTAACTTTGTGTTTTAGAGTCGATTAAAAAGATGGCCTGAGCAAACTTCTGCTGCAGAAAACAGATCTTCCAAACATTTGGTGGAGTTGACTTTACAGGGGGTAAGCGTCGGGGAAACTTCGCAGGTTCAGTTTGCCGCTTGCTTGATCTCTTCGGTCTTCATTGTAGGTATCATAGATCGCCTTGATCCTGCGCAGAGCCAAGACCACCTCGGCATTCTGCTTGAGAATGTCCTCGATCATGCCGCCACCTTCAATCGTCGGCGGCTAACCGCTTACGATCGTCTCAACGACAGGGAAGTGGCGCGACTGGTGAAGCGGGCCGCGATGGCTGCGGTTGTACGATTCCACTATCCCACGTCCGTATGTCAGCGAGGAGACTTTGAAGGTCGTCGATTCCATTTTCGGTCAGACCCTTCGTGCCATCTTCAGTGCCATAGCGCACATAAACCAATTCGCCCTCGGCGATAGTGTCCAATACCAATCGTCACTGAGCCTGACTCTCAGGATTCCCAAAAGCCGACGAATCTGAATCGATGGCGCAAACAGGAGGTTTGCGATGGGTTCAGCGATTTCGTTGCGGTCAGATTTCGACGGGGCCAGTTTACGGGATCAGACAGGGAATACGAACGCATCCGGCGCGAGGGAACCACGATAACCCACATAGGCACCCAAGCCACCAGACGTCATCATTAAAAATGCGATCATTGCCTTGAGAGTCCGCAAGGTAGCCCCTGTCGAGAAATCACAATGGTTACAAATTTTAAGTAGCGTCAGGTTCTTTTGTCCATCTAGCATCGTGGATGGTCCAGTGGCGTGCGAGAATGAGGATCGGGATTGCGATCGTGAATACCACCGCCAGACGCTCCCGTGCCGTCATTGCATTCAACAGTTTCGAAATCGCACTCTGACGCGCGACGGACAGCGACTCGGAGCTTTGCCCCTATTATGTAAATAGAAGCAGGGAGAATGAACACGCTCAACGGTATCAAAAGCATGTATGTTGCATCATCGCGGAGCAACCCGCTTATCGAGAGCCATATTAGAACGAACCCGCTGATGATAGTGATCGCTTCATTCAGCCGGAGTGCCTTAACAGCGCTTATCATGTCGATCTCCTGCATTGCTGATACGTAGTATGTGTAGCTGCTGTTATAAAGTAAGCGTCCGGCGAGCAGATTTGTAAGCGGCAAGCTGAGGCCGTTCAGCTCGCGTAGTTCCAGGGCATGAGTGCATCGAGATCGCTGCTTGGCCAGCCGTTGGCGATGCGCTCGAGG
>NZ_SLYH01000032.1:0-10729 GCF_004343445.1 Rhizobium sp. PP-CC-3G-465
CGCACTTGGTCGCGCGACTTTGAACGGCTCGTTCGCGGAAATCCTAATTTTGCAGCGCTGCAAAAGTCGAATTAAGATATCGAGCAAATGTCGGGAATTTTGCGACAGGGCGTGTTTCTGTATGGATGAGCGTTATCAGGTTCTCAGTTGAGACCCGCTTGTGCGCATCCAGTGGGCCAAAGAGTCCAAGGTACTGCGCAGCGTCGCTCCGAGTTCTGTAACTTCATATTCCACCCGAGGCGGCATCTCCGGATAGATTGTTCGCACGACCAAGCCACGGTGCTCGAACAAGCGGAGCTGGCGAGTAAGTTCCTTTTGGGTGATTGGCGCAACTGCGCGCTGAAAATCGCCAAAGCGTATCGGGCCATCGGTTACGATGAGCCTATACAAGATAGGGATAGCCCATTTTCCTGAGACCAGATTGACAAAGTCGACCATCGGACATGGTTGGGCTGGTGCAACCGCTTCGCTTTTTCTCCGTAAAAGATTCTGCTCATCCAGCATGCGAATTTTCCTTTAGTACCGAATCGGTGCCTACTATCCATACGGTACTAATGATGGCAAACCTTTTCCATGTTCGTGAAGGGAAAGAAAATGCCACGCATGAAGGGTAAATACGCGCTAATCACCGGAGCAACGAGCGGTATAGGCTTGGAAACCGCGCGCCAGTTTCTGGCCGAAGGTGCGACTGTAGCCATTACCGGCAGAAGCCGGGTCGGTCTGGATGCTGCCGAGCGCGCCTTGGGTGCATCGGTCCTATCGATTCAGAGCGATGCAGGTGACATCGCCGCTCAACGCAGGCTGTATACAGAGCTGGAGCAGCATTGGCCTCGGCTGGATGTACTTTACATCAATGCTGGCGATGTGACGCATCGCCCTGTCAAGGATTGGGACGAAGCTGCTTACGACCAACTCATGGCGACAAATCTCAAAGGCCCGTTCTTTCTGATCCAGAGCTTGTTGCCGTTGTTGGCAAATCCCTCATCGATCATTCTGTGTGGGTCGATCAGCGCGCATATCGGTTTGCCACAAAGCAGCGTCTATGCCGCGAGCAAGGCAGCCCTTGTTTCCTTGGCGCGCACATTGTCGGGTGAACTGATCAAACAGGGAATTCGCGTCAATGGACTGATTCCCGGCCCAACGGAGACACCGGCGCTGACGAAATTGGGATTGCCGCAGGCCGAAGAAGATGCGTTGCGACAGGAAATCCGGAGTCTTGTCCCGATCGGTCGCTTGGGAACGACCTGGGAGCTTGCGAAGGCGGCAGTATTTCTTGCGTCTGACGAATCCGGATTTGTCGTCGGTTCGGAATTACTGGTTGATGGCGGCGTAGGAAATATCTGAACAATAGTCATGAGAAAAAAAGGACCAGTCGCGGAAGTTGTAACTTTGCGACGCTGCAAAAGTCGGCAGATCATCTGAGAGGGAAATCGGGACTTATGGGAAACTGAAGTTCAAGTCTGTCTGACGATGGTGCCGATTGCATTGACGAGAAGGCGAGATGCGGTCAACGCCGATAGGCTGTCAATGTCGGCAGGGGGATAAAGCTCGACAAGATTAAATCCTGCAATCCTTGCCTGCTTGCCGAGACCCGCGATGAGGTCGATGACCTGCGTATAAGTAAGGCCGCCTGGCGTACGTGCTGCCACACCTGGCATAGTGGTGGGATCGAGGCTGTCGCAGTCGAGGGTAACGACGACCCTTACGCCTTCCGGAATATGTCGGAGAGCAGCGTCTACACCTTGGCCGTGGATTTCCCTCGCGGTCACGAAGCGGCTACCATAGCGCTGTGCGGCATTAATGTCGTCGGGGCGTGCGCTGCCTACACTTCGAAGGCCAACCTGCACAATGCCGGCGACATGCGCCATCTCGCTCGCCCGGCGCATAGGGCTCGAATAACCGTAGTGCTCGCCGTGCACCTCGTCGCGCCAGTCGATATGGGCGTCGATCTGTAAAACCCAGACCGGCATCTCATTCGCAAAGCCGGCGAGGAAGGGAATGGTTGTAGAACAGTCGCCACCGAGAAGAATCGGAATGCTTGGCAATGCCAAGACTTCGCGCGTCCTCGCCTCGATCCGAGTGCGGTTGCCTTCGTTGTCATACATGATGGTCGGAATGTTGCCGGCATCGACGCAGCAGACAGGGTTACCGCCGAAGAGCGGTCCGGCGAGATCGAAATCCCAATGCTCGATGAGCGTGGCATCATCCTGGCTCGCAGCGCGGATCGCGTCGGCGGCCAATGCATGGCCGCTACTGTCCTTGCCGGGATATGTGCTGCCGTGACCAACTCCGAAGATCACCGCACGGGGTGTGGAACCGTTAGTGAGGCGATCGGGAAAGCCGAGAAAGGAAGACAAGGTGGTCACTTCTCGACGGCTTTCATGAAAGGTGCCTGCGGCCTCTGCGCAAGCGCTGACGCGAACGTGTCGGCGCCAATGTTTCGTCCGCACAGAATGACCGCGACCGTCTTGCCTTCCATCTCTGCCTTCAAGGCCGCGAGTCCCGCCAGCGCGACGCCGGCGGCCCCCTCCACCATCCAGTGTTCATGGTCTGCGAGCGCCCACATGGCCGACTTGATGAGGCCTTCGCTGACGGTCACATACTGGTCGATGACCTCGGCACAAACGGGAAGCGTCACGGTTCCCGGTTCGAGCGCGCCTGCCGTGCCGTCCGAAATCGTTTCGCTCTCGGGAACGTCGTGGATAAAGCCGGCCTCCAAGGCGCGGAGAAGGACCGGGGAGTTTTCAGGCCAGCAGCCGATGATCTGCGTCGATGGCGACAGGTGGGAGAGCGCCGTGCCGATCCCCCCGATGAGGCCGCCGCCGCCAACGGAAACGAAGACCGCATCGAGCCGATGACCTGCTTCGGCCAGTTCGATCCCCAGCGTCCCCTGTCCCGCCATCACGTCCATGTCGTTATAGGGTGAGATATAGCAGCGCCCCGAGCGATCGGCTTCGGCTCTGGCGCTCAACTCAGCTTCCAGTTCCACGCCATCAATGACGTGAAGATCGGCACCATGCGCCCGGATGGCGGCAAGCTTGGAAGGGGCCGTTTTCTTCGCAGCAAAAACAGAAACCGGCACGCCTGCCTTGCGAGCAGCCAATGCGACGGCATGTCCGTGATTACCCGTCGATGCCGTTACGACGCCTCGCTCTCGCTCGCCCGGAGACAGGAGCCGGATCTTGTTAGAGGCTCCACGGTATTTGAACGACCCAGGTGGTCTGGAGGTGCTCCGCTTTCAGAAGGACATTGCAGCCGAGATGGTTGGATAGCCCCACGCTTGGCTGCAATGGGGTGCGTAGCACATCCGGCGAACGGTTCTGCGACGCAGCCTGGATAGCCTCGAAAAGAGCGGTGGTCATGATGCCTCCTTGATTTGCACAGAAGTCTATTATAGACATTCTGTCTAAGAATGGGAGTCAAGAATGAACCGTCGTACGTCAGCGTTTCATCCATACCAGCCGTTGGCCGATGCTCTCGCGACGCTGCTGGCCCCGCTGGTTGAAGTCGCAATCCACGACATGGAGAGCGACACGCTGGCTTATGTCGCAGCGCCGATGTCGCCCCGGGAGCCCGGTGACCCGTCAGGTTTGAGGGATCTCGGACCGCCCTCTCAGTCGGGGTATTTCGGTCCTTACGAAAAGACGAACTGGGACGGGAAGCGCCTGCGCTCGATCTCGGTTCCGCTTCCAGGACAGCCTGCTTCCATGCTTTGCATCAATGTGGACGTGTCGCGCTTTGAGGCCATGCGCGATATGCTGGAGATGATGATGACACCCATCAATCCGGTGACCGTTGCCACGACCCCGGCTCTATTCCGCCAGGATTGGCACGAGACCCTGAACCGGTTTGTCGCGGAATGGTCGAGAGCAAGGAAGGTCAATCCGACTTCGCTGGATCGACATCAGCGCCGGAGCCTGATTGCCGCGATCTACGAAAGCGGTGGCTTTGAAGCGCCTCGCTCCGTCATTTACATCGCCCGTCTCATCAACGTCAGCAGAGCTACCATTTACAACGAGCTGGCGGATTTGAAGAAGGACGCCCTGCAACCCGAGAAAATCGATTGATGGATAATCCGGCAGACATCACGCTCGACAGGATGCGTAGCCGTCATCGCGAGCTCGCCAGTTCGATCGTCCGAACGCCATCGGTCGAGTTGGTTTCCTCTTCGGTGAAGCGGGTGCTCGATCAGGCGAATATCTACCTGAAACTCGAAGCCTTCCAGCATACCGGGACATTCAAGGCGCGCGGGGCTTTGTCGGTCGCGCATTCCATTCCAAGAGAAGAGCTGCAACGCGGCCTTACCGGCGCAAGTGCCGGCAACCACGCTATTGCCGTTGCGTGGGCCGCACGGCAGATGGGGGTGCCCGCCAAGGTCGTCATGCAATCCACGGCCAATCCCTTTCGCGTGGAACGAGCCCGGAGCGAGGGGGCCGAGGTTGTCCTCGCAGATGGAGGACCGGCCACATTCGCCGAAGCTGAACGATTGATGCGCGAAGAAGGTTTTACCTTCGTCCACCCGTTCGAAGGAGCCGAAACCACGTTGGGAACTGCTGGCGTCGGTCTCGAACTCATGGCGGACGTAATCGACCTGGATGCCGTCGTGGTTGCCGTGGGAGGCGGAGGTTTGATCAGTGGCGTCGCCGCGGTGGTCAAGCAGCTGAACCCACGCTGCCTGGTCTATGGCGTTGAGCCGAAGGGAGCCAATGCCGTATCTCGGGGTCTTGCAGCCAATGGGCCGGTCACGATCGAGAAGTCGGACACGATCGCAGATAGCCTTGCACCGCCCATGTCGCTCCCGTTCAGCCTGTCACTGATCGCAAGATATGTCGATGATGTCGTTACGATCTCGGATGACGATCTCTGCGCTGCTCTTGTCATCATGCAGGAACAAGCGCGACTGGCTGTCGAACCGGCCGCGGCCGCCGCGATGGCAGGAGCATTGGGTCCGCTTCGCCAGCGTCTCAGTGGAAAGCGCATGGCAATGATCGTATGCGGCTCAAACATTGACGCTGCAAGCTATGCAAAGCTCCATGAGCGCGGGTACCCACTTGTGCCAACGTTGTTCAGCTAGCTGAGACCTTTGATTCGCAAAAATCCTAGATTCTGCGAGACAGCAGCAGCGCCAAGCCGCCCGAGATCGCACCAAAGGTGCATGTGCCGGTCCAGCCCCACGCCGCATAGGCTGCACCACCGAGGCCGGCCCCGACCGCGCCACCGAGCAGCATCGTCGCCATGAACACCGTGTTGAGCCGGCTGCGCGCGGTCGGATCGAGTGCATAGACTCGCGCCTGGTTGGCAACCTGTGAGGACTGCACGGCAAGGTCCATCACCAGAATGCCGATGATGAGGCCGACCAGAGAGCCTTGCCAGAACCCAAAGATGGTGAAGGCGACGACAACGAGGCCCGCGCCGATCGAGACAACCACGGCCGGTCCGCGCCGATCCGCGAAGCTGCCCGCTATCGGAGCGGCGAGCGCACCCGCGACCCCAACGAGAGCAAGCAGCCCGACCGCCGTACCGCCGAGCTGATAGGCGGGCTCCAGCAGCAGGAGCGCGAGATTGGACCAGAAGGCTATGAAGGCCGCGAAGATCAGGAATTGCACGACGACCGCCTGCCGGAGAACACGATGCGTCCGTACCAACGCCCAGAGCGAGGCGAGCAGCCGGGGATAGCTCAAGTCCGTTGTAGGCGGGACGCGCGGTAGACGGATCGCTAGGAAAACACCAATCCCCATCATGAGAGCGGCGGCGAACCAGAACACGATGGGCCAGCCCCATAGGTCGGAAATCGTGCCGCTGACTGTTCGGGCCAGAAGGATGCCGATCAGGATGCCGCCCGTCACCGTGCCGAGGATACGGCCACGTTCCGCAGCCGGGGCCAGATGGACAGCGAGCGGGACAATCTGTTGCGCGACCGTGGCGAATAGTCCGACCGCGACGCTGGCGAGGGCAAGCCAGACGAAGTTGGGCGAAAGCGCCGCGCCGATCAGCGCAACGACCAGTGCTGCGATGGTGACGAGGATGAGAGATTTCCGTTCCAGCCGATCTCCAAGCGGAGCCAAGAACAGCACCCCGACCGCGTTGCCTGCTTGCGTGAGCACGGGAATGATGGCGGCCGTGCCAGCCGCCAATCCGAAATCTGCCGTGAGATGCCCGAGGAACGCCTGATTGTAATAGCTGTTGGCGACGGCAGCGCCTGCCGCGACCGCCAGCACGCGTACCAGAGTGTTCGACAGGATTGCGGATTGTAGAACAGAGGGATTTTTCATGCCCGCAGGCAAACAGAACACCTGACGGCAGACAAACGATATCTCTTGCCGAATGCTTTAGTTTATCTAAGCTGTAAGAATGACGCTTTCTGTATCATTTGGCGGGTTGCGATCTTTTGTCGAAGTCGGCAGGCAAGGCAGCATCAAACGTGCTGCCGGAGAACTTAACGTGACACCGGGCGCTGTCAGCCAGCAGATTAAGGCGTTGGAGACGCATTTCGGCGTCAGGCTTTTAGATCGAGGAACCCGGGAGGTGCGGCTTTCAACGGACGGTCTGCGCCTTTATGCCAAGATCGCGCCGGCGTTCGAGCAGATCGACGACGCCGTGCAGCTCTTTGACGGCCGGCGACCAGGACCGGAAACGCTTGTCATTAGCACCGTGCCGTCCTTCGCGGCGTGCTGGCTGGCATCGCGCCTGGGCCGCTTCACGGCTGAGCATCCCAGGATCGAGGTCCAGATTGAAACGTCGGTCCAGCTCGCGGATTTGAGCGGCGGTTCGACAGACGTGGCAGTGAGGCATGGTTCCGGAAGCTATCCCGGCCTCGATGCTATTCGGCTGTTCTCTCCGCAACTCATTGCGATCGGAAGTCCTAACCTGCTGACAGACGGACCGGTGCCTTCGCCTGCCGACTGCCTTCGCTACCCGCTCTTGCAGGACCGGGACCGCACGGATTGGTCGATCTGGCTTGAGGCGAACGGCGTGAAAGCGTCCCAAAGTGCTGTGAAGGGTCCGAGTTATGCCGACGACGCACTGTTGGTCCAAGGGGCCATTGCCGGGCAGGGCCTGGCGATCGTTCGCAATGTCTATGCCGCCAGCGCGTTGGTGGCCGGTCGGCTCATGCTGGCGATCGATGCGCCAGTGCCGACGCCGGCAGGCTATTTCGTTGTTACCCGTCCTGATCGGATGAATGTTCCGAAGATCGCAGCTTTCCGCCATTGGATAATGCGAGAGGCGGGAGTCGCGTAATTCCTGAATTTCACGCCCAACTGAATTTAAGCCGATCGGACGTAAATTTTTGCGCGGCGCTCCAACTCGGCCGTCAGGCTGATGAATGGAGCAGGACCAAGGCTGATCCGGGAGACGCCAAGCTTGGCCAGCTCGCGGACCCGTTCGGGGTTGTCCGGTGCCATGACGTTGATCGGTAGCGTCGCCCGTTCGCACAGTTGCCGAATGAGACCCGTATCGACCAGTCCAGGAACAAAGAACCCGTCCGCGCCGGCTTCGGAGTAGGCCTTCTCGCGTTGCAGCGCCTCGTTCAGCAGTCCGCCATGATCGGCGTCGGGTCCGGCCTTCAAGAACACATCGGTTCGGGCATTGACGAACGCGGGAACCCCAACGTCATCGGCAGCACGTCTGACAGCCAGCAACCGCTCGGCCTGTTCGCGAATGGCGTAAAGACCTGGACCACCCACGACCTGATCCTCGAAATTCAGGCCGACAACGCCAAGAGCGAGCAGTTTCCCGACGTTCGCCGCGACCAAGGCCGGATCGGCGGCATAGCCGCTTTCGAAGTCCACGGAAACGGGCAGATCGACGCTGCGCACGATCCGTCCGACGACCATCAGCGCATCACCCAACGGCATCTCTTCGCCGTCAGCATAGCCTTGAGCCGCAGCGACCGACCAACTCCCGGTGGCGATCGCCTGTGTCCCCGAGCGGGCAACGGCCACCGCGCTGCCGGCGTCCCAGACGTTGTAGAGGACGAGCGGATCGTTCCGAACGTGGAGGCGACGGAAGTTCTGCGCTTTTTCGATGGTCAAGTTCAACGGATTGTCTCCTGTCCAATGGTCTTGAGCTGGCGTTCGATCTCGATCAGTCGCTGTTTGCGCCAGAGCCCGCCGCCATAGCCGGTCAAAGCTCCATCCGCCCCAATCACACGATGGCAGGGAATCATGAGGGCGATCTGGTTGGCTCCATTCGCCCGAGCCACCGCTCTTGTTGCGCTGGGTCGGCCGATCCGGCGTGCGATATCGCTGTAGGACCGCGTCTCGCCAGCGGGGATTTCGCGGAGCGCGTCCCAGACCTGTCTCGTGAAGGCACTCCCGGACAAGGCCAGCGGCGTCTCGAACCGGTTAGATTGAGCCGCGAAATAGGCTATGAGTTCGCCAGCCGCTTGCTCGGCTGGCGGCGTTACACCGACCCCGATGGGTCCTTGTGTTCCCGCCTGCAACCGTTTCAGTTCCGATGGCAGACTCTTCCGGTCCACGAACTCCAACAAGTGCAGATGCTGACGGCTGCCGACTGCGATCATGTCGCCAAGGGGTGTTGGTATCCACGTGGCCCTCAAAAGCCGGTCGGTCCGTAGATCCCCCGGCGCGCAGCCCAGCAACCGCGCGAACGCGGCGCGGAAGGCGCTGGAGGACTCGAAGCTCGCTTCGTGCTGAGCCGCAATGACTTTGCCGCCAATGGCCAACGTCTCGAATCCCTCACGGATGCGCCGCTGACGCGCCATCTCGAGGAAGGTCATACCGAACTGCCGTTTGAAGCTTCGGCGCACCGTGGACAGGTCGTAGCCGAACTGCTCGATATGCTGCTCGGACCAACGCAGGTCCGGTCGTTCGTCCAGCGCGTGCAGAAGCGCGCCGATCGTCGGATCGGCGGATGCCGCGGCCTGCAAGGGATGGCACCGCTTGCAGGCACGGAACCCGGCCTCGATGCAGTCGCCGATTGTGGGATAGAAGGTGCAGTTCTCAGCCTTGGGCTTGCGAGCTGGACAGGTCAGACGACAGAAAACGCCGGTTGAGGAGACGCAGACGAACGCCTGCCCGTCGTAGCGCTCGTCGCGGGCGAGCAGGGCGGCATAAAGGGTTGGCTGGTCGGGAAGGTCGAATAACATGCTCTCTTCTACAGCTTCCCCCTGCCATGAGCCGCCGATTTCCGGGCGTCTATTTCTCTTTTAAGGAAGGGTGAGCTTACGCCGGCGGGCTAACATTCGCGACAGCTTGTATTTGAAGATGGCGCAGTGGATATGACAAGGGTCAATAGGAGAGCCGCGAAGTGACGAAGGCCGTCGAAATACTACTTTACACGTTGCAACCCGGAACTGGCGACGAATTTCACACCATCATGCAGACAGTGAGCGTGCCGCTGCACCGGAGCATTGGTATGGACGTGGTGTCTTACGGAAAGTCTGCGCACGATTCAGACGCCTACTATCTGATCAGGGCCTATGCTGATCTGGATCAACTCGAAACCTCGCAAGAGGTTTTCTATAAAAGTGATGCTTGGAGAAGCGGACCGCGTGCAGACATTATCGCCAGGATCGCGGCCAGCCTGAAATCAGTGGTCATCATGAGCGACGAGGCGGTTGAAGCGCTGCGCGCAGAGACCGCCCCGGGCAAATCCTACGTGATGACCGAGGCCGATATCAATCAAGCAACGTCGCGAAAGTCCTGATTTTAGATAATTTGCAAAAATCGGGTTATCATTTGAAGGAATTTCGGAAAACGGCACATGCGGATCGTTCTTACTGGTAGCTCCGGGCGGGTTGGCCGCGCTATCTTCAGCGCCTTGGCTGGGAAACACGATGTCGTCGGAATCGATCGTTCGCCCTTTTCGACCACCCATCTGGTCGCGGACTTCGCCAATGAAACGCTCTTACGATCTGCATTTGAGGGCGCGGATGCAGTAATCCATGTGGCTGCGCTTCATGCGCCGCATGTCGGCTCCATCCCAGACGAGGAATTTCGTCGCGTCAACGTGGGTGGAACCCGTCTTGTCGCAGAGGCGGCTATTGCAGCGGGCGTGAAACGGCTTGTCTTCACCAGCACGACAGCCTTGTACGGGTACGCCGTTTCTCCCGCATCCTGTACATGGATCGACGAAGATACGCCGGCTCAACCCAAGAGCATCTATTACCGAACAAAGCTCGAAGCCGAGCGCGTTCTGGAAGAGATGGCCGGTCCCGAGTTGGCCGTACGTGTCCTGCGCATGTCGCGGAGCTTTCCGGAACCTGGCGAGGTGATGGCGGCGTACCGGCTGCATCGCGGTGTGGATGTTCGCGACGTTGCCGATGCCCACCTATCAGCACTGACGAATGGGGATGCACAGTTCCGTCGCTATATCGTTTCAGCCGCAACTCCCTTCACAAAAGCGGACTGCAAATACCTCGCGACCGATGCAGCTTCTATTATCACGCTAAGAGCACCAACCCTTGCCGCAGAGTTCACACGCAGGGGATGGAGCCTACCGGCTTCCATCGATCGCATCTATCATTCCGCACGGGCAGAGAACGAGCTTGAGTGGCATCCACGTTTCGGCTTTGACGAGGTTTTGGCCCAAATGGACCGGAGTAGCCTGGAAGTGTTGCCTCCCGGTTCGGATATTAGCAGGAAATCCGAGTAGATTGCCGCGAAACTCCTGCAGACTGTCTGAAAAGTAGTCGGGCTGGTGCCACTTCCAAGATACCACCATCTCTTCAGGCGAAACGGGTTCGTAAATTCTCGACGTAGGCACT
>NZ_SLYH01000033.1:0-10616 GCF_004343445.1 Rhizobium sp. PP-CC-3G-465
AAGCGAATGCGTTCCTGCAGCTTGCCTTCCCGTTCTGAACGGGCAAGCGAACCGATCAGATCGGCGAGCGTCGTGAAATACACGCTCTTTCCGGCCTTGACGGCTTCGACGCCGAGCGCCGTGGCAAGATGGCTCTTCCCCGTTCCCGGTGGGCCGAGGAAATGAACCGCTTCGTGACGGTCGACGAACCCGAGCTGGGCCAGGGTAAAAATGCGATCCCGGTCCAGCGAAGGCTGGAAGGTGAAGTCGAAGCCTGCGAGCGTCTTGATCGTTGCAAGTCTGCCCATGCGCAGCGCGGTCTTGATGCGGCTGTTCTCGCGCAGGGTCAGTTCCTCCGACAGGAGGATATCGATGGCCTCAAGGGCCGATAGCTCACCATGCTCGAGGCGGCGCACGACATGGTCGAGAGCTTCCAATGCGCGCGGCATCTTCAGGCCAACGAGATCATGACGGATACGGTCGATCATCGACGGAATGGGGTCGAGGGTGGCGCTCATGGTCGGTTCTTCCTGTGCGAGGACCTTGCCGACGGCATCATAGAAGGCAAGCGATCGCTGCAGCACGGTGTCGCCGGCGGGTTTGAAGATATGAGTATCCTGCCGTCTCCCCGGCCCATGTTGCGGCTGAATGGGTCGCCGATGATCCGGATGAACCCGGCGCTGTTTACGGCCCTCCAGGACCGGGTGAGTTGCGATCAGCATGCCGTTCTCGAAGATGCGGACCTCGTCGGCGAGGGAATGGACCTCAACCATTCGGCTTCGCGTGGCATCCGGAACGCTGTAGGTATTGCCACCGATGCTGACCATGCCCTCCCGCGACACGCGGCGCTCCAGCTTCAGAACGGATTTGAACGGTGCCAGCGGTAACGGTCGCAGGTGCGGTCGCTCCTCGGCAAAGGCTTCATTGACGAAGCGCATGGTTGTCGCATGCTTCCTCGGATTGGCGACGGTGTCCAGCCAGTGCCGGAGCTGGGCATTCAGGTCGTCGAGATTGCGAAACGAGCGGGCCAGGAAGAAGTCCTCGCGGATGTACCGGAACGGACGCTCGACTTTGCCCTTGGTCTTTGCACGATAAGGTTTGCACGCCTTCGGGTGGAAGCCGTAGTGGCGTGCCAGGTCGATGAGTGCGCGATTGTAGATGATACCTTCCGTCTGCCCTTCGCCGATGACGGCAGTCTTCATCCGGTCGTAGAGCACCTCCCTTGGAGCGCCGCCAAGGGCCTCGAAAGCAGCGATGTGGCAGTGCAGGACGGTTGGCAGGTTCTGATGCATGACGAAGCGCGCCCAGATGAGGCGGCTGTGACCCAGCACCATTGAGAACAGCCAAACGATCCTCGGCGTCATCGGTTCGTCGGTGAAGACGACGTGGAACTGGGCGAAATCGACCTGGGCCTGCTCGCCGGGCGGCGTCTCGAAACGAACCTCGTATCCCTGGTGTGCAGCGGGTCGCACATCGCGAAGAAAATCCGTTACAGCCGTGTAGCCGCCCGTATAGCCTCGCTCCTTGAGCTCTCGTAGCAGCCGACTGCCGGTTAGGCCTGGATAGGTCTTCACCCGCTCCCGCAGGTAAAAAGCAAACGGATCGATCACCGTTGCCCGCGGCTTCCTGGGACCATAGGCCGGAGCCTCAAGGCCTCGCTCAATGTATTTGCGCACCGTCTTGCGATCGATGCCCGTTTCTCTGGAAATGGCCGATACCGTCAGGCCCTGCTGATGCAGATCCAGGATCATGATTGTCTCCCTCAGCTTGATCACCAAAATCCCCCTTCCGACCATCGGAAGGAGTATCGGCGATGACGCGCCCCGGAAGACCGGCGGCCGCAGCACCTGGGGAAGATTCAAACGGCACTATTGGGGAGTATTGCTCCGGTACTGACAGAGGTGTGCAAAGAGCATCTCGACATTCTTTCGACGGTGCCGTGACTGTACGTATCCAGGTGTCGTGGCAATTGCTCGTGCGACGTCTCGGGCATCTTCGTTGAGATCGCGCGGCACCTTACGCATCGGCGTGTTCGGGCAGCAGCGAGGCTTCAGTTCACAGCGATCACAGTCCTTTTTGCTGGCACGGTAAAGCCGCGTCCCTTCGGCAGTGATGCCCGACCTGGGTGTTGCATAGGTTCGGTGGAATTGCTTCAGCTCCTTACCCGCCGGGCAGATGCAGCGATCATTCTCGGCCTCCCATGAGAAGTCTGAACGAGAGAGAGTGCCATCCGTCCTGTTGGACTTGTCGAAGACAGGAATGTGCGGCGCGATCTTCTTCTCCTTGACTAGCCACGCAAGGTTGTCTGCAGAACCATAGGCACTGTCAGCGGCGAGATAATCAGGACGCAAGCCGAAGCGGCAATCCGTTCGGTCGAGCATCATGCGGGATGCTCCGACCTCCGCCTGGCGAATTGCCCGTGTCGCCTCCACATCCAGGATCAAGGCAGAAGTCGTAGAAGAGCTGCGCCGGAGCCGTCTGACATCCCATCATCGCTCAATCCTCCGCAAATCAATACGACGATTGAATCACGACAACCCAGTGCCGACAACGCCTAGTTTTTCAACAGTATCCGCCAAAGGGAGACACTGCCACCCCTGATTAAATGGCTTGCAAAGTCGCGTTTTCTAAATCAATTCTGGCAAGGGTGCGATGCCGACGCTCAGGGCAGAAGGACAGCTAACTACTGTAGGGCCTGCTGCGGCATTCCAGGCTAAGACAGGCAAGGAAGCTTGTTCCGGTGCAAATCCGGTCCTGGTCAAGGTAGGCCCTTGGGCACCCGCTCCTCAAGCAGATGTGGGGCGCGCAGTTTTTGCCCAGTTGCAGACATTAATATTTACAACCCGTTGTTTTCGATATCTCCGCCAACGCTTGGTCATTCGTCTTTCTATAAGGCGCAACATCACTATGAGATACACAGGGTTCTAGGCGCCGAGACATATTTCGTCCTGGAAGCCTCGGGAGCATCTGATGGGGTAGGTTCCCTACGCAGAGGGACTTACAGTCCAGCTGCCTTCGTCAGGTTTACCCGGAACCGATCACGCCGCCGTTGATATCTTCGGGTCATTTCGGCGTCTGAGTAGCAACGGAACAGACAACCGACATAAGGTTTTCATACATCGTCGAGATCGGCGTTGGTTGGATCGCGATCCAGAGCCGCTTGGGCATATCGCCACGGCGCTGGGGCGAGCAGACCGAGCGGGGCCAACTTTGGCGCTCCATCGTCGCCCGCAATCTGGATCGCTTCGCGGGGTGGATCGCGTTGCTGCGGACACAACTCGACGGGCTTTTGCAGAGGCTCGAAAGAGCGATCGGCCTGATGAGCGAGAAGCCGAAGTCGGTCAGAGCGAGCAGGAACAGAAGCCAGCCGAATAGTCAGGATTCACACCCGAGCAGCGCGACAGGTTGCTCGGAAGAGGGCGGGATCAAACAGGAAAAGACCGGTCCGGCATGGATGAACGAGAGAGGTAGAATTAACACGTGTTTAAAGAACATCTACAAGATGGGGCTATCAGTTATGCCTTGTATCAAGGAATTGCATTAATATATCTACAAATGCATCAACTGCATCTTGCCCCTTCAGTTCCTTGGGCAGGATTTGGATTACTGAAGTTGTCCAACCGAACGGCCCATCACATTGCGGATATTCTTCTAAGAGCCACTCTCGAAATCCGTCTAAAATGGAGGGGTCACTTGCCGCATCAAATCCACCAACAAGCCCAAAAACTTGGTCTAAGTTGTCGTCCGCGACATACATGCCACGACGAGACAGAACTCTGCGGAATTTTTCAAGATTGTTTTTCTTCATTTCAGAAGCCAAAGTGTTGGTTTCCATGCGGAACTGAGCGACCATCGTCGAACGCGATTGTACCAGGTGGTATAGGGACCATATCGTTCTGGCACATCGCGCCAAGGGGCACCGGATCGCAACACCCAGAAAATCCCGTTCAACACACGGCCTATCATCAACGCGAGGCACGCCCCTCGGTTTATTGGGCAGGGCCGTCTCTATCGCTCGCCATTCAAAATCGGTAAGGTCATATCGGCTCATGCCTCGTTGAATCATCTTACTGGCGCAACAAAAAGCGCAAATTTCATGATCTGGAATGTTATCGATAACCGGACGCGCCCGTATAGATGGAAGCGGGTGAATGCCATCATTGAAGCCGCAGAGCACGATAATAGCTGTATCGATGCCGATCAGGCGGAGGAGTTATCCCCGCTTGCAGTGATCGATCATGACCGGCGAGACAATGTGTCTGTTCAAGAGGCCATCCACTGGGCGAACGGAGCCCGGTGCCCCGTAACCCTCTACATCTACGACACGACCGACGGCACAACCGCACAACACTTCGTTTCAACGGGAAAACGGCTCCCAGAAACCGATAGCAAAGCGGGTTAATGAGTTCCCGGCTCGCCGACGTTCTCGCAAACATTGCCGACACGCCGATCAGCACGTTGGAGCAATTGCTGCCGTGGAACTGGACACCGACGCAAACAGCAGCCGTTGCGTCGAGCTATCATTCGGAAAATATTGCTTACTGAGTGGGACCCCATCGGGGTGTCGGACATTCCTGCAGCGCAAGACGAATATGATGCCTATGCCGATACCGTCTTTGGCATGCTGGCCAACCAAACCGCCTCAGTTGAGGCCATCGCGCATTCTCTCTTCAAGATCGCGACCGAGCACATGGGCCCCTGAACATTAAAAGGGCACAGATACACGGTAGGAAACAGAGGATGAGCGCGCTAGTCGACTAGCGGGGATGGTTGGGGTCGCATCGGTGCATGAAGCTCAGTACCTCCTGCTTGGCTGCAATGGGCCAAATGCCGCCAAATCAACGGGCTTACATTCGCTGCACCGTTGCCATTCCAAGAAGATCGAGACACTTTCCAATGACCCTCGCCACCAGCTTGCAGGTGGCAAGCCGTGCTGCGGGGTCGGCAGCTTTCAAGACTGGGCAATCCGTGTAGAAACGGCTGAATGCGTCCGCCACTCGATAGGCCTGATCGGCGATCTCGAATGACTCGAGCTGTCGCGCTGCCTCCGAAAGGGCATGCGGATACCAGAGACATTCCACCAGCACGGCACGTTCTGATGGATGGCTGACCGAGACTGTCTCGCCTGGAACTATGCCGGCCTCAGCAGCTTTGTCCAGTATCGAGCAGATCCGGGCGTAGGCGTATTGAAGGTAAGGTCCAGTCCGTCCCTCAAAGGATGTCATCCTGTCGATATCGAAAACGTAACCTGTTTTCCTCGGTGTAGAGAGGTCGGCGAACTTCAAGGCGCCGAGACCCACAACGGTGGCGGCCTGACAGTCGGCAACCTTTTCAGATGACTTGGCGAGTGCGAGATCGATCATGTCAGCCAGCGAGGCTGCGAATCCGTCACGGGTTTTAAAGGGCTTGTTGTCATTGCCGCGGACGGTACCGAAGGTCACGTGCCGCAACTCGACGTCATCAGCATAACCCGCGGTCCGCGCCGCTGAAAACACGCTGGCAATATGGAGTGCCTGACGGTCGTCGGTGCAGTAAACTATCTGCTGCGCGCCGATGTCACGCACTCTTTGCCGGAGCGTTGCAAGATCAGTGGTCCCATAAAGCGACGCTCCGTCATTCTTCTGGAGAAGCAGGGGTGGCACGTTGTCCGGAAGTCCATCACCGGAGACGTCGATGACAAGAGCGCCGTCGCTCTCCCGCGCTAGACCGCGCGTGATGAGATCGTTGAGCATAGGAGCGACTTCCGCATGCGCGTCGCTCTCACCTTTGAACAGATCAAAATGGGCGCCGAGCATCTCCGCCGTGATAAAGATCGATGCAAGGGAAATAACCCGCATGCGTGACCAGGCATCTGCCAGCAACGGATCTCCATCTTGCAATTTCGTGGTCAGCTTACGTGCGAGCGCGAGCGAAGCCTCGTCCTCGCACGCAGCGTTGCCCGACTTGTAGAGAGCGCCAAGCTCCTCGACGGTCATGGCATCGAATACCTGGGGATTGATGAAGGAGGAGGGGTCGCCGGCCTCCCATCCGGAGGCCAGAGCTGCGCCCAGGAGAAGTTTGCCCATTTGCAGGCCCCAGTCGCCGAGATGGATGTCGGATAGGACATCGTGGCCGATCTCCAAGAGGATCCGCCGCAGGCTCTCCCCGATCACGAAGGAGCGCAGATGGCCGACATGTAGCGCCTTGGCGACGTTGGGCCCGCCAAAATCAATGACAGTCCGCATGAGCTCAACCTTCTCGGCGGCGAGCGACGGATCGGCAAGCATAGCGCTTGCCTCCATGGCAATAGCGGCATCGGTCAGCCGAAAATTTACGAAACCAGGGCCGGCGACGGACACATCCCCGAAAAAAGTACTGGGGATTGCCTCTACGACTTCAGCAGCAAGCACGCGCGCGTTCCTGCCGGCGGATTTCGCCAGTCGCATCATGTCGTTGCATTGGAGATCACCGAACTCGGGCCGGGTCGAGCGGACAACGGAGGGAGCGGCTTTGAGGCCGTTCATTTCATATGCGAAAGCAAGTGCGGCGAGCGCGGCCGATTTTACGGACATGGTTCATTTCCTGGAATTGCGTGAATGAGGGAGCGCGGAAGCGTTAAGAGCTTCAGCGTCGTCTTTCTGCAATCTTCGGTACCATGTTATATCGTGCCTCTGAGTTTGATCTTTCAATAGACCGTCCGATGACCACTGGCAATCTTGTGATCGAATGAAACCCGCACGGTCTCGACTGGCAGCGCCCCAATATAATCTGCTGGCGACTGGTAGCTGACCGCGCGATCCTTGTTTCAAGGGTCGCATTGCTCAAGAACGGCCGAAGAAGGTGCGTAGCTCTCTGCCTCGCACAACTCAAATTCCGCGTTTGTGACGGGCGAGCAATTTTTCACCATCGGCTCTTAATTCGCCTTCAGGGCCAACAAATCGATACAGCGTCTGCCTGGTGACGCCGAGTTCAGCGCAAAGGTCTCCCACTTTTGTCTCGGGCTTTCCCATCGCCGTCTGGGCGAGGCGCAGTTTTGCCGACGTCATCTTGAACGGCGCTCCGCCGTTCCGACCCCGGGCGTGGGCTGCGGCTAACCCTGCCTTCCTCCGCTCGATGATCTGCGCTCGCTCGAACTCGGCGAGTGCAGCGAATATTCCAAACACCAGCCGACCATTGGCTGTCGAAGTGTCGATCAACGCACCTTCGCCCGCCGGCACGTTCAGGCCGATGTTCCGCTTCGTCAGATCGTCGACGAGATTGACGAGGTGGCGGAGATCGCGGCCGAGGCGATCGAGCTTCCAGACGACGAGCGACGACGATCTTGGACACATCCAGTAACGTCGCCGGCCGGAGAACAGGCTGGGGTTCGCCCTACAGCTTCACGTTGCGATATCCAGGGCGCGCACTGGCTCCGGGTGAGGTGATACCTCATGAGGTCCTGTCGTTCATCGGGGCACAGCTTGGTGTCCCGGCCGATGCGCTTCTCACCTGTGCTGCCCGGCGGCAGACCCGCCAAGAGCATATGGAGGCGTTGCGTGAGATCTACGGTTACAAGACCTTCTCTGGTCGTGGTGCCCGTAATCTGCGGGACTGGCTTTCCGAGCATGCAGAGGATGCCCGCTCGAACGAGGATGTTTCCCAGCGCTTGGTCGCAGGTTGCCACATACAGACAGTTGTGCATTATCGCTGAGAAATATCGCAAGGTAGGTAAGATGATATCGAAAACTGCATTCATCCTTTTAACGCTCGCCCTACTTCAAGGATGCGCGAGGACGACGGCAGTGCTGATCCAAACTGGTCCAAACGCAACAATTTCGGAAGTAAGCGTCGCACGCTCCTCGGGTGATGCGGAGGCGGATCGCATAGCCTTAAGAGCAGCACGGTTTCAATTCGCCAAGTCCGCGCCCAGGCCGTTGCGCAACCACAAATACCTGCAACCCGTCAATGTGAGCGATGAGGCGCCAAAGCCCGTTACTTCTGCGGCCAAGCCCAGAGGGAAGGCCGCGCGCTCCATGCGGTGAAAGCCTAGGCTGCGGCCAGCATTTCCTTCATCGTCGCAATGATGCGGGCATGATCGTACGGTTTGCTAAAAAACCTCCCCTCAACCGGTAAAAGCTCGTCGCACAATCGACGGCGACCCGAAGCTACGATGATCTTCATTGGGGGCCATCTGTCGCGAACAGCAGTGGCCAGCTTCAAGCCGTCCATACTACCCGGCATGTCTATGTCGGTGAACATCAACTGAATTTCTGGATGGGTGCTCATAATGTCGATGGCGTCGTCGGCATTTGATGCCTCGAGCACAGTGAACCCTTCGTTCTCAAGCAATATAACGATATCCAGCCGTACAAGAGCCTCGTCGTCGACAACAAGGACTGTGGTCACCCTTTGCGTCATCCCTTACACTCCCCGCAGTTAACGCTTTCATACGTGTCTTTTCTATTACGCAGGTCTCATGAACGCGCGGAATGTCAGATTGATCCGGGGATAGCTGTATCATCTATCAGCCAGGCAAAATCTTTACTGGCCCAGCACATTGGGGGGGAATATTGCGGCTTTCCCGGCATGACCCACACCGGCCTGCTAGTCGGCCAAAGGTATGGCGAAGTGGTCGCAAGAATTTTGGCGTGGCTGGATGACGGTCTCGCAACGAACTCTGCGCGGGGAGTGCCGAGCATATTGAGCGCCTGACTTAGCAGGTTGGGTCCTCGTTGACGGGGCCGCTTTTCCACTTGCGGAACCAAAACCCGACAGGCAGCAAACCGCCTCTTTTCTGCTCGTTCGGCAAGGCACGCGCTTCGTCCCCCCGGCAGCTCAAGCCTTATGTAGGTTTTCTGTTCCGTTGCTACTCAGACCCCAACATCAAAAACTTCATGGGCACAATCGCACTCGCAGCTACCGTCATCTGGTGGTTGTGAGTCCGGACCCTAATTCCACTCGACCTTCACGGCCGCGTTTCTATGTGTGGCGAATTTCGGAGCGGTACGCTGAGGGCTGCTCCTGTTGGCATTGGTGTTCCCACCTACTTGATATCCTCTGGCGCGACCGTCGAACTGGAATTGGTCCAGAAGCGCAAACAAAGCTTTGGCCTCCTCCGCCAGTCCGTGGCTAGCGGCCGTCTGCTCTTCGACCATAGCGGCATTTTGTTGTGTGCCCTGGTCGACCAAGTTGATGGCACGATTGATATCGCTCAGCGCTGTCGACTGCTCGCGTGCCGATTCGATGATGGCGCCGATGTCCTTGTTGATATCTTGCACGTTGCTGGTAATTTCCTGCAGAGCTTCGCCTGCCTTGCTGACTAGGGTAACGCCGCTCGCCACCTGAGCACCGGAAGCAGTGATGAGGGTCTTGATCTCTTTAGCAGCCGATGCCGAGCGCTGAGCAAGCTCGCGCACTTCCTGGGCTACGACAGCAAAACCCTTACCGGCTTCGCCAGCGCGCGCGGCTTCAACGCCGGCATTCAGCGCCAAAAGGTTGGTCTGGAAGGCAATCTCATCAATCACGCCGATGATGTTGGATATTTCCGAAGAAGACTGGTTGATTTTGTCCATCGCCACGATCGCTTCGCTAACGATCTTGCCGGAGTGATCGGCATGAGCTTTGGCACGACCGACCAAGTGCCCGGAATCTTCCGCCCGGCGACTGGAATCCTTCACCGTGGTGGTGATCTCCTCAAGCGCCGCGGCGGTTTCCTCGACCGAGGCTGCCTGCTGCTCGGTTCGCTTTGCCAGATCATCGGCGGCGGTGCGAATTTCGTGCGCGCCAGCCGAGATCGCTTCGGCATTGGTCAAGACGGTTTTCATTGCCTCCCGCAATTTTTCGCAAGCTGCATTGAAGTCGCGGCGCAGCTTGTCGAGGGAAGGGATAAATGGTGTTTCGATGTTCTGCGAGAGGTCCCCGTCGGCCATGCGCGTTAGTGATGCTGCCAGCCTTTCCACATTCTCAACACGATCAGTGACATCGGTGGCAAATTTTACAACCTTGATGACGCGACCCTTGAAGTCGAAAACGGGATTGTAGGATGCCTGGATAAAGACATTACGCCCGCCCTTGCCCATTCTCTTGAACTCTCCGGCGATCAGTTCTCCGCCATTCAGCTTGCGCCACATGTCAGCATATTCGGGGCTTGCCGCAAAGCTGGACTCCACGAACATGCTGTGATGTCTGCCAACGATTTCCGACAAGGAGTAGCCGAGCGCCTGCAGGAAGTTTTCGTTAGCGGACAGGATCGTACCGTCTGGCTTGAACTCAATAGTCGCCTGGGCTCGCGATATGGCATCAATTTTTGCGCCAGTGTCGATGCCTTGCATCTTGGTCCGGGTGATGTCGTTGGCGAACTTGACGATCTTCAGGACCTTGCCGGAACTGCTCTTGATCGGGTTGTAGTTTCCACGGATGAAGATTTCCGCGCCGTTCTTGGCAAGGCGAGTAAACTCGCTGCAGACGAATTCGCCGTCGCGCAGCTTGTTCCAGAAGACCGTGTAGTCGCAAGACTTGGCATAATCCGGGTCCAGGAACATCGAATGGTGCTTCCCGAGCAGTTCCGCCTCGGAATATCCCATTATACCAACCCTCATTGATCAGAACCTATGAGCCCATTGCCGCTGACCGATGGACATGATCTTCCAAGGTCGGTCCTGCAGTGTTCGCCAAGCGTG
>NZ_SLYH01000034.1:0-10585 GCF_004343445.1 Rhizobium sp. PP-CC-3G-465
TTGAGCGTTTACATCGACGATGGCCGTGTTGAGATCGACAACAACATAGCCGAGCGCGCTATGAGACCGCTTGGAATCGGAAGAAAAAATTGGCTCTTCGCCGGGTCGGACAAGGGTGGTGAGCGCATCGCCAACATCCTGACCATTATCGAGACTGCCAAACTCCATGGTCATAATCCGGAGGCCTATCTCACAGACGTCCTGACCAGAATCCAGGGGCACCCCAAGGATCGACTTGCGGAACTGCTACCCTGGCAGTGGGCGCCGGCGAAAGACCTATACGACGCTGCGTGATGGCACGATCGCGGTTCATCTACACGCTTAAAGAAGTTGCCCGCGTGATCGGCGAGAACCTCGAACTGATCGAGGAAATCACCGCCAACTCGGACAACATCGCCGAGGGCGAATTGGTGTATGTCCGTGATGGCAGTGAAGATGGCACAAAAGGCCTGACCGAAAACGGAATTGACGATCTTCAAGCTCTGCTCGCCGACATACGGACCTGGGATGGTGGTATCCGCCAGTTCCTTGTCGATGAACAATGCGATCCCGAGATGATAGAGCGTGTCATGGCTGATGAGGCAAAGCGCATCCCATAGCCGCCCGCTCGACCAGACGAAAATGCGTTCGCCGGACGCTCACGATATGACCCCGAATAACGTGGATGTGCTCTAGATGCTCATTCTCAGCCGAACTGCTTGGTCTGTGATCCTCGCCCTCATAATAATGGACCTCGGTATTGCAGCCACTGGATCGAAGTGGCGTAGCCAGCCGCCTTGTCATGTCGGCCGACCACACTCGGTCAGCTATGCCATGGCTGAGAAACAGCGGGCCAGTGAACCGATCGCTTTTGCTGGTGATGGTGAACCCAGACCGTCGGATGAGCCCGTCCAAGACCACGCTCGTTTTACGGGAGCCCAGCCGGGATCGCCGCTGTCTCGATACCGTGGGGTGTCAAAACCGCCGCAAATGACATCTTGTTGGTTATAAGCAGCAACGGCGTCTGCGCCGCAACCTGACGCCGGCGATCTCGGCTGGGCGCTCAACTTGGTGGGGCACGGCTGAGGCTATGCCAGAGACGCGATGGCGGCGGCGACCGGCCGGACCGAGACGGCGTTTGCCGGGCAGCGGATGACGGCGATCTACGACCTAGACAACAACCCTCGGTGTGGGTGGCAAAGAAACTCCGCTTCACCGAGTTCGCGCGCGCAAGCTACCTCAACACGCGAATCGTGGTGGTTTCGCGGGGCTGATCGACGTGATTACTGGAGTGACGCAAGTTTCCTGAACGTGCGAGGAGTTTTTTGCGTGTATTCGGTACGGCCTGTGATTGCCACAATCCAAGAGTGATTGTTAATATTGCGGTGACGCAGTCGTTGCCAAGCAAACCCGGCAATTTGAATTGTATATTCATATCCTTGAGGGAGGAGTGTCATGTCGAAAGCTCGTTCGGAGAACATCGTCGTGAAGTTCAAGCCGGGACAGGCGCCGGGCAATCCGCGCGGTGGGGATGGCGGAGCCAGTGAAGCGCAGGCGCTGCAGTGGAAGCGGGTCTCGGACAGCTTCGGTCCGATGGAGCTGCAGCCGCGCTTCACCGCCATCCCGGCCGACGGGATCGCGCTGCTGGAAAGTGAAGGCAATAAGTCCGGGGAGCCGAAGGCCGGCTCGCTGAACGACTACTTCATTGTCGCCGTACCGGAAGGGGCCGATCCGCGCGCGATGCTGGAGTCGATCCTGGCGCTGCCGGACGTAGAGACGGCGTTCATCGAACCGGTGCCGAGCGATCCGGTGGTAGCGCCGAACGACGATCCGCGATTTCCTAACCAGGGATACCTGAGAGCGGCGCCGGGCGGGATTGACGCAGTATACGCATGGACGCGCGCAGGCGGCGACGGCGCCGGGCAGCACGTGGCCGACGTGGAGCAGGGCTGGACCTTCAACCACGAAGACCTGGTAGCGAAGGGCGGCACACTGATCCATGGCAGCATCGCCAACCCGTCGCGCGCGCACGGCACCTCGGTGTTGGGCGAGATCTGCGCCGTGGACAACACCGTCGGCTGCGTTGGCATCACCCCGGCTTTGCAGACGGTGGTCGGTGCGTCCACCAACGGCTCGTCGGTGGCCAATGCCATCCTGGCCTGTGTGTCGCACCTGACCAATGTGGTGCGGGACAGCGGCGTGATCCTGATCGAGCAGCAATGGGTGAACTGGGAAGGTAACTGGCCGTTGATGATCGTCGAGGTGGCGGCTGACGTGTTCGATGCGATTCGCCTTGCGACCCAACTCGGACACCTGGTGGTGGAAGCTGCCGGCAACGGCGGGCACGACCTCGACACCTATCGCAACACCTCCGGGCAGGCAGTGCTGACGCGCGGCAGCGCAGCGTTCCGCGATTCGGGCGCGCTGGTTGTAGGAGCTGCCACATCCGCTGCCCCGCACAGCCGGCTCAACTTTTCCAACCATGGCAGCCGCATCGACTGCTACGGCTGGGGCCACAACGTGAACACGACCTCGTCGGACCAGAATGGCGCGATCAACCAATACACGACGGGCTTCAACGGCACTTCGAGCGCGTCGCCGATCGTGACAGGGGCGGCGCTGGCGGTGCAGGGCATGAAGCGCGCAGGTGCCGACAAGACACCGATCAACCCTGCAACGCTGCGCGCCATCCTGTCCGACCCCAACCTTGGGACGCGCTCTGCCAACCCAGCCACCGACCGGATCGGCAGCATGCCGGACCTGCGCCGCATCGCGATCGCGTTCCTCAATGTAGCTCCGGAACTCTACATCCGCGACATCGTCGGCGACGTGGGAGGGCCGCATGGCGGCATCTCCTCGGCCAGCCCCGACATCATCATGCGGAATGCCTTGGTGGGCAATCCGCAGGCGGCGTTCGGCGAGGGCAGCACCACCGAAAACAATGTGAACCTCAGCGACACGGTGGAGTTCGGCTCTGACAATTTCGGATATGTGCGGGTGCGGAACCGGGCAGGCGTCATAGGCGACAGTGCCGTCGTGACGCTGTACTGGTCGCCTCCGGCGACGCTGATCACGCCCAGACTTTGGAACCGCATCGGGTCGCGCACCATAGATGTACCGCCCGGGGACGAACTGACTGTGGCGGGCCCATTCGTTTGGCCGGCAGCCTCGGTGCCGGGGCCGGGGCACTACTGCTTTATCGCCACCGTCTCGCACATGCTCGATCTGGGGCCGATACTGGCGACTATCGACCCGATCCAGAATTTCTCCGCCTTCATCCAGGCCAACAACAACGTGGCCTGGCGCAACTTCAACGTTGCCGACATCCGGCCCAGCGGCCCAAGCGAGTCCTCGGCACTTCCGTTCTTCGTACCGAACCCGGAGCCCGGGCCGTTCCTCGACATGCAATTGCTGGTGCGCGCCGGACTGCCGCCGGGGTCCTCGCTCTTCCTAGCGATGCCGGACACGGTGCAGCCGACCAAGGGGCTACACGTCATCCCCGGGCGCGAGCCCAGGACGATCGAGGTAGAGATCAATCCGAACGGTGAGACGGAGCCGTTCGAGACGCAGGTGTTACCGCCGATGACGTGGATGACGCTGAACGCGCGGGTGCCATCCAAGTACTGGGACGGCGAAGGGTTCGAGGTTTCGGCGAGCCAGTTCTACAGAAAGCAGGAAGTGGGGCGGGTAACCTGGTGGCTGACGGTTCCGAGGAAGGACGGGTGAAGCGTCCGGCCCGATCTGGTCGGCAGGACCAGGTTCGTAGTCAATTGCCGGATCGCGCCACAGCTCTGGCAACGTCGCTTCCTCTCCCCTCCGGGCAGAGCTAAGGTGGAGGCTCTGAAGACCCCTCAACTTCGGGGTGGATTCCTGCCTGTCCGTTTTTGCGTCTGCCTTCCTGATAAGCGGACGTTCAGCGGATGCGCTGTGGCAGACTCTGATTGCCGGCATGTTGCGGGCAACACGTGGCGCTGGCAGAGTGCCCAGAACTGAGGGGTTTTCAATGCGACTTCTGACTGCAGTGGCCATGGCGGCCGCTCTCGCCGTGCCGGCGCAGGCCTGGACCACGACTGGCTCCATCTCATGCGGCGGCGCCGGCGGGCTTCCCTGCACCGACTTCCTCAACGCCATGTCCACCGCGCGCCAGCAGGGCATGGAGACGGCGCGAGGCATTACGACCGTCAATCTCTTCGCCCAGTACGCCTTCGGGTTCGTGACCGCCTACAACCTGTCCGTCCCCGGCATGAGAGATATCATTGCTGGCATCCGCGCATCTGGTGCGACGGATACGGCGATGTTGATCACGCTCGAACGATGGTGCGAGGACAATATCACCGAGGACTTTGACAACGCCCTCTTCAACTCGGTCAACACGTTCTCGCCGACGGCATTGCGCGGGCCGACCGAATGACGTCGCCATACGAGGCCGCGGAGGACATCCTACGCGGTGCAAAGGCGGCGCTCGAGGCCGAGAACATGACGATCGATGCAATGCGGAACCGCCGCATCAATCCGGACTGGATCGCCGAAATCGACGAGCAGCTCACGGCCGTCGAACCCTTCACTGCGATGAAGGGTAAGCGCGTCTCGATGGGTGTTGGCGGATTCCGTACCGCCGACCAGATGGCCGGTCATTGGTGCGTGGAACAGATCCTAAAGGGTGCGGAGCTTGAGACAATCGTCGCGAGCGCCGCGGCGGACCTCGCCGCGAACTCGATCGATCTTTATGAGGTGGTCAATCTCAAGGGCGCGAAGGTCGAAAAGGTGACGGAGATCGCGCCAGGCGCATGGCTATATCCGAACGCCGAAGTCCCCACGAACGGAAATTCCGAGATCATGTTTACGATGCCTTTCATGCCGGGCCTTCGCGATCAGCACTGGGGCCTGCTGCAAAAATACTCGGTGAGTCCAGCTATGTTCGAAGGTGAGCGGACGCCGGCCGATCATGAAGCGCTGAAAAAGGGTGACGAGGACAGGACGGCGTTCCGGCGCGATCTTCGCTGGGCCATGATCCTTGCCTGCGATCATGCGATCGAGATGCCTGGTCGATACTCCGTGGCTGTGGGCGATTCTATCCTCATGACCGAGGGCGGCTACTACTATGGCTTGACGGACCCGTTCGTACCTATGGTCACCGACTTCGACGTTCCAAAGGTGCAGTGCTTGCTAAATCTGATCCACCGAATGGACGGCTTCGATTCCTTCGGCATTGCCGTGGAGCGCTTGTCTCGGTCGAGGACGAACTACAACGACATCAACTCAGCTATCGATCTCGGCATGGCTGCCGAAGTGATCCTAATGCATGGGGAGCCCTCGAAGGACGCCGAGATCGCCAATAAGTTGGGTACTCGCGCAGCCTGGTTGATGGGCACCGATCTAGCATCTCGCAAGGCGATCAAGTCCAAGATGTCGACCCTTTATAGTGCACGCTCCGACGCAGTGCATGGCGGGCGCATCACGGAAAAGACGGCGAAGAAATTTGACGGCAAGGCGATGGACGAGTTCGTTCGCGGGATGCTTGTGAAGCTGCTTGAGCGCGGCCGATTTCCCGACTGGAACGATCTAACGCTTGGGGGCACCGGCGATCCTGCTGCCACTATCGATGCCACGCCGCTCGAACTGCCGGCACCCGGCACGGATCAGGACTGATATCACCCGAGGATGGAGGGAAGGCCGCCGCTCTTTGCAGGTCGTATAGCTATGGCTCTCGCCGCCAAAGCTGCCGGCAAACGCATGTCTGGTTTCTGCCGCCTCAATCCAGAGGCAGAACGACTGCAATGGGGTCGAAAGTGGACGTCAAGTTGCACCTGACTTTTGCACCGGACAAGCATTTTAGATTGCAAGGTGCAAAAGCTGTGCATAAATCTTCAATTGTGCACAGCAACCGACACGGCTACTTAGCCAACAAAGGCGATATACACCTACCTCTTTTGGGATCAACGATTGCCACAATGCCGCCGTTGCCAAAAGTGTAGACCGAACCGACCTTGATGTTCAAGGAGACCGGTTCAGGCACTAAGCTCGACCGTGCCGAACGACGCAACGTCATGGCGCTGGCGCAAGCTCGGAAAATTGACGCGGTACTCGTTACTGAGCTGTCTCGCTGGGGCCGCTCGACGGTCGATCTTCTCCATACCCTGCGCAAACTCGAAAGCTGGAAGGTCTCGGTCATCGCCATGAATGAGATGGCGTTCGATTTATCGTCCCCTCACGGCCGAATGCTGGCTACCTTCCTTTCCGGCATTGCCGAATTCGAACGCGACCTCATCAGCGAGCGGGTGAAATCCGGCCTCGCAGCAGCAAAAGCGCGCGGCAAGAAGCTTGGCCGTCAAACCGGAGAACGCCCCAAGTCAGATCGCCTCGCGCCTAAGGTCAAGACTTTGATTGCCGAAAGCCGCAGCTATCGCTGGATTGCACGCGATCTCGGCATCAGCAAGAACACGGTTAGTGATATTGCCCGCCGGGGGCGTGGATGCGAAGATTGACGCGGCCCTGCATCCTGACCTTGGCAAGGTGTTTGCCTTTCTGATCGATCAATCGAGTTTAGGACGACATGACTATAAGCTTTGTTACCACCGCCGAACGACCAGACCTAGCACACACCACTGGAACTTGGCGCTGGGAGGCTTTTTTCAGCGATGGTGAAACTAGCTTGGCTGAAATGCTTGAACTTGATGCGCAATGCGCCAGCAGCCATGATCTTATGCCTACAGTTTTAGTGATGCTCGAAGAACAACAACCGGTTGGAATGGTGGCCCTTTGCTTGGGCGATTTAGAGGGTAGACCTGAGTTGAACCCCTGGCTTGCTGGTCTCTATGTTGATCCTATGCACAGGGGTCGCGGGCACAGCATAAGCTTGATCAACCAACTTGAAGCTTTGGCTCGAAAAGCCGGAATTGAGCGTCTGTCTCTCTACAGCGCTGGTGCAGTTGGTCTATATTCAAAGGCTGGATGGACGACCGTAGAGACGTTCGAGAGAGGTGATAAAACGTTCTCCATCATGCAAAAGCAACTGTCTCCAGAGAATTGAGGAAAGCGCGTTTCCTACCGGCGATTGCTTAGAGTGTCATTTCGCCCCGCGCCGGAACCGACCCCTTAAGCAGGAATGGTTTCCAGAGCCGCCTTGGGCTGGAAGCGGTCACCACTACCCCATCATCGAGTGCTATAAACCTGCAGCTTTGGTCAGATTCACCCGGAACCTATCTCGCCGCCGTTGATATCTTCGCGTCATCTCAGCGGAAGCATGTCCCAACTGCTTCTGCACATAGCGCTCGTCGACCTCCGCCGAGGAGGCAAGGCCGGCGCGCAGCGAGTGCCCGGAGAACTTCTCCGCCCGCTCGATCTCGCTGAGATCACCGCGCACACCCGCGGCCATGGCTGTCCGCTTCACCAGTCGCGCCACCTCCCGGTCGTTGAGACGATCCGGTCCAACGGCTTTGCCTTGTCCGGTCACGCGGCGAAACAGCGGCCCGTGGGCAAGCCTGCCGAAGGTGATCCAGGTCTCCACCGCCACGACCGGGCAGGTGCCATCCGACGACCCCCGCCCGATCTCAACCTCCCGCCATCCGGTCTTGCCGCGCAGGGTGACGAGCATCCCCTGATCAAGGATCTCGATCCAGCCGCGCCCGTCTTCCGTCTGCTCGGCTTTCAGATCGAGACCGACGATCTCGGAGCGGCGCAGGCCGCCAGCATAGCCGATCAGCAGCATGGCGCGATCACGTAGGCCACGCAGCGTTCCCCGGTCGAGCGTCTCGACCATGGCGATGATGTCTTCCGCCAGCACCGCTTCTTTCTGAACCGGAGGTTTGGCATGGCTCTTGCGGATGCCGGACATGACCGTTGCGATGTGACGATCCTTGCGATCGAGCGTAAGGCCGCGCTGGGCATAATTCCACGACAAGGACGCCAGACGTCGCTCGATCGTCGATACTGCGTTCGCCTTCATGCCGCGCGTCGCCGCGCCCGACGCGCAGGCGGTGATGTAGAGACCAACGGTCTGCGGCTGCTGAGGGAGGGGGGCCAGATTGGACCGCCGGCACCACGCAGAAAAATGCTTCCAGTCGGCTGCGTAGGCTTTTCGTGTATTCGCGGAGCTGGCCGCTGCGACGTAGCCCCGGGCACGATCGGCAAGGTTGGCGAGATGGGTAGGCGTCTGATCGTCGCCGACGGGAGAGGGGAGGGGGCTTCCGCCCGATACCTGCGGCGCGGAAACATCATGCCCAGCCGTGCTGAGAGACGGCGCTGAGGTCTTCTCTGTCAGCTGACCGTTTTTCGCGAGACTGGAATTCATTTGTTACCAATGGGTTAGCCGGTTCAGATTTCGTGAGACCGTTTCGGTTTCGTTGAGACTGAATTGTCACGCGATTCAGATATGGTGAGACGCGCCCGAGCCATTAATTGTGAGACTGAGCGACAACAGGCTTCTCTGCACCAGTAGGTCGAAGAAATGAATAAGATCAGAGCCATAGCAACGCTGGGCGGGCGTCTGCGGAGGATGGCGTTGCACAGGACCGCTTTGATGACGGCCGAGTCTCACGAATTCCGGTCATCTGACAGTTCTGCTCGATGATTTTCGCCATTCTGGCATCATGCAAAATACGTCCGATAAGTCAACGTTATCGGACGTAATTAGTAAGCGACAGTGTGTGCGGATTTCCTGGTTTTCGATGGCATAATCCGCACATCTGAGCTACGGTCCTCTCATGACTTTGTGCAACATACCGGTCGGCTCTGCCACTGCCTCCAGCTTTATCCTGCCGTCTTGGTCGATGTCGCCGCGCGCTGTCGAGACGGAAAGTGACGCGGCCTTCTGCGCCGGCATTGCTCTGAAAACGCTGGATGATCTGGTTCGCAGCGAGCCGGTGTGGGCGGGCTGCTGGCGCGCGCGTCTGACCCTTCGATCCGCTGCTGCGGCCGTGCGCCTGACAGGGCGCACCGAGGGGGAAGCCGAGCTGCGGGATGCCATGCTGTTGTCGTCGGACGCCGGTGATCTCGGGCCGGCCGGAAACGTCTATTCCGCCTACAGGAAGCTTGGCGCCCGCAAAGGTCCTATGAACACCGCGTTCCTCCAGGAGCTCGCCACGTTGTCGTCGCTGCGCTGGGACGATCGCCTGGCCGGCGTGGTCGATCTGCTCGATGGCGGGCTGCAGTCGGCCCTATCCCCACCCTTTGCCGTGGCCGATCTCGTCTCAGTCATCCATGCCGTTCGCCCAGATGCCGAACGCCTGGCCTGGGGGCTTGCCGACGGGTTGATGGCGCAGCGGCTCGGCTGGACACAGCCGGTTTTTCTCCTGATGGGGGAGCGCGGCGGACCGGCGTTCCGCACGCTGGGTGGCCGCGGACGCGTGCGGCCAGGCGAGCCGGCCTTTGCACGCGCGGTGTGTCTGGCACTGGTCGAGGGTGTACGGGCCGCACTGCAAATCGCAAGCGAGATTGATCGGCGCGCCCGGCAGCTCGTGACGGTGGCGCCAAGACTGCGCACGAAAGGCGGAGAGGGCGTGCTCCGGCGATTGCTGGATGAGGATGCGGTGTCCGCCTCCGCTCCCGGGGCAAACCTGTCGCGCTGGGCCAGCCGGCGGATGTTCGAGCGGCTGGAGGCTTCCGGTGCTGTGCGGGAGCTTTCCGGCCGCAGCATGTTTCGGATCTACGGGCTGTGACGATGGTGGACTCGAGCACAGGGGCCCGTCGCACCGGGAAACGGCACGATGATCGCGTTTTTGACCGGGAGCTCGAGGACCTGCCAGCGGCGTTGCGGTGGCGGGAATGGATGATGCGGGTCGAGGCGGTGATCTTTGCGTCCGCCGAGCCGGTGAAGCGCGAAACACTGGCCCGCGTCGTCGGCAAGGCCTGCGCCATCGATCTGCTGGTCGATGATCTGCGCGAGGAGCTGGTCGGGCGGCCCTATGAACTCGTCTCCGTGGCTGGCGGCTGGCAGCATCGCACCCGTAGCGTTTATGCCGATACCATTCGTGCATCGACGGTTGAGACGCGGTCACTGGCGGCGACGCTATCTCGCCAGGAGGCCGCCGTCCTGATGGCGATCGCCACGCTGCAGCCGGTCACCCGTGGCGAACTTTCAAAAACCTTCGGCAAGGAGATCAGCCGGGACACCATTGCGAGCCTGCGCAGCGCCGGTTTGATTGCTTCTGGCCCGCGCAGCCCCACCCCCGGTGCGCCCTACACCTATGTCACCACCCGGCATTTCCTCAGCGCCTTCGGCATGGAGACGCTGCAGGACTTGCCCGATGTCGAGATGCTGGAGGATGCGGGGCTGATGCAGGGGCGGGGGGCTGATGTGGCGTTGCCGCTAGATGGCGTTGAGGAGGCCGACGCGGACGAGGCGTAATGGGAATGCTTGCAATCGCGTTATGCGGTTTGATCTCAATTCTGCCCAGACATTTCAGTCGCGCGGCGACATCCCATGCACGGCATCTCCGGACATTGCGGCTATCGCAGAACTCCGTATTTTGCGATGTCGCAAAAGCCAGCAAAACAAGTGTCTTTCTAATCGGGCAGACTGTCTGAAAAGTAGTCGGGCTGGTGCCACTTCCAAGATACCACCATCTCTTCAGGCGAAACGGGTTCGTAAATTCTCGACGTAGGCACT
>NZ_SLYH01000035.1:0-9365 GCF_004343445.1 Rhizobium sp. PP-CC-3G-465
AACGTCGTCTCGATTGATGCACCCACCATCCATGACCTCCGAATCATGGAGACCTATAGATTCAGAGCTATCGGAAAATCGCAACTGTAATGCTAGGGTCCGGACTCATTAGCTGAAGCAATCCATATCCTCGTCGCTGCAAGCTTGAGGGCCGCGAGGTAATTATCAGCACGCCTGTCGTATCGCGTCGCGAGGCCGCGCATCTGTTTGATGCGATTGAAGAAACGCTCCACGAGATTGCGCTGACGGTAGATCCAGCGGCTGAAGCTGAATGTCTGCTTTCGATTTGCCTTTGCAGGGATATTCGCCCAGCATTTGCGTTGCTTGGCAAAGTTACGAATGGCGTCGGTGTCATATGCTTTGTCGGCGAGAATCGTCGCGCCGGGCCGTAGGTCGCTCAACAGCTTTTCGGCCATCGGTGCATCGGCGGCTTGGCCGGCGGTGAGTTCCAACCGAACTGGTCTGCCATCTGCATCGACAAGAGCGTGGATCTTTGTCGTCAGGCCACCGCGCGAACGTCCCATGCAAGGATCGACAGATCCCCCTTTTTAGCGTTGGCACCATGCTGGTGAACGCGAACACAAGAACTGTCGATCATCACGATGTCGCCATCGTAACGCTTTGAAACGACGTCCAGAAGGCGATCCCAGACGCCCGCCTTGCGCCAGCGGGAGAACCGATTGTAAAGCGTCGTGCGCGGACCGTAACGCTCCGGCACATCTCGCCAAGACGAACCCGTCCTGAAACGCCACAGGATGCCGTTGATCACCCGGCGGTCGTCGACGCGTTCTATTCCACGGCTATTGTTCGGCAACAAAGGTGCGATGATAGCCCATTCTTCGTCGCTCAATTCGTGACGGCGCATGGCAATCTCCTTTCAAGGAGATGGAATCACACACCGTCAAAAAGATGAACCCCGTTTATGGGGACACTGCCTAGGCGCAGCGCATCGGCAGTCCTGCTAGACTTTAGAGCGGAATCCGATCATATTGCATCGTATCCAGCGGCAGCGAAATAGTTCTGGCACTCGTTTGGGGTGAAGAGGTTGAGCAACCGGCCTATGGTTGTCTAGTCGTATTCCCACCTAAAACGTTTCCGCAGAGCCGACAGGCAGTTTTCCCATGTATCTCGCTCGCATGACGTCACTGTTTGCATCAGGCCGCTCGTCACGGTCGAGTTATGGTAATTCCGAACAAGCAAGAAGCGCCCTTTCGGGTTATTTCGAGGTCGGTTGTCCGGGGTGCATACCACTACACTAAAATGCTCGGTCCAGTCTTCATCAGTTTGACCAATATCCAGGAGAAGCCGGAAGCTTCTGTATGCTGTAGCGCCCACGTTATCGAATTTGCCATCCGTCAGATTTGACAATTCAAAATCGTTGAACGAGTCTGCATAATAAACTGCTTTAACCGCAAGCTCTTTCATGTCGTTTCCTTCTCCTGCGGTTATTCTGCCTTTCTGTCGAAAGCTGTCAAAGCGATCAGCCGGAAGCGGTCATTACTGTTAAGAACTACTCATGCGTGTTCGGAACCCACTCAATGACTGGCTCGTGACAAGAGATAACATCAAGGCAACTGCCACCTGTCACAAAGCGAAAATGTTTTGTTTCTGGTCTGAGATCTTGCAGTAACTCTTGCTGCGATGCCCAGAAGGGTGCTCCCTCAACTCGAAAAACAAAATGGTCGGACACGTGACCCCTGGTGAGAATGTCCATTTCTTCAAACGGGAGGTGCATATCGTCAATTACTCTGAAAATGTCTACGTGCGGGAAGTACACTTTAACGAACTCGGATTGCCCGGGCACGAAAAAATGAGCTTTCATAACTTTAGAGCCTGAGATCAGCTCCATCACTATGCGGATGATATCAGCGAAAACTGCCTCAGCCTGCAGATCAAAGTCCATTGGATAATAGCGAATGGCTGGGACGTTCACTGCAAATCCTTTTCTAAAAGCCGTCAGCCTGCAACTGCATGCCGATAGGCTAAACGGAACGCTGCATGACTACGATGAGCCAAAGACCCGACGAGGCAGCTTTGCGCACACAAGCGGACGTTTCGAATGCAATGATGAACAGCGCTGTTAATCCTCAACGCCCCGACCTCGGGTCATGAACACTTTCAGCGCGTTTTGTGCAAACGGCTGAATACGGCTTGGCCAGCCCGTTGCGATAAGCTCGTCTTCGGTCACCAGCATCGGAGTGGTATCGCACGCGTCGCGCATCAGGCTTAGGACCGCTGTAGCGACCCCTACTTCAACTTTAGACAATGCCGACGGGGGATCGTAAGCGCCCTCGTCGGGAAACCAGTCGAAAAAACAGTTGAAGTATTGTGCGGAACCAAACTGCCGGACGGCCTCGTCGCCTTCTGCAAGAAGTTCCAACACGTCGATGCAGCGATTTCGCAGCCGCTGAGCTAGTAGGTATTCCGGAATGGGGTCGCTGGTCATAAGCTGTTTGAACAAATTATGGTGACTCGCGCTATACCTGATTATTGCTTCCTGATAGCGGCTTTGGGCCCAAAAACCGACATTACCAATCCATCAAGCGCGTGGCACGTCTAGCAGCCTCAAGCGTTCTTTGGCCTTAGCAACTGCACAAAGAAAATCATCAAGATCGATTAAGTTCGGCTGTTCAGGCAACTCATCTGTGTTCCTGATATGGGAATAGATGCTCACCTCGAACTGGTCACGACTGTGCTCTTGGCTAACCACCACGGAGTCGCCGTGCTCAAAACGAATTTCGGCAATCAGCTCCTCATACGCAGAATCTGAGCATACATCTATTTCGTAGTTCACGGAAACACCTCTCCTCATCCCGGCTGGAAACCCCATCACTATCTTTGGCCTCAATTCATCGATAGATAGCTGTGAAGACACTGCCCTTGCATATCAAAATCTGCAATGCACGAGGTAGGTCATAGCCATACAGCGGCTAGCCTTCTCGCTATCGTCAGATGCCCTCATATCCTTCGATAAGAGGTACCTATCGGACTTCATTCGCATGATGTGAAAATGACCCAGATCATCGAGCAGAACACCGAAATCCACGGCGAGAAGACCTCGGCGCCGTCTCTCAGCGCGGCGGCTGGGCATGATGTTTCAGCGTCGCAGGTATCGGGCGGAAGCCCCCTCCTCTCTCCCGCCGGCGACGATCAGACGCCAACCCATCTCGCCAACCTTGCCGATCGTGCCCGGGGCTACGTCGCAGCGGCCAGCTCCGCGAATACACGAAAAGCCTACGCAGCCGACTGGAAGCATTTTTCCGCGTGGAGCCGGCGGTCCAATCTGGCTCCCCTCCCCCCGCATCCGCAAACCGTCGGTCTCTACATCACGGCCTGCGCGTCGGGCGCGGCGACGCGCGGCGTGAAGTCGAACGCGGTATCGACGATCGAGCGACGTCTGGCGTCCTTGTCCTGGAACTATGCCCAGCGCGGCCTCCCGCTCGATCGCAAGGATCGTCATATCGCAACGGTCATGTCCGGCATCCGCAAGAGCCATGCCAAACCTCCGGTTCAGAAAGAAGCGGTGCTGGCGGAAGACATCATCGCCATGATCGAGACGCTTGATCGCGGCACGCTACGCGGCCTGCGTGATCGCGCCATGCTGCTGATCGGCTATGCTGGCGGCCTGCGCGGCTCCGAGATCGTCGGTCTCGATCTGAAAGCCGAGCAGACGGAAGACGGGCGCGGCTGGATCGAGATCCTTGATCAGGGCATGCTCGTGACCCTGCGCGGCAAGACCGGGTGGCGGGAGGTGGAGATCGGGCGGGGGTCGTCGGATGCCACCTGCCCGGTCGTGACGGTCGAGACCTGGATCCGGTTTGCAAAGCTGGTTCATGGGCCGCTGTTCCGCCGGGTGGCAGGACAGGACAAAGCCGTCGGACCGGAACGTCTCAACGACCGGGAAGTCGCGTGGCTGGTGAAGCGCGCGGCGACGGCGGCCGGCGTTCGTGGTGATCTCAGCGAGATCGAGCGAGCGATGAAGTTCTCCGGGCACTAGATGCGCGCGGGTCTCGCCTCATCGGCCGAAGGCGATGAGCGCTATGTGCAGAAGCAGCTTGGGCATGCGTCGGCGGAAATGACGCGGAGATAGCAGCGCAGGCGGGATCGGTTTCGGGTAAACCTGACCAAAGCCGCAGGTTTATAGCACTCGATGATGGGGTAGTGGTGACCGCTTCCAGCCCAAGGCGGCTCTGGAAACCATTCCTGCTTAAGGCAGAAAGCGGGTCTGTCCGCTTTCTGGTGCATAGTTTAAATGCCCGAGAGGAGCCCGAGGACCACCACCGGATGATCTTCCGCCACGAATTCAAAAGCGGCATTGGCACGTTCACCTCTGGTAGGCAGCTCGGCTCAGTCCAGTGCAGCGGCGACGGCGTCGAAGACGACCAGCGGGTCAATCGGCTCCTTGCCGGTCGGTTTGGGCTGGGCACCGAAGGTGACGATGACGACGTTCTTCGCCGGGTTGATGTAGATGTTTTGCCCTTGGATGCCGATGGCCGCAAAGGCGCCGTCCGCGATCGAGGGCGTAGTCCAGCCGGTCCACCACATGTAGCCGTAATCCAGCTTCGAGCCGTCCTTTAGCTTGGTCGGCAGCGAAGCCTCTTTCGTCCAGCCATCGGGCAGAATCGAGGTGCCGCCGATCTTGCCGTCGTTCAGGAAGAACAGGCCGAAGCGGCCGTAGTCGCGCAAGGTGGCGCTTATGCCGCTTCCACCGATTTCGTGCCCGTCCGGGGAATCAAGCCACCAGTTGGCATCGGCCTCCATGCCGAAGGGCACCCAGATCTTTTCCGAAAGGTAGTCGGCCAGCGGCTTCTTAATCGCCCCTCGCACAATTTCGCTCAGCACTTGAGTCTCCCCGGTGCTGTAATTGTTCACCGTGCCGGGCTCGGCAGCACGCGGCAGGCTGGCCATCAGCTTCATCGCCGAGCCGGGCACCTGCGAGATTTGAGAGTTCAGGAGCGCCCGTCGGTCGGAGGCGAGGTCGGTATATGTCTCGTTCCACCGGACACCTGAGGTCATCATCAGCACGTCACGTACGCTTGTGCCGTCATACGCGCTGCCTTTCAGCGCTGGCACATAATCGGCGACGGAGGCGTCGAGACCGGCGAGTAGGCCTTCTTTGATGGCGATGGCGGCAAGTGTTGAGGTGATCGATTTTGCCACCGACATCGACATCCAGCGCGTCTTGTCAGTGTTGCCGCGCTGGTAGGTCTCATAGGCAATTTTGCCGTCCTTCAGCACGAGAAGTGCAGTGATGCTGTCGAGCGCTATGAAGTCGTAGAGATCGTTTTTCTTTCCGTTGATCTCGAAGGTGACGTTGCCGAGTGGCTTGTCGGACTTTGGCAGCGGCAGCACGGTACCGCCAGCCTTGATTGCCCGGGTAGGAAACAGCCGATCGATGTTGCGAAAGGTCGCGACTGCATCATCGGGCAACAGAGTCCCGTCATATATGTCCTCGACCGTGCCTATCTTCTCGGCGGCATGGACATAGTCTGAATCCGCGGCGGAAGCCGGCGTAAGGATAGACAGCGCCGCAACTACGGCGAGCCATCCGCTCAGAAGATGGGAACTTCGAGGAAAAGCGAGATTGCTGATAGGAGCCGACATAATTAAGTTTCCTCGTTGCAGTCAGCATAGTGCCCGTCTTGAATGATAGAGCAAGCAGGTATTGAAGATTTAGCGGTTACCTGAAGCGTGAGCGTACGTATCGGACCCAGTAACGCTCAATTGGGATTGCGTATCGAAGGGCAGCTCCTTGGCCCCCGTGCCGGGAAGCGCGCGGGGAATGCCGATATCCGGCTTATCGTCAGGCGCCGCGAGGCGGCGCCCATCATGGGAGAGCTGAAGGCCAAGCTCACCGAACTGAGTAACAAGAGATCGTTGAAATCGGCGCTCGGCAAGGCGGTTTCTGCAGACAGCCAAAATGAATGATGTCGATCTATTGGCTTGGCTGACAAAGACGCTTATTCGAATGGCCAACGGATGGCTCGCGCAGGATATCGAGGCTTTTATGCCATGGAACTTCAAGCCGGACGTGGGCGGCTATCATTGCCTTGGTCGAGACGCTCGACCACGGTTCGCTGCGCGGCCTGCGAGACCGTGCCATGCTGCTCATCGGCTTTGCAGGAGGTCTTCGCCGCTCCGAGATCGTTGGCCTTGATCTGAAGGCAGACCAGACCGAAGATGGGCGCGGCTGGATCGAAATCCTCGACAAGGGAATGCTCGTCACCCTGCGCGGCAAAACTGGATGGCGGGAAGTCAAAATTTGCCGCGGTTCTTCAGACTCTACCTGCCCAATCGCGGCAGTCGAGACCTGGGTCAAGTTCGCCAAGCTTGCGCACGGTCCCCTTTTCGGTCGGGTCACGGGACAAGGCAAAGCGGTTAGGCCAGAAAGGCTGAATGACAAGGAAGTGGCTCGGCTGGTGAAGCGGGCCGCAATGGCGGCCGGCGTTCGCGGTGATCTCAGCGAGATCGAGTGTGTGTTCAAGTTCTCCGGTCATTCCATTCGGGCAGGCCTCGCTTCTCCTGCCAAAGTCAATGAGCGATATGTCTAGAAGCAACTGGGGCACGCGTCCGCAGAGATGACTCGGAGATATCAACGACGGCGCGATCGCTTCCGTGTAAACCTGACCAAGGCATCCGGGCTTTAGTTGCCCCCTCTCCGCCACGCGCTTGCAATAGGATCGTTTGGACATTATAGTCACGATAGTCATTTTTGTTATAGGTGAGACGATGCAAGCATCAACGCACGATGATATGAACTGGACAGTCGCTGGCGCGAAAGCAAAGCTTTCAGAGGTTATGGAGCGCGCGCAATTGGCACCTCAGACTATTAGCCGCAATGGGAAACCGAGCGTGGTAGTTGTTTCTGCAGAAGAATGGCAAAAGAAGACTGCGCGCCGGGGATCACTCGCCGAGTTTCTATTGGCATCGCCTCTGCGTGGCGCCGATCTGGATATTGAGCGACAACACGACGAGCCGCGCGACTTGTCCCTATGAGACTACTCCTCGACACGAACGTTCTGTCGGAAGTTACAAAACCTCGCCCCGATGAGAGCGTCCTGAAGTGGCTCCATGGGTTAGACGAAGACCGCACGTTCATCAGCATCGTATCGATTGCTGAAATTCGCCGCGGTGTCGCTCTGATGGATAGCGGACGGAAACGCGACACCCTGGGCGAGTGGCTCGAGCATGATCTGCCTCAACGCTTCGAAAATCGGATTATTCCAGTGGAAGGGCCTGTCGCTTTGGCTTGGGGTGATCTCATGGCGCTCGCCAAGCGAAGTGGTCGCGGGCTGGCCTCTATGGACGGCTTGATAGCCGCTACAGCCTTCGCTCACCAATTGATCCTTGCGACGCGCAACACCAAGGATTTCGGAGGCTTCGGAATAGATATCATCGACCCCTGGACGGCGTGATCAGCCCTCTTCGTCAACGGAAAGGATCAGTCTGAATGCTCTCCTACAGTTTGCTCAAAAACCACGCTGGCATATTGCTCGTCGGAGACTATACATCCCTGACCTGGCTGCATGAGGTCGTCCATGATGTGAATGACCGCTCACCGCTTGTCATCGACAAAGAAGGCTCGTTTCTTGGCTTGGCGTACGATGTGCGCAAAGCGTTTGAGCGGCAGCGTGAGGTTATTCAGCCGCCAAAGCATTTTGAAGAAATTGGCGTTAGATACGGTGTACAGATCCTTTGGCCAGTCCTTTTGCTGCAGCAAAGGCTGCTGAGGCAATCCCTCGCGTTCCTCAGCCATACGGCCAAAACACAATCTATTGCCTATGCTATGGAAGCAGTGATCGAAGAGGCGCTGCGCGAAGATTTCGGTGCGCAGACTGAGCATATTATCAGTCTTTGGCAGCGCCTTGATCCAGCACAGGCTGCAGTATTTGAGATGATCAACAGCCGCGGGGGGTTATTTTGTTCATGGACGAAAGCGCAACGTAAGGCCAGCTTTGCGTCGCTCCTTTCCAGTTTCGATCCGATGTATGACCGCTTCTACCCCATGCGACTGAGGAACGGCGAAAAGAACATGATATCTCCTGGAGAATTCGCTGCTTGGGAAAATGCCGAATGGCCGGATCCCCGATGGTAAACTTTGGCGCATCAATCGCGATATCAACCGGATAGACGCCCTCCCCTGCTCTGTTTTTGAACCCGCAAGATCAAAAACCCAAGGAAGAATATTCCACTTGGCGCTTCAATTGAAATCTAGAGCCAAAATCCACAATGGTTCGCCACATGGTACGATCGCCGGTTGGAGTGCTAACCATCGATAACTACCTCGTATCGATAGTCATGAATTTCGACTCCCCGACGCTGTAAAGTCGGGGCAAATCACGGCTGCAACGATCAGAACGGGATGGAAAATGACGGGCAACAAACGGGGTCAGTATAACAGACCCACCGCCACAGGGCAGCTATTCGCTTCGGGCCGTCGCACGATGACGTTGCGCCCGCGCCTGCTCGACAAACCGGCGCTTGATCTCTTCAAACAGGGCTGGTGGCAGCGCGCCGTAATAGCCGGTTTCACCGTCCATCCGCCTGACGTCGGGTCCGGGCCAGACGAAGCGGTTGCTTTCTGTCAGAGCAATCCAGGAGCGTTCGTCATCAAGTCCCAGGCGACGTTTGGTGGCCGCCGAAATTTCAACAGCGTCTTGCGGATCAGACGGCGGCGAATGCGTGACAGGCAAAACCCGCACCGCCCGCGTTCCGTCTTCCCGTGTGACGACGATCGCCAGAACCAGCACCGGGCGGTTCTTGTCGCCTTCCTCCCGGCCTTCGAGATGCTGCCAATGCCAGAGATACGAATACCGAAACAGCCAGCCGACCTTTGGTTCAGTCGGCAGCATGCTTCTCCGTCAACAGTTCGGCATTGAGATGATCCAGACCCGGCTCCATTCGCGAAGCTTCAATGGCGGCGAGGTCATCGTCGCCGAGCATCACCGAAAGTTCGACCCGGCGGTCATGCTTTGCCAGACGCACATAGTCCTCATAGGCGATCAGAACCGTGCGGGGGCGACCATTCTTGGTGATGATCACCGGCTCGCGAACGGCCGCATCCTGATAAGCCCCGAAATTTTTCGAAACCGCCGCAGCGGTAACCGTGGATGTCATGATAAAACTCTTTTGTTACGGAATATACGGGATTTCCGGAACTTTCGCAAACCCCCGGTCGATAGGGCATGTAGATGAAGCATAAATCGCAGATCGTGCCTGCGGCAGATCAGACCGTCCTGAAGCAAGCCGGAGAACCAGACAACGGCCTATATGCGTATTCCGATGAAGCCGGCCACCTATTCCGACACGAAGCCGGCCACCCATTCCGATTTCATTCCGGCCACCGTTCCGATTTGAAGCCGGCC
>NZ_SLYH01000036.1:0-8802 GCF_004343445.1 Rhizobium sp. PP-CC-3G-465
CGTCACCCAGCTCTATGCTGTCACCCGCGCCGTCCGCCAGTAGTCAGGAACACAAACTGGCCTCTGCCACAACGTGGCGTGTTCGTCGCGCTCACAAAGCTTCGAGGCGAAGTCCATCAACCAGAATGTCAGGATCATCGTCAATCCGCTCGCCGATTGTCGCTTGATACTCAAGATGTCCGGGCCGTACCAAACGCATCCGCCATGTCGTCTCCGGATTCATGACCCCTTGGCGCCGACGTGGCGGTGCGGTGCTCCACCACTGAGGTCAGGGCCTTCAGAGCCCAGCCGTGCTCGATGCAGACATTGGGGTTCGGTGTTCTTCCACCGCTAGGGCGCTCCGCCACATAGGTGAGATCGAAAGGAAAACGGCGGCACGGTCGATCTTGCCGAAAATGGTTTCCATGATCGGCGGCGATCCTGGCACGTCCAATGTGTCCCGATCAACAACGATATCGCGGTCGGCCAGATCAACGTCGGCGTCTGCCTGGAGCACTCCTATCGCCCGCTCCAGGCAAGTCTCTATCAGCGAACGGCCAACCCCATTCGGCGTGTCACTTTGCCAGGAGAAGAAAATGTGATGTGTCATCGAAAGCCCTCGATCGGTCGGCAGGTTTCGCACTCCAGGATCTCGTTCCTCAGATAGGCTCAGTGTGCGTAATGGACCGGTAGCCCCAAGCATCTAAACATGAAGGTACCCTCAGTCATCGCGACGAGCATGTCCGTCATACTGATGGGCCGAGAATGGGCGATGTCGTTTCGGATGTAATAAAGCCGCAGCAATGAGACGCGCAGGTTCTCCTGGTTCGGAAACACGCCGGTGAATTCCGGCCAGTTGTTACCGGCGACGATAATGTCTGCCAGGTCCATGAAGTTAGAATAGTGGATCAGGGCGAAAGCTGGCTTGTTGGCTGCTAAAGCCGTCTTTCTGCCCTCTTGCCATTTCGCCCGAACGCCCTGAGGCACGCGGCGCTTGATCCACGCCTCACCCTCGAGCGCATGAAGGCGAGCGCTCACGAAGTTGCGAAGATGCCCTTCAAGGCTTTGCAGCAAGTAGCCGGTCTCCGGACTGAACTGAACCGGCTCGAAAAGACCGTCCTCTACCGACAGCGCCGGCGGCTCGGGAAAAGAAATGCCGAAACCGGCAGAGACCATCACTCGGCCGTATGATGCCGGCGGAAAGGCAATTAGCGCACGCTCACGACCCGCATCATCATATCGATCCTCACGTACCTCGACAGTCTCCTTCTCATCCGGAGAAGCGCTCAGCGCGCCAAGCTCATCAAAGACGATCTCGCTAGTCTCGTCGGTGTATGGAGCGCTCAATCGCGCAACGTCAGAGAGCCGGCTGAGCCGAGCAAAGGATTCTGCCGACGCCTCAGGTTCGTCTGCAAGAGCCCAATCAACATCGATCGCCGCCATACGGCCGGACAGAATTACGTCCCAGTCCTGCTGCGCGTTCAGGATGCCCTCAAAAGGAGCCACGCACCCAGCTGCGATTTGACTAAGGTGCGTGATCTCCGCGATTTTTGGTGATACAAAAGCCGACAACTTGAGGGCTCCGGCAATGTCGGTCATACGGGACGCAGCATTGGCTTGCTCAATTGCCTGCATGAAGGCGGGCGACCGAGTAAACTCGAACAGTTTCGATAGCTTGTTGATTTCGTCCATTAAGCCGCTCGCAGCGACGCCGCGGGCGAACTGATCGACGAGATCTAGACCCGCAATAGGTTTTAGGATGTCGTCCATCATCCGTTGTTGCCGGGCGATGTCATCTAAAAGCTTCGACGACATGGAGATGTCACGAAACGGATCTTTCATTCACCACTCCTCTATTCTTAGTCGTCGTTTGGTTAGCAGCCCGCATTTCCCACTACATGGTCGAGCGTATACAACTATCTGAAAAGTCATTTAATTTAAACCTATCGCGTTGGCATGAACGCTGTACAACTACAGCAATCCCCACGCCCGAAACCTCCCCCTCCCCGTCATCTCCCTGAGCGGCAACTGCGCCACCAGATGCCGCGCTCCTTGCGGCGTGACGCCAAGCTCCTTGGCAATCAGGTTGGCAGACACCACTGGCCGCGCCACGACCAGGTCGACGAGCCGTGACAGGTTCGAATTGGTGCGTTTGGCGGATGCCTGACGCTCCAGCTGCTGGCGGGCGAGCAGAATGCGGTGATGCTCCTTCATCCCCAATTCCGCCGCCGCCGTAAATGCTTCGAGGAGCGCCAAAAGCCGCGTCATTCGACTTCTGGAATGCCGCTGTTCACGTCGCACGCTGCGCAGCCCGACATTGAGTGCCGGCAGGTGGGACGGCGTCGTGCCGTCGCGGCGCAGCAGTGAGGCGACCAGCTGGCGGCCGAGCTCGGTGCGGTGCTGTAGCACTTCGATCGCGCTCCAGGCATCGAGCAAAATTGCGCCGCGCAACGCGGGCGACAGGCCGCCGGTTTCGTGGAGAACCATCCGCCACTGTTCAAGCCGCTCGTCTTCGTCCCAGTCGGCGTCATAGACCAACGGATCGCGGGCATCGGCCGGCCGGGGGATGGCCGACCCGTTGAGAACCGCGGTGCTGCGCGCCAGGACCGCGTCAATCTCGGCGAAGTCGTCGCCGTGCGAGTCGTCGTCCAGCGCCAGATCATCTGCGCCGACCGAGCGCGCCAAATCGGACCGCGCCGGAACGGGCTCGTCACCGAGCACTCCCCTCCCCCGCAAACGAGCAATGCCCGCGGCGCTGAGCGCCCAGTCGGGCGGATGTGCAAAAATCTGCCGGCGGGCGCGCAGGATCGAGTGCGCAATGGTCAGTTCGTGGGTCGGCGTGCGGATATCGAGGCGGACATCGTGCAGGACGATGTCTTCAAGGTGGACGAGTTCGCCGTCGACCCAAAGCGATGCGATGGCGTCGGCAAAGTTCTGCCGCTGGAAAAAGCCGTCGCGGATCGGCGAGCGGGCTATGCGCTCATCCAGACGTGCCAAAGCTTCACCGGCACGGGCGGCCGGTGCATTGAGCACTCTCATATCGATCTTGTCGAGATCATAAGGCATTGAAATGCTTATGCATGATTTCCATAGCGAAAGCAAACTGCTCTATTGCTAGCGTCATACATTGCCGTGCCTGGCAGCTTAGCTCACTAACGATAGTATTCAAGTATCGATAGTGATGGATTTCGACTTCCTGACGCTGTATGTCGGTCGTCCTAGATCGGCGGAACGGCCGGGAACACAGGGTTTTGGCGGCATTTCTCGGCCCAGATCGCCGGATCCTCGCCTCAGTTCACCGGACAACTCTTCCCGGATCGGCGGACCGCGCATGGCCATTCGGGCAACCGTAGCGCTCCAAAGGGCCCTCTACGCCTCTCTTCCGACCGTGCGCGCTCTCAGAACCCTGCAATTGGTGCGTTTCCGCCAGCGAAGGCCGTGGATGCGTTCCGGCAGCTTCAAGATGTCCAGACGCCGGCAGAGCCGCCTTTCGCTCTGTAGGAGGCTGCAAATCGATCGATAAAACACGCCTGCAAAGGGTCATTTTCTCACGCATTCCTTATTTGTACAAACCACCCGAAATGCGCACGAGAAAATCATGGCAAAACGGCAAGTCGCCAATCCATCGCCAGCCCCGAAACGTCTTATAGGATATGCGCGTGTCTCGACCGACGATCAGGTGCATGACGCACAGATGGACGAGCTGCGTGCCGCCGGCTGTGAGAGAATACTTCAGGAGCAGGGCTCCGGCGCATCGCGGGCGCGACCAGTTCTGACAAGGTTGCTCGGAGACCTCAAAGCCGGCGACGTGCTAGTCGTCGTCCGGCTGGATCGCCTTGCTCGGTCTGTGAGCCACCTTCTGCAGGTTATAGAAGATCTCGAGCAGCGCGGCGTCCATTTTCGATCGATCCGCGATCCGATCGATACGTCCACGCCACAGGGCATGTTTTCTCTCCAGGTTCTTGGTGCCGTCGCGCAGCTCGAACGTGCGCTGATCGCCGAGCGAACCAAGGCAGGCATCAAGGCGGCAAAAGCCCGCGGCAAGCTACCGGGGAACCCTGGACTTCGTGAGCGGCGGCCGGAAGCCATCAAGGCGGTGTCAAAGGCCAGGGAAAAACTCTATCTCGACGAACTGATCTCCACTGCCCAGACTTGGCTCCCGACCGTTCGGCAACTTCGCCCAAAGCATAGCTGGGACAACGTCGTGCGGATCCTCAATCGCCGAGGCCATGACTGGACGGTGGAAAGGCTACGTCGGGCCGTGCATCGCATGGTCCGCGAAAAGTTGGCCGAGCCTGAACTACTGGTCCGCTCTCCACGCCGCGCGCCAGAAGATCACCTCATGAAGCTTGTCGCAGCGATTGCCATTGCCGATCCCGGCCTGTCGCTGCGCGACATTGCCAGCCAGCTTGATCAGATGGGAGAGCGACCAGCGCGCGGGGGACGCAAATGGCAGCCATCATCCGTTCGCGACTTGCTGGATGAGGCGCATCGGTTCGGCCTCATCCGTCATTGAGGGCACGTAGCATCAATTTACCGATCGCGCGATTTCTCGCCCTTCCTGATTTCGGCGGAAGAGATTTCCAGGCTTGGCTCCGGATGATGTCGCTGGCGAGCTGCCGGTATTCGGGTTCTGGGCGGAGTTTCAAGGGTGAAGTCAATTGCGCTGCTAAGGGTGCGTAGGGATCTGGGACGGTGGGCTCGAGCTCGAATTCTCGAAAGGCCGTGCGAGCGGAAGACGGAAGTCGTTTCGTTTCGGAACTCATCCCAAAGAGCAGGCCCGCGATCGCCGCAATCGTCACCGCGCGCCATGCAGGTGAAAGTTTCGTCAGCGGCGCAATGTCTGTCGATGCCGAAGGACGCCGACCAAAGGGTAGCGGCAGGCCCAGCGAGGTAATGTAGGGCGCTCCGTCCGAAGTCGGCGCCCAGAGGAAGCGACATGCTTTGGCGATACGTTCCAGTTCCGGCCCGCCAGTGACGATTGCGTCGCTGATCACCGACGCAATCTGCACCATGTCTGCTTGATCGCGTCGCCGAAAGCTTCGCGCCGAGACAACCGCATTGCAATCACGGCAAAACAGTCTGACGACCCCGGCAAGTGTCGACCGGAACTGAAACAAACCGCTGCGAAAACATCGAGAACAGTTAATCTCGAGGCCAATTCCGTGCCAGGGGCATGTCACCGATTCGATGCATGCCCACGATCGCCGGCAATAATGGTCCCTCCCCCTCTCGGCATCCTCGTCCAGACATGCCGGACAAACGCCTCGATGCACGGGATCGCTCACGAATGAGGCCCTGCTGCGTTCGGTACTTTGCAGAGACAGTCGCTCCAAATCTGCTTGCTGCAGGCGGCAGGCAAGCGCCCATGATCGACTTGCGGCTCGATCGGGATGGAAGTCGCGGCTGAAGAAACTAGGGTGCTGGCCGCCGGAGGACCTGGTTATCCAGTCTTCGACCTGCTGGGGTGAGATGGAATAATGGCTCGACACCCGCCAATGCCAACAACTGAGAAGTTCGTCGTCACAGGGACGAGGTGCGACGGCCAGCAGCCGTAAATGTCTCATGAACTTGCCTGCCGCTGTAGGCGGCGTTCCGATCGTCGCGCCATAGCGACGAGTGGCAGCACGAGGTTGTCACCGTCGAAACTGTCCAGTGTGATTGCCTCCGTACCAGTCCGGACGGCTTCAACCGCCACGGTCTCGATGAGCCGAAAAATCCGGACTGTGACGCCGTCGGTCATGTCCAGCACCTTGCGCCGAACCGCCGCAGAGCCAAGCTGCGACGGCTCACGCAAAGGAAGGATGCTCCCGAGGCTTGCGAGCAGTTGTGCAAGCTGCTGCGTATTGGACCAGCGCTTGAGATGAAAGGCCTCGAACCGCTCCGCAAGCTGCGGATCCGTCAACAACGCCTGGCGAGCCAGATCCGTGCCGGCGCAAATCAGCGGAACTTTCAGGTCATTTGCGAGAAAGCGAATGACATTGAGGAAGACCCGTTGCTGCCGATAGGTCCCAGTCAGCATGGCGTGTATCTCATCGATGATCAGCATCCGCACCCCCATCTTGCGCATCAAGGTGCGGCAAGTGTTCTTCAGACGGTACGTTGCATCTCCCACCGGACCAGGCGCGCTCATCGCATTGAGAAGCTCACCATAGACGTCGCGCTCAACAGGTTCGGCAGGCATCTGCATTGCCACGACCGGCATGGTCGTCACCCCGGTTCCGCGATCAAAAATGGGCTGGTGATCGCGAAGAAACTTTCGAATAATCTTGGTTTTTCCCATCCCGGTGTCGCCGTAGAGGAGCAGACATGGCATTCGGTCTCGCGGCGGATAGGAGAGCAAATCCTCAAGCCGCGCCAAAGCTGCTCGCGCATCGGGCGTTTCCAACCAACGATCTGCCCGGATCCAGGCGACCCGTTCTTCGATCCCCATGTCTGGCCGGTTATTGATTGGAATGGTGGCCGGCTTCAAATCGGAACGGTGGCCGGTCAATGATCGGAATGGCGGCCGGCTTCAGAGCGGAATCCGCACTAGGATTACCTAGCACGTCAATATCACTCAAATACTGATCGAGATGCCGTTTCCACAATGCTGGTTTGAACAGCAAGGCATGGCCCATTGGGGCAGCAACGAATTTCCCCTTTCCTCCCGCCGACAGGAACGTTTCGAAATTTGCTCTACAGTGCTCTATCCGATAGTACTGATCACGGATGCCATGCAGCCAAAGCGTCGGAATGTCGGCAGGTGCGCCGCGTTCGAAGAGGGTTGGGTTGACGATTTCATGGTTCGAGCAACTTCTGCCGAGCCAGCCACCGTTGAAATTAATAGCGCCGCGAAACGTATTCGGTCGCATACCGGCATACGCTATCGACAGAATGCTGCCGCGTGAGACGCCCCCGATGACAAGCCGGTCTTGATCCACATCAGATCGTTCGCGCAGATGGCGAACAACAGCGTCCATGTCTTCGACGGCACGCTCGAAACCCGCGACCGAAATTTCAATATTGCAAGAGTAGCCGGAGCCGTCTGGAGCTAGACCTTCTCCGTAGCCCCCGCCTGACTTCCCTCTTCCACGGCGCTGTGGAAAGAGGACCATCCAGCCCTTCTCAACAAAATAGTGTGCCGTGACGGCCGGGCATACCGTCCTTGTATAGAGGGACTTATTACGGCCCCTTCCGGTAAAGCCATGGTTGAAAACGACCGTCGGATGCGGCCCATCGGACTGAGGTTTGGCCACCACGATTTCTAATCGCGCGTCCGCTTGGCCCGATGTTATGAAAAACTTCTCAAACTTCATTGACGCTCGCGCTCGGTTCTCTGTTGCCAAAATACCGAATTTTACTCGATATGTTAGCTGTGCTTTTGCAATGCTACAAAGGCAGGAGCGATGAGGTTCGCCCTTACAGAGCTGGACGCAAATAGAGATGGCTGACTTTGCCTCGATGCGTGACTGCGAAACCCCATTCCATTTTCGCATTTTCAAACTCGACGTCATAAATATCGAGGCCTTGCTGAACGCCTTTAAATGACAGGGCTTTTAAGGACCCAGCTTTCTCCAGCTCGCTTTGGATAAAGTCTTTTTGCTCGATTGCGAGCGCCGCCAATGCTGGTGCCATACCGTCAAGGTCGGGTTCCCCCCGCGCATGCTGCTCAATCAGGCGGCGCAGGATGTCTGCACTTCCAGGCATTGACGTCTGATCGCGGATTCGCTGCTGAATCTCAGCCTCGATGCGGAGTATCGGGTCTACGGCAACCTTTCGGGCATGGTCCTCGAACCCGTTCTGATGGTGAACAAGACCATCGACCCTACCATCGTGGTCGCGGCAGAACTCTATTTGAACCGGCAGTACCTTCATAAAAAATTCGGTCTCGCCCTCTGGAAATATGTCGATGTCGGACTGACCTACAATCCTGTACGCGAGTTGGCCGTCGTGATTGGTGACAATTGAGAGCGTTCCGTCGGAAGTCTCGTAGGCACCCGAAAAGGTGTCGAGGAGGTCCGCCTTGATCGGAACCTCGTCTCTTGGACGCATCTGTTCGTATCGACGCCAGGCTGCGGTATCCTTAGAAGTCTCTGTCATGTGAGTTTCCCTTGCCAGATTGGTAAGATCATCAATCGATGGTGTGCCTCCGGATCGAATCTTCGATTGAAGACTTTCGATCACCTGCAACCCTCGTATGGCGCGGTCCTTCGAGTTTGCTAAAGCCTCGCGCTGCAATGAAAGCGTTTGCTCCAAATCAGCGACCTGTCCTTCCAGAAGCTTTGCTATATCGCGCAGGCTAAGGCCGAGGGTTTTGAGGGCCAGAATTTCATTCAGGCGAACGATCTCGGTGCTGCCGTATAGTCGCCATTGCTTGGACGTGCGCCGTGGGGAGATCAGGCCATATTGCTCGTAGAGCCGAAGTGCTCGAATGCTAACACCGACCTGCTCTGCACATTCCAACGCGGTCAGCAAAACTTGATCTCTATTTCGGCGATCGTGCATCGAAAACTCCTTCAGGAATATTCAATACGGTATGACGCTAGGTCCGGCTCAAGCGGAAAATTGAGCTGTCGCAAAAATCCCGCAGGCCGTCCGAAAACTCAGAATGAAATTTCCTACGTAGAATTTCCTTCCGGCATTCCGACTATTCAATATGATGCATTCTATAGACGGTGGCAGCAGGAGAAGCTGCTAGCATCATTTTCTAACGAAATTTTCCTGCCTTGAGTTTTCGGACGGTCTGCCCGACATTTGCTCGATATCTTAATTCGACTTTTGCAGCGCTGCAAAATTAGGATTTCCGCGAACGAGCCGTTCAAAGTCGCGCGACCAAGTGCG
>NZ_SLYH01000037.1:0-7275 GCF_004343445.1 Rhizobium sp. PP-CC-3G-465
GGTCTAGACATAGATCCTCACATTCAGAGAACTCGTATGCCCGAAATACCCTGCTCAGCATCAGCCGCGCCAGATGGGGTCTCCTTGCCGCTTACGCAGATTTCTCTGATCGGCCAAATCAGGCGATGTTCTGGCATTTTCTTTAGCGGCTGCGGGGCCTAAAATTATTGCTGCGAACAGCATCGAAAGCGCTGCTTTTGTGCCTTGCGGTCGTCTTCTCTCGATCCCACCACTGGATTCCTGCTTTCCGGATACGACTTACGGGTGCATTCGCATCTCTTAATACGAGTTGGATATATGTCAATACCTGCGATTGCTCGTCGTGTAGAGAAACGACGAAGCTTCCTTGTCAGAGCCTTAAAACAGAAATACCTCATAAATATGACATTGATGCTCTTCTTTTGTGTATACCTCAATCCCAGCAGGCTTATCGCACTTCGCTATCTATCGTTTTGACGACATTCATCGCAGCAGTTCCGCCGCGCCACATAAAGCGAAACGAGGGCCGCTCCCATGGGCATTCACGCCTTGAGGGGTATCAAACAAGAGCTCACCAAAAATTGTAGCGCACCAATCACTCTAGAAGGTATAAATCAGCGGGATCAGAATATGAACGTGAAGGACCTCAACGGCGGTTGAATGCCGGTTGCCGCTCCGCACGGTAGCGTGGTGCAGTTCGTAGCTTGTGGATCGGGAGTTGTGTACAGAAGAACCGGCTCATTTCGGTATGCCGCTCTGCAACAGTAACCCTAGAATTTGGCATCGGTCTTTATGTAGGTTGGTGCCTGTTCCTTAGTTGATGACGTCAGTGACAAAGCGGCCGTTCACCCAGCCCTTTCGACCCGTCCCTGCCTCTAGGACGTGCAGCCATCCTGCCTCCTCCTCCAGAATTGCCACCTTCGCCCCAACGGGTAGCGTTGATACGAGGAGGTAATTAGCAGCCGGCCCTTCCCGCATGTTCACGTTCGTCGTGGTGACGCCTGTTCTCTTTAAAGAGTCGTCTGTCGGCGGCGATTCAATCGACACTGGAGCGGTTGGAGCTCCTAGCTCTTCTGGCGTACTTAAAGATGACCCGTTTCTGGTATCTCCAAGCTCTCCTCCGTTGATCGTATCGAGCTCGGCAAGCAATATGCTCACGGCCTTGTCGAACGCCAAGCGGACATCAGGGTCAATGTCCCGTACTGGAAGCAAAACCTTATCGTCGACTGTAGCTTCCACCGCCGTGATCTGCATCTCGGGAACTGGAGTGTTGCGGGTAACGGACGGCGTGTCCGCATTGGTATTTGTTTGCCTCGCTTCCGGAGGATCCGACGGCGCGGAAGCTTCCTGGCTCGGTGTCACCGCCGGCCTCGTAACTTTCGACGAAGCGCTCGCCAACACGACAGCGCCGACCGTCAGTCCGACAATGATCCAGAAGTCACGGTAAGGTGCGGACATCGCGACCCTTAATGTAGCTGATATCGGTCTCGACCTGTTTCAGCCGTATGAAGGCGGAGACCATGGGCTGGGGAGCCTGAGCTCTCAACATTGTGGCTTCTTCGCAAAATCTCTGGAGATCTTCTTGTCCTTTCGCAAGCTCGCGTTCCAGCTGGTCCCGTTGGATGCCAAACTCATTCTTGACGCGCTGGATAGCGGTGTGATCGGTAGGAGCAGTTTCATGAAAAGTGAAAGTACGCTCCACCTCGCGTGACCACCGCTGCAGCTCCTCTGCAAGGGATGGCCCAATCCCGGAGACGTGCGTTACCTGTCTCTGGTGAAGGTCCCATGCCGTGACGATTCCGTGTGAAGCCAGCTTTTTTACGCGCCTGGAACCTACGCCCTTTATATCCGCGCCGCTGATCAACTTCTGCTGAAGATATCGCTCGAGCTGGCTCCGGCGCTTCTCCTGATCGAGACTTACGAGTTTTCGGTGCTCGCGCACTGGCAACTCGGTGTAGGCGACAGCGGTTTCGAGCAGTTCGCTTTTCCGCCTGTTGAATGGCGCAGGGCTCCCCCGATCCAACCAGCTCGCAACTTCTTTTTCCCACGCTGCACGAGCCTCAGCGAGTTCCTGCTTGAAAACTGACCGTCGCGTCCATGCCCGAAGCGTCATGACCGCCGCGATGGCGCACAGTACTGAACCCCAAAACCCATGGACCTGGGATGCGAGATAGATGCCAGTGGAGGTCGACACCAGTCCGGCGAAAATGGTCCATCGTCGTGCCGCGCGCGCCGTACGGCCCGCGCCCGATACCGTTAGTGTGCCCGTATCGGGCATAAGCAAGGCCGGATCTGGCGCAGGACCGGGGCCTTGCATCCGCTTGATCGATGCTATGAGCTCGCCCGCCGAAATCGACGGCTTGATCAGCTGAACGCGTTTCATAAATGAAAAACCAACACCGATGAGGTCACCAAAGCGTTCGGTCTGGATCGCCAACCAGAAAACGCATGGGGTCGGCCGCCCATCTCAGTTTGCGACGATCGCGAAGGCATTGAGCACTTCCGGCGTTATGGTACCTGTCACCTTTAGATTGTAGTCGGTTTGCATGGACGAAATCGCCGTCTTACAAGCGGGCCCGACCCTGCCATCTATCGCGCCGGTGTAGTAGCCATAGGCAGTGAGCGCAGTTTGGACCTGCATTACGATGCGCCTGAACTTGTCGGTATTGCCTGGAAGCGTCTTTAATGGAGCCTGCATATCTGAAGGCTGTGCGGGATCGATGGCCGCCGGATAAGACGACAGTGCCCTCGGAACCACTGGCGCCGAGGGGTAAACGGGAGCGACAGATGCCGGTGGAGACACAGAAGGAGCGGGCGGGGAGTAGTCCGGAGTCGGCGCAGAATACGTCGGTGAGCTGTACGAGCGTGTCGTATATCCACCGCCGCTGCTGGACCTGTGGCTGGAGTGTGAGCTGTGCGACCTATGCGAGCTGTGCGATCGGTGTCCGGCCAATGTGAAGACGTGCTTGAGCTTGAGCTTTTCAAGGATCGACGGACCATGATCTTTCGGACCTACGCCCTCAGGAAGCGGCATCGCCGATGCCTTTGACGGAAAGAACCCCGCTGCAAGGAGCGACGGTACCAAGAATACGCGCGCCTTCATATTCCCCCCAAACGTGTAAACCCCTCACCATGCTTATACCACTCGAAAAACCCACCACAAGCTTGACGCGAAGAGCAACCGTCACAAAAGTCTAGGTACTTCCGTTTCCAATCGGAAATGGTCGAAGGAGCGTGACGTCGGTACTCATGCGGGACTGAGCAAAGGGGGAAGTTGTAGAGAGACACCGACTGGCCACGGGCCATGCTGATATCGATAGCGCGTGCAACATTGCTGAAGTCTTCTGAAGTGTCCTGGAACGACTTCCTCCAATTCATGCGGCCGTAGCCGATCGGCTCCAGCTGCATCATCGCCCAAACCGAGCTAAAGCTGAGACGTGAGCTGATGAAGTCGGCGAGCGTCGGCAATTGATCCCAGTTCTGGCGCAGCACGACGGTGCGAAGCTCAACCGAGGCGCCGGCCCTCATGAGAACCGTCAACCCTTCTGTGAGCTTGGCGAACGCTCCGCTCTTGCCGACAATCCGATCGTGAACCGTGGCATCGACAGCGTAAATCGGCACACCCCACAGAATTCGCTCCGGCCCAAGCTCGGCGATTGCTGGTACATCCGCTGCGGAGAGGTGCTGTCCGTTGGTCAAAATATGGAATGTGAGATCGGGCCTTGCTTCGACAACCCTTTCCAGCATCTCAAGCAGCCGGGACTTGTAGAGAAGTGGCTCGCCCCCCGATATGCCGATCACTGCCTTTTCCGGCGCCAGCAGAGCCGCAGTCGCAAACTGATCGAAGAGATCCGTGTGGTACGATTTAGGCGGCTGCGAGCACATGACGCAAAGCTGGTCGCAGCGTTCCGTCACGAGGAGCGTATTGTGCTTGGAGGACGCACGGATCAGCCGATGGGCGCTCGGCTGTCCAGGCACGATCAGCAGAACATCCCCGTCGATGTTGTTGGATGACGGGGCGTGGACGACTAACGAGAACCCTTGGAGATCATACTCCAGCCTGTCGTCTTCCTCGAACAAGAGAACCGCGTCGTTATCCGTCCGGATTGTTGGTTCGTGCGCCAGGAGCCTCACCACGAGCGGTTCTAGGATCGGTGGTGCCTCGACGGCAACGCGGAGGTTGATCATGCGTGTGCCTTCACAAGCAGAGGGTCGATGCTCTGCGAGCCAGCCCATATTGCCAGGGATTTCTGGACTCTAGGATCCTCCGAATAGAGCAACTCGAACACCTTGTCGAAGATCGCCATGTGCCGCTGGCAGAAGTCGGTCTGATGTTTCGGCAGGTCAATCCTCCCGTATCTCGACAAATCGTCGATGAGATCAACGCCGCAAAAAGGCTGGTACACGCAGTGAACGCAATCTGGATGGAAGTTGTTGCTCGCTTCTTCATTCAGCGCATCGACCTTAGACTGGTCGATCCCGGACGCAACGTGGCCAACGGACAAATCCATCTGGCCGACGCGTGTCACCATGCGGGCCTCGTCGGTTGGGTAAACGCGACCGTCATGGTCTATGACGAGATAGCCGCTGCCTAGGATATTTGGGTTACGCAGATCGACGTGGCCGTCGTGACCAGCGCGGAGAACCCGCCGCAGGCAATGCACGAAATAATACTCCTCGACGTGGTCGACAGCCTCCCAATTGTGAACGATCGCCGCGTCGAGGAATTCCGAGTAATAGCGTATCCATGCCCTTGTGGTAGCAAGGGCGTCGAACCTCTTGCGCGCGAAACCCTGGAAGTTGACCGGCCGGATATAGATCGACCGCATGTTGAAGGACGCATACATCTCGATCACTGTCCGAGGCGAAGGAGCGTGTCGCGGGTCGATGGTCGGCAGCGCGGACACTTTTCCTTCACCCAGGTGCGAGGTGGCGTGCATCAGGTTTTCGAAAAACCGATTGGTGGCGGAAACGGTCGAGGTGCGTTGGTTCAGGTGTGCCTCTTTGCTTCCGTCCAGCGACGTGCTTACGGAGACATCCGGAAGCGCTAGGAACGCCCATGCTTCCGGAGAAACCACCTGAAGGTTGGTGCAGACAACGAACTCACAGGCGTCAAACGTTGCGTTGCAAAAGTCGCGAACGTCCGAGAGTATGTCGAGTCGAAGCAGCGGTTCGCCACCCTGGAATTCGATCTTGATTGTTCGGGTCTGGAGGCCAGAAAGGTAATGGAGAACGCTTGCAAGGGTCTCGTCTGTCCAGTCGAAACCAGGCGTGGTTTCATTAACACGAGAGACCTGGCAGTAGCTGCAAGCCAGGTTGCAGCGCAGCGTCGGGACCAGGATGACATAATCGAGCTGACGCGGCAGATACAGGCGGGTCGCGAAGGCATAGGCAAAGCCAGCATAAGAGAGATCCTGCTCATCAGTGTATGAGAAGCCGTTTGCCGCTAGAAATGCGAGGTCTCGCCCTTCCAGCGCCTCATACACATAGCGATCAAGGAACGCCTCGCTCGACCGGAAAAACCGGCCGCCGTCGTCGGTAAATAGGATCTGGCCGTTTGCGGCCTTGCGAAACTTAAAGGGAACGACGGTCACGTCCGGTCACGCCTTCGATGAGCATCTGCCGCAGCGGCAAGGTTTGCGCGAGAATTTTCTCGCGGTACAAACAGAACATCAGTTCACGGAAGAGATCAGTGTCACCACTGTCAGGCCCCAAAATCCTTAGGCTTTCCCCGTCGAACAAGACCTCCACGGTCGGATGGAGATAACTGAACCGCGTAATTGTGTCTGCGACGTACGGGAGCAGCCGTGGATGCAGCGCCGTGGACGATTGGTATAGTAGGCTCATGTAGCAAAACTCCCGCCTCAACAGGACCATACGGGCGGGTTTTAGGTTCCACAACCGTTAAACGCAGTTAGCTAGCCTAAGGTTGAAGATTAGCTTTCAACGATTTGGCGCAAAGCGACGATGATCCGATGGTATGCTTGAAAAGCTCGATCCACTCGTCATTTTCGAAATCGAAGATCTGTACGACGCAAGCCTGTGAAACAGTTTCTTGCCACTGTGCAACCATCATGCGGCTTTTTAGCGAGAACTGAAGCTTGAGTGCAGGTACTCGTTGTGCTGCAAGCGGGAACCGAAAAACCTCTCCAGTCCGGACGTTGCCTGCGAAAACATCGACGCAATCTCGACCGCAGGGCACACGCACGATTGCATATTCTCCGGCGTAATCCGGACCATCTGCCATGCGCTCGGATAATCTCGAGGCGAACGTCTGAAAAACAGACGCACGTCCGGTCAAATCAGGCGCATTATTTGGCCCCGTGTAAATCCTGGCAACGGGGAGTTGAGAGAGCCTTACCCTTGAGAGATCAGGAATGCGCTTAGGGACAGCATCAGCCGACGATGCGATCCATTCAATAGGCTTATAGCCGACATCGGCGACAGCCGGCCCTGCCCTTTCCGCGAATTCGTCACGGTTGGCGATCGAAATCGAGGTAAGAACTGCGACGTCTGCCACTTGGTCGTAGAGGTCGTTAGCTTGAATATTGCGAAAATATGCTAACGCGGCCTTGTCCACTCTGGTGGTGAACGAGACAATCAGCCTGCTGTTCTTGACCTCGTAACTGCTTACGAAACTCAGGTAACCTTGCTTAGCCTGAACTGGTGGAACCTTCGCATTTAGCAGCCCTTTGCTTCCAAATCGGCTACTGATGGCGGAAAGCGTTGTGACGCCGAACTTGAAGTCCGCAAAGTAAGCGGGGACACCAACAGGGCGCTCTTGCCATTTTACATCTAGCCGGAGGATCTCATGGGATCCGGGCAGTACCATGGCTGAAAGCTTTACGCCTTTCTCCATTGCGCCAAGTGACCTTGCGGCGACTGATATCGGTCCAGCCACTTTGGTTCCGTTTCCGGCAGCAAGCGGTTCGCCTATCGAAAGTCCTTCAATCGTCTGCGCGCTTGAACGTTCGACTGCTGTCATGCAAAAAGCAAGCATCGCTAAGCAGGCGCTTACCTTCCAAGCCGCTGGGCTACTCCCGATACGTAGCAAGTACCTCTCCCTACGCCCGCAGGATCTCCTGCTGGGCTGTCTGCCACCTTATCCAGGATCCTTAAGAGTATCCAGAGCTCGTTACAGTCATCCTTCACCTGCGGCTGTGGCATTGTGCCGGCTGCAGCGGCTGTTAGGATCGGATCGTGGTCGAGTAGCTATGCCATTCGGCTTCGCCCTCACAGATCCGGGCGGGCGGATTTCCCGCACCCGGCTCTTCCCGAGAGTAACCCGCGTCATCT
>NZ_SLYH01000038.1:0-6900 GCF_004343445.1 Rhizobium sp. PP-CC-3G-465
CTTCTCCAACCATTCCGTTCCGCTCCTGTCGATGAAGGAGCATATCAAGCGGCCAAAATCACAAAAGAAAAGGTGGGATGTTCATCGCGCTCACGATATGCAGGCCCGCCTGCGCCTCTTTGCAGGCGGCACAAGGGGGGCTTGATGTTTATCGGGATCGACTGGGGCGGCACCAAGATGGAGGTGGTGGCGCTGGATGAGGCGGGTGCGCTGCGGGCGCGCGAGCGCGTGCCGACGCCGACGTCCTATGATGCCTGCCTCGATGCGGTGCGGTCGCTGGTTCGTTCGGCGGAAGCGGCGTCGGGCGCCTCGGGCAGCGTCGGCATCGGCATTCCCGGCAGTCCCAATCCGCGCACGGGCCTCGTGCGCAATTCCAATGCCGTCATTCTCAACGGTCGTCCGCTCGGCCAGGATCTCGAAGCGCTGCTCGGTCGCCCCGTGCGGATCGCCAACGATGCCAACTGCCTTGCCGTCTCCGAGGCGGTCGATGGGGCGGGGGCGGGGGCCGAGACGGTGTTCGGCATCATCATCGGGACCGGTCATGGCGGCGGTCTGGCGATCGGGCGCAAGGTGCATGCCGGCTTTCAGGGCGTTGCCGCCGAAGTCGGCCATTATCCGCTGCCCTGGATGCGGCCGGAGGAATATCCCGGCCATACCTGCTGGTGCGGCAAGACGGGTTGCCTGGAAAAATACGCCTGCGGCACGGGCGTCGAGCTCGACTACCGCCTGACCACCGGGCGCGAGCGTCTGGCGCGCGACATCATCTCCGACATGCGCGGCGGCGACGCGGTCGCCCGCGGCGTCTACGAGCGCTTTACCGATCGTCTGGCCCGCAGCCTCGCGCTTTTGACCAATGTCGTCGATCCCGATGTGTTCGTGCTCGGCGGCGGCATGTCGAATGTCGATGAGATCTACGACGACCTGCCGGGCCTCGTCGCGCAGTATATCTTTGGTGATTCGTTCGAGACGCCGATCCGCAAGGCCGTCCATGGTGACAGTTCGGGCGTGCGCGGCGCCGCATGGCTCTGGAAGGAATAGACGCATGACCGCATCTCTCGAAACCGATATCGCCCGCGTCGCCCATCAGGAAAAGACGCTGACCTTCGCGCACTTCGACGCCGATGTCGCCTGGGCGCTCGGCCTGCGGCTGCGCGACATGGCGGCGGCCGGCAAGCTCGGCGTCGTCATCGATGTCAGCCTGTTTTCCATGCCGCTGTTCTACGCAGCGCTGGAAGGCACCTCTCCCGACAATGCGAACTGGGTGCGCCGCAAACGCAACTGCGTCGCCCGCTTCTTCCGAAGCAGCTATGCGACCGGGCTTTCGCTCGCCCGCGACGGGCGCAGCCTGCAGGACAAGTTCGGCCTGTCGGATGCGGATTTCGCGGCCCATGGCGGCAGCTTTCCCATCACGGTGACAGGCGCCGGCTGCATCGGCGCGGTCACCGTCTCCGGACTGCCGCAGCGGCAGGACCATGCGATGGTGGTCGAGGCGCTGGCTTTGCATCTCGGCCATGACCTTACCAGCCTCCGTCTCGATGTCTGAGTTCTCTTTCTGATTTCTATGCAAAGGTGCCATCCATGGCCGTTTCCGCGCTCTCCGCCTCCCTCGACCATTGGCTGACCGAACAGGCCCTGCCGCTCTGGCGGGACAAGGGGTTCAACGATCCCGATGGCGGCTTCGTCGAGACGATCGACCTGACCGGCCAACCGACGCGCGACAATTTGCGCGCCCGCGTGCAGCCGCGCCAGACCTATTGCTTTGCGGAGGCGGGCCTGCGCGGCTGGGCCGGCGACTGGCAGGGGGCAAGCACCGGCGGTCTCGCTTTCTTCGACCGGGTGTTTCTACAGCCGAGCGGTTTTTACGGCGCGCTTGCCGATGCCGACGGCACGCTGCTCGACCCGTCCTTCGACATCTACAATCAGGCCTTCGCGCTGCTGGCCTTCGCCTATATGGCGCGCGCCTTCCCCGAGCGCCGGGCTGAGATGGCGGAGCGCAGCACGACACTGAAGGCAAAGCTGGAAGACTGGTGCAAGCACCCGGTCGCCGGCTTCGAGGAGGACAACCCGCCGCGCCTGCCGCTCTGCTCCAATCCGCATATGCACCTGTTCGAGGCCTGCCTTGCCAGCGAAGAGGTCGAGGGTTTCGATCAGGTCGGCTGGACCAATCTGGCAGACGAGATCGCCTCGCTCTGCATGGACCGCTTCATCGATCCGCAGACCGGCGCGCTTCGCGAGTTCTTCGACCATGACTGGGCGCCGATGCCCGGCGATCTCGGCCGTGTGGTGGAGCCGGGGCACCAGTTCGAATGGGCCTGGCTGCTGCTGCGCTGGGGCGAGCGCCGGGGCGATGCGGGCGCGATCGTCAAGGCGCGGCGCCTGTTCGAAATCGGCGAGGCGCACGGCATCTGCGCGACGCGCAAGGTCGCCATCATGCAGCTCAACGACGATTTCTCGGTGCGCGACCCGCTAGCGCGGCTCTGGCCGCAGACCGAGTGGCTAAAGGCCGCGATCCGGCTGGCGGCGCTGAGCGAAGGCGAGGCACAGGTGCGCTATCTCGGCTCGGCCGAACGGGCGATTGCAGCGTTGAACCTGTTTCTGGATGTCCCGGTAAAGGGGCTTTGGCGCGACAAGCTGCCGGAAAGCGGCGTCTTCATCGAGGAGGCGGCGCCTGCCAGCACCTTCTATCACATCCTCTGCGCGATCTACGAACTGAAGGACTGCCTTGCGCGCATCCAAACGTAACATATATTGACATAAATATATCTTTATGTCACTCCGAAGCCTGTCCAGCAGGCGAAAGGTTGTCCCATGTCCGCCATCACGGCCCTTTTCGGTGAACCGACCCCGGCGCCCGACGGCTCCGAGGTCGCACGTGCCCTCCGGCAGGCTGCCTCCGAGCGCATCCTCATCATGGATGGCGCGATGGGCACGGAGATCCAGACGCTCGGACTGACGGAAGAGCACTTTCGCGGCGAGCGATTTCAGGGCTGCGAGTGCCATCTGCAGGGCAATAACGATCTGCTGACCCTGACCCAGCCGGCGGCGATCGAGGACATCCACTATCGCTATGCGCTGGCGGGTGCGGATATTCTTGAGACCAACACCTTCTCCTCGACCACCATCGCCCAGGCCGATTACGGCATGGAAGACGCCGTCTACGACCTGAACCGCGACGGTGCACGCCTCGCCCGGCGCGCCGGCCTGCGCGCGCAGGACAAGGACGGTCGCCGCCGGTTCGTGGCCGGCGCGCTTGGGCCCACCAACCGCACCGCGTCGATCTCGCCGGATGTCAACAATCCCGGTTACCGCGCCGTCAGCTTCGACGACCTGCGGCTCGCCTACGGGCAGCAGCTGCGCGGGCTGATCGATGGCGGCACGGATATCGTGCTGATCGAGACGATCTTCGATACGCTGAACGCCAAGGCGGCCGTGTTCGCGACGCTGGAAGTGTTCGCCGAGCGTGGCATCACGCTGCCGGTCATGATCTCCGGCACGATCACCGATCTCTCCGGCCGCACGCTGTCCGGCCAGACGCCGACGGCCTTCTGGTACTCGTTGCGCCACGCCCGGCCGTTCTCGATCGGCCTCAATTGCGCACTGGGCGCCAACGCCATGCGGCCGCATCTGGCCGAGCTGTCCGGCGTCGCCGATACGCTCATCTGCGCCTATCCGAATGCCGGCCTGCCCAACGAATTCGGCGCCTATGACGAGAGCCCGGACGAGATGGCCGCGCAGATCGCCGGTTTTGCCCGAGACGGACTCGTCAACATCGTCGGCGGTTGCTGCGGCTCGACACCCGCGCACATCAAGGCCATCGCCGAAGCCGTCGTTGGACACGTGCCGCGTCCCGCCTTCGACACAAACGCACAGGCGAGGCTCTAAGATATGGCCGCTTTCCCACCCCGGCAGATCCCGGCCGTCGCACCGCAGATGCGGCTCTCCGGGCTGGAGCCCTTCACGCTGACGAAGGACATTCCCTTCATCAACGTGGGCGAGCGCACCAACGTGACCGGTTCGGCGAAATTCCGCAAGCTGATCACGGCTGGCGATTATGCCGCGGCGCTGGATGTCGCGCGCGACCAGGTGGCGAACGGCGCCCAGGTCATCGACATCAACATGGACGAAGGCCTGATCGATTCGAAGCAGGCGATGATCGAGTTTCTGAACCTGATCGCCGCCGAGCCTGACATCGCCCGCGTTCCCGTGATGATCGACAGCTCCAAGTGGGAGGTGATCGAGGCGGGTTTGAAATGCGTGCAGGGCAAGTCCATCGTCAACTCCATCTCGCTGAAGGAAGGCGAGGAGAGTTTTCTGCATCAGGCGCGGCTGTGTCGGGCCTATGGCGCCTCCGTCGTGGTCATGGCCTTCGACGAGCAGGGCCAGGCCGACAGCCGTCAGCGCAAGGTCGATATCTGCACCCGCGCCTATCGCATCCTCACCGAAGAGGTCGGCTTCCCGCCTGAGGACATCATCTTCGACCCCAATATCTTCGCGGTGGCCACGGGCATCGAGGAGCACAACAATTACGGCGTCGACTTCATCGAGGCAACGCGCGAGATCGTGGCGACCCTGCCGCATGTTCACATCTCGGGCGGCGTTTCCAACCTGTCCTTCTCGTTCCGCGGCAATGAGCCGGTGCGCGAGGCCATGCATGCCGTGTTCCTCTACCACGCCATTCAGGCGGGCATGGACATGGGCATTGTTAATGCCGGGCAGCTGATCGTCTACGACGCCATCGAGCCGGAATTGCGCGAGGCCTGCGAGGACGTCGTCCTTAACCGCCGACCGGACGGGACCGACCGGCTGCTGACGCTTGCCGAACGGTTCAAGGGCGCTGCCGGCCGCGAGGCAAAGGAGCGCGACCTGCGCTGGCGCGAGTGGACCGTGGACAAGCGGCTCGAACACGCGCTGGTCAACGGTATCACCGAATTCATCGTTGATGACACGGAAGAGGCGCGGCTTGTCGCCGCCCGTCCGCTGCACGTCATCGAGGGGCCGCTGATGGCGGGCATGAACGTTGTCGGCGACCTGTTCGGCGCCGGCAAGATGTTCCTGCCGCAGGTGGTGAAATCCGCACGTGTCATGAAGCAGGCGGTCGCCGTGCTCCTGCCTTACATGGAAGCGGAGAAGCTGGCGGAGGGCGGCGAGGCACGCCAATCCGCCGGCAAGATCCTGATGGCGACCGTCAAGGGCGATGTCCACGATATCGGCAAGAACATCGTTGGCGTGGTTCTCGCCTGCAACAATTACGAGATCATCGATCTCGGCGTCATGGTTCCCGCAGCAAAAATTCTGGAGGTCGCCAAGGCCGAGAAGGTCGATATCATCGGCCTCTCCGGCCTTATCACGCCGTCGCTCGACGAAATGGTGCATGTTGCAGCAGAAATGCAGCGTGAGGGGATGAACCTGCCGCTGCTGATCGGCGGCGCCACGACCAGCCGCGTCCATACGGCGGTGAAGATCCACCCGCGCTATAATCTGGGGCAGACGGTCTATGTCACCGATGCCAGTCGCGCCGTCGGCGTCGTGTCGAACCTGCTGTCGCCGGAGGCGCGCGATCCCTATATCGAGACGATCCGGGCCGATTACCGCAAGGTGGCGGAAGCGCATGCCCGTTCCGAGCGGGAAAAGCAGCGCCTGCCGCTGGAGCGCGCCCGGGCAAACCGCCATCGCGCCGACTGGTCCGTCTATCGCCCCACGAAGCCGTCGTTCCTCGGAACGCGGGTCTTCGATGGCTGGAACCTCGGCGAACTCGCGCGCTACATCGACTGGACGCCGTTCTTCCAAACCTGGGAGATGAAGGGCGTCTATCCGAAAATTCTCGATGACGAACGCCAGGGGGCGGCTGCGCGTCAGCTCTTCGCCGACGCACAGGCCATGCTGGCCCAGATCATCGCGGAAAACTGGTTCGTACCCAAAGCCGTGATCGGCTTCTGGCCGGCCGGCGCCATGGGCGATGACATCCAGCTGTTCACGGACGAATCGCGAGAGACGCCGCTTGCGACCCTTCACACGCTGCGCCAGCAGATGGCCAAGCGGGATGGTCGTGCCAACATGGCGCTCGCCGACTTCGTGGCGCCGACCGAGAGCGGTGTCGGCGACTATGTCGGCGGCTTCGTGGTGACGGCCGGAATCGAGGAGGTCGCAATCGCCGAACGGTTCGAGCGCGCGAACGACGATTATGCCGCAATCATGGTGAAAGCGCTGGCCGACCGCTTTGCAGAGGCCTTTGCCGAGCGGATGCACGAAGTCGTTCGCAAGGAACTCTGGGGCTATGCCGCCGAGGAGGCGTTCGAGCCGGAAGCATTGATTGCAGAGCCGTATGCAGGCATCCGTCCGGCGCCGGGCTACCCGGCCCAGCCCGATCACACCGAAAAGACCACGCTGTTCGACCTGCTCGATGCCGAAGCCGAGATCGGCGTCCGCCTGACGGAAAGCTTTGCCATGTGGCCGGGCTCGTCCGTCTCCGGTCTCTACATCGGCCATCCCGAGGCCTATTACTTCGGTGTGGCCAAGGTGGAGCGGGACCAGGTGGAGGATTACGCCCGTCGCAAGGGCATGTCAGTGCTGGAGGTCGAACGCTGGCTCGGGCCGATCCTGAACTACGTGCCGAAGCCCGCAGAAGCTGCCGAATAGGCGGGCGCCTGTATCTTCGCACAACAAAGCGAACTGTCTATCAAACGACGCCCGAGCCTGTGCTGCGGGCGTCGTTTTCGTTTGTGGAAACGGGCTGGCATGGCATCCGGTTGGAATTCCGTAGTTATTACAGCCACTTGTCACTTTTATGAAGTTTTTCGGACGGGTGCTGTTGACGAAGTGTCTGTCTCGGATCTATAAACCGCACACCAACGAGGGCGGCGGCGCTGCTGGCGACCAACGAACTCGCTCTGAAGTTTCTTG
>NZ_SLYH01000039.1:0-6735 GCF_004343445.1 Rhizobium sp. PP-CC-3G-465
CTGCCTATGTCATCGCATGGTCATGCTGGAGACGAGCGCATCAAGCTAACTCTCGACGCGCTCACTTGAAATCAAAATCGCAACTGTAATGCTAGGCAGCTTTGCGCCAACTGCCGTCTTCCGCTTCGCGCCAACACCGGACATGACTTCGGGTTCGCTCGGCGCGATCGACGGCAGACTTGGTTCTGCGTATGCTCCCTCGCATGTTCCTTTTAAACGGGAGATTACCCATCCATGAGCCAAATCGACGACGCCATCGACGTTTTAAAAGAAAACTGCGGCTTTCAAGTCGTGTCAGGAACGACTTGGAATGATGGAGATTTCAGTCGCTTCACGGAGCTCACAGGTTTGGCGATCCCGAACCAATTGGCTGACTTGCTGAGACGATATGGTCAATCCGGGACGGAATATAACGACTACTTTCTTGTCGAGGACCGTGACGGTTGTCGGTCCGTGCACGACGTTCAAGTTCTCATATTGACTTTCGATATCATCGCAGAGCGCCATGAAACCTTCATCTCTCGGTCCGTCTGGGAGGATCAATTCACGCTGCCGATGGTTTTCTTTGGTTCTGCCGACTCAGGACATTCTTATCTTCTTGCCGACGGGATCAATCCTGAAAACAATGCTGTCTACTTTTGGCAGCGCGCCACCGATCCGTTTGGAACGGGTAATAACTCCAAGGGGATCATAAGGTTGGCCGATAGTCTTCCAGGTTTTTTTCTTTCCCTAACTGGACTTGAAAACCTCGAAAAGGATTGATGTACGATGTAATGAACGCAATGGGCGGTGGTGTCTGCTGCTTAGTACCAGGGCAAGATTGGTAAAAGGAGAAGCCAGAATTGGATTTATCGTTGTCGCAAACAGCCATACTGGTGCTGTTCACGATCCTTTCTCTCGCTTCTGGGTGTTCAATCGCTCGCTACCCTCGAAACGCTTATGCAGGTGTATTTCTTGGAGTGTTAGTTGGTTTGGTGCTTTTGATCGTGACTTCAGGAATTGTTGGCTTTATCAGGCACATCATTCCATTCGGTCAAATCGACCTTTGGCTGGCGAACCTACACAACTATATCTCGTAAGAAAGCCTCAATCAGTTGTCCGCTCGGGGCCAACTGCTGCCTCGGCAATTTTGCGCCAAAGCGGTCACAAGGCCACAGGCCGTGGATGGTACAAAGATCATAACGACGGGTCGGTTTCGAATGTGGCGTGCATGACCTGCCGCATCCGGTCCGGCAAGCTCTTCGAAGTCGCATAAGGCTGACGTACGTCGCGAAGCCGCAACCCCTGCATCGGACAATGAGCTTGCAGCAGGCGCTTTGCTATCTCTCCAGGCTCGCCGTCCTGCTCGTTGAAGATTACAGTAAAGGTCGAGGCGGTGATTGTCCCGACGATCCGGAACGGGTCCAATCCGGAGCGTTCGTCTATGCCCGGCCAGCAAGCCCCGAACCATTCAAATGGAAAGCAGTGCCCTTTGCGTGAGCCGACGCGCAATGTCGAGACCGCGAGCCTGTCACCGCCACTAATGGCAAGGGTTGGCACCTCTTGAGAGGGATCGCTGGTATCGTGGTCGCAGACAATTTGCTGTCCACCCCAGTCCCGCCAGTCGCGGACAACGACTGTCGGGTTCTGGTGCGAGAACACAGGCTCGATCATCGTTATCAGATTGCCGTCTTCGTCGGTCAGCGGATATTCCTCCGCACGCACCTCGATTTGCCAGCTCAGGCCGTAGCCGCTCGCCATATTCAGGTTGGTGCCATCTTCCGCATCCACCTCGAGCCAGCCGGTGATCTCTGCGCGCGCAATCCGGAAGGTGTAGTCCGCAACTGTTATCGTATCTGGTGTCATTGTCCTCGCCCTCCCTGCACTGGCAGCGCCTACCACACTATGCCCCCGAAATCAGCGCTTCAAGGGTCGCAGATCTATGCGTCTCCTGCGCCAAATTGAGCCCTGAACCGTTCGCAGGCCGCCGCTTCAGTCAACGTGGCAATCAGAGATGCATTCCAGACGGCCTCATGGCTGGACCACGCGGGGTGCTGAACTGCTAAGCAGTAACAGTGGACTTTCACTTTGTTGATTTCCACTGAGAGCTGACCCGGCAGAGCCTGATATTTCCATTGAGAATTGACCCATGTTTCAACCGTTCCCTGCGTATTTTCAGCGGGGGCTCTGGAGTGATCGACATGGCGTTACTGAGCGTGATCCGGCGCTGGCATTTTCGAGAGCGTCTATCAATCCGGGAGATTTGCCGCAGGACCGGCTTATCCCGGAATACCATCCGCAAATATCTGCGTGCAGATGGCGTAGAGCCGAAGTTCCAAGTTCCGGAGAGGCCGAGCAAACTTGATCCGTTTGCAGATCGGTTATCGGCCTGGCTGAAGACGGAATCCAAGAAGGGCCGCAAGCAGAAGCGGACGATGAAGCAGTTGCATGCTGACTTGGTCAGCCTGGGCTACGAGGGGTCCTACAATCGCGTGGCGGCCTTTGCTCGGGAATGGCGCGACGATCGACAGCGGGAACTGCAAACGACCGGCCGTGGCACCTTCGTTCCACTGGCGTTTGAACCCGGTGAAGCGTTCCAGTTCGACTGGTCGGAAGATTGGGCGATCATTGGCAATGAGCGCACCAAGCTGCAGGTCGCTCACACCAAGCTGAGCTACTCCAGGGCCTTCATCGTACGGGCCTATCTGCTGCAGACGCACGAGATGCTGTTCGATGCCCACAATCATGCATTCCGCATCTTCGGTGGCATTCCAGGTCGCGGCATCTACGACAACATGAAGACTGCAATTGACAAGGTCGGCCGTGGCAAGGAGCGCGACGTCAATGTCCGCTTCATGGCGATGGCCAGCCATTACATGTTCGAGCCCGAGTTCTGCAATCCGGCGTCCGGCTGGGAGAAGGGACAGGTCGAGAAGAACGTTCAGGACGCACGGCATCGCTTCTTTCAACCGGTTCCACGCTTTCCATCACTGGAGGCACTGAACGACTGGCTCGAGGTTCGATGCAAGGAATTCTGGGCGAAGACACCGCATGGTCAGATGCGTGGCACAATCGCTGACATCTGGGCAGAGGAAGCACCAGCTCTCATGGCCGTTTCCAGGCCGTTCGACGGGTTCGTCGAATATACGAAGCGGGTTACTCCCACCTGCCTCGTGCATCTGGAGCGCAATCGCTACAGCGTCCCTGCATCCTTCGCCAATCGTCCGGTAAGCCTTCGGGTCTATCCGGATCGTGTCGTGGTCGCCGCGGAAGGTCAGATCGTCTGTGAGCACCGCCGCGTCATCGATCGCTCCCATGATCGGCCGGGTCAGACCATCTATGACTGGCGGCATTATCTGGCGGTCGTGCAGCGAAAGCCGGGCGCTCTTCGCAACGGTGCACCGTTCGTCGAGCTTCCCGAAGCCTTCCGGACTTTGCAGCAATATCTGCTCAAGAAGCCCGGCGGCGACCGCGAGATGGTCGATATCCTGGCACTCGTTCTCCAGCACGACGAACAGGCAGTGCTGTCGGCCGTCGATATGGCGCTGAAGTCCGGTGTTCCGACCAAGACGCATGTGCTGAACCTGCTGCATCGCCTTGTGGACGGCAAAACCTTCACGCCGCCAACCCTCGACGCTCCTCAGGCCCTGACGCTCACCAATGAGCCCAAGGCCAATGTCGAACGATACGATACCTTGAGAAAGACGGAGGTTCGCCATGCGTCATAACCCGGCAAGCGGTGCGATCGTCATCATGCTGCGACAGTTGAAGATGCACGGCATGGCCCATGCCGTCGGTGATTTGACCGAGCAGGGATCGCCGGCGTTCGAAGCTGCCATTCCGATCCTGTCCCAGCTCCTCAAAGCGGAGACCGCGGAACGAGAAGTCCGATCAACAGCCTATCAGCTCAAGTCGGCACGCTTCCCGGCCTACCGTGATCTGAACGGCTTCGACTTCGCCAGCAGCGAGATCAACGAGGCCCTCGTGCAGCAGCTTCATCGCTGTGACTTCCTCGACGACGCCAACAACATCGTCCTGGTCGGCGGCCCCGGCACGGGCAAGACGCACATCGCGACTGCGATCGGTGTCCAGGCCATCGAGCATCACCATAAGCGAGTTCGGTTCTTCTCGACCGTGGAACTCGTCAACGCTCTGGAACAAGAGAAAGCTCAGGGCCGTCCAGGCCAGATCGCCAACCGTCTGACACATTCCGATCTCGTCATTCTCGACGAGCTTGGCTACCTGCCGTTCAGCGCTTCAGGCGGCGCACTGCTCTTCCACTTGCTGAGCAAGCTCTACGAACACACCAGCGTCATCATCACGACCAACCTGAGCTTCAGCGAATGGGCCAGCGTCTTCGGCGACGCCAAGATGACGACCGCGCTGCTCGACCGGCTTACTCACCACTGCAGCAATCCGATCCATACGCCAAACAGCGCGCTTATTGAAGCCTTCCTCAAGAACTGCGCGTTCTTTGCGCGCCGGGTCGATTGCCTACTGAACAGGCGTATTCGGGATTAAGCAGCAGATACCAAGCCGGCGCCGCATTGGGCAGTCGTCAACAAGTCTTCGAACGCTTGAGTTTCCAGTGGTCGCGCAAACAAGTAGCCCTGCCCCTCGTCGCATCCCACGACCCGCAGAAGCTCAGCGGCTTCTGGAATTTCAATTCCCTCTGCAACGACCCTGTACTCCATGTCATGGGAAAGCTTGATCAAAGAGTGCACAAGCTTCTGCTCCCGCGAACCATCACCAAGGGCTTGGATAAAAGATCGGTCGATCTTGATAACACTGACGGGAAGTCGTTGGAGATAGGAAAGGCTGCTATAGCCGGTCCCGAAGTCATCGATCGCAATCCCGATTCCATTTTCTACAAGTTGATCGAGCTTTTGGAGAATTTGTGCGCTGTGTTGCATCAACGAACTCTCCGTCAGCTCGATCTCAAGTGCCTGATGCGGAAGTTCGTGGGCTGTGAGGCTGTTCATGACCTCGCCTACAACGTCTTCCTTAAGATTGCTGGCTGCAAAGTTCACAGAAAGTTTTGTGCTCATCCCCTGATTGTACCATACGCCCAACTGTCTGCATGCTGTCGCAAGCACCCACTTTGTCATCGGCCATGCAAGAGCACTGTCCTCAATGACGGGTACGAATTCTCCAGGTGAGATGTCCCCAAGTTCAGGGTGCCGCCAACGCAGCAGCACTTCCGCTGAGACGATTTCCCCAGATGCCAAATCGACCCGAGGCTGGAAGAGAATACGCAGCTGCTGTTGATCATCCAGGGCAGTTTGAAAATCGTTTAAGAGACGAAATTTCCTGCGGTAGGCGCAATCCTGACTGTCGGAAAACATGCCGATAGACAGTTCTGCTGATCGCGTTTCTTGCACCGCGCTCGACAGCGCCCTAATGCAGTCCATAGGCGACATCGAATTGAGTTTATACGTCATCATGGCACAGACGGGTGTCACGGCATACTTGATCTCGGCGCCGACAAGCTCTGAACCTAAAAGTTTCAGGAGACATCCCCTATAGCCGTTAGCATCGATGCCAGGAGGAGCTAAGAAGATGAACTGCATCGGGGATACATGGTAAACCGCGACCCGCGGACCTAGGAAAATCCTCATCGAGCGGGCGGCATCGCGAATGACTTGCTCATACGCCTCAGGCCCCATGACGGCCGAGAGCCGCTCCATCTGATGCGGCTGCGCAACGTCAAGCGCTACAGCAACCCTCTCCTCATCGGGCGCGACACGCGCCAGATCGCTCATGTCATCGCTAAACTGCACGCGGTTTGGGAGGCCGCTGATCGGGTCGATCCGTCCAAAGGCGTGTTGCAGCTCAATCTGCGACATAACGAGAGAAGCGAGGTCCTGAAGCGCCGTCCTTTCAGCTTCCGTACTCTTTCGTGGTTCCTTCCCCAAAACACAAAGAGCGCCTAGGCAGTATCCTTCACGCGTCACCAGTGGCGCTCCCGCATAGAAGCGAATGCCGCTCACCCCGAGCAGGCTGTCACAGTAGCGGCTATCGAGCGCAAAATCCTCAATCACAAAGAATTCGCACGAATCTGCCACTTCCGCGCAAGGCGCTTTTTTTCTTGGAATAGTATCGTGATCGACGCCCACCTTTGATTTGAACCATTGCCGGTCAGTGTCCGTGAGCGAAACGGCTGCGATAGGAAGCTGAAAGATCTGGCTTGCCATTCGCGTGATGCGATCAAAGCTTTCGCTTGCAGGCGTGTCCAGCAGGTTGAGGCTCATGAGCGCATCGAGGCGCTTTTGTTCATATTCCATAAGTCAAGCTCTACTCTAGGAGTCTTTACGATAAATGTAGCGCTGGACTATTGCGGGATAATTAAACACGGCATTAAAAGCCGATGTATGGAGTCTCGTCTATGACCGTATCATAGATTCGAACTGGAGAGCCATTTGATGAGAGTGACGTGTACTACTTAGGCTTATAATGGGTGCAACGGTTTATGCTTTTATATTTTTTAAGGAATTTGGTCGAGGATTGAACGAACTGCACCTGGCCGGAACCGATGACTATGGCAAGCTTCCTGAGTTCTAATTCTGCTAAAATCCTCAACGCTCTGGATCTTTCCTTTGCCGTAATTGAATTCGACGTCGACGGGAAGATTCTTAAGGCCAACAAAAACTTTTGCGATCTAATACCAACCTCCATTGATGCTGACTCTCGGGGTTCCCAAAAGCCGACGAATCTGAATCGGTAGCGCAAACAGGAGGTTTGCGATGGGTTCAGCAA
>NZ_SLYH01000040.1:0-2500 GCF_004343445.1 Rhizobium sp. PP-CC-3G-465
TTGGTTGCGGGGGCAGGATTTGAACCTGCGGCCTTCAGGTTATGAGCCTGACGAGCTACCGGGCTGCTCCACCCCGCGGAAGGGATTGTGACTGAGGTTGTGTGAGAAGATGGAATGTTTGCCTTTAGCAGACCTGGCAGCGACCGACTCTCCCGCGTCTTAAGACGAAGTACCATAGGCGCTGGGGCGTTTCACGGCCGTGTTCGGAATGGGAACGGGTGCGGCCACCCCGCCAGAACCACCAGGTCGGCTAAGGGCAAACGAAACGAGAAGCTGGATTTTTTCAGGAGCGAAGTGGGAGTAGCCAATAGCGAATAGGGTTTCCATTCGGTCTGGCTCTGTTTTCGCTGGATTTGAACACGTCTTTGGAGTTTGCTTTGGGCTCGTGATCAGGCCGCAAGGCCTGCAAGCGCAGAGCGCGTCGCCCATCGTTGGGCGCGCCGTCCGCAGCGAAGCGACCGAAGGTCGCGACAGCGTGAGGACAAAACATGATCATCGAGCCGACGAAGGCTTTGCCTTCGCGGCGAGATGAGCATGGGCAATGGGAACGATCAAGTTCGATCGAACGATTAGTACCGGTAAGCTTCATGCATTACTGCACGTCCACACCCGGCCTATCAACGTGGTCGTCTTCCACGGTTCTCAAGGGAATACTCGTTTTCAGGGGGGTTTCCCGCTTAGATGCCTTCAGCGGTTATCCCGTCCATATATAGCTACCCTGCTATGCCCTTGGCAGGACAACAGGTCCACCAGAGATATGTCCATCCCGGTCCTCTCGTACTAGGGACAGATCCTGTCAATATTCCAACACCCACGGCAGATAGGGACCGAACTGTCTCACGACGTTCTGAACCCAGCTCACGTACCGCTTTAATTGGCGAACAGCCAAACCCTTGGGACCTGCTCCAGCCCCAGGATGCGATGAGCCGACATCGAGGTGCCAAACAACCCCGTCGATATGGACTCTTGGGGGTCATCAGCCTGTTATCCCCGGCGTACCTTTTATCCGTTGAGCGATGGCCCTTCCACGCGGGACCACCGGATCACTATGACCGACTTTCGTCTCTGCTCGACTTGTCAGTCTCGCAGTCAGGCGGGCTTATGCCATTGCACTCGACGAACGATTTCCGACCGTTCTGAGCCCACCATCGCGCGCCTCCGTTACTCTTTCGGAGGCGACCGCCCCAGTCAAACTACCCACCATACACTGTCCCGGATCCGGATAACGGACCGCGGTTAGACATCCATGACGATAAGGGTGGTATTTCAAGGATGGCTCCACCTGAACTGGCGTCCAAGCTTCAAAGCCTACCACCTATCCTACACATGCCGACACGAATGCCAGTGTAAAGCTATAGTAAAGGTGCACGGGGTCTTTCCGTCTGACCGCAGGAACCCCGCATCTTCACGGGGAATTCAATTTCACTGAGTCTATGCTGGAGACAGCGGGGAAGTCGTTACGCCATTCGTGCAGGTCGGAACTTACCCGACAAGGAATTTCGCTACCTTAGGACCGTTATAGTTACGGCCGCCGTTTACTGGGGCTTCAGTTCAAAGCTTGCACCTCTCCCTTTAACCTTCCAGCACCGGGCAGGCGTCAGGCCCTATACGTCGTCTTAAAGACTTCGCAGAGCCCTGTGTTTTTGATAAACAGTCGCTACCCCCTGGTCTGTGCCACCCCATCATACTTGCGTACAAAAGGGTCACGCTTCTTCCGAAGTTACGCGTGCAATTTGCCGAGTTCCTTCAGCATAGTTCTCTCAAGCGCCTTGGTATGCTCTACCTGACCACCTGTGTCGGTTTCGGGTACGGTCTATACGGTGGGGCTATTTCCTGGAACCGCTTCCCCGCCCTGACAATCCAATAAGTCAGAACAAGTTACGCAATCCGTCACTTCCCACCAGGCCCACGAATATTAACGTGGTTCCCATCGACTACGCGTTTCCGCCTCGCCTTAGGGGCCGGCTAACCCTGCTCAGATTAACTTTAAGCAGGAACCCTTGGTCTTTCGGCGAGAGGGTCTCTCACCCTCTTTATCGTTACTCATGTCAACATTCGCACTTCCGATATCTCCAGAGGCCCTCACGGGTCCTCCTTCACAGACTTACGGAACGCTCCGCTACCACGTAATCCCCTAAAGGATCACATCCTCAGCTTCGGTGCATGGCTTTAGCCCCGTTACATTTTCGGCGCAAAACCCCTTAATTAGACCAGTGAGCTGTTACGCTTTCTTTAAATGATGGCTGCTTCTAAGCCAACATCCTGGTTGTTTTGGGAGTCTCACATCCTTTCCCACTTAGCCATGACTTGGGGACCTTAGATGGAGGTCAGGGTTGTTGCCCTCTTCACGACGGACGTTAGCACCCGCCGTGTGTCTGCCGAGTAGTACTCTCAGGTATTCGGAGTTTGATTAGGATCAGTAAGACGGTGAGTCCCCATAGCCCATTCAGTGCTCTACCCCCTGAGGTATTCGCTCGACGCACTACCTAAATAGTTTTCG
>NZ_SLYH01000041.1:0-5862 GCF_004343445.1 Rhizobium sp. PP-CC-3G-465
AGCCAGCAGCACACCGGCCGTGCCCTCATGACACCTGACGAGGTGCGCAATCTGCCAAAGGAGGTCGAGCTTCTGTTCCTTGCCGGGCAACGTCCGATCATCGCGCGCAAGCTCGCCTACCATTCCGACCCAGAGTTCGCAGGCGCGTTTGATCCGGCATGAGAAACGAGTTCGACGACATGGCGAGAACGCTGATCTGGGCGGCCGGCATGGTGCTGCAGAGCGGCCCGGCGGATCGACGTCGGATCGCTCAAGCGTATCGGCGGGCGCAAGAGCGGATCGCGGATATTCCGAGCGACAATGGCGATGCGCGGCCGCGGATCGTGGCCTGCTTTGAAGCATTCGACGGCTACAGGGCCAGAGAGGATGTTGCGGGCGTTGGGTGGCTGCTCACCGCGATCCACGCGCGGGTTAACGAGCATGATCTGCCTGACTGGCAATCGCTCAGCCTCTTGGTTGATGATACTTTGGGGATGTTGGGACTGGTGGAGATGACAGTCCATTGAAAAGAAAGAGAGCCCTCTCAGGTGACCGTGGACTTGGTGTCCTCTCCTCCCCTGCCGTGCATCGGCTCTGAAAAACGAACGCCTTCCCCTCCCCCGTTCTCGGGGATGAACTCTAGGCCCGCTGCTTCGAACGCAACACGGATTGCCTCCAGCGTTGCGTCATATGCCGGCTTACCGGCTTCGATACGGGTCACCGTTGGTGCGGTAATATTTGCTCGGGCGGCAAGATCTCGGACCCCCCATTTGAGAGCAGCCCGTCCCATTCGCACCTGCGCCGGCGTCAACATTTTAACCTTGACAAAATGACCTCTTGATTCACACTGCCCTGATGAATGCGGCCGAGTGAAGTGCTGGTAACACTGCGCTCGGCCTGACCACACCCTAGCTATCAGGAGCTTGGATCATGGCTGATTCCGAGAATAGCAGAACTCTGCCTGGAATTTCGATTGAAAAGAGCGCCACAGCAAGTGGCAACGCCGACGACGCGCCGACCATCATCACTCGACGAAACCTCCTCTCGCACTCGGCGCAGGTTTTGCACCAGCGCTTCACGGACTTGCCGCCGCGAACGGAGGCAGGACCTGCTCCGGTACGAGAAATCTGGTTGCGTTGGTGGAGCCTCCATCAGCAGTATTTGCGCCAAAGTCGCAGGGTACGGACGCTGCGCGACAGGCTATTGGCAGACCTTGATGGCTATCCGTCTGTAGCGATCGACGGACTTGAAGGTGAGCCGCCTCAAATTGCGACGACATACGCGGAGATCCGACACCTGTCCTCCAGGATCGACGCAGGTCGGCTCGACGCCGCACGATCGACGCTACGCCAAAGGCGGCAAGCCTGGAAAAAGGCCGACGCTCGCATAGGGTACAGCGCTGCCGTCAGGCGGGAAAGGAACCTCGATCGCTCTGCGGGTATTTCCGCCAACGTGGTACTTCTGATGCCGCCGTCCTCCCTCATGGAGGTCGCTGCCAAGCTCCACTGCTTGCTTGTGCTGCACGACCCACGCCTCATACATGGGCATGAGCCGTGGCCTCAATTGCGCAGGATGCTAAAGGAACTCGTCGAGCCTCGTCAACGATCCGGTTGCGGGCGTTGATGTTTTACAAAGGTATCCGGATCCACTCGCTCAGTTCGCTGCGCACGGTTCCACGCCGGGGAACGTGATCATGGCTCGCAAGCTTCTCGTTGTCGCTGGTTATAGCTTTGCTCCTTGTGTGCAACCAACGGTCAAAAGAGAGGCGAATTCCACTGACGCGACAAGCAGTCCTCACATCATGGATCGCGGTATAATTCCGCAGGATCAATAACAAGCTGCGGTCATCGTCGATGACGAGCAATCAAACGTGGCTGCCGAACTGAGATTGTTTTCGATTACGAACACCTCTAAGGATCCGAGATGGCGATGGGAGCGTTTTCTATGGATGGCAAAGCTAGTTACGTAAGGCTGGTCAGCGGAGCCTTTGCTCTACTTTTATCGTATGCTGCAGCGCCGGCTTACGCCGCCTGTCAGCGCGCTGATGTCGTGGTATATGGTGGAACGCCCGGCGGGATTGCGGCGGCCATTCAGGCGGCGCGTCTGAAGAAGAGCGTTATTTTGCTCGAACCTACGCTTCACGTCGGCGGAATGCTGTCGAGCGGTTTAACCAAGACCGACGCATCCCCCCGCAAGAATGTCTATGGCGGCATCGCGACCGAGTTTCTCAACAAGGCGAAGGCGCATTATGGCACGCCGGATCCGATCCGGATCTACTTCGAATCGAAGTGGGCGGAGTCGACCTTCAACGCGATGCTGACGTCGGCGAAAGTGAAGGTCGAGCTGCAGCAGCGTGTCTTGAAGGCAACGCGGGTTTCAAAAGCGCTGACCGAAATCACCATGCTATCGGGCAAGGCTTACTGCGGAACAGTTTTCGTCGATGCCAGCTATGAAGGCGATCTGACACTGAAATCTGGCGCCGAAACGATCGTCGGTCGGGAAAGTCGTGCAAAATATGGCGAGAGCGCTGCAGGCGTCCAGAAGTTGAAACGGCCCGAGGTTGAAGGGAAAGCCATCCTCGTCGATCCCTATGTCATCGCCGGCAACCGGAACAGCGGCCTCCTACCGGGCGTGATCGATGTCGGTCAGAAACCTCTCGGCTCTGCAGACACGAGCATGATGGCCTTCAACTACCGGCTCTGCGTGACAGAAGAGGCCGGCAACCGTATCCCCTTCACAAGGCCTGCCGACTATGATCCGCTCCGATACGAAACGACGGCAAGGTTCCTGCAGGCCTTGAAGGCAGCCGGCAAAGGCGTGGACGCGGCCCATTTCCTCGGCCGTGGCATGACGGTCAATGGCAAGCTCGACGTTAATTCCACGCGCTATTTCTCGACCAATGTCTGGCACATCGGCTACGACTATACCACCGGGACGGAAGCCAAGCGCGAGGAGATCCGTGCAAAGGTGCGCAATCACATCACAGGCCTGATGTGGTTTGCGCAGACGGATCCGCGCGTTCCTGCGAATGTCCGCCAATATATGACGAAATTCGGATACTGCGCCGATGAATTCAAAGACAATGGCGGAATTCCGTATCAGATGTATGTCCGCCAGGCTCGGCGCCTCGTCGGCCAGTTCGTCCTGACCCAGAACAATCTCGCCAAGAAGACAACATATAACGACACGATCGGCCTCGGCTTCTATCCCATGGACGAGCATGGCATGATCAGAACCATTCTGAGTGGTTTCATCGCAGACGAGTCCCGCGAAAGCATCGGCGTCGGCCCTTACCAGATCCCCTATCGCGCCATGCTGCCCAAGACGTCGCAAGTGACCAATCTCATTGTCCCCGTCGCCCTTTCGGCAAGCCATGCCGCCTTCACATCGGTGCGCGTCGAGCCGACGTTCATGGTTCTCGGACAGGCAGCAGGCGCGGCTGCGGCTCTTGCACCGGGTGGCCGAGTGAGTGAGGTCAACGTCAACAAGCTGCGGAGCACATTATCCGCCGCCGGTCAGATTCTGAAATTTTAGGATGCGACCAACAATGGCAGTTCAGGTGGCGCGACTGGCATCGGGCTATATCGAAAATCGCATCGGTTTTCCGAGAGCGAGGCATGCCCATAGTTGAGAGAAGCGGACGCTAACCGGCAATCTCAACAGGACTTTGGTGTGCGACGATCGGCGTCTTCGGCATATAGCCCCTGCTCCCGTCCATCAGCACCTTTGTATATGGGTGTGTCACCGTGCCTTCGAGGATCTGCTTCTTCGTCACCGTCTCTAGAAAGATGCCGCTTTGCATGATGGCGACACGGTCGCAAAGATGCGCGACGACCGCCATATCATGGCTCACGAGAATGTAGGTCAGGTTCTCGCGTTTTCTGAGGTCTTTGAGAAGGTTCATGATTTCTGCCTGAATGGAGACGTCGAGAACGGACGTCGGCTCATCGAGCAGGAGAATACGGGGTTCTAGAATAAGGGCGCGGGCGATGGCGACCCTGCAACTAGGCGGTTATCCGAAAATACCTCATGCAAGCAGCCAATGGGAAAACCGCCAAAGGCAAGGGACTGGCCGACATGCTCTACATCCCGGAATTCTTCGACGCCGACAAGGAAACCGACATCGCCGCACGCCGCGACACGTTCCTTTGCCAGGCCGTCCGGTCGCAGGGCAAGCGCCGCTCTTTGGCGCTGCTGATCGGCGAGGTGAAGGAGGTTGCTCCGGCACGGGCCGGCGTCCGAATGACGATGAAACACGCCGCGATACCCGTTCATGCTGCCGGACGACTTTCATCGTCGCATGAACCGGGTCTTCGAAACCGAACTGTCGCTGTGGAGTGCGATGGAAGGCAGTCACCTGATGGCGGTGGCACCCTTCGGTATCGACGCAGCGGGCATTGCGGGGGTCGAGGAGATCGCGCTGATGGTCGTCACCGATCGGTGGATTCCGTTCGACAGCCGCTACGAGCTGGCACTGCTGGACGCCTTGACGTTGCGCGGCGCAAGCATCGTAAAAAGCCTGCGCTACAACCAGCCGCGCTCCACGCCGATGGCTAGCCTCCTGCTGCGTCCCGACCATGCGCCGCCGATCGCCATGTACATCGTTCCAGACGATACCGACGGTGCCTATTGCGAGGCTCGCGAAGCCCTCGCCGAGGAAAGCGGGATGACGTCCTGGGTCTGGAATGTCAGGGACGGCGCCATGCCGGACCTGCCCGTTTAGTGATTGCTCGTCGAGCAGCCGGTTTCGGCCCTTCATTGCAGTGCTTGCCGTGACGTCAGCATCTCGCATCGGACATTTGCAGCGGACGACCGCCCCCTCTCAGCGCGGGCAGAGACCGCTCCGCTGGAGAGTCGGAACAGGGACGCCGCCGAGGGCCCTTGCGGCGGAAGGCGCCAGTGACTGTATCGCGCGGATCAAACAACTGCGCGTCCAACCGGCGGCAGCACCGTCCCGACATGGGAGGGGAGGCTTACGCCTCCGCCTCCTTCGCCTGCTTGATGAGGATTGCAAGGCGCTTCAGGCTCTCGGCGCGCTCGCGCTTGGTCAGGTAGCAGGAAGCCAGCTCGGCGCGCAGTTCAGCGATGTCGAGGAAGATGTCGTAGGTCATGGGAAGCTCCTTCGTTGATAAGGAGGTCCGGCAACGTGTGAGAAGGAAGTGGGTTAAGGATCGCGGCACGCGACCGGCGGAGCCGGCGCATGGGGGAGCCGAAATGCGCAGCATTTTGGGGGAACCTTGCGTCCTTGAGGCGCGACGCCGAGCCGTACACTGCCGCTCTATCAGGGAGGGAAAGGTCCAGTGTGGCACCCGTCGGCACCCCTTCGACGCGAAGCGGCGCCACTGAGAAACTGATCATGATCTCCGCCAGATACGGATCCGGCGTTCACGGTCGCATCACTCGGCTGGCGGGGGGTGAACGGTCGCCGCCGCCGAGCGAGGGGACGACGGGGGTGAGCTCAGCTCGTCGAGGATCACGAGTTTACGCAGGGGCACGGTGTCCTTCAGCAGGACGACCTCGTAATCGTCGGACTTCCAGTCGAAGTCGCGGCGCCAGACCTCACCGAGGTGAGCCCAGGCGCCGTTGGGCCAAGAGGGGATGTCCTCGGCGTTCGGGGCGCGGGTGGGTGTGGATGGTTCGGTCATGTCAATGCTCCAGTTGCCAATCTCGCGGAAAGGTGGCCCCGCCCTTTGGGGGCGAGGCCACTGCGCTGTCAGGCGTCGCGCTTCTGGCGGGACCAGACGAGGGCGTAGTCGCCGTCGGTTTCACTCGGCCAGAGAGCCGCGGTGATCGGGGCCGGGAAGCTCGGGTCGGTGCGACGTGAAGTCGCCTGAATAATTGTTCGAAAGAGAAAGGAGAAGGCATGAGAAGAACCTGACGTTC
>NZ_SLYH01000042.1:0-4942 GCF_004343445.1 Rhizobium sp. PP-CC-3G-465
CGTTGGGCGGATGACAGAACACCGGCCGCCTCGCGGTCGGATTTGGCAAGATGACGGTTGGCGGCACGCGCAACAAGGTTGCCGGCAGAACTGGCGCCTAGGGACACCTGCATGGTCTTCAAAAGCGCTGCAAAGGCACCGGGATCAAGGGTCAGATTGTCGCGCAGGGTGGCAAGCGTTCGCCGGGCTGGCGGCTCGTTGATAACGATGTGAAGGATCAGACCGGTGATCAGCGCTTTTGCCTCTTCGTTCCAGTGCGCCTCGCCGGACAGACCCGGCTCGTCAAACACCAATGCATCGGCAAGTGTGCTTGCGTCCTCGGCGACATCGACGCTGTCGGGATCGATCTGGTCGAGCGGATTGAAGGTCGAGGACGGTCGACCGGTGACACCGAAAGGATCGAGAACATGAACCGGGCCGAAGCGTTCGCGCGCACGCCCTGTCACCATCGCGTTCTCGCCTTTCGGATCAATGCAGATCACCGAGCGATCCGCCGTCAGCAGGTTCGGGATGATGGTGCCGACACCTTTGCCAGACCTCGTCGGCGCCATGGTGAGGAGATGGGCCGGTCCGTCATAGCGCAGAAGTTTGCCCGTTCTCGGATCGCGACCGATCAGCAAGCCCGAGGGCGCGTTGATGAGTGGCGCGATCTCTCTGGTGGTCGCAAGCCGGGCCGAGCCATGCGTGGCATCGTCGCTCGAGCCGAAGTGCAGGATCAACGGTTCGCTGATCACGCGGAATACGAAGGCGATCGCAACGAGGGTCAGAACGATGTTGCCGAGATACCAGAGCGCGTCATGCGTCACACTGCCGGCAAGCCGTAGCAGATAGTCACGTGCGACAACCGCAGCGAAGAGAACGATCATCAAATAGACGGCGGCCCTTGCGACCATCTTTGAATAGCGGAAGGGTGCCGCGATCAGGGCGACGATCGCCCAGAGCGGATCACGGGCCACCTGCCGCAACATGGTGCTGAAGGCGTCAAAGGTGCGGGTCATCCGGTTCATGGCGCCACCTCGCCTTCGGTCTCACCGTGCCTGTCCGCGCCATTGCTGCCCGTTGTCGCAGAGGGTGTCGTCACTTGATCTGATGGAAGCGGGCTTGATGGAAGCGGATCCGGTTGCAGCAGATCGGCAAAGAGCGCGTGATCGGCCTCGCGTGTCAGGAAGCCTGGCAGCTCGCGTCTCAGCCAGTCATCGAGCTGCCGTGTGAACGTGCTGTTGCCGTTCGTCTGAAGCCGGTGAAGCACCAGTGCGCCCAGCAGGATCTTGCGCCTTGTCTCTTCCGATCGCTCCTGCTTTCCCAACCGGGCTTTGAGCGTTTTGCGCTGGGCCTCGATCTGGGCCAGCCGTTCCCCAATGCTCTTTCGCGCCATGTTGTGATCCTTCCTGATCCGAGTCATCCACATCAGGGGCGAGGCTACGGAGCGGCTGTCGCATCGGCAATTTGGTGAATCCTACAAATAGCGGCACCCTGTGAGATCCCGTACGAAGAGAGCGAAGCGAATGAGGCACAAGGGCGCACTTACGAGTTGCTGCGCAACTCAAGTGGCCGATGGCGCATCGGGAAAGGCGACCACGGACATGGCGATCTACCATTGCAGCATGAAGCCGATTGCAAGGAGCGGTGGCCGCAGCGCGGTCGCATCCGCTGCCTATCGTGCTGCAGAAAAGCTCACCAACGAGCGCGATGGCCTAACGCATGATTTTCGCGCCAAGCAGGGTGTTGAGCATGCGGAGATCGTGTTTCCCGAAGGCGTGGATACTGAGTGGGCGCGGGATCGATCGGCCTTGTGGAATGCGGCGGAGAAAGCCGAGAACCGGAAGGACGCCCGTGTTGCCCGCGAATTCGAGGTGGCGCTACCGCATGAGCTGACTGCGGAACAGCGTATTGATCTGACGCGGGAGTTCGCCCAGGAGCTGGCAAACCGTCATGGCGCGGCGGTGGATTTTGCCGTGCATCGTCCGCATTCCGCCAGCGACGTTCGAAATCACCACGCGCACATCATGATGACCACGCGGCAGGTGACAGGGGAGGGGCTTGCGGACAAAACCTACATCGAGCGTGAGAACAAATGGCTGCTGTCGAACGACCTTCCGACATCGCAGATGCAGCTTCGCGATATCCGCCAATCGTTCGAACAGATGACCAATGCGCATCTTGCCCGTGCAGGTCTCGATATTCGCGTCGATCATCGTAGTCATGCCGAGCGCGGACTGGAGATTGAGCCGACGGAACATGCCGGCGTTCACGCGACACAGATGCAACGCCGCGGCCAGGATATCACGCGCGCGCGACTGGATGAGGATGCCGCCAGGCGCAACGCCGATCTCATTCGCAAGAAACCGGAGGAGGTGCTGGCGATCATCACAGGCGAGAAGAGCGTCTTTGACCGCCACGATGTCGCGCGTGCTTTGCATCGATACATCAACGACGATGCCCAAGCGTTCCAGAACGCGTTCGCAACCGTCATGGCCTCGCCGGCACTGGTCGCGTTGCAGCCGGAACGAACGCATGACGCGACCGGCAGGATTGCGCTCGCGCGCTATTCGACGCGCGAGATGGTCGAGATAGAAAACGGGATGGCGAAGAGCGCTGAAAGGCTGCAGGCAGCGCGCACACATGGGGTCGCTCGTCAGCATATCGATCATGCGATCCGCCGCCAGAATGCGGCGCTTCGAGCAGGCATTGCCAGCGATACGGTAGCAAAGGTCGAGCGTGGCGAGCTGGACACCGCAGAGCGCGATCGGCGCCTTTCCGCGGCGCGGTTGTCCGCAGAGCAGCAGGCGGCGATCGAACATGTCACGGGACCTGAGCGTATTGCGGTTGTCGTCGGCTATGCCGGTGCGGGCAAGTCGACCATGCTGACGGCCGCGCGGGAAGCCTGGCAGCGCCAGGGCTATCAGGTGCAGGGTGCAGCACTGTCGGGGAAGGCGGCGGAAGGGCTGGAAGAGTCGTCTGGCATTGCCTCCCGCACGCTCGCCTCCTGGGAGATGCGGTGGCAGAACGATCGTCAGCTGCCTGGCCGGCGTGACGTGTTCGTGATCGACGAGGCGGGCATGGTCGGCAGTCGCCAGCTTGCTCGGGTTCTGCGCGAGGTCGAGAAGCGCGGTGCAAAGATCGTCCTGGTTGGCGACCACGAACAGCTGCAGGCGATCGGAGCCGGCGCGCCGTTCCGGGCGATCGCCGAGCAGATCGGGCACAGTGCGCTCTCCGACATCCGTCGTCAGCGCGTGGACTGGCAGCGCGCAGCATCCGTGTCGTTTGCCACGCACAAGACGGCGGAGGGCCTGGCGGCGTATCGGCGGCATGGCGACATCCGGTTCAGCCAGACGGTGGATGATGCGCGGTCCGCCATCGTGCGCGACACCGTTGCGGATCTGGAGGCCCGCCCGCAGGGCAGCCGGGTTGCCATGGCGCATCGCCGAGCCGACGTCTCCGCCATCAACGCCGATATCCGTTCAGCGCTTCAGGACACCGGCCGTCTGGCACGCGGCGGGGAGAATGGTGAGCTGTCGTTCCAGACGAGCAACGGTGCGCGCGCCTTTGCACCCAGTGACCGGCTGGTGTTTCTGGAAAACGATCGGGATCTCGGCGTGAAGAACGGGATGCTCGGGACCGTGCGGACCGTCGAGCCGGACGCAATACAGGTTCAGCTCGACGATGGTGCTGGTCGCGGTCAGAACAATGACCGCATCGTCACCATACCCACCAAAAGTTACCAGTCCTTTGATCACGGCTATGCGACCACCATCCACAAGACGCAAGGCGCCACCGTCGATCGTGCGTTTGTGATGGCGTCGAAGACGATGGACCGTCACCTGACCTATGTCGCCATGACGCGGCATCGTGACAGCGTCCAGCTCTATGCGAGCCAGGACGCGTTCACAGACGCGAGCGCCGGTCGGCTGGTGGCGTTCGGTACCGCACCCTATGCCCACGATCCCAAAAACCGCGACAGCACCTTCGTCACGATCGAGACGGACAAAGGCGAGACGCAGACGGTCTGGGGCACGGATCTCAAACGCGCGATGGAGGCAGCAGCGCCAGAGGTTGGTGCAGCGATACGGCTTGAGCGCGTCGGCTCGGATCCGGTTCGGCTTCCCGATGGAAGCGCCGTGACACGCAACCGCTGGAGCGTGCTCACCGGGGAGGATCTGGCATTCCGGCAGCTCGAGGAGCGGCTCAGCCGCTCGGGCGTCAAGGAAACGACGCTCGACTACACCGAGGACTTCGCCCATCGCCGGGGGATTGCGGAAAAGGCCGGCATTCGCAGCGAGATCGCCTTGGACCGTGTGAACGCAGAGCGCAAGGGTCCGGGCGGGTCTCAGCGTCCAGAACCGCTTGTGCCAGCCGTCACCCGCTACGACCGCGGTATCGAGGAGGTCGCGCGCGAGAAGGCCGCATCGGTGGTCGAGCACAGGTTCGGGACGGTCGCGTCGCTCGCGCAGCAGGTGTTCCAGGATCCGGAGGCCGTCACACGTCAGCTGCGCACAGGCATCACCGAGAAGACGGGGAGGGGGAAAGAACTCGCGACGATCATGGCCAAACAGCCGGAGCGGTTCGGGGAGCTGCGTGGCAGGTCGGGGCTGCTTGGCGACAACAAGGAGCGCAAACAGGCAACGGAGATCGCAAAGGCGGTGGCCGCCCATATCGGCCATGTCTCGAAAGCCTGGGAACGGCGCCTGGATGCGGAGCGGGCATCGGAAACCTGGCAGCGGGAGAAACGCGATGGCGTCGAGGTGCCCGGGCTGACACCTCGCAGCTTCGAGCTCATTGCCCAGGTGGAAAAGGCAGCGATCGACAAACAGGGTCCGCTCATCGATCAGTTGCGGTCAACGCCGGAGGGCAGGATCGCGCTGGAAGAAGCGAAGCGGGTGGCCGATGCGCTCACGCTTCGGTTCGGGCATTCCGATCCGCGGAACTTCGCCTCCGAGCTTGA
>NZ_SLYH01000043.1:0-3644 GCF_004343445.1 Rhizobium sp. PP-CC-3G-465
AGATGACGCGGGTTACTCTCGGGAAGAGCCGGGTGCGGGAAATCCGCCCGCCCGGATCTGTGAGGGCGAAGCCGAATGGCATAGCTACTCGACCATGATCCCATTATCATGAACCGTGCCGATGTTGGACGGTCGTTGGAGCGAACGCAATGAGCGAGAAGCATAAGAAGATCTACCACGGCCTAGTCGACGGAGCGACGGATGGCCTCAGCGGCCAGCAGCTCTATGACTATGTCGCCAAGCAGGTGCCGAAGACCTCGAGCAAGAAGATCGTTCGGGCCGCGTTGCTGGCCCTGACGGATCCGGATGTCACGGACAAGAACGTGCTCGATGTCATCTACGCGTTGGCCATCAGGCATCGTCTCGACAGTCTGGGTATCGACACAGACGATGAGGAGGAAGCGCCCGCGAAGGCTGAGCCCGCGCTTTTAAAGAAGTCCCGCAAGAAGCTGGCGGCGGACGTCAGTCCTGCCGGTCTCATTGCCTGAAAGCATCCGAGCGTGAGGTTCCTACTGCGTACCCCGTGAAGTGAAAATTCTGGCGGACGACCGCACTGATGTCGATCTCTCGGCATCGGTGCGGTCAGAATACCTCAAAAGTCACGTTGCAAGCGGACCGTCCCGCCAAAGGCGCGTTCGTCGCCGCGGCTGCCGCTGAACTTGGTGTAGTTCAACTCCGGCTGAAGGCTCAGCCCGTCAACAACGGCGAATTTTACGTTCACCGCGCCGGCGAACGTGCCGTCTTCTTCATAAGCAACCTGTGTGTTCAGCGAGGCCTTCTTCGTGATCTTGGCTGTAAAGCCACCCCAAGCGGCATATTGGCCATTCCAGGACGCAAAGAAATTACGGCGACGCGAATCGCCAGGCCCATCCGAGTTGCCCCAGTCAGACTGGTAGCCACCCATCGCAAAGACTGAAAAGGTCTTGTTGAGAACAAGATCGAGGCGTGCCTTGCCGGCAAAGGTTTCGGCATGTGCATCATAGCCGCCGATGATGGTGAAGCCGCCCCAGTCCTGCTTGATCTTGGCACCGACAAGAGGGTGCGGCCAGTCGCCTTCGTCGTAGGGAACGGTCGGGATTGGGGCATAGTTGGTCTTGTATGAGCCGTTGCCTTCTTCTGCCCCAACCAGAAGGCTGATGCCGTTTCCGGCCTTGAAGACATAGCTGATCTGGTTGGTGCGCGGCGGAGAGAAGTCGACAACGTCGTCGTTCACGATGTTCCCAGCCGAATCCAGCCATTTGTCGAAGCGGGAGTCGGAAAAGCCTGCGCGGAAGCCACCGAGCTCTATGTAGCTGCTGATCAACGTGAAGGTCTGAGTGCCATTCACCACCTGATAGCGGTGCTCCATGAAGCCGTGGAGTTCGCCGTATTCCGTGTCGGAGACGGCATCGAAGCGCAGGGTTGCACGGGTAAGAGGAACCCAGCCGTCGTTGATGCCCGTATAGGGGCTTTCGCCGAAGAGCGAGTCGGATCGAAGATATCCGCCCACCTTGAGACAGGTTTCCGTGCCGGGGATATAGAAGTAGCCCTTGCCGAATGCATCGCAGACGCGAACGTAGCTCAAGGCTTCCGGATCGGCTGCTACGATCGCATCGGCAGCATGGACCGACCCACCGCTTGCCAAGGCCGCAGCGCTGGCGATGAGAAAACGCATGATATTCATGAGAAGAGATGCCCCGTTTCCGTTGACGTCGCCGCGGCGGAAGCTTCCGCTTCACGCATCCGTGATGATCGCAAGAGGCGAATAGCGAGCGTCTGTGAAGCAGTGGTGACAGTCGGATGAAGCGCGGATCTTACACGCGGGGAATCGCATCCGGCTGTCACGAGAGGTTCACGATGCCGGAATAGGGGATGAAAGTTCAATCAGGAAATTGTGATGGCCGAGCTCTCCGCACTTCATGGATCTTCCTCCGAACAGGATCATCCTCTCGACAAAAGATCGATGGGTCGCTGGTTCCTTCCCGTGTTCGGCGTTCTCATCGTGGGCGGACTTGGTTATGTCGCCTATGCGCTCGGCCAGGACCTGACCAACGCCACGTCCGTTCCGTGGATCCTGCTAGGAGTGGCACTGATGATCGCGCTCGGCTTCGAGTTCGTGAACGGCTTTCACGATACGGCCAATGCGGTGGCCACGGTCATCTATACCCGTTCGATGCCGGCGGAAATCGCCGTCGTCTGGTCGGGGTTCTTCAACTTCCTCGGCGTTCTCTTCTCGAGCGGCGCTGTTGCCTTCGGCATCGTCGCCCTGCTGCCTGTCGAGCTCATCCTGCAGGTCGGTTCCGGTTCGGGTCTCGCCATGGTTTTTGCGCTCTTGATCGCAGCCATCATCTGGAACCTCGGCACATGGTATCTCGGCCTTCCCTCATCGAGCTCCCACACGCTCGTCGGCTCCATCATCGGTGTTGGCCTAGCTAACCAGTTCCTGGCACCCGCCGGAAGTGCGACCAGCGGCGTGGATTGGTCGCAGGCGACCAATATCGGCCTGTCGCTTCTGATCTCGCCGCTCATCGGCTTCGGACTGTCGGCTCTGCTGCTTCTGATCATGAAGCGCCTGGTGCACAACAAGGCGCTTTATCGCGAGCCGGTTGGGAGTGCGCCGCCGCCCTTGTGGATCTGCGCGCTCCTGATCTTCACCTGTACCGGGGTGAGCTTCGCCCACGGCTCCAATGACGGGCAGAAGGGCATGGGTCTGATCATGCTCATCCTCATCGGGTTGGTGCCCACGGCCTTCGCCCTCAACCGCACGCCCGATGTCAACTACCTCGAAGCCTACAAGACGGCCTCGGTTCAGGTCGAGCAGTCGCTCGGGAAATACGTCAAGGCCGGCACGCCTGTGACGGACTACAAGGCCGCCGTCAGCGAAGCCGTCCGGACGAAGACCTGGTCCGACGAAACGACAGCCGCTCTTCAGCACTACATCAACGCCACGAGCGCTGAGGTCGCTGCATTCCCGACGCTAGAGGCCGTACCCACCAATCTGGTCAGCAACATACGCAACGACATCTATCTCATCGGCGAGGCGCTGAAGCTGATCGACAAGCAGAAGCTGCTGGCGATGGACGAGCCGGATCTAGCGGCTGTTAAGACGTACCATCAGGCGGTCGACAACGCGACGAAGTTCATCCCCTTGTGGGTCAAGGTCGCGGTTGCCCTGGCATTGGGGCTCGGGACGATGGTTGGATGGCGGCGTATCGTCGTCACAGTCGGCGAGAAGATCGGAAAGACGCATCTGACATACGGACAGGGTGCTGCGGCTGAGGTCGTCGCCATGGCCACGATCGGAGCTGCCGATCATTTTGGGCTGCCCGTCTCGACGACCCACGTCCTGTCGTCGGGTGTCGCAGGCACGATGGCCGCGAACGGATCCGGCCTCCAGTGGGCGACGGTCCGGAACATGTTGATCGCCTGGATCCTGACGCTGCCGGCATCGATCGCACTTTCGTTCGTCCTGTTCCTAATCCTTCGGCAGGCATTTTAAGAAAGCATGGAAGAGCTTACATGATAGAATGAAGTCGTCGAAAACCAGCCGGCTCGGTCCCGAAGAAAGCGCTAGAGCGCGTCCTGTTTAATCCGGGTCATATCCGGCAGCCCTGAAGTAGTTTGCACATTCGGCGGGAACGAAGAGCGGGACGAGGCTACCGACC
>NZ_SLYH01000044.1:0-3102 GCF_004343445.1 Rhizobium sp. PP-CC-3G-465
GTGAGCGCGACGAACACGCCACGTTGTGGCAGAGGCCAGTTTGTGTTCCTGACTACTGGCGGACGGCGCGGGTGACAGCATAGAGCTGGGTGACGGCTGCTCGAATATGGAGATGACCGGTCGCTCGGACTTTTCGTTTTTCTTGCGGTGACAGTCGGAACAGCATTTTGGCGAGGTGCGGATTGACGGCCATGATCGGGGTGATGATGGGCTTTGGTGTCGCCAGCAGGATCGGTGCCCATGCCTCGCCACCCAGTCCCAGTCCCAGGGCAAAGCCGATCGCCCAGGCGTCGACGATCGTCTTGCCCTTGTCCTGCATGAAGATCGGATAATAGTCGCCCGGGGCATGTGCGAGGAGATGGTCCACTTCGTCATGCCGATTGAGAACGGTATTGACGAGACGTTCTTCGATCGAGCCAGGCTTGGTTTGGGGTACGGTTCCGCCGAAGACGTTCGGCAGCCAGACTGCTGGCGCCACCGGCACGGGGCCAGCGACGATCGCCGCGACCAAGCCATCGATCGCGCTCATTCCCACATAGTCGTTATGTCCGTCGCCGCGCAGACGTTCATCGAGCTCGTCATAGGAGACACATGGCCGTTTCATGCTGCTTGCCTGGTCTGCTCGGGCGACCAATTCCAAGGGAGCAGTGTATCGAGGTGGTTGATCGTCGTCTGACCGGATACGATGCGCTCCAGGACGTCAGCGAGCCAAGTCTGCGGATCCAGCCCGTTCAACTTAGCCGAATTGATCAGCGACGCCAGGATGGCAAAGGTCTCGCCACCTCGGGCGTTGCCGACGAACATCGAATTCTTTCTTGTAAGGGCAACGGACTTCATCGAACGTTCGACTATGTTGCTATCGACTTCGATCGTTCCATCGTCGAGGAAGGCCGTGAGGCCGGTCCAGTGCGTGAGCGTATAGTTGATGGCCTTGGCGAGGGCCGACTGGGTCGAGATATCGCCCTTCAGGTCGAGCAGGCGGGCCTTCAGTGACCTCATGATCGCAAGCGATGTTGACTGCCGCGCCTGGCGGCGCTCTTCAGCGCTCTGCCCTCGGATCTGCTGTTCGATCAGATAGACCTGCGCCATGATCGATACAATCTCCAGGGCATCCGATGAGCCGGTCAGCTTGACGACATCCACGAACTTGCGTCGAGCGTGAGCTAGGCAGAATGCCAGCCGCAATGGATGCGCATTGCTTTTGCCACGCCGTTTGGCAAGGGTTTTGTATGCCGCATATCCATCCACCTGAAGGACGCCATCGAAAGATGCCAACTGGCGTTCGGCCTCGCGGGCACTGCGGCTCTCGGAAAAGATATAACCAATGGCAGGGGGTGCCGGACCATTCCAGGGGCGATCATCCACGGCATGCGCCCATAGCTGACAGACCTTGGTTCGTTTACGCCCCGGATCGAGGCGTGGGAGGCGCGTTTCGTCGCAGAAGACCCTGGGCTGCGATCGAATGAAGGCAAGAAGCCTGGCATAGAGGGGCTCCAGCCACCATGCCACGCGTTCAACCCAGGACCCGAGTGTTCCTCGATCCAGCACGATCCCGTGACCTGCAAAGATCTGGGTTTGCCGATAGAGTGGCAGGTGCCATGCAAACTTGGATGTCACGATATGCGCTGCGAGCGCCGTCGTCGCCATTCCGCCATCCATGAAGCGTGCCGGCGCTGGCGCCTGGGTGATCCCGTCTGTGCAGGCCCGGCAGGCATAGCGGGGGCGAATGGTCCGCTTTACCCGCAGGATGGCGGGAACGATATCGAGCGCTTCGGTGGTTGTTTCTCCGACGCGGTGCAGGTCGCCCGCGCAGCACGAGCATGTCTTGCTCTCCGGCTCGATGACAACCTCATAGCGCGGGAGATGCTTGGGGAGCGCACCCATATTGCGCCCTGCAGATCGCCGTGGCGTTGGAAGATGATTTTGTGGGCGATCATCGTTGGCCGCGGTCGGAACATCCGAGAGGTCACCGAGATCCAGACTGGTTTGCGTCGGATTGATCGTCGCAAGCTTCTCCGACCGAGCCCCATGGATCAGGCGCTTGAGATAGTCTATCTCGGCTTTAAGATCAGCGTTCTCTGCATCGAGAGCATGAACCGTTCGGCTCAAATGCTCGATATTCTGCAGAAGTTGATCTTGGCTCAATGACATACTGAAGATTACCATGATCCGGAAAATCTTCAAGCAATTACAATCACATCACGCCACTTTCGTCGGCTTTCTGACATGCTTGCAATCGATCCTTGTCCAATCCAGCCCGGCGATCAGCAGGCCAAATTGCTCGGCCGACATCGTCATCGCACCGTTCTTAATCGGGGGCCAAACGAACTTGCCCGCCTCCAACCACTTCGTCGCCAGAATCATTCCGGATCCATCCCAATAAATGTAACGCAGGCGATCGAGACGCTTGGCGCGGAACACGAACACGTCACCACAATAGGGATCTGCCGCAAGGGCTGACGCCACCAAAGCCACCAGGCCATTCATGCCGCGCCGGAAATCGACAGGTTGCGTCGCCACCATGATCTTCACGCCAACAGCAGAAACTCCGATCACCGACGGCCTCGAAGCGCCGCCAACATCGCCTGTGCCAACTCGGGCGCCACCGAGCCCATCACGGTCATGCGCGCGCCGTCGATCTGGATCTCAATTCTACCTGCAGCAGCGCTCGCGATATCGAATGTCGCTCGCTGCGAGGCATGGTCGCCAACCACCGTCACCGGCACGAACGCTGGCTCCTGAACGGAGGCCTTGACTGCCCTTCGCCCCGTCAACCCGGCCTCTCGACGCCAGACATTCAGCAAGCCACGATTGACGCCAAAACGCCGGGCAACAGCCGAAATGTTCACATCTGGATCTGCAGTCTCATCGACAATCCGCGCCTTCTCCTCGTCAGTCCAATCCCGCCGCTTGCGCCGACCGGTGATCACCTCGATCCGACGGTATTTTCCTTCATGCCTGGCCTCATGCATGCCTTCATCCATGTCTCCAAGCATGGCATTAGCGTCTTCTCCAACCATTCCGTTCCGCTCCTGTCGATGAAGGAGCATATCAAGCGGCCAAAATCACAAAAGAAAAGGTGGGATGTTCATCGCGCTCACG
>NZ_SLYH01000045.1:0-3062 GCF_004343445.1 Rhizobium sp. PP-CC-3G-465
CAGGCGGCGGCCGCCGAAATCAGCGGTCTCTCCGGCGAGACGGTGCAGGTGGCGACCGAAGCCGGCGACATGCTCGGACGCCTCGTGCCCGACATTCGCAAGACAGCCGAACTGATCGCCGAGATCTCGGCTGCCTGCCGCGAGCAGGACATCGGGGCCTCGCAGATCAACGAGGCGATCCAGCAGCTCGACAAGGTGACCCAGCAGAATGCCGGCGCCTCCGAGCAGATGTCGGCGACCTCCGAAGAACTGGCCGCCCAGGCCGAGGAGCTTCAGGCCTCCATCGCCTTCTTCCGGGTGGACAACGTCTCGCACAAGCATCAGCCGGCCCCGATCGCCGCCGCTCCTCAGCGGGCCGCGCATCATGCGGCCCATCACACGGCAACCGCACGCCCGTCAGCCGCCCCGCGCAAGCCGGCCGCCGCCGCCCCCCGCCAGAGCGTTTCTGCCCAGCAGGCCCGCGTGAAGGGTTTTGCCTTGGACATGTCGATGGGCGGCCCGGACGCCGACGACGCCGACTTCAAGCAGAGCGCCTGAGATGGACCATATGCCGGCGGAGTCCCAGTTCGTCACCTTCAGCCTCGGGGAAGAGCTGTTTGCCGTTCCCGTCACCGTGGTCCGGGAGATCCTGGACCACGAGGACCCGTTCAAGATCCCGCACGGGCCCGACTACCTGATGGGCCTGCGCGACGTGCGCGGCCAAGGCGTACCGATCATCGACCTGCGCCTGCGGCTGGGCATGACGCCCACCGTGCGCACGCCCCACACCCGCATTCTGGTGCTCGACATTCCCTTGGGCGAGAAGGACCTCGCCCTCGGGCTGGTCGCCGACAAGGTGTTCGAGGTAACCCCTTTCCGGCGCGACAGCATCGAGCAGGCGCCCGACATCGGCGTGCGCTGGCGGTCGGACTACATCCGCGGCGTGGTCCGCCGCGAAACCGGCTTCGTCGTCATCATCGACCTTGCCCGGCTGTTCAGCGATATCAGCGACAGAGGACCGATCCCTGCCACGAACGGCCTGCCGGAGCGCAACGTCGCGTAAACGCGGGCACAGGTCTTGCGCTCTGCTTGACTGACGACGATAGGTGGGTGTCTTGTTGAGAGAACGGAAGGGGTAAAACAGGCGAGTGGCCCGAGTGTCGTTGGCCGCTCGAAAAAGCGCGGGAAGGGAGCGATCTGGTCGGGCGAAACCTGCAGGCAATACAAGGGGACAGAGCCGCTGGCGTTCTCTTGCCGGTCGAGCCGGTCCTGGCCATTGCCGTGATTTTCTAGATCTGCACCGCAAGCTAATATTTTCGGCCATGGCGGGGAGCATGGACTGAGGCCTCGTCGACTATGCCGCAGCTCGCCGTGGGATCAACGAGCAAAAGCTGTTTGACTTGTCTTGGGTGCGAGATGGCAATTTCGGCTAACATTCGAACGCAAGAAGATTATGCGCGGTCAACATGATCGACCAGTATACCGCGCAAATGGGGTCATGGGCACCCAGCCCTACTGCGGCAAATTCGGGTAAGGCTGGTTTGAGATGATCTCCACTCTTTCCGTGAACGTGCGGCATGGCAGATTGGAGTACAACGCTTTCAGCATCTTGCAGCCGTTCCTGGACAAGCTGGGGCACAAGACGCGGCAACAGACTTGCACGCTATACGTCATCGGTCTGATCGGTCCCGACGATCGCAAGAGTATTGAACTGATGCCGGAGTTTTTTGCTCCAAGGCACGATGATCACTCCACCGTTTCATCTCCGATCGCCCTTGGAATGCTGCGTTTAGTGAGACTGAGCTCGCAGAACAGGTGACAGGATCGTTGACATGTTAGACGCCTTCCTGGTGATCAAAGATAGCGCCCTTCCCAAGAGAGGCGACCACTCGGTCGGCGTCGGCCGGAACAGGGTTCAATTCTAAGGAAGAGGGCAAGTTTTGAGACGCTGGTGTCCGTGACGCTCGCCGGAAACGAAGGTCTTATTCTGGTTTGGTGATTTGCTTTTGCGCAGGAGCCAGACCAAGGACATAGAACGGAAGGCAAAGGCCAGGGTTCCCGATGCCTCGCGCACATCTCGCGCAACGTCGGAGATAGCTCCTGGCAAGACCGATCGGTTGATCGCGGCTGGCATCTGGTTTGTGTTCAGATATTATGTCGATGGCAAATTCAAAGGACGTTTCGATGAACCATGACCGGCTCGGCCATCTGCCGGAAAACAAGCGCCGTGAGCTGGCCCGCGTAACGCAAATCCTGTTCGAGGAATTCGAAGATAAGCTGAAGGGCAAACTCACCCCGGAAAAGAGACTCGGGCGTATCCTCAAGGTGATCCTCTTCGGCTCCTACGCGCGCGGTGATTGGGTTGAGGATCGCGACAGCGGCTATCGATCCGACTATGACCTGCTTATCATCGTCAACAACGAAGACTTCACCGACCTGCACGACTATTGGGATAAGGCCGATGAGCGGTTCATTCGGGACCTGAGCGTAACAAACACGCTCGAGACCCCCGTTAATTTCATCGTCCATAGCTTGATGGAGGTCAACGACCAGCTCGCCCGCGGGCGGCCCTTCTTCTCCGATATCGCCCGCGATGGACAGATGCTCTATGAAATGCCGGGTTTTCCCCTCGCCGCTCCTAGACCGCTTTCAGCGGATGACATCAGGGCTGAAGCGCAGAGACACTTCGACCACTGGTTTCGCTTGGCACTTCACGCCGTAAAGCTGGCAGAGACTAGCATCGCCAACAACGTACCCCCGCGATGCGGCATTCATGCTGCACCAGGCCGCAGAACGCGCATATCACTGCACGCTGCTCGTTTTTAAACTCTACAGCCCCAAGTCCCACCGAATTAGTGTCCTACGCTCTCATGCCGAAAATCTCGATGAACGGCTGATACCGGTCTGGCCTCGTGACGCACGCTTCCAACGACGCGCATTCTCAAGACTTCGCCGTGCCTATGTCGAGGCGCGATATTCCTCCGGGTAGTGAGCGTCCGGCGAACGCCTTTTCGCGCGCTCGTTTGGCCGAATCTATGGGACGAGCTTCACCTCATCGACCATCACTCGCTTGATCATCTCGG
>NZ_SLYH01000046.1:0-3034 GCF_004343445.1 Rhizobium sp. PP-CC-3G-465
CGTTCCGCCCTGATGGATGTCCAACCGGTGGCCTACCATTAAGCGAAAGGGTCCTGCTTCAAGACGATCCAACTCGATCCGACGCCTTGAACGGAATCGAACCGTTGGCGGGGGCGCCTGGACTGAGCTAACGCGCTCAAAAATCACGAATAATGTTCGCGCGGCTCTAGGAGCCTATATTGCGCCAATCCGGTGCAACCAGATTTTTCTACGCATAGAACGACCGTCAAATTGGTTCATGAGAAATTAAATAATCAGGATTCATGCATCTTGCAAAATTCGTGAATAATGAATTGCTGTATTTTCACGTCTTTTCTCAAAAAATAACGGCCAACCTGAAGGCTGACCGTTATCGATACTTGAGGGGAGGATCATAGGATGGGCGGAGGCCCACTTATTTTTCCCTGGTCGTGGTGCTGGAAGGGCCGGTGCGGACAAACTGTCCGGAGATGGCGCTACGTGTTGCGCCGCCTGTGCTACCGCTGGGGCCCGGGGCCTCGCGTACCGTGGTATGGGGGCTACGTTGCCCGTGGGCCGTCGTGACGTAGCGACCGCTTATTGCGCTGCGATAATGGCCGCCGCCCTTGCTTTTTGTCATTGCATTAACTTTCATGGTAAGCATCGGTTGCCGATGCGGGTTTCGATTGCGATATTGCAACCACATCCGTATATTGCCTTTGAGGAATTAAATTGCAAGATCGCAACGACGAGTTATCCCCAAGATTTGACGGAGAGGGTTTTATCGCTGCTCTCGACGCGGCGCGAAGCGCGCGTGGCCTCACGTGGAAGAAGGTTGCAGAGCAGGCGAAAGTCCCAGCATCCACCCTTACGCGTATGTCTCAAGGGAGGAAGCCGGACGTCGATAGTCTGTCAGCGCTATGTGCCTGGTCAGGCCTCCGGGCTGATGATTTCATCATTTCGAGAAAAAAGCAGAATCCCGAGACTCTGTCTGAAGTTAGCGCTTTGTTTCGGGCTGATCCGAGCCTATCTAAAGAGGGTGCAATGGCGATGGAGGCTATCATTAAGGCTGCGTACGAACAGATCCGGAAGATCCGGAGTTAGCGCTTATGGCGTTGCGGCACGGTTTCAAATCCGAATCGAACGCATGGTCACGTGAACTTCGCGCGGAACTGGGCTTGGCACCGCATGAAGCGCTATGTGTGCGTCGCCTTTGCGAGCACTTGGACATTACGCTCTTGGAACTGAGCAAAGTGCAGGCTGATCCAGGATATCTGGCATACTTCCTGCTCGGTGCGGGGCGAAGATTCTTTTCAGCCGTTACACTCGAAATTTTCGGCATACGTTGGATCGTCCATAACGATGCACATGACGAAGGTCGGCAATCATCTAATATCGCACACGAAATCGCGCACGCTGTCCTTCATCACGCAGTGCCCTCACTTTACGCAGCAGACGGGCAGCGTTCCCACAATAAAGCGGACGAGGAAGAAGCGAATTGGCTGGGCCCTGCCCTTCTAATTTCCGACGAGGTTTCGCTATTCATTGCCAGCAGCGGAATGTCGCTCGCTGAGAGTGCCTCTATCTATGGATGTTCGAAAGAAGTCGTGCAGATGCGCCTTAACGTCTGTGGAGCACGGCGTCGAGTAGCGTAAGCCGCCATTATGGAACAAATGAGATCAGCAAAAGTGAGATGAAAATATGAATAGAAACAGCAATCTATGGATTATGAACTTGCTTATTCCGTCTATAACGACGGGTATAATAATCTACTTTGGAAGTGCTGCATATCAGAGCCAATGGGGAGAACCATCTTTCATTGCAACGGCAATCATTGGAGGCGTCGCAGCTTTCATTACATATTGGGCTTACGAGCGCTTTGTTCGTAAAGGTGACAATCTTTCTTAAGTCAAGATTTATGTTCAAGGACCAGACGCTTGCCAAAACAAGCGCTCGGACTGAACGTAAGTCATGAACAGAACAGCCCCTCCGCTACGCCTTGTTGGCTACGCACGCGTCAGCACCGTAGGTCAGACCCTGGAGGTCCAGCTCGACCAGCTGGAAGCGGTGGGATGCGAGGTCATCTATCACGAGAAGGCCAGCGGCGCCCGCGACGATCGCAAGCAGCTGGTGAAGATGGTGAAGAACCTGCGCGAGGGCGATCTCGTCGTGGTGACGCGGACCGACCGCCTCGCCCGCTCAATTTTCCAGATGTTCCGGATCGTCAGCCAGATTGTCGATGCCGGGGCAAACTTCCGCGACATGGCACAGCCGATGGCCGACACCTCGACCAGCTCGGGCCGCATGTACCTGGCGATCCTAGGCGGCCTGGCCGAGATCGAGCGGGAGCTGATTGCCAGCCGGACGGCCGAAGGCCGCGCCCGTTCAACGAAGCGCATGGGACGACCGTTCAAACTGACGCCCCGCCCAGCAGGCCGAGGCGCTTGAGCGCAAGGCCAGCGGCGAACCGCTACCGATATCGCCCGCTCGTACAACGTCAGCCACATGACCATCCAGCGCCTTCGGCCACCGGTCTGAGTAAGTTGGACATGACCAGGTTAGGTTTGGGAGCTGCGCGGCTTGCGCGGGCGCGTGGCAGGCTTTTCCTCGGCGGGTTCACTCGTGCCGGCTGCTTCGGGTTCCAATACGGCCTTTGCTGACCGGATGTGGCCCAGGCTGATTGACCGTGCCAGTTCCGCGCGCCTGGCACCGTAGGCCGGGGCGGTCATGGGGTACTCTTTCGGAAGCCCCCACTTCTCGCGGTATTCGTCAGGTGTCATAGCGTAATGAACCTGCAGATGCCGCTTGAGAGTTTTGAATTTTTTGCCGTCCTCCAGGCAGATCAGATAGTCGTCATGGACTGACTTGCGGATCGGGACAGCCGGAACAGGCTTCTCTGCCGGTTGCTCGGGCTCGGGGGCATTGCCAAGACCACCGAGGGAGGCATGGACCTGACCAATCAAGCCCGGAAGCTGGTCCGTCGGCAGCTTGTGTTTCGTGACGTAGGCCGCGACAATCCGGGCGGTCAGCGTGATGACCGGATCATCACCGGGCGGGTTGTCGAGCATTTTGTTCT
>NZ_SLYH01000047.1:0-2817 GCF_004343445.1 Rhizobium sp. PP-CC-3G-465
GTGATTGGCTTTAAGTCCATGCCTTATGTCATGCGCTACAATCATTTCCCCTATTGAGGTCTCTTCCGCGGACGATCTTGGCCGTCGACGGGATTGGTCGGACGAAGAGAAGGTTCGGATCGTCGAGGAGAGCTTGCAAGGCTTTCGGCAGGGTTCAGTGACGGCGCGGCGATATGGATTGTCTCGGTCGTTGTTGACCCGTTGGCGTCGGGAATACCGGAGCGGGCTTCTGAGCGTTACCGCATCAACAAGCTTCGTGCCGCTTTCGATTTTGCCGCCGCCGGCATCTTCCGAGATGGCCGGTCCGCTCTGGTCGGACGGCGACAAGACGATCGAGATCGGCCTGCCGAACGGTCGTCGCCTGACGATCCCGGCCTCGCTTGATCCGAACATCCTTGCCGGCCTTTTGCCGGTCCTGGATGCGTCATGATCGCCTTTCCGGCCGGGGTGAAGGTGTGGATCGCGGGCGGCGTGACGGACATGCGTTGCGGCATGAACAGCCTGGCGCTGAAGGTGCAACAGGGTCTTGGCCGCGATCCTCATGGCGGTGAGGTCTTCTGCTTCCGGGGTCGCAAGGGTGATCTGATCAAGGTTTTGTGGCACGACGGGATCGGCATGTCGCTTTACCTGAAGCGGCTTGAGGCTGGAAAGTTCATCTGGCCGGTCAGCCAGAATAGCTCCGCCGTGCCAGTGTCGGCGGCGCAACTCGGCTATCTTCTGGAAGGGATCGACTGGCGCAATCCACGCTGGACGCAGCGACCTGCAACGGCAGGATAGTCGCCAACCGTTCCACTGTTTTTGTTGGGCTTTCTGTGGTTCCATGGTAGCTTTCGGCCATGGATGATGCTGCTTCGGAGATAGCCAGATTGCGCGCCGCGCTTGCGGTATCGGAAGCGCGTGCCGCCTCCGCCGAGGCCGATCTCGCGCAGGTGCGCGCCGTCGTGACGACTTCGGAGGCGATGATCCGGCACCTCAAGCTCGAGATCGCAAAGCTGCGCCGTGAGCAGTATGGCCAGAGCTCGGAACGGCGCGCCCGGCTGATCGACCAGATGGAACTGCAGCTCGAAGAACTCGAAGCTGACGCCACCGAAGACGAGATCGCGGCTGAACGCGTGGCAGCGAAGATCACAAATGTCTCCGCCTTCGAACGCCGCCGGCCGGCCCGCAAGCCGTTTCCCGAACATCTGCTGCGCGAGCGCCTGGTCATCGAAGCTCCCACGCAATGCGCCTGCTGCGGCTCGGCCCGGATCGTGAAGATGGGCGAAGACGTCACCGAGACGCTGGAGGCGATCCCGCGCCAGTGGAAAGTGATCCAGACGGTGCGAGAGAAGTTCACCTGCCGGGATTGCGAGAAGATCAGCCAGTCACCGGCCCCGTTCCATGCGACACCGCGGGGATGGGCAGGTCCCAACTTGCTCGCTACGATCCTGTTCGAGAAGTTCGGCCAGCATCAGCCATTGAATCGCCAAGCCGAGCGCTACGCCAGGGAAGGCGTCGATCTCAGCCTCTCCACGTTGGCCGACCAGGTCGGAGCCTGCGCGACCGCCCTCCAGCCGATCCATGACCTGATCCGCGCCCATGTACTGGCAGCCGAACGGCTGCATGGTGACGACACCACCGTGCCACTCCTCGCCAGGGGCGCAACACGGCAGGCAAGGTTATGGACCTACGTGCGCGATGATCGTCCGTTTGCGGGCGGCGCACCGCCCGCAGCGCTCTTCTACTTCTCACCCGATCGCGAGAAGACCCATCCCAATCGGCATCTCGCCGGGTGGCATGGCACCCTCCAAGCCGATGCATACGGCGGCTACAACGATCTCTATCGTGCGGGTCGCCGCCCCGAACCGGTCAAGAGCGCGCTCTGCTGGAGCCATGCACGGCGCAAGTTCTTCGAACTGGCCGATATCGCCGGCAATGTGCGCAAGGGCAAACCTGCCCACGAGATATCGCCTGTCGCGCTTGAGGCCGTTGCCCGCATTGACGGGCTCTTCGACATCGAGCGGGTTATAAACGGGAAGTCCGACGAAGAGAGACTGGTAGCGAGGCGGCAGCATGCGCGTCCGATCGCCGAGGAACTGCACGACTGGCTCATGGCCCAGCGTTCCCAGATGTCGAAGCACAATCCCGTCGCCAAGGCGATCAACTACATGTTCGAGAAGGAGGGACGCTGGGAGGCCTTCACCCGGTTCCTCGATGACGGCAGGCTATGTCTGACCAACAATGCGGCCGAGCGGGCCCTGCGCGGGATCGCTCTCGGAAGAAAATCCTGGCTATTCGCCGGCTCCCAGCGCGGCGGCGAGCGTGCTGCCTTCATGTATTCTCTGATCGTCACCGCCAAGATGAACGACATCGATCCGCAGGCTTGGCCTTACGGCGCATGCAAGCATGCGCCTGTCGGCTAAGAGCATGGCGGACGTGCTCGCTCGCATGCCTGGCATCCCCGTGTCGCGGCTGCCGGAACTGTTGCCGTGGAACTGGTCTTCCGCAGGCCACGTCCACCAGAAAGCAGCCTGATGGCGCGCCCGACGCATGTCTACACGATCGACTATGTCGCCTCGCTGATCGGCGAGAACATTGAACTTCTCCAGAAAATCGCCAACAATTCCGACAACATCGACTACGGCGAGATGATCCATGTCCATGACGGCAGCGAAGAGGGCATCACCACCTTCACGGACCGGGGGATCGAAAGCCTGCAGGAATTCCTCGCCGATATCCGCACCTGGGACGGAGGTGTGCGGCAGTTCCTTATCGACGAGCAATGTGATCCGGAAAGGATCGAACGCATCATGGCGGACCAGCCTAAATCATAAGCTC
>NZ_SLYH01000048.1:0-2652 GCF_004343445.1 Rhizobium sp. PP-CC-3G-465
CTTCTCCAACCATTCCGTTCCGCTCCTGTCGATGAAGGAGCATATCAAGCGGCCAAAATCACAAAAGAAAAGGTGGGATGTTCATCGCGCTCACGTCAGTGCCAGATCCGACAGCTCCTACAAGGCGGCCCACCTCGGATGCGTACGGTGAGGTTTGCGCGCGTCGAGCCTGTTGCAGCTTCGACTGTAGAGATCGTCGTCCGCGACGTTGTGGTGCGCGTGACAGGGGATATCGAGCCCGATCATCTGACCAAGATCCTGCGTGCGGTGCGCAGAGCATGATCGCGTCCGGCGTCGTGGTTTATGTCTCCTGCCAACCGGTCGACTTTCGCAAGGGCGCGGCTTCGTTGATGGCATTGGTCAGGGATGGCGGTCTCGATCCGTTCAGTGGTGCCCTTTATGTGTTCCGCTCCAAGCGAACGGATCGTGTTCGCGTCGTGTGGTGGGATGGCAGCGGGGTCTGTCTTTATTCGAAAAGGCTGGAAGAACACAACTCTACATAGCCTGGCATCAAGGATGGACTGATGACGCTGACGCACGCCCAGTTCGAAGCTCTGTTTGCTGGCCTCGATTGGCGGCGGTTTCATGCGGTCTCCTGCCGACCCTGGCACAACGCGACATCGTCATCATGGACAATCTTCCCGCACACAAGGCGCAAGGCGTGCGGCAGATGATCGAAGGTGCCGGATTCAAGCTCCTATACCTCCCGCCCTACAGCCCAGACTTCAACCCATCGAGAAGGTCTTCGCCAGGCTCAAAGCCATCCTGCGCACCAGAGCCGAGCGGACGGTCGAGGCACTTTGGGAAACTGTCGGCCAGATCGTGACACGGTTCGAGCCGCAGGAATGTCAAAACTACTTCAGATCATGTGGATATGACGTGAGCGTCCGGTGAGCCGGTTTTGGTCGTGTGCATAATTGGCGCAAGTTACGTCACAGATGATTCATTTGTGACGTAACAGGGTATGAATGGCCAAGGTTGAGATCCTGACGGGTACGGAGCGACAGCGGCGGTGGTCGACAGAGCAGAAGCTTTCGATATTGCGCGAAGCATTCAGCGCGGATGGCAACGTTTCGGACGTGGCACGTCGGCACGACGTTCTTCCGCAGCAGATTTACGCCTGGCGAAGGAAACTCTTGCCACCCGAACTGAAACCTTCAGAGACCGTATCGTTCGTCCCGGTGTCGCTTGTCGGGGGCTCTGAGAGCTTAAGTGACGGCTCCAAGAGGAGCGGCGCTCGGTCTCGATGGAAAGACGTTGAAATTGTCCTGAGGAATGGCCGCTTGCTGAGAATTGCGGCGGACATGGATCTCGAGCTGCTATCGTCGCTGGTGGCCTGTCTGGAGGCGGCGTGATCGGGCCTTCCGGGAATGTGCGGGTCTATCTGGCCTGCGGAGTGACCGACATGCGGCGTGGCATTGATGGTCTGTCGGCGCTGGTTGAGACGGTCGTGAAGGAGGCACCGGGCTCGGGTGCGATCTTCGGCTTCCGCGGAAAGCGCGCCGATCGGATCAAGCTTCTCTGGTGGGATGGCCAAGGGTTTTGCCTATTTTACAAGGTTCTTGAACGCGGATACTTTCCCTGGCCGACGGCGAAAGAAGGCGTTGCGCACCTGACGCAGGCGCAGCTTTCGATGCTTGTGGAAGGGATCGACTGGCGCCGGCCGGCGTGGACTTCCGCTCCCGGTCGAACGGGATAAAAGCTATATTTTGCAGGGAGATCCGGGGCAAAATACTGGCGATTTTGGCGCAAATCGGCTACATTTGCGGGTATGGAAACAACGCCGCTGGACAGTCAGGACGAGCTATCTGTTTTGCGCGCACTCGTCGCGGAACAGGCGGCGAAACTTGAGAGCCAGCAAGCCGAAGTCAGCAAGCGAGACTCCATTATCGGGCTCCTGCGCGCGCAACTGGAGCTGCTCCGCCATCGGCAGCATGGCGCTTCTTCGGAAAAGATCGACCGGAAGATCGAGCAGTTTGAGCTGATGCTGGAGGAGATCGAGGCCTCCCGTGCCGAGGCTGAGATGCGCTCCGGGAAAGCTCCTCTGCCGGAGTTGGATGACGCGCCGGACAAGCCGAAGCGCAAGCCATTGTCCGATGGTCTTCCAACTGAAGAGCTGGTCTATGCGGCGCCCTGCAATTGCCCGACCTGTGGTGGCACCTCGTTCCTGAAGGCGGCCGACAGGGTGGTCCAGGTGCTGGAGCACGTGCCTGCGTCCATAAAGATTGTCCGCCATGTCGAAAAGCGCATGATCTGCAGGGAGTGCGACACGACGGTAGCGGGTGAGATGCCGACCCTGCCGATCGAGCGCGGCAAGCCCGGACCAGGATTGCTGGCCCATATCATGGTCGCCAAATTCGATGATCACATCCCCCTCTACCGCCTATCCGAGATGTACGACCGGCTGGGCATAGACATCTCCCGCTCCGTCATGGCGGACTGGGTCGGCCGCGTCTCCGTTCTACTGGCTCCTCTTATCTTGCTGATCAGAGCCCATATCGCCGCGCTCGACCGAATACATACGGACGATACCCCGGTCGATGTTCTTGACCCCGGGCGGGGCAAGACAAAAACCGGCAGGGTCTGGGTCTATGTCTTCGATGGAAGCGGTTACCAAGATCCCACTCCCGGCGCGATCGCCTATTACTATAG
>NZ_SLYH01000049.1:0-2620 GCF_004343445.1 Rhizobium sp. PP-CC-3G-465
TGCGGATTCCGCTCTGAAGCCGGCCGCCATTCCGATCATTGACCGGCCACCGTTCCGATTTGAAGCCGGCCACCATTCCAATCAATAACCGGCCAGTTTCCGGCACTCAAGTTCCCCTGGGTCAGCAACCTTGGCATGTGTCCCCTCGATATCCACGAGGGGAATTTAATGCCTGCAAAAAGAAAGCTGACCATGCGACACATACGACAAATGCTGCGGCTTGCGGGTAGCGGAACGAGTAGCCGCGAGATCGCGGTGATGCTTGGCATCGCTCGCAGCACCGTGCAGGACAACCTGAAGCGAGCTGCGATGGTCGGGTTGAGTTGGCCCCTCGCCAGCGACCTGACAGACGATGTCCTTGAGGCCAAGCTTTTCGTCCATCCCGGCGTTAAGCAAGGCCAGCGATTGCGGCAAGAGCCCGACTGGGGCCCGCTTTCGATCGAGCTGAAGAAGCCAGGCGTGACGCTGCTGATCCTTTGGGAGGAATACCGCAGCATCCATCCGGATGGGTATGGGTATAGCCGTTTTTGCGAGTTGTTCCGTGGCTTTGAGAAGCGCCTGTCACCGACGATGCGCCAGGAACACGTCGCCGGCGACAAAGTCTTCGTGGATTACTCCGGCAACGCGTGCCGATCGTCGATCGCAAGACCGGCGAGATCCGCGAGGCGGAACTGTTCCTCGGCGTGCTCGGCGCGTCGAGCTACACATATGCGGAAGCCACATGGACCCAGACCCTGCCGGACTGGATTGGCTCCCACGTCCGCATGTTCACCTTCTTCGACGGTGTGCCCCGGCTGATCGTGCCCGATAATCTGAAGTCCGGCGTCAACCGCGCCAGCTTCTACGATCCTGAGATCAACCGCAGCTACGGGGTCATGGCGGCTCATTATGGCGTTGGCGTCCTGCCAGCACGTCCGCGACGCCCGAAGGACAAGGCCAAGGTGGAGAATGGCGTGAAGTTCGCCCAGAGCTGCATTCTCGGCCGTCTTCGCAAACAGACATTCTTCTCGCTCACGGAAGCCAATGCCGCGATCGCTCAGATGCTGGAGCGCATCAACAATCACGTCATTCGCCGGTTGGGCGTCAGTCGTCGGAACCTCTTTGAGACGGTCGAACAGGCAGCACTCGCAAGCCTGCCCAGCGAACATTATGAGTTCGCCGAATGGCGCTTGGCGCGGGTGTCGACGGATTACCATGTCGAGTTCCAGAGCTTCTTCTATTCTGTCCCGCATGCCCTCATACGGAGCCAAGTCGATATCAGGGCGACTGAACGGATGATCGAGATCTTCCATCGCGGCAAACGCGTTGCGGTGCATCAGCGCCGCTATGGTGGCCCGCGCTATGGAACTGACCCCGCTCACATGCCCAGTTCACACCGCCGATATGCCGAGTGGACGCCGGAACGCTTCCGACGATGGGGCGCGTCTATCGGGCCGCAGACCGAAGGGCTTATCATCGCCATTCTCGCCAGCCGTCCGCACCCGGAACAGGGCTTCAGAACGTGCCTCGGGATCCTGCGCCTTTACCGTGACATCGGCCAGGACCGCGCCGAGGCCGTTTCAGCACGGGCTGTCGAGATTGGCGGCTTGAACAGCAAGGCCATCGCGTCGCTCATCGCCACCTACAAAAGCAAAATACCTCCCACCGAACCTGCCGCCGTTGTGGAACACGCCAACTTACGCGGTCCCAGTTACTTTCATTGAGGAGACCTTCCATCATGCTGATCAATCCTACCATCGACATGCTGCGCGAACTCGGCCTTTCCGGCATGGCAAGCGCCTATCAGGAACTCGAGGCGCAACCGGAGGCGAGACACCTCGGGCACGGTGAGTGGCTGGCCCTTCTTCTCGAGCGCGAGTCGACCGCCCGAGGCCAGAAGCGCTTCGAGGCCCGGGCCCGGGCCGCAAAGCTGCGCCATGATGCCCAAATCGAGAACATCGATTTCCGCGCCACCCGCGGCCTCGATCGCAATCTGTTCCTGAAGCTTGCCGGATGTGACTGGATCCGGCAGCGCCACAGCCTGCTCATGATTGGACCCGCCGGCGTCGGCAAGAGCTGGCTTGCATGCGCGCTCGGACACAAGGCGTGCCGCGAGGACTTCTCCGTCGCCTATCATCGCCTACCCAGACTGTTCGCCACGCTGGCCTTGGCGCGTGGGGACGGTCGATATCCGAAGGTGCTGAAGGCTTTGGCGAGAACCGACCTACTCATTCTTGATGACTGGGGACCAGAGAAGCTCAATGACGAGCAACGGCGCGACCTCCTGGAGATCGTTGAAGACCGCTATGAGAAACGGTCTACCATCGTCACCAGCCAGGTGCCCGTCGAACACTGGTACGACATGATCGGCAATCCGACGATCGCCGACGCCATCCTCGATCGCCTCGTTCACAATGCTTACCGCATCGAACTCACGGGGGAGAGTATGCGAAAGAAGCGTTCCATGACTGCTGCCGCGACAACCTAAGCTTGACCGCCAGGCGGCTTCAAGCCAAAGAACATGACGACCCAGAGGCACACCGACTGGCCGGCTTCAAATCGGAACGGTGGCCGGAATGAAATCGGAATGGGTGGCCGGCTTCGTGTCGGAATAGGTGGCCGGCTTCATCGGAATACGCAT
>NZ_SLYH01000050.1:0-2500 GCF_004343445.1 Rhizobium sp. PP-CC-3G-465
GTAAGCGGCAAGGAGACCCCATCTGGCGCGGCTGATGCTGAGCAGGGTATTTCGGGCATACGAGTTCTCTGAATGTGAGGATCTATGTCTAGACCTGCGGCTCGCGTTGGGTTGATGCGAATGATCGAAGCGGTGCCCGATCGCCTTGACGGGTCGCCGCGACAGTTGCGGCGTTTCTGGTCCGACGAATTCAAGGCCACAGCGGTTGAGCAGGCCTGTCAGCCCGGTGTGAACGTGTCGGCAGTCGCGCGGCAGATCGGGATCCTGCCGTCTCAACTCTACCGCTGGCGCAGAGAACTGTTGGGCAGCGATGAGCCTGAACAGGCAGCAGCGGCATTTGATCCGCAGAGCGTCGCACCTGACCCTGACCCCGTCGTCGAAATCGTCATTGGCGGTATCGTTGTGCGAGCCGGCCGACATGTCGAAGAAGCGCATCTGCAGTTTGTCATCCGAGCGGTTCGCTCGGCATGATCCCCGCAGGTGTAAAGGTCTTCCTCGCCAGTCATCCCATCGACTTCCGCAAAGGGCCGGACAGCTTGCTGTCGCTGGTGCGTGATGCCGGCAGTGATCCGTTCAACGGCTCGCTCTATGTCTTCCGGGCCAAACGGGCCGACCGGATCAAGATCGTCTGGTGGGATGGATCCGGGGTCTGCCTTTACTCGAAGCGGCTGGAGAAGGCGCAGTTCTGCTGGCCTCGGATCGGCCACAACCGGGTGCAGCTCAATCATGCCCAGCTTATTGCGCTGGTTGACGGCATGGACTGGAAACGGGTTCGCTCCGTGGCGGTGAAGCCGCCGGAGATCGTTGGGTAAAGGCCTGCGGCGAAGTGAATCAGCCGCCTGAGAGGGCAGGAAAACCGGAGCGAAATATGCTCTGATAGGCCTTATGACGCCGCCCGATCTGCAGCTCCCGGATGATGTAGAGACCCTGAAAGCCATGCTCCTTGCCATGGCCGAGAAGGCAGCGCGCGCCGATGCTCTCGAGAGCGAGGTCGCAGATCTGAAGGCCAGAAACGCCGATGCTGATGGACGCATCGAGCGACTGACCCAGATCCTGAAAGCCTTCGATCGTGCCCGCTTTGGCCAGCGATCGGAAAAGCTCGCATCTCCAACGATTGACGATGAGCAGCAGGCCTTTGTCTTCGAGGAGATCGAGACCGGCATCGCTGCAATCCGAGCCCAGGTGAACAAGAGCGTCACTTACCCCGATGGCAAACGTCCGCCCCGGCCGCGCAAGGGCTTTGCACCTCATCTGGAACGGGTCGAAGTCGTGATCGAGCCAGATGAGGTGCCCGAGCACGTCGGCAAACAGAAGGTGCTGATCGGAGAAGACGTCTCGGAGCGGCTGGACGTCGTGCCGGCGAAGTTCCGCGTCATCGTCACCCGCCGACCGAAGTATGCCTTCAAAAACGAAGATGGCGTCATTCAGGCAGCTGCACCCACGCACATCATCGAGGGCGGCATTCCAACGGAAGCGCTTCTGGCCCAGATCGCGGTCTCGAAGTATGCCGATGGCCTTCCGCTCTATCGGCAGGAGGCAATCTATGCACGCGACAAGGTCGAGCTTGACCGGAAGCTGATGGCTCAATGGATGGGCAAGCTCGGCTTCGAGCTCAACATTCTGGCCGACTACATCCTGGCCGAGATCAAGAAGGCTGAGCGGATCTTCGCTGACGAGACTACGTTGCCCACGCTCGCGCCCGGATCCGGATCTGCCAAGACGGCCTGGCTATGGGCTTATGCCAGGGATGACAGACCCTTCGGTGGCAGTGGTCCGCCGATGGTCGCCTATCGCTTCGAAGATAGCCGCGCTGGCGATCGGGTCGCCCGGCATCTGAGTGGCTATCGAGGCATCCTTCAGGTCGACGGTTATGGTGCCTACAACAAGCTTGCCCGATCTGACGGCGGCAATGACGGCATGATGCTCGCTGGCTGCTGGTCCCACACCCGACGCAAGTTCTACGAGCTGCACGCTTCGGACAGCTCTAGGATCGCCACCGAGACGGTGGAGCTGATGGCGAAGCTCTGGCAGGTGGAAGAAACGGCCCGCGGTCAAAACCCTGACGCCCGTGTCACGGCGCGCCAGGCGACATCTGCTGCGGTTGTCATGGAGCTCTTCGCCCTTTGGCAAAAGACCCTGCCGCGGATCTCCGGCAAGTCGAAGCTGGCCGAGGCGATCCGCTATGCTACTTCGCGTCGTTCCATCTTCGAGCGCTTCCTCACCGACGGCCGCATCGAGCTCGACTCCAACATCGTTGAGCGCGCCATCAGGCCCCAGACAATTACGCGAAAAAACAGTCTCTTCGCTGGCAGTGACGGCGGCGGAAGGACCTGGGCGACAATCGCCACGCTCCTTCAGACGGCGAAGATGAACAACGTTGATCCGCAGGCCTGGCTTACCCAGACCCTCGAGCGCATCGCCAACGGCTGGCCAAGCAGCGATCTCGATGCACTCATGCCCTGGAACTACGCGAGCTGAACGGCCTCAGCTTGCCGCTTAC
>NZ_SLYH01000051.1:0-2265 GCF_004343445.1 Rhizobium sp. PP-CC-3G-465
GTCAAGCTGGAGTCGGGTAGGCGCGGCCCGTTTCCAGGCCGCGCCCCCCTAAGAACTGCACGTGCGAGTTTCCCCGCATGCAGCTCAAGCCTCTGTTAAGCCCTCAGCGACGAGAACCACCAGTTCCGGTGGTAGAGAGGAGTTGAGTCGTTGATCGGGCTGATCCGCCCGAGGCATGGTCTGGCTCTGCCGTTGGGCAAAGTAGCTATCCCATGCTGGATCGAACGGATTGGCATCCGCCCGTATCTTACGATGACGCCGGATGGGAACGTCCGCTGCTTTTTGCAGCCGCACCGTGGTCCATTTTCCATCCTCGTCTTTTTTATCTGCGCGGAACACCCAATCGCGTGCACCTTCTCGGGCGAAGTACCGATCTTTCACCCATCGGCGCGGTTTGTTTGGATGTCGACGGCAGGCCCAGCGCCAGAGTCGCTTCCAGATGAGATGATCAACCTTACCGAAGGTCGCCTTTGCCACCTGATTGCAATGATAGCCGGCCCAGCCACGGATGACCGGGTTGAGTTTGGCTATCAGATACTCCTGCTTCGTGCCGATGGCATCCTTGATGATCGCCCGGACTTTACGCATGAACGCCGCCACATTCTTCTTGGCGGGTTTGATGAGAAGCTTCCCATCGTACTTGCGCATGGTCCAACCGAGGAAGTCGAACCCCTCTTCGATCCGCACGATGCGGGTCTTTTCTGCAGACAGGGATAAGCCCCGTTCCGACAGGAAGGCTTCGACCAACGCTTTCGCTTCCTCCAGAACTTCTTTCGAAGCGCCGGTGATGACGAAGTCGTCGGCATAACGTATCAAGTGAACCTTGGTCCGGTAGTTGCGATCCTTTGGGCCGTAGTGGGCTTGCAGCATCGCTTCCATTCCGTCCAAGGCCATGTTGGCGATCGTTGGCGAGATTGGACTGCCTTGCGGGGTCCCTGCCTTCGTCGCATACCACGCACCATCTTGCATGTAGCCGGAGTCCAGCCATTTCCGGAGTACCACCTTGTCCATGGGGATTTTGGTGATGATCCAGTCCTTGCTGATCTCGTCAAAACAGCCGGAGATGTCGGCATCTAAAACCCAACCTGCGGTGTGCCGATTGCCCAGCGCTGTGAAGCACTGTTCGGCCGCATCGCGGGTGGCCCGATATGGCCGGAAGCCGTACGAGTTTAGGTCTGCTGTCGTCTCCGCGACAGGCTCAAGCGCAAGCAAGTGCAATGCTTGCATCGCCCGGTCCTGCATTGCGGGTATGCCGAGTGGCCTTAATTTGCCGTTCGGCTTCAATATGTGAACCCGCCTCAGTGGCAGCGGAGAGTATCCCCGCCGCCTGAGTGACGATAATCCTCCGATGCATTTCCCGGGTGTGTCCCAGATGATACGGTCCACTCCGGGCGTTCTCTTTCCTCTATTTTCCGTTACTCGTTTTACAGCCATTGCCTTGCCGCTGAACGAGTGGGTCAGCAGTCGTTGCAGGGCTTTCGCCTTGCCCCAACGACGTTCCCGAACTGCCTTCGCGATACGCACTTGCAGCCGCCGCACGGAATGTCGGACCTTGGACCAATCAATCTGGTTCCAGTCCGCCGATCCGCGGGAGGCTGCACCAGTCATTTTCATGACCGCCATTTGCTCTTCCTCCTGTGAAGGTTCTGCCTGTTCTCTCGCAATCAGAGACCAGTCGGAAGTCTGCCCCTTTTCAGGTGGGATAATGTTGGTTACCCGTAACCCCTATCCGCGCCATTACAGCCCGGCCTTCGCTTTTTCCGACATCCTCTACCCGCATCCCCGACAGCGTTCCTCGCGGTCGGCCTGCCCGTTGCCGGGCGGGGATACGGGCTTACCGTGTTCCACCTGAATAACAGGAGCGGGTTAGACCCTGCCTTTTCGCCGGCGGTCATTGTCCGTGTGCTTCCAGGATCGCGGGAAGCATCCGACCGCATACCTTTTGGTTTAAGCCTGCCAGCATCTTTGGCTTGTTGAAGCTGACGGCGAGCTCAGCAGTTCACTTACGTTGGTCGTACCGCCCAGCCTAGCGCCCCATCCGCGTTGATGCTCGCAGAAGATACCTCCACCTCACGGCATCGGCATGGCCCGAAGGCCCGGCTGCATTGTCCCAGCAGCTTCACACCGGACCGTTACCAGTCCCCCATGTGCCGGTAGGCTACTGACGACGGAACGTCAGGTTCTTCTCATGCCTTCTCCTTTCTCTTTCGAACAATTATTCAGGCGACTTCACGTCGCACCGACCCGAGCTTCCCGGCCCCGATC
>NZ_SLYH01000052.1:0-2156 GCF_004343445.1 Rhizobium sp. PP-CC-3G-465
CAGAGCGTCCAAAAACTCTTTTGGGGAATGAAGTCCTGCGCTGTTCAATGCCGGAACTCTATGGGCGACGAGATTTTTCAGATTTCGCAGCCAAAAAGTCCCGAGGTGGCGGAATTGAGCGCCTGTTCTCGCCTGTGTGGTTCAAAAAACTGCATTGAGCGACATCTCAGGCTCTGACAGCGGCAATCAGACCTGCAACGCCGACAAGGGTGATGGCCCTTTTGATGTTGTAGGCGAGCGCCGTCAGGCTGAACTCCCCGCGGACGTTTTCCAGCCTGCGCATCAGGAACGCGCCCTGATACATCCATTGCTTGATCGTGCCGAACGGGTGCTCGACGCTTTCGCGCCGTCGGTCAAGTATGTCAGGCCGGGCCACGAGGCGGGCTGCCATGCGGTCGAGCACCGCCTCGTTCTCAAGGCGCGACACACGACGGAAGCTTTTAGTGCAGCGTTCGCGCAGGCTGCACGCTTTGCAGGCGTCGCGGTTGACGTAGTCGATCTTCACATTGTCGCGTGACTTGCCAAAGTGGCGGGGTGAGAGCACCTGGTCTGCGGGGCAAAGGTAAATATCCTTGTCTGGATCATAGCGGAATTCCTCCTTGGAGAAGAAGCCCTCGGCCACGGCCGGACCACGGATCGGCTTGGGAACATAGGCGGTGATGCCGGCTTTCTCGCAAGCCTCTATATCCTCGATCTTGAAGTAGCCCCGGTCCGCCACCGCCTCGATCCTATCGACGCCGAGCGTGTCCATCGCCGCCTCGACCGTCGGCACGAGAAGCCCCATGTCGAGCACCTGGTTGCAGACCTCCTGCTCGGCGATCAGCTTGTGCTTTACATCAACGGCGAGTTGGATGTTGTAGCCGACGCCGACCTTGGTCATGCGCGCCATGGCGCGAGCATCTGGGTCGGTCAGGGAGATCTGGTCCTCGCCGGTCTTATCCAACTCATCCAACAGCGCCTTGTGACGGTCCCGCTTGCCTTTGATCGCCGCGATCTTTTCCGCGAGCTTGACGTCGCTGCGACCGCAACTGCCGCCATGGCTGCTGGCTTTCTCCTCTTGTGCATCGCCTTCATCGAGCCGTTTCATGTAGTCGGCCAGTTTCTCGTCGGCTTCGTCGATGAACTTCGTCAACGCTCCCCGTGTGAAGTTGCGATCCTTGTTGTTCACCGCCTTGATGCGCGTGCCATCGACCGCCAGAAGCTCTCGCCCGAATAGATCAAGCTGCCGGCACAGGATGACGAACTCACGGAACACCTGCTTGAAGGCCGACCGGTTCACGCGGCGGAAATCGGCGATGGTGCGGAAGTCAGGCTTCAGGTGCCGCAGCAGCCAGATGACCTCGATATTGCGATGGGTCTCTGCCTCCAGCCGCCGGCTGGATCGTACGCGGTTGATGTAGCCATAAACGTACAACTTCAGCAAATCGGCCGGATCATAACCCGGACGGCCGGTCTCCTTCGCAGCCACCCGCACGAAGCCTGCGGCGGCAAGATCAAGGCCGTCCACGAAAGCCTCGATGAAGCGGACCGGGTTGTCCGCGCCGACGTAATCGTCAACCGCTTCCGGCAGAAGCAGCAGTTGCGCGCGATCTGTTCCTGAAAGATGTGCCATGCCAAAATATTACCACGGACTCCTATTCTCTGGAATCCGCAACGGAGCTTGACCAGTTCCCAAAATGAATTGCCTAAAGGGCGATCAACCCCGCTGCCGTCGGACGGAAACCACATTTTCGATAAAACGCCTCAAGGTGAGGCTCAAAATCGACATGAAGCCAACCGGCACCTTTTTGTCGAGCCAGTGCTATTGCCTCCTCGACAAGACGAGTTGCGATACCGAGCCTACGGTAGTCGGGATGAACGCATGTATCGAGAATGAACGCGTGGGTTCCACCGTCCCAAGCGACATTAACAAACCCGATAATTCTATCGCCATCATAGACACCGATATGGCCGAGACTGCGTGAGAGTATTTCAGCGAGCGATGCCGGCGCAGGCGCTCCCCATGCAGCGGACCAGAGGGGATTCAAATCGGAAGAGGAAGGGTGAGGGTTTGTCTTATACTCCAAGATCATCACACTCCCATGCGCATCGCTTCCGGCATCCACGATATCTCTGCTTTCGCCATAAGAGAATACGCGTGGTTTTCAGACAGTCTG
>NZ_SLYH01000053.1:0-2145 GCF_004343445.1 Rhizobium sp. PP-CC-3G-465
GTGAGCACTTTTGTACCCGTATTTTGCAACAGTGCACAGAATGGCACCTTTTCATGCCCTGACGGCGGTGATCAGACCCGCAACGCCGACAAGGGTGATGGCTCTTTTGATGTTGTAGGCGAGCGCCGTCAGGCTGAACTCTCCGCGGACATTTTCCAGCCTGCGCATCAGGAACGCGCCCTGATACATCCATTGTTTTATGGTGCCGAACGGATGTTCGACGCTTTCGCGCCGCCGGTCCAGAATGTCGGGCCGAGCGGCAAGACGCGCCGCCATGCGGTCGAGCACAGCCTCGTTCTCGAGGCGCGACACGCGGCGAAAGCTTTTGGTGCAGCGTTCGCGCAGGCTGCACGCCTTGCAGGCGTCGCGGTTGACGTAGTCGATCTTCACATTGTCGCGGGACTTGCCAAAGTGGCGGGGTGAGAGCGGCTGGTCTGCGGGGCAAAGGTAAATGTCCTTGTCCGGATCGTAGCGGAATTCCTCCTTGGAGAAGAACCCTTGAGCCACGGCCGGACCGCGGATCGGTTTGGGAACATAGGCGGTGATGCCGGCTTTCTCGCAAGACTCTATATCCTCGATCTTGAAGTAGCCCCGGTCCGCCACCGCCTCGATCCTGTCGACGCCGAGCGTGTCCATCGCCGCCTCGACAGTCGGCGCAAGAAGCCCCATATCCAGTACCCGATTGCAGACCTCCTGCCCGGCGATCAGCTTGTGCTTCACATCAACGGCGAGCTGGATGTTGTAGCCGACGCCGACCTTCGTCATGCGGGCCATGGCTCTCGCATCTGGGTCGGTCAGCGAGATCTGGTCCGCGCCGGTCTTGTCCAGTTCATCCAGCAGCGCCTTGTGGCGATCCCGCTTGCCTTTGATTGCCGCAATCTTTTGCGCGAGTTTGCCATCGCCGCGGTCGGAACCGCTGCCATTGCCGCCGGCTTTCTCCTCTTGCGCATCGCCTTCATCGAGTCGTTTCATGTAGTCGGCCAGTTTCTCGTCGGCTTCGTCGATGAACTTAGTCAACGCTCCCCGTGTGAAGTTGCGATCCCTGTTGTTCACCGCCTTGATGCGCGTGCCATCGACCGCCAGAAGCTCTCGCCCGAATAGATCAAGCTGCCGGCACAGGATGACGAACTCACGGAACACCTGCCTGAAGGCTGACCGGTTCACACGGCGGAAATCGGCGATGGTGCGGAAGTCCGGCTTCAGGTGTCGCAGCAGCCAGATTACCTCGATATTGCGATGGGCCTCCGCCTCCAGCCGCCGGCTGGATCGTACCCGGTTGATGTATCCGTAGACGTAGAGCTTCAAAAGATCGACCGGGTCGTAACCCGGACGACCGGTCTCGTTCGCCGCAACCCGCACGAAGCCAGCGGCGACAAGATCGAGGCCATCCACGAAGGCCTCGATGAAGCGGACCGGGTTGTCCGGCCCCACGTAATCGTCCACCGCTTCCGGCAGAAGCAGCAATTGCGCGCGATCTGTTCCTGAAAGATGTGCCATGACGTAAGCTACCATGGACGGCCATCCCTGAGAATCCAGGACAGACTAGCCTGTTACCTTCCGCGAAGGACACGACACAGCAATGCACCACTATTTCCGACCGATCACTCCCGACGACAGTGCTGATCTGGAAAAGCTGTGGCGCACTTCATGGACGCTGACGTACGGCTTGAGCCTTGGCCCAGATGCGCTTTCCAAAATGCTGAAGGATCTTGACGATAACGGAGTTGCGTCGATGTTGCCGGGAACTGGTGAGCGCGGCTATTGCATGGTGAGAAAGGACGAAATTAGCGGAACCGCCGTCATCATCGAGCGCGGGGACACCGCCTATTTGTGGGGGATGTATGTCCATCCTCAACAACAACGCAAAGGGCTCGGTTCACTGCTGCTGAAAGGCGTCGCCAAGGCGATCACAGACGCGCAAAAGGTCGAGATTCGTGTGCTAGGTTCAAGCCCGCAAGCTCTGGCTTTTTATCAAAAGCACGGCTTTGTCGAATCCGGAAGAGAGGCGGTCGATCTTTTGGGTACGCTAACAGCCGAGGCGATTGTCATGAGTGCCTACGTCGAGAATTTACGAACCCGTTTCGCCTGAAGAGATGGTGGTATCTTGGAAGTGGCACCAGCCCGACTACTTTTCAGACAGTCTGC
>NZ_SLYH01000054.1:0-1902 GCF_004343445.1 Rhizobium sp. PP-CC-3G-465
TGGTCGAGTAGCTATGCCATTCGGCTTCGCCCTCACAGATCCGGGCGGGCGGATTTCCCGCACCCGGCTCTTCCCGAGAGTAACCCGCGTCATCTCCTGGCCTGCGCCCAAGTTCGAGTAATACGTGGGACTGGCAGCGCGAAGCGTGCGGTGAGGATTTCAAATTCCAACCAACCCATTCGCCGGCTTTTCTGACTTCGCCGCCTCATGCAGCGGAACCATATGCGGCGTGTTTGCTGGTAGAAACCGTTGAGCGCGGGATAGTTATGCGGCCTGCCGTAGTAGCCGTAGTGTCCACGCAGCACAGCGGCAAGCCACTTGTGCTGGGTAGCCAACGTCATGTGCATGTGCCGCCATGCTCCCTCGCGCAACGCCTTCAGCTTTCGCGTCAGGCGTTTCCCTTCCGTCTTGTGCTTCACGATAAACCTGCCATCACGGGTCACTCCACAGTAGTGAATAAAGCCCAGGAAGGCGAAGGTCTCGGGCTTTCGCTCGCCACGCCGCTGCCGAGTCAAAGCCGCGAACCTGCCAAACTCGATCAGCCGCGTCTTGCCTTCGTGGAGCGCTAGGCCAAAACTGCCTAGTCGCTCCTTGAGGGCCAGAAGCATATTCAGCGCATCATCCTTGTTTTCGAAGCCCATAACGAAGTCGTCGGCGTAGCGCACGATCACAATTCGGCCGCGTGCATAGCGTCGACGCCATTGATGAACCCACAGATCGAGGATGTAGTGCAGAAAGATGTTGGCGAGGAGCGGACTAATGCCAGCTCCTTGCGGGGTACCCTTGTCAGTCTCATACGTCTCGCCGCTCTCAAGGATTCCCGCCCGCAGCCACAGCTTGATAAGCTGGAGGATACGGGGATCGGCTATCCTGTACGCCACCATCTGCAACAGCCACTCGTGGTCAACCGAGTCAAAGAAGCTGCGGATGTCGGCATCGAGCACCCAGTTCATGCGCTGGCTCATGATCGCTGTATGCAATGCATCCAGTGCCATGTGCGGGTTGCGCCCTGGCCTGAAGCCATAGGAGAACCCGCAAAAGTCGGCCTCATAGACGGCACTAAGCACTTCAGCGACCGCGCCCTGGACGATCTTATCCTCCAAGGTCGGCACTCCAAGTGGCCGTTTTCCGCCATCGGCTTTTGGAATGTAAACACGTCGCACCGGCTGTGGCCGGTAGCGACCCGTGTGGACCCGTTCGCAGAGATCGTGAAGATTTTGCTCCAACCTCTCTTCGTACTTCGCCACAGTCATCCCATCGACGCCTGCGCTTGCCTGCCGTTTTTGCCGTCTGAATGCACGATGAAGCGCATTCAGATCGACGTGATGCAGCAGTGCAGTGAACCGAGTTCGGGCAACCTGTCTGGCTGCCGCGTTCACCCGCTCGAGGTTTGGCATCAGGACAACCCGGCTCTGTGTCCGGACCCTGGCCTCCTCTTGCGAGATCCTCTCGGGCCGATCCCTTCCCTCCACGCGTTTCGTTTCCTTCAACGGTTTCATTGGTACTATGAACCAGTCCGACTCCCGACCTCAGCTCGGTCAACAACTCCGGCAGTGCCTTGTTGCTGCCCCCCACCAGAGACCAGTCTGGCGGACCCGGTCGGGCCTCTCATGTTCCGATAACTGCCTTCCATACGTGATCCGGCCATCGACCCCGACGGAGCGGCATCATCTCGCATAACGACGATACGCGTGTTGCCTTCGTGTTTAGGGAACACACTCGGCCTCCGTGAACATCCACCTTTCGAGGCTCATTCCCGCACCCCGCATGGCTCCTGTCTACACTTCAGACCCCGCGTTACCGCGACGCCCGCAAGACTCGGTCCCGGCTTGCCCGCTAAGGCTTTGGCCGGATGGGACTTGCACCCACAAGCAGTTATCAGCTTGGCATGACGTACTCCCA
>NZ_SLYH01000055.1:0-1620 GCF_004343445.1 Rhizobium sp. PP-CC-3G-465
TCCAAGATCATCACACTCCCATGCGCATCGCTTCCGGCATCCACGATATCTCTGCTTTCGCCATAAGAGAATACGCGTGGTTTTCAGACAGTCTGTGGAAGTTTTGCGACAGATCCACCTTCGAAGATTGAATGAGCAAGCCACAGCTGTTCGGCGCTGACTATAGCGTCTATGTACGCATCACACGCCTCGCTCTCCACGAGAAAGGTGTCGAATATGATCTGATCCCTATCGACATCTTTGCCCCGGACAATGTGGCAAGGAGCTATCTTGAGAGGCAGCCGTTCGGGAAAATTCCAGCGTTTGAGCACGAGGGTTTCCGCCTGTATGAGACGGGAGCCATTACCCGCTATGTCGATGAAGCTTTTGAGGGAGCATCGCTCCAGCCTTCGGAGCCGAAGAAACGGGCTCGTGTGAATCAAATCATCAGCATTGCCGATGGCTACATTACCCTCAGCTCGTATGGGGAATGTATGTTGAGCTTGTCTCGAAGGCAGAGAAGGGCGAGCCGGCTGACGCAGCTCGTGTGGCGACAGCCCGTGCGAAAGCCCCGATTTGTCTGGAAACTCTTTCAGATTTCTTGGGAGATGGCGCTTGGATCGCCGGGGATCGTCTCACGCTGGCCGATCTCCATGTCGCACCGATGCTCGACTATTTCGTTATGGTTCCCGAGGGGCAGGAGATGTTCTCCAAAAAGGCAAATCTTGCAGAATGGTGGCAACGCGTAAGCGGCCGCGAAAGCATTCAGATCACGTTCTCCTCCAAGTAGCGTCCTTCTATGTCGCGGAAATCCTGCAGACCGTCCGAAAACTCAAGGCAGGAAAATTTCGTTAGAAAATGATGCTAGCAGCTTCTCCTGCTGCCACCGTCTATAGAATGCATCATATTGAATAGTCGGAATGCCGGAAGGAAATTCTACGTAGGAAATTTCATTCTGAGTTTTCGGACGGCCTGCCTGATTTTCGCGTTCGGCACAGCACCGACCGTGGATGGAACTTGTTGATGACCCGTTCTCAAGCTATGTTCAGGGGACAGGCTTGGCCCGCGCCTCCTCCCTCCCATCGGGGAAGTATCGTTCATACGGGGTATTGAGATCATCGAGCCATCTGTTCGAGCGCCGCATAAGGAGGGATTGCGTTTTCTGCTCGGAATGGACGTTCCCTGATGAAGCTATCTGCTCCGATTTATCAACTGAAGCGCCGAGCCAAATTGTTGGCGCGGAATGAAAAAATCCCCCTGCATTCGGCGTTGGACCGCATAGCACGCGACGAAGGTTTTGCGGGGTGGAGCCTGCTTTCCGCCCGAGTTGCAACATCTGCGACGGCAAGCGAAATGCTGTCCCGGCTTTCTGATGGCGATATGCTCCTGCTGGGAGCGCGGCCCGGTCATGGCAAGACCCTGCTCGGGCTTCAGCTCCTGCTCGATGCCATCCGTGACGGCCGGCGAGGTGTCTTCTTCACCCTCGAATATACCAAGCAGGAAACCCATGCGCGTATCCGGTCGCTAGAAGGCGAGTCGTCGGGCCTTGGGGTTGCTCTGGAAATCGTGACCTCTGACGAGATTTGCGCCGACTATATCATGCGCCATCTCGCCGATGCCTCCCGGGGGACGGTCGCCGTT
>NZ_SLYH01000056.1:0-1526 GCF_004343445.1 Rhizobium sp. PP-CC-3G-465
GCCCGCAAGACTCGGTCCCGGCTTGCCCGCTAAGGCTTTGGCCGGATGGGACTTGCACCCACAAGCAGTTATCAGCTTGGCATGACGTACTCCCAGGGCGTGGTGTAGCTTAGCCGACCACGGCCCATCCCAGAGGGCCGGATGAGTTTCAGCTTGCGGCTGGCAGGCTGATGAGCGGATCATCGCTCATTGTGGCGATTGTCTCAAGTGTCATGTAGCGGGATCGCTGGACGGCCCATTCATCGTTCTGTTCAAGTAGCAATGCACCGACCAGTCTGACGATGGCATCGTCGTTAGGGAAGATACCGACCACCTCTGTCCTTCGCTTGATCTCGCCGTTGAGGCGCTCGATCGGGTTGGTCGAATGAAGCTTGGCCCAGTGCGCCTTGGGAAAGGTCATGTAGGCGAGCACGTCCTGTTCGGCACTATCCATCAGCGTGGCGAGTTTCGGCACCTTCGGCCTGATCTGGTCGGCGACATTACGCCATTGGGTGCTTGCAGCCTCTGGTGTGTCCTGAGCAAAGGCCCTGGCGATGAAGGCAGACACGACGCGCCGTCCGCTCTTTCCGGCATGGGCGAGCGCGTTGCGCATGAAGTGAACCCGGCAGCGCTGCCAGGTGGAAGAGAGTACCTTTGACACGGCAGACTTGATGCCCTCATGCGCATCGGAGACGGCGAGCTTGACACCGCGCAGTCCCCGCCTGGTCAGCTTGCGAAGAAACTCAGTCCAGATTGCCTCTGCCTCGGACGTGCCGATCTCCATGCCGAGCACTTCGCGTCGGCCGTCGGTGTTGACGCCCACCGCGATGATGACCGCGACAGAGACGATTCGGCCACCGCGCCGGACCTTCAGATAGGTCGCATCGATCCACAGATAGGGCCATTCTCCCTCGATGGGCCGGTCAAGAAAGGCCTTCACCTTGTCGTCGATCTCTTCGCACAGCCGGGATACCTGGCTCTTGGAGATGCCCGACATGCCCATGGCTTTGACGAGATCATCGACGGAGCGCGTCGAGACGCCCTGGATATAGGCTTCCTGGATCACCGCTGTCAGAGCCTTCTCCGCCATGCGGCGCGGCTCAAGGAAGCTCGGGAAATAACTCCCGGTGCGCAGCTTGGGAATGCGCAACTCGACGGTGCCCGCCCGTGTCTCCCAGTCCCGGTCGCGATAGCCGTTGCGCTGGGCCAGTCGGAAGCCATTCTTCTCGCCATAGCCCGCGCCGGTCTTCGTGCCGACCTCCAGCGCCATCAGCTTCTCGGCAGCAAAGCCGATCATCTCACGCGAGCCAAATCGGCGTCGGCGCTCTTCTCAACGAGTGAGCGCAGGTTCATCATATCGTCGGTCATCGGTGGTGTCCTTCAGGTTGGCTCTAAGCAACCCGACCCTACCGGAAATCACCGATGGCTATGAAGTCCAGCTACACCACTCCATGGGAGTACGTCATGCCAAGCTGATAACTGCTTGTGGGTGCAAGTCCCATCCGGCCAAAGCCTTAGCGGGCAAGCCGGGACCGAGTCTTGCGGGC
>NZ_SLYH01000057.1:0-1421 GCF_004343445.1 Rhizobium sp. PP-CC-3G-465
CTAGCATTACAGTTGCGATTTTGATTTCAAGTGAGCGCGTCGAGAGTTAGCTTGATGCGCTCGTCTCCAGCATGACCATGCGATGACATAGGCAGGCTTTATGCGCCTCTGGGCAAGCTTATTAGTAATGCGTCGGACCTCCTGGATGGACCAGCGGATCAGATCTTGATGGTCGGCATCCGCGGTCTTTTTTGGGGCGCCGCGTCATTGGCGCGATATCGGATCACAGCCATCATTGCGAAGGCGAGCATGACGAGAGAGACATGGCGATGCCAGCCATGCCAAGAGCGGGTCTCGTTGTGATCGAGGCCGAGTTCGTTCTTGGCGGTCTCGAAGCTGTCTTCGATCGCCCAGCGATGGCCCTCGACGGAAACGAGCGTTTGGATGCCTGTTCCGGCTGGGCACCAGGTCGTGAAGAATGCAAGATCACCGTCGCTGATGTTGCGCCGAATAAGGAGCCCACGGGTCCAAAGCCCGGTTTCCGTCTCGTTATATTCGTCTGCGTTGAGATCGGCCAGTTCGCAATAGGCCCAGTCATGAAGCCGTGCGCCTTTGGTACCGTCACCGGCGGACAGACGTTGCCACGCATCTGGGTCAAGATCGCGAGCGATCTCCTGGGCCGTGCCTGCGACCGCAGGCTTACCCGACCAAGAGCCGAAATGATGGTCCGATTTAACGCCCAAAACATACCCTTTGCAGGCGCGGCGCAGGGCTCCTTCGACGTCCCCGACGCCATACACGGCATCCGCAGCCACCCATGAAAACGGCACATTGGCGACCAGCGCACGCTCGATCATATCGACGGCAAGGGCTGGCTTGGTGGCGAACGTTACAGCTTCAGGAACATGAGCGACCGCAAGTCTCGCGGGGTCGCTGGTCCAACTCTTGGGCAAGTAGAGGGCTCGATCGATAAAGGCATGCCCGCGAGCTGACACATAGGCGGCGAACACACCGATCTGGCAGTTCGTTATCTTGCCCACTGAGCCTGTGTATTGACGCGAAACTCCGCAGGATGTCTTACCCTGCTTGAGAAAACCGGTCTCATCGATGACAAGGACCGCATCATCTGCGGCAAGGTGCTCGATGACATACCCTCGCACGATATCGCGGAGTTCGTCGGCTTCCCACCGGCCGCGACCCAGGATGGCTTGTTGCTTCCAAGGGCCTGAATCACCAGCCGCCTCAGCCCGCATCCAGCCCGTCTTACGGCGCTCGTCCCCCAATAAGCCATCCAGGAAACGGTTCGCCGAAGCTGCAACGCGCTCCTGCGTAAACAGCCCGCGCATACGAGCCTTCACGTCTCGCAGCGACGATGCCCACAGTTCCAACGTCGTCTCGATTGATGCACCCACCATCCATGACCTCCGAATCATGGAGACCTATAGATTCAGAGCTATCGGAAAATCGCAACTGTAATGCTA
>NZ_SLYH01000058.1:0-1375 GCF_004343445.1 Rhizobium sp. PP-CC-3G-465
TCCCAGGGAGTGGTGTAGCTTAGACGGCCACGGCTCATCCCGGAGGGCCGGATGAGTGTCAGCTTGCTGCTGGCAGGCTGATGAGTGGATCATCGCTCATCGTAGCGATTGTCTCAAGGGTCATATAGCGAGATCGCTGGACGGCCCATTCATCGTTCTGTTCGAGCAGCAGCGCGCCGACGAGCCTGACGATGGCGTCGTCGTTGGGGAAGATGCCGACGACCTCTGTCCGCCGCTTGATCTCACCGTTCAATCGCTCGATCGGGTTGGTCGAATGAAGCTTGGCCCAATGCTGTTTGGGAAAGGTCATGTAGGCGAGCACGTCCTGCTCGGCGCTGTCCATAAGGGTGGCGAGCTTCGGCACCTTCGGCCTGATCTGGTCGGCGACGTTGCGCCACTGGGCGCTTGCCGCCTCCGCTGTGTCCTGGGCGAAGGCCGTGGCGATGAAGGCGGAGACGACGCGCCGGCCGCTCTTTCCCGCATGAGCCAATGCATTGCGCATGAAGTGCACCCTGCAGCGCTGCCAGGTGGCGGAAAGCACCTTCGATACTGCGGCCTTGATGCCCTCATGCGCATCTGAGACGACGAGCTTCACGCCACGCAGACCCCGCCTGGTCAGCTTGCGCAGGAATTCCGTCCAGATCGCCTCGGCTTCGGACGTGCCGACTTCCATGCCGAGCACTTCGCGTCGACCGTCGGTGTTGACGCCGACGGCGATGATGACTGCAACAGAGACGATGCGACCGCCGCGCCGGACCTTCAGGTAGGTCGCGTCAATCCAGAGATAGGGCCATTCGCCCTCGATGGGCCGGTCGAGAAAGGCCTTCACCTTCTCGTCGATCTCCCCCTGCCCGACAGGCAATGCTTGCATTGCCGAAAGGGGCGCACAGCCGGGAGACCTGGCTCTTGGAAATGCCCGACATGCCCATCGCCTTGACGAGGTCATCAACCGAGCGGGTCGAAACGCCCTGGATATAGGCTTCCTGAATAACCGCCGTCAGAGCCTTCTCCGCCATCCGGCGTGGTTCAAGAAAGCTCGGGAAATAGCTGCCGGTGCGAAGCTTGGGAATGCGCAGCTCGACGGTGCCCGCCCGTGTCTCCCAGTCCCGGTCGCGGTAGCCGTTGCGCTGGGCAAGTCGAAAGCCATTCTTCTCGCCATAGCCCGCACCAGTCTTCGTGCCAACCTCCAGCGCCATCAGTTTCTCGGCAGCAAAGCCGATCATCTCGCGCAGCAAATCGGCGTCGGCGCTCTTCTCAACGAGTGAGCGCAGGTTCATCATGTCGTCGGTCATCGGTGGAGTCCTTCAGGTTGGTTCTAAGCAACCCGACCCTACCGGAAATCACCGATGGCTATGAAATCCAGCTACACCACTCC
>NZ_SLYH01000059.1:0-1337 GCF_004343445.1 Rhizobium sp. PP-CC-3G-465
CCCGACATTTGCTCGATATCTTAATTCGACTTTTGCAGCGCTGCAAAATTAGGATTTCCGCGAACGAGCCGTTCAAAGTCGCGCGACCAAGTGCGGGACCGCAGACGCAATCATTGCCACTCCCGATAAGGCCAGTAGACCGAGCACAATTCGGCGAAAGGTCCTTTCGCTAATGCCTACGTAGAGGCGAGCACCCATCAGTGTTGGCAACAGCATTGCCGGTGCGACGATCGCAAACATCGGGACCATTTTTGTCGTGACAATCCCCGTGGCCACATAGGTCAGCATCGTAAAGGCGAGTGTCGCCAGATTGAAATTCTGGATAACATTGCGTTGGACGTCTTTTTCCATCTGCCGCAATGTGGTCCAGAGGGTAGGTATCGGACCGGAAAATCCCCCCAAACCTGCCATCACTCCACCGATCAACCCGGCCACACCATCAGCAACCCTTCCTCCGAAGCGAACGGGAGGGAGTTGACGTGAGAACAGCATGATAGGGCACCAAAGAGCCAAGAGCGAACCGAGGATGGCCTTGAAAAGATATGTATCGAGCGACGGTAGGATGGCGACACCAACCGGGATACCTACAATTCCGCCCAAGAGAAAAGGTGCGAGAACCGGTAGAGCGAACCCTCTCCGAACCGAAACTATCCCGATGATTTGACCTGTCAGGGCACCGAAGACGACAAGCACGGCGGCGAGTTGTGGTTCTAAAGCCCAGACCCAGAACGACATTGCGACAAGGCCGAAGGCAAAGCCAGATAATCCCTGAACGAAACCTGCGATGACGGTTCCCAAGACAACAATCCATATGGATTCCGACAAAAGTCGTTTCCCTTCCCTCAGATTAACGCTGGTTTCCTTTGTGGCAGAAACCCCGACGGAATCTACGATTCTGCAGGCAGTATGTTGCAAAATCAGGATTGCCGCGACAAGGGACGGCCTACCGGCGCACTTGGACTGTGCCCCGGTAGGCCAGCATAATCAGGCTACAGCCCGAAACTGCGCCTTACCTTCATGCAAGAAGCACGCTTTTGAGAAAAGCCCCACATCTACTTTGTTGGGCAAGCGTATGTCCTGCATATCCGGCAAAGGCTTCGCCTCCGGATCGTATGAACGGTCAATCTGGGAGATAAAGGCGACAATAATTCCCGTCTTTCGAGCAAATTGTTGAAGGGTGGCTATTTGCTTCGAAAGCTCGGGTTTGTTTCTCCGTTGATCGAGGATTTGCAGGTAGTCGATAACGGCGACCGTCCCCCGGGAGGCATCGGCGAGATGGCGCATGATATAGTCGGCGCAAATCTCGTCAGAGGTCACGATTTCCAGAGCAACCCCAA
>NZ_SLYH01000060.1:0-1160 GCF_004343445.1 Rhizobium sp. PP-CC-3G-465
ATACCAACCTCCATTGATGCTGACTCTCGGGGTTCCCAAAAGCCGACGAATCTGAATCGGTAGCGCAAACAGGAGGTTTGCGATGGGTTCAGCAATTTCTTTGCGATCAGACTTTCGCGGGGACGGGCTGCGGATTCTGGCCCGACAGACAAAGGATGCGGACCAGGCGCGGCGGCTCCTGGCGCTTGCTTCGATCTATGATGGCGGCTCTCGCGCTGATGCTGCGCGGCTCGGCAGCGTCACGGTGCAGATCGTGCGCGACTGGGTGGTGCGGTTCAACGCGCGCGGTCCCGATGGGTTGATCAACGGCAAGGCTCCGGGCAAGCCGTCACTGTTGAACGAAGATCAGCGCACGGCCTTGGCGCAAGCCATTGAGCGAGGCCCTACACCCTATCTCGACGGCGTCGTGCGCTGGCGTTTGTGTGATCTGGCCCAGTGGCTTTGGGAGGAATTCCGTGTCTCGGTGAGTGAGCAGACTTTGGGCCGCGAAGTGCGCTCGATGGGCTACCGCAAACTCTCGGCTCGCCCGAGACATCATGCGCAGGATGCCGAGACAGCCGAGGCGTTTAAAAAAACTTCCCCGCCGCAGTGGCAGAGGTCGCCGTCGGTCCCGCCAAGGGCAAGGTGATCGAAATCTGGTTTCAGGACGAAGCGCGTATTGGGCAGAAGAACAAAATCACCCGCCGCTGGGCCAAGCGTGGATCAAGGCCATCCGCACCGCACGACCAGCGAACCCGCTCGGCCTATATCTTCGGCGCGATCTGCCCCAAACACGGCAAGGCCGCCGCTCTCGTCATGCCTTGGTGCGATACCCATGCCATGAACCAACATCTGATCGAAATCTCTCGAAACGTCGCCGACGATGGGCACGCCATTCTGATCATGGACCAGGCAGGATGGCACATGTCCAACAACTTGGCCGTCCCCGAAAACATCACCATCCTACCCCTGCCGCCGAAATCACCCGAACTCAATCCCGTCGAAAACATCTGGCAGTTCATGCGTGAAAACTGGCTCTCGAACCGAGTCTTCAAATCCTACGAGGATATCGTCGACCACTGCTGCCACGCTTGGCGAACACTGCAGGACCGACCTTGGAAGATCATGTCCATCGGTCAGCGGCAATGGGCTCATAGGTTCTGATCAATGAGGGTTGGTAT
>NZ_SLYH01000061.1:0-1059 GCF_004343445.1 Rhizobium sp. PP-CC-3G-465
TTTCGAAGATGCGCTGTGCAAGGCTGATTGTCGTACGAACGTTCATATTCGCGAGGACAACGCGATAACGCCGCCTCAGATTGGGTGCCGCATCAGCTCTTACCCCTGCTCTATATCGGCTTCCGGCGCGATCGCCGATAGACGGTCGTTGGCGGCGTCCATCATCACAGTCAAAAACTCCATCCGCTGCCACCCGACAAGACGCGCCTCTTAGACAAGCAACTGGACCGTGTAATCGACCGCCAGTTTGAGTTCCTGCTGGCGTTCCGGGTCTCCAACGGGACGGACTGGAGGATCGATCATGTCATGCCTTTTTAATAAAGACAGATCGCTGCGGACGGGTCGGGCGCTCGGCTGCCGTTTCGTTGGCCACAGGCAGAAACCGGAAAAACTCCTGCGTTCACCATCTCCATCGTGTCCGGTCGACACGCCGCGATCTCGGAAAAGGTAAGTATCGCATGTCAGGTTAGTTCCGTTCAGCCCGGCGTGCCACAGCGGCCTTTCTGTCGTGACCGGGATCGATATTCACTCGATGTCTTTCTCGAGGTACGACGAGATGATGCGCCGACCGCTCGGAATCAAAACGCGCATGCTTCCGGGTGGACATGTGCCCTCAGGGGATGTACGTACGGTAAATCCGCCGTGTTGGCTCAGTCGGGGCTGATCGTCGACGGCAGCTTGATATCCGCGGGCGACTTCGTGCCGTAATCACCTCCGCGAAATCCTGATCGGCCTCCTGGTTTGTCTTAGTAACGTCCTCGGATACCTGGTCGGCCAACGCCCGTTCGCCTGCCCGTTTCCAGTGATCGTCGTGACGGCCTTCGGGCCGCCCTTCATCTTCCCATATGCGATAGGCCCTCTCGCGCTTCTGTTCGTCATCGGCACTCATGATGCCCTCCTTGGATTGGTAACCGCCAACAACGCAAGCATGGAAAATTCGTTCCGCCGACGGCCTTGTCAATATCACAAAGGAGCCCTTAGAATGTCAGGTGGAATGGTAGCTCACGATTGGGGACGTGTCGTTGAGTTACTATCAGGGTCCGGTATAGCGGACGGCAC
>NZ_SLYH01000062.1:0-1049 GCF_004343445.1 Rhizobium sp. PP-CC-3G-465
CTAGAGCGCGTCCTGTGATCGATGAATCGATTGTGAGGTGACTGCTGCAGACCATTCTGATTCAACATCGACCTGCACGGAGGTGGAGAATGGGCAAGGCATTGAGTGGCGATCTTCGGTCGCGGGTCGTGAGGGCATCGGATGAAGGCATGTCGGCGCGGCAGGCGGCAGCACGGTTCGGGGTCGGTGTATCGAGCGCGATCCGCTGGATTGCGCGGGCCAAGATGGGTGAACTGGCACCGCGACCGCAGGGTCGCCGCCGGAGTTCCAGCCTTGATGGGCATGAAGTCTTCATCGTCGGGCTGATTGAGGAGCGCAAGGACATTACGTTGAACGAGATGGTGGAACGGCTCGTGGGCGAGCAGTCAGTGCGGATCAGCCGCAGCGCCTTGAGCGCCTGGCTCTGCCGTCGGGGCTGGACGTTCAAAAAAAGTCCGCACATGCACTGGAGCAGGACCGCCCCGACATCCTGAAGCGTCGCCGAGACTGGTTCGACGGCCAACTCGATCTCGATCCGGCAAAGCTGGTGTTCATTGACGAAACCGGCCTCTCGACAAAGTTGGCCCGCCTGCGTGGAAGAGCACCGCGTGGTGAGCGCTGCCGGGCCGGTGTGCCGCATGGTCATTGGAAGACGACGACCTTCACCGGAGCGCTTCGGCTGACCGGTATGACGGCACCCTTTGTCTACGACGGCGCCATGAACGGCATCGTCTTTCTCGCCTATGTCGAACAGGTGCTGGTGCCCACCCTCCATCCCGGCGACGTCGTGATCATGGACAATCTGCCTGCCCATAAGGCCGCCGGCATTCGCAACGCAATCGAGACAGCAGGCGCAAATCTGCTTTACCTCCCGCCATACAGTCCAGACTTCAACCCCATCGAAAACGCCTTCGCAAAGCTCAAGGCGCTGCTGCGAGCACGGGCCGAAAGGACGGTCGACGCGCTGTGGGACACGGTCGGTAGCCTCGTCCCGCTCTTCGTTCCCGCCGAATGTGCAAACTACTTCAGGGCTGCCGGATATGACCCGGATTAAACAGGACGCGCTCTAG
>NZ_SLYH01000063.1:0-1021 GCF_004343445.1 Rhizobium sp. PP-CC-3G-465
CTGGGACGGAGGTGTGCGGCAGTTCCTTATCGACGAGCAATGTGATCCGGAAAGGATCGAACGCATCATGGCGGACCAGCCTAAATCATAAGCTCCGCGGCCTTCGCCGGATGGATACCCTTGGCGCGCACCGCGTCGCCGAAATGATTGCCCCGGTAGGCACTGTCCGCAAACACGTCGCCGGGATTGTCAGGCAGAGCATCGGGGCCGGCCTTGCCGTCATTAACGTTGGCGGGTGTCACCGCGATTTCCTCGACCAGCGCCGTATCGGCGTCTGCCCCGACATGGGCCTTGAAGCCATGAACCGCTGGTTTGCCCTTATGCTTGACCCAACGGCCCTCCTCATCATCCTCGCTGGCCGAAGCGATGATTGTCGCATCGACAAGTGTGCCGGTCTTGACCCGGATCGCTTTGGCCTTGAGCTGGCTGGTGATTCCCTCGAACAGAGGCTTGTCCAGGCCATGGGCCACAAGGGCTTTTCGAAAACGCACGAAAGCCGTTCGCTCAGGTGTCGGCTCTGAAGCCGAGAACCCTCAGAAGCGCCGGAACGATCCTCTGTCGTCCAGCGCCTCGGTGAACTTGACGTCCGACAAGTCGTACCAGATCGACAGCAGCATCGCATTGAACAGGGCCATTGGCGGCCAGGCAGGCTTGCCCTTCGCAGAGCAGGAAATCACACCAAGAGCTTGATCGATCGGCATCCAGTCAATCAGTTTAGCAAGCTCGTTCAAAGACGAATGCTGGCTACGATCAACGGTAAATCCGAACTTTCCCTGACCAATGCGCCTACGTGACATCGCATCCCCAAATCCATTGTTCAGATTGAAAGACTCACAGATCAATAAGCCAGTAAAGACACCCGCGCACAGATCTCATTACTTCTTGCCGCCGATTTTAGACGGCCATTATATCAGCGGGCTTAGGGTCCGGACCCAATAATTGGGTTTCCTTGCACATTTCGACGTGATTCAATCGCCTGAGCAAGGAGGCGATTTCATGTCTGATTTCTTTTGGTTTTCCG